>NZ_JAFLRF010000018.1:761-125132 GCF_017315705.1 Trinickia mobilis | reverse complement strand
TCACCCAGGATGCACGGCCAAGCGGACGCGCGATTAGCGAGAGCTCGTCGGCATTGCCGCCGCGGACGACACAATCTACGTTCTCGCCAATGAGATCGGCCCGCCGGTCGCTCACGCCGAGATCGACACGTATATCCGGATATCGCGCAATGAAGTCCGGCAGCGCGGGGATCAACACGCAGCTTGCGGTCGCCGAGCCGATGTCGATGCGCAACCGCCCGCGCGGACGCCGATGCGCGCTGGCGAAACTCGAGTCGATGTCCTCGAGCTCCTTCAGTAAGCGCGAGCGGCGCTCGTAATACGCGGCCCCCTCGGACGTGATGGTGACGCGTCGCGTCGTTCGCTGGAGCAGCTTGACGCCGAGATGCTGCTCCAGCGAACGCACGAGTTTGCTCACTGTGGCGAGCGGCATGGCTACTTGATATCCCCGTCGGCGTATCCATCTTTCCCGGCGAGATCTCCCGGTCACCCAGAATTTGGGGCGAGCGTACCTATTCAAAGCTCTTCTATTGGAATGAAGTCGCGAAAGGCGGGCATTTCGCCGCTTTCGGGCAACCGGACCTCTTCGTCGCCGAATTGCGCGCTTGCTTTAGCCGGCTGCGCTGAACGGGAGTTCAGCGACGTGTTTGTCCCGGAAGCGCGCGATATCCATCTCATTTCGTGAAGTTACGATCTTCCTGCTTTGGCGCGGGCTCTTCACGGTGCTGAAGAGTTCGTCCATCACATCAGGGGCTAATAAAGGTACTCAGCGGGGATGAACTCATCTTCGCCGTACCCGTAACGATGCTCGTCCTTAGCATTGCAGGCGGGATTGAAGAGGCTGATCAATTCCCCCTCGATTTCTCGCGCTACAACGCACCCTGCCCATCGTACGAACACGGCGTTCGGAGTTTTTTGGTAGGTCTTGCAGAGACACTCCAGGCCAGCATGTTTGCTCGGCTTGCAGGTTTGCCGCGCGAATCTTCGGAAATACACGCCAAGGCGTGATCGAAGCGTTTGTCTGGCACCGTCCGCCTTTCCAACATATAGGACATTTATCGCTGTCAAAGCCTGATCGTCGGTCGAAAAGACATAGATGCCCGCGCCATGTGGAATCAGTTCTCTGCTGACAATGTTTGCGACGAAGTGAGTAACCGGGACGGGCGGGTCGCACCACTGCAATTGAGAGAACCAACAGGGCATCGATGTCATGTGCAGGCGCCTCGGCTAAGCTTTACCACTCAACACTCGTAGTCCTTTGGGTAAGCGTTTGTGCCGAACCTCAAACGACTGCGATACTTGTGGCCTCCGGCTCAGCGACGACCGAAGTCGGCTGGGGAGTTAATCGGAGCTTGCTGGCAATCCGCTCGCCTCGATCGCTGCGCTGACCGCGGTATTCACTCCACCACCTCCGACGGCGGCAGTGACGGTAACGACTTCAGGAGGCGGAGCCTGCGCGGTCGTCACGCTTCCAAGCGAGCTCATGGCACTACCACCGCACGCGAAGCAAGTCGTTTGCAGCGCTATCCAGACCGCGGGCGCCGTCGATAATTTAAGCTTGGTCTTCATGACCCATCCTTCATGTCTTTGTCGGAAAGTTCCGGTAAGAGATCTTCCAGTTGCCACAGGTAAAAAATCTCCGGTACATGCTTCTTGTTGATGAACACCGCGGGCGTTTCGGAGATGCGTTCCTTCGCGAATACAAATTGGTTAAAGCCCAACAGCATTGCGTCATTCTGCTCGGACGTGCATTCGGCGACGGATTGACCGGCGATCCCATACTGTTTGCCCATCTGGAACAGTTTGCCGAGCCGAGCATCACCCGTGCGGCGATAGAAGTACCAGCGCGTCATGAACGGAAGTAGCTTGTCCTGTGGAACGCAAGTGAGCACCCGGGCAAAGTCAGCGTCGCCCGGAGAGCGGGGCAGGATGCCTATAAACACAAACAGCTGGCGTCCCCTGGTTGCCTGTATCAGCAGGGGAAGCACCGTGTTACGGAATGTGGCAGCGCACATCGGGCAAGTCGGCGACAAGTAAAAATCGATCCTGGTCGGCGCATCAGGATTGCCAGCCGTAATGATCGGAACCGCCAGTCTGTCGGCTGCCGTGCAAACGCTTAGAATTAGCCAGCAGCTTATAAACGCCGCAGCGCGATATATAAACCGTCCCATTTCTAACCCTTTGTCAACGTGTAGGTGTAGGTGCATCCTCCCGGGTCGTGTATTCGCATCTCGTTTGGAGCCGTGAGTTCGCCGTGGGCTTGGGAGTCTCTTCCGCGCGAAGTCTGTGCGAGCAGAGTCAGGTCAATCGACTTGTCCTGAAGAATGACGCCAAACACCTTGCTCGATCCGCGGCCATTACCAAAAGAAACACCTTCGGTAAAGCCGCTCGTCAGGATGCGTCCGCCTTTCACAGTAAATTTTATAGATGCCGAGTCGGCGCAGTTTCCCTCTTCGAGCTTTCCCTGTCCGGACCAGACCCCGTCATACTCTGGGCCTGTGTACCTCGTCAGGGCCGCCGGTAGCGCCTGCGGACTCGGATCAACAGTGGCCGCCGATGCCGCTGCGCACGCGATAATGATCGCGCCACTGCCCATGGCAATAAAAAATGCAGTTAGTTTCATCGTCTCGATCCTTGGCGCATGCTCGGTAATACGACGCCAATTGAGTGCTCAGCAAGCCTTGACGGATTCTTCTCGACGATTAATCAGCGATCACTAGCCCCAAGGACGAGGCGCGAGATGCGGTTTGTTGTGAGTCGAAGATCACCAACCCATTGGCACGCGACCGACGCCTCAAGCAAACAGCGCGCATTCGGCTGTCGTTCCGAAACGCTAGCTGCGAGATCCGTGCGCCCCGTTGTGCCGAGCAAGCCGCATGACGCGCCCCTTCGGCACCTTCGTGAATCTTGTTGATAAAACATAGGACCTGCACGAAACAAAAGCAAGTGACCCGGCAACGTAAAACATCGCTCACGACAGCAGACGAGACAGCGTCATGTAAGCATGGAGTCACGATTTCGTCGCGTGAGCCCATGTCACGCTTTGCGTCGAAATCCCTGGTTCGGTCTTTGAGCCCTTTTGCCAAACGCGCGGTGCGCTTCATGTGCTTATCCGACGCCCGGCGTTGACCTGATACGGTCAGCGTCTATCCTTTGGTGGAGGAGATGCCATCATGGCGCTCGCGCTGTCACATGTCATATTGCCGATTGCGCTCGCATTCAGCGCGCCAGGATGCGCGTGGGCTCAGCACATCAGCGCCCCCCCGGAAGTGGGCAACGTCGGGGCTTCCGCTTCCGCGACTGCGGCGCAGAACGTGGTCAACGCTTTCGCATTGCCGGAGGCTCGCGTCCAGGAAATTCGCCGCGAGCTCTCGCGGACCCGGGACGGCGAGCAGCGGTACACGCTGCTGATGGAACTTGTCAGAGGATACTTCCGCGACGGACGAGTCGCAGAGTCCCTGCAGGTACGTGACGAGATCGTGGGGGATGCGGCCATACCGGCAGGGCGACGATCGCTTGCTGCATCGGAGCTCGCCATGTCGTTGTCTCTCGTGGGTGAATACGCGAGAAGCGAGCAGTTGGTGGAGCGTGCCAGGTCGCTCGCTCGCGACACCTCGGCTGCCGAGCTGGAAACGCTGCCGCGTGAACCAGCCTACGCGTTTCTCGCGGCAGAAGCGGAGATCGACAACCGCTTCCTCAACCGGCACGATCTCGCGTTGCTCAAGAGCCGCGAGCATTCGGAGCTGGCATGGACGAACCTCAACAATCCTTCTCTCAGCGACCGGCGGCATCGCGCGGCTGCCACTGAGTTGCTCAACAACATCGTCGGCTTGACTCGACTGCTGATACAAAACGACCGGCACGCCGAAGCGTTGAGCTACGTCAACGAGATAAGCGCGTACCTGACGAGTCGGCCCGATCTGCGAGCCACCCCATATCAACGCGCCGGTGTCGACTTCGCTCGCGCCCTGGCGCTATGCTCTTTCGACGACTACGACGCGGCACTCGCCGCTATCGACAGCAGCATTTCCGGCTACCGGAGCGCAGGCGTACCGGAATACGAAGTCGGCTACGGTGGTGCGTTGCGGATACGCCTCATGATCGCGCTCGTCATGGGCAGGATCGGGCAGTATCAAAGCGATGCGCAGTCACTGGAACGGGGTCGTGCAGTCAACCCGGTGCTGGCCGGCAGCTTTCCTGCACAGGAAGCGGAATCCTTGAGCATGGCTTCGCGCGGGCAATGGGCGAGCGCGAGTGCGCGGATTGGCGAAGCAATGGAGCAGACGCTGCGCACACAGGGCGCAGGAAGTCCGTTCTACAAGTATCAGGCTGCGATGCAGGTCTTATACCGACTCAACGATCCTGCGGGAAACATGAGCGATGCCGACATCGAGCGTTACGTCCAACCGCTGGCCGGTTCCCGCGACGACTGGGCCGACGCCAGCGCGCACGGCTACTACGTGGAAGATGGCGCTTTGGTCGCGTCGATGGACCGCCTGATGCGCAGTGACGGGTCGGCGCAATCGCAGGCGCTTGCGTTTCGCATCGCCGAACTGCTGCAGATGAACGCCACACAGGGCATCATGATCGATGGCGCTGCGCGGCTGGCAGCGGGCACGCCGCAACTGCGCGCTTTGATAGAGAAGGAACAGATACTGCGCTACGATCAGGACACCAGCCGCGCTTCGTTCGCGCGCGCGGTAGCCCAACTTGATCGACTCACTGCGCAAAGTAAGACAGACCCGACGGACATAAAACGACAAAGCGACGATGCCGCCGAAAAGGAGCAGGCACTGCGCAACGCGACCGCCGATCTGCGCCGACTGCACCGTGAGATCGACGCGCAGTTTCCCACATATCGCGAGCTGATTGCGCCTGCAATCCCGACGCCCGCCGCACTGGGAAAAGTGCTGCATCCGAAGGAAGTGTATATCGACCTTTACGCAGGCAGACAGGCAAGTTATGGCTACGCTGTCCTTCCTGGAGGTGACTTGCACGCATGGCGCCTGGACATTACGCGTGAACAAGTAAGAAAGATGGCGCTGGCACTGCGTGCCGGCTTTGACAGCGCAAGGCCTCCCCAAACACCCGGTGACCTAGCGGGCTTCGGGATTGCCGCCGCAGCTGGCCTGTTTCAGGCACTGATTGCGCCGATGCAGTCCGCTCTACAGGATGCGACGACGGTCTATCTGTCGACGAGCGGCGTGCTGGCGAGCGTGCCGTTCGACGTCCTGATAACGCGTCCGGCCACAACCCTTGCCGATGCCGACTGGTGGATCGCCCGGGTTATTCCGGTACAGATGCCCAGCGCATCGGCGTTGGTGCTGGCGCGCAGCCAGCCTGCCGCGCACGCGCGGCAACCACTGATTGCGTTCGCCGACCCGAGCTTCGACGGCAGCCCGCACGCGCCTGTCGAAGACGGCCCGCTGCAAAGCGTGCGAGGACAACCGGTTGCTACCGCAGGCTATGCCGACGACTTCGACTATCGGCGTGTCAGACGCCTGCCCGAAACGCTGGAGGAAGCGCAGGCAATCGCGAGGGCCCTGGGCGCGCCGGCACAGAGCGTGATCCGGGACACACAGGCGACGCGCAGCACGGTGCTGAAAGAAGATCTGTCCGATACGCGAGTCATACTGTTCGCGACGCACGGCATTACCGCCGGCGAATTGCCGGGAATGCGCAAGGCGGGGCTCGCGCTTGGATACGAAGGCGCCGGTCTGCACGACTCCGTTCTAACGATCGACGATATCGTGGCGCTGCGACTCAACGCCGACTGGGTCGTTCTGTCGGCCTGCAATACCGGCTACGCGAGCGGCGATGCCGGAGACGCGGTATCGGCCCTCGCGCGAGGTTTTTTCGCGGCCGGCGCGCGCTCCGTGCTCGTGACGCAGTGGGCAGTCGAGTCGCAATCGGCGAAGCAACTCATGGTTGGACTGTTCGACACCTATGCCGCGAATCCGACGCTCTCGAAGGCCGACGCACTAGCCCGCACCCAGCGCAACATGCTCGACGGACGCGACGGCGCCCTTTATCGTCATCCATATTTCTGGGGCGCCTACTTTCTCGCGGGCGATGCCCAACGCTGATTGTTTCCGTTGCGTCGTGCTGGATCGCTTCGCTTGAATCCGGGAACGAGGTGGCTATAGTAAATAACTGAAGACGTGCCCGACTTTTTGCAACGGGGAGATGCTCTGTCGCCAACCGGATAGAGACTCTATAAATTGAGGCATCGCGATGAAGCTTACGCAATCTGCACTGGATGCCCTCGTCGGCAAGAACATCGTTACTATCTGCCCGCACAAGTACGTCGGAAAGAACAACTGCGCACACTTCGTGGCTCACGTTCTGGGTTTGCAGGTTGGCGTGCTCTGCAACCTTAAGAACACGAAAGAGAAGGAAAGAGTCTCCATACGTGTCAATGACATCTATAACAGCCTCGCTGATACAGGCCTCTGGATTCAGAAGCCGCACATCCGAGAAGACCAGAACCTTCTGATCTTCGTGACGTCTGCCAAACACATCGATGCCAATGACAGGATGAACGATCATCCCCAAAAGCATGTTGGGATCTATGTCGGCGACAAGGTCTATAACTACTCGAATGGACACCATCGCGTCGTCCGAGAGACCGTTGAGCATTTTTTCCAAAAGTGCGACGCCGCATACGATGGAGAAGACATCACCCTCTACTATGGGGTCGTGGGATGAACCGCCTCTTGGCAACACTGCTGGTGTGCTCGTTCGCCGCCGGATCGGCAGCTGAGTCTGTCGCGCACAAATCGGCAGTGCGATTCGAAGATACGGGGGGACGCGTCAATGTCGGTCAGACGGTTCGGACGAGTGACGCTTCCTGGCCGGTTTTTGCCTTGTGACGCTAGGCCCAAACCGCAGCGCACCTGCGGCTCGCCACACGTCACATCATGCCGCCAGTGGCGCTGCCCGTTCCGCCAGTGCCGGATGGAGGTGTGGACGTCGTCGCGAGCGGATGGGCGAGACCTGCCGCCGACAGCAGGGAGACGGCGCCCGGATCGGGCATGCCATCGGCGTCGATGGCGCCTGCTGTCGCGAGCGCGCCGAGATCGCTGTCGACGCCTGCTTGCCCGACTATGAACGGTGTCGTCAGAAACGCCGGTGCCGTCAGCGTGACCGCATAGCGCTGCTGCAGATTCGTGACGACTGCCGATTGCGCAGCCAGCACATCGGCCGGGTTTGAAAGCACCTGCTGGAACTGTGAGTTGCTCGGGAAACCCGCAATCAGACTGGTCTCGGTCGTCCCGAGTTGAGAAGCAAGGTAGACGAGCATCAGTTCGGTCTCGGGCGTCGTATTGAAGGTGCCGCCGGCAAATGCCAGCGAATGCAGCGTCGTGCCGCCGGAGGTCACGGTGAGGATGCAGGGAAGCGTAGTGTTGAACGTGACGCTGTAGTGTCCACCGCCGTCCGACAGGGTGGAGTCCGAACCCTGCGCACAACTGAAGCCGACCACCGCGTTAGCGAGCGCCTTGCCGGTGGCGGCCGTGCCGGATAGCGTGTCGCTTGCCTGCCCGTTTTCGCCGCCACAGTCGTCGACGCCGACGCAGACGCTTCCGCCGCACGCGACGAGCGTTGCGAGCGAAGCCGCGCAAAGTGCCGCCAGCGCCGGGCGAACGAAACACGTATTGTGAGTCTTCATGGCCGCCTGCCGGTGATAGATGGGGATAAGGCAACCGGCCCGACGCAAAGCGACCGGAGCTATTTTTAATTTTAGGCCCGATGCCCCGAGACCGCTCTCCACGTCGATCAGATTCGCCGCGGTCTCTTTCAGCCCTCTACCGAGTGCCACTCCGTTTGCCTATTTGTTCAGGGGTAAACGACGTTTCAAGAACATCGACGACACGTTAGCGAGCGTGAATTCCTCTGACCATCCAAACTCCGAAGACGCGCGTTCACTCTGTGCGCGAGCGCAGCGATTGATCTTCGCTCTGCCAGCCCGAGGCGAGCAGACTGATACCCTTCGTGATGTGTTGTACCGGCGTTCCGCCAAAGCCGAACACCAGTATGTCGGACGCACGTCCCGCGCTTGAAAATATGTCGCCCTTGTATATGCCGACGCCCTCCTCGTCCGCTATACGACACAGCGCGTCGATGTCGTAGCCGGCTTTTACTCGCGTGGAAATGTGCAGGCCGCACGTGGATTCCAAGGGAGTCAGCCACGTGGAGAGGCGGGTGCGGATTGTTTCAAGCAGGGTCGCGCGCCGCCTCTTGTACTCCATACGCATGCCGTTCAGGTGGGAAGCGAAATCGCCGCTTACCATGAACTGCAGCAAGGTATTTTGAACATGCGTGGACGTTTGCCGGTCCACTATCCATTTTGCCCTTCTAAGCCTGTCGAGCAGCCAGGGAGGCGAGACGATGAAGCCTAGCCGGAAACCCGGCGCCAAAGTCTTCGACAACGAGCCGAGGTAAATCACCCGTTGTTCCCTATCGGCTGACTGCAGACATGGGGACGGCATAGTACCGTAGTAAAACTCGCAGTCGTAGTCATCTTCGAGAATAACGAAATCATCTTTCGCCGCACGCGCGAGCAGCGCTTTCCGTCGCTCCGGAGAGAGCGTAACGCCTAATGGAAACTGGTGATTGGGCGTACAGTACAGGCCGGCAATTCCCTCTGGAATGTCCTCCACCTTGACCCCTTGTTCGTCGACCTGAAGTCGAAACGGTTCGGAGCCGGACAGCCGCGCGATCTCGGCGACGACGGGAAAGCCCGGATCCTCCACGGCAAACGACGTCCCCGGGCCCAGCAATAGTCGCGACAGAAGATCCAGTGACTGGTGAGTGCCGGTGGTAATGACGATATCCGCCCCCGTACAACGAACGGATCGCGATTGCCGCAGGTAGGCGGCAATCCGCTCGCGCAGCCGAGCGTCTCCATCCGGCTGGCTATATTCAGAAAGCGGTCCCGGCTCCATGTCGGACGGCCAACGGGCTAAGCGCTTGCGCCGAAATATCTGTTCGGCATCCCTGGAAACGGCGCCCGGACGAAAGTCTACGTCCACGTCCTTGTCGGGCAGCACGAATGTCTTAAGGGGGAGACGCTCCGACCATTCGGATAGACGTACCTGGGTCGCGGAGCTCGTAGTCGGCGAGCTGTTCTGTGGCGGTATCGCGCGCACGTATAAGCCGGAACCGACACGAGCCTCGAGCCAGCCCTCCGCGATCAACGCAGCCGTGGCGTCTCTTATCGTATTGCGCGACACCCCAAGTTGGAGCGCCCATGTTCGGGACGCCGGCAAGCGTTGCCCCGGTTCCAGGCGACCGTCTCCCAAGGCCGTGTAAATGCCTTCGTACACTTGCTGCTGGATCGGACCCATTCCGTCCAGTCGAATCAAAAGGTCGCCCACGCGGCCTCCCTCCCTGATACGCGCCTTCCCGCGCGAAATTTGTTTTGCCGGAGGCAATGATCCTTCACGGCCCAATTCATGCGGGCAATTTCGGCCCACGTTCCGGATGGCCGGATCATAGACTCGTGACTCGTGCCCTTTTCGCGGCATGTCTTCGCGCCCGTGAGCGGTTGAAATATTCGGAACCACGACTATGAATTCTACGGTTGCTCAAGCTGATCGAACCTTGTCGCTCTATTGGCACTTCGCACCGACCGTGCTGGCGCTAGGCTATCCATGGTATCTCGCCCGGTTCTACGAGGAGGCCGGCAGCCACCACGCGGTTGGCGCGCTGTTCGCTATTGCATTGGTATTCGCGGTTCCTGCGAGCGCGTTCTTCAGCCTGCTGTCACTCGCCCGGCTCGATGCGGGCGGCGGACAAGCCGTCATCTTGCGACGTCTTGCGCACTTTACGTTTGCCTCACCACCGCTGTTTGTCATCCTGGGGGTCCTCCTTTATTTGATGAAGATAAACGGGGCAGACGGGAAAGTGTGGCTCGGGTTGTGGGCGGCCGTGATTGTCGGAAGCCTATTGGCGCTCTCCACTGAGCGAAGCGATGCCACCCGTTCGCGGTCGAACCTGAACACGGGGCCGGTGCGCGTGCTCCATGGCGCGGCATCGGTCGCCATCATCGCGGTCTTTCTATTTCCTCATCTAGGCAATCACGCAGTCGGCATTTTCGGCACCGATGTGCATAAGGCCGTCATGCATGTGCTCCGTCATGTCTATCGGGCGGGATGGCTCGAGCCCATTTTGATCGGACTTTTTTTCTTTCAAATCGTAAGCGGCCTCGTGCTGTTGATGCCGAAGTTGAGCCTTAAGCAGGACATACTCGGATCGCTCCAGACTGCATCCGGCGCGTATCTTGTCATTTTCATCGCCTCGCATATCAATGCTGTATTCGTTCTCGCGCGTTACTTCGGGACAGATACCGACTACGCGTGGGCAACAGGGGCCCCGACCGGACTGATAGGCGACGCTTGGAACGTGCGCCTGATCCCTCACTATTCGCTCGGCGCATTGCTCGTCCTTTGTCATATTGCGTGCGGTCTGCGGACCGTCATGCTGGCTCACGGCGTAAGTATCCAAAGAGCAAACCGCATGTGTTGGCTCCTGATTGGCGCTTGCTCGGTTTGGGCTGCAATCGTCGTGGCGGGCATGCTAGGGGTTCGCGTCTGAACCGTATGCCCTGGCGCGCACGAGAGAATGGGAACACCGCGATCGAACGTTCACGACGATATCCTCGTGAACGTTCGATCGCGGTGTTCCCGCATGTGCAACATCGAGAGCCAACCCTACGTCCGGTGGCGCTCAGGCCCACAGGCTTTCAGTCGGTCAGTCCGGCCTCAGCAATTTCCACTAGGAAGACGAAAACATTAAAAAACGGGACTTCGATGCGGGAAATCTTGCCTATATTTGCGCCATATCAGCCGTCGATGGGCGCTTCATCCCTATGGGGCGACCGGGGAAGTCAATGAATGGAATCGCTGAGCACGCTCGCTGATTCCACTAGCGTCAAGAAGACTCGAAGCTTGGCACCCTCTCGCTGTTTATCGGCAAGGGAACCAGGCTTTATTCCGGCATGGGAAACGTGTTGTTTTCGGTGATCAAGGATACATGTGGTCGCCACGACATGACCTGAACTTTTTTTATATGTATGTGCCGATCGTTCCCGACGGGAACATGGCGATCGCGGACGGACTTTCAAAGCCGGGTGGCTACATCGAGCTTGAAGCCGAAATGGACGTGCTTGCGGTTCTCTCGAACTGCCCGCGGGTGTACAGCCCTGCGAATGCTTATTGCCCGACTGCAATCCAGATCCTCGTTCTTGAAAACACGAATTAACCGTATGTGAAGGTTCCAAACCGCGACAAGGAGAAAACTGTGAAAGTCTTTTCTCGCAACACGGTGCACAGAACGAAATCTCTGGTTCTCGGGGCAATGATATTGACCTCGAGTGTTGTCGCTATTCCGACAGTGCAGGCGCAAAGCTTGCAGGAAAAAATAAGAACCGGGCAGCCGGTGGTGATTGCCACCGAGGACGACTATAAGCCATTCGAGTTTGTTCAGGACGGCAAGCCGGTCGGCCTTGACAATGAATTGTTCGACATTTTGAAGTCGCAATCGAAATTCCCGTTGCAGCACGAAATTCTGCCCTGGACGGGACTGCTTGGCGGTGTCAGCACCGGGAAATACGATGGCGCGATCACCGGTGCGCTCATCAACAAGGAGCGGACCAAGGCGTTCGACTTCGCCATACCTATCGCCGAAAACACGTCCTACTACCTGAAGCGCAAGTCCGACAACAGCATCAAGAGCATCAAGGATCTCTCCGGGAAAACCGTGGGTGTCCAGTCCGGCAGCGTGCTGCTCGCCCGCTTGCCTGAACTTGAAGCGATGCTGGAAAAGACCGGCGGCAAATTGGGCAAGGTGGTTCAGTACACGTCATATCCGGAGGCGTACCAGGATCTGGCAATCGGGCGGATCGATTATGTTGTGAATGGTCAGATCAATCTTCTCACTGTGGTAGCGGAAAAACCTGGTGTCTTCGAGATGGGCCAGCAACCGGTATCGGGACCGTCATTCGTCGCCTGGCCGGTCAGGAAAGGCAACAAGGAGATGCTCGACTTTCTCAACGCATTCATAAGAAAGGAGCGCGACTCGGGAAAACTCGCTCAGTTGCAAAAGAAGTGGCTGGGAATCGAATTCAAGAATCTCCCCGAGCACGTCGAGCCGACCTTCTAGGCCTCGCATAGTCGATTTGCCAGGATAGGACACCCGCTTGCCATGTCGCCGCTCGAACTTCGAAGTCTTCTCGAAGCAGCCGTCGTAACGGCTTGGGTGTCCATTACCGCCATCGCTTTCGGCATTCCGCTCGGGCTGCTGCTCGCCGTCATCCGCTGGCAGCGCGTCCCGATCCTGTCGTCCATCATCGCGGCTTATGTGAGCGTGATCCGGGCGACACCCGCCATTACCCTTGCGCTTCTTGTGTTTTTTGCCTTGCCCGCGATCGGCCTCAACATCGGCACTGCTACCGCGGCAATTCTTACGCTGCTGGTCAATACTTCGGCATTCAATTGTGAAATATGGCGGGCAGCACTGGTCGATTTTCCCCATGACCAGTTGCTGGCATCGCGAGCCTTCGGCATGACGCCGCAGCTTGTCTTTCGACGCATCATCTTTCCGCAGATCTTGCGCACGAGCTTGCCGCCGCTCGTCAGCGAGATGACCCTTCTTATCAAGGCGAGCCCTGCGATTGCCGTAATCGGCATTGTCGACCTGACGCGTGCCGCGAGTCGCATCGGTGCCGACACCTACGACCCGTTACCGCCGTTTTTCGTCGCCACTGTCTTGTACATGCTCCTGGTTCTAATCTTCATCGCCGCGCAGCGCTTCGCCGAGCGGTACGCCAAGAGAAAGGCAAACGGAAAATGAACCGCGACTTTCTCGTGGTCCTCCAGCACTACGACCGGTTTCTTGCCGGACTCGGCAACACGCTCTGGCTCGCCAGTGCCACGCTGGTCATGGCATCGATAATCGGCTGCGTAATCGCTGCGATGATGCTGTCGCCCGTCAAGCCGGTGCGCATCGTCGTGAGTCTCGTTGTCGATGGCATGCGCACCGTGCCGTTTCTGTTGCTGGCATATCTCGTCTACTATGGACTGCCGCGGTTCGGCATTGAATTCGGTAGCTGGAGCAGCGGTCTGAGCGCACTCGTTATCTATCACACCGCTTATATCGCCGAAATCGTCCGGAATTCCTGGATGAATCTATCGCACGACCAAATCGAGGCCGGTAGAGCGCATGGCTTTGCCGGCTTCAGGTTGTTTCGGCGCATTATTTTGCCGCAGTTGTTTTTTGCGTCCGCTCCGGTGATCGGCAATCAAGCGGTGCAGATCTTGAAAGATACGGCCTTCCTGATGATCATTACCGTACCCGAGCTTACGTTCGCGGCCAGCTCCGTGCAGGCCACCTATTTTGTGCCATTTGCGTCTTTTATCGCTGCCATGCTGCTCTACTGGATCGTGACACTTGCCATCGAAACCGCTATTCGAGCCGTGGAAGCGGCAGCCGAGGTCCGACGTGCTAATTAATGATCTCACTTTGTCGGCTGTCGAAGTGCGTGGCCTGGTCAAGTACTTCGGGTCGCTCCAGGTGCTGTCGGATGTCAGTTTCAAGGTCTCCAGCGGTGCGACCGTATGTATCCTGGGACCCAGCGGTTCCGGCAAGTCGACACTGCTGCGATGCATCAACTTCCTCGAGAAACCCGATGAGGGCGAGGTGTTTATCCGCGGCGACCAGGTGGGATTCGCGAACGGCAGGGCGATGAAGGAAAAGGACCTGGCCTTGACACGGGTGCGAATGGGCATGGTGTTCCAGCATTTCAATCTTTGGCCCCATCTGACCGTGCTCGGCAACATCATGGAAAGCCCGGTTCATGTTCTGCGCAAGTCCAAACAGGATTGCCAGGCGCAAGCGCTGCGGTTGCTCGAAAAGGTCGGGCTGGCACACAAGAAGGATGTGTTCCCGCATACGCTTTCGGGTGGCCAGAAGCAACGCGTCGCGATTGCGCGGGCCTTGGCCATGAATCCGGAAGTCCTTCTGTTCGATGAGCCGACGAGCGCGCTCGATCCGGAAATCGTGGGCGAGGTGCTTGCGGTTATGAAGCAGTTGTCCGTTGATGGCATGACCATGATCGTCGTCACGCACGAGATGGCATTCGCCCGGGAGGCTGCCGACGAGATCGTCTTCATGGATGCGGGGCGGATTATCGAAACCGCTGCACCGGAGAAGTTCTTCCTCGAACCGCAAACAGAGCGTGCCAGGCAATTCCTGCAGCGCTATGTGCGCTAGCCGATTTTCCTTTTTGGGGGAAAGAGCGTATGGCTGCTGATCCAATTGTGCTGCAAGCTCGACGCGGTAGGGCATTGCGCCTGAAAGCCGGTGCGCGCGTACAAATCGTCAATGTCCATGGCCAGCAGGTTGTCGACACCTGGGCGCTCCACGCGGACGACCCGAGCGAGGCCATGTCGATGGAGCACACGCGGTCCTGCTTGGACAAGCTGACACCCTCTGCCGGCGATTACCTCTTTACCAACCTGCGGCGCCCGATTCTCCAACTGGAGGCGGACACCTCTCCCGGCACGCACGATACGCTGCTCTCCGCATGCGACGAGGAACGCTACCGGTTGCTTGGCTGCAAGGGCAAGCACGGCAGTTGTTGCGAGAATTTTTACAGCGCGCTTGCCGAGTTGGGCATCGGGTATCCGCGCGTACCGAGTCCGTGGAACCTGTTCGAACATGTCGCCATCGCGCCCAACGGGTCGCTTTCCATCAAACCGCCGGTATCCCGCCCGGGAGACTCGGTGACCCTTTGCGCGATGCTCGACGCGATCGTGATTTTTTCCGCGTGCCCGATGGATGTCGCGCTGACGAACGGACTCGATCGCACCCCCAAGGATGTCCACTTGATCGTCAGATGAAGGGCAAGGACGAGGCGGACCATGACGCTTACTGATCTCGATGCCACGGGGGCCGCCGCGGCCATCGAACGGGGCGAACTGAGTTCCGAGGAACTCGTGCGTGCGTGCCTGGAGCGTATCGTTGCGCTCGAGCCGCGGGTCCGGGCGTTCGTCGATCTGAAACCGGAGGAGGCGCTGGCTCAGGCACGAATGCTGGATCGCCGCCGCGGATCGCGCCGAGGTGCGCTGCATGGCGTTCCCGTGGCGATAAAGGAGATCTTCGACGTGCAGGGGATGCGCTGTTGCTGGGGCACGTCCTTTCACAAAACCAGGACGCCGGAGCGCGACGCTGCGGCCGTTGCACGTTTGCGGGCTGCCGGTGCCGTCATTCTCGGCACCACGGTATCGACGGAATACGCCATTGCAGCGCCGGGCCCAACGACCAATCCACACGACGCGTCTCGCACGCCGGGGGGCTCGTCAAGCGGTTCCGCCGCCGCAGTGGCCGCGAGCATGGTGCCGCTTGCGCTCGGCTCGCAGACCATAGGGTCGATAGTCAGGCCCGCGACGTACTGTGGTGTGTACGGCCTCAAACCCACGCATGGGGCTATCGGCACAACGGGGGCCATGCCGCTGTCCGCCTTTCTTGACCATGTCGGCGTCGTGGCACGCACGCCTGAAGACATTGCGCTCGCTTGCCACGTCCTCTTCGACGGGTACTCAGGCGCTTCCGGCAGCATAGCGGTTGGCCCGAGCGGCCTGGATGAATGGGAGGCTCCGCCCCAGGTGTTCCTCTTGGAGGGCCCCTTGCAGTGGCGCATCGAGGAGTCCAGCCGCACCGCCCTCGAGCGTGCGCGTACCGCCCTGGAGTCGCGCCGCGCTCGCGTGACGCCACGGGAATTGCCGCACGATTTCAAGGAAGCCGGAGCGTGGCTCGAGATCATTCTGTGTCGGGATATTGCCGCGAACCACGGCCAGGACAGAGATCGGGCAGGAAACCAGCTCAGCCAGCGCTTTCGCGAGCTGGTCGATCGGGGGCGCACGATTTCCGACGCACAATATGCAGAGGCCATCGGCCATGCCCGGCAATACCGGCAATCTTTGCTCGAACTTCTCGAAGGGGATTCGATCATTGTCGCTCCAGCCACCGATGGGCTTGCGCCTACCCTTGCACAAGGAACGGGTTCGCCGGACCTGCAGGGACTCTATTCCCTGACGGGGCTGCCCGCGCTCGCGGTCCCCGCGGGCATGGTCGATGGCTTACCGGTGGGTGTGCAAATCGTGGCGGCGCCAGGCCGCGAGAGACACTTGCTTGCCTGCGCCCACGCAATGCGGCGCGATGTTAATTAGCTCGCGTTGACGCCTCACGGCACCAGCGTGCTGGTCTGCCCCGGCTGAGCGACCTTGATGACGCCCCCCCACGCGCAGACGAGCGTCGCCTGCGCATCGAGCGCCGGCGCGGGACCGATGATCGCCGTCGGCGAGCCGCCCGGAATCCACGGCGACGGGGTGACAGGCACGCACGGCATCGGCGTAAACACCCCGAGCGCGGCGGCGGTGGCGGCGATGACCGTGGGATTGGACGGGCTCTGACACATCGCGAACGGCGTGATGTTGACGATCGGAATCGAATCGAGGAGCGTGGCCGCCGGCACGCCGCCGACCAGCGTGCGATTGGCGGGCAAAACGTTCAGCGTCCCGGGCGCGCCGCCGAACGAGCACTGCAGCGTGGCGCCTGCACAGACCTGTGGACTTCCCATCTGACGTTTCCTTTTCCCGGTTATCGAGCCCGCAGTTACTGCGCCATCTGCAAGTCGGCAATCGTCGCGGCAAGAAAGCGCGCCGCCTCGCCTCCCGTGACGACGCGATGGTCGAACGTCAGACTCAGCGGCAAGATCCGATGCACGACCGGAACGCCATCCGCCGCGACCACCTGCTCGTGAATGCGCCCCGCACCGAGTATGGCGACGGTGGGCGGCACCACCACCGGCGCCGCGTATTTCCCCGCAATCATGCCGAAGTTCGACAGCGTGATCGTATTGCCGCGCATCTCCTCGGGCGGAATCTTACGCGCGCGGATATCGGCGCGCATCCGGTCCAGCCCGCCGCGCAAATCCGCGGCGTCCCGGTGCGCGACGTTGCGCAGCACCGGCACGAACAGCCCATCCGGCAGATCGACCGCAATGCCGAGATCGATTTTCTCGACCACATGCCGCCGCCCCGTGTGTCCGTCGAACCATGCGTTGAGCTCCGGCTCGGCGCGGCATCCGGCCACGAGCGCGCGAATCAGGCGGATCGTCACGTCGGTATGCGGCGGCCACGCATGGATGTCGGCGTCGTCGATGACGGTGGCCGCGGCGACTTCGCTCTGTGCGCGCGCCATGTTCTGCGCCATCGCGCGCCGCACGCCGCGCAGCACTTCGGGCGGCCCGAGTTCGGCCAGGATCTTCGCCACGCGCTGCACATCCGCCGCCGTGACGACGCCCTCGGGCCCCGACGGCGTCACCATCGACAGATCGACGTCGAGCTTGCGCGCCAGCGCGCGCACCGCGGGCATCGCCTTGATCGCGCCGACGCCCGCGCCTGCGCCGGCGGCCATGCCGCCCAGCGCCGCCGGCGCGTCCTGCACGACCTGCTGGCCGACCGCCATGTGGCCGACCACGGTGCCCGCATCGGCGTCGTCGGCCTCGCCTTCGAACGCGGCGAGCGGCGCGCCCAGATGCACGACGTCGCCCGGCTGCCCGAACAGCTTGGCGACGCGGCCCGATTGCGGCGACGGAATCTCGACGATCGCCTTCGCCGTTTCGACCGACAAGAGCGGCTGATCCGCGCGCACGTCGTCGCCGAGCTTCACGTGCCACTCGACGATCTCCGCTTCCTGCAAGCCTTCGCCCAGATCGGGCAGTTTGAAGATTTTCATGTGGGACTAGGCCTCCAGCGCTTGCCTGACCGCGGCGACGATGCGCTCCGCGCCCGGCATGTATTGGCTTTCGAGTCTGAAAAGGGGCACCACGACATCGTATCCGGTGACCCGCTGTACGGGCGCCAGCAGCGTATACAGCCCGCGCTCGGCGACATTGGCGGCGATTTCCGCGCCGACGCCTCCGGTACGCGAGCCTTCGTGCACGATCACGCAGCGTCCCGTTTTGGCAACCGACGCGAGGATCGTCGCCATGTCGAGCGGCTTGAGCGTCGCCACGTCGATGATCTCGGCCATCACGCCTTCCTGCGCGAGCAAGTCCGCTGCGGCCTGCACGTCCTGCAGCGCCCCGCCCCAGCTCACCAGCGTGACATCGGACCCGTCGCGCAACGTGAAGCAACTGTCGAGCGGCAGCGCTTCGCCGTTGTCCTCGACCGGCTGCCTGAAGAGACGATAGAGGCGCGTCGGTTCGAAGAAGATCACCGGATCGGGGTCGCGGATCGCGGCCAGCAGCAGGCCGTAGGCGCGCGCCGGCGACGAAGGCGTCACGACCCGCAAGCCGGGGATATGCGTGAACAGCGCTTCGGGGCTTTCCGAATGATGCTCCGGCGCGTGGATGCCCGCGCCGCTCGGCGAGCGGATCACGAGCGGACAGGCGAGCCGCCCGCGCGTCCGATGCCGCAGGCGCGACGCGTGATTCAGGACGTGATCGATGGCCGGATAGATGAACCCGCTGAACTGGATCTCCGCAACCGGCTTCAAGCCCATCGCCGCCATGCCGATTGCCGTGCCGGCGATGGCGGTTTCCGCGAGCGGCGTATCGAGCACCCGCTCGGCGCCGAAGCGCGACTGCAAACCGGCCGTCGCGCGAAACACGCCGCCGTTGACGCCGATGTCCTCGCCGAGCAGCACGACGGCCGGGTCGTGCGCGAGTTCGTAGGCGAGCGCCTGATTGAGCGCTTCGACCATGTTGAGATCAGCCATGGCGGCCCCCGTTGCTGCCGTTTCCACCATTTCCGCCATTTCTGCCGTCAGCCGGCGCGAAATGCCGCGCCATCTCCACTTGCTCGCGCATCGCCGCCGGCAAGGTTTCAAACAGGTGATCGAACATCGCGGAAACGTCCGGCTGCGGGATCGCCAGATACGCCTCGACGGCCTGTTCGACTTCGGCATGGCACGTCTTGGCAAGCGCTTCTTCCTGCGCCTTGTCCCACCCGTTCGCGCGCATCAGGTAAGTGCGCAGACGCAGCAGCGGCTCGTATTCCCATTGCTTGTTGGTGAGTTCGGCGTCGCGATAGCGCGTCGCATCGTCGGCGGTCGTGTGGTCGCCCAGGCGATAGCTGAGCGCTTCGATCAGCGTCGGGCCGTCGCCGCGGCGCGCCTTCGCGAGCGCAGCGTGCACGACGTGGTGGACCGCGATCACGTCGTTGCCGTCGACCTGCAACCCGTCGATGCCCGCGGCGATCGCTTTTTGCGCGAGCGTCTGCGCTGCGCTCTGCCGGCTGCGCGGCACCGATATCGCCCACTGGTTGTTATTGACGACGAGGACGAGCGGCGCGCGCCAGACGCCCGCCAGGTTCATCGCCTCGTAGAAGTCGCCCTTGGACGTGCCGCCGTCGCCGAAAATCGCCACCGCCACGCGCGGTTCGCGCCGCAGCATGAACGCGTATGCCGCGCCGGCCGCATGGCACACCTGGGTGCCGATCGGCACGCAATTCGGAAAATCGTCGCGCGGCACGCCGAAATCGCTGCCGCGCTCGTCGCCGCCCCAATAGAGCAGGCTTTCGGTCATCGTGACGCCGCGCAGCAATTGCGCGGCGTGGTCGCGATACGAGGGAAACAGCACGTCGCCGGGCTGCATCGCACTCGCGACGCCGACGCCGATCGCCTCCTGCCCGACCGACGACGCAAACGTGCCGAGCTTGCCGGTACGCTGCAGCGCAACGGCCTTCGTGTCGAACGCGCGTGTGAGCACCATTGCGCGATAGAGGGCAACGAGCGCGGCGGGATCGCGGGCAAACGCCGGCAGCGGCTGGACGGGTTCGCCGTCGGGGCCGAGATACTGGGTGTAACCGATATGAAAACTGGCAGTCGTGGTCATGACCGCTCTCCTGTCGACCAGAGTTAGCGCCTCAGCGCTTACTCTGGTCCCATGCCGCAGTGCCCCAAGTTAGCGCTTTAGCGCTTACTCTGGTCCCATGCAAAGCTGTGTTCTTATCGTTCAGCCTATCGTTCAGATATCGTAGACGTGCCGGAGTTCATCGGCCATAGACTGAAAGCGGCCCTGCGTGCAGGCGGCCGCATAGCCACGCGAAAGTACGACGATTGCGCTTGAAGCCAGCGCGCCGAAAACGCCCGGACGCCCTACTTCACCGCGCCCAGCGCGAGCCCCTTGACCAGATACTGCTGCAGCCACGCGAACACGACCGAAACCGGCAGCGTGGCGCACAGCGTCGCCGCCATCACGAGTTGCCATTCGACGGTGTACTTGCCGGCGACCATATCGGTCACCTGCACGGTCAGCGTCTTGTTCTCGGGCGAACGGACCAGCGTGTAGACCACGGCGAACTCGTTCCACGCGCTGATGAACGTGAAGATCGCGGTCACGACGATGGCGGGCACGGCGAGCGGCAGAAAGACCTTGAACACCGCCTTCGCGCGTCCGCACCCTTCGAGCCACGCCGATTCTTCGAGATCGCGCGGCACGGTCTGAAAATACGACGACAGCATCCACACGGCGAACGCGATATTGAATGCAGCGTACGACACGATCACGCCGATCTTCTTGTCGACGAGATTGCCGTCGCCATAGGGGATCATCGCAGCGAGCCTGAAGAGGCCGACGACCAGCAGAATCGGCGAGAGCATCTGCGTGACGAGCAGGAACTGGCGGTATACGCCGCGCCCCTTGAACGGAAAGCGCGCGAGCGCATAGGCGGCGGGCAGGCTGACGGCGAGCGCGAGCGACGTCGAAAGGAAACTGACCACGCAACTGTTCTTCAATGCGACGCCGAAATTGGCCGCATCCCACATGTCGGCAAAGTTCTGCCACCGCCATTGCACGGGCAGCCAGCGCGCCGGATAGACGAAGATCTCGTCCGCGGGCTTTAGCGCGGTGAACAGCATGACCGCAAACGGAAACAGCACGATCACGATCAGCGGCGACAACGCAAGCCAGCACCATAGGGTGCGTTTCATTTTTGCTGTCACGACGCCTCCCGCCGGGCCGCCCCAAGAGAGGCGTCAGCCCCCTCGGGGGGCAGCGAACGATAGTGAGCGTGGGGGCTGTTCAAGAAATTTCTCCTTCCTGCTGCGGCTGCAGCCGAAGATACGCAATCGAGAACACGAACAGCATCACGAGCATGATCAGCGACACGGCGGCGGCCTGCCCCGGACGCCCGAGCCTGAATCCAAGTTCGTACAGATAGGTGACGAGAATATGTGTGCTCTCATCGGGGCCGCCTTGCGTCATGACCCAAATGATGGGAAACGAATTGAACACGTAGATGACGTTCAACAGGATCGCCATGTTGACGAACGGCCTGAGCAAAGGCAGCGTCAGCTTGCGGAACTGCTGCCACGCGCTCGCGCCGTCGATGCGCGCGGCTTCGTAGATATCGGCCGGCACCGACGACAGACCGCCTAGCAGGATCGTCACCGTAAAGGGAACCGAAACGAGGATGCCGATGCCGATCTCCACCGGAAACGCGAATTCCGGCGTCGCGAGCCAGTGGATCGGGCCGCCGATCAGCCCGAGCCGCTGCAGCGTCACGTTGACCATGCCGTAGTCGTCGTTGAACGCCCAGCGCCAGACGACGGCCGTCATCGTCAGCGACACCGACCACGGCAGCATCACGATCGTGCGGGCCATGCCGCGCCCGTGGAAATCCTGGTGCAGCACGAGCGCGACCGGCACGGAAATCAGCACCGTGCCGCCGACGACGCACGCGGTCCACACGAACGTGCGCCTGACCGAACCGATGAACACGGGATCGCTGAAAACGTCGTAGAAGTTCTGCAGGCCGTTGAAGCCGCGTATCTGTCCGAAGCGCGACACATCGTGCAGCGACTGATACACGATGTTGAAGATCGGGTAGCTGATGATGAAAAGCGCGAGGATCAGGCTCGGCACGATCAGCAGCCACGGCTGAGTGAAGCGCGAACGAGCCGGGCGGCCGATACCGGTTCGATCGTAGGAGACGTGGGCCATGGGTTGCGTGCGCGGATGGGCGGCACGGCCTCACGCCATGCCGCCCTCCTTCACTTTCAATGGCCGAGCGACTTGTCGGCCTCGGCGGCTGCCGTGTTCAGCGCATCGGCCGGCTTCGCCTTGCCGAGGTAGATCGACTGCATTGCGTCCGTCACGGCCTTCGCGGTGTCTTCCCAGCCGGTCACGGTCGGCGCGAAGCGGGCCGTCGGCAACAGTGCGATGAAGGCCTTCGTGTCGGGATCGTTGAACACCGGATCGGTCGCCTCGGCCTTCGTGGTCGGCAGGAAGCCTTCCGTGCTCGTGAATTCGACGCGCGGCTCCTTCGTGAACAGATAGTCGAGGAACTTCCACGCGCTTGGCTTCACCTTCGAGTTCTTGAACATCATGATCGAATCGGTGACCGCATAAGTGGCCGCCGTGGTGCCCATCGGAATCGGATCGATCCCATACTTCAGGTTCGGCGCTTCCTTCTTGATCTGCTTCGCGAGGAACGGCGCCGAGATCATCATCGCGACGCGGCCCTGCTTGAAGAGGTTCTGCACGTCCTCGCGGCTGTAGCCGGTGACGCCCGGTTGCGTCAGCCCTTCATCGATCATCGTCTTGTACATCGTCGCGGCCTTGATGCCGGCCGGCGAATTGAACGCCGCCTTGTCCTGCTTGTTGATCACTTCGCCGCCGTCGGTCCACAGCGCGTAATAGAAATAGACGTCCGTTTCGATTTCCTTGCCCTGCAGGCCGAAGCCCGCCATGCCCTTCGCCTTCAGCTTCTTCGACGCGTCGATCACGTCGTTCCAGGTCTTCGGGCCGTTCGGATAGCCAACCGACGCGAGCAAGTCCTTGTTGTAATAGAGCGCGCGCGCGGAAGCGGCGATCGGCAGGCCATAGGTCTTGCCGTTGATCTGGCCCGGGGCCAGGAACGCGCCGATGAAGCGGCTATTGAAGCTCGGGTCCATGTAGCCGTCGAGCGGCTCGGCCACGTCGTCCTTCACGAAGTCGAGCAGCCACCGCGTGCCGATGATCGCGAGATCGGCGTTGGCGCCGCCGGAAATGTCCGTTTGCAGCTTTTGTTGCAGCGTGTCCCAGTTCACGTCTTCGATCTTGATCGTCGTGCCGGGGTTGGCCTTCTCGAAGTTGCGGGCCATCTTCTCGAAATACGGCGCGGTTGCATCGCTGTAGTGGGCGACGGTGACGCGGACCGTGTCGGCCTGGGCCGCCACGGCGATGCCGGCAAACGCCAGCGCGACGGCATGTTTGCCAAGCGCGAGGGAAACACGGGATTGCAACGACATGTTGACTCTCCTGAATGAATCCGCCGCCTGACAGGCCGCCGGGTTGTTGATTATTTGATTTGCGAAAAATCGTACGTTACGAAAATGGACTTGTCACGTAGGATCTGCAACATTTTTGGCGGGCCCGACGTTTGCCTAATATGTTGTTAAGAAAGAGGAACGGGTGCAGTGCGGGCTTGGTTGCCCGAACGAGTCGGGAGGCATCATGAAACGTGTAGTGCTGGTGACTGGCGCAAGCGGCGGGATCGGCAGCGCGCTGTGCAGGCGTTTCATCGAAGCGGGCGATACGGTGCTCGCGCTCGATATCGAAGCGGCGGCCCTGAGCGCGCTCGCCGCCGAACTCGGCGCGGACCGCGTGACGCCGTTGGCGGTGGACTTGGGCGATGCGGCGGCGGTCAAGGAAGCCGTCGCGCAAGGGGTTGCCGTCCGAGGCCCCGTCGGCGTGCTGGTCGCCAACGCGGGCGGTGCGCAAAGCGGCACGCTCGCCGCCACCGACGCGGCAAGCTGGCAGCGCGACGTGCATCTCAATCTCAACGGCACGTATCACACGGTCGAAGCGGTGCGCGCTTCGATGATCGAACGGCAACGCGGCGCGATCGTCTTGATCGGCTCGGTGAACGGCATGACGGCGCTCGGGCACCCCGCCTACAGCGCCGCGAAAGCGGGCTTGATCAGCTATACGAAGGCGCTTGCGATCGAACTGGGACGGCACGGCATCCGCGCGAACATCGTCTGCCCCGGCACGGTGAAGACGCCGGCGTGGCAGGCGCGCGTCGACAAGAATCCGCAGGTGTTCGAAACATTGAAGAAGTGGTACCCGCTCGGCGACTTCGCCACGCCCGACGATATCGCCGACGCCGTGATGTTTCTCGCCTCGCCGATGGCGCGCATGATCACCGGGGTCGCGCTGCCCGTCGACGGCGGGCTCTTGGCGGGCAACCGCCTGATGGCCGAGGAACTGACGCTCGAATCGCTTTGAACCTGCAAACACGGCGCTTTTCGCGGCGGCGACGCGCCAGACGACAACGAGGACAGCATGGCAGCAGTGCAGATGAGCGGCATCTTCAAACGCTATGGCGACACCCAGGTCGTGCACGGCATCGATCTTTCGATCGACGACGGCGAATTCGTCGTGCTGGTCGGCCCGTCGGGTTGCGGCAAGAGCACGCTGATGCGGATGGTCGCCGGCCTCGAAGAGATCACCGGCGGCGAGCTGACCATCGGCGGCAAGCGCGCCAACGGGCTCTCGCCGCAGCAGCGCAACGTATCGATGGTGTTTCAGAGCTATGCGCTCTACCCGCATCTGTCCGTCTTCGACAACATCGCGTTCGGGCCGCGCATCCGCAAGGAACCGGCGACGAGTTTCAAGCCGCGCATCGAGGCTGCCGCCAGGATGCTGAACCTCACGGGCTATCTGGACCGCTTGCCGCGCGCGCTGTCGGGCGGCCAGCGGCAGCGCGTCGCGATGGGGCGCGCGGTGGTGCGCGAGCCGTCGCTGTTCTTGTTCGACGAACCGTTGTCGAACCTCGACGCGAAATTGCGCGTGCAGATGCGCACCGAAATCAAGGCGCTGCATCAGCGCTTGAAGAACACGGTGATCTATGTGACTCACGACCAGATCGAAGCGATGACGATGGCCGACCGGATCGTCGTGATGAACGCGGGGCGCATCGAACAGATCGGCCGGCCGCTCGAACTGTACGACCGGCCCGCGAATCTGTTTGTCGCGAGCTTTCTCGGTTCGCCGTCGATGAATTTCGTCGACGGCGAATGGCAGCGCGACGATCGGGGCGCGCGGCTGTTGCTCGCCGAAGGCGGCGCGATCGCGTTGCCGCAGACGAATCTGTCCGCCGCTCCCGGCGCGAAGATCACGCTCGGCATCCGGCCCGAGCATATCGAAACGCGGGCGTCCGCGGGCGTTTCCATGGAAGTCGAAGTGATCGAGCCGACCGGTGCCGAAACCCACTTGTACGGCAAGATCGGCGGCAGCACGTGGTGCGCCACGACGCGCCAGCGCGCGGCGATCGAGCCCGGGCAGCGCGTGACGCTGCGCCTGCCCGGCGAGCACGTGCATCTGTTCGATACGGGAAGCGGGCAAAGGCTTGGCTGACGCCGCGCGGCGGGGTGTCGATCGAAATTTGACGGGTGACACCGGTTTTTAAGCAGCTGCAGTGACACCCCGCGACATACTTTGCAACAGCTTGAATCGGCGCGTCCTTTTATAGTCCATCCGTCGCCACGCCGCAGTACACGATGTGGCCCGAACCGTGAAGGACGCCCCGTGAAAATCCGCTCGTTTGTCATCCAGTCCGCCGGCGCTTGCCCGGCTCTCGCCGCGAACGCCCCAGGCGTGCGCGCCATCCTGAGAAACCTCGTGCTCGGGGGAACGGCCGCGGTGCTCGCGCTCGGCAGCGCGTCGGCGTTTGCAGGGGGGTGGTCGGGCCATGGCACCGCGTACACGTCGCGCGGCACCTACAACGGCGCCCACTGGGGCTCCTGCGGCGGCGGAAGCTGCTCGCATGCGGGCGGTGTCGCCGGCCCGTACGGCGGCCTGGCCACCAACACAGGCACCGTCACCCGCACCGCGCCCGGCCAGTTCTCGAATTCAGGCACCGCGACCGGACGGTACGGCAACTCCGTCGAGCACTCGGGCAACACGAACTGCGCGGGCGGCACCTGCTCGCACAACGGAACGCTCACCGGTCCCGACGGCAAGACCGCCACGACCGACGGCAGCGTGACGCGCACCGCACCGGGGCAATATTCGTCGTCGGGCACGGTGACGGGCTCGAACGGCAACACGGTCAACCACGCCGCGTCGACGAACTGCGCAGGCTCGACCTGCTCGCGTTCCGGCACCGTAACAGGAACGGACGGCGGCACCGTCACCCACTCCGGCACCGCCACCCGCGTCTCCTCCGGCGTCGTGACGACAACCGGCACTGTGACCGGCGTGCACGGCGGCACCGTGACGACCGGCGCAACCGTGGTCACCGGCGGGACCGTCACGACGGGCACCACGGTCGTCGCCGGCGGCGCTGTCACGACCACGGGCACCGCGGTCGTCGTCGCCAAGCCGCCGGTCGTCGTCGCGCCTGCCGTTTATGTGCCGCCGCCCCCGCCGCCGCCGGTTGTCTACGTGCCGCCGCCGGTCGTCTACGTGCCGCCTCCGCCGCCGCCCAAGACCGTCTATGTCGCGCCGCGCGTCGTCTACGTTGCACCGCGGCCCGTCGCCTACGTCGCACCGCGGCCCGCGATCTGGGTGCCGGGCCACTGGGTCGGCGCGGTCTGGGTACCGGCTCACTGGGCGTAACCGGCGATGACGCTCGCCAAACGTTTGCGCCGGCGAGCCGCTTTTATCAGCAACCACCCCGTACATCGGCGACGCCGGCGGCAATCAGGTTCGCCGCCAGCTCGCGCAGCAGGTGAAGCGTCAAGGCGCCCGCGCCGCCGAGCGCAAGGCGTTGAAGTTCGATGAGGTCCTGGGCAATGAGGCTCATTGTGTTCTCCAATCCGGTCCAGAAAGGAAGAAGGCGCGCCGCTGAATTCGATCTGCGGCAGGCAGGAGAAGTAAGCCTCATCGCGGTCCGTTTGGCTGTGTCTTGACGAACGGAAGTCGCGGAAGGTCTGTTCTCTTGAGCACAGTATTGGGTAATCTCCTCATCCTTTAAATCAGCCGGCGCTGAAGTTCGCGTAGTACCTCGCTTCGGGTTGTCAGCCGTTTCCTACAACGGCGAAGCCAAGCGCGTGAACTTCGCGTAATAAGTTGCGGCCGCAACCATCTCGTCAGGCGTCATATTGCGCGCGATGTTGCGCATCTGCCCGGAGATATCGTTATGCCGCGCCTCGGACGCAAACGCCTGCAACTGCGCTTGCGTATAAGCGGCCGGCAAGCCGTCGAGCCAGGGGCTGCCCGCCTTGTTGTCGATCCCGCCATGGCACGCGGCGCACGCCGGGATATTGCGCAGCGGCGCGCCGTGCACCACGATCGCGGGCGCATCGGCAAGATCGAGCCCCGGCGCGGCTCCCGGACGCGGCAGCGACGCGTAGTAAGCGGCCAGATCGCGCATGTCCTGGTCGCTCAGGTTGAGCGCCATCGGCGACATCACCGCGTTGGTGCGCGCGCCGCTCTGGAAGTCCTGCAATTGCTTGTAGACCACGATCGCGTACTGGCCCGCCAGATTCGGCGAGTTCGCCCCGCTCATGCCGCGCTCGCCGTGGCACATCGTGCAGCGCAGCGCGAGCGTCGCGCCGCGTCCGATCGAAAGCGCCGTCGCCCCCGCGAGCAACTGCGGCGTCACAGCCACCTTGCTCAATTGAACTTGCGGCGCGACCGGCGCTTCGTTGGCGAGCCACTGCTGCGGCACCCCGGCCGCGCTGCAGATCGCGTTCCAGAGGCCCTGGAACGGTGCATCGCGCTGCACCGACGGCAGCCACACGAAGCCCACCGCCACGCTGAACACGAACACCGCGGCCGTGGCGCCGACGCTCGCTCTGAACCAGGGATTGCTCCACGAGAACAGGCGCTCTTCGCTCATCGCTGGGCTCCAATCGGAATTGCGGGCACGGTGTTGCCCCTCGCCATCAACTGCGCGACGGGATAGCCGTAGTTGAGCACCGTCAGCGCAATCATCAGCGTGAGCCACAGCGCGAAGCTGTTGAGCGCCGCCGGCACCGTGCGCGGCTCGTGCACCGCGGTGCTGAAGCGGTACGCCTCGGGCGCCGCGGCAACGCTCCGATGCCCCTGGATCAGGATCACGAAGAACACGATGGCCGAGAGCACGAGGATGAACCCGCCGATCGCCGACATCACCACCCAGATCGCCTGGGCCGCGATTTCGGGATCGGTGTAGTCGTAATACGCCATGCGGCGCGGCATGCCCAGAATGCCGACCCAGTGCCACGGGAACGTCAGCACGATCATGCCGATGAACCACAGCCACAGCTGCACGCGCATCAGCTTCCAGTTCGCCATCGCGCGGCCCGTGATCTGCGGCCACAAGTCGTAGGCGATCGCGAAGTACATGATGACGATCGCGCCCGCGTAGATCAGGTGAAAGTGCCCGGTGATCCACTGCGTGTTGTGGATCGTCGAGTCGAGCTGGTAGCTCATGTTGATGAGGCCGCCCGCGCCGCCGAAGCCGAGCATCACGAACGAGAGCGCGAGCGCCAGCATCTGCGGGTTGTCCCACGGCAGCGCGCGAAGCCAGCCGAACGCGCCCTTGCCGCCGCGCAGGCGCGCGGCAATCTCCACCGACGCGCAGATCGTGAACACCGTCAAGAGCGTGGGCACCGCCACCAGCGCCGTGAACACCGACTGCACGAACTTGAAGCCCGAGCCCACCTGCGGATCGGCGAACAGGTGGTGGATGCCGATCGGCATCGCCACCACGAGAAACAGGATGAACGAGATGCGCGCCATCGCATCGCTGTAGAGCCGTCCGCCGATCGCGCGCGGCACGATCGTGTAGTACGCGATATACGCCGGCATCAGCCAGAAGTAGACGATTGCGTGCAGCGTCCACGAGAAGAACACGCGCGCGAGGCCCGCGTCGATCGTCGTCTTCCAGCCGAAGGCGACCGGCAGGATCTGGAACAGGATTTCGATCGCCGCGCCCACTGCGGTCCAGCCCCACAGGTAGGCGCCCGCCACGCTCGCGAACATCGGCAGCGGCACGGGCTTGCCCGGGTTGCCGCGCTTCCACGCCGCGAGATTCACCGACATCAGCGCCACCCAGATCCACGAGCCGGCCACCACCAGCACCACGCCGAGGTAATAGAACACGTTGCCGATCATCGGCGGATAGAACGTGTAGAGCACCGAGGCGAGCCCCAGCGCCACCGTGACCGACGCCATCGCCGCGCCCGCCGCCACCAGCACGAACCCGGCCCACGCCCAGCGCGCGCCGACGAGCGCGCGCTTGAGCGAGAGCTCGGCAACGGCATAGCCGAAGCCCATGGCGATGAGCGTCGGGAACACGTACCCCATCACGGTGCCGTGCTCCGTCACCGAGCGGTAGTAGATCTCGGGGTCCTGCAGCCACGCATGCAAGGGGCTGCGCACAACCATCTGCCAGGCGCCGAGCAGGAGCGCCACGCCGAAGACGCCGAACGCCAGCCAGAAATGCGCGAGCACGAGTCGCTTGTTATTTAACACAGCTGAGTCTCCGCGAAGTGGCCGCCATTTGCATGAACGCGTTCCGCTCGATGACCTTCACGTGCGCCCACATGCCCTGGTGGCCCGTGCCGCAATACTCATGGCACGGCATCAGGTGATCGCCCGGCTGCGCAAAGGTGGTCCTGAACGTAGCGATATAGCCGGGTTCGACCATCGAATTGATATTGGTGTGCGTGACGAGGAATCCGTGCACGACGTCGGCGCTCGTCGCGCGAAACGTGATCGGCACGCCGGCGGGCACCAACAGGCACTGGGGCGTGAACGAGTACTGCTGCGCGACGATGCGCACCGTCACCGAGCCGTCCGGCTCCAACGCGCTGCCGAGGTTGCTCTCGACGAATTCGCCCGACACGTTGAGCGTGTCGGGGCGAATGGTCTCGACGCGCGAGGGCGGCATCATCGACCAGTGCAAGCCGGTGAAGATCACCACCGCGATGGTGGTCGCGATGAGCGTCACCGCGAGTGTCGCCCAGCGCCGCTCGACGCTTTCGGCGACGCTGGCGGAGGCGTGCGGATCGGGAACGGTAGGGTTCGACATGGCGCCGTCCGGTTCGATGAATGAGTCGCTGAATGCGTGCCTTATTGGATGACGCCGCGAGGCAGGAACACCAGGAAGTAGAACGCGTACCACAGGCCGATCACGATGGCCGTCGCGATGCCGGCCACCGCGATCGCGCCGCGCGGACCGCGGCGCACGATCTCGTCGACGCGCTCGGCTTCAGGAGGTTCGCTGCTTGCGTCGGCATCGCCGGGTACGGGGGAGTTGATCATCGCGGCCTCAGAAGATAGTCGCCGAGCGCAGGGTGTTGACTTCCTGCTCCGTGACCGGCGTGCCGTGATTGCCCCACGCCGTGCGGATATAGGTGACGACCGCTGCGATCTCCGCGTCCGAGAGCGACTGCGCGAACGGCGGCATGCCGTACGGCATCGGGTTCTTCATCGTGCCCGGCGCGTAGCCGCCATTGAGCACCATCCGGATCGGATTGACCGACGAGGTCATCTGGATCGACTGATTGTTCGCGAGCGGCGGGAAGTTCGGCAGCTTGCCCTGCCCTTGGTCCGCGTGGCACAGCGCGCACTGCGCGTCGTAGATCTTCTTGCCGAGCGGGAAGAGCCGGTTCTTCTCTTCGGTCGCAGCGACCGTGGGCGGCGCGCTGCTGACTTCGCCCGAACGGCCCGGCAGCGCTTTGAGGTAGACGGCCACCGCGCGCACGTCGTCTTCGCTCAAGTACTGGAAGCTGTCGTAGACCACTTCGGCCATCGGCCCGTACACCGCGCCGCGGTTCGACACGCCCGCATGGAGCAGGTCGACGATATCGCCGATGCTCCACTCGCCGAGCCCCGCCTCCTTGTTCGAGGTCAGCGACGGCGCGTACCAGTCCTGGATCGGAATCAGCCCGCCCTGGAATTCCTTGGACTTCGTGTTGCCGCCGAGCGCATTGATCTCCGTGTGGCACATCGTGCAGTGGCCGAGCCCTTCGACCAGATACGCACCGCGGTTCCATTCGACCGATTGCGACGCGTCCGGCTGATACTCGCCGGCTCTGAAGAAGAGCGTGCGCCAGCCGAGCAGCAATTCGCGCTGGTTGAACGGGAAGCGCAGCTCATGGGGACGGTTCGGCTGGCGGATCGGCGGCGTCGATTGCAGATAGGCGTAGATTGCGTCCGAATCGGCGCGCGTGACCTTCGTGTACGACGCGTAAGGCATCGCCGGATACAGCAGCGCGCCGTCGCGCGACTTGCCTTCGTGCAGCATCCGGTAGAACGCGTCCGCGCTCCAGCTGCCGATGCCGGTTTCCTTGTCCGATGAGATGTTGGGCGAATAGAGCGTGCCGAACGGCGTCGCCATCGCACGGCCGCCGCCGAAGAGCTTCTCGCCCGGAATCGTATGGCACGCGATGCAGTCGCCGGCGCGCGCGAGGTATTCGCCGCGCGCGATCACTTGGGCGTCGCGGCTCGACGGCGCTGACGTTTGCGCTTGAGCCTGCGGTACGCCAAGCCGGATCGCGGCGCCGCACATCGACGCGGCGAGCGCGGCGAACGCCGTGGTCTTGAAGAAGCGATGACTGGGCACGCGCTGCACTGAGGGCCTCGCTTAGTCGGGAACGCTGCCGCATGCGAGCGGCAGCTTCAAGGTGCCGGCAGGCGCAGGCGTCGTGTTCGCGGGCGCGGGCTGCGAGGCGAGCCACGCGGCGATCGCGGTGATGTCGCGATCGGACAGGCGCGTGGCGATCTCGTGCATGCAATCGGGGCTCGCCGCGTGGCGCGTGCCGTAGCGGAACGCGCCCAGTTGCGCGCTCAGGTAGTCGGCGTGCAGGCCGAGCAAGCCGGGGATCGAGGGCTCCATGCCGGTGAGCGCCGCGCCGTGACAGCTCGCGCATGCGGGCACGCCCCGCGATTGCTCGCCGCCGGTGGCCAACGATTTGCCGTGCGCGAGCGTCGCGGCATCGACGGTGGGCACAGCCGGCCCGGGAAACGGCGGACGTTGGCCCGCGAAGTAGCCGGCGATTTGCTTCAGGTAGGCATCGGGCAGATACGCCAGCAGATAATTCATCGGCGGGTATTGGCGCCGGCCGTCGCGAAACGCGATCAACTGGTTGTACAGATAGCCGGCGGGCTTGCCGGCCAGGCGCGGGAAGTAATCGTTATCGGTGCCCTCGCCATGCGCGCCGTGACAGGCGGCGCAGCCGAGCACGCGCGCTGCCATCGTATCCGGCGCTTTCTCGGCGACGGGGCTCGCAGCCAATGCCGGCGCCGTGAAGAACGTGCATGACGCCAATAGCGCGACGATCAATGAGGCGATTCGATTCGTCACCGGATTCCTCGTACGGATTGCCTGTCAGGAGCGATTCATTGTTTTAATCGCTTATTCGCTGCGCGAACCGCGCAGCTTACTGCACCCGCAAGCCTGCTGATTCGGGAGGCCCGCAAAGCCTGCGCGAATCATTTGACCAGTCCTCTACACGACAAGTCATTATGTGAGGCTAGAAGAACAACGCAAGATTTTTTTCGTTTTAGAAGATTGCTCTCAATCGGCACTTGTCGTCGCGTCGACATCGTTCCAGAGCGCCTGCCTGACTTGCGTTACCGCAGGAACCAGCATCGCTCTCATTTCCACCTATTGCTGTGGCGATTGCCAAGGCAAGACCACAGGTCGATCACCTCCGCTGTGATCGCATTAAAAGGAAAGCGAAATGAAAATCCCTTTGCTGCGACTCCTCCCCATCCTGGCATGGAATCGTCCCGGAACCGCTGCACCGCCGGACGACAACCACATGGTGGCTGGGCTGCCCGACGCGACGGCCTCGGCCAGCGAAGCCCGCTTGATCGCAACTCAATACATGGCCGACACGCCGGCAAGCGTGCCGATGCCCGATGATCCGCACTTCGCGCAGATGAATGCGGCTTACATGGAAAACGTGATCGCGAAGCTGGCGCTTGCCGAGAACGCTGATGAAACCACTGGAAACAATCAGCAAAAGCCGCTGCATCGAACCAAGCGCACCCAGCTGCGCTTTCTTGCGTTCGGCTGGAAAAACCCGGCCCAGTGCGATCCTCGGCTACGCCAGGAAGGACTCGTGCCCGAATGGGCGAAGAGCAGCAATCCACTGCGTTTTGTCGAAGCGCTCCTAACCAACCCGGGCAAGACCTACGCCGAGATGGACCTGTTCGCGCGCTGCGAGCCGATCTCGCGGAACGCAACCGAGCAACTTGCACGCATCCATACGGCAACTTCGACCGTATTGGGGTTCGTTCCGCTAGTCGGGCAAGTGCAACTGGTGGGCAACGTCGCTGGCCGTCTCGCAGACTTGATCGAAAACAAACCCGTCGATGCCGACAGCGAATTGCGCAACCTGATGTCGCAAGGCAGGCTGTTTGACGCCGACGGCACCCGTTACACAACGCGCGCGACACCTTCCGGACCAGAGGTATACAACAAGGCTCGCCCCGCCGACCCGGGCGTAGGGCTAAAAAAGACAAGCGATGGCGGCCTGGAACTTATCGTCCCCGAGCGATACGCGATCAAACCGGATGGGCAACCGGGTGCAGCCAACGAGCACGGCATTACCGTCTGGTTAAGCAAGCCCGTCATACATTATGAAAATCGCTACTACCCCGCCACCTACGACCCGGCCTTCAAAACCTGGAAGATTGAACCGCCCATCGAGGAGAAGGGAAGTTACCGCATTCCGGTGGAATACAACCGCGCCACTCAAAAATGGGCACCTCGTGCGTTCGATGAGACGCCACCGTCAGCCTCGATCGATTTCCCGACTCATGGGCCAACCAAAGACTTCGAAATCGAACACTTCGCCGTGCCTCATTCATCTAACGAGGCCTTTCAGCCCGAGTTGGAAGAGATATTGAATGTTGTACACCGCGGACACCATCCACGATCAAGCGCAATCGACGCTTCCTACCGTCAGCGCTACGCCGCCGCGTTAAAGCAACTTCCTAAAGCTCAATACGACGCGCTGCAATGGTTCGTCGAATCCGACCCGCTATTCAGCCGGGGACAGTCACCAGGGAAGCTGCCCGATCCGGATGCGGCACACAGACTGCTGCAGCGCTACCGAGACTTGCGCGAAGCGTTGCATGCGCTGCCTGCTAAGCCTATTGAGGAAAAGCCATTGATGATCGCGGGCGAACCAGCGTTAGTGGACCAGTTCGCCGCCGGCGACATCGTTACGGGAGGAGAGATACCGCTGGCAGCGACAAGCGACGGCCGCCAAATGAAGAATCGGTTCGCGGATCAGGTAAAGGCCGGTGCCCGAGAACCCAACGGCGCACGGCTTTTGTTCGCGCTGCACGGCAGTTCCGGCCGCCCGCTCCCGGGGAAACATGGCGGCGCGGCAGTTTTCCCGCCAGGCACGCGATTTCGCGTCGAATCGGTCACGCGCGCTACCCCCCGGCACGGTCAGTTCTTCCCCAACGGGGAGGGTCATTGGGTGGATCCACGCGCGCGCCTGAATCGTCCTCCGCTGGTTATCGTGCGCTTGCAAGAGATGTTGCCGTATGAGGGTTCAGCGCCCAATGTCGAAGCGAAGAACCTCCGCACCGCCAAGACCGAACCCGTGCTGCGGCCCGACATCGACTCGAACCGGCTCGATGCGATGCTGTTCGACATGTCCTCCAAACCCGACGCACATGGCATGTACACGCTGTCGCAGGGCGGCAAACTGGCGCAGGTCGATGGCCAGTGGCAGCCAGTACGTCACTCGCACGACCGGCAGCGCTGGGAGCTGTTCGATCAGCTCCGCCCCAAGGAACCGGGCATGCCGATTGTGCGTAAGAAGAACGGCGAGTGGCGCTCGGTCGTTTCGCCGAAACTGGCGGTCGAACCGGCAGGCCCCCTCTCAGCGCCACGAGAGGGCGTCCAGTATGGCGAAGACGGCCAGTCCTATCTCGCCCTGCACGGGCGCCACTATCCGGCGCACTACGACGCCATCTTCCGTACCTGGCGCATCACCGGTGACAATCCCATCGACAATCCGCGCAGTTTCCTTCTCGCTCAGGCGAACAAAGGCGGAACACCGGTGCGCTTCAATCACGCCACCGCTCAGTGGGAGATTCCGGCGATCGCCTACAAGCCGTTTAAGACACAGGCTTCTGGATGGGATCCGGGCGCAGCGATCCGAGGCGCTCAAGCAGGCGAAGACGAGCTGATCACTACAAGCCGCGCCAGAGCGCTCGATGCGCAAGAGCGGTCTCGCGAGGGGAGCATGCCCTTCGCGCAGTTGCCGCGCAACGAACTTGGCCTCGCCCAGCGACAGGATTGCGCTGTGCTATATCGCGTCGATTCCCGGCCTCCGGAGGTCGTCGTGTGGAACGGCTTCGGGTCGTCGGACCCATCCGAGGGCCACCTCATCCCGGAGATGGTGCTTCCCGCTAACGGCGCCTTGCCACTGATCGCCAGCGAAACGATTGGCGGAGCCTATCGACTTTTCCAGCGCCAAGCGGATGCACAACCAGAAAGCCCGCAGTACCTCTATGCCTTCAGTGCGGAGGGCCGCAACACTGCATCGGTACGTGAAAATTACGCGCACAAAACCACCCGAATTGCGCTTGAAGGCATGTTCCTGCCGGAGCACCGAGGAGAGGCCACCGAGCATTTACAAAATGCTATAGCGGCCGATGAAGCACACGTCGACCCGAATATTTCGGTCAGCAGTATCCGCCTGCTCGACGCGAGCAACGACGGTGCCACAAAGCACCGGCTTGCGCTGACGCTTCGAAGATCGGGAGGGGAGTCATATGGCGTTCCCCTGCACGAGGTCGTCGACGGCGATGTGCTGATCGATATAAGTATTGACAGAGCACGCAGCGTGCAAACGTCATCCCGCAACGCGGGCATATCCTACGATCTATTGCCTCGCAACGAACTCGACTTCAAATACCGACAGGATTTTGCTGTGCTCTATCGGGTCGATTCCCGGCCTCCGGAAGTCATCGCACAGCATGGCTTCGGGCCATCGGACCAGCCTGAGCGCCACGGCATCCCACCCATGTTGCTTACCGTTGACGGCCGTCCGCCGCTAGTGGCCAGCGAAACGCTCGACGGGGCCCGTGAGCTGTTCCAACCAGCCCACAACGCGCAACGCGAAAATTCGTGGTTTCTCTATGCATTCAGCGCGGAGGGCCGGAACGCAGTAGCGCTGTGCGAAAACTATCGGCATGAGGGCAACACACGAAACGTGTTCCCGTGGCTCGATATCAGGCGCATACGCACAATGCTCGACGATGCCATGAGGTCCCGGCAAACACACGTTGATCCAGATATCCCCAGCGGCAACATTCGTCTGCTTGAGACGAACGATCCGATATTGCGCTCGCGCCTTTCTCGGGTTCTCGCCAATCGAGATCCCCAAGCACCGGAATTCGGCGCTTCACTCTCTGAAGTGACCAGAACGCGAACCGGGCTTCGACCCGGAGGGGCTGGCCAATGATGATCTCCGGACACGCGTTGCTTGCAAGCCTCCTATTCTGGCAGCGCTCCGGTGACCTTCCGGCGGCCCGTCAGGCCGCCAACGAAGCAGCCGGAACGTTGCACGATGCGCGGGAGCCTGGAGCCTGGTCCGGCGTCGATGCCAGACACCATCCCGACACACCTGCCGAGACCATGCCGGACATACCGGCACTCAATCCGAGCTTCATCGCCGCGCTAAACGCCGGCGTGCCGTGGGAGCATTTGCCGGGCTCTCATGCTCTGGCTGGGCGCCAGAGCATGAGTGACGTGCGAAGCGATACGCCGCAACGCAACCGCCGCTATATCGCGAACGTCGTGCACGGGCAGAGCGCCGCCGCACGCTTGTCCTGCACGCCAGCCGAGCGCGAAGCAAACATGGCGCGCGGCGAAGGCAGGCGGCCTGAATGGACTGAAACCGAAACCTCTCTGCGCAGCGTCGAGTCGCTGTTGACGCGTCCATTCAAAGCCATCGTCGAGACGAATTTTTATACGCAGTGCGGACCGATTCAGCCGCACATACATGATGAAATCGACCGCGTCACCCAAACACTCGATGGATTAAGCGGCCTGCTTCATCCGTTCAGATGGACGCAGATAGTCGGACAAATCTCGGGGCGTGTCGCAGACATACTGGAAAATAAGCCGATCAACGGCGATGAGGAACTGAATGCGCTGTTGTCGTTCGGGCTCGGCCGCAGCGAGCTTCCTAAAGTCCAACGTAGCGCTAACGGGCTGATAGTCGATGACGTGAAGTACCTCGATCTGAGTGGTGAACGATACGCGATTCGCCACGAAGCCCCCGGATGGATGCAAGCCTATGACCCTTCCCGGCCTGCAGCCCTCGGGCTATGGCTCTCAGAACAGAAGAACCGGTCCTGGCGAAGCGTCATCACCAGCGAATATGCGAGCAAATTGACTGAAACGCCCAGTGATCCCAACGCCAGCGGTATCCGCACCCTCGGCGACGCATCCTTCATCACCTACAACAATCAGTATTACCCCGTGCAGTACGACCACGCATTCCATACCTGGCGCATCAAACCGCCGGCCGGGTCAGACCATGGCTACTGGATTCCGGTCGAATACGATGGTGAGGCAAAAGTATGGTCGGCGAGTCTGCTGGTCCCGGCGTCCGAAGCGTTCGAGCCATTTGTCTCAGGAAAGATGGCGAAGGTTGGCGCACTGCGGCATCTCGAGATCGAGTATTTCGCCGTGAACCGCGAAGTGACCGAACAATCGATGAACGAAGTGGTCGCGGTGCTGAGCGCGCTCCATTCGAATACGGCAGCAGGCATGTTCGCGTCCGCTGGCAAAAACCTGAAATTGCATGTGTCCGCCTTCAACGACCTATCAAACCTGCAGCAAAATGCGCTGCGGCGCTTTATTTTGTCCGAACCCCTGTTTACCGGCGCCACACCCGCGAGTAAAGACATTCCCCTGGCACCATTTCCTGTCCGATGGGAGCCAAAGCACACCGCCATCACAGAATTAAAGCAATACGGCGATTTACTCAGCGCGCTGCGCCGGCTTCCGGATGGGCTAATGGGAGGCAAGCCGCTAATCGCCGTTGGCGAATCCGGGCTGCTGGGCGCCTTCAAGCCAGGCGACATCGTCACGAATGGGGAGCTGCCGCTGCCCTCGACAGCCAACGGCAAACGCGTGATGCACGTGCTCACGGAACAGATCGCATCCGGGAAACGCGCCAAGCAGGATCGCCAACTGGTTTTCGTCGTTCACGGGCGCTCGGCACGCTTGGTTCGCGACCCGGAAACAGCTGGGGACCATTGGATTTTCTTGCCGAATACGCGATTTCGCGTTGAATCGATCACCTGGGCAAAGTCGCGCATGAGCATGCAATATGAACCACGCCGATGGGACGGACCCGCGCCGTGGGAGCGGGTCAGAGTTCCCGCCGACGATTCTGGCGTGGTTCTTGTGCGGTTGCGGGAGACGCTGGCATGCGACGGCCCGGCGCCGTTCATCGAGGCCAAAAACCTGCGCACAGGCGTCACCCAGCGTGTGCTGCGTCCTGATTTTGAGGAAGAGCGGCTCACGGCGGCGCTGGCCGGCGCGAACGGCATGCGCGAGTCGGCCCCGAGCAAGCCCGCGCCGGGTGAATCAGCGGGGGAACAAGTCAAAACCAATGCTGACGAGCCTGACCAGAGCGTCCCGCCCTCCCAGGATCGTACCGGCGAATCGCCTGGCACCGATATGACTGACAACACAAGCGCATCGAAGGCGACGCCAGGGCTGCTTGACGGCTACCAGATCCACCATCACGGTTTGCTGGACGAAGCGTCGCCTCAGAAGATGAAGCATCTGCTGTTAGGCGCCGAGTGGTACGGCGGCCCGAACGAAAATGCGCATGGATTCATCGACAATCACGCCTATTCAAAGGAATATCTTGCCGCATGGCGCCAGTTCGGCACGGAAGGAACACGTGCTGTCAAAAGATGGCGCGATGCCGATGCGGCTACGCGCCGCACGGTCGCACTCGCGCGCGTAGGCAGCGGCTCGCCCAGCGACGTCGCGCAAGCGCGCGCGCTGGTAAGCGCATTGCGCATGCTGCCGAGGCAACCCACGCGCCTACTGCATACGGTTGAAATTGCTCTTGATGCAAAGGGTCGATCGATATTCGAAACGAATATCGAGGCGGGCGATTGGGTCAGCCACTGGCCGGCATTCAGTCCGGCGGCGGCCAGTCTCGGCAACGCGCGTCTCGGAGGGAGCACACGGATGTCGCCGGATGCCGAATTCGCGACCGTGACGTTCGAAATCGAGGGCGTTTCGGCAAAAGCGCTGCCTCGCGACAAGGAAGCCATGCGTCCACTGGAGCATCAACAGTCCCTCTCCGCGAACTGGTTGACTAACGCCGAATGGCTTTTCGAGCCGTGCACGGTGTTCGAGGTGAAAGGCATTTCGTCCGCCGAACCGAAGCCGGGTACAGCCGCGACGAAAAGGATCGCAGTGGTCCTAAAGGAAGTGCCGTTCGTCGATGGCGAGCCGCGGCAGGCAAAAAGCCTTGCCAATGGCGACGACGTTGAGGTTCCGTCACCGCTCGACGAAACTGCGACGCCCGAGGGTGGGCCACAGACAAAGAACAATGGCTTCGCGCACGTCGATGGAGTCTGGCAACTGGTGCGCTACGCCAAGGAGCGGGCGCGCTGGGAATTGTTCGACGACCAACGGCCGCAAGAACCCGGTATGCCGATTGTCTGGGACCGCAGCAAGAGTGACGATAGCCGCCGTTCGGAATGGCGCTCGGTGGTTTCGTCCGAGAGCGCGGTCGCGCTCGACGCACCGCTTTCGAAGAAAACGCCGGATGGCACGCTAATGGGCAAGGACGGCCAGCGCTACATCGAACTGTATGGCCGCTATTACAAGGTACACGATAACGGCGGCATATGGCGTCTCAATAGCCGCGGGCAGCACGACAGGTCGAAGGACGCCACCCCGCTCGATCATCCCCGGGGCACGCCGGTACGCTACGACGCCCGCGAGGGCAGATGGGATGTCCGTTTGGCCCCCCAACAGCCATTACGGTTAAGAGGCGGCGGCGGGCCGGAGCCTGAGGTAATGGGGAACGCGCTAGCCGAGCGCTTGACGGTGCAAGCCACTGAACCGCTGCTGCGACAGGCTACCGATACGAAAGCGCGCCCCTTCTTGCCGTTGTTCGAACGGTATTTTGCCGTCGACGTACGCGGCGAGGGAACTGGGTTCGGGATTCGCGAATTCTTCGACGAGATCTACCGGAACAGCCCTACGTTCAGAAGACTCTTCAACCAAGCGGTGGATGTCGGCATGTCCACCAGCGGTGCACGCAATTGGGTGTTTGTCGTGGGAGAGAGCCAGCGCGCAGTGACGAACTTTGAAAACGGCATCATCAATGTGCCGACGGATAAGGTGCTTTTGAAAGAACGCTACCTTGATGCCGGATGCCAAGTAAAGTACTCGCAGCGCGAACAAGTCTATCTGCATGAAATGGTGCACGCACTGACGGGGGAAGCCGATCCGGTCAGTGGCAGCGCGCTACGCCACCGCGGCCCTATTGTTTATCTCACTGACAAGATCTTGAACGAAGCAGGCTACGACATGCCACAGCAGGTCGTATATAAACGTCCGTCGCTTGAAGCACCACCGGATCTGGCTCAACACGAGCAGCCGGACTACTTCTGGCCGGAGGTAGCCAACGCGATGGAGACTGAAAACCGCTATCTGGACAAAGTTATGAGCGAGACTGCACCTGTGGGCCCGCCGGCCAAGGTGTTCGGCGTGGATACCGCTAACCGCTTCACACTGACGGAGCTCAATGCAATCCATCATAAAGTGAGAACCGAACCACGTTCGTTCCGTGAAAGCTTCGACGATCGGTTCACTATACGGTTCGATCATGTGATTGATAGGGGTGAGGAACCCTTCGGGCATGTGCTCGGGCCGCAACCGCGCCTCGACCTTTTCTTTGCTGATATCTACAGCAAGAGCAAGCTGTTCCGCAGGCTGTTCGACGTGCGGAGCGAAGCGTATGTGGCATCGTCCGAATCCGGCGCGCGCAATTGGCGATTTGCCTTCAACGACCAATTGGCGGGCGGCAACCCGTCAAGCGCATTCACGAACGGGGTCGATTTGGCATCCAGGACGGTTTGGCTCTCCGCGTCCCCGGCTTTCTATCTGAGCAATCAAGGGATCGTCCGCCTCGAATTGCCGCGCGAACTCATGGAGGCGATGGTCCAGATTCTGATACCGCGCGACAGGCCGGTGTGGGAGGCTGTCTATCGGAATCGCGGTGCTGCGGGCTTTCTGGCCGACAGCATGCTGCGGGACGCAGGGTTCACCTATCCGAAGCGCATCGCTTTTGCGACCGCAGCCGGGTCGGATAGTGTGGCGCAAGCGCGATTGGCCTCGTATGAAACCGTGGCCAGACGTGCGGCCGAAGCGGAGGATCGCTACTTCGACCAACAATATGGGAATAAGGGGCAAAAGTTTATGCGCAAATGAGGGCCAAGATTTTTTGCAGCCGCAACGATCTCGTCGGAAGCAACACCCTTAAGCCATCGCAATGGCGGCCCGGCTTCATTTCAATCCCAGCCGCTTCGCCAGCCGATTCAGATTGGCCGGGTCGAGGCCGAGTTCGCGCGCGGTCGATGCCCAGTTGTGCCTGTGGCGCGCAAGCGTAGCGAGAATCGTCTTTCGTTCGAAGTCCGCGACCGCAGCGCGGAAATCCTTTTCCACGCGCTCAGGCTCGCCGGCATCCGGCGCCTTGCCGTGCGCATCGGCTGCGGCGGGCTCGCCGGACAAGCCCAGGTCGGCCGCGGTCAACGTCAGGATGCGCGGGCGTTCGCGGTTGACCGCCAATGCCTTGAGCGCGCTGCGTCCGATCAGATGCTGCAGTTCGCGCACATTGCCGGGCCATGGATAGCGCAGCAGCGCTGCCTGCGCATCGGCTGAGAGACGCAAGCTGAGCAGGCCGAGCCGGCTGCGGTTCTCTTCGAGGAAAAAACCGGCGAGCAGCAGGATGTCGCGGCCGCGCTCGCGCAACGGCGGCACCCGCAGCGGATAGACGCTCAAGCGATGGTAGAAATCCGTGCGAAAGCGCCCCGCCCCGACCTCCTCGGCAAGATCGCGATTCGTCGCGGCGATCACGCGCACATCGACTTTGTGCTCGCTATCCGAGCCGAGCCTTTGCAGTTGGCCGTTCTGCATCACTCGCAAGAGTTTTGCCTGGACCGTGAGCGACAGCTCGCCGACTTCGTCGAGAAAGATCGTGCCGCCATGCGCGAGCTCGAATTTGCCGCGGCGATCCGACGACGCGCCGGAGAACGCGCCGCGCACATGCCCGAACAGTTCGCTTTCGACCAGCGCGTCGGGCAGCGCCGCGCAGTTCAAGCTGATCAGCGGCCTGCCGGCCCGCGCCGACAACGCATGAATCGAGTTGGCGACCAGTTCCTTGCCGACGCCGGTCTCGCCGGTCACGAGCACCGTCAGCTCGCTGGCCGCCACGATTTCGATCTCTTCGAGCAGACGCTTGTAGGCATCGCTGCTGCCGATGAATTCGCGGCGGTGCTGCCCGCTCGCTTGCCGAAACGCTTCTTCCGCGCGGCTGCGCTCCTCCTCGCCGGTGCGTTCGAGCGTTTCGATGCGCTCGACGACGCTCACCGTCGCCGCCGCAAGACTCAAGAAGGCCTGCAGCGCCGGCATGTCGAGCGCGTCGAATTGGGCCGGATCGAGCGCATCGAGCGTCAGGAGGCCCCACGGCCGCCCGCCGATGAACAACGGACAGCCTACGCAGTCGTGCACTTCCAGTTTTCCGGCGACACCCTGCACGAGGCCGTCGTATGGGTCCGGCAAATCGGAATCGGCCGCAAAGCGCGTCGGCTCCGCGCGCGACAGCAGTTGCGCAAAGCGCGGATGGTCGCCGACGCGAAAGCGCCTGCCGAGCGTATCGCTCGATAGCCCGTCGATGGCGAGCGGCACGAGCGTGTCGCCATCGAGCCGCAGCAGCGCGGCGGCATCGCCCGGAAACAACGTGCGCAAGCTCTGCAGCAGACGCCGATAGCGCTCCGTGTCGGGCAGATCGTGCGAGAGATCCTGCATGAGCGGCGCGAGCGCATCGAGCAGTGCGCGCGCAGTCAATTTGACTTCGCTCGTTGTCGCTTTGACTATCGTCGGATCGACCATACAAATAGCTAACACATTGATTCAACGAAGTTTTTATTCTGGCACAGATCGTGGTTATAGACAGCGCTGGCTAGTTTCAAGCCATCTGCCAACTACTGCGAGGAAACGACAAATGCTTTCTGCCGAACACCGTGCCATCGTCAAAGCCACCGTGCCGCTGCTCGAGAGCGGCGGCGAAGCGCTCACCCAGCACTTCTACGAGACGATGCTTCGCGAGCATCCCGAGGTGCGCCCGCTCTTCAACCAGGCTCACCAGGCAAGCGGCGCGCAGCCGCGTGCCCTCGCCAACGGCGTGCTCATGTACGCGCGCCATATCGACCAGCTCGAACAGCTCGGCGGCCTCGTTGCGCAGATCGTCAACAAGCACGTCGCGCTGAACATCCTGCCCGAGCATTATCCGATCGTTGGCAAGTGCCTGTTGAGGGCGATTCGCGAAGTGCTCGGCGCCGAGATCGCCACCGATGCCGTAATCGACGCATGGGCCGCCGCCTACGGTCAGCTCGCCGGCATCCTGACCGGCCTCGAAGAAAAGACCTACGCGGAAAAGGCACGCGCGCCGGGCGGCTGGCGCGGCACGCGCACGTTCCGCGTCGCGCGCAAGGTCAAGGAAAGCGACGAGATCACGTCGTTCTACCTGCGCCCCGACGACGGCTGCGAACTGCTCGAGTTTCAGCCCGGACAATACATCGGCTTGCGGCTCGTGATCGACGGCGAGGAAGTGCGCCGCAACTATTCGCTTTCCGCGGCGGCCAACGGCCGCGAATACCGGATCAGTGTGAAGCGCGAGCCCGACGGCAAGGTATCGAATTACCTGCACGCGCAAGTGAGCGTCGACGATTCGATCGAGCTCTTTGCGCCGTCCGGCGACTTCAAGCTGGAAGAAAGCGACAAGCCGCTCGTGTTGATCAGCGGCGGCGTGGGCATCACGCCGACCCTTGCGATGCTGCAGGCGGCGCTCGGCACCGACCGTCCCGTGCATTTCATTCACGCGGCGCGGCATGGCGGCGTCCACGCGTTCCGCGATGCGATCGACACGCTCGCCGAGCGCCATCCGCAACTGAAGCGTTTCTATTGCTACGAGGAGCGCCGGGACGGCGACCAGGAGGCGCATGCGATCGGCTATCTCAACGAGGCGCTGCTCAAGCGCTGGTTGCCGCAAACGCGCGATGTCGACGTGTACTTCCTTGGTCCTATTGCGTTCATGAAGGCGATCAAACGCCATTTGAAGGCGATCGGCGTGCCCGAATCGCAAAGCCGCTACGAGTTCTTCGGCCCGGCGGCCGCGATCGAATGAGGCAACTGGTTACCTGAAAATACCAAAAATCGGTCATTTTCCAATGCCGGCATGGGCGTCTAATCTTGAGGGTGTCGGATGTTTCAATCCGCACACCTTTTTCAGGAGCCCATTCATCATGCAACCCCGTCTCGACTTCTACAAAGCCAACCCGCGCGCCGTCAAAGCCCTGCTCGCACTCGAAGAGCAAATCGGCAAATCTTCGCTCGAAAAATCGCTCGCCGAACTGGTGCGGCTGCGCGCTTCGCAGATCAACGGCTGCGCGTTCTGCGTCGACATGCACACCACCGATGCGCGCAAGGGCGGCGAAACCGACCGGCGCCTCGCGACCGTCGTGGCCTGGCGCGAAACGCCGTTCTTCACGGACCGCGAGCGCGCCGCGCTGGAATGGACCGAGGCCGTCACGCTGGTGTCGCACGAGCACGTGCCCGACTCGGTTTGGGAAGCCGTCAAGCCGCACTTCAGCGACGAGGAGATCGTCGATTTGACACTGCTCGTTTCGGCGATCAACAGTTGGAACCGCATTGCCATCGCGTTCCGCAAGATGCCTGCGTAGCACGTGAAGCTGCCGCGCTTGCATTCTGTATCGGTCGATATATAATCGTTTTTTATCGACCGCAACAAAATGGTCGCGGGCAACCCGATTCACGGAGCAACACATGGCGCGACCGCGCGAATTCGACGAAGACGCCGTGTTGGAAGCCGTCTGCGACGCCTTCTGGGCCAAAGGCTACGAAGGCACTTCCACGCGAGACCTCGTCCAGGTCACCGGCCTCGCTCAGCCGAGTCTTTACAACGCGTTCGGCGACAAGCGCGCGCTGTTCCGACGTTCCCTTGAGTACTATCTCGATCAGACGGTGCGCAAACGTTTCGCGAGGCTCGAAGCGTCTGTCGCGCCGGGCCTCGCGATCACGACGTTCTTCCACGAGATCGTCGAACGCTCGGTCATCGATCCCGAGAGGCGCGGCTGCATGCTGATCAACTCCGCACTGGAATCGACGCGCGACGACGACGAATTCCGTCAATCCGTCGTGAGCGAGATCGGGGAGATCGGCGAGTTCTTTCACCGTTGTCTGCTCGCTGCGCGACAACGCGGCGAGATTCCGCGGGCCGTGTCCGCAGGCGACGCCGCCAAGCATTTGTTGGCGATCATGCTTGGCGTGCGCGTGCTCGCTCGCGTCAATCCCGAGCGCGCGCTGTTGCGCGGCGCGGTAAGTCCGGCGCTCGCGCTCTTCGGGCTGCCCGCGCTGCCGGCTGCAGCACGCGCCTCCTCTGCCTCGGGCGCCGCCAAAGCGGCGCGCAAGCGGCTATGACTTTTCCGGATCGCGATGGCCCGGCTGGTGTGTCCGTCTGCGATATCCGGTTAGCTGTCGTCACGCTGCCATCGAAGACCCCCATCCGGGCGGTCGCAACGAATCAACACTTCGGCCTGCACGCGAAACGCGAGGCCTGCATCAGGAGCGAGTCGTGACTGCAAGTCAATCCACGGTACCCGGGCGAGAGTCCTCATCCCTCGACGCCCGCGCGCTGTTCGCCACGTTCGCCGGTTTGTGCGGCAGCCTCGTCGCCATCGGCCTTGCCCGATTCGCCTATACGCCGCTCATTCCGTCGCTGATCCAGGCGCATTGGTTCAGCTCGTCGGCGGCGGTCACGCTCGGCGCGGCGAACTTCGCGGGTTACCTGATCGGCGCGCTGGCGGGGCGTCCGCTTGCGGCGAAGCTCTCGAATCGCACCTCACTGCGCTTCCTGATGGTGGTCGTCACCGCCGCGTTCTTCGCTTGCGCGTATCCGCTCTCGGTGACGTGGTTCTTCGTCTGGCGCCTGCTGTCGGGCATTTCCGGCGGCGCGATCATGGTGCTGGTGGCAACCTCGATCCTCCCGCACATACCTGCGCCGCGCCGCGGCTTCGTGGGCGGCATGATCTTTCTGGGTCTCGGGCTCGGCATCGCCGCATCGGGCACGCTCGTGCCGAAGCTGCTTCATTACGGCCTGCGCGACACGTGGCTGGGCCTCGGCGTGCTCGCGCTCGTGCTGACGGCGGCGAGCTGGTTCGGCTGGCCCGCATCGAATCCGCCCGCGCCGGTGCCGCACGCCGCCGCGACGCACATCGCCCACCGCAACGGCGGCCTCGTCATGCGCGTGCTTTACGGCCAGTACGCCGCGAACGCGCTCGGCCTCGTCCCGGTCATGGTTCTGCTCGTCGACTACGTCGCACGCGGCCTCGGCCGTGGGCCAGGCGTCGGCGCAAGCTACTGGGTGCTGTATGGCCTTGCCGCCATCGCCGGTCCGGTGATTTGCGGGAACGCCGGCGATCGGATCGGGTTCGCCAATGCGTATCGCGCGGGGCTCGCGCTGCAAGCGGTGGCGGTCGCGATCCTCGCTTTCTCGGGCAATCCGGTGCTGCTCGGCGTCGCGACCGTGATCCTCGGCATTTTCACGCCCGCCATCGTGCCGCTCGTGCTCGGACGCATCCACGAACTCGTGCCCCACGACCATCACGAACAGCGTGCGGCGTGGAGCCGCGCGACCACCGCTTTCGCGCTGTTTCAGGCGCTCGGCGGCTACGGCTATTCGTATTTGTTCTCGCACTTTCACAACGACTACCGGCTCGTGTTCCTGTGCGGTGCGATCGCGCTCGCGCTGGCATTCGTCGCGGATTTTGCCGTGCGGGTGAAGCGCCCCCCTCAGGCTGCTTGATCGAACCGCCGATATGCCAGAGGACGGCCCCTCCTGCGAGTTCACGTCATCGCTGCCATGGACATGCCGATCCGCCTTCACGGACGTCAGGACCTGACGGGCCAGATCTACCGGCAATTGCGGGCCGGCATCGTCGACGGACGGCTGGCCGGCGGGCAACGCCTGCCGTCGACGCGCGAGCTTGCCAAGCAGCTCGGCGTATCGCGCAAGACCACGCTGGAAGTCTTCGAGCGCTTGATCGCCGAGGGCTATCTGCGCACTCACGCCGGCGACGGCACGTTCGTGGCCGATGGCCTCACGCGCGTACCGCAAAACGCGCAGGAGGCGGCGGCTCGCGCGCCCATCGCCGATGCGGACGACCTGCTGCTCGACGTCCAGCCGGTGTGGTCGGACGTGCCGGAATCGCTGTCGATGCCGGTGCCCCGGCCGGCGCTGCGGTTCGATTTTCTCGGTGGCGTCACCGACAAAACCCAATTCCCATTCGACGCCTGGCGCCGCGCTTTCAATCACGCACTGCGGATTCAAGCAACGAGCCGCGGCAACTATCGCGACCCGGCGGGCGAGCAGGAATTGCGCCTCGCCATCGCACGCTATGTCGCGTTCAGCCGCGCCGTCGCGTGCAACTGGCAGGACGTGATCGTCACGCAAGGCGCGCAGCAGGCGCTCGATCTGCTGGCGCGCGTGTGCATCAAACCGGGCGACGTCGCCGCCGTCGAAGATCCGGGGTACCCGCCCGCGCGAGCCGCATTTGCCGCGCTCGGTGCGAAAGTCGCGGGCGTGCGCGTCGATGCGCAAGGCCTCGTCGTGGCAGACCTGCCGAAAGATGCGCGGCTTGTCTACGTCACCCCGGCGCATCAATTTCCGCTCGGCATGCCGATGGCTCTCGAGCGGCGCGTCGAACTGCTCGAATGGGCGCAGCGGCGCCGCGCGGTGATCATCGAAGACGACTACGACAGCGAGTTCCGCTTCGAAGGCCGGCCGATGGAGTCGCTGAAGAGTCTCGATCGCACGGGTCTCGTCGCGTATGTCGGGACCTTCTCGAAGACGATCTTTCCCGAACTGCGGGTCGGCTACGCGATACCGCCCCGCTCGCTGAATCCGGCGCTGCAAAAGGCCAAGCAGATCGGCGACTGGCACACGGCGACGCTCACGCAGACCGCGCTTGCGCGCTTCATGCTCGACGGCGATTTCGCCCGGCATCTGCGGCGCATCCGCAAGCAATACGAGGCGCGGCGCAGCGTCCTCGTCGCGCATCTGAGCGGCGAGCTTGCGCGTTGGCTCGAACCGTTGGTCCCGGCCGCCGGGATACACATGTCGGCCCTGCTGAAAGACGGAATCGAAGAAGGCCCGCTGATCGCGGCCGCGGCCGAGGCGTCGATCGGTCTTTATGGAATCTCGGCGTTCTACGCAAGCCAGCCGGCAAAGCAAGGGCTTCTATTCGGCTATGGCGGGATGAGTGCGGAGGAAATCGATGCCGCACTCAAGAGGCTGGCTAAGGTCATGCGGGGGAATGGGTGAGCCAACGCTCGCCGCTGACGAGGTGTCAGTAATAGTCGTCTTCCAGCTGATGCCGCACAGCCAGCACGGTCACCGTGTCGCTATCGTCGATCTCAAACAGAGCCACGTACCCCGTTCGACCAAAGGGAATGATTAGCTCGCGCAATAGCGGCATGTCCTCGCGGGCCTTCCGGCAAGTAAACGGCGACGTACGGAGCGTGGCAATGCCATCGCGAATCGCCGCAAGTGCGCGCTCTGCAAGCAACATGTCGCGCTCGTCGCGCTCAAGAACGAAATCGTAGAGGCGCTCAAGATCTTCGGCGGCGTCCCTCGTAAAGCGAACCCGATACGTCATCGGCGAGCCTTGCCTCGCGCTTGCTCCGCTTTCAGCCGTTTTTCGAGGCGGGTCACTACGTCTTCGGCGGAAATATAGTCGTTGCTTTTCCGCGCTTGATTACGTGACACCAGCCCTCGCGCGATGAATTCACTACGCTGCGTGCGCCGAGCAATACTCTCGCGTATCGATTGCTCGACAAAGCCGGACAGGCTTTCGCCTTCCAGCAAGACATTCTCGGCTGCCTCTCGTAGTTCCGGCTCGACTCGCACTGCCGGAAAAGTGGCGGTTTTCATGCTTCACCTCGCGCATCGCAATTGCGATGCATTATCGCACTGCATCGATTCCAGCACAAGGAAACCCGATTTCGCCGACGCCAAACGAAAGAACCCTGCCATTCCTCGTGGGATCGAACGTCGATTTCGTACTGGCTCGTACCGGCCAATGGCCGACGCAGCGGCACTTAGCGGCACTATTCGCGCCGTCTGCGTGTCATAGCCGACCCGATCGTCTTGACGTTCCCGCACGGCGATCGTTCCGCCCGCTCAGTCACCGCTAAGTTTGCGGCGGTAATCTCCCCAACTCGCCACTTCCCGCGCTCTATTGGAGAAGCACGATGCATCGCCGCGGCAAGCTTTCGCAACCGCACGGCTAATCGCTTATGGAAGACCTGAATCAATCGCTGTTTCTGTTGCTCAACGCTCCCGCGGATCCCAACGCCTTCGTGCTTGCCTTCGGCATTTTCTTCGCCGAATACGCTATCTGGGCGGTTCCCGCCATCGTGGCCGTCGGATGGCTGCGAGGCAGCAAAGAGACCCGGAAAATGATGCTGGAAGCCGCCGCATCCGCTGCGGCGGCGTTGTTCGTCAACCAGATCATCGCCTTGTTATGGCAACATCCTCGTCCGTTCGCGATGGGCTTGGGCCACAATTTCGTCGCACATGCACCGGATTCCTCGTTTCCGAGCGACCACCTGACGTTGCTTTGGTCGGTCGCCTTCAGCCTTGCGACGCACCGCGGCCGGCGCGCGACAGGTCTTGCGCTGGCGCTGCTGGGACTGCCGGTTGCGTGGGCGCGCATCTACGTCGGCGTGCATTTCCCGCTCGATATGGCGGGTGCCGTGCTCGTATCGGCCGTCGGCGCGTGGCTCGTGTCTTGCGCGCAGCGCCGGTGGATGCCGCACGCCTACTGGTTTGCCATCCGCGCCCACCGGCTGCTGTTTGGCAGGCTCATCGCGCTGGGCTGGGTGCGCCGCTGATGCGCCTATATCCAGCCTAAAATCGAACATCGTCACAACCGGAGGAAGGCGCAATGCGGGTATTGCTGGTCGAAGACGACCCGATGATCGGCGAGGCGATTCATTCGGCGCTGAAGGACGCCTCGTACGCGGCGGACTGGGTGAAAAACGGGCAAACCGCGCTCACCACGCTTGGCGTCCAGCACTACGACCTGATCCTGCTCGACCTGGGTCTCCCGGGCAAGGACGGCCAGCAAGTGCTGGAATCGATTCGCGCGAACGACAATCCGGTTCCGTTGCTCATCATCACCGCGCGTGACGGGCTCGACGACCGGCTGCGAGGCCTCGACGGCGGCGCCGACGACTACGTCCTCAAGCCCTTCGAAATGGCCGAGCTGCTCGCGCGCATGCGCGCGGTGCTCCGCCGCAAAGGCGGCAGCGCGACACCGGTGCTCTCGAACGGCACGGTATCGCTCGATCCGGCGACGCGGCAAGCCGTCGTCGAGGGCGGCGACGCCGTGCAGCTCTCGAACCGCGAGTTCGCCTTGCTGCAAGCCCTGCTCGTGCGCCCCGGCGCGATTCTGTCGCGGCGCGACCTCGAGGACCGCATCTACGGCTGGGGAGAGGAAGTCGAGAGCAACGCGGTCGAGTTTCTGATCCATACGCTGCGCCGCAAGCTCGGCAGCGACATCATCAAGAACGTTCGGGGGGTCGGATGGATGGTTTCAAAAGGCGGCTGAGCGAGTCGGTCCAGCTCAGGCTGTCGTTCGGGCTTTCGCTCGCGATTCTGCTTGTCGCGATCGTGGCGGGCATCATTTCGTTCGCGACGGCGTTCGACGAAGCCCACGAGCTGCAAGACGACGTGTTGCGGCAAGTCGCGGCCCTGTTCGATCGGCAGCACATGCCGCTCCCGCATCTGGGGGACCGCGGGCGCGCGGAACACAGCGATGAAGAATCGCGCGTCGTCGTCCAATACCTGATCGAAAACAGCGCGGCTCAGCGCGGCGGCAATGCCTCGGACGCCTTGCCGATCCCGCTCGGCGTGCCCGACGGCATGCATACGCTCAAGATCCGCGGCGAGCCGTTCCGCGTGCTCGTCAAGACGATGGCGACAGGCGAACGCGTCGCGTTCGCGCAGGAGACCGGCTTTCGCGACGAAATCGCGCGCGACGGCGCGCTGCGCACCGTCATGCCGTTTCTGATTCTGGTGCCCGTCCTGCTGCTGGTCACAGCCAATCTCGTGCGCAAGATGTTCCGGCCGATCGCGTCGTTGGCCGCCGACATCGACCGGCGCGGCGAGCGCGAACTTCACCCGGTGAACGAAGGACACCTGCCGTCGGAAGTGCGGCCGTTCGTCGTGGCCATCAATCGATTGCTCGGACGCATCGACCAAGCGATGGAGGCGCAGCGCCGTTTCGTTGCCGACGCGGCGCATGAGCTTCGTTCTCCGTTGACGGCGCTGTCGCTGCAAGCCGAACGGCTCGCCGAGGCGCCGATGTCGGCGCAAGCGCGCGAACGCTTGACCGTATTGCGCAAAGGCATCGAGCGCGGACGCAGTCTGCTCGACCAATTGCTGACGCTCGCGCGCGCGCAGTCCACGCCGGAATCGCCGGGCGCGCCCGTTTCGGTGCTGCGCGTCTACCGGCGCGTGCTCGAAGATCTCATGCCGCTCGCCGAGGCCAAGCGCATCGATATCGGCGTGGAGGGCGAGAACGATGCCCGCGTTCTCGTCAACGAAGTGGACCTGATCGCGGTCGTCAGGAATCTCGTCGATAACGCCATACGCTATACGCCTGAGCGCGGGCGCATCGACCTTTCGGTGACGGCGCGCGATCGCCGCGCCGTTCTGGAGATCAAGGATTCGGGACCGGGCATTCCGGCGGCGGAGCGCGAGCGCGTCTTCGATCCGTTCTATCGCGTGCTCGGCAGCGGCGAAGTGGGCTCGGGCCTGGGTCTCTCGATCGTCAAGACCATCGCGGACCGCCTCGGCGCAGACGTTCGCCTCGCCTATGCGGACGAGCCGGCGCAAGCGGGGCTGTCCGTCACCGTGCTCATTCCCACCGCGGATTCGTGAGGCGCGTCACCGCCGCGCCGCATACCCCGTCATGCTCGCGAGCACGCCGTCGCGCCGGATCAGCCCATGGAACAGCGCAGCGGCCAGATGCATCAGCACCGTCGCGAAGAGCGCGAACGCAAGGTAGGTATGCAGTTCGCGCAGCAGCGCATAGAGTCTCACGTCGTGCGGCACGATCGGCGGCAGATGCAGCGCGCCGAACAGCGTCACCGGAAAGCCCCCGGCCGACAGCATCGACCAGCCGATCAGCGGCATTGCCGCCATCAGCGCGTACAGCACGAGATGCGAGGCCTTCGCGGCGAACTGCTGCGGCGCCGGCAGGTCCGCAGGCAGCGGCGGCGCGCCTCGCTGGATCCGCACGAAGATGCGGATCACCACCAGCACCAGCAGCGCGATGCCGAGCGGCCGGTGAATCGCGAGCAACACGCTGTGCGCCCGCGATACGGTGGCGACCATCCCGACGCCGACGAACAGCATCGCGAGAATCGCGATGGCCATCGTCCAATGGAGCAGCCGCGCGAGCGGACTGAAATGCGATTGCGCGGGGGTCATGATGCCCCCAGCGAACGGTAGTGAGCGTGGGGGCCGTTCATGAATGGTCTCCGTTCGAGGTCGGGTTCGGATGATTCGGCTGCGCCGCTTCTTCATGCGTGCGGCGGTCGAACGACAGCGCGTACGCGGCAGAGCGCGCCGCCAACAGCGGATCGTCCGACGGGCGGATCCCGTCGGGCAGGATGGTCGGGTCGAAATTGACGTCGCGGCACAAGCCTTCCTCCTGCGATGACTCGTGATCGATGACGAGCGTGCCGGCGTCGATCTGCCGGCGATCGGCGGGCCATTGCCGGGTTGCGTCGTCGGTCGGGTCGCCGGGCGCGGCGACGGTCAGGATCAGATGCCAGCGCAAGCTGCCGCTTGCTTGCAGCCGTTGACTGAGTTCGTCGGCGAGAAAGTTCTTCTCGCCTTTCTCTTGCGCGCTGAGCGGCGCATAGGGTGTCTCGGGCCGCATCGCCCAGCGCACCGCCCGCGTTTGCCCGTCGGCGTCGGTGAAGCGGAACGCGTTGATGCTGTAGTACGCGGCGTTCGCGAAGCTCGATGACGGCGGATTCGCCTTCACCCACGCGAGAAACGGCTGCGTCTCGGGATTGGCCGCGAAGAACGCCTTCAGACGCTGCGGGTCCGGCTTGCCCGTCGCCGGATCGGGCCTCGACGCGAGAAGCTGCCGAAAAAACTGCAGCGGCGTATGGACCGCGAACAACGCCGTCGAGTTCATGCCGGTGCGCCATTGCTCGCCGTCGTGCAGCTTGAACATCAACGCCATGCTCCGAACGGGCACGCTGTTGTCGGGTGCATAGGGATTGCCGCCGGGAATGGCGAAGCGGCCGATCACGGGGGTGGCCACGCCGGGCTCGAACACGGCCGCGCGCGAGACCGCGGCGCCGTTGCCGTTGCTGGCGAAGTAGCCCGAGACGCAGACGCCCTTCGCATGGTTGCGCCGGTAGCCGGGATGCAGGCCGGCGTCGGCTTGCAATTGGTTGACGATGCGCGAGGTCGTCAGGCGGGCGGGCGTCAGCCAGCCGGCGACATAAGCGAAGCCGCCGCCGAGCGCGGCGACGACCGCGCCGATGGCGGCAAGCCGGCACGGCACGCATCGGGGGGACGGAGGTGAGGACGATGGCTGGGTCACGGCGGCTCCTTGGCTTGGATCGAGTCTTCATGCGGGCAAACACCGTTTGGGTCCGCTTATTCCGCGCTTGCGGCTCGCTTTCCTCGAGGAGCACTCGACGCCGATTCGAAAACGTCGTTTCGATGGAATAAACCCGGATTTTTCGTGTTTGCCGGTCAAGAGGCGTGACTCGCCTGAACCCGACACGACACCATGGCACCGACCCATCCACCCGAACACACGCCGCTTTCCGAACGGGACATCCTCGCTTATGCCGACGGTTTCCTCACGCCGGATCGCGCCGCGCATCTGCACGACTATCTGGAAAGCCAGCCCGGCGAGGCACGGCGGGTTGCGTTCTACGGCAGGCTCAACGCGCAGCTCAAGCACACGTTCGGCCGATCGGGCGAGACTTCACCGTCAAGCTTGCCGCGCTCGCCGTGGCACGCCGCACTGCGGCGTCGATTCGCGCAGCTCGGCAACCTCGCCGCAGTGCGAGCCTTGCTCGCCCTGCTTGTCGCCCTCTTGACGGCGAGCGGCTGGATCGCGGCGATCGAAGTCTCCCCGCAGGCACTCGACAACGCCGCCGTCATGGCGTTGACGCGGGCGTCCGACCCCGAGGCAAGCGCCGCCAATCCCGCGCTCGCCACGGTGGACGGCGAGCCGGCACCGGACCTCGGCTCCGTGGGTTTGCGCTTCGCGGCGAAAAAGCTCGTGCAGCTCGGCCCGTTCTCGCGGGCGGCGGAATTCGTGTACGTCAACGCCGACGGCAAGCCCGTCGTGCTGCTGACAGCCGCTTCGCTGATGGCCTCGGGCCAACGGCAATGGATGGCGCACCGCGCCGGCACGCTGCGGCTCCTCACCTGGTCCGCACACCACCAGCGCTACGTGCTGGCCGGCAACGCCGACACGCACGGCCTGATGCGCGCCGCGGATTCGCTCACCCTGCGCCGGCCTTAGCGCTCCTTTGCGACATGAAAACCCGCCCTGCTACCGGCCTGCGGTTATCGGGAATAAACTGCGCGCAAGCGTGTTTGCTCCTGTATGACCGTCGTTCGCAGCCACTGGCGCGCGCCGCCAACCCCTGATCGATATGACAAATGGACATCCGTAACGAGTTGATGGACCACGTGCCGCGTTTGCGGCGCTACGCCAGGGCGCTCGTCAACAATCGCGACTTGGCGGACGATCTGGTCCAGGACACGCTCGAGCGCGCCCTGAGCCGGACCGAGCGTTTCCAGGCAGGCACCGATCTGCGCGCATGGCTCTTTACGATCATGCACAACGTATTTGCAAATCAAGTGCGCAAGGCGTCGACGCGCGCCGTGCACGTGTCGGTGGATGACGACGCGGTTCCCGAGGGCGAATTCGCCGTCCAGGCGAACCCGACGCGAGCGCTCGAAGTGCGCGATCTCGACTACGCGCTGCAACGCCTGCCCGCCGAACAGCGCGCGGTGGTGCTGCTGGTCGGTCTCGAAGAGATGAGCTATACGGATGTCGCGCTCGCGCTGGACATCCCGATCGGCACTGTGATGTCGCGGCTGTCGCGCGGGCGGGAACGGCTGAGAGCATTGATGGCGGGCACGCAGCCCGGCGCAAAACTACAGGTGGTGCGATGAGCGACCAACACACTCCGATCGAAGACGAAGACATTCATGCCTACGTGGACGGGACGCTGTCCGACGAGCGGCGCCTCTTGGTCGAGCAAGCGCTCGAGCGCAACCCCGATCTCGCCGCGCGCGTGAGCGACTATTTCTCGCTCAACAGCCTGTTTCATGAGCGCTACGACCGCGTGCTCAGCGAGCCCGTGCCGAAGCGCCTGCAGACACCCGTGCCGCGCCGCTGGCTGCAGGCTGCGAACTGGCCGCAATTTGCGGGCCTCGCGGCTGCGCTCGTGATCGGCGTGGGCATCGGCGTCGGCACGAACCTGGGCAAGGATGGGCTGGCGCCGGCGTCGCCCGGCAGCGGCAATACGCATGCGGTCAGCTACGAAACCGCCGATCCGCTCGCGCGCCAGGCCGCCTTCGCGCACGTGGTCTACATGCCGTCCGTTTACCGCCCCGCCGGCATGATGGGCGAGGACCAGGAACAGGACTTCGTGCAGATGCTCGCCAACAAGCTCGGCACCGACGTCCGGCCGCCGAACCTCACGAAAAGCGGGCTCGATCTGATGGGCGGACGCATTCTGCAAGGCGACGACGGCCCGGTCGCGCAGTTCATGTACCGCAACGCGAAGGACGAGCGCGTGACGCTGTGCATCTCGCACCGGAAGGCCCGTTCGAACACGACGGCGTTCAAGCTGTATCAGGACGGCTCGGTCAATGTGTTCTATTGGGTCGACGGCGACTTCGGCTATGCGATCTCGGGCGGCATGGACCGCGCGACGCTGCTGCAACTGTCGCACGACGTTTACGCGCAACTGACTGCGGCAGCGCCGGGCTGATCGAAGCCGCTGGATCTCAACCGGAAACCGGCGATTCGCTGCACGCGCACCCGGCGTGATGAACATGACTCTGGCTGTCGTCCCACGCAGAACCCAGGATGATCTGGCAGAAGTTCAGCCGCTTGTATTGCGGATCGCGCAGCTCGAGCACATCGGCTTTCACGTTGCCGAACGTGGTCTCGGGCTTCTTGATCGTACCGCGCGCGAACGCGTCGATGATGCCGTTCTTGAAGTCCTTTTCGCGCGGATGCGCGGCCACGACTTGAATGCGCGCTTCATCGGCGAACTCGTGGTACGCGAGCCCGAGGACATCCATCTCGACACCGGCCGTCACCAGCGCGACCACGGGCTTCATATGCTCCGGCACGCCGGGCGTCGTGTGCAGCGCGATCGACATCCACACCTGCTCGATGTCGTAATCGTTCACGCCGTATCGCTTGAGAAAGTCGCGCGCGGCGTTCGCTCCGTCGACTTCGAAGCGATTCGACGGGCTGCTGTACGCTTCGACGAGCCCCATGTCATGGAACATCGCGCCGATGTAGAGCAGCTCGGGATTGTAGTCGAGCCGCTTGCGTTCGCCTGCGAGCGCGCCGAACAGGAACACGCGCCGCGAGTGGTTGTACAGCAGGTCCGGTTCGGTGTCGCGCACCAGTTCAGTGGCGGCGCGCGCGAGTTGGCTGTCGGGGATCTTGATGCCGGCGATGGTCGTGGCCATGAGGTTCTCCAGGTCAGGTCGGGTCGAGTGGGTGGATGGATCGAAGCGACACGCTGACGAACCGTCCTTTGCCGTGAATTCGCGATGCGCGTCGATGAGATCGAGTGTCGGGTTGCGTCGCGCTTCGAGCAATCGCCCCGTCCCGCCAAACTCTGCCAACCGTACAACGCCTTCTGCCATCGCCTGATGGCGTGTCGTTGCACGGTCTCGATCCGGCTCGCTCACTCCGCAGACAATTGCGGAAAACCCCGTAAGTCGTTAGCTCAACAAAAATGTCATTAAGCGGTGTTTTGTTGGCCGTATAGTTCGAATTGAACGCACGGGGACCACGCAACGCGATTGCGGCATGGCACGCGCCTTCCTCAACGGAAGCACTCTTATGATCGGACGCGAATTCGGCCATCGAACCGCCGAACCTGCCGAGCGCGAGCACTCGGCCGCCCACGATGCCGGCCACATCGGCGCTGCCCGCCGGCCTGCGGGCGCGCGCGGCCGCGCGCGCCGGCTGGGCATGATGACGCGCGCGCTCGTCATCGGCGTGTGCGTCTGGTCGTTCGTCGTCATTCCGTGGGAAGTGCACGGCAGCGGCGGCATCGCGCAAACGCTCGCGCTTCTGTTCTCGAAGGCGCTGCTGGTCGTGCTCGTCGTCTGCACGCTGCGCGGCGTACGCGGCGCGCGCGTGCTCTTCACGTTCGTCTGCGCCGTCAGCGTGATCGCCATCGGACTCGACTTGCCGCTCGAATACAACGTGCTGCGAACCGGGTTCTATTTGTCGCTGGTCGATTGCGCGCTCAAGTTTGCCGCCGCCCTTGCACTCGTATCGCACTACACGAACCGCGACAGCGGCTGAATCGCGCTAGTCATTTCTTGCGCGGCATGCGCCTTGCGCGCAGCTTTTCAGCCAGATCAAGGTCAATCGAAAGCTAATTGAAATATGGCAGCAGGCACTTCAGGAGACACGTCATGCGTCTTTCGATCCTGGTCAACTGCTCGGACCCGACTTTCTGCCACGACTACGCCCTGCTATGGCTCGACACGATGAGCCGCAAATGGTCGCGTCAATCGAGTTCCGGCATCGAATTGCCGCAGACCGGCGAAACGCAAATTACGGGCGCCGTCACGCTGCTGCACGCTGCCGGCAACGAAACCGCACTGATCACGCTGCATGATTTGCAGGTGGACGTCCGCGGGCGCCTGTCGGCCACGCAGGGGGCTGCGTCGTGGTTATCCGCCACGCGGCTCGCGCCGATCAGCGGATTCTGGCGGCTGCAGGCGATCGAGCGGCCGCCGGCGACGCCCCCCGGCGCGAACCCGAATCCTCGCGCCGCGGGGCATCCGCGCTGAGGGAGGGGCAGGGTTCCGGCCGCGCCGCCGGAACGCCGGCGCGTGCCGGGTCACACGCGGTGGATGCGGAACTCGCCCGCTAGCGCAGACGGTCCGCCCCGGTTCATCAGGCGGGCGAATTCGGATTCGATGCGCGAAAGCGCGCGGCGTTTGGCTTCATCGTCGAAGCTTTCGAGATCGCGATACGCGCTTTCGTCGAACGAGACCGTCACCGTCGCCGGATGGCCGGCGGAGTCGAAGCCGATATGCAGCGTGCCGTTGGCGCGCTCTTCGATGTGAAAGGGGATGGAACGCGACTCGAAATAGTGTCCCAGTGTGGCGGCGATATCTCGCCAGTTATCGCTCTGCGAAAGAATGCTCATCTAGCCCTCGTCATGGTGGTGAGTACATGCCGGTGAATGGCCGGGCCGATCGACCGCAGAGCGGCCGGAATTCGCGCGATGCGGATGCCCATCCCCGGGTCTGCACATGACAGTGCAACAACAAGTTTAGAAAACGGGGGGGATGGGTGCCAGTTTGCGCCGCCGCAAGCCCCCCGGCAGCAAGCCAGGCATAGCCGTTGCCTCGTGCGCACCCATACCCGAGTAGACAGGCGGTCTATCGAGTCGGATTGCCGCGCTGCGGCAGCGTTACGTTATGCTGTGCAGCACTGACTTGCCCCCCATCCGGGAATCGATCGCGATCCATGAGGAGCCCATCGATGGACATGCGACCCGTGGCCGCCCTTGCCGTCATCGGCTTGGCTTCGCCCAGCGCGGCCGTTGCGCAAACGCCGTCGCCGCTCGCCGAGTGGCAGTATTCCGCAGGCATCACGCTCGAGCGGATGTACACGCCTCAGCTGCCGGCGTGGCGCATCCGCGTCGGGCCCGGCATGGCGTTTCAGCCGCTCTACGACGGGTCCTCGCGTTACCACGTGCTGGCCGGACCGAGCATCGATATCCGCTACCGCAACCTCCTCTTTCTATCGACGGGCGATGGCGCGGGCGTCAATTTTCTGAGCGGCCGGAACTGGCATCTCGCGTTCGCCGTCACGTACGATCTCGGCCGCCGCGAATCGAGCGATTACGAACATCTGTACGGGCTTGGCAACATCAACCCGGCGCCCGCGCTGAAACTCTTCGGCGACTACGTGATCTCAGAGACATTTCCGCTCGACATCCGCGCCGATATCCGCCGCAACATCGGCGGCGCCGATGGCTGGATCGGCGATATCGGCGCCTACCTGCCGCTGCCCGGCAGCTCGAAGACGTTTGTCTGGTTCGCGGGGCCGTCGGTGACTTTCGCGGACTCGACGTATATGAATAGCTGGTTCGGCGTGAACGCGACGCAAGCGGCGCACTCCGGCTATCCGCAGTATCGCGCGTCGGCCGGGGTGAAATCGTACGGGCTCGGCATCAGTGCGACGTGGCTGCCGGCCAAGCACTGGATCGTGAACAGCGAAACGGCGATTCAGCAACTGGCCGGGTCCGCTGCGCACAGCCCGATCACGCAACGCGCGACCGGCGTCGTGCTTTCGGTCTCGGTCGATTACCAGTTTTGACGCGGTGCAATGCGCGGAAACGGTCAGTACATCAAGGCGTGCGGTGCAGACAGGAGCAACCATGTGGTACGCATGGATTGAAGCGCAGCGCAACCTGATCCGCGCCGCCGGCGCATGGGCCTCGTTCGGCGCGGGCGCCTGGGGCTGGCCCGCGCGCTTCGGCTCGGACTGGCTTTCCACACTCCTGCAGCCGCACTCTGCCGAGGTCCCTCCGTTCTCCATTGCGTCGGTGACGATCGGCTCACGCACGGTACCGGTCGCCGAGCGCGTCGCCGACAGCACACCGTTTTGCGTGCTCCGCCACTTCTCGCGCGAGCCGGACAGCGCGCCCCGCACGCGCCGCCGCAAGGCGCTCGATATCCTGATCTGCGCGCCGCTTGCGGGCCACCATGCGGTCATGCTGCGCGAGACCGTCCAAGCGCTGCTGCAAGACGGCGACGTCTACCTGACCGACTGGGCCGACGCCCGCGACGTGCCGCTCGCGGACGGCGGCTTCGGCCTCGACGACTACGTGCTCGTCATCGAACGTTTCCTGCGCAAGATCGGCAGCGAGCGCATTCATGTCGTCGCCGTTTGCCAGGCGACCGTGCCCACGCTCGCCGCCCTCGCGCTGCTTGCAAGCGACGGCGCAACGCCCGCAGCGAGCCTCACGCTGATGGGCGGCCCCATCGATGCGCGCCTCAACCCGACCGGGCTCGCCCGCTTTGCGCAATCGCACAGCGTCGACTGGTTCCGCCGCACGCTCATCGATACGGTCCCGCCGCCCTACGCGGGCGCCGGGCGCCGCGTGTATCCCGGCTACTACCAGCAAGCCGCCATCGCCGCGGCCTACCCGCACCACAAATGGGAACTCGAAGCGGACTACTGGTCGAGCCAGGCCGCGGCCGACTCGGAGGGCATTGCGCGCAGTCTTCGGCAAATGGGCGAATACGCGGCGGTGCTCGACATGGACGAGCATTACTTTCTTGACACACTGCAGGTGATATTCCACGAACAGCAGTTGGCGCGCGGCACATGGCAGGTCAAGGGGCGCGACGTGCGTCCGCAGGCGCTATCGTCGATCGCGCTGTGCACCGTGGAGGGCGCGCGCGACACCATCACCGGGGCCCAGCAGACGCATGCGGCGCAAGCGCTATGCAGCGGCGTCGCCGAGGGCAAGCGTCTCGGGCTCACGATTGCGAACTGCGATCACTACGGCTTGTTCATGGGCCCGACGTGGCGCGACGAGATTCATCCGGCCGTCGCGCGGTTTTGGCAACGTCTGTGAACATCGAAGCCAAGCTAGCCGAAAGCCTTTATCTCCCGTCGCATACATCAGGTCTCTCATTCCCGGCTAATTTCCGGCCCGTACGATTTCACGCCAATAACAGGCCCTGTCCCCAAGAGCGCATTGAAACCGCGCGACATACTTTTCCAACAGATTAATTCGGCGCGTCCTTTTATAGTCCACCCGTCGCCATGACGCATCGCGCGATGTGGCTCGAGCTCTGAAGGACAACCTCGAGAACGACATCCTTCGTTATCCGAATCGATTGCGAATGGATTCGTGATCGCTCGCATGAGACCGAAACCGCGAGCCGCCCCAATCCCGCGGACGGCTTTGCTTCGCTATATCTAGAGGAGATGGAAACATCATGAATTGCGACTACGTCATCATCGGCACCGGCATCCAGGCACTGGTCGTTTTGGACAGAATGCGCGCGCTCGGCTTGAACGTCTGCTGTGTCGAACCCGATTCGCACGCCGGCGACGGCCAGACGCACCGCCTGCCGTTCTACGTGCACCGCGGACACTTCTATGCCGAGCGCGAATTGACGAGCCAGCTTCGCGACACCTACCCGAGCTGGCAAAACATGATTCGACGGCTCGGCGTCCGTATCCGCTCGACCGAATCCTATGTCGGCTTTGTGGACGACAGCAGCCGGTGGACCCAGACCTGGGACGCGCTCGACGTCCCCTATGCGCGGACGTCGGTCAAGACCGGGCTCTTGAGCGGACACCGCCTGAAAGAGGTGTTTTCGTTCCCCCACATGTTGCTCGACGGCCGCGAGCTCGTCGCCAAGCTGCGCCAGGCGAATCGCGACCTGCTAAGGTGCGGCCCGATCAGGCATGTCAGCCGTTGCTGGCAGGGCTATCGCCTTTTCGCGGGCGACCAGCTGATCACGGCCGGAAAGCTCATCGTCTGCGCCGGGGTCAACACGCCCAAGGTGCTGAGCACCATCCCCGGCGTGGAAACGAGCTTGACGATAGAAACGCGGGTGTGCCAGGTCGTCACGATGCGCGGTGCCGTCGCGAACGGAAGCATCGTGGTGCCCGATGCGCAGATGTCGATCGCGCCGCAATACACGGCGGACGGCTCGACCGTGCTGCTGTACACGCACGGCACGAGCCCGATCCGGACCGACAAGAACCATCGCATCGATCTCGCGCGGCTCGAACAGCAGCTCGATACGCTGCGCGCGACGCTGCCGGGCTTGAGCGAAGCCGGCCGGGTCCGCGGCATCTATATGACGCTGGAAACCGAAAGCGCCGCACTCGGCAAACGATCGCGAGCGAGCCGCAGCTTCGTCGAGGAGGTCTGCGACGACGTGCTGTGCGTCTTGCCCGGCAAGCCGTCGTTCGCGATGAACGCGTCGGACCAGCTGCTGTCGCGCCTGAACATCCGTCGCAGAAGCGGGGAAGCGCCGAAGCGGGGAATCGGCGCCGTCAGCGCATGCACGCCGTCACGAGCTTGCCCAGCGTGATCAAGGCCTCTTCGATTTCGGGCGACCACGTGTAGCTGTAGTTGAGGCGGATGAAATTGCGGTAGCTGTTCGTCGCCGAGAACATATAGCCCGGCCCGATCGTGATGCCGTTTTCGAGCGCGAGTTGGTAAAGCCTCATCGAGTCGACGGCCGGCGGCAGCTCTACCCAGAGGACGTAGCCGCCCATCGGGTGCGAGGTCCGCGTGCCCTCGGGAAAGAAGCGCTTGACGGTGGCCGTCATCAGGTTCGCCTGCTGCGCGTACACCTTGCGCACGCGCCGCAAGTGATGCTCGTAGCCGTCGTTCTTCAGGTACTCGGCGATGGCGAGCTGCGGAACGGAGGGTGTGGTCAGCGTATTGAGGAACTTGAGCTTTTCCACCTGCTCGTGAAAGCGCCCGGCCATCGCCCAGCCGATCCGGTAGGCCGAGGTCAGGCTCTTCGAAAACGACGCGCAGTGCAGCACGAGCCCGTTCGTGTCGAACGATTTCAACGAGCGCGGATGCGAGTCGCCGAAATACAGTTCCTGGTAGACATCGCTCTCGATGACGGGCACGTTGTGCCGCGCGAGCAGGTCCACCAGCTCGCGCTTCTTCTCCTCGGGCATTTGAAACCCGAGCGGATTCTGGAAATTCGGCATCACCATGCAGGCCGCGATGCGCGCCTTGTCCAGGATCGCCGCGAGTGCGCCGAGATCGATGCCCTCGTCCGGATGCGTCGCGACCTCGATCGCGCGCATGCCCATACGTTCGATCGCATGCAGCATCGCGTAGTACGTCGGCGACTCGACCGCCACCGTGTCCCCCGGTTTCGCGACCGCCTGCAGGCAGAGATTGATCGCCTCGGTCGCGCCGACCGTGACGACGATCTCGTTGGGATCGACCGGCTCGCCGTTTTCCAAATAGCGACGCGCGATTTGCCGGATCAATTCCGGGTTGCCGGGCGGCAGTTCGTCGGTGACGCCCCATTGCGACTTGCGGCGCACGATCGCGGAACCGTAGCGGCTGATCTTGTCGGACGGAAAAAGCTTCGGATCGGGATAAGGCGAGCCGAGCGGTATCGCCGAGCCGCTGCGGATCGAGCGCAAGGTCGAAAGCACGAGCCGGCTCACGTCGACCTGCGCCGAGACGGCAATCGGCTTCGACGTGCGCAGCGCGTTCTCGACCCGGCCGCCGGCGCCGGCGGGCAGCCTCACGAAAAAACCGGACTGCGGACGGCTTTCGACGATGCCCTTGCTTTCGAGCAGCAGATACGCGTGCAGCACCGTCGTGATGCTGATCTGCCGATGCTGGCTCGTCTGCCGGATGGAAGGGATGCGATCGCCGTGGCGAAACACGCCCTGCGAGATCAGGTCTTCGATTTCCTTCGCAAGCTTTTCGTAAAGCTTCACCCTGTTCCCCAGTTTGCGGTCTCGCCACCGACAGCCAATTGCAAGCTTCAAGAGCACAGTTGTCGCTGCCGGTTAGCGTGACCAGAACTGTACTCTTTTCTGCGCTGCGGATGTGTGTGCTCAACGCGAAGCCCAAGGCGCTTAACCTTCCGTCATCGATCGCGCCAAGCCTTCATGCCCCGCGTCAAGTGCATCGCAGCGCGAAGTTTCGGAACAGACATCATGGAAAAGCCCCGCAAGCCGCAAGGACGCATCGAGCCCTACAACCAGCCCGCCGCGGGCTGGGGCGCGCTCAAGTACGTCGCGATCAATCTCATCAAGGAGCGGGTCGCGGGCGGCAACTACAAGACGCTGCTCAAGCAAAACCAGCCCGACGGCTTCGATTGCCCCGGCTGCGCGTGGCCCGACCGCAACCACGCGTCGACGTTCGAGTTCTGCGAGAACGGCGTCAAGGCGGTCGCCGCCGAAGCGACCACCAAGCGCGTGACGCCGGCCTTTTTCGCCGAGCACACGGTCGAAGCGCTGATGAAGCAGAGCGACTACGAACTCGAACAGCACGGCCGCCTGACGGACCCGATGCGCTACGACGCGCTCACCGGCACGTACCGGCCGATCGCCTGGGACGACGCGTTCCAACTGATCGCGAAGCACTTGAAGGCGCTCGACGATCCCGATCGCGCCGCCTTCTATACCTCGGGCCGCGCAAGCAACGAAGCCGCGTTCCTGTACCAGCTTTTCGTGCGGATGTACGGCACGAACAACTTTCCCGACTGCTCGAACATGTGCCACGAGGCGACGAGCCGCGGCTTGCCGGCGACCGTCGGCATCGGCAAGGGCACGGTCACGCTCGACGACTTCGAGCACGCCGACACGATCCTGATCTTCGGCCAGAACCCGGCCACGAACCACCCGCGCATGCTCGGCGAACTGCGCGAATGCGCGAAGCGCGGCGCGTCGATCGTCTCGATCAACCCGCTGAAGGAGCGCGGCCTCGAACGCTTTGCCAGCCCGCAGCATCCGGTCGAAATGCTGACGATGTCGAGCACGAAGATCGCGACCACGTTCATTCAGCCGAAGCTCGGCGGCGATTTCGCGCTGCTCAAGGGCGTCGCCAAGCGCGTGCTCGAACTCGACGATCAAGCGCTCGAAGCCGGCCGCGAACGGATACTCGACGTCGCCTTCATCGACGAGCACACCTCGGGCTTCGAAGCGTTCGCCGCGGACTTGCGCGCGGAAAGCTGGCCGGCGCTCGAAGCGGAATCGGGCGTCGCGCGCGAAGACATCGAAGGCCTCGCGCGCATCTACGCCGCGGGCCGTCGCGTGATCGCCACCTGGGGCATGGGCATCACGCAGCACAAGAACTCGGTGCAGACCGTGCACATGCTGTCGAACCTGATGATGATGCGCGGCAATATCGGCCGCGAAGGCGCGGGCCTGTGCCCGGTGCGCGGCCACTCGAACGTGCAGGGCAACCGCACGGTCGGCATCGAGGAAAAACCGGCGCAAGCGTTTCTCGACCGTCTCGGCCAGGTGTTCGATTTCGAGCCGCCGCGCGAGCACGGCTACGACGTGGTCGAAACGATCGAAGCGATGCTCGAAGGCCATCTCAAGGTGTTCATCGGCCTGGGCGGCAATTTCTCGATCGCGACGCCGGACACGCCCCGCACCTGGGAGGCGTTGCGCGCGTGCGACCTGACCGTGCACATCACGACCAAGCTCAACCGCAGCCATCTGGTTCACGGCAAGGACGCGCTGATCCTGCCGACGCTCGGCCGCACCGAAATCGATCTCCAAGGCGGCGTCGCGCAAGGCGTGACCGTCGAGGACTCGATGAGCATGGTGCACGTCTCGTACGGCATGAATAGTCCCGCGTCGAAGAACCTGATGTCGGAAACGGCGATCGTCGCGAACCTCGCGCACGCCACGCTCGGCAGCAGCAAGGTCGACTGGCTCCATTACGCGCGCGACTACTCGCGCGTGCGCGATGCGATCGAGCAAGTCATCGACGGCTTCGACAACTACAACGAACGCATCGGACATCCGGGCGGTTTTCATCTGCGCGTCGCTTCGCGCGAGCGCGACTGGAAGACCGACACCGGCCGCGCGAACTTCGTCGTGCACGGGATCGAAGCAGACACGCCCATTCGCCGCGCGAAAAAACAGCACGGCGAACGCTTGATGACACTGATGACGACCCGCTCGCACGACCAATACAACACGACGATCTACGCGCTCGACGACCGCTATCGCGGCGTGTTCGGCCAGCGCCGCGTCGTGTTCATCAACGCCGCGGATCTGCAGATGCTCGGCTTCGAGCACGGCGACTGGGTCGACATGACGACGGTGTGGGACGACGGTATCGAACGCCGCGCCGATTCGTTCCTGCTCGTCGAATACGACATTCCGCGCGGCTGCATCGGCTCGTACTACCCGGAGACGAATCCGCTCGTGCCGCTTTCGAGCGTCGGCGACGTGTGCAATACGCCGACCTCGAAGTCGATTCCGGTGCTGCTGCACAAGTCGGCGCCGCCCGCGGCCGTTGCGCTCCCCACCACCTCGCGCTGGATGCGATGAGGCGCAATACCAAGCGGTCTCTGCTCGAGTTGTGCGGCAAGGAGGTGCCCGACGCAGCCGCGCCAGGCCGCGGCTACCTGTTGACGTAGGCATGCCTTGATTGAATGGGTATCCGTATTCAGCGGTTGAATCCGCCAAGCGCGACCCGACCTTCGTACTGTCGGAGTTCCCTAAAGTTTCGCGTTGTATAGCCGATAGTAAAGAGACCGCCCAATAACAGCGGTTCGCGATTCGTCGTGCTCAAGAATTTACCAACGTCTACGAGGGAACATGAAGAAACTCGCAGTTGCTGCTGCTATCGTTGCAGGCGTCCTCACGCTAGCCGGTTGCGCCGGTACGGGTAACGATTCGCTGCGCTCGGAAACGGAGGCCACCGTTTCCACCAAGATCGTCCAAGGCAAAACGACGAAGGACGAGATCCGTAACATGTTCGGCTCGCCGATGAAGACCGAATTTACGGACGGTGGCCTGGAAATATGGCATTACGAGTTGACCAAGATGCATGGCGATGCCGTGAATTACATTCCGGTCATCAACTTGCTCGGATCGAGTGCCAGCGGCCAGAAGAAGGAGTTGGTCGTGCTGTTCGATACCAATAACATCGTGAAGCGCTATTCGATGAGCGAGTCGGCGGTGTCGCAAAAGACCGGTATCTTCAATTGACCCATTAGGCCGGTCCTCTTCCATATTCACCGTTGCGAACGTCCTGCCGGCTACAAAATGCAAATATGCCGACGTCTGGTCGGCGACAGGACTTGCCGGAATGACCGGTCTAGTTTGAGTGAGCTGCCCTTCGTTTGTGAAATATCAGCGGCCAGGAGGGGTCGAAACGCGTCCGCCGAGCGACGCATGGTTAGCGGACCCGACTTTTGCGGCACGCCGGTACCAACCGCCAAATACGGATAGCCGATTTAATTTGCGCTTTACGACTCATTTCCCGCTCTTTACCATCATTGCCTGACAGCGCGTGCCATCAGTCCATTCCCCCATACAGACTGACTGACCATGTCAAGCCTGCCCAGACTCCGCTCGGCGATAAACGCGATGGTGCAGGCCTGGTCCCGGCGGCGCCCGTCATGGCTTGTCTATTTCTCGATCGAAGAGGCCGGCATTTCGGAAGGGCTGCGCGCCGCCCGCGCGGCGCGCCTCAATGTGAATGGCGGTGATGGATATCCGGAAAGTGCGCGTGCGTGTGCGTGATGCGCGCATGGACATGCGGATGGGCGTGCGGCTCGTCGCCGGCATAGGGAAAGTCGTGCGTGTGCTGATGGTGTTCGTCGTGCCGGTGCCGATGCGTATGTCCGAGCGCCTCGTGCGCGTGCGCGTGTTCGTGACGCTCGCGGATGTGAAGCCAGATGCCCACGGCCATTAGCGCGGCGGCGGCCCAGAACAGCGCGGACGGCCACTCCGGCCAAATCAACAGCGACAGCGCCACCCCGAACAGCGGCGCGACCGAAAAGTAGGCGCCGGTGCGCGCCGTGCCGAGATTGCGCAGCGCGACGACGAACAGCACGAGGCTCGCGCCGTAGCCGGCGAAGCCCGTCGTCATCGCGGCAGCCGTCTTGGCGAGAGAAGGGAAATGCGCGCCGAGCGCAAGCCCGATCGCAAGATTCACCGGCCCCGCAATCAGGCCCTTCAGGCACGCGATCACCATCGCATCGTTGGTCGAGACTTTGCGCGTGAGGTTGTTGTCGACCGCCCAGCACAGGCACGCGCCGGCAATCAAGAGCGCCCCAAGCGGCACGCCCGCCGCGCCCGGATGCTGCGAAAGCAGCACGCCGCCGGCGACGATCGCAACCATCCCGAGGAACACCTGCAAATCGACGTTCTCGCGAAACACCACCCATGCGATCACGGCGGTGAGCACGCCTTCGAGATTCAACAGCAGCGACGCGGTTGCCGCCGGCGTGGTGGCGAGGCCGAGCATCAGAAGCGCGGGCCCGGCGACGCCGCCCGCCGCGATCGCGCCGAGCAGCCACGGCACTTCGGACGCGGCGATACGGCCTTCGTGCTGATCGGAGGACGAGCCGGAAGCCATCGCCCGCAGCGCCCGCTTGAAGAACAGGCATGCGGCAAGGCCGACGCCGCTTCCCACGTAGAACAGCCCCGCGACCATAAAGGGCGAGAGCGTTCCGAGCAGCACGCGCGCGAGGGGCGTGGTCGCGCCGAAGAGCGCGGCGGCCAGCAGCGCGGTCAGCGCCGGATTGAATCGTCCGCTCATCGAATTACTCCCTCTCCTTCACAGAAAAAACGCAGGCGCTTGTTCGAGGTCTGCCGCGTCTGACGCAGACGGAACGCGAAACTCTAGCATCGAACTTTGACAGTCTTCAGCGGAATTCCGCGGTGTGAGGCGCGAGCCGGAAGTGGAAGCGCTACGCCCAGTCATCGCGACTTGTGACCATATGGTCCGTCCGGGTCGACATACGGGTTATCGGCTTTTCGCCTAGTGTCCGAACGCGTGTCGGACAGCCCCGCCTTCTCTCGCAAAGGCGCGGGCACACCCTTTCCGGGCTTCGCATCAGGCTTGATGTCCTCGAGGCCTTGCGCCTTGACGGATGAGGTCCTTCTTGAAGCCTTCCGGCAGATTCATCTGAAACGAAGGCATGATGCCTCCAGGCCACATGTAGGAGCCGTTTCGTACCGGCATGAGCAGCGAGACGACGTCGGCCGTCGACGTACCGGGCAGATAGGTGAAGACGCCACTTTGTGCCTCTTCCGTCAGGGTCCCAACCAACGTTGAATTGCAGTAGATGTCGAGTACGGCCATGAGCTATTCGCCTTTTCCAGTGGTCTTGACACTGGCCTCAGAACGCGGGAGCCGGACGCGCCGCCGGGTTTCCTCTACGGAAACAGCAGGCGTTCGCTGCTCGGTCAGAACGTCGTCGAGCGTACGCCCATGGCCGATTGGGCGAGCAATAAGCTCGAGCCCCACTGCCTCGAAGAGACTCAGCAGCTTTACTGTGCCGAGTTCCGGAAGCAGCCCGGTCTCAAAGCGGCTAATCCGCGCGCGAGTGATGCCGCTCTGCTCCGCAACCTGCTGCTGAGTCTTGTTTGCGGCAATCCGGGCGAGGCGAAACGTTTCCCCTAGCTCAAAGAGGTTCATGTGCCACCTGCGATACGTTAAGTGCAATCAGGCCGATATTGCATCTTATAGGGCACACTGTCGACCAAAAATTACGTATCGCATATTGAACTTTAATCGACATTTTCCATATAAAGTGTCTTATATGACACTTTATGAGGTCATAGGGCCACGTCAGCCGCCATGCCGTCTCGCATAGCCGTAATGGACTGATGTCGCGTACGTAACCCACCAACACGAGGCACACCGCGCCGAACCTGTGCGGCAGCGCAGCGCGCCGCACTGCTGCGGTGCAACAGCACAATTTGGTGCAAAGCGCGCAAAGGCGCGCCGGCATTGGCTTTCCGGCCATTGCGCAGACTGGCACGGAGGTTGCGTAATGCTTGCCCGTACCCGGCAACGGCGCCGGGCGGCATGAATCACCGGGCCCGCGCGACCTCATCGGATCAATCGCCGATCAAGCGGCGGCCCACCAGGACAACGGCGTCCCCTCGTGCATCGACACGGGCGGACGCCGTTTTTTTTGGTCGAGCAATGGCGCTTCGACGTTCGCCGCGGCGGTTTCGCTTCCCCTCGCGGCACGACGACGGAACTCAACATGGACCGCAGCTTCTGGCGCAGTGGGCACACGCCGACGCTCTTTTCTGCCTTCCTCTATTTCGACCTGAGCTTCATGGTCTGGTATCTGCTCGGGCCGCTGCAGATCCAGATCGCGAAGACGCTCGAGCTCTCGACCCAGCAACGCGCGCTGATGGTCGCCACGCCGATCCTCGCGGGCGCGCTGCTGCGCTTGCCGATGGGCATGCTCGCCGACCGCATCGGCGCGAAGCGCGCGGGCCTCTTGGGCCAGATTGTCGTGATGGCCGCGCTCTTCGGCGCGTGGCGCATCGGCGTTCACAGCATGGCGCAGGCGCTCGTGTTCGGCGCGCTCCTCGGCGTCGCGGGCGCGTCGTTCGCCGTCGCGCTGCCGCTCGCGTCGCGCTGGTATCCGCCGCACCATCAAGGCACCGCGATGGGCATCGCCGGTGCGGGCAACTCGGGCACGGTGCTCGCCGCGCTCTTCGCGCCCGCGCTCGCCGTCGCGCTCGGCTGGCAGAACGTGTTCGGCATCGCGTGCATCCCGCTCGGCTTCGCGCTCGTCATCTATTTCTTCTGCGCGAAAGACGCGCCGGTCCCGTCGCCGCACAAGCATCTGCGCGACTACGCCCGCATGCTCGCGAACCGCGACGCGTGGTGGTTCATGTTCTTCTACGCGCTCACGTTCGGCGGCTTCTCGGGCTTCGCGAGCTCGCTGCCCGGCTACTTCCACGATCAATTCGCGTTCGATCCGAAGACCGCGGGCTTGGCGACCGCCGCGTGCGTCTTCGCGGGCTCGGTGATGCGTCCGTTCGGCGGGCTGCTCGCCGACCGCATCGGCGGCACGCGTTCGCTTTTGACCGTGTACGGCGCGGTGGCGGCGCTGATCGGCACGGCCGGCTTCAGCGCCGGCGCGCCGGCCGCGTCGCTCGTGCTCTTCATCGTCGCGATGCTGTGCTTGGGGCTCGGCAACGGCGCGGTGTTCCAGCTCGTGCCGCAGCGCTTCGCGAAAGATATCGGCGTGATGACCGGACTGGTCGGCATGGCGGGCGGCGTCGGCGGCTTCGCGCTGACCGCGAGCCTCGGCGCGATCAAGCAGGCCACCGGCGTCTACTCCGCCGGCCTGTGGCTCTTCGCGTGCCTCGCGCTGCTCGGCTGGCTCGGCCTTTCCAACGTCAAGCGCCGCTGGCGCGCGTCGTGGACAGGCGCGACCGCCCGCGTTTGAGCCCGCGTCAGGCGCAAGGCACGGAATAGCACCGAACAGCACCGAATCGAATCGCCCCGGATCGAACCTGTAGGAATGGAAATCATGAACAAGCCCCGTCTCGTCGTCATCGGCAATGGCATGGCCGGCATCCGCACGATCGAAGAGCTGCTCGCGCTCGCTCCCGATCACTACGACATCACCGTGTTCGGCGCCGAGCCGCATCCGAACTACAACCGCATCCTGCTCTCGCCGGTGCTGGCCGGCGAGCAGAAGTTCGACGACATCGTCCTCAATCCGCTCGCGTGGTACGAGGAAAACGGCGTGCATCTGCACCTCGGCAAGACGATCACGAGGATCGACCGCGTGAAGCGCGTCGTCGCGACGGATGACGGCATGGAGGCCCCCTACGACCGCTTGCTGATCGCGACCGGTTCGTCGCCGTTCATCCTGCCGGTGCCGGGCAACACGCTCAAAGGCGTGATCACGTATCGCGACATCTACGATACGGAAGCGATGATCGAAGCCGCCAAGGTCAAGCAGCACGCGGTCGTGATCGGCGGCGGCCTGTTGGGCCTCGAAGCCGCGAATGGCCTGAAGCTGCGCGGCATGGACGTGACTGTCGTGCACCTCGCCGATACGCTGCTCGAACGCCAGCTCGACGCGACCGCCGGCAAGCTGCTGCAGCGCTCGCTCGAAGAACGCGGGCTCGCGTTCCTGCTCTCGAAGGCGACGACGGAAATCCTCGGCGACGAAGCGGGCGTTGTGACAGGCGTGCGCTTCAAGGACGGCGACGCGCTCCCCGCCGACCTCGTCGTGATGGCCGCCGGCATCCGCCCGAACACGACGCTCGCCGAATCGGCGGGGCTGCATTGCAATCGCGGCATCGTCGTCAACGACACGCTGCAGACGTACGACCCGCGCATCTACGCGGTCGGCGAATGCGTGAGCCATCGCGGCGTCGCGTACGGCCTCGTCGCGCCGCTCTTCGAGCAGGCCAAGGTGTGCGCGAACCACCTCGCGCTGATGGGCATCGGCAGCTACAAGGGCTCGGTGCTGTCGACCAAGCTCAAGGTCACCGGCATCGATCTCTTTTCCGCGGGCGATTTCCTGGGCAACGACGGCACGGAGGAGATCGTGCTGTCCGACCCGTCGGGCGGCGTCTACAAGAAGCTCGTGATCAAGGACGACCAACTGGTCGGCGCCTGCCTCTACGGCGACACCGCCGACGGCGCGTGGTACTTCAAGCTCCTGCGCGAAGGCCGCAAGCTCGGCGAACTGCGCGACCACATCATGTTCGGCGAATCGAGCATCGGCGACGCGGGCGTGCAAGGCCACGACAAAGCGGCCTCGATGGCCGACAGCGACGAAGTCTGCGGCTGCAACGGCGTGTGCAAGGGCACGATCGTCAAGGCGATCGCCGAGAAAGGCCTCTTCACGCTCGACGACGTCAAGAAGCACACGAAAGCGGCAAGCTCGTGCGGCTCGTGCTCGGGTCTCGTCGAACAGATCCTGATGAGCACGGTCGGCACGAGCTTCCAGGAAACGCCGAAGACGAAGGCCGTCTGCGGCTGCACGGACCGCAGCCACGACGAAGTGCGCAAGGCGATCCGCCAGCACAAGCTGTTCTCGCACCAGGCCGTCTACGACTTCCTCGAATGGCGCACGCCGAACGGCTGCGCGACCTGCCGCCCCGCCATCAACTACTACCTGATCTCGACGTGGCCGCGCGACGCCGTCGACGATCCGCAAAGCCGCTTCGTCAACGAGCGCGTGCACGCGAACATCCAGAAGGACAACACGTTCTCGGTGGTGCCGCAGATGAAAGGCGGCGTCACGACGCCCGACGAATTGCGCCGCATCGCCGATGTCGCCGACAAGTACCGCATTCCGATGGTCAAGGTCACGGGCGGCCAGCGCATCGACTTGCTCGGCGTGAAGAAGGAGGACCTCGTCAACGTGTGGAAAGACCTCGGCATGAAGTCGGGCCACGCGTACGGCAAATCGATCCGCACGGTCAAGACCTGCGTGGGCAGCGAGTTCTGCCGCTTCGGCACGCAGAACAGCACGCAGATGGGCATCGATCTGGAAACGATGCTCGCGAACATGGGGTCGCCGCACAAAGTGAAGCTCGCCGTGTCCGGCTGCCCGCGCAATTGCGCGGAGGCCGGCATCAAGGACGTCGGCGTGATCGCGGTCGACAGCGGCTGGGAGCTGTATGTCGGCGGCAACGGCGGCATCAAGACCGAAGTCGCGCAGTTCCTCGCCAAGGTGAAGACGTCCGACGAGGTCAAGGAATACAGCGGCGCGTTCCTGCAGCTCTATCGCGAGGAAGCGCACTACCTCGACCGCACGGTGCACTACATCGCGCGCGTCGGGCTCGACTACGTCAAGAAGAAGATCGTCGACGACGCCGCGACCCGCAAGGCGCTCTACGAGCGTTTGCTGTACTCGCTCGAAGGACTGCCCGATCCGTGGGAAGCACGCGTGGGCGGTGCGCAGAAGCACGAGTACATCCCGATCAAGGTTGTCGCTTGAGCGACGTTTAGGGGTTTAAGGAACTGACCATGGATATGCAATTCCCTTCGACGTGGACTCATGTGTGCAACGTGTCCGACATCCCGCGTCTCGGCAGCCGCGTGCTCGAGCGTGCGCAAGGCAACGTCGCCCTCTTCCGCACCGCGCAGGACAAGGTGTTCGCGCTGCTCGACCACTGCCCGCACAAAGGCGGTGCGCTGTCGCAAGGCATCGTGCACGGCGAGACCGTCACGTGCCCGCTGCACGCGTGGAATATCGAGCTCGCAAGCGGCGAGGCGCGCGCGCCCGATGAAGGCTGCGCGCGGCGCTTTCCGGCGAAGGTGGAAGGCGACGCGGTTTTCGTCTGCCTCGCTTGAGCCGCTTGAATATGAACGGCCCCCACGCTCACGTTTGTTCGCTGCCCCCCGAGGGGGCGGATGCCTTCCTTGGGGCGGCCCGGCGGAAGGCATCATGAAAACCGTCACCCGTTCCACTTGTTGCTATTGCGGCGTGGGCTGTGGCGTGCTCGTCGAAGCCGAGGACGGCCGCATCACGGGCATTCAAGGCGATCCGGAGCATCCGGCCAATTTCGGGCGGCTGTGCACGAAGGGCCGCTCGCTGCCGCTGACGGTGCAAAGCGTGACGGGGCGCTTGCTGCGCCCCGAAATCCGCACGGCTCGCAACGCCGAGCGCGAGCCCGCCGATTGGGCGAGCGCGCTCGATCTCGTCGCCGAGCGGTTCGCGCGGGTGATCGAGCAGCACGGCCCCGATGCGGTCGCGTTCTACGTCTCCGGCCAGTTGCTGACCGAGGATTACTACGTCTTCAACAAGCTCGCAAAGGGGCTCCTCAAGACCAACAACATCGATACGAACTCGCGTTTGTGCATGTCGAGCGCGGTCACCGCGTACAAGAAGGCGTTCGGCGCAGACGGCCCGCCCACCTGCTATGAAGACCTCGAACTCGCGCAGACCGTGCTGTTCGCGGGCAGCAACATGGCGTACGCGCATCCGGTGCTGTTCCGGCGGCTCGAAGAAGCGAAGACGAAAAATCCGGCTATCCGCTGGATCGTCGTCGATCCGCGCCGCACCGACATGGCGGCGATGGCCGATCTGCATCTCGCGATCCAGCCGGGCACCGATGTCGCGCTCTTCAACGGCATGCTGCATCACCTCATCTGGGAAGGCCTGCTCGACCGCGCGTACATCGACGCGCACACCGTCGGCTTCGAGGCGTTGAAGGTGCTCGTGCGCGACTACACGCCGCGCATGGCGGCCGAGATCTGCGGGATCGAAGAGCGCGCGCTGCTGCAGGCGGCGGAGTGGTTCGGCGCGAGCCCGGCTGCGCTGTCGCTCTATTGCATGGGCCTCAATCAATCGAGCCACGGCACCGACAAGAACCTCGCGCTCATCAACCTGCATCTCGCGACGCGCCAGCTCGGCAAGCCGGGCGCGGGGCCGTTTTCGCTGACGGGGCAGCCGAACGCGATGGGCGGACGCGAAGTCGGCGGCATGGCGACGATGCTCGCCGCGCATCGCGACATCGGCAATGCCGAGCACCGTGCCGAGGTGGAAGCGCTATGGGGCGTAGAAGCTTTGTCGGACCGCCCGGGCCTGCCCGCCGTCGAGATGTTCGAGGCCGTGCGCAACGGCAAGATCAAGGCGATCTGGATCGCGTGCACGAACCCCGTGCATTCCATGCCCGATATCGCGCGCGTGCGCGAAGCGCTGAACACCGCGGAATTCGTCGTCGTGCAGGAAGCGTTCGCGCAAACCGATACCGTCCCCTACGCGGACGTGTTGCTGCCCGCCGCGAGCTGGGGCGAAAAATCGGGCACCGTCACGAATTCGGAGCGGCGCATCTCGCGCGTGCAAGCGGCGGTCGACGCGCCGGGCGAAGCGAAGCCCGACTGGTGGATCGTCAATGAAGTCGCACGCCGCATCGAAGCGAGGCTGGCGCCGGCGCAAACGCTGTTTCCGTTCGAAACGCCGCAAGCGGTGTTCGACGAACATCGCGTGCTGACTGCGGGCCGCGATCTGGATATCGGCGGGCTGTCGTACGCGAAGCTCGAAGCGGACGGCCCGCAGCAATGGCCGTTCGCGGCCGATGCGGCGCACGGCCAGGCGCGCCGCTACGCCGACGGCACCTTCGCCACCGCCAACGGCCGCGCGCGCTTTCATGCGACGGCCTATCTGCCGGTGGCGGAGCCGGTCGACGCGCGCTATCCGTTCCGGCTCGTCACCGGACGCCTGCGCGACCAATGGCACGGCATGAGCCGCACCGGCCGCGCCGGCGCGCTGTTCGCGCACGCGCCCGAGCCCGCGCTGACGATGCATCGCGCGGACGCCGCGCGGCGCGGGTTAAAGGACGGCGACCTCGTCGCCGTCGCGAGCCGCCGCGGCTCGCTCGTGCTGCCGGTGCAAGTGTCGGACGACGTCGCCTCGGGCACCGTGTTCGCGCCGATGCACTGGAACGGGCAATTCCTCAACAGCGGCGGCATCAACGAGACGACGGTGCCCGCCGTCGATCCGCATTCCGCACAGCCCGAACTCAAGCACGCCGCCGTGCGCGTGCAGGCAGCGGACCTGCCGTGGCGGCTCGTCGCCGCCAAGCGCGGCGGCGACGTGCTCGCGCTGCAGGCCGCCGTGCAGCCGCTCTTGCGCGAGCGGCGCTATGCCTCGGTGCGGATCGAAGCCGACGAGGACGGCGGCGAGATGCTGATCGTCTCGGCGGCCGACGCCAGGGCGCCCGCCGACTGGCTCAACCGTCTTCACGACGCCCTCGGCTTGCCGCGCGGCGAGGATCTGCTCGAATACCGCGACGCCCGGCGCGGCCACGAAAAACGCGTCGCGTGGCGCGACAACGTGGTCGACGGCTTCATGCTCGCGGGCGGTGCCAACGGCACGAGCGGCGCCGCCGCGCTGATCGACCGGGTCCGCGAAGCGGCGCCGTGGAGCGGCCCGCGGCACGCGGTGTTCGTCGAAGGCAAACGCGCGCCGCGCGACCGCGTGATCTGCAACTGCAAGCAAGTCACGCAATCGCAGATCGCCGACGCGATCGCAGCGGGCGCGGACCTTACCGAATTGAAATCGACACTCGGCTGCGGCAGCGTATGCGGTTCGTGCGTGCCGGAAATCCGGCGCCTCTACGTCGAGGCGCCTGCCGCGGCTCACTGATCGTTTGCATCGCGGCTATGACAGGAAGGACACGATGATGGCTACTGGCAAAGTCACGCTCTTGAGCACCGGCCCGGGCGACCTGGATTTGCTGACGATCCGCGCCGCGAAGGCGCTCGCACGCGCCGACGTCCTCCTGCTCGACGATCTCGCGAACGCGCAGATCGCGACGCTTGCGCCGAATGCGCGCGTGGTCCGCGTCGGCAAGCGCGGCGGCTGCAAATCGACGCCGCAAGCGTTCATTCAGCGACTGATGCGGCGCTATGCGTCGAAGGGGCTTCACGTCGTGCGCGCGAAAGGCGGCGACGCGCTCTTGTTCGGCCGCGCGGGCGAAGAAATCGCCGACTTGCGCCGCGCAGGAATCGAGGTCGAGATCGTCAACGGCATTTCGTCGGGATTCGCGGCGGCCGCGGGGCTTGGCGTGTCGCTCACGCATCGCGAGCATTGCCAGGGCGTGACGTTCGTCACGGCCCATCTGCAGGACAACAGCGAGCCCGATTGGGCCGCGCTCGCCGCGACCCGCACCACGCTTGCGATTTATATGGGCATGAGCCGGATCGAGCACGTGTGCGCGCGGCTTGGCGAAACGCTGGCGGCCTCGACGCCGGCGGCCGTCGTCCAATGGGCGGGAACGGCCGACGAGCGGCGCCTCTTGAGCCGGCTCGGCCGCCTCGCCGCCGATGCCGCCGCCGCCGGGTTCGGCAGCCCGGCGGTGATCCTGATCGGCGACGCGATCGGCGCGGCCGCGGCGTTTGCGCTCGGGGCCCCCGCCGGTGCGGCGCAGGGCGACGCCGAGACGGCGCGCCGACCCCTCGATGCGTACGCGTATGCGGCCTGAACGACGCGATTCAGCCCAATTCCGCGCGGATCGCCGCGGCGCCGAGCGGTTCGCCCGAGGTCGCAACCGCCGGAGCGCGCCCGCCGCGCCCGCCGCGCCCGCCGCGTCCGCCGCGTCCGCCGCGAACGCCGCGAACGCTCGGCGCTTACGCGAACCGCACGAACCTGCGTATATTGAACACATGAACGCCGCGCCGCCCTGCGCGCGACGGCGTCGAGACACTGGAACCTGATCTGCCGAGCCCTCCCTCCCCCATGCTGCGCGTGCTGCTCGTCACCGACACCGACAAACCCATCGGCGATTTGCGCGAGGCGCTCGCTCGACTCGGCTACGACATGCTGCCCGAGGCCGCGACGCCGCAGGCGCTGCCGAAGGTCGTCGAGAGCGAGCGGCCGGACGTGGTCATCATCGATACCGAATCGCCGTCGCGCGACACGCTCGAGCAGCTCGCCGTGATGAACGAAACGGCGCCCCGGCCCGTGCTGATGTTCAGCAGCGATTCGAACCAGCAATTGATCCGCGCGGCAGTCGGCGCGGGCGTGACCGCCTACCTCGTCGAAGGCCTCGCGGCCGAGCGGCTCGCGCCGATTCTCGAAGTCGCGCTCGCGCGCTTCGCGCACGAAGAGAAGCTGCGCCAGCGTCTTCTCCAAGTCGAAAGCGAACTGGCCGACCGCAAGATGATCGACCGCGCGAAACGGCTCCTGATGGACCGCCGCAAGATGTCCGAGCAGGAAGCGTATGCGACGCTGCGCAAGCGCGCGATGGACCAGGGCATCAAGGTTGCCGAAGTCGCGCGGCAGCTCGTTTCGATGGCCGATCTTCTCGGTTGAAAGCACGATGAACACCCCCCACGCTCACTATCGTTCGCTGCCCCCTCCCCCAAGGGGACGAGAGGCATCATGACTACGCCCACTCCCCCCCTAGCGCGCCCGGCCGAAGACACGTTCGGCAAGCCCGAGAAGACGCATCTGCGCCTTGGCTTCGTCGCGCTGTCCGACGTCGCGCCGCTCGTCGCCGCCAAGGTGCTCGAATTCGGCCACAGCCACGGGCTCACGCTCGAGCTGTGCCGCCAGCCGTCGTGGGCGGCCGTGCGCGACAAGCTGCTCTCGGGCGAGCTCGATGCCGCGCACGCGCTGTATGGGCTCGTCTACGGCGTGCAGCTCGGCATCGGCGGGCCGCAGGCGGACATGGCCGTGCTGCTCGTGCTCAATCGCAACGGTCAAGGCATCACGCTGTCGAACCGGCTCACGCACGCCGTGAAGGAGCATGGCAACCTCAAGACAGGGCTCGCTTCGTTGAACCGCGTGCCGGTCTTTGCGCAGACGTTTCCGACCGGCACGCACGCGATGTGGCTCTACTACTGGCTCGCGGCGCAAGGCGTGCATCCGCTGCGCGATATTCAGAGCGTCGTGATTCCGCCGCCGCAGATGGTCGATGCGCTCGCGGAAGACAAGCTCGACGGCTTTTGTGCCGGCGAGCCGTGGAACGCGGTTGCCGAAGCGCGGCGCGCCGGGCGGACCGCGATTGCGACGAGCGACATCTGGCCTGGTCATCCGGAGAAGGTGCTCGCGTGCCGGCGCGATTTCGTGTCGCTCTGTCCGAATACGGCGCGCGCGCTGGTGCAGACGATGCTCGAAGCGTGCCGCTGGGTCGATACGCGCGAGCATCGCTCGGAGATTTCAGCTTGGCTCGCGAAGCCCGATGTGCTCAACGTGCCGCGCGACGTGATCGAGCCGCGGCTCGTCGGGGTGTATGAAGGCGCGCAGTTCGCTAAGCCGCCGCTCGCGATGAGCTTCTTCGACGGCGGCAAGGTCAACTATCCGCGGCCGTCGGACGGCGAATGGTTTCTCGCTCAGTACCGGCGCTGGAATTTGCTGCGTGACGGCGACGGCGAGCGCGCCGGCGATGCGGCGATTGCCGCCGGCATCAATCAGACGTCGCTGTACCGCGAAGCAGCCGCCTTGAGCGGGGTCGAAATTCCGGAGGAGAGGCGCGTCGATGTTCTGTTCGATGGGCAGACGTGGGGCGGCCTGACAGGCGTGACGCAGAAATAGCGTCCGCGCGGCAATTAAACGAAGCAACCTTGGATTTGCTTGGCATACCTCACGTCATCGCTATGCAGATAGATTGACGTCGTCGCAATCGACGCATCGCGCAGGTTGTCCCCAGCAACGTGACAAAGCCCAATTTAATCCATTCGGCATACAAATTGAAAATATCTTGCAGAAACATTTCCGTTGCATTACGTTGCTTCGGACGCCTGAATTCCAGTTCTCTAGATTTTAATTATTTGGAGATGAACCCATGAACGACGTGTTTAATTCGGGCTCCTTTTCTAATAGCGACGAAGCTCTGATCCAATTGATGTATCGCGACGAGGAAGGTAACCGTTTGGAATCGCTGTTCACACCGCTTCAGTCAAACGAACCGGTTGAGCAATTCGTCCGTCGTACCTAAATCGAAAAGGGCCCGAGCCTTGCTGAAGCTTGGGCCCGTGTGATACGGCGCCCATACAAACCATCGATCAATAAATCGCATGATTTACTGGAATCCACTGTACGAGGTCTCGATGTCGGCCCATTCCATTTTTTAACGTTCGACGCAAATCCTATCGAAACGTTGCGACGGATAAGATCCGCGACGGTTTGTCTGCTTGGGGTTGGCGGAGTTGGCAGCGTCGTCTTACAACACCTGGTGGCACTTGGTGTCCGCAATTATATTCTCGTCGACAGCGATTGCGTCGAAGCTTCGAATTTGAATAGGCAGTTCATTTTTTCCCTGAACGACATCAAAAAAAGCAAAGTAGATGTAGCCGCGACATATATAGGCTCACGTATTGACGGTGCTTCTGTTAACCCCTTCACTAGCCGAGTCGACTCGCTGGAAGCGCTTGAGAGGATCCCTATTGGTCAATGCGACATTATTGTGAATTGCCTCGACACACCTCGACAGACCATAGACGATATTGCTTACGAATATGGATCTGCGCATGAAGTTGCGGTGATTACAGCGGGAGTCGGTGTCTATTATGGACATTGGGGGCCTTTGATTTGTTCCAGCGGGAACAATGTGACATATGGCGATTGGAAGCGACAACATTCAAAAACATCGGATGCATCATTCACTGAATTCAATGTCGAACCAATTCCGTGGTCGTTTGGGCCCACCAACACACTGAAAGCAACCAAAGTGGAAGTGGTCATGGCAGCCCAAACGGACCTCAGCGCGGAACTGTTGGCAAGCCCCCTTTTCACGATCACGCCGTCATGCCGGAGCGTTGGACACGGTACCCACAAATGCCGTTGACCAAACTGAGATGGAGCGCCATCTCTCATTGGCTTTCCCCCATCAAGCGGTGCTCTATGCATTGGCACTTGGACATGAGGATGCGAGCAGGGGGCCGAATATATCTCGGAATTGCAACCCGAATCAATCACATCTTTCAGACATCGCCGACGGAGTCAACCTCCTCTGGAGAAACGAAATTCAAAGAACCATTGCTATAGCAGCGGGCTTTTTCAATCTTTTTCACACTGCATTTCTGACCATTTTTACTGTTTACGCGTTAAAGGAGCTTGGTTTTGATTCTGCCTCATTCGGAACAGTCGTGTCGGTGGTCGGTCTGGCAGGCTTATTCGGAGCCCTGTGTGCTCCCAGAATGATCAATCTTCTCGGCGTTCGCACGGCTTTGACCGGATCCCTGCTTGCCATCGGTCCAATCGGTATTCCAATCCTTTTTGCTGACCATTTCCCATTTTTACAGCGAGCAGCCCTCATCGCCGGGTGTCTTGCGGCGTGGGACTTCTTGATTGTCGTTCACGTCATAGTCGAACAAACCGTTCGCCAGGCGATGGTCGCCAACAGACATCTATCCAGAATCACCGCAACCACGCGTTTCGTGAGCTGGGGGGCAGATCCGGTTGGTGCGCTGCTGGGAGGGTTCGCAGCAACCTCTATAGTCGGAAGCAGAGGCGCATTACTGATCTGCCTGCTGGGGTTCGCATCCTCCGGGGCACTATTGCTGACATCGAAGGGTATTAGAGGTTTGAACGCTATGGATTTTCGACCCATAGATGGGCACACGATAAGTGACTGACGACCGCGAGACTTTTCAGTGAGGACCCAGGGGCGAGTGCCGCGCCAAGCTTGCCTAACGCCCGCTGCATGCGGCGTGACCACAAGCACGCCGCGATCAACGCAAGCGGCGCGACAAAAATCAATGTTCTTCGTACGACGTTGCAATGGCAATCGCCGAACGGCAGTCCGCAAACGGTCACCCCTGTAAAACGTCGCGTCGCTAATTCCTGCCCTACGACACACCTTGACTCTATATTTTCCACGTGTATAGTATTACTCGGAAACCGGCCAGAACGATGCCATTTGCGAGGCCACGCGCCGATAGCGAATGCTGACGCGACGGCCGTTCGTGCCGCTTTGTCCAAGTCGTGCAAGCGGCCAATGCTACGAGACAGCGCTGGCGATCCCATCCATCAGCACTGTCCAATATCGAAGGAATATGACGATGTCCCTCACTGTCGACGTTCACCACCACATTCTTCCCGAGGTCTTCTGGCGCGCAACGAACGACGCGCACAGCCCCGTCGGCGGGATCGTGCCCGCGCCTTGGTCGAAGGAGTCCACGCTATCTTTCATGGATGACGCCGGGATCGACGTTGCGATTACCTCCATCAGCACGCCGGGCGTCCATATGGGCGATGATGCCGCCGCCCGCGATCTTGCCCGCCGGGTGAACGAAATATCTGCGGGGCTGATCCAGGAGCGTCCCGAACGCTTCGGCGGATACGCGGCACTACCGTTGCCCGATGTCGACGGTGCGTTGCGCGAGTTGGAATACAGTCTGGACGTTCTCAAGCTGGATGGTGTCGTACTTTTCTCCAACGCGCGCGGCATCTATCTCGGCGATACGCGATTCCGTCCTCTGTTCGACGAGTTGGAAAGACGCGGAGCTGTCGTCTTCCTGCACCCGACGTCGTCCCCAGACGCGGCCGCCCGCAGCCTTGGACTGCCGGATACGTTGATCGATTTCACTGCTGACACGACGCGGGCGGTGGCGCAACTGCACTATGGCAATACCTTCGCACGCACCCCGAACGTGAAATATATTATTTCTCACGCCGGCGGCACGATTCCCTATTTGGCGGCACGTTTTTCAGTCGTCGACGAGATGAACGTGATCCCTGGTGCGGAAGAGCGCGGGACCGCTGCGGACACGCTTCGCAGGCTCTATTGGGACACGGCGGTGTCGTGGCGGCCACCTATCCTGCGGATGCTTCGTTCTGTAGTCGGCATGGACCAGGTGCTTTTCGGCTCCGACTATCCGTATCTTCGCCGAGATCTAGCCGTCGCTTGCCGCCAAGAGATCGAGACAAGCGCGGAACTTGACAGCGAAGAAAGCCGCGCCGTCCTTAGCGGTAACGCGCTGAAGCTGTTCCCGCGGCTGGCTGCGCTCGGGGCGACCGGGAAGGAAAACGCTTAAACCCTGCGTCGTGATCCTGGGGCAAGCCGCTAGGATCCGGAAAGAGCGAATTGCGCGGCGCTTCGGCCTCGCGCAGGTCCTTCGCCTTGAGCCTGAGCGAAATGATCGGCCCCGCGAGCTCGATTCGCGTGAGCCGCTCCTCGTGCTGATCAACAATGCCGGCTACGGCCACATTCAGCCGTTCGAGCACGTGCCAGGCACGAGGCTCGCACGACGCTGGAGCAGCTTCATCAGCTCAACACCGTGCGTCGAGGCGTGCCGCCGCGAGCCGTCCTGAACCTGCCGACATTCGTCGATTGGGCGTCTGGCAGGCGTGATCCGCCTGCAGCCACAGTGCTGCCGTTCTTCGCGGGACGGGAATAAACGCGCAGCCCCCCGTGTTTGCCTCCATGAAGCCTCGTTCGAAATATCTCGGGCACCGGACAAGACCGTGCCGTCGCGTGCGGCTGCCTGACCAAGCGGACTCGAAACATGGCAAAGGTATTGACGATCGAAGATGACGAGCTGATCACTCGGGACGTCGTGTGCACGCTCACCGCGAGCGGTCTGACCGTGGACGTCGCCCATACGGGCCGCGAGGGACTGGCGAAGGTGATGGGGGGCAACTACGATGTGGTGACGCTCGATCGGACCCTGCCCGACCTCGACGGCTTGACGATCGTCGCGACGATGCGCGGCGTCGGCATGGAGACGCCGGTGTTGATGACGAGTGCGATGTCGGAGGTCGAACAGCGCATTCAGGGGTTGCGTGCCGGCGCCGACGATTACTTGTCGAAGCCGTTCTCGTCGGAAGAGATGGCAGCGCGCGTGGAAGTCTTGCTGCGCCGGCGGCCGCAGGCGGAGAAGACCGAAACGATGCTGCGCCAGGGGCCGCTCGAACTCGACCTCGTGCGGCGCAAAGCCAAGTTTCGCGAGCGCAAGCTCGAACTGCAGCCCACCGAGTGGCGCATGCTCGAATTCATGATGCGGCATGCCGGGCACATCCTGACGCGCACGATGATTTTCGAAGCCGTATGGGACTGCCGCTTCGATCCCGGCACGAACCGAATCGACGTGCATGTCGGACGCTTGCGCAAGAAGATCGACATCGCCGGAGAACGCTCGATGATCCGCACGATTCGCGGCTCGGGATACCGGTTCGGTTGATCCGAGCGACGGCTAAAAAAACGCACGCCGGCCCCGCGCTGTCACGCGAGTCCTGACGTGCGCCGTTTCTTATTCTTCTAAAGTGCCGCCAAGCGCCCGATTACGCCGGAACCGTGATGTAAGGGTCCCACCAGTAGTAACCGTACAGTTCTTGTTTCTGCCCGCCGACGAGCGTGTAGAGACCGAAGCTGACGCCGAAGCCCTCCCGGCCGCTCTGCCTGACCGACGAGCCGAAGGTCGCGAAAGTCATCTGCTTTTGCAGCGGCGGCAGGCCGTTGCGGCTCGGAGAGTCAGGATTGGGCTGGACCGCACCGTTTCTCACAACCGTATCGGCGCTGAACTGATTGAACACCTGGTCGCCCTGGAAATGCTTGATGTTGTAGACGATCACCGCGTCATCGGAGTTGTCGTAGATCGACACCCCGGTAAACAGGACGCGGTCGCCCGGGTACGCGACGAACTCAAGGTCGCCCGTGCCCTGCCCCTTGATGATGCTGCGCGCGCCGGTACAGATCATGAATTGATGGTCGTGCGCGATGCCTGTCGGGTTGTTCGGATCCTTGCTGCCGTTCGGATAATGGGCCTTGATGTATTCCGTGTCGACAATCACAAGGATGTTGATGTCTTCTGCGCTCGCTGACAAAACGACGTCTGCCATGTTTAACCTCCATTTGCTTGATGAAATGAATTTAAACGTGACGGTACTGCGCCAACCCCGTCATCGCCAATTTCCTCCTATTTTTTATTTAACGCACCTGTCGGTGTAAACAGGTTTTGGATCCGATTCACGCGTCAAATAAGTGCCGCGATGGAAAAGGCGCTTTTGGATATTTAAATTACAACCGATTACACAACGTCTATCGCCGGATTACAGACGTAATAACCAAACGGGTCCTGACGCTGGCCGTTTGAGGAAAGCGCGTAAAGCGCAAAGGCGATTTCGATCCGTTCAGCGCCGTGTGCCATGACGGTCGTATCGAAGCTCGAGAAATGGGCTTGGCACTCGACGGGCGGCAGCCCGTCGCGGGAAGGGGAATCCGGGTCGGGCCGCACGGCCCCTTCTCTGGTGAGGAAGACTTGCTCGAAGTGGTCGAAGACCTGCATTCGCGAGGACGGATGGACACGGTAGGCAATCACCGCATCGCTTGCATTGCCGCCAATCGATGTGACCCGGATCGCCACCTGGTCACCGGCTTTCGCCCGCAATCGCAGCTTGCCTGCCCCCTGTCCATGGACGATGGCCCGCGAACTCGGGCTGATCAGGAACTGGCCTTCGTGAGCGATCGGCTGCGGATGCTCGATGTTCTCGTTCGGCCCATAGGCACATTTGACATTTGCCGTATCGATGACCACCAGCACATTGATTCGGCGCGCTTGCGCGTGCTTGCCGATGTTGGCCGCCATGACGAAACCTCCGTTCATTGTCGTCGGATAAACGCCAATCTGCTCTCGATCCCACGTTGACGCACCTGTCAAAGTCTGCAGAAAGCGTTCGATTTCCTCGCTGGCCTGGAAATCAAAATTGATTTGATAAAAATTTTGAATAATGCGGCATCATGGGCATAAAGTATCAGCCTGAACCTGATAAGCAGCATATAGCACTGGAGAGCTAGAAGAAAATCCACCCCGATTGCAATCGATTTCGACCTGGCAATCGAACGAACCGATTAACTGAAATCTCATGATAATCGGAAACAGGGCAAACGATTACCGAATGGATCGGTTATTTGCATTTGCTGCCGCAGTCAACATTTTCGACATCGGTTTGCACAAGCGTGCTGCTTGGCTTGTCGGCGAGATTCTGTGACAGCGCCACCCTGGTCGTCGCCGGATTACTTCCGCCTAGTCGAAACCGCCGGGGGTCTCGATCAGCATGTTCAGGCTCATCAGAAGGCCGAAAGCATTCTGCTTGCGATCATCGTCGATCACCGCGTCTTGAGCCCGGCAGGCGGGGCGCTCCGGAACGCGCGGGGCCCCCTGTCTCGCCGATGTGCGAAGTGCGCTGCATGCAGGCAGGCATTCATCTCGCGCGGCGGCGTGGATCCGAGTCGGCCGCGTCGCCGTTGCTTTGTTCGAAGACGGCGCGCGGCATCGGCTTGCCGAACAGATAACCCTGCGCGAGCTTGCAGCCATGCGCGAGCAGATAGTCCGCCTGCTCCAGCGTCTCGACGCCTTCGGCCACCGATTCGAGTTCCAGCGCCGCGGCAATCGAGAGCATGGCTTTGATCAGTTCGCGCTTGTCGCGCTGCTCCAGCATGTCCTTGACGAACGAGCGATCGATCTTGATCTGTCTGACCGGAAATCGATGCAGATAGCTCAATGCCGAATACCCCGTGCCGAAATCGTCGATCGACACGGGCAGCCCCATGGCCTTGAGCGCCGCCAGCGTCGCGGCCACCTCGCTGTTGTCTTCGAGCAGCAGGCTCTCGGTGATTTCGAGCTCCAGCCATTCGGCTTTGCAGCCGGTTTCGTCGAGGATGCGGCGTATCGAGCCTGCCAGGTCGTGGCGCACGAACTGGCGCGTGGAAAGATTCACTGCCACCTTGATCGACTGCCCGCGCTCGCGATTCCAATCTGCCACCGTTGCACACGCGGTCCGCAACACCCATTCGCCGATGTCCACGATCAACCCGGCGTCTTCGGCAATCGGAATGAAGTCGTTCGGCATCACGAGCGCGTGGCCCGGCCGGCGCCAGCGCAACAGGGCTTCGGCGCCGGTCACACGGCGCGTCGTCAACTCGATCTGCGGCTGGTAGTACAGCACCAATTCTTCGTTTTGCTGCGCCTTGCGCAGTGCCGCCTCGATGTCCATGCGGCTGACCGACCGCACGGTCAGCTCCTTCTCGTAGAACTGGAAGTTGTTACGCCCCAGGCGCTTGGCGTGATACATCGCGGAGTCGGCGTATTTGTACAGCGAGCCGACTTCGGTGCTGTCGCCGGGATAGCGCGCGATGCCGATGCTGCCCGTCACGAACAGCTCCTGGCCGTTGATTACGAATGGCTTCGCGAGCTGGAGCAGGATGTCGTCGGCGACGGCGGCCAGGTCTTCGCCGTGCCGCATGCCGGGCAGCAAGACCGAGAATTCGTCGCCGCCGAGACGCGCCACGGTATCGCCTTCCCGCACGCAGGCCTGCATGCGCGCGGCGGCTTCGCACAGCACCCGGTCGCCGGCATCGTGGCCGAGCGCATCGTTGATTTCCTTGAAGTTGTCGAGATCGAGCAACATCAGGCCGAAGCGGCGAGCGTCGTGACCGCTGACGCCAGCGACCATCCGGGCGATGCGCTCGAGCAGCAGCGCCCGATTCGGCAATCCGGTCAGGCTGTCGTAAAAGGCCTGGTGACGGATTTTGCGGCGGTACTGATCGATTTCCGTGATATCGCGGCCTACCGCGAGCGCATGCGTCACATCGCCGGACTGGTTGAATTCCGGCGCCATGCGCACGTGCGTGCAGTGTTCCTGGCCGCCCCTTTGCCAGTGCAATTCGAAATTGCGAGGCGCCTTGTGCTCGAACACCTCGCGAAGCATGTTCTCGTATTCCTGCGCGGAAGCGCCGCCCGGAAATTGCGAGGGTGTCGTGCCGAGGATGCGCGCCAAGTCGCCGCCCATGTCGGTCACGAGCCGCGGGTTGGCATAGAGACGCCGGCAGTCGGGGCCATAGCGCGCAATCGTGTCCGGCGAATTCTCGACGAGCGTGCGGAACTCCTGCTCGCGTTCGCGCAAACGCTCTTCCATGCGCTTGCGCTCCGTAATGTCCCGCACGACGCAGACGCCGAATCTGGCGCCCTGATGCTCGGCCACGGTAGCGCTGATTTCGACGGGAAAAACGCGCCCGCCGCGGTCGCGATGGCGCGATTCGACGATGCCGGTAAAACTATCGTCGAACCGGCGCTCGAGCCGCCGCAGCATTTCGCTCGAAACCGCGGGATCGATGTCCAGCAGGGTCATCGTCAGAAGCTCTTCACGGCTGTAGCCGAGCGAGCGGCAGGCTGCGTCGTTGACGTACGCGAAGCGCAGTTGCTCGTCGACGAGGAAGATCGCGTCGGACGAAAGATTGATGGCGCGCTCGAGCAACTCCATGCTCGCCTGAACTGGCTCGCACGCGGCGTTTGCAGCTTTATTCATCGCCACTCAGCTTTCAGGTATCGAGGCGGTACGACACCGCGAGCATCGAAGTTGGAAGCGGCCTCGCCAGTCGCGGCGATCAGTTGGGTCAGCGAATTCAGAAAATTTATCCTCGTACTCAAGCGCACTTGCCCGCTCTGCTACAGCCCGCGTTGAAGCGACTGCTTAATACATAGCGACCGCCCATCACCTTGCTGCTCCTTGACTGGGTAAACGGCTGCGGCCTCGCGTCTCTATAGCGGAAGTCAGGTAAGGATTGACTGATATTTACTTAGGGATAACGGCATCGCGCTTTCACTCTTTAGCGCGGTGCGGCTTCGCGTATCGCGCAGGCGAGCACTCCGGCGCACGTTGGGGCGACCGCTATCGCACCGGATCAATCCGGTTTCGTTGCACGCATCGAATAAATTTTCTACCTCCTCGGTGTGCTGCATCACAGTCGCCGGTTGCCGTGCGCGAAATAATGCTGCCACCGTGCTTGTCAGCCCACCGGCGCCCATCACACGTTGCGCCCGGCTCCCGGCATACGACCACCTTGGAGGTGCGTTGTGTTCCACTCGCCTTGCTTGCGCACTTGGCTCAACGCCGCCGTGCTGGTTCTCGCCGTCTCCGGATGTCCCTGCCTGCACGCGACGGCGCTCGCGGCCGGCGCTGCCCCGCTGCCCGCCGCGCCCGCGAAAGCCATGCGCATGGCGAGCGCCAACGCAGCAGCGCAAGTCGACTTCCCGACGCTCGTGGAGCGCTACGGCCCCGCGGTCGTGAACATCAGCACGGCAGCCCCCGATCAGCAAGCGTCGGCGCAAGCGCCCGTGCCGATCGATACCGACGATCCGTTCACCGCGTTCTTCAAGCGCTCGGCGCCCGCGTCGTCGTCGGATTCGCAAGGCAGCCCGCCGCGTGCGATCTCGGGCAGCGGGTCCGGTTTCATCGTCAGCCCCAACGGAGTCATTTTGACCACCGCGCATGTGGTGGATTCCGCCGACGAAGTGACGGTGACCCTGACCGACAAGCGCCAGTTCAAGGGCAAGGTGCTCGCGGCCGACGTCCAAAGCGACGTCGCGGTGGTCAAGATCGACGCCGCGCGGCTGCCCGTGGTCAGGCTTGGCGACTCCTCGCGCTTGCGCGTCGGCGAACCGGTGCTGACAATCGGCGCGCCCGACGGCTTCGACAACACCGTCACGAACGGCATCGTCAGCGCCACGTCGTACATGATGCCGGACGGAGCCAACTTCCCGTTTTACCAGACCGACGTGTCCGTCAATCCCGACAACTCGGGCGGCCCGATCTTCAACCGCGCGGGCGAAGTGGTCGGCATCCACGAGCAGATCTACGCGGACACGGAGCGCTACCAGAGCCTGACGTTCGCGATTCCGATCAACCTGGCGAACAAGGTGCGCGCGCAGGTGCAAGTGCAAGCGCAAGCGCAAGCGCAGCGCAAGGTATCGCGCGGCGCCCTGGGCATCGACGTGCAGGACGTCGACCCCGGATTGGCCGGCGCGTTCGGGCTGCCGCAGGCCGCAGGCGCGCTCGTCACCGCCATCGAGCCCGGCACCCCGGCTGCCGCGAGCGGCCTCAAACCGGGCGACGTGGTCGTTCAAGTCGGCGACCAGCCGATCGATCGCGCCGCCGATCTCGCCGACCGCTTGGCGGACCCGCCGCCCGGCGGCAAGACCGTGCTCAAGCTGATCCGCAACCGCAGGCCGATGACGATCATGGTCGGCACCGGCGCGAGCGCGGCCGATGACGACTTGGGCCCTCGGCAAAGCGATGCCGGCATGGGGGACCGCCTCGGCTTGACCGTGCATCCGATGACACCCGCCGAGCTGCGCGCGAACGGGCTCGCACGCGGCTTGATCGTGGACGGCGTTTCCGGCGCCGCGGCAAGCGCCGGCATTCAGCCCGGGGACATCATCCTGTCGCTCAACGGCACGCCGGCCAGATCGCAGCGGCAAGTGGTCGCGCTCGCGGCCAGGGCGGGGAAAGAAGTCGCGCTGCTGATCCAGCGCGACAATGCGCGCAGTTTTGTTTCGCTCGAACTCAGATGAGCGGGCGAATTCGCGGATAGGTCAGCGCCCCGAGCGCGCGCCGAGGCTGCGCACGTTCGAAGCCAGCTCGACCGCGGCGCTCGGCGCCGCCCTCGCCGCCGCGATCTCGCGCGTCTCGCGATCCGGCTCGCGCGGCTCGGCGTGCCCCGCCGTCACCGAAAACCCGAACGTATTGAGTCCGCCCGCGCTCGTCGCGAACGCAGTGCCGCCGTGCATCTCGGCGACCGCCTTCACGATCGCGAGCCCGAGCCCGTGGTTCTCGCGGCTGTTGGTCCGCGACGCTTCCACGCGGTAGAAGCGGTCGAACAGATGGCTCATCACCGCCGGATCGATCGGCTCGCCGGGGTTCGCCACCGAGATGCGCACATGTTCGTTGTGCCGCGCGACCGTCACTGTCACGGTCATGCCGTGCGTGCAATGCTGAAGCGCGTTCATGAGCAGATTCGTGCACGCTCGCCCGAACAGCGACGTATTGACCGGCGCCCGCGCATCGCCGTGCGAGACGGCCCGCACCTGCGCCTCGTCGAACGGCATCTCGAGATAATCGAGCGTGCGCCCCACCTCCGCTGCCAGCGACACTTCGACGAGCCCCGTCGCCCGTTCGCCCTGATCGGCGCGCGCGAGGAACAGCATGTCGTTGATGATGCCGCGCATGCGTTCGAACTCTTCGAGATTCGATTGCAGCGTATGCCGCAAATCTTCGATCGAGCGATTGCGCGCGGTGAGCGCGACTTCGGTCTGGCCGATCAGGATCGTGACCGGCGTGCGCAGTTCGTGCGCGACGTCGGCGTTGAACGACTCCAGGCGCCCGTAAGCGACGTCGAGCCGTTCAAGCGCGCCGTTGAACGAATTCGCGAGGTCGTTCAGTTCATGCGGCAGCGAGCGTGCGTCGAGCCGCTGCGAACGGTTGTTCGGGCTGACCGCCTGCGCGTCGCGCGTCAAGCGCGCGAGCGGCGCGAGCCCGAGCTTCGCCACCGAGTAGCTGAGCACCAGCACCGCCAGCGTGCCGAGCCCGACCAGCGCGGCAAGCGCGAAGCCGAAGACGCGCAGCGTCCGCGTGTTCTGCGCGCAGGACGCAGCGACTTGCAACTGCACCTCGGGACGCACGCCGCTCGCCGGTATCGTCATCGTGTTGACGAGCATGTCGGACGCGCGTTTGCCTTCAGGCCGCACTTTCTGATACCCAAACCCCCAATCGGCGATCACCGTCCCCCTGACCGGTTGGCCGTACTGGAAATGCGGATCGGGGCTCGTCACCGAATACTGCGTGGTGCGATCGCGCGGCGTCATGTCCGTGAGCTTCTCGCGCGTCATTTTCCATTTCTCGGGCGTCGCCGAATGCGTGACGATGAGCTGCGCAATCTCGCGGCGATCGTCGAGCGATTCGCGCAGATGGTGTTCGAGCTGTGCGCGCAGCACCAGGAACAGCCCGGTGCCCACGAGCGCGAACACGAACAGCGCGACGAGTGCGAACATCATCGCAAGCCGCCTTGCGATTGACTTGTTCATGATGCCTCCCGTCCCCCAAGGGGAGGGGGCAGCGAACGTAAGTGAGCGTGGGGGCTGTTCATGTCTCCGCCTCTTCGCGCACTTCCAATACGTAGCCCATGCCGCGCACGGTGTGCAGCAGCTTGGTCGGGAACGGGCCGTCGAGCTTCGCGCGCAGGCGCTTGATGGCCGTTTCGACGACGTTGGTGTGGCTGTCGAAGTTCACGTCCCAGACGAGCTCGGTGATGGCCGTCTTCGACAGAATGTCGCCCTGCCTGCGTGCGAGCACGGAGAGCAGCTGGAATTCTTTGGCGGTCAGATCGAGCCGCACGCCGTCGCGGCTCGCGCGGCGGCCGATCAAATCGACATACAGATCGCCCACCGAGATCAGCGTCGATTCCTGCGAGCGCGTGCGGCGCGCCAGCGCATGCAGCCGCTCGACCAGTTCGAGAAACGAAAACGGCTTGGTCAGGTAGTCGTCCGCGCCTTCGCGCAGGCCGCGCACGCGGTCGTTGATCTGGTCGCGCGCGGTCAGCATGATGACCGGCGTCGATTTGTGAGCACGCAACGATTTCAGAACGGAGAAGCCGTCGCGCTTGGGCAGCATCACGTCGAGCACGATCACGTCGTAGTCGAACTCGATCGCGAGATGCGTGCCCTCTTCGCCATCCATCGCAACGTCCACCACCCAGCCCTGCTCGGTCAAGCCGGAGCGCAGGTAATCGACGACCTTGTCCTCGTCTTCCACGATCAATAGCTTCATTTCGTATCCTTCGTCTGCGCTATTTGATTATATGAAACGCAGTGTCTCTCTCCTTCCAGACTCCTGGCGCTCGGCGTACTACGCTTTGCGCGGCGCTTTGCACTGAATTGCGTCCTGGATCTCTCCAGCCGGTCAATTCTGAGGAATCGACGCCGTACGTTCCGGCTGCACCGCTTTCGACGCTTGCCCCACCTGCGAAGGATTTCCCGCATCGGGCGCCTGCACGTCCCATCCGCCGCCAAGCGCCTTGACGAGCGCCACCGACAAAGTCATCTGCTGCCCGTGGATCTGCACGTCCTGGCGCTCGCTCGTCAGAAGCGACTGCTGGGCGTCGATCACGTTCAGATACGCGACGAGGCCGCCCGAATAGCGGTCGTTCGCGAGCTGCAGCAGCTTTTGCGCATCGTCCACGGCCGAATGCGACTGCTTCGACGCATTGTCGAGCACCGACAAGCCGGTCACGCCGTCCTGCACCTGCTGGAACGCATTCAATACCGTCTGGCGATAGGTCGCCTGCGCGGCCTGATAGCCCTCGCTCGCGAACTTGACGTTGGCCGCGCGCCGCCCGCCGTCGAACAGCACCTGGCCGACCGCGCCGCCGATCGTCCACATCAGGCTCGGCGCGCTCAATAGGCTCGCGAAATTCGTGCTCTCCCAGCCGAGGCTCGGCGTCAGCGTCAGGCTCGGGAAAAACGCCGCTTTCTGCACGCCGATCTGCGCATTCGCCGCCGCCATCGCGCGCTCCGCCGACGCGATGTCCGGACGCCGCTGCATCAAGTCGCTCGGCACGCCGAGCGGAATCGCGGGCACGCTCATCGCGAGCACCTTCGGCTCGATCGAAAACTGCGGCGCCGGCGCGCCGACGAGCGCCGCGATCGCGTGTTCGAACTGCGCGCGCTGGTTGACGAGCAGCGTCGCCTGAACCTTCGTCGAATCGAGCTCCGATTGCTGCTGCGCGACGTCGAGCCCGGACACCGAGCCCAGTTGATGCTCCGTATTGACGTAGTCGAGCGCCTTCTGCTGCAGCACCACCGATTGGTTCAGCACGTCGATTTCGGCATCGAGTTCGCGCAGCGAGTAGTAATCGGTGGCGAGGTCGGTCGTGAGCACGAGGCGCGCGTTCGCGAGATCGTCGCGCGACTGCTCGGCCGACGCTTGCGCGCCCTCGACTTCACGCCGGATGCGGCCGAACAGATCGGTGTCGTAGTTGATCGACGGGCCGAGCGCGACCAAGTTCTGCACGGTCGACTGATTCGGCACCGTGTAGGAGCTCAGCGGCCGGTTCCGCGAGATCTTCAGGCGATCGAGCTGCGACGACAAATCGACTTCGGGAATCTGCTGCGCGGACGTGAACTTGAGCGTCGCCTTTGCCTGCTCGTAGTGAGCGACCGCCGCGGCGAGCGTCTGGTTCTGCGCGAGCGCCTGCGTTTCGAGGCCGGCGAGCGCCGCGTCGCCGTACATCTGCCACCAGTCGAGCGCGAGCGGCGCATGCGACGGCTCGGCGACGCGCCAGTACGAATCGGTGCGCCACGCTTCGGGTGCCTCGGTCTGCGGCGCCTTGTAGTCCGGCCCGACCGTGCAGGCCGCCAGCGTCACCGCGCACAACGCCGCCACGGCGCCGACCGGCGGCGTCACAGCCAAACGCGGCGGCAAGAAGCGGCGTGCGCGCATCACGACAGCTCCTTGTCGGTCGATGCCGGCGCGATCGTCACGTGGTCGCCGTCCGCGATGGAATCGCTCGGGTTCACGATCACCTTGTCGGTCGGCTCGATGCCGCTTTCGATTTCGAGGAACTGGCCGAGGTCCTGCGCGATCACGATCTTGCGCAGATGCACGTCGCCGTTCGCATCGACGACGGCCAAGCGCGGCCCTTCCGCGCGGAACAGCAGCGCGTTGTCCGGCACGAGCAGCCGCGCGTGCTCGGCCGACGGCACCGCCACCTGCACATAGGCGCCCGGGCGCAGCTTGCCGTCCGGATTCGGCAGCGTTACTTCGAGCTGGAGCGAGCGGGTCGGCACGTCGATCGCGCCGGCGATGTGCGTGATCGTCCCGGTGAATTTCTGCCCCGGCAGCTCGGCCTGCGCGACGACCACCTGCATGCCGACCTTCACGTTCTCCGCGTACGCCTGAGGCATCTGCACGTAGACCCGCAACGGGTCCGCCTGCGCGAGCGCGAAGAGCGCGCGGCTCGTGCCGCTGCCCGCGTCGATCAGGTCGCCGACGTCGACGTTGCGCTGCGTGACCACGCCCGCGAACGGCGCAACAATCCGCTTGAACGATTCGAGCTGCTGCAGGCGCTGCACGTTCGCGTTCGCCGCGGCGAGATTCGCGACATCCTGGTTGTACGTGCTCTGCCGCTCGTCGAGTTCCTGCTGCGAGACCGCATCGCGCTGGCGCAGTTGCTGCCAGCGCTCGTACGACGTTTTGGCGAGCCCGAGGCTCGCGGTCATTTGCTCGCGCTGCGCGACGGCCTGCGCGAGTTCCTGGTCGATTTCGGGCGTATCGAGGTCCGCGAGCAGTTGCCCTTGCTTCACGTGCGCGCCGATATCGACATACCAGTGCAGCAGATAACCGGTTGCGCGCGCATAGATCGGCGACTCGACATAGCCGCGCAGCGTACCCGGCAGCAGCGTGTCGCCGCCGCCGTCGGTCTGCTTCGGCAGCACGACGCTCACGTACTGCTTCGCGTTCTGCACGGTAACGGCCGCGACCGTACGGTTGTTGACGATGTTCGAGACCACCGTGCGCAGCGCGCCCAGCGCGAGCACGAGCAGCACGATGGCGATCGCGATCCTCGCGCGCTTCCACTCCCGGGTGCGCGGCGGCAACTGGTGGCCGTCCGCCGTTTCTCGTGCGGGAATCGCAAGGGATGCATGCGTTTTTTCAGTCATGTCAGTACTCGCAGGGCCGCCCCAAGTGTACTGACACCCCCTCGGGGGGCAGCGTGTCGATCCGGAGTTAGCGCTTTAGCGCTTACTCCGGTCCCATGCAAAGCAAGAAGTGAGCGTGGGGGTAGTTTCATATCAGTCAGCCAGAATAGATCGTTGCTTCAAACGTGAGCGTCGCTGTGGCCGTCGCGGTTCGCCTTCGCATGGCGTCTAGCGAGCCGGCCATGAATGCCCGCGAACACGAGCGGCACGAAAAAGAGCGTCGAAACGGTGGCAAAGAGCAGACCGCCGATCACCGCGCGGCCGAGCGGCGCGTTCTGCTCCGCGCCTTCGCCGAGACCGAGCGCCATCGGGATCATGCCGATGATCATCGCGAACGCCGTCATCAGCACCGGACGAATCCGGCTCGCGCCCGCCTCGAGCGCGGCGGTCAGCGGCGGCGCGCCGGCCGTGAGCCGCTGGCGCGCGAAGGAGACCATCAGAATACTGTTGGCGGTCGCCACGCCCATCGTCATGATTGCGCCGGTCAGCGCGGGCACGCTCAGGTGAGTGCCGGTCAGGAACAGCATCCAGACGATGCCCGCCAAGGCCGCCGGCAGCGCGCTCACGATGATGAGCGGATCGATCCACGACTGGAAGTTCACGACGATCAAGAGGTACACGAGCACGATCGCCATCGCGACGCCGGCGCCCAGCCCGATATACGACGTGCGCATCGTCTGGACCTGGCCGCGCATCACGATCGTGCTGCCGCGCGGCAGTTGCGCGCGCGCCTCGTCCACGAGCTTGTTGACCTGCGCCGCGACGCTGCCGAGGTCGTGCCCTTCCACGCTTACATAGAGGTCGATGGTCGGCCGGATGTTGTAGTGCGTCACTTCGGCGAACTCGTTGAGCGGCGACACCCGCACGAGGTTGCCGAGCAACTGCGTCGGCCCGGTCGCGCCGGGGCCGGCCACCGGCGTGCGCAACAGATCGTCGAGCGACGACACCTGATATTGCGGCGTCTGCACCGCGACGTTGTACTCGACGCCGTTGCGGTCGTTGAACCAGAAGGCCGGCGCCGTCTGCGTACTGCCCGACAGCGAGATCAGCACGTTCTGCGCGACGTTGGCCGCGCTCAGGTTCAATTGCTGCAGGCGCGTGCGATCCATGTCGAGATGGATGGTCGGCTCATTGAGCTTCTGCTGGATGTGCGTATCGACGGTGCCGGGAATCATCCGCACCTGCTTCAGCAGATTGCTCGCGACCCGGAAATTGCCGTGCTGGTCCGCGCCGGTAATCTGCACGTCGATCGCCGCGGGCAGGCCGAAGTTCAGGATCTGCGTGACGATGTCCGCCGGCTGAAAGAAGAACTCGACCCCGGGGAAGCGCTGCGGCAGCACGGCGCGCAGCTTGTCGATATAGCCCTGCGTCGGCTTGTGGTCCGCGTTCAGCGCGACCTGGATCTCGCCGTCGAGCGTGCCCATCGTGCCCGCGTTGCTGTACGACAGGTTGATGCCGCTATACGGCAAGCCGAGGTTGTCGAGGATCGTGTGCAACTCTTTAGGCGGCACCACCTGCCTGACGACATGCTCGACGTCGTCGGCAAGCCGCGCCGTTTCCTCGATCCGCGTGCCGGTCGGCGCGCGCATGTGCATGCGGATATCGCCCGCATCGACGGTCGGGAAGAAATCGCGGCCGAGCGCCAGGACGAGGCCCAGCGAAACGACGCAGAACGACAGGAACACCGTCGCAAAGAAACGGCGGCGCACGAGCAGCGTGGAGAGAATCACGATGTAGGCTGCGCGCATCTGCTCGAAGCCCTGATCGAAGCGGTGATAGAGCCGCATGAAGAGGTTCGGCCGCGTGCCGTCCTTCGGCTTGTGCGCGTGGCCCATCAGCAGGAGCGCGAGCGTCGGCACGAGCGTGCGCGACAGGATGTACGACGCGAGCATCGCGAACACCACCGCCTCGGCGAGCGGCACGAACAGATAGCGCGCGACGCCCGTCAGGAAGAACATCGGCACGAACACGATGCAGATGCACAGCGTCGAGACGAGCGCCGGAATCGCAATTTCGCCCGCCCCTTCGAGAATCGCGTCGTGCAGGTTGGTCCCCATGTGCAGGTGCCGTTCGATGTTCTCGATCGTCACCGTCGCATCGTCGACGAGAATCCCGACCGCGAGCGCGAGGCCGCCCAGCGTCATGATGTTGATGGTCTGCCCGAGCGCATGCAGCGCAAGCAGCGAGGATAAAATCGACAGCGGGATCGAAATCGCAATGATGCAGGTGCTGCGCCAGTTGCCGAGGAACAGCAGGATCATCGCAGCGGTCAGCGCGGCGGCGATCAGCGCTTCACGGATCACGCCCGCGATCGACGCCTTCACGAACACGGACTGATCGAAGAGCGGCGTGATGTTCAGATCCGGCGGCAGCGCGGCCTTCGCGGCCGGCAGAATGGCGCGCAGCGCGCTCACGATCGACAGCGTCGACGCGCCGCTGCCGTTCTTCAGGATCGAGATCAGCACGCCGCGATGGCCGTCCTGGCGCACCACGTTGGTCTGCGGCGAGAAGCCGTCGCGCACGTGGGCCACTTCGCGCAGGTAGGTCGTCGCGCCGTTGACCGTACGCACCGGGATGTCGTTCAGGCCCGCCACCGTCGCGGGCGAGCCGTTCATGTCGATCGTGTATTCCTTCGCGCCGATCTTCGCGGTGCCGCTCGGCAGGATCAGATTCTGCGCGTTGACGGCATTGACGACGTCGAGCGGCGTGAGGCCCTTGGCGAGCAGCGCGCGCGTATCCAGGTCGACCGAGATCAGGCGCGATTTGCCGCCGTACGGATACGGCACCGCGGCGCCGGGAATCGTGATGAGCTGCGGGCGCAGGAAGTTGAGCGCCGTGTCGTTGAGCTGCTGCTCGGACTCCTTCGGGCTCGACAGACCCAGCTGAATCACCGGAATGCTCGACGCCGAATAGCTGATGACGAGCGGCGGCGTGGCGCCCGGCGGCATTTGCTTCAATTGCGCCTGCTCGATCGCGACGGTCTGCGCGATCGCCGTCTGAATATTGGCGGTCGGCTGCAAAAAGATCTTGATGATCGCGATGCCCGGCAGCGACTGCGACTCGATGTGCTCGATGTCGTTGACGGTCGTGGTCAGGCTGCGCTCGTTGACCGACGTGATCCGGTTCGCCATGTCCTCGGCGGACAGCCCCGTGTAGTTCCAGATGATGCTGACGACCGGGATGTTGATGTCCGGCAGGATGTCGACGGGGGTCGTCACCAGCACGAACGGCGTCGCCAGCAAGATCAGTATGGCCATCACGATGAACGTGTATGGCCGCTTCAGCGCAACGTTAACAATCCACATCGATACGCGCCCGCAATATTCAGAAAAGGAAGTGGAACCGCCGGGAATAAAGCGTGTGCTCTACGTTTTGCGCCGGCCGCACACAACATGCGCGCTGGAATCACGCATGAGACACCGGAACCGAAAGCACGCAAAAGGCCGTCGGGCGCACCACGGCAGGTGGTGTACGGCAGCGGGCGCCGGTAACGCTGCAAGCCCCATGCGGGCGCATGATACGGCAATCGCCACGTTCGAGCCGGAGCGAACAGCGGCCGCCTAGTGCGCCTTTTTCGGTGATTCGGTGACTATCGTAAAGCGGAAGCCCTAACGCCTTGCTGGCGCGAAACTGGCAAATTCGTCAGTAATTTAAATGTAATTATTTGACTGGCTTGATTGTCAGAAATCGTAATACGGCAATTCGGGCTCGGATGACTCGCGCCGTAAATCATGCGCTTGATTTTATTAAAGCGGCTGCGAATATCGCGCTGCAGCGAACGTGATGCTCGTGAGGAGGGTTGGGAGCGCCCGCCTTGCCCGTTCCTGGACAGTCTTGCGGACGGGCGCCGAATGCACAGCGGTATTTAATGTGCGCCGAAGTCAAGCGAATGTTGACCGATCGGCGTTGCAGGCGCGCCCGCTTGCGACGAGCCGCTCGAAACCGGGCCATAGCCCGAGTCGGCCACGCGATTCGGCGCCGACGATTTTTGCGGGAAGCGCAATAAAGCGATTCGGTCCAGCGCGCTTTGCCCGCCCTCGAAGGCCTGCGACGAGCTATCTAGGCGGCTGATCGCGTTGGGCAAGTCATCGTGGAGAATCACGCCGCGCGTACAAGCCCACGCGCCGTTTTATATCACAATGAAATATAATCATGACCACACGCTCTTTCGCGTCCCGAGGGTTTGACCTTAAGGTGTGACCCCATTGGCGCATCGTCCACCCCGTTTCCAACTGGTCCGATCTTGTCCCGTTCCGCCCTCGTTCGCTGGTTCATCAGCTTCGCCCCAAGTCCGGTCTCCGTCAGATGGCAAGAACGCCTGCGCTCGTGCATCGGCGCGCTGATCGGCATCGCCGTGACGGGCATCTCCATGCATTTCCTGCTCGGACCGGACACACGCATCCCCTTTCTGGTGGCGCCGATGGGCGCCTCGGCCGTGCTGCTGTTCGCCGTGCCGGCGAGCCCGCTCGCGCAGCCGTGGTCGATCATCGGCGGCAATCTCGTCTCCGCCACGGTAGGCGTCGCTTGCGCGAGCTGGCTCGCCGATCCCGTGTCCGCCGCCGCCCTGGCCGTCGCGGTGGCCACTGGTGCGATGTTCGCGCTGCGCTGCGTGCACCCGCCCTCCGGCGCCGTCGCGCTGACGGCCGTGCTCGGCGGCCCGGCCGTGCACGCGCTCGGCTTTCGCTTCGTGCTCGAACCGATTGCAATTCAATCGATGGCGCTCTTGGCATCGGCCCTCGTCTACCACGCCGTCACGGGGCACCGCTATCCGCACACGGGGCGCCAGAATGCCGACGACAAAGCGTCCGGCAATGCCGCGACGAATGCGGGGATCACGCGCGGCCAACTGGATGCCCTCGTGAAGCGGCGCGACGAGCTGCTCGCCATCGATCCGGGCGATCTGGAATTGCTGTTGCGCGAGGCGCAAATGCTCGTCAACGCGCGCAGCGCGGGCGCGCTGACCTGCGCGGACGTGATGTCGTGCAACGTGGTGTCCGTCTCGCGCGGCACTCGGGCTGCGGCTGCGTGGAGCGTGCTCAAGCGTCATCATGTGAAGGCGCTGCCCGTGATCGACGATACGCGGCACGTCGTCGGCATCGTGACGCGCGCGAACCTCGTAGAGAGGCGCGCGTTCGGCGTCCCGTTGCAACCGAAGATACCGCTCTTGCGCTGGCTTAAGCGCAACAAAGTGCCCGCGCCCGTGGTCGGCGAACTGATGACCACGGCCGTGTGCACCGTCACGACCGGCACGCCGATCGCCGATCTGATTCCGATCTTCGCAAACTCCGGACACCACCACATTCCGGTGCTCGACGTGCATCAGCGTCTTGTCGGGATGATCACGCAAGCGGATTTGATCTCGGGTCTCTATCGCCAGGAGCAAGCCAAGGAGCGGCGCGCCGCCTGAACTGGGCAAATTGCGCAGAACGCGGTAGCCTCGTTCACGAGCCGTAACATCTTGATCGCCACAGCGTTTTCGGCCATTTATATCACGTCGTGATATTATCCCGCTTCCCATTTTTCCAGCCGGTCATACCATGAAAGCCCCCACCCGCGACGGTCTCAACAAAGCGGATTTCGAACAGCTATCCGAGTTCCGCTATCAAATGCGCCGCTTCGAACGGTTCTCCGAGCAAGCCGCGCAAAACGAAGGCATTACGCCTTTGCAGTATCTGCTGCTGTTGCACGTGAAGGGCTACCCCGGCCGCGAATGGGCCACCATCGGCGAGCTTGCGGAACGCCTGCAAGCGCAGCACCACGGCGTCGTGGCGCTGGTGTCGCGCTGCGAGGCGCTCGATCTCGTCAAGCGCAAGATCAGCGAAACCGACCGCCGCCAAGTCGAAGTTCACCTGCAAAAAACCGGCGAGAAATTGCTCTCGCGTCTCGCCGAGCTGCACCGCGCCGAATTGAAGTCGCTCGACGGCGCATTCAACGTTCCTCAAATCGACTATTGAAATGGACACGCACTTCGATTCCCACAAACGGGATTTTTCCGTCAACGCCCGCCTCCCGGGCATTTCCGCGCTGGCGGCGGTCATCGGCGTGATGAGCACGATCGCGGCAGTGGCGCTGCTCGACCTGATCCATCTGTTCACGAATCTGTTCTTCTTCGGCACGTTCTCGATCGCCGACCATTCGCCCGCGCTCAACAAGCTCGGCCCATGGGTCATCCTCGTCCCGGTGGCGGGCGGCTTGATCGTGGGTCTGATGGCGCGATTCGGCTCCGAGAAGATTCGCGGACACGGCATTCCCGAAGCCATCGAAGCGATCCTGTTCGGCAAGAGCCGCATGTCGCCGAAAGTCGCCGTATTGAAGCCGCTGTCCTCGGGCATCGTGATCGGCAGCGGCGGCCCGTTCGGCGCCGAAGGCCCGATCATCATGACCGGCGGCGCGCTCGGCTCGCTGCTCGCGCAATTCGTGAAGCTCACGTCGGCCGAACGCAAGACGCTGCTCGTGGCAGGCGCGGCGGCGGGCATGACGGCGGTCTTCGGCACACCGGTCGCCGCCGTGCTGCTGGCCGTGGAATTGCTGCTCTTCGAATGGCGTCCGCGCAGCTTCCTGCCGGTCGCGCTCGCGTGCGCAGTGGCCGGCTTCGCGCGCGCCGTGTTCTTCGGCACCGGTCCGCTGTTTCCGCTCCAGACGGCCGCGCCCAGCGCGGTGTCGCTCGTTTCCTGCGTGATCGCCGGGCTCTTGAGCGGCGCGCTGGCGTCGGGCTTGTCGACCGCGCTCTATCAGGTCGAAGACTGGTTCGGCAAGCTCCCTCTGCACTGGATGTGGTGGCCGGCGCTCGGCGGGATCGTGGTCGGCATCGGCGGTTTCATCGAACCGCGTGCGCTCGGCGTCGGCTATGACGTGATCGGCGACCTGCTGCATCAGAACCTGCCGCTGCAGATGGCCGTCGCGATCCTCGTCGTGAAGGCGATCATCTGGGTGATCGCGCTCGGTTCCGGCACGTCGGGCGGCGTGCTCGCGCCGCTCCTGATGCTCGGCGCGGGGCTCGGCGTCGTGCTGAGCCACGTGCTGCCGGGCGGCGAACCCGCGCTGTGGCCGCTCGTCTGCATGGCGGCGACGCTCGGCGCCACACTCGGCGCGCCGCTCACCGCCATCGTCTTCGCTTTCGGTCTCACGCACGACGCCAACGCGCTGCTGCCGCTGCTCGCCGCCACCCTTGTCGCGCACGGCTTCGCGACCGTCGTGATGCGCCGCTCGATCATGACCGAGAAGATCGCGCGCCGCGGCTATCACATCTACCGCGAATACGGCGTCGATCCGCTCGAACGCCACTATGTCGATGAAGTCATGACGCAGTCGGTCCAGACGATCGACGGCAACATGACGGTGCGCGAAGCGCTGATAGCCTTCTTCGGTCCGATGCAGACGCATCGCGCGTACCCCGTGGTGCGCGACGGCGTGCTCGCGGGCATCGCCGATCGCGAGATGCTCTTGGCGCTGCAAGGCGGCGCAAACGGCTTCGGCCCGGACACGCGCGTGAGCGAGGTGTTCGCCGGCCATTCGACGCCGGTCGCGCTCGTGAACGAGTCGTGCCGCGCCGTCGCCACACGGCTTGCGGTACATGGGGTGGAACGCTTGCCGGTAGTCGACGATCGCGAGACGATGCGGCTCGCCGGCATCGTCTCGCGCAGCGACCTCGTCAAGACATCGCTCGCGCACTTCGACGAGGAGCACAAGAAGGAACGCTTCCGGCGCCTCGTGCCGGGATCGTCGAAGCGGCATTTCCCGCCGGTTCGCAAGACGGGCTGATCCGGAGCCTGCGGTTCGCCAACGTAGCGGGCGAAGTTCGACACAGGCGGCAGCGCTGGGCATTTTCCCGCGCTGCCGCGACGCACCTGCGGGCTGAATGGCTGCTCACGCTCACGCTGGCTCACGCAATTCGCCAAGCCTAAAGTTTTATCTGAATTCCGCCGTTAAGAAGAATAACTGCTGCGCGAATTCCTGATCTCGCAAGCCCTATCGGTGAAAACGTGCGGCGGGTTAACGTTTACGGGAATCCATTACTCATATTCGTGTTGTTTGCACTGATTCCCGCGCCTAGAATTCGTCATATATAAACAGGGAAGCAAAACGGACTACGGGGATGCGCTCAAGTAGTGATGTGGCGCGAGGGGCAGTTGGCGCAAGCCATTGCGGGCGATAAGCGGGATAGCAGACATTGGGAACATCGGCCTGTGCGCGGCCGCACATTCCCGGCAAAGCGAAGCGCGAGAAAATACGCTGGCGTGAAAAATACTTGCGATTCGAATTGCGAGATCCAAGCGTCCTTTATTGCACACGCAATTGGCGATTGCGCCAGATAATAATCAGCGAGAGGGGGGTGCCGACTGAGCTTTTGCCACGATTCATGGGAATCGCGCCGATCCAAAAGCAATTAATGCAAAACGCTCAGTCGGCATCGCAAAGCTGATAACCGACAGCCTGATGGAGAGGCGAAAATGGACATCATCGAAATTGCGACCAAAGCGGGCATGCAAGTCCTGGTGGACGCACGCATCGGCCGGGAAACGTATCACAGCGTATGCGGTTCGCTGCCGGCACTGCAGCGTTTCGCCGACGCCGTCCATGCGGCCATGAACGAGGAAACGCCGGTTGCCGCGGCCAGCGACGAAAGGCACAAGTGATGCGCTCAGGGCGCGCGGCGTTGCGAAGCGCCTCGCCGGCGCCTGCCCGCGACGCAAGACTTCCGGCACCTCACGCGGGCGCTGCGTCGAGTTGCTCGGCGCAAGCCTGCAAACCCTTGAAAATCCGCTCGGCGACCTTGAGCGGAAACGCGGCCGGCAAGTGCGCCCCGACCGTCTGAATCACGCCAGGCGTCGCTTCGATCAAGCGCGTGATGATCGGCTCGGCGTCGTGTCCGTAGAAGCACTTCGGCGCCATCGCGTTGAAGTGCCGGCGCTGAATCTCCTTCATCGCGTAGTGCTTGCTCCTGCCCTCGATCGCCATCGCAAGCTTCGCCTTGTGCCACGACCACTGGCTCGGCCCATCGCCCTCGACCGGCCAGATCGACATCACGTCATAAAGCGGTGTCAGGCGGCAACGCCCGCCCGGCAGCACGTGCAGGCTGAAGTTCTTGGCGTGGCCGTCCGGGGCGGCGAGCATCCAGAAGACGATCTGCGCCGCCACCAGCGTTTCGATGTCGGCCTCGGCCCGCTCCGAACGGCGCAGAATCTGCGCGATATCGCGCATGCCCGGCCCGCCGTCGACTTCGTACTTGCGATGCGGCGGCACACCCAGCGCCTGGCAGAAATCCTCTTGCGGCAAGCGCAGCAGCCATTCCTTCGACTTGTGCAGGCGCCGGTCGAAACGCTCGACGCTCAGTACTTTCTGCGCGCCGAACGTCTTGATCTCCGCGCGCGCCACCGGCAAACCGTACGCCGCGAGAATGTTCAGGCACAGCCATTCGTTTTCGACCGACGTGCTGAGATCCGCCCGCTTGTTGCCGACGAGACCGAGCGGCAACTTGAGAATGTGTGTCGTCGGCGTCGCGCCGTGGGGCAGCATCCATTGGCCGTCGTGCCGCAGAAGCGCGGTCTTTTCCTGCGCGCCGGCGAGCGACAGGCGGAATTCGTCGCCATCGGTGCCGCTCGCACCGAGCGCCCGGCCGCTGACGGTTTGCCCAAGCAGCGCTTCGACGTCCATTTCCGTGAGCGGCGTGCCGCGGATACTCGTGACGTCGTGCGGTGTTTCGTCTTCGCCGAGCAGCTGCACCGCCCCGACGCAATCGCGCCCGACTGCCTGCAGCAAGTCGAACGTATCGGTCGTCGCGGTTCTGAACCGGCTCGCGATGCGTGCGCGGATCGTTTCGCTATCCGGCAGCAGGTTGTCGAAGTAGTTGAGGACCGCGTCGCCGCGCAGCGGCAGGTTGTTCGGGCTGTATGGCAGCGACAGCGAAAGCGGACGCCCCGCCGGCGAATCGATCCACGCCTCGTCGTACTGCAGCTCCGTGGCGCCGCGCGCGGGAATCCGCCAGACGCCGATCCGAGTGCCGTTGGCCCAGACGGAAAGCGCCCGGGTAAGCGATTTGCGACCCATCGGCTACCACTCGCTCGCCGAGTCGCGCAGTTCGAACGTCGGATGCTCGTCGCTCAACTGCAGTTCGAGGCGGTAGACGGCCAGGAGCGCAAACAACTGCGTAACGGTGATGGTGCCGGGATTCAATTCCATCGTGGAAAGCCGGCTCTGGCTCACGCCGACGCGCGTGGCGGCTTGCGCCTGCGTCAGGCCTGCGGCCCGTCGGGCGGCGGTGAGGATCGTCCCGAGTTGATCGGGGGTGGCGAGGATTTGCCGCACAGCTGCCATCCAAAGTCCGAATAAACGCAGTTTATTCTCTAAACAAATAAACGTCAAATATCCTCAAAACAGATAAAATCTGTTTATTCGCCTAACAGCTAAACTGCGCTTACTGCGCCGGAAGGGCGGCCCGACGTCAAGACCGCGACGGCCGCCGGCGTGCCGCGCAAGCTCGCGCCGCACACGCGAGCACGCGCCGCGGCACGCCGGCAGCGGGCGTCGTTACTGACCTGCCGCCTGGGCCAGGTCCACCGAGGAGCGGCGCTTCGCCAAGTAGCCGACCCACATCACCACGAGCCAGACCGGCACCAGCCAGACCGATACCGAGAGCCCGGGCGTCATCGCGAGAATGACCAGCACCATCGCCATGTACGCCACGCAGATCCAGTTCGTGAACGGAAACCACGGCGACTTGAACGCCAGCGTCTCGCCGGCGGCGAGCATCGCCTTGCGCGACTTGAGATGCGTGAGGCTGATCAACGACCAGTTCAGCACGAGCGCGGCGACGACCAGCGCCATCAGCACGCCGAGCGCTTGCGCAGGGATCAGGTAATTGATGATCACGCAGGCAAAGGTGGCGAGCGCCGAAAGGCCGATGGCCATATATGGCACCCCGCGGCGGTCGACCTTCAGCAACGCGCGCGGCGCGTTGCCCTGCTCTGCCAGACCGTAGAGCATGCGGCTGTTCGCATACACGCCGCTGTTGTAGACGGACAGCGCGGCGGTCAGCACGACCACGTTGAGCACGTTGGCCGTCAGCCCGGCGCCGATCTCCGAAAAGATCATCACGAACGGGCTGCCGCCCTGAGCCACTTGATTCCACGGATACAGCGACAGCAGCACGACGAGCGAGCAGATATAGAAGATGAGAATCCGGTAGATCACCTGATTCACGGCCTTCGGGATGCTCTTTCGCGGATTGTCCGCTTCGGCGGCGGTGATGCCGATCAACTCGAGCCCGCCGAACGAAAACATGATCACGGCGAGCATCATGACGAGGCCATGAAAGCCATGCGGGAAGAAGCCGCCGATGCTCCACAAGTTGGTGATCGACGCCTGCGGCCCGCCGCGCCCCGTGATCAGCAGATAGCCGCCGAACACGATCATGCCGATGATCGCGATCACCTTGATGATCGAGAACCAGAATTCGGTCTCGCCGTACGCCTTGACGGTGGCCAGATTGATGGCGTTGATTGCGGCGAAGCAGACGAGCGCCGACAGCCATGTGGGCACAGCCGGCCACCAGAAGTGCACGTACGTGCCGACCGCCGTCAATTCGGCCATGCTCACGAGCACGTAGAGCACCCAGTAATTCCAGCCGGACAGGAAGCCGGCGAAGTCGCCCCAATACTTGTACGCAAAGTGGCTAAAGGAACCGGCCACGGGCTCCTGCGCAACCATCTCGCCCAACTGGCGCATGATCATGAACGCGATGAGGCCGCCGATTGCGTAGCCGAGAATCATCGACGGGCCTGCTGCCTGCAGAACGCTCGCCGAGCCGAGAAAGAGGCCCGTGCCGATCGCGCCGCCGAGCGCGATCAATTGGATATGGCGGTTTTTCAGGCCGCGTTTGAGGCCGTCTCCGTTTTGCTGCGTTGTTGGAATAGTCAAAATGCGCCCTACGGTTGCGGATATAGACAGCTCGGGACAGTCTGCGAACAGCCCGGGCAAAGCGAAAATTATACTTCTCCCGCTATTGCCTAATCGTTGGGTAGGCGCCGCCTTGCTCCAACGCACGCTGCGTTTGGCATTGCTGATTGCGCCCGCGCTGGCGCGGGCGCATTCCCTCTCCACTCGCCTCAGCGTTCGGCTTCCGGCTCCGCCTCCGGCGTTTCCTTCAGCAGCAGAAGCGGCACGGTCGTCTCGCGCAGCAGCGATTCCGTAACGCTGCCGAGAAGCAGGCGCCTCATTCCGGTGCGGCCATGGGTTCCCATCACAATGAGGTTCGCATCGAATTCCTCGGCCGCCCGCATGAGCACCTGAGCGATGGTTTCGCCGTACGAATCGATTGCGCGCACGCTGCCGGCCACACGCTTTTCCGTGAACAATTCGCGCGCTTCGTCGAGCGCTTTCGTGGCGGCGTCGGTCATCGCCGAGCTCGCCCGATTATCTTCGACAAAGCCGCCGCCGATATCGACCAGTTGAGGCGTATGAGCCACGACGCACACGGCGAGCACCTCCGCGCGCATCGCTTGCGCGAGCTTCAGCGCCTCGTCCAGCGCGAGCCGCGCCGCTTGACTGCCGTCGACCGCCACCAAGATTCGTTCGTACATGACACTCTCCCGGGTTTGCGCCTGCTTGGGTTGAACGGATTGCGCGGCCGTCGCGGCTGCGCAGAACGTTCAGCTTGAAAGCAGCGCCGCCTTTGCACATTGACTCGAATCAACTGCCCGTGAGACACCACGGAACCGCGCACGAAAACCGCGAGCGCAACCCACGCGCTAACACGCAACGCGATCCCATGGGACTCGTCTTTAAGGATAGCTTCCGCTGCCGGTTCGGCATCCTTGCGCTCGCCGATTCGCCTGCCGAATCCGGAGCGTTGGAGCGGCGGAGCGGCGCGGCCCGATGTGGATCTGGCAGGCCGGGTCATGCTTTCCGTCCGCCCTGATCACATCGCCGACAACGCCCGCAAGACCCTCCACCGAATCCCACCACGACTTTCTCTGCGCGAGCGGTGGATCAGTTCTCGGGCAAATCCGCCGCCGGCGCCTCGGCGCCGAGAATGCGCGCCGACAGTTTCGCGTCATAGCTCGAATGCACGTGAACACGCTTCTTGTCCGGATAGGCATAGCCATAGGCCTTGCGCAGCGCGAGCGACGCCTCGTGGAACCCCGACAAAATCAGCTTCTGCTTGTTCGGATAGCCCGCGATATCGCCGACCGCGAATATTCCCGGCCGGGACGACTCGTAACCGCTGGTGTCGACAGTCACCCGTCCCGCGCGAATATCGAGCCCCCAGTCCCCTATCGGACCAAGATCCGCCACCAGGCCATATAACGCGATCAAGTGATCGGCAGGCAGCGTGACCGCTCCGCCGATCCGCTTGACGTCGACCGATTCGAGCGCGCCGCCTGGTGCATTGAGCGCGGCGATCGTGCCGATCACGATGTCGAGTTCGCCCGCGGCCGCGGCACGCTTGACCTCCTGGACTGTCGCGTCTGCCGCTCGAAACGCGTCGCGCCGGTGCACCAGCGTCACATGGCGCGCGACGTCGCGCAGTGCGAGCGCCCAGTCGAGAGCGGAGTCGCCGCCGCCCGCAACCATCACGCGCTGACCCGCAAACGCGGCGACCTTGCGCACCGCATAGTGCACGTGACGCCCTTCCAGCGCCGGCGCCTCATCGAGCGCAATGCGCTGCGGCACGAACGCCCCGTTACCCGCAGACAGCAGGATCGCCGCGGCATCGAACGCGAGCCCTTGATCGGTCACGACGGTCCAGCGTTTGTCGTCGGCTCGTTGCTCGACGTTTCGCACCTGCTGGCCGAGATGAATCGGAAACCCGAACGGACGGCACTGCTCTGTCAAACGCTCGACCAGCTCACGTGCGGTGCAGACGGGAACGGCCGGGATATCGAAGATCGGCTTCTCCGGATAGAGCTCGATGCATTGCCCGCCGACCTCATTCAGCGCATCGACGATGTGACATGACAAGCCGATCACTCCCGCTTCGAACGCTGCAAAAAGCCCCACCGGCCCGGCACCGATGATCAGCACGTCGGTACGCAACGGGGTGGCTTGGGTGGCAGCCGGCTCGGCGTCGGCGATGGGTGCGTCGATGGGCAAAGTCGTTTCGCTCACGTCGTTTCCTCGATAGCCGGTTGGACACATTCGCAACGATACCCGGTTCTGCGACGCGAGCCTGCGAGGCCGAATTTGGCAGGGTTCCCAGTAGGGTCACACCATGCCCATGACGCAGTCGGTCGCGAACGTACCTCCGCGCGTGATACCATTCTTTACATTTTCCTTGATATTTGCTTTCGCATTTGGCAACGCACGCGTGTTAGGCCACCGCCCGCGCCTGTTCGCTGCCGGTGCGCCCTATTCGATCATGAAAAAGAAAACCTGCTACCTCACCGAACTCGACGTCGCACGCCTCGAAAAGCACGCCGTCCAGAGCAGCCCGCAATCGGGCTATCTCGCCATGCTGGACGAATTGATGGAACGCGCAAGCATCGTCGATTCGCGCGAAATTTCGGCCAATGTCGTCACCATGAACTCGAAAGTGACGCTCGTCGACAGCGGCACCGGCGAGCCGATGACGTGGACCGTCGTCTATCCCCCGCAGGCGGACTTCGCGAACGGCAAGCTCAACGTGTTCTCACCGGCGGGTTTGGCGCTGCTCGGCACAAAGCGCGGCGACACGATTCGCTTCACGCCGCCGAGCGGCCAGGAAAAAACACTCAAAGTGGATCAGATCGTGTTCCAACCCGAAGCTGCGGACGACTTCACGCTTTAATGCACGCAGAAAAACGCGCGCAAAATAAAAAAGGGTGCCGCGTCCGGCACCCTTTTTTCATACTAACCAGCGACTTCGCTTTAGAAGCGGTGACGCAGGCCGATCGTTGCAGCGGTCTGGTTCGGCGAGGCCGAAGCCGCCGTGGTCGGATCGCCGTTGTAGATCGAGGCGAAGGCCGAGTCGCCCATGGCGTGCTGGTACACGACTTGAGCGTACACGTCGGTGCGCTTGGACAGCGAGTAGTCAGCTTGCGCGCCGATCTGGTGGAAACGCGTCTTCACGTTGTCGCCACCAGTCGTGTCCTTCTGGTTCGTGAACGTGTATGCGAGGCCCAGGGACATCGCCGCAGTCACGTTGTACTTGCCGTTGACTTCGTAGTTGTCTTGGCGCATCAAGCCGCCGCCGAGCACGTTGTCCGCACGAGCTTGCGTCCATGCGAAGCCCACTTCTGCAGGACCGAACATGTAACCCAGGCCCGCACCGTAGACGCGCGACCGGAACGACTCGCCGGCCAGCGAGCTGAATGGCGTGCCGTCCGTAGCGCCGTTCGTGGTGAGTGCCGGGTTGTTCTGCTGGCTATAGGCGGCGCCAACACGCAGGCCTTGGTACTGATAGGCGGCGCCCACGCTGTATTCGCGGTTGTTTGCGAACTGCGTGTTGTTCGAGAAGCCGTACGTGCCGCCGAACGTGAAGCCGGTGTAGTTCGCGCTTTGGAACTTCACCGAGTTGTTCACGGCGTAGCCGTTGTTCGTGCTCAGATTGTCGAGGTTGCCCGAGTGCGCGAAGTAAGTGCCGCCCCAGCTACCCGCAGCCGTCAGCGGCACGAGGTAGTCTTGCACGGCATCATACTGACGGCCCAGCGTCACGGTACCGTAGTTGCCGCTCGACAGACCGACGAAAGCTTGGCGGTTGAACATGCCGCCGCTGTTGCTGAACTTGCCGTTGCCAAGGTTAAAGCCGCTTTCGAGGTCGAACACAGCCTTCAAGCCGCCGCCCAGGTCTTCCGAACCGCGCAGACCCCAACGGCTTTGATCGATGCCAGCGCTGCCTGCCTTCCACAGCGACGAGCCTTGGCCGTTCGCATTTTCAACGTTGCTTTGATAGCTGACACCTGCATCCAGCACACCGTACAGCGTGACGCTGCTTTGTGCGTGAGCTGCGACTGCAAACGACGCGGAAACTGCTGCCATGATCAGGGGTTTTTTCATGAGACAAGCTCCCTTTATAAGGACCGGCCTTGCGACCTTGTTAAAGAAAGACGGAGGCATCACCCGAATCGACCGGTTGCAGTGTTCGTGTAGCCTGTTTCTTGACCGCCTAACGAAGAACGGAGTCTACGTGCAATTATTACAAAATGCATACACATGTCATGCAATATATTTCTCCTCAGACAGAAACAATAAAATCAAATGACCACACAACACATTGTTTCTTAATAACTTTCAATGAGATGGCGAGTCCTTTTCGCGACATAAAGCCCCCATATCAAATTATTACAATCAGCCTTACGGTTGCAAATTAACAACGAATTATTAATAAGACATCCAAAAAAATGATCTCACCGTGCGCCGGTACGCGTGCCACGGCTTGAAATTTCATCCGCGTTTTCGACGGGGCGGTCCGCCTACTCAGTGCAAGCCGAGCTTGAATTTATCGGCGTGGCCGCATCGATGGATGCACGCGATCGACGGCCGCGGCTGCGCGTCATGGTGCGCCGCGTCGTCACATTGCCTTCCTCGAATGCGACCGTCCGCTTACCATAGACTTTCGCCACATCGCCGCCCCGCCGCGCAACTCGCAATCAACAAGGCTCGCCATGAAACCCCAGATTCAGGCTTTCCACGACTCCGCGACGGCGACCATCAGCTACGTCGTCCACGCTGGCCCCGGCACCCGTTGCGCGATCATCGATTCGGTACTCGACTACGAGCCGCATTCCGGCCACACGTCGACCTTTTCGGCCGACCGGATCGTCGGCTATGTCCGCGAACAGCAGTTGCAATCCGAGTGGCTGCTCGAAACGCACGCGCACGCGGATCATCTTTCGGCCGCGCCGTACCTGCGCGATAAGCTCGGCGGGGCGATCGGGATCGGCGAGCACATCCGCTCCGTGCAAAAGATCTTCGGGCCGGTTTTCAATTTCGAGCCGGCGTTCCGCCCCGACGGCTCGCAATTCGATCGTCTGTTTGCGGCGAATGAAACGCTGCGCGTCGGCGAACTCGAGGCCACCGTGCTTCACGTGCCCGGGCATACGCCCGCAGACGTGGCGTTCAAGTTCGACGGCGCGGTGTTCGTCGGCGATACACTTTTCATGCCCGACGTCGGCACCGCCCGCTGCGACTTTCCCGGCGGCGACGCCCGCACGCTCTACGCGTCGATACGCTCGCTCCTTGCCCTGCCGGACGATACCGACCTCTATATGTGCCACGACTATCCGCCCGCGGGACGCGACGTCCGTTGGCGGACCACGGTCGCCGAACAGCGCGCGACGAACATCCACGTGCGCGACACCATCGCCGAAGCCGATTTCGTCGCCATGCGGACAGCGCGCGACGCGGCGCTCGGCAAGCCCACGCTGATCATCCCTTCGATTCAGCTCAATATCCGCGCCGGGGTTCTGCCTGAACCCGAGAGCAACGGCATCCGCTATCTGAAGACGCCGTTGAACGTGCTATAGCGCGCCACCCGTTACCATCGACAATCCATCGCGACATGCAGGGCATCAACTTTGTCTTAGTGAACTCGGCGACTCACGCCGATTAGTTCGAAATCCTTATCGTCTGGGTCGTCTACGACAACGAAAAAACCGTGCGGCCGACGCCATCGGTCATTCCGCAAAACGCTACATGGATTCGTGCGCGTGACGCCGAGTGCCCCCGCAAAGCGACTTCGCGAAGGCCGGCTGACGCGCGCCACAAGTAGTCGATAGACGCCAATGTGCCTCGTCGCACTGGCGATTCACGCCAAAGATGGCGGATGAAGCCGATACTCTCTTGATCGCGGGCGGAGGAGCGGCGGTATCCTGTCAGCATGCTGTTTGGCGGATCGGGACGGCCGGTATGGCCCGACGCTCGGGTGTGCGCGTCGAGTCGTCTGTCGCCGCTTCGCCTCGAGCACTTCCGCTTCGCTACGGGAGTAGAAAAACGATGAGCATCCGCATTTCAGCCTGCACCTGTGTTGCACTACTGACGATCAGCGGGACGGCGTTCGCGCAACGGCCTCTGGTTTATCCTGCGCGCAGCCAAAACCCCGCGCAGCAAGCGATCGATAACGCCTTCTGCTTCGGCCAGGCGAATTCTCAGACCCACATCGACATGGCCCGCCAGCCACAGACGCCGACGCGCACGACGCCGATCAACTTCGCGGCGGACGCGGGACACGGCGCATCCGCGCCGCCTCTGCCGCCCGGCATCGCCGCAAGCGGCGCGCCTCCGGCGAGCGGTGCGGCAGCAACTGCAAGCGCAGCCAGTGGAACCGCATCCGGCACGGCGATGGCCGCCGCTTCGGGCGCTGCCGCTGCCTCAGGCGCAGCATCGTCGACGACCCTCGCGATGGGCGCCTCGGGCGCTTCGGGCGCGAGCGGCGTCCAGATGCCGCCGCTGCCTCCACCGGAGCCGCCGATGACCACCTACTGGCGCGCATACGGCGACTGCATGCAAGACCGGGGGTATTTCGTCCGCTGAACGACGGGGACGTGCTCAGCGGAAGCCGATGCGATGCAAAGTCCGACTCGGCTCTCGCGCGCCGCTCGCCGCGCCTTCGCCATTCGTGTTGCCATTGACGCGGTCACTTCCGCTGCCGCAGGCGCGGCCCTGGCTCAAGCGCCCGCCTCGCTAGCTGCCGCGCACGGCGATCGCCGCCAGCAGCGACCCGGTCTACTTCGGTGACGACGGGGTCTGAAGTCGTTAAGTCCCTCCACGGGTTGCGCCGCACCAGGAATCCGCAGTTTTGTGAGCTTGAATTCATTTGTCTGCGGTCTAGACTGTTAAATCACGCTCTGCGGATATCTATGGAGGACCTGAAATGCGTCTGACCATTCTGATTAACGGTTCCGATCCCACCGTCAATCACGATTACGCCGTGCTGTGGCTCGATACAGACGAGCGAGTTTGGTCGAGGGAAGCACACGATGGGGTCGATCTTCCGCCTTGGGGCGAAATGCGCGACGAAAACGGTGTCACCACACTGTGCGCCCCGAGCGAAGACGAGCCTCTGTGCACGTTGAGCGGACTGCACGTCGATCGCCATCAGCGCGTCTCAACCGCGCACGGCGCCGCCGCCTGGTCCAGCGTCGAAAAGCACATGCCGATGGACGGATTCTGGCGCCTGCAAGCCGTCGACCGCCAATCCGTTTCTGCAGAAAACAGCGTGTTCCGGCGCTAAAGCGCTACCAACGAACATCGCCAGTCGCACCGCTCAAAGCCACAAGCGCTCGAGCTTCAGGAATACGGCCAGTCTGACGACTCTCGTCGACTCGGCCGTCCGCTGGTTCCCCCAATTCCCACCCGCACGGCCAATCGCAGCACGCCGGGCCTGTAGCCGCCACCGTGCTTGACAATGCTTAACACCCTTTTCGACTGCCGCTAGACTTGGGTCGTGAGGCAGAGGACCGCCCACGTGTGCGCTCTTGAGCCCCCTTGACGGCAGCAATTTGCGCCGGCGCCTCGAGCGCGAGCGACCGTCGGTCGTCGTGCTCGAACTCGGCGCCGACGACTACATCACGAAGCCCTTCGATCCACGCGAGCTGTGCCGGCGCGCATCCATACCGTGCTGCGCCGCCGCGGTCCGGCATCCACCAGCGCACCCGAAGCGGGCGACCGGTTTCGCTTCGGCCCTTTCGAACTCGACTTCGCGACACGCGCGCTGCTGCGCGACGGCACGTTTCGTGCGGACGGTGCGAGGCAAGGATTACCTGTTCGTGCCGGACGCCAATTCTTCGCATGCTTTCGCCGAGGCAGCGTCTAGCGCACGAAGAACCGGTTGAACACGCTATTCGGCAGAATGGCGTTGCTCTCAACGGCCGTGCTGCTCGCAGTTCAAGCTGGGTGGTTTGCATGACTAACGACACAACCGCCGCGCCACGAAGTGGACGGCTTTGCGCGCGGATTGCTGCTCGTGCTGCAAGCCGCCAACGGCGACATCCCGCCGCGCCCGAACTTCGTAGTCGAAGCGCTCTCGAAGGACATTGCGGCCTCGGACTCGCCATCGTACGCATATATTCGGCCGGAGGCGAATGCGCTGCAAGGACACGCGCATTCGGGATTGTTCACCGCACATAGACGAATTGCCTCGCACGGGTGTGCCCAAAGCGAACCTCGGTCGCCCAAATTGCGCCAACGCGCTCTCTGTCGCGCGCTGCAGGACGCACCCGGTCGGCCCCGGCATCCCGAGGTGCTTGCCGCTAGTCTTCGATCAGCTTGCTTGCGAGGGCATAGATCTGCTCGTCAAGCGCCTTGACATGACGCTTCCCCACACGGCGATAGAGCTCGTCCTGCGCCGCCTTCCAATCGCTTTCACAAGCGTGCAGCAGCGCCCGGCCTTTCGGCGTGAGCGTCCAGAAGCGCATGCGCAAATCGTCGCCCGCCTCTGCCGCGACGAGTCGCTTGGTCCGCAGCGTCGCTAGCGTGCGGCTCAAGGTCGTCTGATCCATTAGAAGCTCGTCCGATAGCTGCGTCGTGCTGACGCCTTCGGCGCGATTCAGCGCCATCAGGATCGTGTATTGCGTAATACGGATGCCGTGCTTCGCCAACTGGGCATCGTATAGCGACGTAATCGCGCGCGCGGCCTGACGCAGCGTTCCGCAATGGCATGGCAACCGCAAAGGCGGTTCAGACATGGTGCCCTCTCGTTCGACGGAATTTACACCTGGCGAGGTGCTGTGCAACTGGGCACTCGCTATCTTTTGGTTCTATGGGAGACTGCTTCGGACAAGGGCATTTTACATGCATACACATGGATATCGCCCGCGCGCGCAAGCAATTGTGCGGGTGTCGTGACGACGTCAAGCGTTGCGTCGTTCGCTCACGTCTGAGCTCGGTCGGCAGGCCGCTGCCTTGCGCGTTGTTATGCGCATAAACTTTTTTGAAATTTTTCGTACCTTACAAATCGGCGAGACACTCAATGTTTACATCATGTTTACGCCATCACTAGCTTTCTTTAGGCTAGCCCTGCACGTGATCCGATAGCCTATCAACATCCCCATCACCATTCGCTGAGATGGCCATCCATAAGAGCAACGCCCGCGCAGGCGCAGCGTCTTCATTCTCCTATCCGGTTACTGCCGCAGCTTCCACGGATGACGCCAACGGCATGCGCGGCCGAGGCGTTACCGGCTCGATCGTCGGCTCTAGAACAACTAGCGGCATGAGGGACAAGAAACCATGTTGAAAATACTAGTGCCGGTCAGCCGCTCGCCGCGCTCGCTTCAAGCAGTCCGGCACGCCGCATTTCTTTACAGCGAGCGATGCGCGTCCGAAATCGTGCTTGTCAACGTTCAACCGCCGCTCGAATCGACTCGCCTCGAAGCGTTCTATCCCCTCTCCAAACTGCGCTCCTTCGAAAACTCCCACGCGCACGCCGCACTATGTCGCGCGGAGCAGATTCTCAAGGACGGCGGCGTCAAATATTCGGTCACGATTCACGTCGGGCCGCTCATTCCGACAATTGCGGAATGCGCCGAACAAACCGGCTGCGACGAAATCCTGCTGGCCGCACCGCGCAACGATCCGCTGCATACGTTCATCAGTTTTTTCAGCCGCAGCGTTCTGGAACGCCTTGTGAGGATCTCGCGCGTGCCGGTTACAGCCGTGCGCTAGGGTCGGTTCACGCTAATAACAGGTCCTAGTGTGGGACGTTGCGACCCACAAAGAATGGCGAGCTTCAACGACGCAAGCAAGGACGGCTGCTGTCTTAGCGCCGCAAGTCGGGGTAACGCCTAAGAGCGAGGCGTCACAAACCGGAACGTCAGATTGACTCGCTCGCCGCGAATGCTGGGCTCCTTAGGCACGCGGTGGCGCCATTCCGCCTGAGTGCGCCCGCGCATCACGAGCAGGCTTCCGCCTGTCAACTGAAAAGATTGAATTGCCCCCGTCTTGTTATGGCGAAGGTCGAATCGACGCGCGGAACCGAGGCTTACCGACGCAATTACAGGTTCCGCGCCCAATTCCGGCTCACGGTCGGCGTGCCATCCCATGCTGTCGTTGCCGTTTCGATAGCGATTTAAAAGCACGCTATTGAACCGCGCACCGCAAACGGCTTCCGCCGCGGCCTTCAGCTTCAGCACAGTCGGCGTCCACGCCAGCGGGGTGTTGCGTATGCCCGAGTAAACATAGACCGCACCGGCATCGCCTTGCCATGCGGTCAGGCGCGGCAAGGGCGTGAGCCCCGCCGGGGTGTACATCGTGTCCTGCCTCCACTCCACCTCGGCGATGACACGTTCAAGGTCAAGCGCCGCCGCTTCTGGCGAGAGCCAGTCCGGATACCAATCGACATTCGGCTGCGGAATATCGCCGAAAATGTCATCAATCATCGCTTTCATGCGTGCATTCCGGTTGAGAAAGTCATTGTGCCACCGTAGTCCTTTGGCATTCACCTGTATTTCGCGTTATCACGTATCATGAAACACGAATTACGATTTCTTAGGACCCGACTATGTTGACAGTCGAGATCGAGGCCTTGCTCCACGAATTGGAAGTCCATGGCGCAGAGATCGACGCAACCGCAACGGACCGCACCCAAAAGCTATTGAACCTCGAACGACCCACCGCCGAGTTGCTGTTTCTTTTGGTGACGGCAAGCGGGCGCAGACGCGTGCTGGAGATCGGCACGTCGAACGGCTACAGCGCGATCTGGCTCGCCTGCGCGATGGCGAAAACTGCGGGCAACCCGATTACCACGATCGATAGAGACGCGGCCAGGGCCGCCCAAGCGCGTGAAAACCTGCGCCGCGCGGGCGTCCAAAGTCATGCACAAGTCATCGAAGGCGACGCGACGCGCTGGTGCGCCGCGCTCGACGGTCCGTTCGACTGCGTCTTTTTCGACGCGGATCGAATCAGCGCTCCGTCTCAGCTCGAACTCCTTCTGCCCAAACTGACAGACGACGTGCTGCTGATCGCCGACAACGCGCTGTCGCACCCGGAAGAAATCGCCGGCTATCTGGCGACAGTCAGCGCGTTGCCGCAATTCGACGCGACTTTGGTCCCTGTCGGCAAAGGACTGCATGTGGCATACCGTCGACCGCATATCAACGGAGTCGCTTCGAAATGACTGCCGCGCCGCAAAAACTCAAACGCTCGACGCTCGCCGTCGATGCCTATGTGGCCGTGCGCGACCTGTTGCTCGACGGCGAGCGCTACGCACCGGGAGACAAAATCAGCGTCGAGGAACTGGCAGGCGACCTGGGCGTCAGCCGTTCGCCTGTCTGGTCCGCCGTGGCGCGCCTGGAAGCCGAAGGAATCGTCGAAGTCACGCCGCGCCAAGGCGTCTTTTTGATTGCGTTCGAGCCCGCACGGCTTGCCGCAGTGTTCGAAGCGCGTGAAGCGCTGGAAGGCATGGCGGCCCGCTTGGCCGCGCGCAGAATGAGCACGGCTGAACTCTCGGAACTCGAGGATTCGGTCGAGCGCCAGTCGATCGCAATTAGGGAACAGGATCGGGCAGCCTACGACGAGGCCAACCTGCGGTTTCATCACGGGCTGCTCGACGGCGCGCAAAGCCCCGCGATCAAGAAAACGCTCACGGCACTGTATGCGCAGACTCGCGCGATGTGCGGAAAACGTGCGACGAGCTTTACTGAGCTCCTGGCAAACCGCGACGAACACGACGCCATTCTGCGCGCGCTCCAGGCCCGCGACGAAGAAGAAGCCGAGCGCACCGCTCGTCGTCACGTCGCCGAGCTGCTGAAAAAGCTGCTGCAGTCGTAGCCGCGAGCGCCAGCAAGTTACGCCGGTCGCCGGCTATCATCGAGGCACCGAGAAACACGGCTCGGCGACAACGGGACGCTTCAAGCGCAACCATGCCGTCGGCAGCCGCAACTGCCCGCACAACAGCCTCAACCTCCCCCTACACCTCGCAACATGACACTTTCCGATACCGCCCTGGATCAACTCTTTCGCAATGCGCGCACGCACAACGGCTGGCTCCCGAAGCCGGTCGACGACGCGCTTCTCAAACAGCTGATTGATCTCGTCGAGCTCGGACCCACGTCTGCCAATTCCAGCCCGGGCCGATTCGTGTTCGTCAAAACGCCGGAAGCCAAGGAAAAGCTGCGTCCGGCGCTGTCAGAGGGCAATGTCGAAAAAACGATGGCCGCGCCCGTGACGGTGATCGTCGGCATGGACATGGCGTTTTACGAGCATTTGCCGAAACTCTTCCCCCACGCAGACGCGCGCAGTTGGTTCGCGGGCAACGACGCGGCTATTGCGGCCACTGCATTTCGCAATTCGACGCTGCAAGGCGGCTACCTGATCCTGGCGGCCCGAGCGCTCGGACTCGACACCGGCCCGATGTCCGGCTTCGATTCGGCAAAAGTCGACGAGGCTTTTTTCGCAGGTACGACGGTGAAATCGAATTTCCTCGTCAACCTTGGATACGGCGACCCGTCGAAGCTTTTCGAACGCAGCCCGCGCTTCACATTCGACGAAACCGCGAGAATCGTCTGACTGATGCAAAAGCGGCGCCCTCGCGCGTGAGTGCCGAGACGCACGCGCGAGGGCGCCGCTTTCATCAATTCGTCAGCGAGCGTGGCAGCCCGCCGCTCCACGGTTCACATCAGCAACGCGATATAGAAAACGATTGCCCCGACCAACGCGCCGACGAAGCAAAAGCCTTCGCCCCGTTCGTCGCCTCCGGATCGCAGCCAAGCGCCGGCCGCGCCGAACAGGCCCGCGATGCCTAGCGCGACGAAGACCATGACGACGTAAAACAACGCGTCGCGCGAGATCTCGAGCATGTCGAGCCGGCGCACGCCGAAATAAACCGCGAGCGCCATCAGGGAGAGCGCCACCAGCGGCAGCATGACGTGACTGCCTTCATAGCCGACATGGTGTTCGCGATGCGGATGGTGCGCAAACCTGATTATCTTCATCATTCGCCTCCTTCCATCGTGCCCTTCAATCGCGCAAGTGGAACCGAACCATGAAATCAATAGTTTAGATCAGCAATCGAGCGCAAGAGTCCACTGCGGCGGAAAAATCGGAAAATCCAGCCGGAAATGGACACCGCGCGCCGTGGGCGACCCAAATCGGCCGCCGACGGCGAAGCGTTCTGTCTGTAAAATGAATCGGCAGTGCCCAAGGCCAGCTACAAATCGCAGCGCCGCCTCGCCGGCCTCCATTTCCTCTCCTTCTTTGCTCTATGCGCCGCTCAGGTTTTTTCGTCCGTGCCATCGGCATCGGCGTTCTGCTGCACGTTTATATCGGTTTGCGGCTCATTCCCGAGTTGCCGGTTGGCCCGGTGTTCCGTGGGCTGGCGGCACTTTGGCTCGTATTGTCGTGTGGATTGATTCCCGTCGGCATGCTCGCGCGCACGCTCGAGCGCCAGCCGCTCGCCGATCGGCTCGCTTGGATCGGTCTGCTTACCATGGGCTTCTTCTCGTCGCTGCTCGTGCTGACCTTGCTGCGCGACGTCGCGCTGGCGTCGCTCCTGACCATCGACGCGCTCTGGCCACGCACCGTGCCGCTCGCCCGCTGGCGGATCGACTCCGCCGCAGCGGTGCCGCTCCTCGCGCTGCTGTCGACCGCGATCGGATTCGTCAACGCTCGCCGACGCGCACGCGTCGTCACAGTCGACGTACCGATCGATAGTTTGCCGGCAGCATTGGACGGCTTCACGATCGTGCAGATCAGCGATATCCACGTCGGCCCGACGATCAAGCAGCGTTACGTCGACGCGATCGTCGACGCAGTCAACCGGCTCAAGCCGGACCTGATCGCGGTGACAGGCGACGTCGTCGACGGCAGCGTCGCGCAGCTCTCCGCCCACACCCGACCGCTCGGGCGCCTCAATGCTCGGTACGGGGCGTATCTCGTGACCGGCAATCACGAATACTATTCGGGCGCCGATCAATGGATCGCTGAATTCCAGCGCCTCGGCTTGCATGTGCTGATGAACGAGCACGTCGTACTCGACCACGATGGCGCGCGAGTTCTGATCGCAGGCGTGACCGACTACACGGCGGGACACTTCGACCCATCGCACCGCAGCGACCCCGCCGCAGCGCTCGCCGGCGCGCCAGGAGACGTGCGGGTGCGCGTGCTGCTCGCGCATCAGCCGCGCACCGCGCTTGCGGCTGCGGACGCGGGCTTCACGCTCCAGTTGTCAGGGCACACGCATGGCGGGCAGTTCTTCCCGTGGAATTTCTTCGTTCGGCTGCAACAGCCGTTTACGGCGGGGCTCGCACGCCTCAATAACCTCTGGGTCTACACGAGCCGAGGCACAGGTTACTGGGGACCGCCCAAGCGTCTTGGCGCCCCGTCGGAGATCACGCGGCTGAGGCTGGTGGCGGGCACAGCCGCCTGACGGGAAACAGACTTGTACGAATTCGCGCTCGCCCGCGTTCCTTCTGGACGCGCCCCGTCGAACGCCTTGCGCGCTCTGCGCAGCGCAGCAATTTTGAGTTGACGCTCACGTCGGCAACTGCCTAAAATTTCGCTATTCTCAATTTTTTGAGGTCCACCGCCTTGGACAGCAGCAGTAGTCGATCCCTACTTCGTCTCACCGTCTGAGCGGCAAGACCCGCGCCAGTTTTTCTCTCTGCCGCCGTCTTGCCAACAGGCAAGCGGTGCGCGTCGCAGTTCGCAGCACCCCTGTGCACTCTTGCTACCGATAGCCATAGCGCGCTAGTGTTCGCGCGAAGGCTTGTCCTGCGCTGCACTGTCTATCGACAAAGATCATCGACATCCCCGAGGCTCATGCCGTTGCTCATTGACGGCTGAGATAGAGTTCGCCGTACGACACAAATACGTTCACCGAAGCGTGGCATGCTGAAGCTTGTGGTTATCCGTCGAGTCGCATATGAATGCCGAAGCTCGCGGTCGAATCCATCACTCAACGAAACCAAGAGAACGCATATCCAATGACGCTTGAATTCGCTCTCCGCTTGTTTGCCGCGTTTGCTTGCGGGGTCGCAATCGGCATCGAACGCCAGATGCGGCAACGCACGGCCGGTCTGCGCACCATTACGCTCGTTGCAAGCGGCGCTTGCCTGTTCGTCACGCTCGGCGTTCTCACCGGCGACGGCATAGAGGGCGTGACGCGGATTGCCGCGTACGTCGTATCCGGCGTCGGCTTTCTCGGCGGCGGCGTCATCATGCGCGAAAAAGGCTCGATTCAAGGGATCAACACGGCCGCCACGTTGTGGTGCTCCGCCGCTGTCGGCGTGCTCTGCGGCTCAGGCCACTATGGTCCCGCGCTCGCGGGCACCGGCATTGTGTTGCTGACGAATACGCTGCTGCGCGAAGTCAGCAAAGCAATCAATGCAACCCCCGTTTCGAATGCGGACCTGATACGCGAGTACGTTTTGTCCGTCGTCTGCCGCGAAGAAGACGAGATCCACATCCGCACGGCACTATCGAACTCGATGTACTCGTCGCCGCTGTCGTTCCAGAGCCTCACGAGCGAGGACGTACCCGACGCGGCCGGACGTATCCTGGTGACCGCGACGCTCAAGCTGCATCCCAAAGATCAACCGAAGCTCGAATTGATGGCGAGCCGCATCAGCATGGAGAAAGGCGTGTCCAGTGTGAGTTGGACCGCGAAGGAAGCCGAACCCACGCCCGAATGAGGATGCATACACGCTCGCCTCGCAAAAGCCTTCAAATATCTGACAGAGCAGCCTAACTCGGACGCGCCGCGCTCCCTTCTCGCTTGCGAATGAACGTACTGTCACCTATAACAAGCGTAAGCGATGCGCCCGTAGCTCTCTACGCAGGGCGGCTATCGCTCATTCTCCCCTGTGCAGCCCGACGCCGAGAACGACATGAATTCAGTGACTGCGCGCAGTGTGATCACTCGACGCGTTGTCGAGAACATCTTGAGTGTTCGCGGCGACTTGCTTCTCCTTGAGCACCGGTCGTATCAAACTCGGCATGATTCATCCGTTATGCTCAGATCCCCAGCAACATCGCGAAATAGTGTTAATTGGGTATCCTAACTATGGACTCGCCTATGCGTGCCATTTAAGCTCAGTTAGCGTGATTATTTTGCGCTTCTCTTTTTACACTTAACCACGGAGTCTCCACTATGCAACACGGGCTCATCGCATGGCTCATTATCGGCGCAATCGCTGGCTGGCTAGCGGGCGTATTGGTCAAAGGCGGCGGCTTCGGATTGATCGTCGACATCATCGTCGGGATCGTGGGTGCGTTCATCGGCGGTTGGCTGTCGCGCGTACTAGGTATCTCGCTCGGCGGCGGCATGATCGCATCGATCATCACGGCTGTGATCGGTGCCGTTATTCTGCTATTCATTATTCGACTCATCAAACGAGGATGAAGCCATCGACAGCGCGTTCGGAAGAATCGGGGCGCGTTACCATGAGCAATAGCGGGTTGCAACACCGATCGGTACGGGCCCGCGCCGCGGATTAGC
>NZ_JAFLRF010000018.1:207-751 GCF_017315705.1 Trinickia mobilis | reverse complement strand
TGATCGCCGCCGTCAGCGTGGTCTTGCCATGATCAACGTGACCGATCGTGCCGACGTTCACGTGCGGCTTGGTCCGCTCAAACTTACCCTTGGCCATTTTCGACTCCTAAGAGGATTTTCCGTACGTTGCGCCGCGCGCAAACAATCACTGACTACTTGCTGGTGCCCATGGGCAGGATCGAACTGCCGACCTCTCCCTTACCAAGGGAGTGCTCTACCACTGAGCCACATGGGCGCTACTTCTTAACACTGGAGCGGGTGAAGGGAATCGAACCCTCGTCGTAAGCTTGGAAGGCTTCTGCTCTACCATTGAGCTACACCCGCAAGGGCTTTCCGATTCCCTATCGCTACTACAGCTTGCATTCTGGTGGAGGAGGTTGGATTCGAACCAACGTAGGCGTAAGCCAACAGATTTACAGTCTGCCCCCTTTAGCCACTCGGGCACCCCTCCGCAGAGAACTGCCGATTATGGGGGTACATCGACGTAATGTCAAGTACTACGTGAGCCCCAGGCTATCGATCGCTCTCACTTATAGTCTTGCCG
>NZ_JAFLRF010000018.1:0-197 GCF_017315705.1 Trinickia mobilis | reverse complement strand
TGCGGGTGGGGGGCGTCGCGGGTGGGTTTCGCGGTGCCGGCTCGGCGGCGCGGGGGATTGCGGGGCCGTAAACGCCGCAACCCCACCTTGATGGGGTGGGGTTGTGCACGGGAGCTCTGCATGGGGCCAGAGTAAGCGCTGAAGCACAAACTCTGGCCGACATAAGGAGCCTGACGATTACCTACTTTCACACGGGC
>NZ_JAFLRF010000017.1 GCF_017315705.1 Trinickia mobilis | reverse complement strand
AACGAACGTCGGCTGACACGACAAACGCGCACCGACCATCAAATCTGCATTCGGTGTGCTAAAACTAGCGCTTACGGCCGACCTGCATGCGAGGCAGCGGCGGCTAGCTTGATCCGTAGTGATCCCCGGCGCGTTATCGGAGTCTGCACGATGGGCGAGGGGAGCGGCGCTCCGGCGCGACCGATTCGCCATATGATCAACAGCCGAAAATAACCAAACAGCAAGTCGCTGATTTCGTGAGATATTTTAACGGGGCCGGGTCGCAAGCCCGCATCAGACCAAGAGCAACCTACCGTCGCAAAATGCTTGAAAATCAAGGGTAGGCCAGACAGGAAGTGGCTGATTTGATTGTATATTATATTGGGGTCTTACCGCTGAGCCCCACCAGACATGGGCAGACGTACCCGGGGAAACGGCACGAAAATCACGGGGACTTCAAATAGGGACACAGTGTCGAGGCTCACCATCCAACTGGGAGAGAAACTCGGCGCGTCCTTCGCCGCCGAGGTTGTGATCAGCCTGCGTTTCGATTGTCATGCTTGTGAGAATAGTGATTTCGTGAATTAGGTATTTACCCTGATCCATCATCTTCTTAGACTGTATCCAACGGCTGCATACAAACTTGCTTGCAGCGCCATGCAAAACAATCTCTGGAGGTAGTAATCATGAAATCGCTTATCAAGGCTGTCGCTCTCGCTGTCGTTCTCACCGCTCCCGTGGCTTCGTTCGCCCAAGCGAACCAACCCGTTACACGCGCACAGGTTCGTGCTCAGCTAGTTCAGCTCGAAAAGGCGGGCTATAACCCAAGCCACAGCGGCAGAGACCCGTATTACCCGGAGGACATCCAGGCAGCTGAAGCACGTGTTGCTGCTGAGAATGGCTCGACGAGTGGCGTGGGTGGCGTGATTAGCGGGTCATCGGAATCTGGCGCCCCCGCCGTGTCTGCCGTCACCGGTACGGGTTCGCTTTACTCTCGTCGCTAATCCGTCAGATTGGCGAGCCGTTGGCGACTTACACGGTCGCTAACCTCGCCTACTGAGCGCGCAGCACCCTTTGCGCGCCCCGATTTGCTAAATTGGCCCGCTACGGTGCATTGCGCCGGTGACGGGCCAATTTCGTATTGGGTTCACCGTCCTCTGGGTGATTGGCTCAGACCCCGCACGTCCGCCTCTGAGATTCGGCCGTTTCCGTTGTTTTGATCGGCTGGTCAACTGTAGCAACTGTAGCTGTAGCAATGCCACTTTCCATGGAGTTGCCGGACGCGTGCATGCGATGTAGAACGGGCTGGCACGCGAGGGGGAATCGGATTCCACGATCCGAATAGCGCTCCTAGCCGCATCAGGCGGCAACCATAGTGATCGGCGCGGGGATGTGGCCGATAGTTTCCAGAGCCGCGGCAAGTTTTGTCAGGCTCGGATCGGCGTAGGATTGAAATATCAAGGCAACCCTTTTGTGGTCGGAGAACTGGTATGGGAAAGTTCTGCGTCGTTACCCTGCAAAGGAAATGGGGCAAGGGCGGCTATCCTGTGGCCCCACACATCAGACTGGGAATCGCCGAGTCGGAGTACAGCAAAGCCAAAGGCGTTGCGCCGACGATAAGTCCGGATTTAACGACTGACGCCGAGATCGACGCGCAGATTGAACGTCTCAAGAAGGATTTAGACCGGGTCGGGATTGAGGCAAAGGCGACGCTTCATCGCGAGGAAGCCAGGGTGTTCGCGGCGGTGACGCGCAGCAGATCCGGTGAATGAATGGGGCTTGGTCGTCTACGAGGACCCGTGGGCAGATACTAGCCATCGCTTTGCTTGAGCAGCCGGGATGCTCGAGCGTTGACGAAATCCGGTTACAGAGGTTACATGGCACACGCGAACGTGTAGCTCGAGGCGCCCATGGCGGCCACGAAGATGTGCGCGCGGCGACCAGTCGTCAGCGCCAACGTCGGGCCGGCGAAGTCGACAAACAGCTTCTCACCGGCGCGGTGGATTTGGCGCATCGAGCGCTTCAGACGCTTCGTGAACGCCTTGTAGTGCTCGCAGAACTGCGTATAGCGGTAGGTTTGCCGGTCCGCAAACTCGGCCTGGTACTCCTCCCACAGCAACGTCAGCGTCACGCCCTTGCGGCGCAGCTCTTGATGGATGCGCCCGTTGTCATCTTCCGGCACATAGGAGCCAATCGACTTCCGGCATAAAGGAACCGGGACGTTTTCGGCATAAAGGAGCCACTTCGTTTCCGGCATATAGGAGCCAGCCGGTTCCCGGCATATAGGAGCCAGCCGGTTCCCGGCATATAGGAGCCAGCCGGTTCCCGGCATATAGGAGCCAGGGAAGGAAACGGGCATCTCGGAACTTGCTGCTCATTGGCTGCTTAACTTGTGGGGCGTGATCCCCCAGGGAGGCAGCGATGGGCCGACGGAGAATCGAGATGCACCAATATCGACAGGTTCTCGTGCGCATGCGCCACGGGGACTCCGACCGCGAACTGGCGCGCTGTCGCTACATGGGGCGACGCAAGCTCGCGGCACTGCGTGAGTTAGCCGAACAACGCGGCTGGTTCAAGCCCGATACGCCGTTACCGGATGACGCCGAGATCGCCGCGGCACTGGGGCCGCCGCAGAAGGCTGCGTCCACCGTCTCGGGCCTCGAAGTACACCGCGTGTTGATTGCATCGTGGCTCGAGCAGAACGTGCCCGGCACCGCGATTCTGGCTGCGTTACGGCGTGAGCATGGCTACACCGGCAGCTATTCGTCGGTGTATCGCATGATCGTTTCGATCAACGCGGACCGTCCGCCGGAAGCCACTGTGCCACTAAGCTTCGCGCCCGGCGAAGCGGCGCAAGTGGATTTCGGTGCCGGCCCGATGCTGCCCGATGCCGACGGCGTGTTCACGCGCACGTGGGCGTTCGTGATGACGCTCGCCTTCTCGCGACATCAGTACGTCGAGTTCGTCTGGGACCAGACCGTAGCGACTTGGCTCGGTTGCCACCGTCGCGCTTTCGAATGGTTCGGCGCCGTGCCCTCGCGCGTGATCATCGATTTTGTTGCCGGCAACAAAATCGAACAGGATCTCGCGAGGCACGCCGCCGAGCGTCTCGAATAAAGCGTGATGACAGGCAATCAGCGTTTCGGCCTTCTCGTTGGTTGCAAAGCGCGCCCAGCGCCAACGGCTAAAACCCAACGTGGCAGTGAACGCATACAGCGAATCGGCGCCGCGACGGAATACGACGAAGTCACATTGCATCTGTCGCCCCGGCTCGGTCTCGAAACGCACGACCGGATCGGGTGCCGGCGCCGGTTTGTGCGCGTTCATGAAAGCCTGGACGCTGCGCAATTGGCCTTCGTAGCCCAGCGCACGCAGTTCACGCAGCAGTGCAGGAGCGGCAATCGCGTCCGGGGCTGCCGCTTGCATTCCCTCGAGGATGTACGCCTGAAACGGGTCGAGTTTGGTCGGCCTCGGCTCACGCTGTTTGTAGCGGGGCACATCCTCTGACGCCGAATAACGCGTCACGGTGTTACGGGATACGCCCAGCCGCCGCGCGATCTCTCGCAACGACAACCCTTGGGCCTTGAGCACATGGATTTGCATCGCGAGACATCCGATATACGAACGCCGCGTCAGACGACGACCTTTCGCCGCGAATGATCGAGTCGCGGACTGTGGCGGGGGTTGGTAAGTTTTTTCTGTCGACGCTTTAGTGATGCTTCTTCGTACAACTGACACCGGTGAAACGCCACCCTTCCGGTCAGCGAGCGGGATTTCGAGGCTAAATTTAGGCAACAAGCGGTGAGAAATCCAATAGGAAATATGAATTCCGTTATAAACGTGGTGAATATACGTTGTCGACATTTGACGAATAGGCGATAACGACGCAAAAATTCATTTCGTATTTTGAAATAATCAACAACCTCGCCCCTGCTGGTACTCGAGCGCTAGCCGAGCACCTCGACGGCGTGCGTTTCTTGGCAGCAGGGAGCGTTAAAAATTGTGCTTCCAGTCAAAGTTATAGCGACGCATTCTCCCATCGCAATCTTCGAATTTTCTCCATTATTTGTAACGGGGTCATCATGCATAATTTAATTACAAATTCAATACTCAGCTGCATTGTCACACTGGGACTCTGCAGCGTGATCGCTCAGGCAGATGAGAGCAACACCCTTCCACCGCCACCTACGGTCGACTCTCCTTATCTATCGCCGTGGCTTAATCAGAATTTTTACTACATTACCCAATTTCATAGTTACTATGGAAGCAAGCCTAACAACTCATCGTATCTAGAATATGAATCCTACGGGAATAAAGGTCCATTTGAAATATACCAGTATACGGACATCCCCAAAATCCTCAACTATGGCAGTGCTAGTAGTCACGGAATTTGGGATGGTGGCTCCTATTTTTTTACCGAACAAGAACCAAATCTATCACTGAGCAAGCTAACCGGAAAAGATCTATCTCTCGGACGGATCAAGGATTGGTACATCGCGGCAGACTGGACCTACGATGCCGGCCAGAATGGAATTAATACCAGATCGCTCAATCTGTTTAACGGCGTCGGAGTTAAAATCGATACAGATACACCTCTGAAACTTCAGATCAACGCATTTGCTCGCTACCTAGGCGACAATTACGGACTACCCAACTCCCATCGATGGGATGGTTACAGAATTCAGGGTGTTTATTCGGCTCCTCTATATACCTTCTCCAATGGAGACAAGTTGACATTTGGCGGATACACGGACTATACGTTTGGATCGAACCTGAGAGAACTGACCGACAATAGCATCAAGCACACAAATGACGAACTTGTGGTTGCAAGCAATGTATCCTATAGAACGAAGCGATTTATAATAGGTTATACATCAAAGTATTTCCATCACGGCGGTCAAAATAGTGCATCAAACGGATTTGGCCATTACATTAAGATCGCCCTGCGATTCTGAAATTCCCAGCCGCGCCTTGCAGCGACAACGCCACTTTCCGACGGTGGCAAGTCGCCATTTGACCAACGCGATTGAACGCGGCGATGTAGCAGCGTCAATCGGGGGCGAGTTTTCGTATATGACAACGACAACGGCAAACTCACCACAATTAAAAATAATGGATTTGCCACCCGCAATCATGGCACTCTGGGCCAAAAGCGGCGATCCACACGGCCATCCTCTTCTGCTGTATATGCTTGATGTCGCCGCAGTGACTGAGAGTCTGCTGGGCCGCGAGCCCCGCGGCACCCTTGCGTGGGCCGCTGTAAATTTCGGCATTGAGTTGGTGCACGCCGGGCGCTGGCTTGGTGCTCTGGTCGGCCTTCACGACTTTGGAAAGGCGTCGCCAGGCTTTCAGGTCAAATGGCCATAGGGGGGTGCGGTAGACGAGGAAGCTGCTTTCGTTTTTCTGACGCTGCATTGACGCGAGATCGTCACGATATCGCCACCGCCGCAGTGCTACGCGAGCATCTTCTCAGTCTCGACCTTGGTGCTGCATGGGTACTCGATGCTTTGCAGGCCATTAGCGCCCATCACGGCTTCAATTTTCAAAGTGACAAGGTCAAGTCTAACAAGAAATGTCAACGCCAGATTCAAATGTCCGGGTTCTGGCTAAGTTGAAATGTCCGGTTTGAAGGGGTTCCAGGTTTGTCTTTCACGGGGTTCGCTGCACGCCTCGTTGAAGAACGGTGTGTGAACGAGCAGGGCGCTGACGTCTCATGCGAGGGCTCTTGCAGACCGCCGGCCTGGTTTTGCAGGTTGTAGATTCAACTGCAAGAGCGCGGCATCGACATCGGCCTGCGTAAGCTCGCGTTGTTTCTTCGTACCCGGCAATCTTTCCTTTGCGCGGACGGGTCGACCTTGATTCGTGCGTGACGGGGAGCCGGACGCGCGCCGGTCGTCGCGCTGCGCCTGGATCGCCTGCGCCACCTGCAGCGCGTGACCGAGGCGCTTGTGCTCGATCACCGCCCCCTGGTCGATCTCCGAGAGCCGGTCGTAAGGCACATAGGGCAGGGATGCGCCATCGGCGCGAATCTCAATGCGTCCGTCCGGGTACTCCCACACCTCGAGATAGCGGTGGATCCGCTTGCGGTTCTCTCGCGTGTCCGCAAGCAGATAGATCACGCGGTCATACTGCACCGTGAGCGACTTCGTCACGCGCCGCGGCTCGCGCCAGGTCAGCAGCGTGTCGAGGTCCTCATCGTCGCGCAGCGGCCGGTGCGCGTTGTAGTCACTCCGCGGCGGCTTGGCGAAACGCGCGTTATAGCTGGCGACGAAGGCGGGCGCATACGCGTTGGCCGCCTCGACCGTACTGATGCCGCGCAGCCGCAACTCCTTCACGAGGCGATCCTGCAAGGTCAGGTGCGCGCGCTCCACGCGGCCCTTGGCCGAGCTGCTGTTGGCGCACCACGTGTCGATGTTCAGCTCGTACATCGCCCGCCCGAAGTGCGTCACGCCCTTGCCCGGCGTCGCGGTGTGGCCCTTGCAATGAAACACACTGGCGCGGTCGCTGTAGAACGCCACCGGCTTGCCGTGCTGTTCCAGATACGCACGCGTCACTTCAAAGTAGCTGAAGGTCGACTCGCTCGCCGTGAAATGCAGCGCCATGATCCGGCTGGTCGCGTCGTCGACATACACCAGCAGCGTGCAGGCCGGCGCGCGCTCCTCGAACCAGCGGTGGTCGCTGCCGTCGATCTGCACCAGCTCCCCCAGGCACGCGCGCCGCGCGCGCGGCTGATAGACCTTCGGCGGGCGCTGCCGGCGCGGAATCCACAAGCCGGCATCGCGCATCCAGCGCCGCACGGTTTCCTTCGCCAGCCGGATGCCGTGACACTCGGCCAGCTTCTCGCACGCCAGCGTCGGCCCGAAGTCCGCATAGCGCTCACGCACCAGCGCCATCGCGCGGGCGCGCAGGTCGACCGGCAGTTCGCGGTTACTGGGCTGGCCGCGCTTGCCGGAGACAAGCCCAGCCGGCCCGCACGCCTCATAGCGCCGGCACAGCCGGCTGATCTGCCGCTCACACAGATCCAGCCGCTGCGCCGCCTGAACGCAGCGCAGCCGGCCTTCAACGACCGCCTCGATGATCTTGACCCGCTCGAGCTCACGCATGCTTGCCGTGATCAATTCACGTCCGTTCATGTCTGGCCCCTGGCAACGCCACGCGGCAGCATGCGCCAGCTCAGGGGCAGGAATCGGACATTTCTAATGACATTACTAAAAAGCTGTAACACAAAAAATGGCGATAATTTACATTATGTTAAATAATATAGCGCGCTAGACAGTGCCTCACGCGCTTGCTAAAGCTGACGTAGTTGTCCGACCCACACCACAATCCTGCGTTGGGTGAAGCGCTACACGCCGGAGTTCGTTAAACGCTGGGATCGGTTGGCCACGACAGGCGGTCAGTCGTGGCGTGTCGACGAGACCTACGTGAAGATTCGTGGCAAATGGGCCTATCTTTACCGCGCTGTTGACCGAGCGGGAAAGACGATCGATTTTCGCCTCAGCGCCAAGCGCGATGTGCCGGCAGCCAAGGCGTTCTTCGCGAAGGCGATCAGAACTCAGGGACGTGCTCCGGGAACGATCACGCTGGACGGCTACACGGCGTCTCGTCGTGCGGTCCGCGAGCCGAAGACCGACGAGTCGCCACCCAAGCGAACGAAATTGCGATCCTCGAAGTACCTGAACAACCTGATCGAGCAAGATCACCGCCACATCAACTCGCGGGTGAACGTGATGCTCGGATTCAAGCGGTTCCGCAACGCGGCCGTTACCCTCTCCGGCATCGAACTGATGCATCGCATTCGCAAAGGCCAGTTCGATCTCACCAGCGTGCACCTCAAAGATACCACTTCGCCTTCGATTTGGATGACGGTTCTTTCAGCTCGTTGAGATCCCCGAAAAATGGGCGATTTTTCGCCCGCTTACCGAATTTGCACCGCAACCTTGAAGTGTCGCTTTCCATATCGAGTCCTTTTACGTTTTCGTCGACTCACGCATTTCTTGCAGGCCGGAGCCCTTGGGTTCTGTTCAGAACTTATGACGTATACCCACGCGGACAGCGGCCTGCTTTTCGTTCGATGACGGTGTAAGCAAGTTGATCGCAGCCACGGCAGGCACGCCACGCGAGTTAGTTCCTGACGCCTTCTGATAAACCCCAGTCAGATACACGTCCGTTTTCAGCGATAGGAAGTAGTCAGCGCTAGCCTCCAACTGGTTGTACCTCGACCCATCAAGACCGTTGACTGAGCTAACGTTGGTATGCACGTAGCCCACGCCCAGCACCGCCGAAGGCGTCAACTCGTACTTGATGCTCACTTCGGCGTTGTTCAGGATTGCCTGCCCGGAATAGTGCAGCGTCGGTGAGGGATTCGGACCGGAACTGAGATCCCCCAGTCCACTGAACTTGACGTTTGAAAAGTACCCACCGATGGTAGCAGCACCAACCGTGTATGTAGCGAATACCGCAAGGTTCTGATAGGTATGTGCGGAAGCAAAACCGCTAAATATAGGAGACGCTATATTGGCGGTTGCAGGTGATGCGGTCCCGGTCGTGGCATTTCCAAAAAAGCTCACATTCGGATTCCTTACGTTCAGATAGGCAAGGCCAAAAACAAGCGACCCGCCTTCATACCCAAGGCCAGCCGAGTAAATCTGATTCCTGGATACGTCGCCAGCAACGCCTCCTAAACTGTATAACGCGTCGAACTTGAACCCTGCGTAAGTATTGCTCGAATATTTAATCGCATTATTGACTCGAGTAGAATTGTTGAAATTGTCGACGTCGCCCGCGTGGTCAACGATAGCGCCGCCCCAGTCAATCGACAACGATCGTCTGCCGACAAAGTCCACCACTGAATCGTACTGCCGACCCAGCGTCACAGCTCCCAGTGGGCTTGATAAACCGACGTACGCCTGACGTCCAAATAGAAGACCGCCTTGAAGACTCTTTCCTGTACTGGGATCAAAACCGCTCTCGAGTACAAAAATCGATTTTAGACCGCCGCCCAGATCTTCTGTTCCGCGTAACCCCCAGCGACTTGACTGCAAGACACCGCCTTGCAGCAAATATTGTCGGTGGCCAGCCGAGTTCGAGCTAAAAAGCAGGCCGTCGTCGAGAATCCCGTACAGCGTCACAGACGACTGTGCGTGTGCGCCCCCTGCTACTGCTAACGTTCCAAGCGCCCCGATAACAAAAAGCTTCTTCGACATGTTTGTCAACTTTCCTTAGTTAGCTGAAACGTCCGGCCGTTACCGCGATCACGGCGCACGAGGTTTCATTTGTTTCTTCAATACCGCTACGAATTCCCAATACCATTCAGTATGGTCATGTCATATAGGTGATAAACCTCGGGAATTCCGGTTAGCGCGGTCGGATGAATAGATTTGGACTACTACCTAAATCGCGTGTAACAGTGAGGAGATACCGGCAACTGTTCCAGCACGAAATCGCGCAACACGAAAATGGGTGGTCGAGCAGGCATTGCATGTCTCCGGCGCAACGCGATCGGCGCGTCGCTTGTATTTATCTGCGTTGAGATGATCCCACGGCGATAGTTGGCCGCTCGTTGTCGTTTCAGCTGACATACGGGCGAACGCGACTAGCTAGCCGCACTGCATAAGTTCCTCGAAATTCGATACGCAGTCCAATTGCCATTGGAGAGGAACACTATTTCCGTGATGAATGATGTACCTTGACAGCGTCGAAAGGGATGCTGGCGGGGACGACTCATGACGAGACGGCTCACATGAGAACACGACGTGAATTGACTGAGGCAGTCGGCACCCTCGTTCTGACCGGAACGAGAAGCGCGAGATACTGGACGAGTTTGTTCAGGTGACTGGGTATCACCGCAAGCACGCTATCCGTGCGCTGTGCCGCAAGCCTCTGCCTTCAGGGGCGAAGCCCGGTCCGCGGCGACGCTATGACGATGAGGTGCGGGCGCGCTGATCACGCTGTGGGAGGCTGCCGATCGGATCTGCGGCAAAAGACTAAAGGCGCTCATTCCAACGCTGACCGACTCGATGACACGGCATGGTCACCTGACGATATTGAAGGAGGTTCGCCAACGGCTGAACCAGGTCAGCGCCGCCACGGCAGGTTACGTGGACTTGAAGCCACGGAGACCCTTGCCTCCCTTTACGAGGTAAGCTGCAGGGTCTCATGGACGGCACGCGTGAGCTGCTTGTCGAAACGGCTCGTGGCCAACGTGCCGGGCATCTGCTTAGGGAGCCGCCGGCTGTCCCGACTTCACAGATCTGCGAGCGGCTCGGCCTCCCACCGTCGGCTCGTCACCTCGCTAGGTGCTGCCTCCGCTGCGGAAGCAGCAAAAGCGCTGCGATCATGGGTACATGTGTCGCGCAACCCGGACGACAAGTCAGCACTCGCCCACCACACATCTGCTCGCGGCATCAGACCAACGATAGCCGGTTAATAGGGATCGTTGAATCAGCGAGCGCGTTCGCGTCCACCACTTTTGCGTCCTTTATCAACTGCCGCGCCCTCTTAAGGTCACGCGCAGCATTGACCGACGCTGCTGCCACGATGCGCCCTTCTTCCAGTTGGAACAGCGAGAAGCGCTGCATGGAAGGATCGCCTCGCAGCACTTCCTGACGGCCCGGCGCGAACAGCCCCACCATCTGAATATTCATATCGTATTGATCCGACCAGAACCATGGCAGGTCGTCGTAGCGAACCGGTTCGCCCGCCATCGTCCGACCGACCGCGATCCCCTGGTTTTGCGCGTTCGCCCATGACTCCAGCCGCAGCCGATCCTGTTGCCAGGAAAGGGGCAAACTCGCCACGTCACCCGCCGCGAAGATTTCTGGATCGGACGTTGCGCCCGTCTCGTCGACAACAATGCCGTTGTCGACGTGTAGTCCGGCTCTCACCGCCAATTCGACGTCTGGCGCCAGTCCGACGCCGAGCACTACAAGATCGGCCGGCTCGATATCTTGAGCGCCGGTTGCCAGGGTCGCGATTAATTGACCGCCTTCCGCTGCACGGATACTAGACAGCGACGTCCTCGTTATCACCCGGACCCCGTGACCAAGGTGCGCGCCCAAAAGGAAGTCCGACATGAAAGGCGGGAGCGACCGCGCGCACAGCCTTTCGGCGCTTTCCAGTAGCGTTACAGACATGCCGCGTTGCAGCGCGGCAGCCGCCGCCTCAAGCCCAATCCAGCCGCCGCCTACAATGACCGCATGCCCGCCCTCGCGCATCCTGCTGGCGATCGCCGCCGCATCCTCCACAGTACGAAGGGTCAGTACACCTGGAAGGTCGCTGCCTGGAAACACGGGGTGACGCGCCCGGCCACCCGTCGCCAGCGCGAGGCGATCGTACGGATACTGGCTGCCGTCAGCGCACACGACCTTCCGGTTGGGGCGCTCGATCTCGATCACTCGCTTGCCAGCCTCGAATCGGATATCCAGTTTCTCGTAATCCTCCCGTTCAAAGACCGGGGAATAGGCTGCGCCTGTGCCAAGCAAGCCGGCTTTCGACAATGGTGGACGTTCGTAGGGCAAGTGAGGCTCGTCACCGAGCAGCGTCACCGTTCCTTGGAATCCCGCCTCGCGTGCTGACCGCGCGATCCATGCGCCCGCCTGCCCGCCCCCTACTATCACGATATTAGTGGTCATACGCCCGTTCCCCGCGCGATTGGCGCGTTCGTCAATATCCGTTCTCATGCTTTCTCAAGCGACCGGCGCGTGCTTATGTCGATCCGCTTACAGTTCAACAAACACAGCCTCGTCTTCGACGCGAACGCGATGACATGTCAATGCGTTTTTGCATGGCGCACGAGCGGGAGCGCCAGTACGAATATCAAATGCTCCTTCGTGAAGCGGACATTCAATTAGCGCGCCGTCGATGATCAGCCCGTCGGCAAGGCTCGCCTGGCCATGTGTGCACATGTCATCGGTTGCGTAGAAAGCTCCCTCGATGCGATAGAGGCATATCGCACCCTCCTCGACCTCGACGCGCAACGTTTCGCCCTCACCAATCTCATTGAGCGTTGCGACCTGTCTCCATTGCTCAGTCATATCGTTTCTCCGTCGCCCGCCGCACACCTCGACGGGCATCTGCCTCATTTCAAGCCGACATTAATTCAAGGTAGTGATTTTCCATGTGATACAACGCTTCTTCGAGCGGCGACATCGGGCCAGGTGTGAAGAACTTTGAACCCGCCGAGTTCTGCAGCGACTCGACCATCACTGCATCCTCTGCGATGATCTGCTTGACGAACTCCCGATATTTCGCGAGCTCCTCTTCGTAGTTCGGAATATCGAACGCCGCCGGCGGAAACAGCAGATAACAGATGATCCGGGTGGTATCAGGCATCATCGGCCATACGTGCCACATACGGACGCTGTCTGCGCGCATCGACAGATTAAGGTTTGGATAGATGCCGGCCTTACATGCGATGCCCGAGGGCTTATCGGCCGCCCATGGCAGCGTTGGGAAGACCTGTGCCCCGCTCTTCGAGTGCGGCCTCGCTTCATAGCTGGTGTGCCAGCCCCCATCCTTCTCCAACATGAACTTGAGCTGCTCGCCTTTAACGAAGCCCCCGAATGTATTCTGATGGATCACACCAACGTGATAGATGTCGATCAGATTCTCGGTCAGGAATTTCCAGTTGCACTTGACGTCGATTACGACCTTGTCAGCGAGCTTGCATTCGTCTGTTTTGAACCACCACAAGCTGCGCTCGTACGGCTCGATGAAATCATCGAAAGGCATCGGTTCGGCGGAAAAATTAACGAAGACCCACCCACGCCAGATATGGCTATGTACGCGCCGCAGCGACGCCCGCGAAAGATCGACCTCACAGGTCTTCATGCCCGGCGCGGAAACCAGTTTCCCGTCGATGCCGTAAAGCCAGGCGTGATACGGGCAACTGAATTCCTCGCTGTTTCCGCAGCCACTTGCGACTTCCACGCCGCGATGCAGACACTGATTCATATACACGACGATTTCGTCGGCGGACGGACGGGCGACCACAATTGATTCGCCCATCACACTGAACGTGATGTAGTCCCCCGCATTGGCGACTTCCTCTACCCGCGCGACCGAGAGCCAATGCGTCATAAAGATCTTTTCTTTCTCGAGCGCGTAAATGTCGCGCGAGCTATACACCTCGCCGGGCAAATGCCGGGCAAGCGCGAGCTTTTGACGCGTTCTGTCGAACTTTGGCTGAAGGCTGATAATCTGCTCTTTAGCAGTACTCATGAGAGTTTCCTTAAGGCTTGATATGGACGAGTGGACGAAGGTTGGACACCTGAATAGTAGTATGTCGACTACTCGATGCATAGATCGATTACGAAATCGACATATTTGTAGAAACCGGGCTTCCGGCTTATGATTAATAGCTCCCACACGCCTGCTAGCCCACCCTGAGAAAACATCGACATATGGATCCACGATCGACCAGGAAATCTGCCACCTTTGGAGACGACCATGGACGTCCCAATGACGGCACGCGTGCGTCGGCTCATGCGGAGGAGGCTCCACGCCGCATTAACGATGTCGAATACGTTTCGAGCGACGAGGCCCTCGACATGCTATCGATCAAAAAAGAGTCGCTATACACGTACGTCAGCCGCGGACTGATCCGAACGACAAAGCACAAGGACGGGCGCCGCCGCCGCTATCTAAAGTCAGATGTGGAGAAGCTGCGCACTCGCTCGCCCGGGCACCTCGAAAAACCGCATGTATCGCACACGTTGCGTTACGGCGAACCAATCGTACAAACCTGGATCAGCGAAATTACTAACCAGGGCCCACGTTATCGAGGCCATCTCGCCACCCGCCTCGTCACAGACTTGCGCTCCTTCGAAGTCGTCGCCGAACTGTTGTGGACTGGGGTGCTGAATCCACGAGAGGTAGTCTGGCCCTTACAGGTCATTCCTGCCGACATATCCGTGCATACTGCCGCTCGCCAAGCTCAATCGCCCAACATCAATCCGCTTGCATGGCTTACCTTGCTGACGCACCTGATCAGCACCTCCCCTCTTCTCGAAGCATCGACCCGTGCCCACGATCCGGTTTCGACTGGAATCCAGCTCATTCAGACATTTTGCGGTGCAGCAGGGCTGATCGGACCGAAAAGGACATACCTGCCTCCGAATGAAGGTGAGACGGTGGCGGCATGCATTGCTCGCGGCCTCGGGCGCGAAAGGGACAGTGAGGTGATCCGCATCCTCGACGCAGCGCTGGTGCTTTCGGCCGAAAACGAGCTTGCTGCGCCCACCTTTGCGGCGCGCATTTGCGCATCGACAGGTGCCGACCTGTACGCGTGCGTCGCCAGCGCCTTACAGGTCCAGTCCGGCCCGATGCAGGTCGGCGGCACATTCGATGTGGAGATCATGCTCGAAGCGCTCACACGCGCTCGCGGGAGGCCCGAAAGCCGGCTCGCCGGCTATTCGCGTGGGGGGCTGCCCTGTTTCAATCACCCGCTCTATGAGCGCGACCCGCGCGCTGCCGCGCTGCTCGCCCTTGTCGCCAGCCTCGAACGGCCACAGGGCGGCACGCCCGCAGTGCTCGATTTCATTGTTAGCACGGAGCGTTCAAGCGGCCAGTATCCCAATATCTTCGCTGCGCTTGTGGTAGCGACTCGGGCGCTCGGTCTGCCGTCCGGCACCGCAGCATTTCTTCACACTGTTGGCCGTACTTCTGGTTGGCTCGCGCATGCCGTCGAGCAACGGCTAACCGGCACGATGCTGCGGCCGCGCGCGAAATACATGGGAGCAAAGAGTAGTGATTGATCCACGCCGCCCGCGCTGTCACCCGCGGACGGCGTCTCTTCACGAGTGAGGCAGCGTGTCGCGCGCTTCGCGCAATTCCCCTGACGCGGACGAACAGTTGGACGCGCCACTTTCTCGGTTTTTCAGCGTATTGAGTCTTAAAAGCACTATCGCGGAAATCAATGCAGGCAGGCTTGCGGCGGCAAACACTCCCGACATGCCCCACTGGGCCTGCAGCATCGCGCCGCCGATCAATGGGCCAAAGATCGCTCCGAATCGCCCCATGGCAGCAGCCCACCCGATTCCGGTCACACGTATCGCCGTCGGATAGACGTCACTAACAAGCGCATAAAGCGTACAAATCGTGCCTTGAACGCAAACCCCGACGATGAAGATGATAAGCAAAATGCCGTTGTAAACACCGGCTGCGTGACCTAGCACTCCGACCGACACCGCACACAGCACAAAAGCGCCACTAAGTATCCGGTATACACCGTAGCGATCGACGAGCTTGCCAAGACCAGCTGCGCCGGCAACACCGCCAAGATTAAACGTGACGAGTGCGACCATGGCCCGTGACAACGGCAAGCCTGCCTCCTTCAGTATCGAAGGCAGCCAGCTTGAGATCAGAAACGAAATGAGGAACACCATGAAGTAAGGCACCCATAGTAGCAAAGTGCGCTCTGCTCGACCTTCCGCAAACAGCAGGGCGACCGACCCGCCGCGGTGAGTGACATCGGGATTCACAAAGCTCGCCCCTTCCTCATATCTGAAGTCCGGAGCAATACGCGTCAACAGCTTCGCAATATGTCGACTGTCATACCCCGCAGCGACGAGAAACCGGATCGACTCTGGCAGCAGCCAACCCAAAAGCATGCTCAGAAGGACAGGCACAATTCCTCCGATCCAGTACACCACGTGCCAGTCGAAATGCGGAATCAGCGCCCAGAACGCAATACCACCAACTACCGCACCAAGGGGCGTTGCACTAACCGTGATTGCCACAGTCCGCGCTCGTGCTCGCTGTGGTGAGTATTCGGCGACAAGTGCCAGCGCATTCGGAATGCCGCCTCCCAAACCGACACCGGCGAAGAAGCGGACCGCCAACAGCGCCGCCCACGTGTCGGCATATATTGTAAGTGCGGTAAATACGCCAAATATCACGCAAGACAACTGCAAGAGCCGCTTCCGGCCAAATCGGTCGGCTATCGGACCGACGATCAATGACCCGAGCGTCAGACCGGCCAATCCGGATGCGAAGACCAGCCCCAAGGAAGTCACTTTGCTCCCAAGGTGATCCGCCAACAGCGGCGCAGTGAAGCTAACTATCTGAATATCGAATCCGTCGAGCAAGATCACCAAGCCGCATAGCAGGAACAGCAACCACTGTTGACCGCCAATTCGCCGACGGTCTATCTCTTCACCAACGTCATACTGCGTGCGATTCATCGCGTGGCCTCCGGTGGACCTCGTTAATTGCGTTCTGCTGGCGCGCTGCCTGGGTCAGGCCGGGATCTCCATTCGAGATCCGGTGACGATTTCGACGATCGCGGTCGCATCGCCGGTGGTTATGCCTCGCCATGCGACGTGCCCGTCGGGGCGAACAAGCACGAGCGGCGCGCCATAGAGCTTTGCAATCGCGGCATCGCTTATCGCATGTACGGTCACCGGTGCACCCCGTTCGCGCAGTGCATCGTGCAGGCGATTGACTTCGGATTCCATCGCCCCGTCAAAGACCATCAGCACGAATCCCTTACCGAACAGATCGAGCGTCGACCGACCATCCTCGAGCCAAGCATGCGGTGCCCGCGCCCCTGGACGGGCCGTCTGCACATAGATAGAGTAATCATCGGGGGGCGCACTTGTACCATCAGGCACCACGATAGGCGAATAGTCGTAGCGGTACCCGATCTGCAGTCCGAGCGACTCCCATTCGATCCGCGTGGATTCGCGCATTCTGCTGCCAATGAGCTTGCGAACGCGCTCGCCTTCCTCGGTATCGTCGCAAACCGAAGCGGCATCTGGCGCATCCTTCCACGCGCGGAAATTCTGCGTCGAAAAGTCAATATTGCGCTGTGCCACCGGCCGGCGTTCGGGTTCGTAACTATCAAGCAAGCCCGGACCGCCCCAGCCTTCTAAAACGCCTTGCAGCTTCCAGCCAAGATCCAGCACTTCCTGAATCCCTGTATTCATCCCCATTCCGCCAGTGGGCGACATTGTGTGGAGGGCATCACCCGCCAGTAGCACGCGTCCCTTGACGAACCGCTCGGCCAGCATTTCACTACGTCGCCACGGCACGATCGACAACACCTCGAACGGTACGTCGGCCCGGCCGAGCGCCTCGCGGACGTAGGCGCCGGCGTCGAAGGTGTCCAGATCCATTTTCTCCTCAGAACCCAATACAGTCAGGCGCCAGATTTCTCTCCCGTCTACAACTGTCAGGTTGCCCCATGTACCGTTCGGACCCACGAAGAGATACCGCTCTGCCTCGCCCTTATCGTGAGATTCGTTGAAACCAGGGATGCGCAGCAATACATTGATCGAATAGCTTAGCAGGCGGCCTCGCATCGTAATACCGAGCTGCTCGCGAATAGTACTTGTTGCCCCGTCGCAGGCGACGACATACTGACTCTCGACGGTAATCAGCTTGCCCGTACGCAGATCTGTCAGCACGGAGCGCACGGCGTTATCGGTTTCAACGAAACTTTCGAAACGGTGCTCATAGCGGATCGAAACCAACGGGTTTTCCCCGGCGACATTCGCTAGGATTGGCTGCAGCCACAACTGCGGACAGCGCTGCTTTTTCTCGGGCGTCTGCGCCGGCGTTGGCGCCTCGTGCATGCTCGGATAATCCTCACGATCTAAAAGAAAGCCGTTCAGATTCGTGCAAAACACCATCGACAGCCTGTAGTCCTCTGGAAACCCACACGCCCGAACACGGTCGGCAAATCCCCAACGGCGGAAGCCCTCCATGGTCCGCACAGCCACCAACCCCGTGCGTGGATGTTCGATGTTGCCATCGCCCCGCTCTACCAACGTACATTCAATTCCACGCCACCCAAGGTCGATTGCCATCGCAAGTCCAATAGGGCCGGCACCAACGATCAAAACCGGTGTCTTTATGAGCTCGTTCACCACTAATTCCTCCCGTGCTTTGCACCCCATCCGCCGCACAACTGCGGTCGCCAAGTCTGGGAAATTATCGTTAGACGCTCGTGTCGCGTCCAATGGATAGGAGAGAGACACTGTATTCATGAACTGAATGGCAAACGAGCAGGGACTCGCCTCCCCTGACTGCAGGACCGTAACTGTGCCTGCACATATGCACGACGCGAAGCGTATGTAGCGAGGATTGCGACCTCAATGCCCCGAAAATTCCTGCCGATGTGTCGTCATCCGCTGCGCTCGTCAAGCCAACATAGGTACCATTGCCGATTGCGAACTGCGCTATCCAACTTATATTCGACGCACGGAACATTCACATCGTGAATTTCAGGTCAGAAAGGCCTTGATCGGCTGGCCTGATGCATGGGGATGCTTCTGAAGACAACTGGGGAAACTGGCAAGACGCCGGCATGAATATAAACACACTAGACCTGAACCTGCTGCGGGTCTTCATCGCGCTGTACAAGGAACGAAATGTGTCGCGCGCAGCAAGCGCGATCGGACTTACCCAGCCCGCCATGAGCAATGCACTGCTCCGGTTGCGTAGAAGCTGCAATGACGAGCTGTTCGTCAGAACGAGTCAAGGCATGAATCCCACGGCTTTGGCGGAGCAACTTTCTGGACCGGTTCGAGAAGCATTCGTTCTTCTTTCTCAAGCGCTGGAATCGCCGTTTGCATTCGATCCCGCATCGTCCAGCCGCATCTTCCGGTTGTTGATGTCCGATGTCGGCGAGACGATCATTCTTCCCCAACTCATCGATACCGTGATGCGCAGTGCACCTGATGTACGCATTGAAGCCATGCAGATCCCGCACGACCGATACGCGAGCACATTGGAGGCAGGCGGCGCCGATCTAGCGATCGGCAATCTTCCTTTTCTAAAGTCGGGTTTCTTCCAGCAACGGCTCTTCGAAGACGAATATTGTTGCATTGCCCGGCAGCAACATAACAAATTACAAGGTCGTTTGTCGCTGCACGACTATGTACAACACGAACATTTGCGCGTGAGCAGTGGAAACGCCGAGATACTTGTCGACAATGAACTTGCACGAAGGCGCCTTCGCCGAAAGATCGTGTTAGTGGTCACGCATTACCACACTGCCGCCGAGGTGGTTGCAACGACCGATCTGCTTGCAATTGTGCCGCGCAACTTCGCACCTGACCCCGGCAAGCTTCGCCTGCTACCGCTACCTTTCGACGTTCCACATGCCAAAGTGCGACAGTTCTGGCACAAAAAAGTCAACCATGACCCAGGCAATCAGTGGCTACGCCAAGTCATAGCCGGGCTGCGATGGCAGAACCCCAAAAAACATTCACGAACCGTAGTGGCCTTGTGAGAGCGTGAGAAGGTTTGTGCTGTGCCTGCACCCGCCCTCAGGTGGGCCATGCCAACAAGGCGCGTTCCACCGTTTCATTGAGCTCGTTTGCACTGGCTCCTGCGGCTGCTAGAACGCCGATTCCGCTGAAGATCGCGTGTACGTATCGTGCAAGTGCCCCCGAATCCGCGTCCGGCGGCAGGTCGCCCTCAATTTTGGCCTGCTCGAAGCGCTTCCTCAGGACAAGTTCGAGAGCCTTTCGTCGCCTCGCGAGTTCCTGCGGAATATCGTCGTTGTCCGGCCCGGCTGAGAGGCCAGCCTGAATCAACAGACAACCTCGAGGTTCGGTTGGGTCAGTCAGCCACTCCACGGCTCCGAAGAGCATACGCTCGGCGACTTCGCGAGCAGTGGCGCCCGCAAGCATCCACCTCTTGTGAGCCGCCCTACGCTGCCGGTATCGATTCAAGACCGCGTCGAACAGGCCGCGTTTGTTTCCAAAAACCGCATAAATACTTGGCGCATTGACATCCATGGCCTTCGTCAGCTCCGCCATCGAGGCACCGTCGTAGCCGCAGCACCAGAAAACATCCATTGCGCGGTCCAAAATTTCGCCTTCATCGAACGTGCGAGGTCGAGCCATCTTCGCCTTCCATCTGTAAATTTATCGATCGTTACAAAATCAACTTGACACCCGCGGGCGAGCGTCTTTATTGTATTGTATCGATCATTACATAACTGGACAAGGTCGCTCATGGACACTTCATTGCAAGGTAAGATCGCAGTAGTCACAGGGGGCAGCAGCGGTATCGGTCTGGCAATCGCCAAAGAGTTCGTTGGCAAAGGCGCCTTTGTATTCATTACGGGACGCCGACAACCGGAGCTTGACGCGGCGGTCGCCGAAATCGGCAGGAACATCGTCGCCGTCCAAGCCGACTCGTCGAAGCTGGCCGACCTGGACCGCCTATTCGAAACTGTGAAAGTGCAGAAAGGACGCGTGGATATCGTTGTGGCCAACGCCGGCATCCTCGAGAAGGCGCCGATTGGCCAGATGACCGAGGCGCATTTCGACCGGCTCTTCACGATCAACGTCAAGGGGCTTGTGTTCACGGTCCAGAAGGCACTTCCGCTCATGCCGGACGGCGCCTCCGTGATTCTCATGTCTTCGGCTGTAGCCAATAAGGGCCTGGGGAACAACAGCCTTTACGCCGCTACCAAGGCAGCCATCCGCAACTTCGCGCGCGGCTGGATCGTCGATTTGAAGGCGCGTAGGGTTCGGGTGAACGTCATCAGCCCAGGGCCGATTGAAACCCCAGGTGCCGCCATGGCCGGCGCGTCCGTTTTCGCACAGATTGCGGCACAAGTCCCCGTCGGCCGGCTGGGCGTGCCCGATGACATTGCCAACACCGCAGTATTTCTCGCATCGGACGACGCGAGCTTCATCAACGGCGCGGACATCCAGGTTGACGGTGGTTGGGCTCAAATCTGAATCTGTATGCAGCCGAGGGCCATGGCCGACGGCGCTCGGCGGTTGAAATGTAACGAGTGAATTTTTTCGAATCGCTGGAATCAATACAGGATGTCCGCACCGGACTACAGTCACTCGCTTCGGCTCGACCTGCGTTTGTTCTACTCTGAGTGGTTTTCGACACTGCACGCCATTCGAATCACAAGCGGAGCTTCCTGAGCAGAGCCATTTCCATCCATTCGAGCGGCGAGGCATTGAGAATGTCGCTTCCCATGAGCGCGCCGGTCTTGAAGTGGTTGACCTGCCCCATCTTGTTGAATTCAACGCCATCTTTTGAAATGAGGCCGAGGCCGACTAGCTCGCGCGCGGCCTTCACGGTCGTCTTGCCCTAATAGACGCTCTTATAGGCCGACATGAGCCCGGTGCCGACCGCGTGCTCGCCATTTCCAGAATCAACGGCTCCGTCTGATAGAAAAACGCGTGTTTGTGCATCGGTTCCGCCGCCACGCTGCCGGTTTGTATGAACGGCATCCATTGATCGCCGCCGACACGGCCGCCGGTCGCGGTAAATCACTTTCCGCGCCATGTTCGCTTCGTTTTTTCTACACTTCGCACTCCTTTTATTAGCGGTTCGCGCGACGCTCTTCAATGTTGCTTGAGATTCCTTTTCCGCTCCGCCTATCACACACAGAATTCCGACATCGGCCAAATCGGTCGATTCCGCTCTCGCCAGATCCATGCGCCCCCATGGAGGCAACTATTTTTCGTTTTTCAGAAAGGATTCATTGAATGCAGAAATCACGCCTCAACAAGACGCTCCTCAAGCTGTCGCCTCTAGTCGCATGCATGACGATGATGCTTGCCCAAAACGCGTCCGCGCACGGCTGGCTGGATCAGGGCCGCAATTACCTGTGCAAAACCAAACAAAATACGGGCTGCGGGGAATGGATCTTGTACGACACGCAGAGCCTGGAAGGGCCGGATCGATACCCTGATACGGGCCCGAAGGACGGCACTCTTGCATCGGCAGGTAAGACCCTTCCGCTGAATGAACAGACCGCCGACCGCTGGAAAAAAGTCGATATCAAGACGGGCAGGAATACGTTCAAGTGGCACCATACCGCGCCTCACAAAACCAGGGACTATCGATTTTTCATCACAAAGAAAGGCTGGAATCCGAACAAGCCGCTCACGCGTGATTCGTTCGAGTCAACGCCGTTCTGCTCCCTGGAATACGACCAAAAATTTCCGCCTTACGACTTGCCGATGGAGTGCAACGTCCCAAGCGACCGCTCGGGCTATCACGTGATTCTCTCCGTGTGGGATGTGGGCGACACCGCTGCGAGCTTCTATAACGTGATGGATGCGAACATTGTCCCGGGCGACGGCGGCGGCAATGGCGGCACGCCGACTCCGCCGCCGACGCCGCAATGGAAGGAGGTCGGCGCGATCGAACCGTCTCTGGATCTGAAAGCGGGCGATAAAGTCAAGACTCGCGTCTTCAAGGCTTCCGGCGAGGTAAGCAGCCTGTCCACGTCGATCACGATCAACTCCGACAAGAACGGCGAGCGCAACGCATGGGGGCTGCAACTTGCGAAGGAAATCAACAAGAAGCAGTCCGCGTCGATGATGGCCGGGACGCTCGGCACGAGCGGCTCGATTGAGCCGGCGGCAGGAAAGAACGACATTTTCACGAAAGACGGCAGCGGCATCAAGCGCGTCGAAATCGAGATCCAGAAAAAGCCGGCCGACAGCATCAACCCGTCGTTCACCGTGACGGTGAAGAGCAGCTATCCGATCGTGGGCGGCAAGGCCAAGGTGGATCCGTTCGTGACGGTCAACAACGCCGCCGCGATCAACGCCAAGCTGTACGACGCGCGAAACAAACTGGTCGGCTTCACGCCGGCGATGATCGAGCGCTCGGGCACCGTGAGCATCGATGTACCGGCCGCGCAGGCGGGCGAGCATACGCTGGTCATCACTTCTCGCGAACGAGATGGCGAGATGGAGCAGCAATCGTTCGACATCAAGCTGACGGGCGGCGAAAGCAGCGACACGGCCGACAACGCGAAATGCGAAGCGGCGCCTTACAAGCCCGGCACCGCGTACACCGGTGGTGCGAAGGTTCAGCGCGACGGCAAGATTTACACCGCGCGCTGGTGGACCCAGAATCAGGAAGCGGGCAACGCCGCATACACTGGCGCCGATGGCAGCGGCAAGGTGTGGAAGGACAGCGGTTCCTGCAAGTAAGCTGACTTAGCGGTATTCCGGCGCCCCTGGGCGGTGACCGGAACGGATCGCCTCTTCGTGCGAAGAGGCGATTTTCATTGGATTTCCTGCCCCCATGAAACGGTTCGATCGGCACACGCCGACTCGGACCGTTTCCTCTGCCCCTCCCCTATCCGATAAATCATCGCGCCCATTCGGTGCGGTGCGATTCCTCTCGGTGTGCTGGATTGAGCGCTTACGGTCAAACAGGCGCTGGAAAAACGTCTAGCTGAATAATGCCGGGCGGCTCCCTGGTTTGCGCCGGTGCGGTACAAACCAGGAGTATCGCATTTAGTACCACCCCTCCATCTTCAGCAACAACGGCTGCTGTTTTCCCCCCTTGAGCCACGCATCGTATGCATCGGTCAATTGCCCGACGAACTCTGGCTTGTCTTGCGCATAAGCGAGATAGCGGGTGGCAACGGTAAATGAATCGGCATTCTCCTTCGATTGATTGATTTTGTTCGCCTTTGCTTGCCGCTCGGCCAAAGTAAGCGGCACGCCGGGCATCTCCTGGTCCAGCATCGGCAAGCTCGCCAATTTCGTCAGATCATGAAATCCGGGTTGGGCCATGACGCCGATGTATTCGTGATCGTCGGTCTTGAGGGCCCCGTGGGACAGTTCGTGGATGGCGACGTGGGCGACATGTTCCGGACCTAAATGCGAGGTGCCCTGGATTTCGGCGATCTTCGCGGTGTAGACATTCACATACTTTCGCTTGTTGCGGTCGTCACGCCCATAAGCATCCATATTGAGTTCGGCGACGACGCTTGCCTTGCCCGATTTGGCCTGCAGGTAGTCGATGTTTTTTGATGTCTTCAGCTTGTCGAGTGCACTGTGAACACTCGCGATGTTCTCCGACCATTTTCCAAGATAGGACTCCTCCAGCGTGCTGCCGAAGAATATCTTGCCGATTCGCAGTGCGTTCTGCCGATTTTTCGGCTCCTTGAGAAATTTTTGGGCTTGATCGAGGCGCTTCATGCCCAAGCTCTTTGCGTCTTTGAAAAGCTTGCCACCCGCTTTTCCGTCCGTTGCATTCAGTCCGGCGTTGTCCTTGAAGCGCAGCGGATTATTCCGCACCATCCTGAACAAATTCAGCCCATCGACCGACCCCGCCGGATCCGGATTCAGCCAGCGCCCCAGCCACGGCGCGTAATAGCGGTAGCCGTAGTAATACAGCCCCGTCCCATCGCGCTCCTTGCCTGAATAGCGCACCGTCTTGTATTTGGCCTCGCTCTCGCTGCGGGCCGCCCTCAGTGCGGTGCCGCCGAACGGGAAATACTCCTCGCGGCTGATTTTCTGGCCGCTGCCGTCCAGCTCCAGCACGCTGGAGCCCAGTTGGTCATCCAGGCTGTAGCGCGCCTGGTCGTTGCCGATCCCGGAGGGTTGGCCGGCTTCCCAATGCAGCACCCGCAGGCCGCCGTCCGCCGTTACGACTTGCAGGCTTTCGTTGATCTTGCGGCCGCCGCCGCTGATATCCGACTGCGATGTCTCGCGCCATTCCAGCCCCGGCAGGTAGCGCACCTCCTCGCGATGCGTCTGGCTGCCGGCACGCCAGCTGCGCACCTTCCTGACGCGCTGCCCCCCGCCGTCGTAAATGTAACGCTCGTCGTCGGCCGGGCCGTCGGCGTGCTCGGTTTGCACGGTCCGCTGCAATTGGTTGCGTTCGTCCCAGGCCAACGGCTGGCCCGGCTGCAGTTCGCGCACATTGCCGTTGGCATCGAAGCAGCCGTCGACGTCGCCCGGCATGACGCCAGGCCGCTTGGCGACCGCCCGGTTCGAGCGCGGCGAGACCAGCATCTCCAGCGTGTAGCGCTGCGCGCCAGCATGCACGATCGCTTCCAGGTTGCCGCCGCGGTCGTAGCGGTATTGCCGCACGTAGTTGGCCAGTTGCCCATCGTCGCCCACCTGCAGCGGCGGCAAGCCGGGACCTTGCTGGCCGGCTTGCGCGCTTTCCGGGCCGCTCGCTTCGAGCAGCTGGTACAGCGCGTCGTAGCGATACGCGCGCACCGGGTCGATGCGCTGGTTGGCATGGTGGCGCACCGGCTGCGTGCCGTCTTCGATCCGGGTGACGTTGCCGACCGGATCGTATTGATAGCCCAGGTCCTGCAGCACCACGCCGTCGCGCTCGCGCACCGAGCGCAGCGCGGCCAGCCGCGAGGTTGCGGGCTCGTAGCGATAGTCGCGCCGCACGCCGTTCCCCGCACGGCTGGCGAGCAACTGCCCGCCGGCGTTGTAGCTCGGCTCGGTCAGCACGATTTGTTCGGCCTCAGCGACAACCCCTGCGGCCAGTTGCAGCCAGCGTCCCTTCAAGAGTCCGGCGCGGTCGTACGCGTTGCGCCGCCGATGACCGACGGCATCCAGCTCGCCGATCACCGCGCCGAACGCATCGTAGTCCCAGCGCGTCGCGTATCCCGCGCCCGGCTCCAGCAGCGCTTCGCTGGCCGCCGCCTCTTCCGGCCAATCCGGGGCGTCGAGCGCGGCCAGGAAACGGCGGCTGTCGGCCAGCGGCTGGCCGTGCAGGCCGTAGCCGGCCAGCGCGCGCCGCCCGGCCGGATCGTCGTGCCGCCACAGCTGGCCGCGCAGGTTGTGCGCGGCCGCATCCGGCGCATCCTCGCCGTAGGCGTAGCGTTCGCGGCATTGCGCGGGCGCGTCGCCGCGTTGTTCCTGCACCGCCAGCGGACGGCCGAGCGCGTCGTGCTGCCGGCGCCGCTGCTGGCCGTTGCCGTCGGCGGCCCATAGCGGCCGGCCGGCGACGTCGGCCAGCGCCAGCCGCAGGCCGGCGTCGACGCTGTCGCTGCGCAGCGGCTGGCCCGACAGCGTGTGCACGGTGCGCAGATTGGGCGCGGCCAGCCGCGCATCGGTCTGGCTCAGCAGCTGGCCGGCGGCATCGAATTGCTGCCGGCTGATGCGCGTATCGCGCGGCTCGTCCGGCGCGCTGCGGTTGTAGGCGACCGTGCGCACCGTCAGGCCGCGGTTGTCGCGCACGATGACGTTCGGTGTGTCGCGGTGTAGCGAGGAACTCATTTGCTCACTCCTTCAGTGTCATCGGATCGTGCCTGTGCATCGTTGCCGGACGGGCTGTAGCCCTGCCGCGCCAACGGCACTGCGGCCGGATCCTTCGCCTGCGCGCGCAACGCCTCGACCTCGGCCGCGGTGTCGTTCTCGTCCTCATGGCTCTCGAACCACACGCCATAGGTCGTCCGTCGCAGATAGCCTGCGGCGGTCCACACTTCGGTGTTGCGGCCCAGGGGGTCATAGCACAGGGTGTCGTAGCAACCGTGCTCGCGCAGCGCGGCATCGTTCACCGTGTGGTGGCTGTCGAGGAAGTACGGCCGGTAGGTGCGCACAGGCAAGCCTTTGTTGTTGTACTCGACCCGCTCCGACACCACCCAGCGCGGATCCGCGTCCTGTTCGAGCAACTTTCCGTTGTCGATCGCCAGGTTGCCCTGGCCATCGCGTACATAGGCCGGCCCCGGTTCAGTACGCAACTTGGTCTGCAGGCTGCGGCCAAAGCCGTCGGCAAACACCAGCGCACAGCGGATCTGGCGCTCGGGGTCGTCGGGGTAGCGGTCATGGGTCAGCACGGCGCTGTGCACGGGCTCGCGCGGCAAGCCGTCCAGCACCGCGCGAACCGCCGCCTCGGTCTGCGGGGAAACGCCATCGAGCGGCGTGCCCGCGAAACGCCGGCGGGCACGCACCCGGCCTTCCGCGCTCACCCAGCCCCGCGCCAGCAGCGACGCCTGGATCCCCTCCAGCTGCAGCGCCCCGGTCTTCAGCGCCGGGGGCAGCGCATCCCACCGCACCTGCGGCATCCAGCTGAACGGCTCCTCGTAATACACCACGGACGCACGACGGATCGCGCCGGCAGGATCCGTCAGTGCTTGCTCAAGCCCCACGACCTCGCTGCGGTAGTCGCCGACCGGATCGAACCCCACCGGCTGCGCCGCTTCCGTGCCGTAGAAGGCTGATACCCGGACCCGGCCCAAGGGGTCGTGGGCGACCTCCTGGACATTGTCGTTGGGATCGGTCAGGCGCCAGGGGGCGAGTTGGCGGTAGTCGAACTCGGCCCGCGTGATGTTGCCGAGCGCATCGGTGACCTGAGTGACGGCGCAGTAATACGGGTCGTGCCCGACCTGGGTGACAGCACCAAAGGGATCGACTTGACGGTCGAGGCGCAGAAACCCCGCACGAGGGAGGTAGCGGGTCTGCGCACTGGGGACCCAGTAGTACCCCTCGGCCAGCAAGTAACCAGCCTCATCCATGGTCTGGCGCAGACGCTCGCCTTCCAGGTGCCCCGCAAAAGCTTCGGCCAACAGCTCAGGCGTCGCTTCGGCATGCTCGGTATGACTAAGCAGTCCCTCACGCGAGGCCTGCCCCAACGGCAGGGCATTACCGCTAACCGCGTCGCGGTAGTACAACCGCGCCCAGCCGCTCAACTCGCCTCGCGCCGTGTCATTCAACGGACTATCGGATGCGGCGAGAACCTCATGGCTCAGCAGCCCCTGCGGCGCATCAGGCCGCGCCCAGTGCCACACGGCTTCCCGGCTCTCGTAGGCCAGCCCCAGCCGCCATTCGTCCTCGTGATCCAGATGCAGCACCTGTCGCGTCTGTTCGGTGAGGTAGAGCATTTCCTGCTGCTCGTCGTTGCATTCGTCAGGCGTGGTCGGATTGGGACGGCGTGGGTAATTGATCTGCGCACTGCGGGTGACGCTGCCATAGCGGTCGGCCTCGAGCAACACCTGATGGGCAATCAAGGGGTCCGTCATGTCGCGCTCGTATTGCCAACTGATCGACTCGGCTGCGCACCGCCCTGCACCTCCCGCACCTGGTAGCGCGACTCCGCCACCGAATAGGGCAAAGCTGCTGCCGGCGCATCGTCCAGCCCATACACCTCGACGCGTCGGACCTGCCCGCTCAGGGCCCGTCGCGCAGCCGTCAGCCAGACGGCCGGCGGCGCACCGATCGGCTGATCATCGGCATCCACGTAGCGGGTGGCGCCCAACGGCCAGGCCTGCGCATCGTCCTGGTTATAGCCGCGGCGATCGGCATCGAACTCGGCCCCGACGCAATACCAGGTCCGTGTTTCCGCCGGCGCGGTCAGAGTCTTGTCCTGGGATCTCGCGTCCCCTTCCCCTTCCGTGTCGCGATGGATCACCAGGCCAAAGCCGCGATATTCACGCGAAGCGCCATCGTAGTACCCCGATCGGTAGCGATAGCGCTGCGTCAGCCGGTTGCCGCTGATCTCGTCCAGCGTGATCTGCTGCGACACCACCTGCACCGGGAACGGCAACCGGCAGACCGCCCCCGGCTGGTCGCGCTTCTCGTCCAGCCACTCCTGGGCGGAACTGCGGTAGGCGACCTGCGCATCCAGGCCCCGGTTGTTGTTGTAGCGATCGAGCAGGTGCGGCTTGCCCGCGGGCGAAAACTCGCAGAGCCAATGCCGCAGGGTCATGTGCGGGCAGGTCAGCACCAGGCTCGCGCAACCGCTGCCGGTCACATCCGCGAAGGTCGCCAGGCACAGGTCGTCAAAGCGCAGGGCGTCGGGAAACAGCAGCTCGGTCGGCGCGGCAAAACTGTTGCCGCTCTGGTTGGCAAAGATCCGCAGGCGGTCCACCTCGATGTAGATCAGGTCCGCCGCGCCGTTGCCATCGAGATCCGCCAAAAAGACGCGCCGCGGGTCGAAGGCCGCCGCCGCGAACGGCAAGCTCGCCAGCCGGATCGGCTGGCCGAAGCGGCCATACCCCAGGTTCGGCCAGCACTCGATGCGATCGGCCCGCACCCGTACCAGGTGGCTCTGGCCACTGCCCAGGACATCGGCGAAGGCGACCAGTTCGTTGTCGGCTGCCGCAAAACTCGGCAGGCTATCCTCGCCTTCGTGGGCCACGTCGCGCGGTGCGGCAAAGCGCCCGTCGCGCTGGTTGGCATACAGCCGCACGCTCTTCGGCCCGATCAGGGCCAGGCTCGGCACGCCGCCGCCGAGCAAGTCGGCCAGTTGCGCGCCGTCGGCGAAAAACTCGGTGGGTAACGCGGCAAACGGCGTGAATCCTTGCCATTGGCCATCCGGGCCCAGGCTGAAGAACCCGGCCAACCCCGGCGCCGTGACCACCCAGTCCAACCGGCCATTACCGTTCAGGTCCATCAGCGCGCGCCCCACTTGCGGGGTCAGGCCGCCGGTCGGCAACTGCGGCAACGGGCGCCAGGGCCCATAGGCCACGGCGTTCTCATCGCCGGGCACCTCGGCCCGTTGCGGCGCCCGGTACAGGTAGCTGCTGCCGTCGCGGAACAGCACCCCCGGCAGCCCCTCGCCGTACACGTCGACCAACTGGTAGAGCACGCCGTCGTGCATGTCCGCCAGCGCCTCGAACGGCTCGAAACGCGCCGCCTGGCGGTCGTACGGCGACATGCCGAACTCCAGCGGCGGCAGCGCCGCCTGGCTCTCCAGGCCGCTGGCCGGGTCCGGGCCATAACCGTGCACCGTGGCCGCCTGCAGGGTGGTCAAGGCGGGGGCCTCGGCGTACTCCAGCGCCAAGCCGCGCACCAAGGTCGGCTGCCCGGCGTTCAGCTCGGCAAAGCGGTGGAACATCAACACCTGGCGGCACAAGCGATGGGTCCGAACTTCAAAGCCCGCCGCGTACTCCGAGAACGCATCGGCGCGGGCGAGCCAAGACCCCTGCTCCCAGTACTGGGGCCGCTCCTGCCCGGGCAATTGGTGCTCGCCATAGTCGAACACCAGCTCGAAGTGCCATGCCTCGGCGCTGGGCACCGAGCCCGTGATGCTCAGGACGTATAGCCCGTCATAGGCCTCTTGATTGCCGTACAGCACCCGCTTGAGGTAACGCTGCGCTCGCCTCTCCCGCGGCGCTTCCGCCGGCGTCTCCGTAGCCACGTTGTCGGCGTTTTCCACCTTGTACTGGTACAACAGGTGCTGGCCATCGACGCTGACCGACTCCACCGGCAACCAGCGCAGGATCCGGCCGGGCTCGGCCGGGTCCTCGATCCGCGCATCGAACGCCCACACGTCCGCCTGTTTGCCGAACACGTGCTGGCTGCCGTCGGCGCCCCGCAGCAGCCAGAAATCATCGCTCAGCAGCGTGCCCGACTCCGCCTTCCATCGCTCCAGGCGGTCGAAGCCGCCCTCGACGCAAGGAAAGTAGCGCACCACCCGGTAGGTCGTCCCCGCCAGCTGCCGCGTGACGGCGACCACCTGCCCTTGCGCGTCGCATTCCGGTACGAGTCGCTCCCCCGATGGCCCGAGAAACTCATCCGTCTCGTCGTCATAGCGCGGCACCCCCATGGCCGTGCGCCGGGCAATGCTCGGCAGGCTCAGCGCCCAGCCCAGGCCGAACGGGCCGTTGCCTTGGCCGCTGGCGTAATCCAGGGCGAGCGCCGGGGCGAAGCCGCGGCCGCCGCTGATCGGCAACGGCACGCTCAGCGACGCCACCCCGCTCATTCCGCCCCCGCTCAACGCCTCGCCCAGCCCCTGGATCGCGCCACCGCCCTTGGGCAATTCCATCTGCGGCAGTTGTACCGCTTCTTGCAGTTTCATCTGGATACCTCACCTCGATTGCGCGCCGATGAAGGGCGCCCGGGCGGCAGCCCCGGCGCCCGCCTGCCCCGTGCCTATCGCGATCGCGATGGCGACGGGAGGGCTCGCGACGGCGACTGGACCGCTGCCTGGACCGCCTCCCTGAACGCGCGCCCGCCATTCTTCGCGGTGTAGCGCACCCGCACGATCACATCCGTCAGGCTGCTCAGCAGCGCTTGCTGACGCGCATCGTCCGGATTGGGGAAGCTCAGTTGCCAGGTCGAGACCGCCCCGGTGCCCTCGAACGGCAGGTAGCGTCCGTCGCCGAAGTTCAGCACGAACAGCCCGCTGTCCTCGACCCCGGTGGACAGCGCCACCTGCTGGCTGGCCCGCAGGTTGGACTGGACGTTGTCGCCCGCGCTGCCCTCCGGCTTCAGCAGCCACTTGACGCCCTCGATGTCCGCCGCGCTCAGCACGTGGCTGCTGGTTTGCGTCAGCTCCGCGCGCACGTCCTGGTACGGCGCGCTCACCGCCGGCAGCGACACCGACACCGAAGCGATCTGCCGCAGGTAGTGCCCCGGGTAGTCCTGGTCGTAGTCGCGCTCGCTCAGCGCGAAGTCCAGCGTGCCGTTCGCCTGCAGACTCGCCAGCGCCTGGTTCCAGCCGTCCGGCTCGCGATCCTTGAGCGCCTTCAGCGACACCGTCTTGACCACCTCCAGGCGCCGTTCGTTGCGCGTCAGGTAGGCTTGGTCCATGCGCTGCAACGCCAGCTTCAGCGTCTCCCCGGCCAGCAGCCCCTTGTACAAGTCGCTCCAGCCGCCGCCCTGGATAAAGCGCGAGCCGAACTCGCCCATCTCGTATTGCCAGGCCGCCTCCGCCGCCAGGCACAGCGACACCACGGCGTCATACGCCTGGAAGTACAGCGCGGAGAGCTGGCCGATCAGCCATGGGTACAGCGCCGGGCCGGTAAAGCGCGTGTCGAGGAACGCCAGCATGGCCTGCAGCTGCGCCTGCTGCGCTTCCACCTGCTGCAGCTGGGTCTGCGCCGACTGCTCCTGCAGCGCCTGCGCGGCGATCTGCTGCTCCAGCTGGGCGATCTCGTGCTCGGCCTGCTGGTATTGGATCTCCCAGTCCGAACGCCGGCGCCGGTACTGCTCCGAGGTGTCCAGGCGCTGCGCCGCCATTTCGGTGGCCATGCCGATCGCCTGCAGCCCGGCCCCCACGCCGGCCAGCGGCGCGCCCCACTGCGAGCCGCCCACGGCCACCCCGAAGATGTTCGGCGCCAGCGACGCCAGGCCCCCGGCAATCATCAACGGCTGCGCGGCAATGTTCAGCGCGCCGGCCGTGGTGCGCAGGTCCATGGCTTGGCTTTCGGTGCTGGAAACAGGCTCATCGAACAGCTTGCGGTAGTGGTCGCGCCGCGCTTGCGCACCCGCCTTGCCCAGGCGCAGCCCCTCGACGCTCGCCCGGGTCATTTCGATGGCCTGCTGTTGCAGGGTCAGCGTGAAATCCAGCAGGTCCAGTTGCTGGCTCAGTTGCAGTTGCTCGATGTCCTTGGCGTCCTTGCGCTCCAGCAGGCCGAGCAAGGTGCTGCCGTACTGGATCAGCGTCTCCACCGCCTGCAGGGCCTTGTTCTGCATCACCAGGAACCGGTACGGCGGAATCGTCAGCGCGCCCGCCGCGCCCCCGCCGCCACTGCCCGCCCCGCGGCTGCGCGCGGCCAGCAGCTCGCGCGGGTTGGCCTGCGGCGCGAACAGCGGCAGCACCAAGGGCTTGCCGTCCAGCGTGAGGTTGTGCCGCAGGTTGAACAGCCGGCTTTCCAGGCTGTTCCAGTAGGCCAGCAGCTGGGTGTTGAGCGCCGGGCGGAACGCATCCGTGTCGGCCGCGCGCAGCGTCCAGTCATGCACCACCGGCAGCAGTGGCAGCTCCGGGTGTTTCGCCTCCAGGGCGCGCAGGCGCTGCGACGTGCCCCCCGCCACCTCGGCCAGCGGCCTCGGTTCCCAGCGCGAGGTGTAGCCCAGGTCGGGCCGCTCGCCGAGCAGATCCAGCGCCGCCACGTACCACTGCCGGGCGCTGTTCAAGCCATCCGGCGTCAGCTCGCGGTAGGCCGCATCGCCTCGGTCCTGCAGAGTCTGCACATAGCGCAAGAACACCGCCTTGCGGTAATGCACCGGGTCCGAGGCGGCAATCCCGTCGGGGTCGTCCGGCTGGACCAGGCGGCTGGACTGCGACCCCTCCTCCACCAACGGCCGCACGCTCCAGTACGGCGGCTTGCCGTCGGGCGTGCCGGGGTCGAGCGGGTTGAAGATGGTGTGCAGCCAGTCGGTGGATTCCTGGTGGCGCTGCTCCAGGTTCAGCCGCCAGGCCACCAGGTACGGCAGGTAGAAGAACAGCTCCCAGAAGTACAGGCCGTTGGCGCCGTGGAAGTCCATCTTGAGGTTCTTCGCATTCGGGTCCTCCATCGGCGGCTCGGGCATCTCCTGGGTCGTCCAGTCGATCACCTGATCGAGCGATACGCTGGCCCGGCGGATCAGTTCCTTGCCGAACAGGGTGTTCAGGCGTACTGATTTGTAGGCGTAGCCAAGGCTGGACACGTCGAGGTACTGCGCGCCCTGAGTGTTCGAAACCAGTTTCAGCGCCTGGATGCTGCTGGTAGCCTTGATGGTGACCTCAAACAACCTTGCGCCAGGTGTAGGAGAAATGCCCTTATCCCATCCGGTAACAAACTTGTATACGAGCGTGCCGGGCTTGAAGTCGGCTTGTGCATCCAGGCTTTGCGCGCCATCCATTGGCTCGCTGGCATTACTCGCAAGCTCCGAGCCCAATGAATCATTATTAACCGCCCAGATGGCGTATTTACCCGAATCAAACCGAACAAACGACGGCGCAGTGTAAGTTGCATAACCGATTGAACCAAATGGATGTTCATAATCAACTACCGGGGGTGTCGACATCCTTCCGTGAAAATCAACAGATATCCCATCCCGAGGGGCACTAACAAGTACATCTTGAATTGGAAAAGATTTTTCAGTCCACCCACCATCTCCCGTTGTCTCCGGCACAAGCATAGCCCCATTAAATCTTAGCGCAACCAGTTTTGTCTTGGTTTTTTGATCTGGCGTACTTACACTTAAGTTTCCACTAACCTTGAATTGATTGTCGCTCGCAGGCACAAACGTAGCTGTAGTGCTCAGCCCTACATACCAAGGCATATAAGTACCATTGATATTCGATTTTAATATAACTTTTTTTCTGGAACATTCAGGGTTAACTTGGGATCACTGTAAATACTTCGCGTGAACGAATTCGTTGAAGTTAATTTGAATGCCTTGCCATCAAATTGGACGTCCAATTTGATGGCAGAGACTGCATCACCGCTCCATCCGGGTGACGTGTTGTCTTTCGGGATAGCACTTTCCAACATGTAGTCAGAGTTGGTGTACGGGTGTAATACTCGTCCGTCCTCACCTAGCGCCGAGATCAACTCCTCCCCAAAAGGCTTGCTCACCACAGTCAGGAGCATGTCACATACGCATTGTGCCAAGGGAGTTTTGCCGCCTTTCTGATACGCTATCAGCGCCAGGTAAGGATCGTTCTCACGCAGATCCACGGTCACGATCAGGCGATTGGGCTGACTGGTATTGCCCTTCAGTTTCTCTTCCTGCAGCAAATGCGGCACCGACCACGTATCGTCGAACTTCTTGTGCGCGATATAAAACTGAAGGATGTAGTCTTTTTCGCCCTCGGGGACCTCCGGCTTTTGCGGCCGCGCCTCGACATTGAGCCAGCCCACATACAGCCGGTTGTTCAAGAACACCGGCCGCACCCCGCCTTGAATCGCCGTGATCTGCGATGTATCGGAGGTTTTCAGGTTTTTCGAATCGGGCAGCGGCAGGTCGATCTTCTTCCAATCGGTCCACGCAGACGGGAACAGCACGTGAGTGGTCGGGTTGCGCAGCGATATGTCCAGTTGCCGCCAGTAGTACTGGTAGGGTTTGGAACGGGTGCGGCCGATGAAGTAGTAGGTGTCCTCCTTCTGGTTGATCCCGTCCTCGTAGGCCGACACCACCTCCAGGTTGGCCACCTCCTCGAAACCATTCAGGTAGGTCAGCACCGCGTCTTCCACCGAGTCGCGATTGATCCGCCCTTGGTTAATGGTGTTTTCCAGCGCCTCGAACAGCTTGGTCTTGCCTTGGCGCAAGGTCGGCTCGATGTAGTTCTCCGGGTACTGCACCAGTTGCTGGCTGGCGGCCCAGAGCGGGTAGCGGCTGTCGGTGGTCTGCCAGCGCTCCACCTGCTTCGGCGCCACGCCGCTCTCATACCCGGGCTCGAGCTGCAAGGTGATCGCGCCGATGTATTGCTGCAGGCTCGCGATGGCCTGCGCCACCTTGCTGGTACTGACCTCGCACGACACCTGGTTGTCGATCAGCAGGTATTCGTAGAGGTCATTCGGAGTCTTGACCAGTTCCTTGAGCGAGGGATTGGCCGGCGCCACCTGGCCCAGGTAATAAGCGACACAGGCGTCGCGGCGGGCTTCCTGGAGCTGGGCCGAAATCGATTGCGCAGTCGTCATGAAACTCTCCATCCGTTCTTGAGGGCGTGGGCGGCCCGCCGGGTTGCGGGCGGCCCACGCAATGCGAAAGGGCCGGGCCCCGCGGGGCCCGGCAAAGGCGGGGTTAGGAAGCGGCGGCCCGGACCAGGCCGCGGGAGGCCGGCTGCGCCGAGGCCGGAGCCGGGGCTGGGACCGAATCCTCGCCACGCTCATCCGGTTCGCCGCCGAGCGAGGCCATCAGCGCTCGGGCCAGCGGCTGATACTCGTCGCGGCGGGGCAAGGCCGCCGTGGCGCCGCGCACGGTCAAGACGGCGCTGACCGGGACCCGCAACTCGCGGGTCATCTTCTGCATGCGCATCGCCCAATCGAGCTCCTCCAGCGAGCGCAACGGGTGGCCCACATCGGCGAACAGCGCCTCGACCGAGGTCTGATCCCAGTCCAGCACTTCGGCCAGGCGCGCCGCACAATCCTCCGGCGGCGTCACCGCGTTGGCGGCCATCAGGTAGCTGAGCACCTTCTCTTCCGCCAGCGGCGATTGGTTCACGAGGTCGCGCCAGCGGCTCAGCCAATACACGGTCGGTACGACCAAGGGAAGATCGACGGTCAGCGGATCGCCGTCCAGCCAACCCGGGTGCGCCAGGAACAGCGCCAGGGCCGGCGCGCTCAACTGCAGGATGGCGATGACCTGGGCATAGCGGCTCAGCCGGTACAGCAGCTCCACGTAGGGCGTGCTGGCCGCGCTGGGCGCGAGACCCGCGACCTGCCGCGCGGCGGTCTCGAAGGTGGCGGCAAGCAGCGCATAGGGCGAGCTGGCCGCCCACTGCAGCAGCCCGGGCACCAGCGCCGTCTCGCTGCCGAACAGTTTGGCCAACGCCGTGCTGGCCAGCGCCGCCTGCGCAGCCCGGGCCTCGAGGAGCAGCGTCACCGCCTGCGGTTTCAGCCGCGCTTTGTCGGCCTCGGCCAGGTTAAGGGGGGCCACGGCCGCCGCCGCCGCTTCAGTGATCGTCGCCTGCGCGTGCGCGTCGTCGAAGGCCAACACCAAGCCTTGTGGATCCAGCACTGTGCTCAGCAGGCGGTGCCAGTCGAGGACCTGGCCGTCGAGGTCCAGCGCCGGGAAGCCGCGTTGGATGAAGCGCTCGCTCAGCAGGCACTCGGCTATGGCGTTTTCCCGCAGCTCCTGGGCGAAGCGCACCAGCTCGGGCGTCTCCACCGGGATCTCCGCGGACAACCCGAGCAGCTGGCGCAATGCACTCGGCGCCAGGTTGATCGCACGCAGCCAAGTCGCCAGCGATTCGCAGGCGAGCAGACCGGGGAGGCTGTCTAGGCTGCTGCTCTGCACCTCGCTCTTAATAACACCTGTGACCCAGTCCTGAGCCACCGACCCCAACAGATCAAACAGGGCTACGCCTTCCATCACGCCCAAACCGAACAAGCGCGGAACGGTGATCGCCCGGTAGGGGTAATTCAGCACACGAATATTTCGCAATTTCCCCCCCAGCCACGACTAATAATCAGCCGCCATTCCTCACTGGTGATCTGCAGGCCCGCGCAGATTTTTTGCACCGTGGGATCGTCCGGGTCGTCTGGGTCGAACGTACCGAAATCCAAGACCAGCGCCTCTGAAACGCCTGGACGCGCACCAAACAACAGATCGCATTGCGGCGTCTGATTGCCGATGGCATTCACATTGATATCGCCGGTTCTCAACAACGAGATAGCAACATCGGGCACGATCTGGTAGCGCGCATGCCAACGGCGATACAAGCCCACGGCACGCTGCTGCAGCAACCGAAGGCGAGGAACACCGGCGTTCTCCGCGTGGGCAATCAAATGATCCAGGCGATCAAACGGCAGGCCACTCCAGCGCTGCAGCCGCACAAAGGCGTTGATCCGCCACAGGCGTTCCATATCCAGGCCTTGGATGAAGCCATTCGCTGTGTGCAGGTAGACCTTGTCTGCACTAGCGCCATGGATATATCGCACGCCGTAGTAATTGTGCGGATCGCTCATGGGCTCCGGCCCGGCTCCTGAACTCTCCGGCACAATCATCGCGCTCGGCACGGACGTCGAACGTATAGCGCGGAACTCGCCCTGCGCGAACAAATGATCCAGCTCCTCGCCGCTGAGCCCTGTCGCCTTGAGAAAGCTCGACACCTGGCTCAGTTGGCTGATCATTTCCGGCAGGGTGGTGACCTGCTCGCTCACCCCATAATGCCGCCGCAGAAATGCCATCGCCTCGTCGTCGCTGGCCGGCATCGGTCCGCTGATCAGCGCACAGGCCTCCTCACTGAGGCCGGATGACGCGAGCAAGGAGCGCGTCTGCAAGCCGGTCAATTCCGTGGGGTCGTCCGGCACCCGCGTGAAATACGGCGCCTTGAGGTCCGCCTGTGCGATCACCTCCCCCAAGTCGGTGTGCTGCGCCTGCAGCGCCAGGTTGATCTGGCTGTTCCAGAGATCGAACGGCAGGTTGAAGGGGTAGCGGCTGGTGGCCAACACCTCGTCCAGCGCCTGGCCGCCGAGCGTCGGCGCGATGGCCGCCTCCAGCACCTCGTTGACCAGGCTCAGGGTCGGCACCACCTTGTACGTGCTGTCCACATCCAGCACCAGTTGGCCGATATCCGGCCGCCGCGTGGCGAGTTTCAGCGCACCGGCGCCGGCGCTTCGCTCCAGCTCGGCCGCCAGCCGGTACAGATCCGCCAGGTAGGCCACGGGTGAGTCGGCGGCCTCGATCGCGCGGGGCGCGCACAGGTCGAACCAGGGCTCCTTGAACTGGCGCTGGTAGGTCGGCCCGCCCACCGCCAGATAGGCATCGGGAATGCCGCCGCCTTCCGGGAACGGCGTGCGTTGCCGCTGGCCCATGCGGATCGCCCGTGCCGCCTGCAGCAGTTGATTGGCGTAGCTGGTCGCCCGCTCATGCATTGCCGCGCCGTTGCCGTTGAGCTGGACGCCGTGGCGCGCCACGAACTGCTCGGCGCTCAGCTTGGCAATATCGAACACCGAATTCAGGCCGGCTTCGTGCAGAAGCCAGCTCATTTCGCGATCACCGGTCACTTGATCGATCAGGCAGGGAGCTTCAAGGGGCACCACGGAATCATTCATCACATACCTCTTCTGCAAGTGGAAAATTTGAACCGCCCCGCTTTCGTGGAGGCCCGCCGAGGTGGTGGCGCCGAGAATTCGAACAGAGGGACAAGCTTAAAAGGCCATCTTGATGATCAACGCGGTCGGGATCATGTCCAAGTCCGGGTAGTCGATGTAGCAGTCTTCGTAAATCTTCGCGCCGTCGCATGGAATGCCGCCGGTCGCCGTATAGACATTTCTGTTTATTTGTTAATCGGTGAGACCGCAAATTTATATCACGTATTTACAAACAATCTCAAAGACAATTTTAGATGCTTCTTTAGTAAATCTATTGGTCTTCAAGCAAAGTTGCGAAGCTGCCTTCCATCAAAGATCTGTCAATCAAGTTTTGGCAGGAATTTGAAATTCCAGATGGAACGCCCCGTACACTACGCCCATCGAAATATTTGGAACCGGTTTAATCGCATCGATGCATGTAGGCCGGTCAGTCCAAACTCCGATTGCCGGGCTGCCAAGCAAATGTGCAAATAAAATTATTCGACGGGCGAATTCCGCTGGCTATCCTTTTTCGGGACGCTTTCGTGCGACCGAATCCGCTTCTCTGGCTTCTCTAATACCCGCCCGAATAGATCGTCGCATTTTCGCCGGTTCACGCCGACACGGTCACCGACGAAGGGACCGCGGCCGGATTGCAGCCCCTTCTTCAAATCCTCTTGAGATTCGTTTGCATCAAGGCGGCGTTGTCCCACCATTGCGCTTTCGACATCGGCTTCGTCTTTCCGCATTTTTTTCAGTCCGGATCAATTTCTCCGATCCAACGCTGCTCACAGGACAGGCCAGTCATCACCCCGTTCACGCGAAGCGCCGCGCCCTTCTTCGGGGCTTGCGCGCCATCCGCGGGCCAGGATCCTTGCGAGCATGACGACCCAATCTTCCCGTTTCATCGAACTCGATTTTCTCCGGGGCCTGGTGCTGCTGATGATCGTCGTCGATCACATCGGCGGCAGCATCCTTTCCCGCTTCACGCTGCACACGTATGCGCTGAACGACGCATCCGAAGTCTTCGTGTTTCTCGGCGGCTATTCGGCGGCGCTCGCGTACGCCGCGATCGAACGCAGGCATACGGCGGCCGCCGCCGCGCGGCGCTTCGTCAAGCGCGCGTGGGAGATCTACCTCGCGTTCGTGATCACGGCCATGCTGATGTTCGCGACCGCCCTGCTGTTCTCGTCGCTCGCGATCGATGCGCCCAACCTCGCTCCGATCGGACTCGACCTGCTGTTCGACGCCCCGCTGCGCACGTTCAACGAAGTGCTGACGCTGCACCGCCAACCGTATCTCGCCTCGGTGCTGCCGATGTATGTGTTGTTCGCGCTCGCCGCGCCCGCGATGTTCCGCATGGCGTCGACACGGCCGCTCGTGCTGCTCGCGACCGGCGTCGCGCTTTGGCTCGGCGCGCGCCGGCTCGGCCTGTATTTGCCGACCGCTGAAGAGAGCCGCTGGTCGTTCAATCCGTTCGCCTGGCAACTGATGTTCGTGCTCGGCGTGCTCTGCAAGCGGCAGCCCGTATTCCAGATGCTGCGCCATGGCCGTTTCGCGCCGCATGTCTCGATGGCCGCTCTCGCGATCGTCGCCGGCGTCGCCCTCTACAAGCTCGTGCTCGACAGCAGTTATCCGCCGGGCGACCTGAAATTCAACCTGGCTTTCGGCCGCATCGCCAACTTCCTCGCGCTTGCCTGGTTCACGGGTCTCGCGATCGAGCGCGGCTGGATCGCGAAGCTCGCACAGCGGTTGCCGGCGGTCTGCACGATCGGCAAGAACGGCTTGATCGGCTTCGTAACCGGCGCGGTCATTTCGCTCGCGCTCGATGCGCTGCTGTACGACCTCACGGGCGGCCTGCTGCACATCCCGCTCGGGCTCGCAGCGGACGCCCTCGCCATCGGCATGCTGCTCGCGGCCGCCAAGACCTTGCCGGGCCTCCTCGCCAGAGGCGGCGCCCTGATCCGGCAGTCGCGGGCCGTGCTGGGCAAGCGCCGCGCACTGAACTGAACCCGGCCCTGTCGCCGAACCGCTTACCTCGCAATGGACTGATCGACATGAAAAAGCAATTCGCTACGCTTCTGGTTTCCCTGTGCCTCACGGCCGGCTTCGCGCAGGCGCCACAGGCCGCTCCCGTGGCCGGCAAGGACTACGAAGTGATGAAATCGCCGCAGCCCGTCTCCGCGCCGGCCGGCAAGGTCGAAGTGATCGAATTCTTCTGGTACGGCTGCCCGCACTGCTATTCCTTCGAGCCGACGCTCGAGGCGTGGGTGAAGGCGCAGGGCGACAAGATCGCATTCACGCGCGTTCCGGTCGCGTTCCGTAGCGAGTTCGTCCCGCACACGCAAATGTTCTATGCGCTCGAGGCACTTGGCGCAGCGGAGAAAGCGACGCCCGCCGTGTTCAACGCGATCCACAAGCAGAAGAACTATCTGCTGACGCCGCAGGCACAGGCCGATTTTCTGGCGACGCAAGGCATCGACAAGAAGCAGTACCAGGACGCGTACCACTCGTTCAGCGTGCAGGGTCAAGTCAAGCAAAGCACCGAGACGGCCAAGCGCTACGACGTGCAAGGCGTGCCCGTGGTCGTCGTGCAGGGCCGTTACAAGACCGGCCCTTCCTACGCGGGCAGCCCGGCCAACGCGGCGCGCGTGCTCGATTTCCTCTTGAAATCCTCATCCCCGTGAACGGAGAGGATTCCTGCTCGGCATTAAGGGTGCGCTGAAGCTGGGATCCAGCGGTACAGCGTGGGAACGGACACCCCAAGGTTCTTGGCTACATCCCGAGGCGGCACGCCACTGGCCAGCAGCTTTCTTGCCGAATCGATCTTGCTGCCCGTCATCTTAGGTTTGCGCCCGCCCTTACGACCAAGCTGCCGTGCGACTTCCAGCCCGGCGCGGGTGCGTTCGATCGTCAACTCGCGCTCCATCTCGGCGAGCCTCCCGGCCGCGCCTCCGCGAGCACCTTGGCCCGGAACTTCAGCGGCAGATCGGCCGGGGGCAGCAGATCGACGTGGACACCAAGCAGTGATTCCAGCTCGTCTTGCAGCCCACCCACGTCAACTCGACACGGGCTTTACCGGTCACGTCTTCGCCTTGATGCACGTGCTGGGCTTCCGCTTCGCGCCACGCATCCGCGGCCGGCTCAACCGTTCGTCACGAGCCGCACCCGCTCGGACGGCATCCGCACCTTGAGCCAGCGTTCGAGCCGCTCCCGGTCCGCGCGCGGCATCGGCTTCGGTGTCGAGAGGGTGAAGACGATCACGCTGCCCGCATCCGGCGCGCTCGCCGCCGGATCCCACTCGGTCGCATCCGAGTACAGGATCTTGCGAATCTGCGGATACTGCGCATGCAGCTCCCGCGCGACCTGCGACAGTTCGGCCCGCTTGGCCGAGGCGCGATCGAGTTCGGTCTGCAGCCGCGCGATCGTCTTGTCCTTGGCGTCGAGATCGCGGTGCGTCACATCGTTCGCCGTCACGAGCTCGCGCACGATGCTCGCCTTCAGCGACGACTCGAGCGTGCTCGTGTCGATGCGTTCGTCGCCCGCCTGCCGCACCACGAGCCGGCTCCCCGGCAAACCGTAGCCGGGCAGCTTGAGCGCCAGCGCATCGAGCTGCCGTTGGTCGGTGCGCTGGCCGACCAGCGTCACGTCGATGAGCCGCTTCGCGGGATCGATCCGCGTGCCCGCGACCACCGTGAGCGGCAGCGAGAGCTCGCTCTTGACGAAGACCTGCGCCCGGGCGTGAAACACCTCCTGAGTCACGAGCCGATAAGCCAGGAAGACGCTGGGCACCGCAGTCAATACGACCGCGCCGAGCACATAGCGCCTGACGCGCTGCTGCATGCTCACGTCGATTTGCGTATGCGGCCGCGCGCGGATCGCCCACGTGACGATCACGGTCGCGAAGGCGATGAACACGCAGTTGATGGAGAACAGGTAGAACGCGCCCGCGACGTAGCCGAGGTTGCCGTGCGCTAGACCGTAGCCCGCGGTGCACAGCGGCGGCATCAGCGCCGTGGCGATTGCCACGCCCGGAATCACGTTGGTCTTTTCCTTGCGGGTCGCGCCGACCATGCCGACCATCCCGCCGAATAGCGCGATGAGCACGTCCCAGATGCTCGGCGACGTGCGCGCGAGCAATTCCGAATGCTCGCCCGTCAGCGGGCTCAGCGAGAAATACAGCGTCGAGGTCGCGAGGCTGATCAGCGTCGCGATGCCGAGGTTCTTCAGCGAGCGCCGGATCAGGACGAAGTCGTAAATGCCGATCCCGTAGCCGACGCCCATGATCGGCCCCATCAGCGGCGAGATCAGCATCGCGCCGATGATCACCGCGGTCGAGTCGACGTCGAGGCCGATCGACGCAATGAAGATCGCCGACATCAGGATCCACAGGTTCGTGCCGCGCAGGCCGATGCCGCCGCGGAGGTCCTGGTCGATCGTGTCGTGGTCGGCCTGCCCTTCGCGCAGGCTCAGGTAGCGGTGCAATACGGCGTGCACCCGATGGGAAAGTCGCATGGATAGTTTCTGTGTGGGATGCCTGCGATTCCAGACTCTTGGAGCCGGCTTGCCAGTCGCGACGCCTCGTCGCCGCCGTAGTATGCGTTGGCCGAATCTGAATTTTCAATCCTATTTATCTATAGGAACTATCCGCAATTTGATCGCTGCGGGAATGCCGCGCCCCGATCGTCGCTATTCAGCAATGCTTGAGAATCGTTGGCTCTCCGCAGCACCGCATTCAGGATCCGTGCATCGATCAAGCTCCGATCGAAAACATTGTCCGACGGCATGGGCGGCACGGAATGCGTGAGAGCGTGCCGAACGGCCCTCTTCCGATTTTCAAGCAAGGATGTACACGATGCAGAAACCCCGATGGTTCAGTAACACGCTTCTGAAGCTGTCCCCGCTCGTCGCCTGTGCGTCGATGATGTTCGCGCAAAACGCGTTTGCGCACGGCTATCTCGTCGATGGGCGCGCGAAGCTGTGCCAGAGCGGCGCCAACAGCAATTGCGGCCCGGTCCAATGGGAGCCGCAAAGCGTCGAAGGCCCGGACGGCTTTCCCGGCACGGCCGGCCCGAAGGACGGCACGATCGCCGCTGCGGGGAACTCGACCTGGGGCGCGCTCAACGAGCAGCTCGCGGATCGCTGGACAAAAACCACGATCAAGACCGGCAAGAACACCTTCAAGTGGCACCATACCGCCAACCACGTCACCAAGGACTATCGCTACTACATCACGAAGCAAGGCTGGAATCCGAACAAGCCGCTCTCGCGCGACGCGTTCGACACCACCCCGTTCTGCACGCTGGACTACGGCATGAAACAGCCGACGACGAACCTGTCGATGGACTGCACCGTGCCGAGCGACCGCTCGGGCTACCACGTGATTCTCTCCGTGTGGGACGTGGGCGACACCGCCGCGAGCTTCTATAACGTGATGGATGCGAACATCGTCGCGGGCGACGGCGGCGGCAACGGCGGCACCCCGAATCCGCCGCCGGTGCCGCAATGGAAGGATGTCGGCGACATCTATCCGAGCGTCGACCTGAAGGCGGGCGACAAGGTCAAGACCCGCGTGTTCAAGTCGAATGGCGAAGTCCCGAGTCTCTCGACCTCGATCACGATCCAGTCCGATACGGACGGCGCACAGAACGCGTGGTCGAAGGCGCTCGCCACGGCAATCAACAAGGCACAACCCGCGTCGCTGATGGCCGGCGTGCTTGGCGCAAACGGCTCGATCCGGCCGGCTGCCGGCAAGAACGAAATCTTCGCGAAGGAAGGCAGCGGCATCAACCGCGTCGAGATCGCCATCGAGAAGAAGCCGTCCGGCGACAACGGCGGCGCCCAGGGCTTCACCGTGACGGCGAAGAGCAGCTATCCGATCGAGAACGGCAAGGCCAGGATCGACCCGTTCGTGACGGTCAACAAAGCCTCGGCGGTGGATGTGCATGTCTTCGACAAGAAAAACGAACGGGTTGGCTTCGCCAACGCGATGATCGAGCGTTCGGGCACCGTCTCCGTCGACGTACCAAGGGCTTCGCCGGGTGAGCACACGCTGGTCGTGAGAGCGAGCGTGCAAGGTGGCGCAACGGAGCAGCAATCGTTCGACATCAAGCTGACGGGCGGCACGGACAACGGCGCGCAATGCCAGTCGGCATACCAGTCGGGAACGGCCTACACCGGCGGCGCGAAGGTCCAGCATCAAGGCAAGACCTACTCGGCCCGCTGGTGGACGCAGAACCAGGAACCGGGCAACCCCGCGTTCACGGGCGCCGACGGCAGCGGCAAGGTGTGGAAGGACGAAGGCGCCTGCAAGTAATCCCGGGCAGCCTTCGGGGCCGATGCTGCGCCCCGGAACCTGGGTCGGCGAACGCCCGCCTCTTCTCGCGGAGAGGCGGGCCAGATTGCCAGATTGACGAACCCCTCGCCTTTCGGAGCGAGGGGTTTTGTCTTGTGCGCCCCGAGTTCGTGCGGATTTTTCTGTGATCGCTACGCCGATTGCGCCCGTGCGCTCGCCGCGAGGTCCTGTTGCTCGAAAACCGCTTTGGCGGCCCATAGTCCGTTCAGGGCCGCCGGAAATCCGGCGTAGACGCTCAGCTGAATCATCGCTTCGACGATTTCCGTTCTCGAAACGCCCACCTTGAGCGCGGCGGCCAGATGGACGTTCAATTGCGGCTGCGCATTCCCGAGCGCGGCCAGCGTCGCGACAATCAACAATTCCCGCTGCTGCGGCGTCAGGCCAGGCCGCAAATGAATTTCGCCGTAGGCAAACTCCGTGATGTATCGCCCGAAATCCGGACAGATTTCCGCCAGGCTTTCGATGACCTGTTCGCCCCTTGCTCCGGTGACCGCCGACAGCCGGTCCCTGCCCCGCTCCGCGTTGCCGTTTTCCATGCGTTTCTCCGTTGTGTGTGAATGAGTCGACAGGCGCCCGCCGCCAGGCTCGTGATACGCCGATGACCGCGGCAAACGGGGAGTCAGCCGTAACGCCGGCAGACAGCGGGCGGCCCGATTGCGACGACGTCACCATGCCCATCGGCCACCGGCGTTGCCCGTCACCGAGCGCTGATGCTCGCCGCCGAAGTTGGTCAGGTAGCTGACCGTCGCGTACACGCTGCCGCGCTTGCTGACTTTCGCCACCACCCCCGCGCCGATCTGGCCGGCCGTCTGGCTCACCGGCGTGCCCAGCGTCGTGCTGCCGCCGAACGTCGTCTGGTCGGCGCTGCCGAACGCGCGCAGCACGTTCGCCCGCAGGTACGGCTTCCAGTCGATCCCCCCCGACGCGAACGCCCATTGCAGCCGCGCGCCCACCCGGGCCAGAAACGTGTTGCCGTTGTTCGAGGTGACGTCCGACACGCCGTCGTTGAACCCGTCCAGTGCCAGGTACTGCCACGTCAGCTGCGCCTGCGGCTCGAGCGTCAACCCGTAGCCGAGCGCGATCGGCAAGCCCGCTTCGACCGAGCCCGTGAATGCGTTGCCGTCCGTCGACCCGCTCACGCCGTCATGCGAGCTCGTTCTCACGGTCAGCGCGCTGCCCATCGCCACGACGTCGGTGTACCAGCCGCCCCGGCCGAGATGCGTCCAGTAGCCGCCCAGGTTGTACGCATTGACGGCCAGCGAGCCGACGCCCAGATCCTGCTGGCCCATCGCGAAGCCGTTCACGTCGCCCACCGCGCGCGAGAAACCGATGAGGAAGCCGTAGTGGTTGCGCTGCCCGTTCGTGCCGTTGTCCGCGTACAGGTCCTGGCCGACCTGCATGCCCCATACCGAACCGTCGAACGACGGGTTCACGTCGCCGCTCTGGCTGAATTCGGCATGCCCGCCCCAGACCCGGCTCCAGGCGGCCGGCACCGAGCCGGTTTCCGTCAGGAGTCCTTGCTCGCCCTGGCGGTCATGGAACGTGTCGATCTGCAGGATGCCGAGCTGGCGCGCGACGCTCGGCGCTTCCGCGTACAGCGGCACTTCGTCGCGATAGAGCGCGATCGGGTCCGAGCCGGCCGCCGGCAGCGACGGCGTGCCTTCGGCGGCGACCGGCGTATCGCCCCCCGCCCCCGGCTGCGGTGCGACGGTATTGCGCAGGTACCAGCTCTGCGACGAGCCGGCGCTCACGCCGCCCTTGGCAAGGAAGTAGTCGTAAGCCCCGGCCTTGACCGTGCCGCCCGCGAGCGCGAAGGCGCTCGCGCTGGTGGTCGCGCCATTGGCCGCCTGCACGACCTGAATGCCGTCGCCCAGCGTCTGCGCGCCCGGGCCGCCCACGTTCGTCACCTTCAGCGTGCTCGATCCGCTCGCCGCGCCGCCGCTGACGATGAGCTTGTCGGAGGCCGCACCGTCGCCCGCGAGGTAGGTGTTCAACGCCACCGTCGCGTTCTGCCCGACATAGTTGCCCGCCACCGTCAGCGTATTGCCGACGCCTGTGCCGCCGATCTGCGCGGTGCCCGCATTGGTCAGGTTGCCGTTGATCCGGAAGTTGCCGGTGGCGCCGCTCGCGAGGCTCGCCAGTGCGTTCCCGACCGAGATCGTGCCGTTGTTGGAGACGTTGCCGGTGACGCTGCCGTAACCGCCGAGCGTGGCGCCCGAGGCGACCGTGACCGGGCCGCCGCCCGCGAGCGCGGCCGAGGCGCTCGTGCCATCGCCGACGATCAGCGTGCCGGCGTCGACGCCCGTGCCGCCCGCGTAACTGTTCGCGCCGTTCAGCGTGAGCGAGCCGGAGCCGGCTTTGGTCAGCGCACCCGCACCGGTGATGTTCTGCGCAATCGTCGAATTGAATCCCTGCGTATCGATCACGCCGTTGTTCGACGTGATCGACACAGCGCGGCCCGAGGCGAGATTGAAGCTGCTGCCGAGCTGCAGCGTGCCGCCGTTGAAAGTCAGGCCGCCCGAGCTCGCGCCGATCGCGTTGTCGGCCGCAATCGCGAGCGTGCCTTGCGTGATCGCCGTGCCGCCCGAGTAAGTGTTGCCGCCCGCCGCCGACGGCGCCAGCGTCAAGGTCCCGGCGCCCGTCTTCTCCACCGCGCCGCTGCCCGCAATCGCCCCGTTGTACGCCCCGTCGCCGCCTTGCGCGAAACGTACGAGCCCGTTGTCCGTGACGGATAGCGGCAGGTTCTGCGAGTTGGCCTGCAAGGTCGCGCCGCTGTTGACGGTCGCCGCGACCGACGCCGTCGTCGTGCCGAGCATGCCCGTCAGGTTCAGCGTGCCGCTTTGCACGAGCGCGGTCGCGAACGTGCCCGTGCCGGCCCACGTCCAGTCGGCACCCGCCATCGTCAGGCTCTGGAAGTTCGTGAACGCGTTCGACGCCGTGCCCGAGCCTTGCAGCGTCACAGCGTTGGTGCCGCCGCCGCCGTTGGCCGCGCCGACGATCTGCGAGCCCGTCTGCAGGATCAGCGTCACGTTGCCGTTGCCGCCCTGGATCGCGGTGCCGCCGCCCCCTTGAATCAGCCCGGCGTTGGTAATCGCCGTGTTGCCGTTGGTCGAGCGCACGCCGATGCCGTTGTTGCTGATGATCTTGCCGCCCGACTGATTCGTGATCGTCGCGGCAAACGAACTGCCGAGCGTGTTGGACACGACTGCATCGACGCTGCCGCTGCTGTCCGCTGTGCCGGTCGTCTGGATCGTGCCGCTGTTGACGAGCGTGTCGTTGTTGCCCTGCATGTAGACGGCAGGGCTGTCCTTGCCGGCCGACGTCAGCGTGCCGCTGTTGTTGATCGTGCCGTTGCCGCCGAGGAGCGACGCCGCGCGCGCGTTGCTGCCCGACGTCGACACGGTGCCGGTGTTGACGATCGTGTTGCCCTGCGCACCGGGATTGCTTTGCCCCCACGCGGCCGTCATCCCGTACGAGTTGTTGCCCGTGGTCGTGATCTTGCCGTTGTTCGTCAGCGTGTTATTGCTGCCGTTCGCGGCGATGCCGTCGTTGTAGGCACCGGTCGTCGAGATCACGCCGGTTGCGAGGTTGGCGAGCGTGTTGCCGTTGTTCACGCCGAGCAGCATCGCGCCGCGGTTCGCGACGCCGGTCCCGTCGCCGGACAGCGTCAGGTTGCCGATGTTCGCGATAGAACTCCCGCTGTCGACCGAGAACGGCGTCGGCGTGCCCGGCAGCGCATAGCTGCCGGTCGCCGTCGAATCGATGCCGATCGTCACGTTGCTGCTGCCGCTCGCGGCAACCACGGACGGAATGCCGGCGCCGGAGCATGTCACCGCGGTGTTGCTGCCCGGGGCCGTGCTGGTGCAAGCGGCCCAGGCGCCGGGCGATACGGCTCCTGTGAACAGGATCATGCTGCCGAATCCGAACTTCCTCGTATTTTTCTTCATTTTCATCTCGACTGGTGGTTTGCGCCTTTTTAATCAATCGGTGAGATGCCGGATTTATATCACCGGAATTTAAATAACTCCAAACACAATTTCAATACCAGCTTAAGCAACATTTTATTCGTTGCGCGAAAATGACAATTGTTTTCATGACCGTTCTGTCAATCCGACCGTTTTGTATAGCATCGAATTTTCCATAGCGAAATCTCGATATAATTTCGAGCCGTCGATATGGAATAGTCTTTATACGACAGGGGGGTCGTTGTATTGCCGCTTGTTCCTGCGCGATCAATGTCCAGACCGCATCGCCACGCCAACGTCGGCGGAATTGCGAATTGCGGGATACGATTAAAATGAGCCCAGGAATGAAGCGGCGTGAAATTTTCTTTATTGGCGATATGACAATATCTTCGTCGGGATATCTTGTTTTTCAATATCTCCCGATCCATGGCTGGTTGTCTGCCGAAGAGACTTGCATGGCCGCATCTGCAACGGATCGGCATTCGGTTTGCGTGTTTTTAGGATTTCGCCGTCGCTGTCGTTGCTCGCACCACCAAGTATTCCCAACTCTTTATTGGAGGAAGCAAGTCAGTTAGTGATATCAAAAGGAGGAGAACTGGGGGCTGTACGCGACCGAGACGGATAACGGACCGGGAGCCGATCGGGCGCTGAAGCCGTCGGACAGCATCGCGATGGGTTCGGCGCGGCACGTCCCGAGGCCGTTTGGCGGCCGGCCTCGGGACGCCGGATTTCGCGGATCGGCCCAACTCACGCGCAACCGCCTCGGAAGGGTTCGCTCAGCGAGCCGCCGAATTCATATCACGCCGCCCAGGCGTTGTGCCGCACCGCAGAGGTCGACCGCCGAGTTCCGCTTTGATGCGCGCCATCTTCTCGGGCGAATCCGCCAGCACGGCATCGATCCCGAGGCACGCCGCCGCACGATAATCGTCCGCATCGTTGACCGCGATCGCGACGATGCGAACCGGCGCCTGCCGGCGAAAGCAAGCCACGGTGGCCGGTGTCCACATCGTGGCCAGCGCATTCGACACGCCTTCGCCAAGCGTGAATTTTTCCGTGACGGTCAGTTTTCTGTGAAGCTCGAAACCGGTCCATATCGGGGCGGCCGGCGCGCTTTCGCAACCCTCGTTGAGCAGGACTTTCACCAGCCTATCTCGCGTGGCGTCGCGCGACTCGAACAGCTGGGCGTCGCGGTACGACGCAAACGCCTGCTGATAGGCCGCGTCGGTCGAGTAGATCGTCACGCGCGGCCATGCGCCGAGTTCGGTCAGCACTGCCGCGACCGCGCGCGCCTGCGGCTCCGCGGGCAGCGCTTTCATATCGAGCATCACCGGCATGCCCGGCGGCAGCGCGAGCAACGCGTCGCGCAGCGTGGGAATGCCGACCGGATGATCTCGATACGGATACGCGCCGTCGGCGTTCTTGAAGGACCAGCCCGCGTTCATTTGCGCCAGCTCCGCCGCAGCGTGGTTCGCGACCGGCCCCGACGACTGGGTCAATGCCGAAAGGTCTGCCGGTCGATACAGCACCGGCACGCCGTCCTTGCTCAACTGCACGGACAGCCATACGGCATCCGCGCGATGGGCGACCGCCTGCCTGATCGCCTCGAGGGTGTTCTCGGGCGCGTCGCCCGTGCCGCCCCGATGCGCGACGACATGCGGCAGCGCGACGGCCGAATCGAGCGGCGGGGCCGCAATCTCGCCTCCTCCACAAGCGGAAAGCGACGCCGCGCTCACCAGCGCGGCGACGATGCGGCGGGATGGGGTATGACCGATCATGCAACTCCTCCATTGATTTCGTGTTCCGGGGCGGCCCGATAGGAGCAAGAACGCGCGTCCCTATCGGCGGCGACGCGGCATGGCACGTCGCCGGCCAGACCTTAGTGGAATTGGCTGCATGCCGGAACACGAGCATTTCCTATTCGTTCCGCCCGTGAATCCTAAATCCGGCGTAGGTCCGCCGGCATGGCCGAGCATTGCGCTCGGCGTGCGGCCCATATCAACGTGATGGAGAAGTGTCGATCAAGCGCGGGGAATGTCTCCTCCTTCCGGACTACTGAATCTGCCTCAGCCGATAGCCGTAGTTGTAGATGGTGGAGATTTCGATCCCGTTCTTGGGCCGCAAATGCAGCACGCGACGCAGCGTGCTGATGTACGTCGAGAGGCTCGCATAATATTTTTTCTGCTGGCTGGCGCGCTCCTCTGCGGTTTCACCGGCTGGCTCGCTGCCCCAGATGTGCGCGACCAGATCCTCTTTCTTGACCAACGCGCCCGAATTCGAAAACAGATAGTCGAGCAGCTTGAATTCGCGTTCCGGCAGGACCTCGTCGAGCGAGCACCCGTCGTCGGTGTCGCCCTTGATGCCGGCCGCCCGGACGTTGCGCGCGGTGCGGTCGAGCGTGAAGCGGCCGATCGTCAGCGTGTCGCTTTGCAGCACGGCCGGATAGTACCTGCGCTTCTGCGCCTCGATTCGCGCAAGCAGCTCCGGTCCGCCCACCGGCTTGATCAGGTAGTCGTCCGCACCGTTGTTCAACCCGGCCACGATATCGGCCTCGCTGTCGTGCTGGGTCAACATGATGATCGGCGTGTCGGGCAGCTCGCCGCGCGCGATGCGCGCGACTTCGATGCCGGGCGTGCCGGGCACGTCCCAGTCCAGGAGCAGCAGATCCAGCTTGTCGCTGCGCATCAGGTCGAGAAACCGGTCGCCGTCGTGCCGGACTCTGACGATGTGCCCTACCCGCCGAAGCTGCTCGGCCAGGATGGAAGCCTGTTCGGGAACATCTTCGAGAATTGCGACGATCATGGTGACGTTTTTCAGATGGGGTTGAACGGTTGGCAGTGGATGAATCCGTTCCAATCGCGAGAGCGGACAGACGGCGCCGGCCGCTTCGTGAATGGCGTCATGGTGTTGTGCAATGGCAGCAGGCATTCTAAACATCAGATCGATACCCGACAATTAATAGGAATAGTCCTGATTTCCGGAGCCGGCTCAACGGCCGGCGACGTGCCGCACGACTCGCATGCCGACGGGCATGCGGCGCGGCCGATGAAGATGACGGCCCGAGCGAGCCGCGTCGATCTATTCATTGCGCCTCCTGCGCTTCGAACGACGGCGTGTCGCCGCCCTCGGCCGGCGCCGCATTGTCCGGCAGGTAGACGAACGTCCATTCCTGGTACGTCTCCTTGTCGCCGAAGCTCTCATAGGCCGCCGGGAAGCCGCCGCGCTTGACCGGCGTGCCCTGGGCCTTGCTGAATACGCCCATCAGGCCGCCATCCGGCGATTCGACGACGCCCCATTCGCGGTCGCCCGTCAGCGGGTCGCGATAATGCTTGCGCAGATGATGCGTCGGAAACGAAGTGCGTCTGTCCACGACCAGGTCGTCGAGCGATTTCGGATACGCCGCACCTTCGCCGGAGCGGTAGTAGCTGCCGATCGCATCGCGAATCTCGTTGCCGACCGTCAGCAATTCCTTCTCTCGCTCACGCTGGGCCTGAACGCTCCATACGTGCGCCGCCTCCATCATGCCGACGCCGATCGCGGCGATCAGCAGCACCACGCCCATATACGCGACGCCGCGCTGACGCCCGGCCGGCGCGGCGCGCTTACCAGGACGCATAGTCGCTCCCGTCGAGCGACGTGCCTTTCGCCCCGCTTCGAATGTCCCGAATGCCCGACGTTTCGCCGGGCTCGGTGGTCCACGTGTCGTTGCGCCCCGTCACCGGATCGAGCGGCAGTTCGCGCAGGTACTTGCCCGATACCAGCGTATCCAGCGCGTCGGGATCGGCGCCGTGATCGGCGCGATAGTCGTCGATCGCCTGCCGGACCGTGATCAGGTTGTGGCGCAATACGGTTTCCCGCGCCCGCGAGTTCTGCTTGAAGTACGACGGCGCCACCAGCGACATCAGCGCACCGATGATCGCCATCACCACCAGCAGCTCGATCAGCGTGAAGCCGCGTGCGCGCCGCCGCGCGTCCGGCCGCTTACCATTCGTTGTAAGGAATGCCATTGATGCCCTCTTTCTTGTTGCTGGAGCGGACGTCGTAGACGTCGTCGCCCGACGAGAACGAATCCGGACTGCTCGCGTAGCTGCGCGTCTGCCAGGTTTCCTCCGCGGACTTGCCCGGGCAGTCGCACATCGGATCGGCCGGCAGCTTGCGCAGGAAATAGATCTTCTTGCCGTCCGCTTCCCGCTGATCGGTCGCCCCTTCCACCAGCACCCGCAGATCGGGCGGATAGCCGCTCTTGTTCACCGCCACCTCGATCTGCCCGTCGGCGGTGGCCGCCCGGTAAGCGTCGATCGCGCCGCGGATGCTGGTCAGCGCCTGCTTCAGTTCCGTTTCCTTGGCGCGCCGCTTCACGAGATCGTTCAGCGGCATCGCCACCGAGGCGAGCAGCGCCAGCAGCGTCAGCACGACCAGCATCTCGACCAGCGTGAAGCCCCGCATCCCGCGCTGCCGCCGGCCACCGATACGCCCTAGCATCGCCCGCTCCTTATACGAATTGGATCACGCCCGACAGCACCGTCATCGGCTTCGGCTGCGGCGCCTTGCTGTCCAGCTTCGTGCTGGACATCGGCGCTTCCGTCGGCTCGTCCGGCTCGCCGGCCTGGGCGGCCGGGTCGGTCCCGTTCGCCGGGTCGGCGTGCGCTTGCGCGTCGGCTGCTGCCTGCGCGTCGGCCGCAGCCTGGGCGTCGGCTGCTGCCTGCGCATCGGCTGCTGCCTTGGCGGCGCCATTCGCCTGCAGCTCGTCGCCGTTCGACGGCTTCGCCGCCGCGTCGGCGGGCGTTGGCTCGATCGGCATGTGCAGCTCGGGGCCCGCATCGGCGCCCGGCTTGCGGCTGATGTCCGCCGGCGAAGCGAACTCGCCCAGCGTCGTCGATTCGGTCGTCACCTGGGCTTCCGTGCCCGACAGGAACGTCGTGACCGAGGCGTTCGGCAGATCGAGATTGCGCTCGATATGCGGCGTGATCAGCAGGACGATTTCCGACTGGGTCTGCGTCGTGTTGTTCGAGCCGAAGAAGCGGCCGACACCGGGGAGCGTCGACAGGTACGGAATGCCGCCCGTGTTGACCACTTCGTCGCGCTTGATGAGACCCGCCAGCACCTGGGTTTCCTCGTTCTTCGCGGTCATGATGGTTTCCGCGGTGCGCGTTCCGAGCGAGTAGGCGGTCAGGCCTGTCTTCGTGACTTCCTTCGACAGGATGTTGCTCGCCTCGAGATTGACCTTCACGCTGACTTCGTCGTTGAGGCTCACGCGCGGCTCGACCTTGAGCGTCAGGCCGACATCCTGGTACTTCACCGATTCGGTGACCACGCCGTTCGCGTTCGTCGTCGTCACGATCGGCACCTGCTCGCCGATCTTGATGCTCGCCTTCTCCATGTTGCGCACGCGGATCTTCGGATTCGCCAGCACCTTCGTCTTGCCCTGCTTCTGCAGCAGGTTCAGCGCGATCGACAGCGGGCCCGAATCGGACGACACGCCGATCTTGTCGCGGCTCAGCTTCAGCAGATCGCCGAGCGTCGTCGTGACGGGTGTGACGGCTTGGTCGCCGAGCATCGAGAACGACACCTTGCCCGGATAGTCGACGCCGAGCTTCACCTCGTCGTTCAGGTTGACTTCGAGCACCTGCACGTCGAGCGTCACTTCCGACTGGGGAATGTCGAGGCTCTGCACGATGCGTTCGGCGACCGCGATGGTGTCGGGCGTGTCGCGCAGCACGACGGCGTTGACCCGCTCTTCGACATAGATGTCCTTCGGCTTGACCATCTGGCGCAGCGCGGCCATCACGGTCTTCGCGTCGCCGTGCGACAGGTAGAACGTGCGCACCGCAAAATCCTTGTAGCTGCGGTCCTTGTCCGGGCGCGCCGGATAGATCAGCAGCGTGTGCTCGTCGAGCACCTTCTTCTCGAGCTGGTTCGTGCGCAGCAGCAGGTTGATCGCGTCCTCGGCCGTCGTCTTGGTCGCCAGCAGGCTGGCGGGCGCGGAAGTCTGCACGTCCGCGTCGAACACGAAGTTCACGCCGGCCATCCGCGAGATCACGTCGAAGATGTTCTGCAGGGGCTGCGAGCGGAAATTGAGCGACACGCTTTTGCGCAGCGCGTCGGACATCGTCGGACGCAGCGCGCGCTGCGCTTCGTGGCGGCTCAGCAGCTGATCGCGCAGTGCGCTCGCGCCCGGATAGTTCGGCTGCTCCGCAAGAACGCGGTTGACCGTCTCCAGCGCCGCGCGCGGCTTGCGGTCGCTCATCGCGCGCGCTTCTTCGAACTGCTTGCGCAGCTCGATGCGGCGCTTGGCCTGCGCGGCGGACTGCGTCGCCTTGATGCTGTTCGGCGACACGTCGAGCGCGTTTTGCAGATGCTCGGCCGCGCCGGCATCGTTGCCCGCCGCCGCTTTCGCTTCGGCGGCCTGCAGCTCGCCGTCGACGTAGCCGTCCTGCGTGCGCTGCAGCGCGGAGCGGATCGCGGCGTCATTGGGCGTCTTCGCGTCGGCGGTACGCAGCACATCGAGCGCCGCGGCCGGCTTGCCGGCCTGCGTGAGCGACTCGCTGCGCTTGACGGGATCGTTCAGCAGGTCGCGGATCGGGTCCGGCAGCGAGCTGCAGCCGCTCGCGAGCAGCGAGCACAGCAGCAGCGAAATGGTGAGAATGGGTTTCATGGCGAATGATCTATCAAGGTTCAATTAGGTTGGCGTCAGGTTCCGCTCGTGAACAACGGCAGCGAGACCTCGCTTTTTTCGGGGGTGAGCAGCACCGCAGCGGCGGCTTCCAATCTGGCGAGCTGGTAGCCGCCCGAGATTTCCTTCCCGGGGCGGATAGCGTCCTTGACGCTGCAAGCCTGGCAAATCAGGAAGATCTGCCCCATCCCTTCCAGGACGACGACGCGCTGGCGCCCTTCCTTCCATTCCGCGGTGACCGAAAACGGCATCGGACGGATCGTTTCCGCCTTGACGCCTTCCTTGCCCTCTTCCTCCTCGTCCGGCGTGATGAGCTTGATGTCCGCCGCTTCGTTTTTCTGCGCCGCCGCCGACAGCGACGCGAAACTCTGCGTCGGAAAGAGATCGATCGATTCGCCCTCGTCGGCGCTCGACAGCGCCGCGGCGCCCAGCATCGCGGCGAAGAGTGCGATCGCGCCGGCCGCCGGGGCCAGCGTCTTGTTACGGATACGCGTCATTTCTCGGCTCCCAGCAGCGACACACGCAGACCGATGTTCAGCGTGACGTCTTCGATGCGCGGCCGCGTCAGCGTGACGCTTTCGACGCGCAGGAAGCGCTGCTGCGACAACGCCTGCAACGCGCGCGACAGATCGGCGTAACGTCCTGTAGCGGTGATGCCGAGCGTCCAGCGCGCGAGCTTCCCCTTCACCTCGGCGTCCTGCCGATAGGTCGACTCCGAGGCATCGATGCCGTACTTCTTCAGCGTTTCGAACACCTGCAGTTTTTGCATGTTCGCATTGACCTTGCGCAGTTCCGCGCCAAGCTCGTCGCCCGGCGCCTCTTGGCGCGGAACTTTCGCGAGCCGCGCAAGATCGGCGGTCAGCGCCTGGCGTTCGTCGGCGAGCTGGCGCAGGTGCGGCTCCTGCACGAGCAGCTGCCAGCCCGCCGCGCCCACGGCGAGCGCCGCCAGCACGACACCGGTCCTGCCCAGGCGATCGGCGCCATGCTGCAGGTGCCAGCGCAGGCGCGGCAGCGGATTGCCGACGCGCAGCGACGCCAGTGATCTGAGTTTCATGTTCTTCATGGCAGTTCGATCCGCACGCCGAACGACACGGCCCGGTTCGGATCCTTGGGTTTGATTCCATGACGGACCAGGACGACCTGCGCGGATGAAGGCGCTTTGGCAGCCTTGGCGTTCTTGCCGCCCGGCTCGGCCGGGGGCGGGCTGTTCCTGGCCGCGTCCGCGATTCGTCCGGCCGCGAGGCGCAGGCGCTCGATGAACGCGTAGACCTGGACCAGATCCTGGGCCTCGGCCTCGATCGTCGCTTCCTTGCCCGCGCGCTGCACCGACAGCGACAGCAGCGCGATCTGCGGCGCCCATGCCGACTCGACCACGTCGAGCACCGGCAGTCGGGCGTGCGCGCCCGCCTGCTCGCGCAGCACCGCGTCGAACTTCTTGTCGTCCGGCGAGGCGCCTTGCGCGGCCCGCTTCGCGACATCGAGCGCGCGCTCCCGCTGCTCGATGCGCTGCTGCAGATGCTCGACGTCGGCGCGCAGCTCGTCGGCCTGCAGCCACGTGCCGCCGGCCCAGACGCCGGCCGCGAGCAGCGCGCCGGCGAGCGCGAGCGTCGCCGGACCCGCCTTCGCCTGCTTCGCGGCGAAATCGAAACGCTTCAGCTTTTGCATGGCGTGGCTCCTACCAGGTGCGCAAGCGGTGCATCGAGTTCGATCCACGCAGCGCCGCTGAAATCGTCGCCGCCAAGCGGCGTGGTCGCGCAAATGAAGACCGGCGACGCGGCCGTCTGACCGCACATGACCGTAACCGCATCGATCGCGGTCTGGGCCGGCTGGCCCGCGCCGCGCATCAGCGTGGCCGCATCGATCCAAGCGCCGTTGCGTCGGTAGAGACAGCTCACCGATTCCGGCTCGACGAGCGCGAGCGCATAGTCGCGCCCGAGCCGCTTGGCGTGGCGCGCGAGCGTCGCCGACAGCAGATCGCCGCAACTCGCCACCTGCCAGCCGGCTTCGGTGCCGGCGGCCATCAGCAGCGCGGCCATCGAATCGTCGACGCCGGCAGCCAGACGCGCCCGGCCGAAGCCCCCTTCCTCGACGGCGACGCGCAACGCGCCAGGCGCGCCCTGCTCGCTCAAAACCGACGACGCATAGGCCGACCACGCCTGCCGGTTCGGCAACGCTTCCTGCCACGGCAGCACGGCGGCATGCGCCCACGGATAGCCCAGCAGCAGGTGCAGGCGGTTGCGTGCGCGCCCCGCGCGCCGCTCGACGCGAGCCAGCAGCGCGGACAAGGCGGCAGCCGGCTCGCCGCAATGCGGCTCGCTGATCGGCACGCAGAAATCGCGTCCCGGTCTCAATCTGGGCAGGTTGAAGGCGACGATCGACACGCGCTCGACGTCGACGGTTGCAATGCACTCAGTCCACAGCGACGGCACGTTGCACCTCCTGATAAGTCGTTGAGCGCTTGCGGATCGCGGCCATGCCCGCGCTGCGCATCGATTGGTAGTCGGCGCACTGCGCGAGCGCCTGCGCGCGCTTTTCCGGCGAGCGTTCGAGGAGCGCCGCCTTGAGCGCCGTGTTCAGGCGCAGCACTTCGGCGAGCGCGATCCGGCCGTGAAAGCCGGTGCCGCGGCAGGCGTCGCAGCCCGCGCCCGGCAGCACGGCGTGCGCGAGTTCGCTGTCGGGCACGTCCGCGCCGATCTCGCCGCCGCCCGGGTTGGCCGCCGGCCCGCATTGCGGGCAGATGCGCCGTACGAGGCGCTGCGACACCACGCCGTTCAGCGCCTCGAGAAACGTCGAGGTCTCGACGCCCATGTAGATGAAACGGTCGATCACGCTGAACGCGTCGTTCGCATGCACCGACGACAGCACGCGGTGCCCCGTCAGCGCCGACTGCACCGCGATCGACGCCGTCTCCTCGTCGCGGATTTCGCCGACGAGGATCGTGTCCGGATCGTGGCGCAGGATCGAGCGCAGGCCGCGCGCGAACGTCAGGCCCTTCTTCTCGTTGACGGGAATCTGCAGCACGCCCTTCAGCTCGTATTCGACCGGGTCCTCGATCGTGATGATCTTTTCGTCGCCGGTGTTGACTTCCGACAGCGTGCCGTACAGCGTCGTCGACTTGCCGCTCCCGGTCGGGCCCGTGACAAGGGTGAGCCCATAGGGGAGCAGCGCGAGCGCGCGGATGCGGGTGGCCGTGACGGTGTCGAAACCGAGCGTGTCGAGATTCATCACGTCGCCGCGCGACGATTTGTCGAGCACGCGCAGCACCGCGTTCTCGCCGTAGACGCCCGGCATGATCGAGACGCGGAAATCGATCTCGCGCCCCTGCAGGATCACCTTGAAGCGGCCATCCTGCGGCACGCGTTTTTCGGCGATATCGAGACTGGAGACCACCTTCAGCCGCGACATGGCCTGGTTGGCGATTTCCAGCCCGGGAATCGGACGGATCGCCTGCATGACGCCGTCGATCCGATAGCGGATCATCAGCCCGTCCTGCACGGCCTCGAGGTGAATATCGCTGGCGCGGCTCTGCAGCGCGTCGTAGAGCGTCATGTTGACGAGCCGGATGATCGGGCTCTCGTCCTTCGCGATCGTCGTCAGCGAGATCGACTCGACGGCCTGCGCGAGCGAGTCGCTCGACGCGTCGACGTTCATGTCGTCGCCCATCACGCGCTCGCTCGCTTCCGCCGTCTTGAGAATCCGGTCGACCGCGCCCGGCGTGCTCATCGCGAACGACGGACGCGCGAGCGCAAAGCGGATCTGCAACCGCGCGCGCACCTGCCGCTCGAGCGGATTCGCCATGACCAGCGTCAGACGTTCGCCGTGCTGGACAGGCAGCACGCGCAACGTCAGCGCTTCCGGCAGCGGCAGGTGTTCGAAACGCACCTGAGCGGCCGTCAGCTCGTCCGGCGCCACCGCGGCCACGCCGATCTGCCGCGCGACTTCCCCAAGCCGTTCGGCGTCGGCGAGCAGCTGCTGCTCCAGATAAGCGGCAAGCGTCACGCCGCCTGCTTCGGCCGCGTGCTGCCATTGCTGCAATTGAGATTGATCGGGAGTGTCCATGAATTTATCTCGTATGGATTCGCGCGCGTCAGATGCGATGCGAACCGAAAAAAGGATTGTCGGAAATCGCATCGGAACCAACAACGAAACTGAAACGAATCTGAAGTTCGCGATAATGTTAATTCAGGACACCTGGAGAAACGAAAGGCCCGGTCGAAACCCGGGCCTTTCGTTTTTCTAAGCGCGTGTTGCGCGGCGTTCAGCCGATGCTGCCCGCCAGCTCGAAGATCGGCATGTACAGCAGCACGACGATCGTGCCGACCATCGCGCCGACGAACATCATCAGCACCGGTTCGAAGATCTTGCTGAACATTTCGATCGAACGATCGAGCGCGCCGTCGTGAAAATGCGCGATGCGCTCGCACATGCCGCCGAGGTCGCCGCTTTGCTCGCCCACACGCAGCAGGCGCTCCGCCACGGCGGTCGTCAGTTCGTGCTCCGCGAGCACCGCCGACGCGGCGCGGCCGGCCTTCAGCTTCTCGAGCGCGAGCGCGAGCCTGGCCGCATACGCGGGCGGCAGGATCTTCGTCGACAACGACAAGGCGTCGATCACGGGGGTGCCGCCTGCGATCAGCAGGCCGACCGTGCGGTAGAAACGCGCCAGCACGAACAGATGGCACACCTCGCTCAGCTTCGGGACCTTCCACAGGCTGCGCAGCAGCGCCGCGCGCACCGCGCCGGACCGGACTACGAAGTAGAACGCGGCAGCGCCCGCCGCGACGCCTGCCCCGAGCATCAGCCCGTGCTCCTCGACGACACCCGACCACCACAGCATCGCCTGGGCGCTCGCAGGCAGCGTCTGCATCGTCTCGAACACCGCCGAGAAGCGCGGGATCACGAAAAACAGCATGAACATCAGGATGGTGGCGCCCGCCGACATCACCACGCCGGGATAGACGAGCGCACCCGTCACCCGCTTGCGGATCTGCTCGATCCGCAATTCGTAGTGCTGATAGCGCTGCAGCGCCACCGGCAGCTGCCCGCTGCCTTCCGACGATTCGACCGTCGCCACCAGCAGCGGCGGAAAGACTTCGGGTTGCGCCGCGAGCGCCTTCGAGAACGGCTGGCCTTCATACATCGTCGCCAGGATCGCCGCGAGCACCGCGCGCATGGTCCGGTCGGAACCGGACTTGTCGCGCAGCGCCTCGAGCGCCTCGATCAGCACCAGCCCCGCATCGAGCAGGGTCGACAGTTCCTGCAGGAACAGGCCGAGCGCGAACTTCGATTTGCGGCCCCTGCGTCCAGCGCCCTTCGCGGCGGCAACCGCGAGCACCGCGGCGCCGGTCAGCGCGCATTGGGCGCGTGCGGCAGCCGCGTCGGCGGCCTCGACGGTCCTGACCTCGATCTTGCCTTGCGCCAACAGACGAACTTTAAACGTAGCCACATCGGCTCCTTTAGTCGAACGAAACGTCGCCCGACGCGCGCGGCGCTTCGGCCGCCGCCTTTCTGGCCCGCTCGTTGGCGCGTTCGCGCGTCAGTTCCTTGTATTCGCGCCACACCTTGGTCGCGTAGGCCTTACGCAGCGACGCGCGTTCGGGCGCGCTGCCGGCGTTGTACGCGCCGACGGCTTCCCATGTATAACCATGCCGCTCGATGAAGCCGGCGAGGATTTCCGCACCGCTGCGCACCGACGTGCACGGCTCCTTGACGAGCCGCTCGCGCGTGATGCCCACGCGCATGAGGCGCGGCAGGTGCGTGCTGTTGATCTGCATCAGACCGATGTCGTACGTGCCGTTGCGGTTGCGGTTCATCGCCTTCGGATTCAGCGACGACTCGACCTTGGCGATCGAATACAGCAGCAGCGGATCGATCCTGAATTCGGCGCCGACCTTGGTCCAGCAATCGGCCGCCATGGAAGAGGAGGCAGCCAGCATCGCAGCGCCCGCCACGATGCCCTGCACGATGGAAGACCGGACGACGCGCGCGATCGGCAGACTGCGGACTCGCTCAGAGACCGTAGACGATATCTGCGTCATCGCCCTCGCCTCCTTGTCGGCCGTCGCGGCCCAGCGTCACGATCTCGGCTTCCGCGTCGCGGCCCGGCACGTTGTATTGATAGGCGCGGCCCCACGGATCGGCCGGAACGTCCTTGGCCAGATACGGCCCCTGCCAGCCGGCGACGCCCTGCGGCTCCTTGACGAGCGACGCCAGGCCCTGGTCTGCGCCGGGATAGCTGCCGGTGTCGAGCCGGTACTGGCTCATCGCGTCGCCGAGCGACTTCATCTGCGCTTGTGCGGTCTTGACGCGCGCCTTGTCGACCTGCGAGAACAGCTTCGGGCCGACATAGCCGGCGAGCAAGGCGATGATCAGCAGCACCACCAGCAGTTCGAGCAGGGTGAAGCCTTTCATCGCGGCTTGTTTGAATTTGATCGATGCGTTTTTCATGTTGATTGTCCGTCACGCATCTCTCGATGCGTATACCGCCTCCGGCCCCGGCGACATCGCGCCGGCGCGCTGAACATTGATCGGGAAAACGAGCGGGCCGGAACATCGGCCCATCTGAACAGGCGGAGGCCCGGGGCCTCCGCCTCTTGAATGCATCGGCTCGCGCGATGGCGCGGCCGATGCGTCGTCGCTGCAGCTAGTGGATTACTTCGCGATCCAAGCGTCCGTCCAGTTACTGCCCTTGCCCGGCTCGTAGTACGCCGGAGCTTGGCCGCACCAGCCCGCTTCAGGGTACGGCTTGCACTGGTACAGCTTGCCGTTGTTGGTGACGATCTCGCCGCCCTGGTACGCCTTGCCGGCTTCGTACTTCGGATAGTCGCCGCCGCCCGACGAGCCGCTGGCCTTCACCAGGACCTTCTGCGAAGGCACCTTGTACTCGGTCGTGCCGTCGCTGACCGTGACGCCGATGTTGCCGGATTGATCGGCGTCGATGTTCGCCACCGAGTAAGAGCCCGCCGGCTTGTTGCCGATATCGCCGGAGAACAATGCCGTCGTGCGCGACCACTTGTAGGTCAGCTTCTTGCCGTCCGCGTGTTTCGCGTCGACCCGCACGTTCAGCGTGCTGCCCGCGTCGACCGTCGACGGCACCGTCAGCGTTGCCGTGATCGGGTTGCCGCCCGGATTCTCGCCTGCCGGCTTCGCCTTGACCGTCATGTCGTCGGATGCCGAGACGCCTTCCGGATCGGTCACGGTCAGCTGGAAGCGATAGCTGGTTTCCGTCTGCGCCTTCGGCACCGCCACGCTCGCTTTGGGCTGGGTCGGGTTCGCGATCGTCAGCACCGGGCCGCCGACCTGCTTCCAGCTGTACTTGAGCGCGCCGCCTTCCGGATCGCTCGACGCGCTGCCGTTCAGCGTTAGGGTCTGCGCGCTGTCGATCGTCACGTCAGCGCCCGCGTTCGCCACGGGCGGCTTGTTCACAGGCGGCGTGCCGCCGCCGTTGTCGGAGTCGTCCTTGTGGTCGATCGCGAAGTTGTAGTCCTTGCCGTTGCCGAAGATGTCGTTCTCGGTCGCGCTCTTGACCGGATTGATCTGGCCGTCCGAGCCGAGCTTGCCGATCTTCACGCGCTCCGATGCGCCGTTGACCTTTTCCGCGAGCAGGTAGATCCACTCCGCCGCTGCGGTCTGGCCCGCGCCAACCTTCACTTCATGCTTTTCGAGGTCGCTACCGCGCGTCTTGTCGAACACGCGCAGGGCCACCGTCGAGCCGGCCTTCACGTCACCGCCGCGAATGTCGCCGATGTCGCGCCACTCTGACGGCGTGCCCGCGATCTCCACGTCCGAACACGAATAGAACGCTTCCGCGCTGTCGCTGCGCTGCCACACGTTGTAGATGACCCGCTTGCCGCTCATGCCGCTCGGGATCTTGACCTTCATGGTCGTTTCGCTTTCGGCCGGCTGCGAGCCCACCTCGCCGACCGGCTGGAGATCGTCCCAGCGCAGCGGTCGCGTGAAATCGTAGCTGTCCTTCGTGATGTAGTTCTTGAAGTATTTCGTCTGGTGCGGGGCCGTCTGCTTGTACTTCAGCGTGACCTCGCCCGACGCGTCCGGCGTGATGACCGTGCGCTTCCAGTCCGCGAGCGTATCGAGCGAACTCCAGTTCGACTTGCCGCCCGCGCACAGTTGGCCGCCCGGCACGACGGCCTCGTGATTGCCGCCCGCGCTGCCCTGGGCGTTGGACATCCAGTCGTAGACGATGCCGGTCTGGCCCGCGGCCTTGATCGCCTTGCAGCCCGCCGAGATCGGGCCTTCCGGATTGTCGCCGCCGGCCGTCGTGCACATGTACTGGCGGCTGGCCGGGCTCGTCATCGAGCCGTGCGCCGATGCGCTGGTCGGCAGGAGCATGATCGCGACGGCCGCAAGCTGCGTCAATGCGAGTCCCGGCAAAACAGCGCGGGCCAGTTTGCGCTGTGCGGAAGTGTGTCGATGAAAAGCCATTTAAATTAATTCCTTTATCACGTGAATCAATTAATCACAGAGAAAATCGCGAGCGGCAAATCGCCGCCGCACCACTTTTAATCGCCGTCATTTATTTGGTAAAAAAGAAAATCGATCCGGCAATCAACTCATGAGAATTCTTTCAGCTCCCGGCGGGCGAGTCGATCATTCTCAAAAGCATCTGTGGAGATATTGAAGAATTTCTAAAGAAATCCGGTCGAGCCTTGAAACGAAGGCGCTTCGTCCGGAGCGGCCTTGCAGTACGAACCATGCCGACACAACGCGAGATGCCGGACTCCGGCGCGTCAAGCGGCGGCCGGCAAATCGATCCAAATGTCGCTGCCCTTCCCGAGTTCGCTCGCCACGCCCACCGCCCCGCGATGCCGCTCGACGACGGCCTTGACGAACGGCAAACCCAGGCCCACCCCCGAGCCGGCGTCGCACGCTTCCTTCACCTGGAAAAAAGGCTCGAAGAGTCGCGGCAGCGCATCCGGCCCGATGCCGATCCCCTCGTCGACGACATGCAACGCCACCCTCCCGTCCTGGCGGGAGGCCGCGTTGATCCGCAGCGCCACGGCGGAGCCCGGCGGCGAGTACTTGACGGCGTTGTCGAGCAGGTTCACCAGCGAACGCAGCAGCATGTCCCGGTTGCCGAGCACGATCGCGCCGCTCTGCTCGCCCGGGCCGGCGATCCGGATCGCTTTCATGTCGGCGCTCGCCCAGATCTGGTCGAGCGCTTCGTCCGCCAGTTCGTCGACCGAAACCGGCTCGAATGCGTCCGCATCGAGATGCTCGGCGTGGGCGAGCTGGACGAAGTCTTGCGTAATGCGCAGCGAATAGTCGACCAGCCGGCGCACCGTACCGATGAACGGTTCGTCGAACGCGGCCGGCCCGGCGCGCTTCTGCTCGATCAGGGCGAGCACGGTGGTGAGCGGATTGCGCAGGTCATGCGCCATGTGGCGCAGCGTCTGCCGGTCCTGCAGCACGGATTCCTTCACGTCGGAAATGTCCACCAGGCAGATCAGCTGCGTGTCGGCATCGTCCGCGCTGACCTGGGCAAACGACGCGAGCTGCACCGACAGCAGCGTGTAAATCCTGCCGTCCAGTTCGATCTCCCGGTCCGCGCCGCCCGCCGGCAGCGGCCCGGCGAGCGCGTCGCCGAGCCAGGCGGGCGCGACCGGCGCACTGCCGTCGGGCGCCGTATCGAGCAGCGCGGCGGCCCGGTCGTTCCAGATCGCGAGCTGCCCGCCCTTGGTCACGAAAATAGGGTGCGGAAGCTGGTTGATCACGCTCACGTACGCTTCCTGCCATGCCCGGATCTGGCGCATCGCCGAGCCGATCTGCTCGAGCGGCGGCGCGGCCAGCGCGGCTTCGTCGCCCGGCAGGTCCAGCGCGCCGGGCGCGCCGACCCGCGACGACAGTTCGGTGAAGCCGTGGATCTCGCTACGCAGCACGCGCTGCGTGGCGACGATCCGCTGCCAGGCGTAGAACGCATAAATCAGCAGGCACACGAACGGCAGCACGCCGAGCGGCAGCCAGATGTGGAACCCGCCCAGCAACGCCGTGGAGCCGGCAAACGCCGCGGCGAGCCAGCCGAACGCGAACGCGTGCATGCGAGCGCCGGGCGTCAGCGCGCAGATCAGGATCATCCCGAGCGCGATCGCCATGTACACCTGCATCGCCGTCTTCCCCGGCACCTCGCGGATCACGTTGCCGTCGACGATGGCCTCGGTCATCAGGCCGTCCAGCTGCGACGGCGTGACGGCGTCCATGTTGAGCGACGAGATCTGCCACGAGCTTTCGGCGCTGGCGCCGGACGCGCCCACGAACACCAGCTTCTGCGCGAACGCGCTGGCCGGCACCCGGCCCTTCACCACGTCGGCGAACGAATAGTGCGCGATGTCGGATAAACGGGGCATCATCAGCAGGATCGACGGCGTCGTCTCGCGGCCGACCGACAGCGCGCGCGGCTGCATGTAGTCGCTGAGCGCGCGGGCGAGCCGCGCGCTGCCGAGCCGGATCGCCTCGAGCGCCACGTGCGGATAGACCTGCGCGCCGACCTGCCGGAACGGCACGATGCCGCTGACCGCTCCGAAATGCCCGACCGTCACGTCGCGATGGCCGACCGACGCGGTATTTTTGAGCCAGTGCGGCAGCGCCGCGCCGCGCAACGCGTCCGCGCCGACGGCCGGCAGCGGCAGCACCAGGTGCTTGCGTTGCGCCCGCCCTTTTGAATCGGCCGCCGCCATGTAGAGCGGCACCATCACGTCGAGCGTGACGCTGGCGGCCTGGCCCAGTTCGTCCATCAGCGCGGCGCCGTAGCGGGGCAGGTTCACCGGGCCGAGCTCGCGCATGGTCTTTTCGTCGATCTCGACGATGGCCACCGTGCGGGAGCTCGGATGCGCGAAGCGTTGCGAGACCAGGTCGAACGTGACCTTGTCGAACGAGCCGAACATCGTTTTCAGGATCGGATGGCTTCCCAAGGCCGCCATCGCCAGCATCGACAGCGCGAACAGTCCCGTGCGCAGGTTGGCCTTCGACAGCTTTTTGAAAGATTCGCGGGAAGCGGGCATCCGGTGTCCTTGGGTCGAGCTGTAATCGATCGGACCCGCCGCCTCATGGCCCTGTAAGGCTCGCCGCCGGCGGCGGAAGAAAGGATGCAATTTTAAGATTGGCTTGGGATTATCAATATAAGAACAATCTTATTCTCAGGGGTAAGACAATCCTCAATTTTTGATTCGACATTGTTTGAAGATTTTCCGGCCTGGCGCCGCTTTCAAAAACTTCGCTTTCTCCCGAAGTTATTTTCCTATTCGGCTTTTTCAGATTCGCTTGAGATAGCTTCTATCGATTCGATTCGACATTCAGAATCCGGTCCGTGCAAGACGACAAGGGTCTTGCCTTTTCCCCCAACCAGAGTTCTTTTTGCATCGAATACGAGTCAAGCATGAAACCTTCTTTCAAGATTTCGATGGCGCTGCTGGCCGTCCTTTCGTCGCTTGGCACCGCGGCGCACGCTGCAGACGGCACGATCAACTTCACCGGCAAGGTACTGAAGACGACCTGCTCGGTGCCGAACAAAAATATCAACGTCTCGATGGGCACGGTCTCCGCCGACGATTTCAATGTGAGCGGCGCGGAAGGACGTGATATCCCCTTCAAGATCGAGTTGCAGTCCTGCGACTCCGGCCTCGCAGGTGTCAAGGTCAAGATGAACGGCACAGCCGACGCGAACCAACCCGATCTGCTGAAGATCGGCCAGGACGCGGGAGACGATGCAAAGGGTCTCGGCATCCGGATCGTCGACGACGCCAATACGGATGTGCCGATCAATTCCGAATCGAAGGAATACGCGATCGGCGAGGGCAAAGCGAGCCTCGAGTTCAAGGCGCGCTACGTCTCCACTTCCCCGAACGTGGAGCCCGGCGAGGCCAACGCTCAGGCCGAGTTCCAGCTGACCTATCGCTAAGACCGCACGCATCCGGCCGGACGCAAGGCCCTCGCTTCGCTCACGCTCCGATCATCGCAAGGACCCGACATGACGCGCATCGACGCCCGACTGAAAACCACGTTCAACGCCCTGCTCTGCTGCGCGGCGATCGGGGTCGCCCAGCAAGCCTGCGCGGGCGTCGTGGTGGGCGCCACGCGCGTCATTTTCGACGAGGGCCGGCGCGAGGTGTCCGTGCCGGTGAAGAACGTCGATCAGGTGCCGTTCGTCGTGCAGGCCTGGGTCGACGGCGGCGACGGCAGCGGCAGCGACGCGGGACCCGCCAAGGGTAAAACCAAGGCGCCGTTCCTGCTCACCCCGCCGCTCTCGCGGCTCGATCCCGGCAAGGAAAATCTGCTGCGCGTGATGCAGGCGCGCAATGCGCTGCCGTCCGATCGCGAGTCGATGTTCCGCCTGAATTTCAGGGAGATCCCCGAAGTGCCGGCCGGCAAGAACGTACTGCAAATCGCGGTGCATACGCGCATCAAGCTCTTTTATCGTCCGGGCAATCTGCCGGGCAAGGCCGCCGACGCGCCGAAGCAGTTGCAGTGGAGCGTGACGGACGGCGGCGGCAAGGGCGGCAAGGCGCTGACGGTCACGAACCCGACGCCCTACTACGTGACCTTCGCAAGCATCGAGGCGGGGGACGCAAAGGAAGCCGTCGACATCGAAGCGGTCGCGCCGTTCGCCGAGGCGTCGCTCCCGCTCAAGCATGCCCCGGCCGGCCATGCCGGCGCGGTGCCGGTGCGCTTCAAGACGATCAACGACTTCGGCGCGACGATCGAAGCCCCCGAGGCGCAGGCGCGCTTCTAGAAGGGCCCGTTCACGCCAATAACAGGCCCTGACACGCGGGCGCTCCGCGCCCACCCGGATTTCATTTCTGGTGCGTCTCCGAAGAGCCGGGACGCGCCTGTCGCATCGCGTCCCGCGCCGCCGCTTTTCGCGGGCGGCGCGGGGCGCGGCATTGACCATCATGAAGACCTTCAACGTTCTGCCGCTCGCGGCGCGCTTACTGCTGGCATGGCTGCTCTGTGCATTCGCTCACTCGGCGTTCGCGCAGGAACCGCCCATGGCGCTGCCGGACGCCATGCCGCAGGACGTCGAGCAGATGGCCGGCATGTCCCCCGAAACGCCCGCCGAACCGCAGGCCGCCGCGCCCGCTGAGGGCGCGGCCACGCGCTTCAACACACGCTTTCTGTCGTTCGGCGGCGACGGCGAAACGAGCGCCGCCGATCTGGCCGCATTCGCGCACGGCAACGTGCTGACGCCGGGCGAACACCTCGTCGGCGTGACCATGAACGACGGCACGGCGAGCCAGTACACGCTGAATTTCCAGTCCGACGCCGCGAGCGGCGATGTCCTGCCCTGTCTGACGCCTGCGCTGCTCGACGAACTCGGCGCCAATCTGTCGGCATTCCCGCAACTCGCCGGCCAGGATGCCGCCGCCTGCATCGATCTGCACGCCGTCGGCCCGAATCTCTCGGTGCGGGTCGACGCAGCGACGCAGACTGTCGCCATCACGATCCCGCAAGCGATGATGAAACGCTCGGCGCAAGGCGCGATCGATCCGGCGCACTGGAACAGCGGCATCGATTCCGCGTTGTTCGACTATCGCCTGAGCGCCTCGAAAAACTACGTCTCGAGCAGTCGCGGCAACGGCGCCGAATGGTACGCATCGCTGCGCTCGGGCCTCAATCTCGGCGGCTGGCGGTTTCGTGGCGACATGTCGCTGAACCGCGACTACAGCGGCACGCATGTGCAGATGCCGAGCGCCTACGCGCAACACGACATCACCGCACTGAAGAGCCAACTGACGGTAGGCGACAGCTTCATGCCGGGAGACGTGTTCGACAGCGTGCCGTTCCGCGGCGTCCAGCTCTCCTCCGACGACGCGATGCAGCCCGACAGCCTGCGCGGCTACGCGCCGATCGTGCGCGGCATTGCGCAAAGCCATGCAAAAGTCGAAATCAGGCAGAACGGCTTTCTCGTCTACAGCACCTACGTTCCACCCGGCCCGTTCGTGATCGACGACATGTATCCCGCGTCGTCGAACAGCGACATGGAAGTCACGATCATCGAGGCGGACGGACAAAAACGCTCGTTCATGCAGCCGTACGCGAACATCCCGACGCTGCTGCGCGAGCACGGGCTCAAATACCATTTCACGGCCGGCGTCACCCGCGTTCCCGGTGCCGCCCGGCACGCATCGTTCGTCGCCGGCACGGCGGCCTACGGCGTCGGCCACGAGATCACGCTGTACGGCGGCGTGATCGCTTCGCCGCTCTACACCGCGCTCGCGCTCGGCGCCGCAAAGAACATGGCGGTGCTCGGCGCGCTGTCGGTCGACGTCACGCATGCGCGCTCCCGTCTCCCGGACGGCGGCACCGAAAGCGGCCAATCGATGCGCGTCATGTACGCGAAAGCGCTCGACACGCTCGGCACGGAATTCCGTACCGCCGCATACCGCTATTCGACCAAGGGCTATCACTCGTTCCGCGACGTCGTTTCTCCCACCCCGTCGGATATCGGCGCGGCAATCTCGACCGACGGCGCGCGCAGCCGGGTCGAAGCCACCGTGACCCAGGCGCTCGGCAAGGGCGGCCACTACGGCTCGATGTACGCGAGCTACACGCAGCAGAGCTACTGGCGCCGCCCCGGCAACGACCGCGTGATCCAGCTCGGTTACTCGTCTTCGCTCAAGCGCATTCCGTATCGCGTGAATTTCAGCTCCGATCGTCCGGCCGGCGGCAAGGCGAGCCGCCAGGCCTCGTTCAGCGTCTCGATCCCGCTCGGCGGCAGCGCGTCCAGCACCACCTATGCGAACGCCTCGATCACCAGCGGCGAAGCCGGCACGGAACAACACGCCGGGCTCTTCGGCACCGTGTTCGACGATCACCGGTTCTCCTACAGCGTCGACACCAACCGGTCGCCGAACGGCGGCATGAGCGGCAACGCGAGCGTCAACTACCGGACCTCGGTCGGCGAATTCGGCGTCGCCCATAACCAGGCGCGCGACTATTCGCAAACCACGCTCGATGCATCCGGCGGCGTGATCGTCCACGGACGCGGCGTCACCTTCGGGCAGTCGCTCGGCGAGACCAACGTGCTCGTCGCCGCGCCGGGCGCCGGCCAAGTCGGCATCGAATCGAATTCGGGTGTCCGAACCGATTCGCGCGGCTTTGCGATCGTGCCGAGCGCGACGCCCTACCGGGCGAACCGCGTCGCGCTGCGCACCGAGGATCTCGACCGGCAGGCGGCGGTGAAGGCCGCCACGGTCGACGTCGTGCCGCGCCGGGGCGCCGTCGTGCTCGCACCGTTCGAGATCGCGAAGGGCCGTCTGTTGCTGAATATCCGCAACGAATCCGGCGAGCCGATGCCGTTCGGCGCGCGCATTTTCGACGCGGACCGGCATGAGGTCGGGATGGTCGGCCCGGACGGCCAGGGGTTCGTCACCGGCGCGGGCGACGCCGCCACGCTGACCGTGCGCTGGGGCAAGCAGATGCGCGAGGCGTGCCAGTTGTCGTTCGATATGACATCGCTCGCCGAAGCCTCCGATCTGCCGGAACTGGACGTGGTCTGCGGCGCCGCGCGCCGCGAAGCGGACGAGGCTCCGCCGGGTCTCGCCGGAGACGTCGAACGTAATTTCAGGAGTCTTTCACAATGAACCGCAGGTATCGAAATCTGCTCCGAATACTGCCGGCGCTCGCGCTGTTCGGCCTGTCCCACGCGGCGCACGCAGATCACTGCGAGGGGGACGGCGACATCCACACGCCAATCGAATTCGGGAGTCTTTACGATGACGGCAAGCAGGTCGGCCATGTGTTCGCCACCAAAGAGTTCAAGCTGAAAGTCGTCTGCAATCCGAGGTGGGATGGATCGCCAGCCCCCAAAAACATCTTCCTTTCCTCGAATGACCCGATTCCCGGCACCGACTTGAGTCGCACGAGCCTGCCGGGCGTGGGCATTCGCTTGTACGCCGACGGCAACGTGATCAACCCCGGCACAAGCGTGCATCTTGCAGCGCATCGCGGCGACGGCGTCGATATCTCCATTTCGATGAAGGCCGAACTGGTGAAGGCGGGACCGATCACCCCCGGCCACATCACCAGTCGCGCATTCAAGGTCGAATGGCGGCACCCAGGCGATTTCATTGGGCACGAGTTCGGAGCAAAACATTTCGTCAACACCCGGTTCGACGGCGTGGCCTGCAAGTTAGCCGAAGCTTCGAAACTGTTGAATGTCAATCTCGGCATCGTGGCGCTCTCGGACTTCACCGGAATCGGCACTGCGACCACGCCGCGCAATTTCAGCCTGCACGTCACCTGCGCGCAGTTCGGCGAAGGCGGGTCCACGCCTCTTTCCGTCCAATTCAGCGGCGAGGCCGCTCCGGACTCGTCCGAGTTCATCAAGGTCACCGGCGACGCGCCGGCGACCGGGCTCGGCGTTCGCCTGTCTTCGCAGGACGGCAAAACGATGCCGGTGAACACCTGGAACAGTCTCGGCCACCCCGACGCAGGGATCGTAGCCATTCCGCTCTCTGCGCAGTATGTTCAGACGTCCGGCCGCATCACGCCTGGCGACGCCAACGCGACGGTCTCGGTCTTGATCGAAATGCGGTAGTGCGAATTGAAAATCCGTCGACGACTTTTGATTCTCTTGACAATGATTGCCCATCATTGATGCGGATTTGAAAATAGCGGGTATTCAACCGAATTATTTATTCCAATGAAACCCGCTATCAAGCGTTACAACGCCGCGTCGGTGATGTGCCACTGGCTCGGTGCGATCCTGATGTTCGTCGCGCTGCTTTCGGGCGAAGTGCGTCACTTCGTCGTCGAGGCAGGTCACGTCACGATGTACTCGATGATGGTGCTGCATATCGGCACCGGCATGGCGATCCTGTTCCTGATGCTGCCGCGCATCCTGTCGCGCGTGATCGGCCCGCAGCCCGCCGCCGTCTCGAACGGCAGCACGCTGACCGATTTCGCCGCGAAGGCGGTGCACCTGATGCTCTACGTATTCCTGATCACCGAACCGTTGATCGGCTGGCTGATCGTCAACGCCAAGGGCATGCGGGTGCCGATGCCGCTGCTCGGCTTCGAGTTCCCGGCGCTCGTCGCAAGGAACGCCGAACTCGTCGCACTGCTCGTGCCGACGCACGACTTCATCGCCCGCGTGTTCTATCTCGTGATCGCGGCGCATATCGGCGCAGCGCTCTGGCATCACGTGGTCAAGAAGGACGGCACGCTGCGCCGCATGAGCTTTTCCGCATTGTCGTCGCACAAGACGCACGCCTGAACCTCAACCTTAATCCGCAATTTCCGCGCGCGGCCTATTCAACCATGGATCTCACCGCGCGCAGATCACAACCTCGAATCGTTGCATGCAATACGTTAACTACAAAGACCGCGAATACGGCGTGTTCGCCGTTCAACGCGACAACAGCCGCTGGGATGCCTACTACGAATTTCGTTCGCCGCACCATGCCGGCGCCGACAAGCCGCGCTACAGGGTGCAGTCGCTGTTCGGTTTCGATTCGAAGCTGAGCGCGATGCAGGACGCCGAACGCAACGCGCGCGCGGACATCGATCAAGGCATCGGTCTGCCGCTGCCCGCCTGAGCCTGCGTGCTCGTCTCCTCTCAACCCGACGCCCTATTTCATGTCTTTCCGATCTCGCCACGTGTATCGAGCCGCATGGATCGCGATCTTCGCGATCCTGCTCAACACGCTTGCGCCGGCGATCACGTCGGTCAAGGCGGCGATGCACGGCCGTTCGTCGGCCATGCTGCAGATCGGGCATCACGCGATGCGCGCGACGGATGCCGCCCCCCCGTGCGGCTCTGCTGCGCGCGATGAGCACGACATCGAGCCGATGCCGCATCACGACACGAATCGGGCCGCCGATCCGGATTGCGCTCAGGAGGCCGCGCCTCAAGCGGACGAATGCCCGTTCTGCCACGTTCACGCGGGCAGTTTCGGCTTGCCCGCGATGCCGCCGCAAGACGCGTTGATCACGCGCTTTGCGGACGATCATCCCTACCTGTTCTACCAGGCTCCGCGCCATTTCTTCATCTGGCGCCACGCACTCTCGCGCGGCCCGCCAGTACTCGACTGATGTGTGACGCCCGCCGGCGGGCATCGAATTTCCATTTTCATCGGCAAGCACCGCGGTCGACCGCGCCCGTGCATGGGCAGCGCCGCGCGCCGAAAACATCAATCTATCGAGTACTCCTATCATGTCGAAGAACCAACACCTCATTCGCCGCACCACGATCAGCCTCGCCGCAATCGCGGCCCTCGCCGCCGCCCTGCTCTCGTCGCCCGCGCACGCGCACGACGAACCCGGCGTCGGCCTCACGCCCGACAGCCACGCGCCCGCCGGCATGATGTACGACCACATGCACAAGAAGGGCGAGTGGATGTTCGGCTACAACTTCTCGACGAGCAGCACGGGCGGCGACGTCATGAACGGCGGCAACGCCGTCAGCGACGAGGCGCTCGCGGCGGCCGGCTACATGATGAAGCCGACCAGCATGAGGATGAACATGCACATGCTGCATCTCATGTATGCGCCGACCGACTGGTTCAACGTCATGCTGATGCCGATGTACATGGACATGCCGATGACCATGAAGATGGTGCCCGGCGCCGGCGGCGGCCACGGCGGCGGCGGCGGCGGCCATGGTGGCGGCCACGGCCCGATGCTTGCGGGCGGCATGGGCGGCATGGGCGGCGGAGAAATGTCGCACAGCACGTCGGGCATCGGCGACACCGTCGCGGCGGGCCTGTTCCAGCTTTACGACGACGGCCGCCATCACGTCCACGCGGGGCTCGGCATCAGCATTCCGACCGGCTCGGTCTCGCTCAAGAATCCGAACGGCAGCTTCGTGCACTACGGCATGCAGTTGGGCACCGGGACATGGGATGTGATTCCGAGCGTCACGTACACCGGCCACGCGAATCGCTGGAGCTGGGGTGCGCAGGCGCTCGCGCAGGTGGCGATGCAAAGCCGCAACAAATCCGGCTTCCGGTTCGGCAACAAGTTCGAGGCGAACGCCTGGGGCGGCTATCGCCTAACCAACTGGCTGAGCGCATCGGCCCGGCTGAATTACACCGCGCAAGGCACGATTCAGGGCGCCTACAACGGACCGAGCCATCAGATGAGCCCCGACGACGTGCAAAGCAATTACGGCGGCCGCGTGCTGAAGGCCGGCGTCGGCCTCAATGCCGTGGTCGGCTCGGGTCCGCTGAAGGGCAATCGCGTCGGCGTCGAGTATGTGAAGCCGATCACGCAGAGCCTCAACGGCTATCAGCTCGAGCAGCAGGATGCGTTGTACGTGAACTGGTCGATGGCGTTCTGACGCGCGGCAAGCTCATGCCTCCCGGCACTCTCCGGGAGCGATTCCCCCTTGGCCGGCGTACGGAACGATCTATCGTCCGGCGCCGGCCTTCCCCGCTTTGCTTTGCCGCGCTCTGTTTCGCCCTGTTGACGTCTGCCGTTCGCGCCGACACCCTCACCGACGAAGGCACCGCTGCCGGGCTCCAATGTACCGGCAGCGCAGTCAACGACAGCGGCATCGTCGCGGGCAGCTGTCTCAATTCCTCTGGTGTACGAAGCGTATTCGTCTCGCTCACGCCCGGCAGCGAAACGGTCTTGCCGCCGTTGGTTGCCGGACGGAATTGCGCGACGATCGCCATCACCCATGCGGGGCTCGTGATCGGCTCCTGCCAGGATGCGACCGGGCGCAATCAGGCCGTCATCTGGCAAGCGACTCAGCCTTCCGCCGCCCCCCGCGTGCTGAATCCATCGGGCGGGGTCGAGATGAATGCGTCCGGTGGCATCGTCGGCCAGTATCTGAGCGCGGACGACGTGTCGCTGCCGTTCTATTGGAACCCGGATGCGAACGATGTGCAGGCGATTCCCGCTTTAGGCAGCGGAGCGCCGGGCGCAGTAACAGGGATCAGCGATACCGCGGTGGTGATGGGCAACAGCGAAACCGATACCGGCGCGATCCACGCGTTCAAATGGACAGAGGCCGGCGGTATGACGGACCTGGGAACGCTGGCCGGAGGCAGCAGTAGTTCAATCTCGATGCTGTCAAGCAATGGGTGTTTTGCTGCGGGTACCAGCGAGATTGCCGGTCACGCCGATCATGCGTTTACCGATACGCTTTGCACCTCCAGTTCAGCTAAACGCTCAATCTCCTCGCTTGCCCCCTCTACAACTGGACTTGCAACCGATTTGAAGCCGATTCGGATAATCGGCGTCAAGCAGTTAGAGGAATGGCTGCGGCTACTGTCGGCCAATATCTGAGTACGGGCGAGGTGTCGCTGCCGTTCTATTGGTGACCTTGCCCCCGAAGAACGAATCCCTCGCCGAGCGCTAAAACTCAAGCACCGGATCTCGGTCACGCACTCGACATCGTCCGTGCGCCCGGAACGACGGCCGTCTTCCCAATGGACCACATCTACCGCTTTTACGGGCCGCTGATGCAGGCGCTGGGCGGCGCATCCAGCCTCACGATCGACGTGCTGTTTCCGCCGCACATCATGACCGGCGTGCTCGGCCCCGAGATGGCCCAAAACGGCCGCACGATCCTCCCGGTATCGAGCCAACAACATCACACTCAATGCGATCAGCATCGCCCGGCGCCAGCGATCCGCCGCGCGCGACCCTACGACCATCGGCATTCCGTTCTCTTTCATGTTCCGTTCGTCTCCTTCCTCGTGGCAACCGAACCGGCTCGGCAACGTCGCCGGGCGCCTGGATCGAGAACGAAGATGGTCGGAGAATGGAATCGGTTTCGTACATAGGACTCCTCCCTGCCTTCCGAGCGGATGACTCCGATAGTGAAATGCCGCCTCGAGGCGCCGCATCGTCTCGGCATAAGAAAAAGCGGCGCATCCTCTTATCGGGATGCGCCGCTCGTCATGCCGGCACGCGCCGGATCACCGGCAACGCCACTACCAGCGATAGCCTGCGCCGGCCCCCACCGCTACCGTGCCGCGGCTGTTGGTCGAACCGGAGCCCTTCAACACCCACTTGCCGTCGCGCGTGGCGGTCGACAGGCCGAACGCGACCGCCGATTGACCGCCGTACGTCCCGCCGGCGATCGATACCATGCTTTCGCCCGCAAGCGCTGCCTGCGGCAGGTTCGCAATGGCGATCGCCGAAGCGACGCCGCCGAACGAATCGCGCTTGCTGCTCTGCATCTCCCCGCGCAAGCTGTTGAGCTGCCGGACGTTGACGGCATCGGTGGCCTCGGTGCCGTCGGCGACGTTGGTAATCTGGCGTTCGTTGCCTGCGGAGCCGACCGACACGGTGTTGTCCCGGCTCGCGCTCGACCCTTCGCCGAGCGCGACCGAGTTATTCCCGCTCGCGTTCGCGCCTGAGCCGATCGCCGTGCTGTTCTCGCCGCTCGCCACCGAACCGTTGCCCAGCGCCGTGCCGTTGGCGCCGCTCACGCTCGCGCCGCTGCCCAGCGCCGTGCCGTTGGCCGCCGTCACCGACGCGCCCGAGCCCAGCGCCGTGCCGTTGTCGGCCGTCACCTTCGAACCGGAACCCACCGCCGTGCCGTTGTTCACCGCCGCGCCGTCCGGGCCCGCCACCGTCGCGCCGTTGCCCAGCGCCGTGCCGTTGTCGCCCACCACCGACGAGCCTTCGCCCACCGCCGCGCTGCCCGAGCCTGACGTGCTGCCTTCCTGAGCACCGCCGTTGCCGCCGCCGTTGCCCTGGCCAATCTCGTCGACCTTGCCTTCCAGCGCGTCGACCTTGTCGTTCAGCTGGTTATAGCGGTTCTCGAAGTCCTGCTGCATCGCGTACATCTGTCCGCCGTTCACCGCTTCCATGCTGCCCGACGCGATCAGGCCGTTCGCCAGGTTGCCGATCACGGTGCCATCCGTGCCGCCCAGCGTCGCCCGCGACAGCGACACGTCGTCGTACTGCAGCGCGCTCATCATCCGGCCTTCGATGTCGGTTGCGATCGTCGACCTCATCTGCGCGAGCGTCACCGCGTCGTGGTCGTCCACGCCGTTCGCCAGGCCGGTCAGCACGCGCCCGCCCGCCTCGCCGGAGAAGTCCACCAGCGCCCCACCCAGGCCCTTGGCCACCGTAATGTTGCCGGTAGCTTCGTCCTGCTTGACGAGACCGATCGAACCGCTGTTCAGGTCGTTGCCGATCTGCGTCAGCGTCGCCCTGTTGGTGCTCACCGCCGTGTCCAGCTTCGTCAGCGCGCCGCCGACCGTCTTGATGTCGCTCTCGCCCTGGATCGTGTAGTTCGGGCCCGTCACCGCGCCGGTCGTCGCGTCGATTTTGGCGCTGCCGCCCAGTGCGTCCACTGTAGGCTTCAGCTGGGCCACGTTCACGCCGTCGTCGTCTTCCGTACCCTTCGCCATGTTGACCAATTGGCGCTTTTTAGTTAGGGAACCGATCGACACCGTGTTATCTCGGGCAGCAGTGCTGTTGTGACCGATTGCCACGCTTTCCACTGCCGAAACACTTGCATTAGTACCTACCGCAACGCTGCCTTGGCCAGTGACCTTAGAAAACCCGCCGAAAGCATCTCCATTAAACCCACTTGGCACGTCCACTGTCGCTTGATATCCAATTGCAGTGCCGACGGAATTGGATTTGGTATCAACTTTTGCTTGATAACCGATCGCCACCGCACCGGTCGAAGACGCACTAGCTTCCTTGCCCATCGCGACAGCAAGTCTTCCGGTGGCTATCGCAAGCCCTCCCAGTGCCAATGAATCGTCAGCGGACACCGAAGCCCCATATCCCAACGCAACGCCATAGGTGGCAGTTACCTTGGCCGCATTGCCGACGGCAACTGCATTCATCCCGGTTTTGGGATTGCCATCCGTAGCAACGGCTCCCATCCCGAGTGCGACCGCCCCGCCGCCAGCGCTCGCGCTGTACCCCATCGCTAGCGCATAGGCTTGAACATCGGTGCCTCCAGGAGCGGCGGAAGAATCTGCTTTCGCACTGCGTCCGATTGCAATATCGCTAATACCCGTCGCCGATGCACCCGCGCCAATCACCACTTTGTTATCGTCCAAGCCAGACGCGATCGGTGCAATACCGAAACCTCGCGTGGAGGTCGAGGGCCGGCAAGCCCCATTTTCATCGATCTTTCCCGATTTCCCGTCCGCCGTCGTGCAGGCTTCCGTCGCGCCGTCCACAGGCTGCGCCAGCACTTCGCCACCCGCTCCAAGACCGATCAGTGCAGCGGTTATCACGACACCGCCCGACGCCTTCTTCCCCCGGCTCTTCGCCAGCTCAGACGCCACCACATAGCGCCCGGCCAGCGCATTCCAGACATTCCGATAAACCTTGTTCATTTGTTTCCAACCCATTGGATTTCCGCAACCGGAGGCAGGACTCTTCCTGCTCTCCGTGCATGCGTATCGGAGGACGGCGGCTGCCGCCGCCGCTCCGCTTCAAAGCATCGAAAGATTTACCGCTCGATCCATGCGTCGTCCCACGCCGAACCGACGCCCGGCTCATAGTGCGTCGGCGACTGGCTGCACCAGCCCGTGTACGGCCACGGCTTGCACTCGTACGACTTACCGTTGTTGCTGACGATGTCGCCGGCCTGGTACGCCGTGCCCGCGCTGTATTGCGGATGCGCCGAGCCATCACCGCCATTGCCGCCGCTATTGCCGCCACCGCCGTTATTACCGCCATCGGTCGGCGGCGTAACCTTGGCAGTCACCGTCACGCGCTGCTCGAGCTTCATCGTCTTCTCGCCGTCCGTCACCGTCACGGTGATCCGGCCGGACGTGTCCTGGTCGACGTCCGCGACCGCGTACTTGCCCGACGCCTTATTGCCGACCGCGCCGCTGAACGGCGGCGACGAGCGCGTCCACGTGTACTTCAGCGGCTTGCCGCTCGCGAACTTCGCCTCGACCGTCACGGGCAGTTCGCCGCCGGCCTCGACCGTCGCCGGCACCGTCAGCGTGCCTTGCGGCTGCCCAACGGCCTTGACCTTGACCTTCTGCGACAGATCGATTTCCTTCGCGCCGTCCGACACCTTCACGCTGATCGTGCCGGTCTTGTCCGCATCGACGTTGGCCACCGCGTAGCTGCCCGACGCCTTGTTGCCGACCGATCCGCCGAACAGCGACTCCGGTCGCGTCCATTTGTACGTCAGCTTCTTGCCGTCCTTGTGCACGGCGTTCACGCTCACGGCGAGCTGACCGCCCGACATCACTTCCGGCGCGATCGTCAGCGTGCCCGTGATCGGCTCGACGATTTCCTCCGGCGGCGGCTCGACCTGGGTCGCGGGTTTCGCGGTGATCACGACGTTGTCGGCCTTCGACAGGCCTTGCGGGTCCGTCACCGTCAACTGGAAGCGATAGACGGTTTCGGCACTCGCCTTCGGCACCGCGACGCTCGCTTTCGCGCGATCGGCGTTGACGATCTGCAATGCCGGTCCCGCCGTCTGCTTCCACGCATACGTCAGCAGCTCGCCTTCCGGATCGCGCGACGCGCTGCCGTCGAGTTCCACGGTCTGTGCGCTCGTGATCGTCACGTCCTTCCCGGCGCTCGCGATCGGCGGCTGGTTGACCGGCCTGCCGCCGGCGCCGAGATGGCCGAGGCCTTCGTGCATCGCATTCAGGATGTCGCCGTTGTCGGCGTCGATTTCCCACGAGAACACGCCGCCCAGGTTCTTTTCGCGCACGTAGTTGCCCTTCGCGATCGTCGAGCGCGCGTCGTCGTAGGTGATCAGGTCGCCCGTCGAGCTCTTGTAGAGATACGGCGCTTCCGCTGCGGCGTCATAGCCGTACTGGTAACCGTTGATGCCGGTGCCGTCCTTGCCGGCCATTTCCTTGACGATCTTCTTGTAATCGAGGATGCCCGGCTCCCAGCCGCCCGCGATCGGTCCTTTCGCCGTGCCCGTGAACGGATTCGCCGGGTCCTTCAGGTTCGACACGCCGGTCCAGCCGCGGCCATATGCGGCCACGCCGACCACCAGCTTCTTCGGGTCGACGCCCTGCGCGATGAGCGCCTGCATCGACTTGTCCGTCGTATGCGCGCCCGGCTTCCATTGGGTGCCGAACAGCGCCGTCTGGTGGCCCAGATCGGTCGTGCTCCACGCGCCGTAGAAGTCGTAGGTCATGTCGAAGATGTAGTCCATGTACTGCGTGGCCTGCTTGTAGTCGACCATCGAGATCTTCTCGGTGCTCGCGCCGATCGCCGACGTCAGCTGGTACGTCTTGCCGGTGTCCTTGCCGACGCGATCCATCATCTGGCGCAGCTCCTTCATCAGCGTGACGTAGGTCGCGCCGTCCTTCCTCGCATCGCCGAGCCGCGGATTCGCGCCGCCGCCGCCCGGGAATTCCCAGTCGATGTCGATGCCGTCGAAGAACTTCCAGGTGCGCAGGAACTGCTCCATCGAATCGACGAATACCTTGCGCTTCGCCGCGTCGCCGAAGTGGAAGAACGGATCGGACAGCGTCCAGCCGCCGACCGACGGCAGGATCTTCAGATTCGGATTGCGCTTCTTCGCGGCCATCATCTGGCCGAGCACGCCCTTGAGCGGCGACGCCTGGGTCTGGCCCGGCAGCGTCAGCGCGATTTCGGCCCACGGGTCGTGAATCGCGACGCTGAAATCGGGCAACCCCTTGCAAGCCGTCTGCAGCGCCTGGTACGGCGAGCCGGCGTCCTTCAGCGAATCGTTGATGCCGCTGCCGCCGCAGATCGGCACGAAGCCGTAGAGAATGTGCGTGAGATTTTCGACCGGCACGTTGTCGACCTTGAACTGGCGGCCGTACACCGACCAGGTCGCGAAATACGTGCCGACGACGTCGCCGGACGCGTTGTCGTATTTCTTGTGGTTCTTGTCCGCGTTGTCCGGCAGGTCGTCGGCGAACTCCGGCAACGTGTCGAATACCTTGACGTCGAGCGAGGGGCCGGTCGTGCATTCGCCGGCCGCATCGCAAGCGCGCACCGCCATTTTGCGGACGCCGGCCTTGCGAACGTTGGCGTTGACGGTGGCCTTGCTTCCCGACACCGTGATTGCGGACGCTTCGTCGACCACGCCGTCGACCACCGCATAGGCCTTGGCGGCAGCCGACCCGCTCCAGATATTGAACGTCAGCGGCACGACCACCTTGTCGTTCAGCTTGACGATATCTTTATAGGGCGCGGCCGAACCAGCAGCCTGCAGATCGATCTGCACAAAGCCGTGCGGCTTCGACGTGACTTCATAGGCGGAGATCTGCGGCGCGCCCGGCGCCGCGAAGGCCGGTGCCTGAAGCGCAATGAAGGCGGCGCTCGCGAGAGCGGTTCGCGCAAGGATGAATGAATTTCGTTTCGAAGGAATGTGTCGCATCGTCTATATCGGTATAAAGTTAAGTTCTACTATCCACATTGAATGGATCGTCGATTTGAATCCTTATGCGATTCTATGAATCGCCATTTCCGGATCAATGTTTCAAAACCGAATCTGAATTCGTGTCGTTATCCTGATTACAGGATCATTCATGAGCTGCGGGGGCGATCCATACGGACGCCGCCGTGCAAATCGCCTTCACAGCCCACGAGCCGATCGCGGCATGCCTTGACCGGCGCCGTTCAACTGCCCATCCGGCGCCTAGTTGACATACGCGGGCACCTTGACTTTCTGGCTGCGCTTCAGTTCCCGCACGCCGTCCGATACCGTGACGGAAATGGTTGCCGTCGTGTCCTTTTCGACCTTCTTCACGGTGTAGGCCCCGCTTGCGTTGTTTCCGACCGAGCCGCTGAACATCGAATCGGGGCGCCCCCATTTATAGGTCAACGGCAACCCATTCGCCGACCGTGCATCGGCGCGGACTTCGAGCCGCCCGCCCGGCACTGCGCTGTCCGCGACGCTCAACTCCGCCTCCAGCACCGGCTTGACGGTCACATACTTCATCTCAGTGACTTCGTTCTTGCCGTCGGAAACGCGCACCGTGATCCTGCCCTCCGTCTCCTTGTCGACCTCACCGACCGCATAGCTGCCGGCCGCGCTGTTGCCCACCGTCCCGACGAACAGCGGTTGCGTTCTCGACCAGCTGTATTTCAGCGCCTTGCCCGTCGGCGAACGGGTTTCCGCACGCACCTGCAAGCTGTCGCCGGAGTAGACCGTCGCCGGCACGTGTAACGAAACTTCCGGCAGCGCCGCCTTGACCGTCACCGAATGCTTGGCGGTCGACGATTTGGCGCCGTCATCCACCTTCACCTCGAACGGGTACGACTTGTCTTCGACGAGCGCCGGTGCGGTGAACGTCGCCTTGGCGCCGTCGGACTCGAGCACGACGCCTTCCGGCGCCGTCCACGTGTAGTTGAGCGCGTCGCCCTCGGGGTCGAACGATTGCGACGCATCCAGCGCGACGCTTGCATTCGGCCGGGCTTCTGTCGGCCCCGTCAACCGCGCTGTTGGCGCTTGGTTGACGGGCGCCACCACCTCGACATCGATGCTCTTGCGCACTTGATTCTTGCCGTCCGACACCATGACCTCGATCTTGGCTTTCGTGTCCTCCTTGACCGAGGGCGCGACCAGCGTCAGCGTGGGCGAATTCGACGGCGTGCCCTTGAACCCGGCCGGAACGGTCCATTCGTAGGCGAGCGTGTCCTTCTCCGGATCGGTGAAGCTCGCGTCCACCTGGAACGACTCACCGGCTTTCACGCTCGCCGGCGCCTTCAACTGCCCGTCCGGCGCCTGGTTGACATACGCGGGCACCGTGACTTTCTGGCTGCGCTTCACGCTCCGCACCCCGTCCGATACCGTGACGGAAATGGTTGACGTCGTGTCCTCTTCGAGCCTCTTCACGGTGTAGGTCCCGCTTGGGTTGTTTCCGACGGTGCCGCTGAAAGCCGAATTGGAGTACGACCATTTATAGGTCAACGGCAGCCCCAACTGTGACTGCGCATCGACACCGACTTCGAGTCGCCCGCCCGGGACTGCGCTGTCTGCGACGCTCAACGCTGCCACTACCCCCGGCTTGACGGTCACATACTTCTCCGCCTTGACTTGGTTCTTGCCGTCGGAAACGGTCGCCGTGATCCTGCCCTGCGTGTCCTCGTCGACCTGATCGACCGCATAGCTGCCGGCCGCGCTGTCGCCCACACTCCCGCTGAACAGCGGATTCGTTCTCGTCCAGGTGTATTTCAGCGTCGCGCCTGCCGGCGAATGGGCTTTCGCACTCACGTCCAAGCTTTCGCCGGAGTAGACCGTCTCCGGCACGTTTAACGAGACTGTCGGCAGCGCCGCCTTGACCTTCACCGTATGCTTGGCGGTCGCAAATTTGCCGCCGTCGCCCACTTTGACCTCGAATGTCAGCGGGGTGTCTTCGATTGCGGCGGGGGCGGTGAACGTCGCCCTGGGGCCGTCGGAAGCGAGCACGACGCCTTGCGGCGCCCTCCACTCATAGCTGAGCGCGTCGCCTTCGGGGTCGAACGATTGCGACGCATCCAGCGTGACGCGCGCATTCGGCTGCGCTTCGGACGGCCCCGTCAGCTTCGCGGTCGGTGCATGGTTCGTCGCGATTTGATAGGCGTGAGCGATGGCAGCTTTGTCCAGTTCGCTGAAGCCTCTCCGCTGCCCGATCTCGATTCCTTTCGGCGCGTCGATCGTCGGTTTGTTGTTTTTTGAAAACGCGTATCGCCCGTAGTGAAGTATCGAGCCGTAGTCGTAGTCGCCGTGCAACACGCTCGATGCATTCGACACGATGGCGAAGTTATTCTCATGACCTCCGGAAACGTTATCCAAATTCACCGTAACGTGGTTGTCGCGGTCCGGACGTTTCTGCTCGTGCATGAAGCCAACGGCATGCATCATCTCGTGCATGACCGTGCCCTTGACTGCGCAGCCTTGTGCGAGATGGATGTCCTGCCTGCCGCCTACCATGCCAAGACTCGACCAGCATCCCTTTGCCGCCCTGAAACGGAAATAGACGAAGTTCTCGTCCGACGACGTGCGCGGTACGAAGCGAATCGGCGTCTCGGCGTTGAATTCGAGAATCGCCGCCTTGATGATCGCCACGGCTTGTGCGGGAAATTCCGGGTCGAGCTCATACGGCACCACGCCATTCGGCCAAAACTGCGCGTTGACCCGCTGAGCCGCTCGTTCGTTGGCCTTCTCGCCGTCGGCCAGCACGATATCGCCGTCGAGCATCACTTTGCCGTTTTCCTGAAGCGCCTGGACGGACTGGCGCTCGCCGCTGACGGGATCGAACAGCGACAGCGAGACGACTTTGGGACGCACCGCGTTCGTTCGCTTCAGCACCGTTCCCGTCAGCTGCGAAGCGGCATCGGGATTCGCGCCATTCTCGATGGCGGCGAACGCTGCGTTGCCGATCACGTCGCTCGACATCTCGACGGACTGCGAACCATCGGAAATTTCGACTTTGACGGTTCCCGTCGCATCGTACGTCGCATCGGGCGCCCAGATCGTCAGCGAAGCGCCGTCGAGCGCGCCGTGCGCCCAGCCCTCCGGCACGCTCCAGGTGTATTTCACGGCGGCAGGGTCCATGCCCGCGGGCAGCGACGACGCGGCGTCGAACTTCAGTGCGGCGAGGCCGGAAAAGCTCGCGGGAATGCTGGTGTCCCATTGCTGGGCGTGGACGCCCGCATTGAGCAGTGCGGTTCCGGACAGCATCAACGCGGCAATCGCACTCAAGCGTTTCATTTTCATCATAGGTGGTGATCAACAGGGTTGGTCTGATTGACACGCGAACAGCGCGCACACAATTTCGTGGCACCGATTCTTACGCAAGCACCTGCCTGCACCTATGAATTTCAAGAGTATTTGAAACCGCCGGCGGGACATTGAGCGTCGCCGCCAGCATCCCCCGGCCCGGAAACCCGCCCCCGACGGCCGCGAAAGCCCATTTCGCATAAAAAATAAGAATCTGCGCCCGGAAATATCTCCCAATATCCTATTTTCAGGCCACCTTCGAGCAGCAAAAATAGCTGCGCGTCCATTGCAGATATGGAACACGACTTCGGCTTATCTTCACCATCGCCGAGCCGCGTGAATCGCCGGGACGCACGACGTCAATCTCTTACCTGAAATAGGATAAATCCATGAACAAGCAGTCTGTACTCCTGCCGATTGCACTGCTGACCGGTACCTTGTCCGCATCGGCATTCGCAGCCAACGGAACGGTCAACTTCAATGGCGAGGTGACCAACGCCACGTGCTCGATCGCCCCGCAGAGCCAGAACCAGCAGGTCTCGATGGGCTCGGTGAACGCCCGTTCGTTCAAGAACAAGGGCGATATCTCCGCGCCGGTTCCGTTCGAAATCAATCTTGCGGACTGCATCCTGTCCGGCAAGGACGCATCCGGCAAGGACTTCAGCTTCTCGACCGCCACCGTGACCTTCAACGGCGCGGCCGACACGACCGACAATACGGCGCTCGGGCTGACGAACGCGTCCAGCAACACTTCGGCGAAGGGCGTCGCCATTCAGCTGCGCGACCAGCAGGGCAAGGTCGTCGCGATCAACGGCAACAGCGATTTCGAGCTCGTTCCCGGCAGCAATTCGATCAAGCTGCAGGCGGCCTACGTGGCCACCGGAGACCAGAGCGGCGCCACCGCGGTGCAGGCCGGCCAGGCCAACGGCACGGCCGAGTTCAACCTGCAGTACAAGTAACTCGCGTCGGCACCGACGCGTCTTCGTCTCGCACCCGGCAAGCGGGACCCGGCCGGTCCCGCTCTTGCCGGCCTCGCGGCCGAATGCGGCCCTTCGCGTTCGTTTCGTCTCCGTCGCGCCTTCGTCAAGCATCCGGCTACGGGCCGCCTCGCAGCGCGCCCGGCGGATGCGCTCGTTCCGGTCCAGGCGATGCGTCGGCCTCGACCTCATCAAGGATACCGAACCACCATGTTGACTTCCCTCCTCCCGAGGCGCGCCCGGCTGCGTCCCGCGATCTGCGCGCTCACCGCCGTCGCGGCCGTCGCCACGGCGGCCGACGCGAACGCCGGCGCCGTGCTCGGCGGCACGCGCGTCGTTTTCCCCGGCGACGCGCGCGAGGCGTCGCTGTCCGTCAAGAACACGGGCGACGCGCCGTTCCTGATCCAGTCGTGGGTGGACAACCAACCCAGCGGCAAGCCGGCCTTCTTCGTCACGCCGCCGCTCGCGCGCCTCGACGCCGGCAAGGAAACGTTGCTGCGCATCCTGCCTGCCGGCGTCGACCTGCCTAAGGATCGCGAATCCGTGACGCGGCTCAACGTCAAGGAAATTCCCGCCAAGCCGAACACCGACGAAAACGTGCTGCAGTTCGCGGTGCGCTCCCAGATCAAGCTGTTCTACCGGCCGGCCGGCCTGAAGGGCAGCGCCGATCAGGCACCGGCGCAGCTCGTCTGGTCGATCGTGCCCGCGCAAGGCGGCGGCAACGCATTGCGCGTCGACAACCCGACGCCGTACCACGTGACATTCGCGCGGCTGACCGTCGAAGGCGCGCAACCGGCGGAAATCAAGGATGCCGACATGGTGCCGCCGCTCGACCACGTCAGCCTCCCGCTGAACGTGCGCGCATCGGGCACGCCGCTGACGGTCTCGTATACGACCGTCAACGACTACGGCGGCATTTCCGAACCCGTGTCGAAACCGGCCGCCGGCGCACCCGCCGTTCAGGTCCGTATGGGCAGTGCCGATACGAACGGCGCGCCCGCGATCACGCCTCGACGCTAAGCCGATGCCGCGTCGCCCCCGAATCGCGCGCTTCGGCCGCCGCCTGCTGCAAGTCGCGCTCTACGGCGCGCTGGCGCCGGCTCGCGCGTGGGCGGACGACGCACCGGCGGCCGAATTCAACGACGCCTTTCTGGAAATCAGCGGGGATGCGTCGCAACGCGCGGATATTTCCCAGTTCGCCTACGGCAATCGTGTGCTGCCCGGACTGTTTCGCGCGGACGTATTCGTCGGCGAGCGATCCGTCGGCCGCGAAGACATCAAGTTCGAGGCGACGGAAGCCAACGCGGATGCCAAACCGTGCCTGACACGCGAGAAGCTCGATGCATGGGGCGTCAACGTCGCGGCGTTTCCGTCGATCGCCGGCGCCGAGGCCGACGCGTGCATCGACGTGGCCGCCGTGATTCCCCAAGCGAAGGTCGATTTCGACGTCAGCAACCAGCGCCTCGTGCTTTCCATTCCGCAAGCGGCGCTCAAGCGCGTCGCGCGCGGCGCGGTGACGCCCGATCGCTGGACGAACGGCATCACCGCCGGCCATCTGAACTACCAGGTCAATCTGGCCCGGCAGGACGCGAACAGCGGCCGGCCGGCGCAGCAATCGCGCTATGTCGGGTTGCGCGGCGGCGTCAACGTCGGCGACTGGCGGTTGCGGCACAGTTCCAGCTACAGCGGCGGCAGCAGCCAGAAGGACGAATGGCAGCCGATCGCGACCTATCTGGAGCGCAACCTGCCGTCGGTCGATGCGCGGCTCGAGATCGGCGACAGCGCGACGCCCGGCGACCTCTTCGAAGGCATGCAGTTTCGCGGCGTGCAGATCGGCTCCGACGCCTCCATGCTGCCCGACAGCCAGCAGGGCTACGCACCGACGCTGTACGGCGTCGCGCGCACGAACGCGGAAGTCACGGTCAGGCAGAACGGCTATGTGATCTACAGCACGTTCGTCGCGCCGGGTCCGTTCGTGATCGACGATCTCTACCCGACCGGCGGCAGCGGCGATCTCGAAGTCTCGATCGCCGAAGCGGACGGCCAAGTCACGCGCTTCGTGAGGCCGTACGCCGCGCTGCCGACGATGGTGCGCGAAGGCGCGTGGCGTTTCTCGGCCACGGCCGGCCAATATCGGAGCGGCAACAGCGCGGCCAGGCCGGCGTTCCTGCGCGGCACCGTCAGCTACGGCGCGAACTCGTCGACGACGCTCTACGGCGGCGTGCTGGGTGCAAGCCGATATCAGTCGATCCTGTTCGGCGTCGGCGTGAACCTGGCCGGCCTCGGCGCCGTGTCCGGCGACGTGACGCTCGCGCGGACCGGTACGCCCGGCGGCAGGCTTCAGGGCCACTCGCTGCGCCTGCTTTACGCGAAGTCGCTCGCTCAGGTCGGCACGGATTTTCGGGTGCTCGGGTACCGCTATTCGTCGAGCGGCTTCCGGACGTTCCAGGAAGCCGCGCAGATGCAGGCCGACGACGCGGGCGTGCCGTTCCATAACAAGAAAAGCAAGATCGAAGGCTCGATCTCGCAGCGGCTCGGCAATTTCGGTTCGCTGTACGCGACGGTCGGCCTGCAGAGCTACTGGGGCACCGATCAGCAGGACAAGCTGATCCAGTTCGGCTACTCGGGCGGCTACAAGCAGTTCAACTACAACCTCACGTACAACCAGAGCGCCGTCACGGGCGGGCAGGTCGACCGGCAGGTCGGCGTCAGCGTGTCGATTCCGCTCGGCAGGAGCGCCTACGCCAGCTACGGCGTCACAATCCGGCAGCGTGCTGAGCGATCAGCGCCTCGGCTACAGCATGTCGGTCAATCATGCGGATCGCGCGGGTCTGAGCGGCAACGCATCGGCCAGCTACTCGGGCTCGTTCGGGCGCTTCGATGCCGGGCGCTCGCAGGGCCGTGGCTACGGGCAGACGACGTTCGGCATGTCGGGCGGCATGGTGGCGTCGACGCTCGGACTGACGCTCTCGCAGCCGCTCGGCGAGACGATCGCGCTCGTCAACGTGCCGGGCGTCAAGGGCGCAGGGTTCGAAGGTCACGGCGGCGTGCGCACCGACGGCAAAGGCAACGCGGTGATTCCGAATATCACGCCGTATCGGCTCAACCGGATCGCGCTCAATACCACGGATCTGCAGCAGAACGCCGAGGTGTCCCTGGCCGCGCAGGAGATCGTGCCGACGCGCGGCGCGGTGGCGCTGCTGCGCTTCGAGAGCAAGGTGGGGAACCGGTTGATGATGACTTTAAGGAATGCAGAAGGTAAGGCAGTGCCGTTCGGCGCGATCATTCAGGATGAGGACGGGAGCGAAGTCGGTGTCGTCGGTCCGGAGGGACAGGCTTATGCAGCCGGATTGCCGGAAAAGGGAACACTGGCCGTCAAATGGGGAAGCAATGTGGAGCAAACGTGCCATGTGCATTTCGATATGTCCATTGCGTCTGAAATCGCGGGTTATAGAATGCTTGACGGAATGTGCTCACAATGAAATTATTTAAAATTAACATAATTCCATCAGCAATTTTATTGATAGGAATCACCCCTTCCGCGTGGTCATCCGAATGGGCATGTTTTTATAGAGATATATATTACCAAGATTTGCTTTTTTGCCAATATTCCACTGGATTCTATAATGTTCCAGCGTCATATAATGACGAAGTCAGTTCTATAAAAGTTTCCTCTTGGCGTGTAAAACTCGTAATATACGAGCACTTCGATCGAGGCGGGAGATCGTTAACGATAAATAGAGATCTCGAGTCTCTCTCGCCGTGGGATTTCAATGACATTATGTCGAGTTACGATTTTTCATTCTCGACACCGCCGCCGAGCAACTGCAGTTTGACTTCATCGTGGACGGCAACCAAACGGAGCATCGACGTGGGCAGCGTATCGGTCCCATCGGACGCTGCGATCGGTTCGACATTGAAAACGGTCAGTGTGACGTTACCTGGCGTAGGGGATATAGTCACGGATTGCCCGGCGACAACCTATTTATGGTCGAGAACGACAACAGGTGCTTTGGTACCGGGATACTCCGACGTCTACAGCACCAACCTGGCTGGCGTCGGCTACAAGATCCGGTTCACGAATAGTTCGAATGGCGAATCGTTCACATCGGACACGAAGAGCGGAGGATTCAGCGACAGCTATTACTGGTATGGCGGAGACATCGAATTCTCCCTGATCAAAACAGGCTCGGTCACCGGGGGAAGTTTGACGACTGGCCAATATGGATATCTGAATTTCAGGACGCCGGTCGGCTATGCCGATGTGGTAGCGGCAAGCTTCGAAGTTGTCTCCGGCGCAATCAAGACCCCCACTTGCACCGCCACCGGGCCGCTCACAGTCAAGCTCGGGAACATCTCCGCGTCGACCTTCAACCGCATCGGCACCACATCGAGCGCAATGGACGCAAAGATCGCCTTCACCGGCTGCAACAGCGCGCTCGCCAGCATCGCATTCGCCGCCTCCGGCAACGTCGACGGCAACGACGCCACGCTGTTCGCGCTCAGCGGCGACAGCACCGCAAAGGGCGTCGGCATCGAGCTGCTGGACAAGGACGGCGCCAACGTCCCGCCGAATGGCACGGTCGACTGGACCACCACCCAATCCGGCGCACAGGGCACCGGCTACGCGTTCAAGGTGCGCTACAAGCAGACGCAGAACGTGGTCGCCCCCGGCACGGCGAACGGCGCCGTCACCATCAACATCGGCTATCGATAACGAATTGGACTCCCGACAAATGAACGCACTGGATGCAGCAACGATGAAACAGATTTTCGCTCGCGCCGTCGTTCCCGCGGTCTGGCTTCTGGCGGGCGCGCAATCCGCCCACGCTGACAGCGTGACGATCAACGTCGCCGGCACGATCACCGCATCGACCTGCACGATCGATCCGGGCAGCGCGAATCAAACCGTGTCGCTGGGCAGCATTGCCGCGGACCAGTTCACCGCCGTCGGCACGACGACCGCCGACAAGGAGTTCGCGGTCACGCTGACGAAATGCGGCGCCCATCAGAACATGATCACGTTCACGGTGAGCGGCACGGCCGATCCCGACAACGCCGCTCTGTTCCAGCTCGGCGAAGCGGCCGGCCCCAACACCGCGGCTGGCGTCGGCATCGAATTGTTGAGGAGCGATACGTCCGCGACGATCAAACCCAACTCGAACGCCGATTACCCGATCGCGAACAACGACGCGAACCGGACCTTCAAATTCACGGCGCGCTACAAGCAAACGCTGGCGAACGTCCGACCGGGCAAGGCCAATGCGACGATCACGATGGATATCGCGTACAAATAGAAAGGACGAGGTCCCGCGCTAGCGGGGCGCCCGAATTCAGATTTATCGATAGACGGCATTGACCGTGATCGCACCGTTCGCCGTGCCCGGTGTCACGCTTGGCCGCGTCTGCTTGTAGCGCACCTGGAACGTATAACCGTTGGACTGCGCATTCGTGGTCGCCGTGTCCCACTTGACCGCGCCTTTCGGCACTACGCCATTGCCGCCCGCGTCGAGCAGTTCGATGGCGATGCCTTTTGCCGTACTGGCGGTACTGAGGGCGAACAAGGCGACATTGTCGGTATCCGCGGTACCGGAAAGCGCGAACGTCACGCCGGCCAGACTGCTGTCGCAATTGGCGAAGCCCAGCTTCGCACTCACCTTGGCGGACGTCGTGCCCACCCCGGTGAACATGGATGCAGCGACGTTCCCCAGATTCACCGTTCCCGGCCCCGACATGCTGCAGGTTGGCAAGCTGACCTTCCCGCCCGATCGGACAGTGAACAGGAACGGCGTCACGTCGTTGTAGCTGATCCGGCCGTATTCTACGGCCGGGAAGCTGCCTGGCGAAATCGCACCGGTTTTTATCAGCGTCAAGGTCAGCGAGCCACCGTTCCATTGAAAATCGCCACTGCCGGAAAGCGTGTTCGACGCAGCGGGATTGGTATAGATCGTGCTGCTATCTGACAATCGATAACCGACCCCGGCAATCCCGGTATCGTATACGTTGCTTTGCCCGCTTACAGTACTGCGAGAGGCCGCTTTCCTTAACACCGTATTGGCCGGACACCCTGTCACGACCTTTCCACTCGACATGTCAATAGGAATCGTTTTGAGCACCGCTCCGACGACAGTATCGGACGGCACAGATAGATTTCCAATATCGATATATTTTATTAGTTGAGCTGCCGAAAGCTCACATGCCGCGGGTTTTGGTTTTTCGATGGTAACTTGTGTTTTTACACTCGCAGGGGAGAACGTTATACGAGCCGCGCCGCCGTTGGTTCCGGTCCACATAACCAACCCGCCAGCGAGAGGCACTTCCTGATTTTCATCAATTTTTCTTTTGACTGTCAACGCAGCCGTTACCGTTATATAGATAGTCTGACCCGCGCCTACGATCGAACTGCCCCAATCAGCACTGCCCTCCCATGAAAGCGCGGGGTCAGCATAGACATTAAAATTACCCACCGATGTTGTTGTCCGCGACACTGTCGCCGTACAACGTATTGCGATCGTCGCAGTAGTACGTGCGATCACATCCCCGATAGAGGCATCCGCCTTAACATAAACATTTTGAGGCGGAGAGAAATTCGTCTGAATCCATGACGTGCAGGGGTTCTTGGCAATTGCCGGATGACAAAAAAATAGAAACGAAAAAACCAGAAAAACTTCAACGAAATTGAATCGGCTTACTCGCATGCGCTATACCGGTCAGTTATACGAAACATTCACCATGACGCTGCGTTCACCACGCCCGGCGTCACGACCACTGCAGGGGAAAAGCCATAGATGACCAGCGTGCCGGCGAGTTCGCATGGATCGCTTCCTCTGGTGATGCCGACGGTCAGCCAATGGCGCCATTCGGCGGGAAGCGCTAACGGCATGGTCATTAGAGGTTCTTCGATGGGTGCGTAGCCGCATCGGATCGACGAAATCGGCGGCATCGCAAGTCGCGGGACGCGCGGGAACATGTCCAGGCGCGCATGGATGTGTCGAAACCGTGCCGTACGAGATCGCTCGCTCAATCGAGGCGGGACGCGGAACCGTTTTACGTGATGGATAGGTACGCGGTTTCGAGCGTCGATTCTTGCGCGATTTCCGATCGAAGCCCATGAACTTCAAGCGAATCTGAATCGGCTTTGCCGGTTGCAGGTGAATTCGACTGGGATTCGGATCGGGAATGGCGAGATATGTCGTCATGGAAAGGAATACTCTGAAACAGATACACAGCAAGCGTGTCGGATTTCAGCCGAATATCGAATCGGAGTTCTCCGATTCGATGGAAATTCAACGCAGACCGAACTTCCCGGCAGGAATCGATCTCATCACTTAAGTTATTCGTATTCCTACCTAAAATCGATGCAGATCAACGACATCGACATTCCAGCACGCCAGCCGGCACGCGATACGCTCGCGCCGCTCATTTCGACGCGAGCCGCCCTCCCTTTCCCGCCTTGCGCCGCCCGGCATCCGTCAGCCTCATGATTTCCATGCTCGACAGCAAGTCCGGCAAGCAGTCGCCGCAGACCGGGAAAACGCCGATGCCACTGTCCGCATTCATCGTCTGGGGCGAGGCGCGCGTGGTCTCGATCGCGTCGCCGGGAAGGACAAAGGAAGCGGACAGCGGGAGTTCGATTCCGGACGGCAACAGGCGCACCCTGGGCTGGAGCATCACGACGTACCCGCTGTCGTTCACCGCCTTGAGGCGACCGCCCGACATGCGCCAGCGCAGACCGAGCCACGGTGCGGCGGCCCGTCCCAGCCGAGCCGGATGGACGACGACGGGAACCCGCTGCCGGGTCGAAGCGGGGCGCAGCTTCGTCGATCCGCGCTGCGAGGTATCGATCACGAGATAGCGCAGCCGCTCGGTCCTGAGCTCGGCGCCGGGAGACAGAATCAGGCGAACCGGCTGCGTCTGGCCCGGCTCGATGCGTGCGCTCGACGGCGTGACCACTACGATCCGCTCGTCGTCGCCGGCCGGGTTCTGAATGCTGAAATGCAGCAGCATCGGGGTCTGGGTCCGATTGCCGAGCTCGATGGCTTGTTCGCCGTTCGTTTCGTCGACAGTGGGAAGTGGGCTTTGCAGCGTGACGCTCGCCGCACGCGCGCCGGATGTCGCGAGCAGGCCGGCAAGCAGGCATATTTCCAGCGCGAGAGAACGAAGCGATGCGGCCACGGCAGAGATTCCCGGAAATTGAATTCCGAGCCGCCTGTCATTAGACGGCTCCCCGCTTCACATCCGCAGCGCGCAACCTTGTGCGCGCCCGCGTCGGCTGAATTCCGATCGTGAAGCTGCAGGAATTCTCTCCATTCGACGCACAGCTACACATCAGCACAGCCTGCATTTTCGAATAGGATTCGCCCTATTCTTCCAAGAGAAAGATGTCCGCCCGAATGGCGCGCGCCCGCCGGAGCGACGCGCGATCGAAGAAAGAGCAGGATGCAAAGAGAGGAAGGAGGGCAACCCGTCAGCGGGCGGCGGTCATCGCCTCGAGTGCCGCGCCGCATCGGCGTTCGACATCCTGCATCGCTTCCCAGAAACGCGGCAGATCCGCCCGCACGGCATCGAGTCCGAGCGAACCGGCGCGATCGTGCAATTCGCCGCACAGGCGCGCCGCCTCGTCTTCCCCGACCACCCCCAACGCGCCCTTCACGCGGTGCAGGCGCCGCATCAACCTCCGCACATCGCCGGCCGCCGCGGCGCGCTGCAGCACGTCGTGGTCGTCGCGCCAGGTCGAGAGGAACGTCTGCAGCAGATCGGCATCGATGTGAGGCGCGGCCGGTCCGGCCGCGCCCGCCCCGGCGTCGCGCGCGGGACGTTCTCCCAACGCGGCACCGAGTACGTCGCGCAGCCGCTCCAGCGCGACCGGCTTGTGCAGCACCGCGAAAAATCCCGCCTCCGCCGCGCGCAGATCCTCGCTGGTGTTCGCACTGTTGACCACCACCGGCACCTCGATGCCCGCGCGCTGCAGTTTCTTCAGCAACGTCATGCCATCCATGACCGGCATGCCCAGATCGGTGATGACAAGGCCGTAGCGCTTCGCTCGGCACCGTTCGAGCGCGTCGCTGCCGTTCGCCACGCTGTCGACCCGCTCGTAGCCGAGCGCGCGAAGTTGCTGCACGAGCAGGATCCGGCTGGTCGGGTCGTCTTCCGCGATCAGAATGGCGGCATCGTGAGACGCGCGCTCCGCAGATTCTCCCGGCCCCTGCACCCCGCCCAACGTTTCGCGCGGCCGTCCGCATGCGTCGAGCGCGCGGCGCAGTGCGGCGGCGCTCAGCCCCGTGACGTGCAACGCGCCGTCGTCGCGCCACTCCGGGTAGAGCGGGCCGTCGGGCGATACGATCAGCACTTCGGCGAATCGGTTGCGCACCGCGGCCCACGCCACGTCGCGCAGCGCATCGGGCATCGTCGCGACCAGCAGGACGCCGCCGCCGGCTTCACGCGATCCGCCCGGATCGTCGCAAGGCGCGACGTCGACGGTCGGAAACCAGGTCGAAATCTGGCGGACGAGCATATCGCGCCACGCCGCCTGTTCGCACCACACGTCCACGCGGGGATAAGCGGCAGGCTGCGATTCCGTCGCGGGCGCGGCTTCCGTTTCCGCCCGCTTGAGCGGCAGCTCGACGCTGAAGATGCTGCCCACCTCCTCTTCGCTTTCGAGCGACAGCGAGCCGCCCATCAGGTCGACCAGCTTCTTGCAGAGCGACAGCCCCAGCCCGGTGCCGCCGAAGCGCCGCGCGATCCGGCCGTCCGCCTGCGCGAACGGCTCGAAGAGGGTCTGCCGGCTGGCCTCCGGAATCCCGATCCCCGAATCGGTCACGCTGATGCGAACGCGCTCTGCGCTCGCCGGCACGGCCCGCAGCACGATCGCCCCGGTCTCGGTGAATTTCGCGGCGTTGCTCAGCAAGTTCATCAACACCTGCGCGATCCGATGCGCGTCGCCGATCCGCGGCTGCGTCAAGGCCGGATCGATCAGGCAAAGAAAGCGCAGGCCTTTGGCGAGGATGACCGGCGCGAAGGTCTGCGCGCAGCGCTCGATCAAGGCGTCGATGCGCATCGTCTCGCACTGCACCTTGAGTTCGCGCGCCTCGACTTTCGACAGGTCGAGGATGTCGTTGATCAGCGCGAGCAGCGCGTCGAATGCGCCGCGAATCGTCGCGACGCGCGCCACCTGAGGCGCCGTGAGGCTTTCGCGTTCGAGCAGTTCGAGATTGCCGAGCGCGCCGTGCAGCGGCGTACGAATCTCGTGGCTCATCGTCGCGAGGAATATTGATTTGGCGCGATTCGCCTCGTCGGCGGCCTGTCGCGCGTCCTGCAGCAGCCGTTCGGCCCGCTTCCGGTCGGTGATGTCCGTCAGCGCGAACAGCACCACGTCGCTGTCCTGATAGCGCGCGTGGGACGACGTGACCGCCAGGTAGACCGTTTGTCCGTCGGCCGTGACCGATGCCGTTTCCAGGCGGCGCAGCTCGCCGTTGCGCGTGCCATTTGTCGGCGCGCCGCGCACGGCCTCGCCGGTCTGCCGCATGTCGCCGAACATCCGCGCGTAGAGATCGACCGCGTCCTCGTCGCGCGCGCCGGCCAGCGTCTGCGCGATGTCGTTCTGCATGACGATCGCCGCGCGCGTCGGATCGAGCACGGTCAGGCCGACCGGCGCGGTTTCGACCACAGTCCGGTTGAACGCCTCGCTCTCGTAGACGCGGCGCGACCTGGCCTGCAACGGCACGAGCACTTTCCGGTCGAACGCCACCACCAGCAGCCACTGGACGCCCAGCAGCCCCAGCAGCAGCGCCGCGACGATCGCCAGTTCCTTGCGGAAATGCCTAAGGATGGTCCAGCCGTCGAAAACATAAACGGCGATCCAGTCCGGCCCGGGGATTTTCTGCGTGATGTAGAAAACGCCGTGCTCACGCGCAACCTTCAAGGTATCGCCGGCCTCGCGCACGATCTGCGATGCGGAAGACACCGCGCGCGCCCACTCCGCTTCGCGCGGGTCCGTCATGTCGAGGCCGAAGATGTGCCGCCGATCGCGCGAGATCACGAAAAAATTCGGCTCGTGGACTGCGCTCTGAAACAACTGCTCGAATTTCGCGAAAGGAATCGTGACCACGATCACCGCGACGCGCTTCCCGTCATGGAAGATGGGGCTCGCGAAATGCGTGACCAGCGACTGGCTCATGGGATCGTCGTAGAGCGGCACCCACACGACGCGCTGATCGCGCAGCTGCTCGTCCGAATACTGCCGCATCGCCGCCTCGACGCGGCGGGTGCGTTCGGCGATCCGCGCCGCCACGCCGTCGCGCCGGGCATCGCGCATGATGGTCCCGGGCAGCGGCGGCACCGACGCGAGGAAGCGCCCATCCGGACTGTAAGTAAAGCCGCCGAGAAAATAGCCCATGTCGCGGATGCGCAGCAGCGGGAACGGCGACACCTCCCGGATCACCCGCAACAGCATCGCGAGTTGCGCTTCGTCACGAGGGTGATCGAGCGTCGACAGAATCGAAAACGGCGTGGCGGTGACATCGGTATCCGTCACCGCCACGCCTCGGCCATATTGCAGCAAGCGCCGGTAGCGCTCGACCGGCACGGCGTCGCCCTGCCGCAGGTTCCAGATCGTCTCGTAGGCCTCGGCCGTCTGCTTGAGACGCGCCTGATAGCGATCGACCTCGGCTTTCGCCAGATCCCGCTTCGCCTGGAAAACCTGCTTGCGCTCCTCGATGAAGCGATCGGCGCGCAAATAGACGCCGAACAGCGCAATGCCGACGATCGCCGCGCTCAGGAGCGCCGAGCCGCCGTATAGGAGCCGTCGCGCGTACCGGCTCGACGAATCGGGCGAGCGGCCAGACGCCGGCTGCGAGATTCCGGCATGCAGCCTTGTCGTCGCACCGCGAACGGCCCGCATCAGCATCGCCGCGACCGGCATCAGGTCAGCTGCTTGACCGCATTGATCAGTTCGACGTTGTTGCGTGCGCCAAGCTTCCTCATCGCCTTGCGTTTCTGCGTGCTGATGGTTTTGAGGCTCCGGTTCAGCGAGTCGGCGATTTCCGACACCGTCATGCCCTTGGCGAACATCCGGACGACCTCCAGTTCGCGCGCGGAGAGCTCCGAGAGCGACGCCGCGGCCGACAGGACCTGCTGGTTCTCGAACATGTGACGGACGACGAGGTTCGAAGTGGCGGCGTCGACGAATCGCTCTCCGCGCATCACCGCCTCGATGACGGTCGGGAGCTTCGAGAAATCGCTGCTCGATTTGCTCAGGAAGCCGACCACCCCATGCTTCATGGTTTGCTGAACGGTAGCGATGTCGTCGACGGCCGTCAGCATGACGAGCTTGATCTCGGGATACTGACGGCGCAGCCGCTCGATCAGACGAAGACCGTCCGGCTTGGGATCGTCGTCGAACGAGTAGTCGCAGATCAGCACGTCGATCGTGTCCGGAGAGCGCTCCAGGATCGCGTCCAGCTGCGAGATCGACGTCGCCGCCGCCACCAGATGAATGTTGCCGAAAGGCTCCAGCACCTTGCTCAGCCCTTGTGTCACGACGGGATGATCGTCCGCCACCACGACGTTGTAGCGTCGGGTACGGAACACCGGCTCGTGCGCATCGTCATCGGGTGCGGGGGAAGCGGGCTGAAGGGAGATCATGAATCACTCTTGTGTGTACTGACGGCGGTCGGTTAGCTCGAAATTTTGAGAATAATCTCACAAATCAACCATCTCAATGAATTTGACCCGCCCCCATCTCGATATTGAGCATCGCAGCGCTGTTGACCAAGGCGGGGCGCGCATTCGATTACGAGTTGAAAAGCCGCCATATTGCCCGCACGCCGCGCATCGGACCCCCCCCCAAAACTCCGAATCGAGAATAGGATAATTCCCATCCTCGATTCGGCGAATAAAATCCAGCTCGATATCCGCACCGCAAAAGCAATCCGCGTCTGATTCCGGATCACGGCCGACTTTTCCTATAGATAGCCTGCCCCCCAGAAATCAGAAGCCGGCCGGCGAACCCAGGTCGACCGGCGCGCGCTCCATGAGCGCAACCGATTCGGTGCCGCCCGCCTGCGCCACGGCGGCCAAAGCCGAACGCACTTGTTGCCAGGAAGCCTCACTGTAGTCCGGCAGGCTCTTTGCATACTCCTGCGCGACGGCGAGCCAACGCCACATCGCATCCCCACTCGCGGAACGCGTATAGAGGATGCCCAACCGATGGCGTAACGCGGAAGCCAAATCCGGAACTGTCAGCTCGCATGCGTCCGCATACGACTGCATGGCCGACAGCGCATACGGATCACTCGCCGCATCGATAATGAATCTCCCTTTGCCCAAATCGACGTACATAAATGCCCCCTCTCAGGTAGTTATTGGCAGTCCGGTTGCCTTCCTGGAATCGTCGGGGAAGCACGCTCCGCGGAAAGTGTGGTCATTCTATTAATTGCATCTCCCACGCAGAAATGCATGCGGGCTCATTTTCCAAGTGGAATACTCCTAAAAGAAAACGCGCCGTCGCAGGATTTGCGGCGCAAATTCGCAAATTTTCGATCTGATTTTGGTCACTTTGCTCCCGCTACAAGGTCCATGGCGACCTGCGGGTAGAGCGCCTCGATCGGGCAATTTCAAGCGCGGCATCAGCTTCATGCCACACCGCCATTCGCACGCAGAATCTGGCCATTGACCCAGCCGGCATCCGCGCTGGCGAGGAACGAGACCACCGAGGCGATGTCCTCCGGCTGGCCGAGGCGTTGCAGCGGCGGCATGTTCGCGAAGGTCCGGATCTGCTCTTCAGTCTTGCCGTCGAGAAACAGCGACGTCGCGATCGGGCCCGGCGCAACCGCGTTCACGCTAATGCGGCGACCGCGCAGTTCCTTCGCGAAGACGTGGGTGAATGCCTCGACAGCGGCCTTGGTCGCGTTGTAGACCGCGTAGCCCGGCATGTTCAGCGCGAGCGTCGTGCTCGAGAAGTTCACGATGCGGCCGCCTTCGTTCATCCGCCCCGCTGCTTCACGCAGCGTGTTAAAGGTGCCGCGCACGTTGATGTCGAAGGTCTGGTCGTACAGCGCGTCCGAGGTATCGGCGAGCGGCACCGTTTTCAGCACGCCGGCGTTGTTCACGAGCACGTCGATCGTGCCGAGCTGCTGTTCGGCGATCTCGAACATCGTCCGGATTGCGCCGGCGTTCGCGACGTCTGCCTTGACTGCAATGGCCTTCACGCCTTGCGCCGACAGCTCGGCGACCAGCGCCTCGGCCTCCTTCGAGCTCGACGCATAGTTGATGGCGACGGCGAAACCGTCGCTGGCGAGGCGCCGCGCAACCGCCGCGCCGATCCCACGTGATGCGCCTGTCACGATGGCAACCTGGCTGTTCTTGATGAGGGTCATGATTCGCTCCTTTTCGGCGGGTGATTCAGGCAGTGAGTCGGTGAGACGAATATTCGACGATTCGACGGCAAAGATAATTGCCAACGAACTGATATCATCATTCCATTTACTTTAACAATTGGCCTCGACGCGCTCATATGGACCGTTTCCAGGAAATGCAGGTTTTTATCCGAATCGCCGAGCGCGGCAGTTTTACCCGCGCGGCGGACGACCTGCAGATTCCGCGTGCCACCGTCACCAATCTGATGAAGCGGATGGAGGAACGGCTCGGCACGCGGCTCTTGGAGCGGACGACGCGCACGGTGCGCCTGACCCATGACGGCGAGGCGTTCTATCGCCGCTGCGTGCGCCTCGTGGCCGATCTGGAGGAAGCGGAAGGCTCGTTTCGCAACGCCGCCCCAAAGGGACTGCTGCGCGTGAATGTACAGGGGACGCTGGCGAAGCACTTTGTCGTGCCCGCATTGGCGGATTTCGTCGCGCAGTATCCCGGTATCGAGCTCTACATCGGCGAGGATGACCGGCTGGTCGATCTGGTGCGCGAGGGGATCGATTGCGTGCTGCGGGCGGGGACGCTGCAGGATTCGTCGATGGTCGGGCGGCGCGTCGCTTCGCTGGAACAGGTCACCGTGGCGAGTCCCGCCTATCTCGCGCAATTCGGCGAACCGGCGACGCTGCAGGCGCTCGAGGCCCACCGCGCGGTGAATTACCTCTCCAGCGGCTCGGGAAGGGCGCTGCCGATGGAATTCACTGTCGACGGAGAAGTGATCGAGATGCAGCTTGCGTCGATCGTGTCGGTCACGGGGGCGGATCTGTATACGGGCGCCGCGGTGGCGGGCCTCGGCATGGTTCAGGTGCCCCGCTACCGCGTGTCGGGCGAATTGGCTGCCGGAACACTGAGGGTTGTGCTCGCCGCCTTTGCGCCGCCACCGATGCCCGTGTCGGTGCTGTATCCGCACAACCGTCAGCTTTCGTCGCGAGTCAGGGTATTCGCGCAGTGGCTGCGCGATATCTTCGAGGCAGCGGGGTAACGAATTTGCCTCCCGACAGCGAGCGCGAACGCTCGTACGCCTGACCGCCGGCGATTCGGGTCGGTGTTACGATGGCCTCACACCCCATAGGAGGGCGTCATGCACAAACCCATCATCACCCCGGAAGAATTCGTCAACGAGATCAACCGGCGCCTGCCTGAACATGATTGCTACTCGACAGGATTACAGATGTTTCTCGTGCCCAGGAACGGTCGTTGCGAAGACGCCATCGGGATTGACTGGGAGCCCCGCACCGCGCGCAATGGCGTGATCGCCGTGAGTGAGATTCACAACGAGGTCGCAAACGAATTCGTGGTGAGCAAGCATCTGAGGCGCCGGCACTAATGAGCGATTTTCGTGCGCGAACGAGTCCGCGATGCAGCCGAACGAAATAGCTTGACTCTCTACCTGTTTAGGCGCAGCCTGACCGGCTGAAGTCTTCAAGAAGTGCGATAGCTGTTCATCATTAGCCGCGGACCGCGGTACTCGTTGCCCTCTCCCTCCTTGATTCTTTTCCCCGCGCCTATTTCGAGGCGCACGTAGTTGTTCATTTCCAGGAGAATTCCATGGACACCGGTACCGTAAAGTGGTTTAACGACAGCAAGGGTTTTGGTTTTATTACGCCTGATGCGGGCGGCGACGATTTGTTCGCGCATTTCTCCGAGATTAGTGGCGACGGATTCAAGACGCTCGCCGAAGGTCAAAAAGTCAGCTACGAGACGAAGCGTGGCCCCAAGGGGCTGCAGGCGTCCAACATCAAGCCGCTGTAAAGTCTCTTCGCGTCCGCCTTTACCGGCGCGGGCGCCGACTCGCAGGAAATGCTTGCCGCCTGGCCTGTTTCAGGCCAGCCGGCGCATGTTGCTGCCTGCATCCATCATTGAGCAAGCCCTGACATCTTATTGGATCAGCTTCCCGCATGGGACGGCCGACTCCAGCGTTTTTTTCTAAAGGCAATAGTGCAAATTCCTGTCCCCAGACACTACCGCGGTTACGCGGTCAGGCCGTCGGTCCATCGTCTGCCTGACGGCGGTTATTCCTCAAACCTGACACTCAAGCGCTCCGACGCTCGTAGCGAGCGAATGTGTTACGAGTTTTACTCGCTCGGATACTTCACGACTGAAAAAGAAGCCCTAGGTTATTCGGACCGGTGGGCGCGCGAGTGGATCGACACTCGCGGCTGAACCCTCCCGCTGCACCATTGCGTCCTCTTAAGGGCGGCTTCGCAATCTGCTTCAAAGACTTACAGCGCGCGGACAATGCCGCCGTCCACCCGGATGTTCTGTCCGGTGATGTAACCAGCGCCTTCCGACAGCAGGAAAGCGACGGTCTTGGCGATTTCCTGCGTCTTGCCGAAGCGGCCGGCGGGAATGCGAGCGACGATCTCGGGCGTCTCCGGCCAGCTGTCGATGAAGCCGGGCAGAACCGAGTTGATGCGGATGTTCTCGGCGGCGTAACGGTCCGCATAGAGGCGTGTGTACGCGCTCAGAGCCGCTCGCAGTGCCGACGAAACCGGCATCGCTTGCTCCGGCGCGTCGGCCGCGAAGCTCGAGATATTGACGACCGCCCCGCCCCCTTGAGCTTGGAAGACCGGCGTCACACGGCGCAGCACACGCGCGACATTGAGAACGATCAGATCGAGAGCGGCATGCCACTTCTCGTCCTCGATCGACAACAAGTCACCCTTCGGCGGATGCCCCGTATTGTTGACGACGGCATCGATACGGCCGTACCTGGCGAGCGTTTCGCGCACGAGCCTGTCGATATCGGCTTCTTCGGTCACCGAACCCGCAATGCCAAAACCGCCCAGTTCCTCCGCGAGCTTCGCGGCGCTGCCCGACGGCGACATCAGCGCGACCCGGTAGCCGCTCGCTGCGAGTTCTTTTGCGATCGCCGCCCCCATGCCTTTGCCCGCTGCCGTGATCAGGGCCACTTTCTCTACCGTCATGCTTTTCTCCCAAATGAAGACTGGATAGGCGAAGCGCCGGCGGCCAGCGCCGCGTCGTACGCGTGCTTCAACCGCTTCACGCCTTCCTGAATTGCCTCGACGCCCGGCGCTGCAAAAGAGAGGCGCAGCGATGCCGCGTCGAGCTTGTCCGCGAAGAACGCTTTTCCCGGAACAAAGACGACCTTGCTTTCGACGGCGTGCTTGAGCAGTTCCGATGCGTCGATGCCGTCGATTCTCGCCCACACGAACATGCCGCCTTCAGGCTGATGGAACGCGATGGCGCGGCCAAGTTGCGAGCGTAGTTCGCGGCACAATATATCGCACTTGAGCTGGTACCTCGCCGTGATGGCCGGCAGATGCCGTTCGAGCGAGCCATCGGCCAGATATTCCGCTGCGATCGCCTGGGTCCACGGGGAACTGCAGAGGTCGACAGTCTGCTTCGCAATGATGCAACGGCGCGCGATTTCAGCGGGAGCAATCGTCCAGCCCACTCGCAGTCCGGGAGCCGCGATCTTCGACAGGCTCGCAAAATGCACGACCCGGTCGCGCGAGCCTTCAACCTCTGCCGTCAGCGCGAGAATCGAGGGGACGGGTTCGCCCGCAAAGCGAAGGTCGCCATACGGATCGTCCTCGACAACGAGGAACTTGTATTTTGCAGCAAGCTTAAGCAGCGCAACGCGGCGCTCCCGCGTGAGTGTCGCCCCGGTCGGATTCGCGAAGGTCGGCACGGTATAGAGCAGCTTCGGCCGCACTACCTCGCCCGACGCGAGGAGCGCGGCAAGCTTGTCCACGTCGAGCCCTTCGCCGTCTACCGGCAGCGTGACGATTTCAGCCTGCTGGAGTTTCAGCGCCTGCAACGTGGCGGGATACGCGGGTTGCTCGGTGAGCACCACATCGCCTGGATTGACGAAGACTCGCAGCAGCAGATCCAATCCTTGCTGAGAGCCGGTCGTCACCAGCAATTCGTTCAGGCCGCACTCAACCCCGCGGTGCCCCATCAGCTTCACGAGCTCGCGCTTCAATTCGGGAAGCCCATCGGTAGGTCCGTACTGCAAGCAGCGGCTCGACGCCTGATACGCGCGTGCCGCGGCCGATTGCAATCCGTCGACGTCGAAAAGGTCGCTGGCCGGATAACCGCCCGCGAAGGAAATCATTCCGGGTTCGCTCAAATACTTGAACAGCTCTCGAATCGGAGAACCCGAGGGGTTCTGAAAAGGAGCGGTGAATTCATACATGGATGGGCCTGTCCTGCTCATACGACGTCCTTTTCGAAAATGGGCCGGTTGTCGAGCACGCGCTCCCAGCTCAATGCCGAGAGGTCGAGCGTCGTGTACTTCCCGCTGAGAATCAACTCGCTCACTCCGCGCCCCGTTGCCGGACCCTGTTGAAGCCCGTGGCCCCTATAGCCGTTCGCAAACACGCAGTTCTCGATTTCCGGGTGATAGCCGATGATCGCAAGAAGTCAGCGATAGAACTGCCGATGACCCCGCCGCCGACGATAACGACTTGAGAACTCACGACTTGATCCAGATTCAGCTTGTTGCCCAACATGCGCACCAGCTCTCCCGGGCGCGGCGCGGGCACGTTGCGCCACACTTGGTAAGCGGCCTGCGCTTTCGCGAGGGCGGCGTCGACATCGGCAACCGAGTGGCTCGCGGCGCGGCCGATGAGCTCGCGATCGATCGGCGAATGAACGGCGATGGCGCAGGTCTCCGTGAGGTGAGCAATGCCGAGTTCGGAAAGAATGGTCGATGCTTTCACTGAGGTTCCTCTACGCTATTTCCAATTCGAAATTCAAGCTCCGGCGGTCGCGACGGTAGCGGACACACCCTGGGCGAGCGCCTGCTGCACGAGTTGCGCGACGTGAATGGGCTGCCTGCCCGCGCCCTGCTGAATCTGCTCGCGGCAGCTAAAGCCGTTGGTGACGACAATGGCATTAGCCGAAGCGCTGCGCACGAGCGGCAGCAACTTGTCCTCCGCGATCTTCATCGACAGCGCATAGTGTTCGGCATTGAATCCGAACGAGCCCGCCATCCCGCAACATCCCGTATCCAGAAGCGACCAGCGCACACCGAGCTTGTCGAAAAGCGCCGTCTCCCCTTGCATGCCGAAGAGCGACTTCTGGTGGCAGTGCCCATGGACGACGACCTCGGCGTCGAGCTGAGGCCACTCGAAATCCGCGCGCGCGACAAAATCGGCGAACAGGAACGTTTGTTCCGACAGCTTCTTCGCCGTCGCATCATCGGGCTATTGCTTCAGCAATTCATCCTTGAAGACTGACAAGCAACCGGGCTCCAATCCGACAACCGGCACACCTGCGCGAATGTCGTCGGAGAGCTCGTGCACCGCGCTTTGCAGCAGTGCACGCGCTGCGTCGAGCAGACCGTAGTCATACAGCGGTCTGCCGCAGCAAAGACGCTTGCGCGGCAAGACCACGTCGAAGCCGATCCGCGTCAGTACGTCGAACGCGGCGGTTGCGATCTCGGGCGAGAAGTGGTCGTTGAAGGTATCGACCCAGAGGATGACCTTGCGAGCCGGCTTCGCTATTGGCGGCGCGCCCGCCGTCCCGCGCTGCCTGGCTATGGCCCTGAACGTGCGCGGCGCGAATGCCGGAAGGCGCCTCTCCTGAGCGACGCCCGCGGCCCACTTGCCGATACGCGCCAAGGGCCGGGCCGAAGTCATGAAATTCATCAACCCTGGAAAACGGCTCGCGATCGGCGCCCATTGTCCAATCCTCCCCATGAACATCGCCTGCCGCGGCCGGCGACGATTTTCGTAGTAGTGCGACATGAATTCAGCCTTGTACGACGCCATATCGGTATGCGTCGGGCACTCCGACTTGCAGCCCTTGCAGGCCAGGCACGCGTCGAGCGCGGCTTTCACCTCGGTGCTGTTCCATCCGTCGGTGATGATTTCGCCCTGCAGCATCTCCCAAAAGAGATGCGCCCGGCCTCGCGTCGAAAATGTCTCCTCCCTCGTCGCGCGAAAGCTCGGGCACATCGTGCCGCCGTCGAGCGAGCGGCACTTGCCCATGCCGATACAGCGCTCGACCGCACGCTGCAAGCCATCGCCTTCCGGACTCGAGAACGTCAGCTTGGTCGCGAGCTTCACGGGCTTGTAGGCAGGCCCCAAGCGCAAATTCTCGTCCGCCCGGTACGCGTGGACGACCTTGCCGGGATTCAGGCGATTCGCCGGGTCCCAGATGGCCTTGAACTCTTCCATCGCCCGCATGATCGCGGGGCTGTACATGATCGGAAGAAATTCGGCCTTCGCCTGGCCGTCGCCGTGCTCACCCGATAGCGAGCCGCCGAAATCGACGACGAGCTGAGCGGCCTCGCGCAGGAAGCTGCGCCACTTCAGGACGCCCTCCGCAGTGCGAATGTCGAACGTGATCCGTGCGTGCACGCAGCCGTCGCCGAAATGGCCGTAGAGGCAAGTTTCGTAGCCGAAGCGATCGACGAGCGCCTGAAACTGGCGCAAATAGTCGCCGAGCCGCAGCGGGTCGACGGCAGCGTCTTCCCAGCCCACGATCGGGTCGGGCTTCGACGGGTCGACGGACAGCGCCACGGCAGACGCCCCCGTCTCGCGGATCGACCAGATCTTCTGTTGCTTGCCCTTCTCCTCGACGATGACGCCGGCGATGCCGGCGCCGCCTGCGCAGGACTTGAAGTACGCGTCGGCCTCGAGCGCCTGCTCGCGCGCTTGCGCGGCGGAGTCGGCGCCGAACTCCAGCACGACCCATGCGTCGCCTTCCGGCAACGACGCAATCTCGTCCTTCTTTAGCCCGCGTGCCTGCAAACCGCGAATGATGCCGCGGTCGAGCCCCTCGATCGCGATCGGTGCGAAGCGGTTGAAGTGAGGGACGGCGTCGGCGGCCGTGTAGATGTCCTTGAAGCCGAGGACAAGCAGCACCCGGCTTGACGGGCTATGCACGAGCCGCACCTTTGCACGTAGCGTGACGGCGCAAGTCCCTTCCGTGCCCACGAGCGCGCGAGCCACGTTAAAGCCGTTCTCCGGGAGAAGCTGGTCCAGGTTGAATCCCGAGACCCGCCGCTTGATTTGCGGAAACGCGTTGCGGATGTCTTCGGCGTAACGGTCGCGCAGGTCGCGCAGCTTGCGGTAGATCTCGCCGCGCCGGCCGCCAAGCGCCACGATCGCTTCGAGTTCCGGCTCGGCGGTCGGGCCGACCCAGAAGCGCGCGCCGTCGTACGTGGCGATTTCAAGCGCCTCGACGTTCTCGACCGTCTTTCCCGCCATCACCGAGTGCGCGCCGCACGAGTTGTTGGCGATCATGCCGCCAAGCGTGCATCGGCTGTGCGTCGCGGGATCCGGCGCAAACGTCAGTCCGTGGACTTGCGCCGCGTCGCGCAACGTGTCGCAAACGACGCCTGGCTCGACGATTGCGCTTCGGTTTTCCGGGTCGACGTGAATCACCCGGTTCACGTACTTGCTTGCATCCGCAACGACCGCCACGTTCACGCACTGCCCGTTTTGCGAGGTGCCGCCGCCTCGCGTCAGAAACGGAACGTCCATGCGCCGGCACGCGTCCAGAGCGGCAACGAGGTCGTCGACATCGGCGGGAACGACCACGCCCAGCGGAATCTGGCGGTAGTTCGACGCGTCGGAGGCGTACAAGGCCTTCGCTCCGGAATCGAAGCGAACCTCCCCGCGCATGGCTGCGCGCAGTTCGGCTTCGATGCCCTGCAACAGGCTTTGGCTTGCCTGGAACGGTGTGGCGGCTTTCACGTCACTTGGCTGCGTTGTCCGTCATCTTGAAGATGCCCTGGGCGTTGCCGGCGTCGAAACGCAGGTCGATGACCCAGCTGCGCGTCGCTTGGTCGAAGTTGCGCTTGCGAGTGATGAATTCGTAAAACGACCCGGGAACATTGCGCGTTACGACCTTGCCGTCACGCGACTTGAAGTCGCGCGAAACCGTGTCGGCACGATATGCGGTCTGAAAGACGCGCCCCGAGCGCGAACGCTCGACTTCGGGCTTCATCGGCCGCCCCTTCGCCCTTTCTTCATCCGAGAGCTTGAAGACGTCTTCGACGCGGTCGGTCGCGTGATTGAACGCGTTGCCTTCGGTCGCAATCCAGGCCATTTCCGCCGACTCGAGGAGCAGCGCTTCGTAATCCGCCTCGCTCGGAACCTCGTGCTGGCGAGCAAACGCGCCGACGATGACGGGCAGCAGTTCTTGCGCCGTCTCGATCGGCAGCGAACCCTCGCGCTCGAGCTCCCACAGTTGCGCGACCGCGGCCGGCGTCAGCGGATCTTTCGACGAGCCGGCCACGTTCGTCACGGCCTGCTGGAATGCCTTCGAGAAACGCTCCGGGTGAAGTTCGCTGACGAAGAACTGCGCGATTTCGTCAGGCGCGTCTTCGTGCGCGTAGGCACGGCCCGTCATGCCCAGCTTGTCCAGCGGATAGCGCCCATTCAGCCGGAAACCGAGCGGGCGCAGGATGCGCGTGAATGCCGCTTCGCCCGGCGGCAACGCGCCGTTCCTTGCCCATCGGACGGTGCGCAGCGCGCCGTGGTCGAAATACACCGAGCCGCCCTTGGCGATGGCCTCGTTCGTGTAGCTGCGGCCGTTCGGCGAGCGCTCCAGGAGTCCCTCGAACAGGGCCATGTTCATGGCCTGCGCCAGTTCGGCGCGCGTCACAATGCTGTCCTCCCAGTCTTGAAGGACGACAGGGAAATTCAGCGTCGAAAACAGAAAGTCCGTCTTCGCGGGGCCAAGCAGTTTCAGCAACAGGCGTTCAACGTTCGAATTGCGCATCGTTTTTCTCACAAGCCACGACCGTTCAAAGGCGGTCAATCATTCACCCGCCGGCCCCCGGACGAGCAGCCGGCCTTTCGTGAGACGCATTATTCAAACGGTTCCGAGCCGTGTAAAGCGAGATAAAATTGTGACTTGATGACTTTTTGGAACTGACATGCGCAAGTTCAAGATTCCGAACATGGGCGCGCTGATGGCGTTCGAAGCGGCGGCCCGGCACGAGAGCTTCACGCATGCCGCCAAGGAAATGTTTCTCACGGAGAGCGCCGTGTCCCGGCAGATCGCGACGCTCGAGGCGAATCTCGGCGTGCGGCTGTTCGTTCGCGCCAAGCAGCGCGTCGTGCTCACGCGCGCCGGCCGGCTGTACGGCACCCAGGTTCGCCGCGCATTGGAGAATCTCGACCGCGACACGCTGTCGATCATTGCGCACGGCAGCGGCGGCGGCTATCTCGAGCTCGCGGTGCTCCCGACCTTTGCCTCCCAGTGGCTGATTCCGAGGCTCAAAGACTTCTACGACCACAACCCGGATGTGCGCGTGAACATGGGTGCGCGCACGGACATGTTCTCGTTCGAGGAGTCGCACTTCGAGGCCGCGATTCACTACGGCAAACCGACGTGGCCCGGCACGTCGTCGGATTATCTGTTCGGCGAAGAGGTGGTGCCGATCTGTTCGCCGTCGCTCTTGACGAAGCCTGTCAAGAAGGCGCACGAGTTGCTGAGCTACCCGCTCCTGCACTCGACGACACGTCCCGACGCCTGGCCTCAATGGTTCGCCAACCTCGGCGTGGAAGACCACGCCGCCATGCAAGGCGTGCGATACGAGCTGCATACGATGCTCATTGCGGCGGCGGCGGCGGGACTCGGCGTGGCGCTGGTGCCGAAGTTTTTTGTCGAGGGGCAGCTCAAGCCGCTCGGCATCGTCATCCCCTTCGACGCGGCAGCGGTCGCCGACTCCGCGTATTACCTCGTCTATCCGACGGAACTGAGCCACGGCAAGCCGCTGGAATGCTTCAGAGCGTGGCTGCTCGAGCAAGCCGGCGCTTATCACGCTGGGCAGCGCTGAGCACGCCCCCCCTTCTCTCGCCCCCGCATCGCAAAAGACTCGCCAACCATTTCGCGCTTTACATCACGTTGTGATATATATACGGCTCGAACGCTACCGATCTTCGGCTACCAGGCAAGGGAAATCATGGGCGAGCACAAGGGCGATTTCGCAACGGATGTCCGACTCCTGCGCATCAGTGTCATCGCTGCCGCCGGCGGCGCGCTGAGCACCGTCGCCGCCGATTTTCTGCTGCACCTCATCCGCTTCTTCACGAACCTGTTCTTCTTCCAGACGATATCGACGGCGAACCATTCTCCTTCTCAGAACACGCTTGGGCTGTTCGTCGTCGCGGCACCTGTGATCGGCGGGCTGGTGGTGGGATTGATCGCCCGGTTCGGTTCCGAGCAGATTCGCGGACATGGCATACCGGAGGCCATCGAAGCGATTTTGTTCGGAAAGAGCAAGATGTCGCCGAAAGTTGCCGTCCTCAAGCCGCTCGCCTCGGCGATCGCGATCGGCAGCGGCGGCCCCTTCGGCGCGGAAGGCCCGATCATCATGACGGGCGGCGCAATCGGTTCGCTCGTCGCGCAGTACTTCCATCTGTCGAGCGCCGAACGCAAGGCGCTCCTGGTGGCGGGCGCGGTGGCCGGCATGACCGCGGTGTTCGGCACGCCGGTGGCGGCCGTGCTGCTCGCTATCGAGCTTCTGCTGTTCGAACTGCGGCCCCGCAGCCTCTTGCCGGTCGCCATCGCCTGTGCCGTGGCAGGCTTCACCCGGCCGCTGCTGTTGGGGAGCGGCCCCTTGTTTCCGCTGCACACGATGCCGCTCGGCCCGATCGGTATCGTGTCGTCGGCCATCGCGGGATTGATCGCCGGTGCATTGTCCTGGGGATTGTCCACGTGGCTCTACAAAGTGGAAGATCTCTTCGGCAAGCTTCCCATCCATTGGATGTGGTGGCCGGCATTGGGGGCCATCGTCGTCGGCATCGGCGGATATTGTCAGCCGCGCGCCCTCGGTGTCGGCTACGACGTCATCGGCGACTTGCTGCAAAACCACCTTGCCGTGCACGCCGTGATCTCGATCGTCCTCGTCAAGGCCGTCATTTGGGTCATCGCGCTGGCCTCGGGCACATCGGGCGGCGTCCTCGCTCCTTTGCTGATGATGGGCGCAGGCGTGGGCGCCCTTGCCGCGCCCTACATGCCCGGAGGCGATCCCGCGGTCTGGCCGCTCATCTTCATGGCCGCCGCGCTCGGCGGCATGATGCGTGCGCCCGTGATGGCAGCCGTGTTTGCATTCGAGCTGACGGGCGACGCCAATGCCTTGCTTCCCCTGCTGGCGGCCGCCGCAGTCGCCTATGGCTTTACGGTCCTGTTCATGCGCCGCTCGATCCTGACCGAGAAGATTGCCCGTCGCGGCTATCACATCTATCGCGAGTACAGCATCGACCCGCTCGAAAGACATTATGTCGACGAGGTCATGACCCGCGCGGCCCAGACGATCGATGCAAAAACGACCGTCGCCGACGTGCTGCGCGACTATTTCGGGTCAAGCCAAAAGTATCGGGCCTATCCCGTTGTCGCCTCGGGGATCCTGGTGGGCATGGCAGACCGGACGCTGCTCGATCGGATTCCCCCCGGAAAGACCGATACCCCGATTGGCTCGTTCTTCGCGCAAGGGCGGCCCGAAATCGCGCTGCCTGGCGAAACCTGCAGAAACGTGGCCGCTCGTCTGGCCATCACGGGACTCGACCGCGTTCCGGTCGTCGAAGACGAGAACACGTTTCGGCTGCTCGGCATCGTATCGCGGCACGATCTGGTCAAGCCGTCATTGTCGGTGTTCACCGAGGAGCGTGAGCTGGAGCAATTCCGCCGCGTGTGGGTTCCGCGGAGCACGCGCTTCGCACCGACCAGCAAGCGGCAAGACGCACCGGGCGAGCACGCCGATGCAGACCACTGAATAAAACCAACACAACGGAGAGACAGATGCCTCATGACAGAAAGGTCACGCGGTGGTTCAAGTCGGTTGCGGCGAACCTGCTGCCGGAGCGCGACAGGTACCTGCGCGACGTGTCGAACGATTACTACGCGATGTGGCTGGACCCGCGGATGGTCTATTCGTGCGCCTATTTCGAGAACGGCGACGAAGATCTCGCAACCGCCCAACTTAAAAAAATCGACCACGTCCTTACGAAAATCGGACTCAGGCCGGGCCACAGCCTGCTCGATGTCGATTGCGGCTGGGGGGCGCTGGTCATTCGGGCTGCCGAGAAGTTCGGCGCGCGTTGCGTCGGCATTACGCTGTCGAAAAATCAGTTCGACTGGGCCAACGAGTGCGTCAAGGCAGCAGGCCTTGCGGACCGCGTCGAGATTCGATTGCAGGCCTATCCCGACGTCGAAGGCCGGTTCGACCGGATCACGAGCCTGGGCATGTTCGAGTACGACGGCCGCAGCGATCTGCCTGAGTACGTCGCGGCCTTGCAGGAACGTCTTGCAGCGGACGGCGTGCTCGTCAGTCACGGCATCATGTCGACCGGGCCGGGCAGCGGCGGGTTCGGGATCGACGACAGCGCGTTTCCCAGCCGATACGTGTTCCCGGACGACGAACTGCCCGATCTTGGCTACGCGTTGACTGCAATGCGGGAAGGCGGACTCGAGGTGTCGACCATTCAGAACCTGCGCCGGCATTGTGTGAGGACGCTGCGTTTGTGGGAGGCGAACTTCAGGGCGAAGGAGACGGCGCTGCGACAACTCGTCGATGACCGGAGCTTTCAGACCTGGTGCAACTATCTGAGTGACTGGGCCGCGGCATTCGAGCATGATGACGTGTCGATCTACGAGATCGTCGGGCGTAAGACGGGCACGCGCGCCAGTGCGCTGCCGTGGCCCGGCGGCTCAACGAACGCCCAAGGAAAACTCTAAACTTCGATACGCCGGCTGACCGATTTTATCGATCTGTTGCATCGACCGGTTGAATCCGCAACCCGCAAGCGACACTCGACCGTCTCCATAACGGACGAATCGGGCAACCCTCGACACACGTCATTCGGAGCGAGCAAGAAATTGGTGAACGGCCTGAATGGCGGCTGCGCCCTCTCCCACCGCCGCTGCCACTCTCTTAACTGAACCGCTGCGCACGTCGCCGGCTGAAAAGACGCCAGGCCGGCTCGTCTCGAGATCATGCGGCGGCCGATCCGCTTCCCACTTGTCGCTGGTATCGGCTCCGGTCAGCACGAACCCATCCTTGTCCAGGGCGACGCAATCGCCAAGCCACCGGGTATTGGGCTGGGCTCCAAGAAAAAGGAAAACGTGTTGAATGGGCTTGAGTTCGATTTGCCCTTGCCGGTCCCACCTTATCGCCTCAAGTTTCGACTCGCCGCATAACTCAACGATCTGTGTCCTCGTGTGAAGCGTAATGTTGGCCGTCGCGCTGATCCGCCTGATCAAATAGTCCGACATACTCGCACTGAGTCCGTCGCCGCGAATGGCGACGTGGACATGACGTGCGAACCTCGCGAGGAATACCGCAGCCTGTCCCGCCGAATTCCCACCGCCAACCACGATCAACTCCTCATTGTTGCAGAACGCACCCTCCATGAATGTTGCGCTGTAGTAGATGCCGCGACCCTCGAAATGCTCCAGGCGGGGAAGCGCAGGCTTCCGATAACGCGCACCGGTAGCAATGACTACAGCGCGAGCGTAAACGCCCTCGTCATGATCCAGTCCGATGTGAAACGATTGGGCGTCCGCACAGTCAAGCTTCAGTGCCTCGATGGGCACGCCGACTTCGGCTCCGAACTTGCGACATTGAGACAGGCCGCGGCCGGCCAGCGCCTGCCCCGATATGCCAGTCGGAAAGCCGAAGTAATTTTCGATCTTGGAACTGGTACCCGCCTGCCCCCCTGGCGCCTTGGCGTCCAGAACAGCCACCTTCAATCCCTCTGATGCGGCATAAACCGCGGCCGCGAGCCCTGCCGGCCCCGCGCCGACCACAACCAGGTCGAAACGCAGGCCATTCAGCCTGTCCGGACTCAGGCCGATCGCGTCTGCAACCGCCCTGTTGCTGGGTTGCCTGAGAACGGTGCCTTGCAACGTGACCACAACCGGGATGTCGGCTGCCGTTGCGCCATAACGCATCAGGAGTTCTTTTGTCTCGGCGTGTTCGACAACATCGAAGTAGGCCGCAGGCTGGCCATTGCGGCTCAGGAAGTGACGCAACCGAAGCGTAGGGGCGGAGGCGGTACTGCCGATCACGATCAACCCTGCGTGCTCGCCCTGGATAAAAGCAACGCGGCGCAGGATATAGGCGCGCATGATGGTTTCGCTTAACTCTGCCTCAGTAATCACGAGTGCGCGGAGTGACTCCTCATCGATGACGATAACCTCGCAATTGGAGACGGCGCGTGTCGTTGCCGCTGCGGCTCGACCGTCGAGCGTTCCAACCTCGCCGGTGAAAGTTCCGGCGCCGAATCTGCCCAGCACATGGGGTCCGAGAACGGACGCCCTCGTCGCCTCGATTGTTCCGGAGAGAATGACAAACATGGAGATGTGCCGATCGCCTTCGGAATAGAAAATGTCGCCGGCTTTGAGCTTGCGTCGCTCGCCGTATCGCTCCAATATCGCCAGCTGACTTTCGTCGAGCTTCGGATACACCTGATGGTAGCGGCTGCCGCCTGAGGACAGCTCGTGGGGATTACCTGAAGAGTCGTTGCTCATGGCGGGCTCCATCAAGCCAAGACGCGATCCTTGCGGTGGAACTGCCGCGTACAGCGCGGGTACGGTATCCCGATTGTCGACGAATTATTTGCCACTGTCGAATGGCTGTTCGTGGCCGTACCGAGCCCGATGGCGACTGGCCCTTTCAATGAATAGTAGTTTTACATCGGCGCTAACAGGGCACTGCTCGATTCAATCCGTGTCGTGGGCACCTTCACGTCCTCTCCGAGACAATCGGCACGGTATTTCAACCTGAGCCGCGCTTGCGCCAACTGGATGTCCGATGGATAGTAGCTTTCGTCGCCAGCCGCCGGATCGTAGCCGACCGATTCCAGTTCGCTGAGTTCTTGCATCAGTTGAGCATGCGTGACCGATTTGCTCAACGGCGTGAAAGGATAGTCGTTGCATTCGGCCGGCGTCAGCTTGCTGGCCGCCGACGCCACGCCGCTTGCCAGCAGCACGCAAAGCGCCACCGCAGTTTGGCTCCAGAAGGGTTTCATGTCGTCCGCTCCTTGCGCGGTGTTGTGACGATGCAATATTGGGCCGCGCAACGTATCGAACTGCAATGAAAAAGATGAACGTTTTGTTAGCCTGCGGCGCGCCGCTTCGATAAAACAAGTTTCACCATTTCATTGTCGCCCTCTGTCGATCGAGATAAATTAGTCATCCTTGACGAATCGAACAGCGAGAGCGAAGCATGGACATCGGGCCTCGATCTTGAGGACAGCGCTCGCGCTCGCCGGCCGGGCCGACAACGATTGGGAAACGTTAGGGCTTAATGTGCACCGAAGTAGATCGGTTTCATGCCGTCATTGGGGTCGGGGCGAATCGACGAACGGATCGCATGTCCCATCGAGTGAATCGAATGATCCAGTGCTTGAAGCGGATGATGCGAACCCGACGCCGACGTGTCATCGGCCACACCACCGTAGCCGGACGCACCGGAGTTCTGCACGGCGGCGCTGGCAACAGGCGCGTCCGACTGAGCAAACGAAACGGCCGGGACGCTGAGTACCGCGGCAACTGCAATGGCTTGAATGAGCGATTTCATGGCGAACCTCCAGTCTTGGCTTCGCTGCGGACTGTTGTCCGGAGCAGGTGATTCCAAGTCTAGGTAAGAGGTCGCTCACAATTAAGTACCTTGTGCGCAAAGGATAATTTCCATTTTAGGGGTTAACCCTAGACTGCTCTGATCCCAATCTGAGTCGTGGCCGCACTCTGCCTCATGAGTCGACCACGCCCGCTCGATCGAGCATTGTGCAAAAGGCAGCTTGCGACCGATCAGTTGCCCTCGCGTTCTTTAAGCCGCTTCCGGTGAGCCGCAACCTTCGCGCGGTTACCGCAGATCGCCATGCTGCACCAGCGCCGCGCGTGGCCTCGCGTGTGATCGGCAAACAGCAACGTGCATCGCGGGCCTTCGCATGCCTTCACATGCGTGAAGTCCTCGTCGCATACGAGTCTCGCGAGCGCTTCGGCGATGGGCATCAGCAATGACTCCGGCGACTTCCAGCGTCGACTCGCGAGGAATTCAAAGGCCGGCTCTCCGTCCGTGTCGTCCGCCACGATTTCTCCGTATTGCTCGTCCCGCTCGAGCAGTTGATTCAGAGGTTGGAGCTCACGCAAATCCCTGGCGGCCAGCGGACGCCCTTTCCTCTTCCGGACAAATCCCCTGAACCACTCGCGCAGCGCGCGCGCCTGTTCGGCAACGGCGTCGAGCTCGGCCGGCGCAGACTGCGAGCGCATCTGGGCGAGCACCGCACCCGGCACCATCCCCGCCTGCTCCAGCCAGGCCAGCAAACCTTCTCCGTCGCGAATCCAGTCGACTTCTTCATCGACCGGCGTCGCGAGCGAGTTCAGGAAATCGAGGCCCGGGGCATCGGCCACGAATATCGCGGGAATCTGACGGTAGTCCATTTCTCATGACAAGTATGAAATAACGATGACCGCATCGTAACCACTAAAAAAGCATTTGACAAGTTACATCAAGCACGAATAACCTGCCTAACATCAACAAAACGGTTACCAAAACAGGGCCGATCGATGTGCCTCGCGCAGGCAGCCGGATCGGTTTGCGCTCGCTAACTTTTGCTGCGAGCTACGTGCGACCTGCGATGCAGAAAATCGCACGCCGCCTTTATCCGCCGCATAACCTTGTTCCCTGTGGAGGGAAGTCATGACTTCCATCGCCTATCGCAACGCCGACGTCGACGGCTTCAAGGTGTTCTACCGTGAAGCCGGCCGCTCGGGCGCCCCGAAGCTGCTGCTGCTGCACGGCTTTCCGAGTTCGAGCCACATGTTTCGCGACTTGATCCCGAAGCTTGCCGGCCGTTTCCATATCGTCGCGCCGGATCTGCCAGGATTCGGTCAGTCCGACATGCCGGGCCGGGACCGCTTTGCGTACACGTTCGACAACCTCGCGAACGTCATCGACCGCTTCACCGAGGTGATCGGTTTCGATCGCTTTGCGATCTACGTCTTCGACTATGGCGCGCCGACCGGCTTGCGCCTTGCGCTCAAGCACCCGGAGCGGATCGCCGCGATCATTTCGCAGAACGGCAATGCCTACGAAGACGGACTGAGCGACGGCTGGAATCCGATTCGCGCCTATTGGAAAGACGCAACGCCTGCCAATCGCGAAGCGCTTCGCGCGCTGCTCACGCACGAGACGACCGTCTGGCAATACACGCATGGCGTGCCCGATGCGGCGTCCGTGTCGCCGGACGGCTACTCGCTCGACGGCTTCTATCTGAACCGGCCCGGCGCGGACGAAGTTCAGCTCGACCTGTTCCGCGACTATCGAAGCAACGTCGCGCTGTATCCCGCGTTTCAAGACTATTTCCGCACGCATCGGCCGCCGTTCCTCGCGGTGTGGGGCAAGCACGATCCGTTCTTTTTGCCCGCGGGCGCAGAGGCATTCAAGCGCGACATGCCGGACGCCGTCGTCCGCTTCTTCGATACCGGCCACTTCGCGCTGGAGACACACGCGGCAGAGATCGCCGCTGCCATTTCCGATTTCCTCATTCGCTGACCCCTGGTGCTCAGGTCAGCAGCGTCAACCCCTCTCGTCAGTCAGCAGGAGAAAGTCATGCGTGCAATCGTGCTCGACAAGTTCGGCGGCCTCGATAGCCTCGTCTACACGGAACTGCCGGAACCCGAGCCACTGGAAGGTCATGTGGTCATCGAAATCAAGGCATTCGGCATCAACCACGCCGAGATGCATATGCGGCGCGGCGAGTGGGCCGAAGCGGCCAGAGTCAGCGGGATCGAATGCGTGGGCATCGTGAAGTCGTGCCCCGGCGGAGAATTCCCGGCCGGCGCGAAAGTCGCTGCGTTGATGGGCGGACTCGGGCGAACCATCAACGGCAGCTACGCGCAATACACGCGGGCGCCGGTGTCGAACGTCGCGCTGATCGAGTCCGATCTGCCGTGGGCGGAGCTCGCTGCGATTCCGGAAACCTACGCGACCGCGTGGACGTGTCTATTCCGCAATCTCGAGATCGAGCCAGGGCAAACGGTGGTCATCCGCGGCGCGACGTCGTCGTTCGGACAGGCGGCCGTGAAGCTCGCCGTCAACGCCGGCGCAAAGGTGGTCGCCACGACGCGCAATCCGGCGCGCTTCGCGATGCTCGAAGAGATGGGCGCCTCGCGCGTCGAGATCGAAGGCCCCGAGCTGGGCAAGCGCATCCCCGAGGCAAAGCGGATCGACGCGGTGCTCGACCTCGTCGGCAACAGCACGATCCTCGACTCGCTCGCGATGTTGCGGCGCGGCGGCCGCGCCTGTCTCGCGGGCTTTCTCGGCGGCCTCGCGCCCATCGCCGATTTCAACCCGCTGCTGCAAATGTCGAGCGGGGTCTATCTGACATTTTTCGGCAGCTTCGTGTTCGGCACGCCCGGTTTTCCGCTCTCGGACGTGCCGCTGCAAAAGATCGCCGAAGACGCCGCCGCCGGCCGGCTCGACGCCAAGCCGTCCCGGGTGTTCGGGTTCGATGAAATCCGCGAAGCGCATCGCGTGATGGAAGCGAACGAGGCCGGCGGGAAGATGGTCGTGGTCCACTGATGCATGAAGCCGCATCGCGGCCCGCGATCGCGCGCATGACGCGCGCTCAATGGTGCGCGTAGGTCGACTGCGCGTCGTTCAGCGCGACGAGCGGCGCGCCGGCCTGCGAAGCGCCCGTCGTCGGCGCACCGCCGACCGACGCCGCCGCGGGCGTTTGGCCTTGCGCCGCGATCTTCGCCTCGACCGCCTGAATGTCGTCGGGATAGTACAGATCCTTTCCTCCCGGACGATAACCGGCTTGTTCGACGCGGACGAGATCCGCTTTGACTTCGGCGCGGGTCACCGGCCCGTTGGTCGCTTGAGCGAACGCGAAGGCGGGCGCCGACAGCGCGCAGGAAATCAGGACGGCCTTGATCAGTGCTTTCATGATGTGTCTCCTTCGAGAGCATAGCGGCCGCATTCACCATGAACGAAGCCTTGAGCCTCTCCATCGGTGTCGATGAAGAGTTGCCTTCATTCTCGGCAGCGCGCCCTGTCCCGATGCTGACTCGCTCATTACAAGCTTGTCATCTTTCTCGCCCCGCGAGCGCCCCCCTTAGCGCCCCCCTTAGCGCCCCCCTTAGCCCCCAGAACCGCGAGCCGCCGCCGCTTCGGACAACAAGCCAGATAACAGACTTGTAATTTCCCGGTCAGTCACGGGTAAATGCCCGCCAGTCAAACTTGCCGCCACGTGAAGCCCCCGTTGCACGCCGCTGCGCCGGAGCGCTGCAACAAGCCTCTTTCCAAGGAATCGTCATGTGGATCGTCAGACTGGCCCTGCGGCGGCCCTATACCTTCATCGTTCTCGCCGTCCTGCTGTTCATCCTCGGGCCGATCGCGATCATGCGCACGCCGACGGACATCTTTCCGAACATCGACATTCCGGTCGTCAGCATCGTGTGGACGTACAACGGTTTCTCGGCGGAGGACATGGCCCAGCGCATCACGTCGAACTACGAGCGCGCGCTCACGTCCGACGTCGACGACATCGAGCACATCGAATCGCAATCGCTCAACGGCGTGTCGGTCGTCAAGATCTTCTTTCACCCCGGCGCCGACATCAACCGCGCCATCGCCGAAGCCGCATCGAACTCCGCATCGATCCTGCGCGTCCTGCCGCCCGGCACGCTGCCGCCGAACATCATCACGTACAACGCGTCGACGGTGCCGGTGCTGCAGCTCGGGCTCTCCAGCGACACGCTGCCCGAACAGACGCTCTACGACCTCGGCAACAGCTTCATCCGCACGCAGCTCGCGACCGTGCAAGGCGCCGCGGTGCCGCTGCCGTACGGCGGCAAGATCCGCCAGATCATGGTCCAGCTCGATCCGCGCGCGATGCAGGCGAAGGGGCTGGCGCCGATCGACGTCGTCAACGCCGTCAACGCGCAAAACCTGATTCTTCCGGGCGGCACGGCGAAGATCGGCTCGCGCGAGTACAACGTCGAGATGAACGGCAGCACGCAAACGGTCGAGGCGCTCAACAATTTGCCGATCAAGACCGTGAACGGCACCGTGGTCTACGTGCGCGACGTCGCGCATGTGATCGACGGCTATGCGCCGCAAACCAACATCGTGCGCAGCGACGGCAAGCGCGCCGCTTTGCTGCAGGTCGAGAAGACCGGCAGCGCGTCGACGCTGACGATCATCCAGCAGGTCAAGGCGATGCTGCCGAAGATCGCAGCCGGCCTGCCGAAGGCGCTCAAGATCACGCCGCTGTCCGATCAATCGGTGTTCGTGAAGTCCGCGATCTCGGGCGTCGTGCGCGAAGCGCTGATCGCCGCGTGCTTGACCGCCGCGATGATCCTGCTCTTTCTCGGCAGCTGGCGCGCGACGCTGATCATCGCGGTATCGATTCCCCTCTCGGTGCTGACCTCGTTGATCGCGCTCGCCGCGCTCGGGCAGACGATCAACATCATGACGCTCGGCGGCCTCGCGCTCGCGGTCGGGATACTCGTCGACGACGCGACCGTCGCGATCGAGAACATCACGCATCACCTCGAAAACGGCGCGCCGCTGCACGACGCGATCCTCAACGGCTCGGGTGAGATCGCGGTGCCGACCTTCGTTTCGACGCTCGCGATCTGCATCGTGTTCGTGCCGATGTTCCTGCTGTCGGGCGTCGCGCGCTATCTGTTCGTGCCGATGGCGGAGGCCGTGGTGTTCGCGATGTGCGCGTCGTACTTCTTCTCGCGCACGCTGATTCCGACACTCGCGATGTACTTGATGCGTGCACGATCGAAGCACGCGAAGGCGGCAAGCGGACGCTTCGGCGTGTTCGTGCGGTTCCAGGCGTCGTTCGAACGCCGCTTCGAAGCGCTGAGAAACGGCTACCGCGCCGTGCTGCAGCGCGCGATCTCCGGCCGCCGCCGCTTCCTTCCGATCTATCTGGCGCTGTGCCTCGGCTCGCTCGCGCTGATTCCGTTCGCCGGCCGCGACTTCTTTCCTGCGGTCGACACCGGCGAAATCCGCCTGCATCTGCGCGCGCCGACCGGCACGCGCATCGAACAAACCGCGCGCATCACCGACGAAGTCGAAGCGAAAATCCGCACGGTCATCCCGAAGTCCGAGCAGGCCGCCGTGCTCGACAACATCGGCGTGCCGGTGAGCGGCATCAACCTCACCTACGATTCGTCCGCGCCGGTCGGCCCCGAAGACGCCGACATCCTGCTCACGTTGAAGCCCGATCACCGCCCCACGGCCGAATACGTCGCCAAGCTGCGCAACGTGCTGAATGCGTCGTTCCCGGGCGTGACGTTCGCGTTCCTGCCCGCCGACATCGTCAGCCAGATCCTGAACTTCGGGCTGCCCGCGCCGATCGACATCCAGATCGTCGGCAACAAGCTCGCGGCCAACCGCGTCGTCGCCAATCGTCTGCTGGCGCAGTTGCGCGGCGTGCGCGGCCTCGTCGATGCGCGCATTCAGCAGCCGGGCGACGAGCCGACCATCAACGTGGACGTCGACCGCACCAAGGCGATGCAGGCGGGGCTCACGCAGCACGACGTCGCGCAGAACCTCTTGATCGCGCTGTCCGGCAGCTCGCAGACGACGCCGAACTTCTGGCTCGATCCGAAGAACGGCGTGAGCTATCCGCTGATGGCCCAAGTGCCGCAGTACGACATCCATTCGCTGCAGACGCTCGCGAACATTCCGCTGACGACCAGCCTGCCCTCGGTCAATCCGCAGAATCAGCTCGGCACGCTCGGCACGATGTCGCGCAGCATGCAGCAGGCCGTGGTCTCGCACTACAACGTGCAGCCCGTGCTCGATATCTTCGCGTCGGCGCAGGGGCGCGATCTCGGCGGCGTCGCGTCGGACGTGACGCGCCTCGTCGACCAGGCGCGCGCGCAATTGCCGCCCGGCTCGTCGATCGTGATCCGCGGCCAGGTGCAATCGATGAACCAATCGTTCGAAGGGCTCGGCGCCGGCCTCGTGTTCGCGATCGCGCTCGTGTACCTGCTGATGGTCGTGAATTTTCAGTCGTGGATCGATCCGCTCATCATCATCTGCGGCCTGCCCGGCTCGCTCGCGGGCATCGCATGGATGCTGTTCTCGACGCACACGACGCTGAGCGTGCCCGCGCTCACGGGAACGATCCTGTGCATCGGCATCGCGACGGCCAACAGCATTCTCGTCATCAACACCGCGCGCGAGATGTTGAGCGACGGCGTCGAACCGCTCGTCGCCGCGCTCGAAGCCGGGTTCAGCCGCTTCCGTCCGGTGCTGATGACCGCGCTCGCGATGCTGATCGGCATGCTGCCGATGGCGCTCGGGCTCGGCGACGGCGGCCAGCAAAACGCGCCGCTCGGCCGCGCGGTGATCGGCGGGCTCGCGCTCGGCACGGTCTCCACGCTGCTGTTCGTGCCGGTGGTGTTCGGGCTCGTGCACACCTGGCTCGCGAAACGCCGTGAATCCCGCGCACGCAAGGCCGCCGCCGAAACCGCCAGCGAACACGCTCAATAAATCAAAGCTCTCAAGGAATCGCCATGACTACGCCTGACGCGCCGTCGAACGATCGCGACGTTTCTCCATCGACTGGACTGGTCCCTGTCGCTCACACGGATTCCGGCGCAACAACGCGCGGTACGAAATCGCGCCGCCGCCGCGTGATGCTGCCGATCGCCCTCGCCTGCGCGGCCGCCGCGCTGCTCACCATCGGCATCGTGCCGCGTCTTTCCGCGAGCACCGCGCTCACGAAGCAGGTCGATGCGCAGCGCGAGCCGGTGGTCCAAGTCGTCGCGCCTCGCCGCGCACCGGCCTCGCAGGAACTACTGCTGCCCGGCTCGGTGATGCCCTATGCCGACGCTTCGATCTACGCGCGCACGAGCGGCTATATCCAGCACTGGTACACGGATATCGGCGCGAAAGTGAAGACCGGGCAGACGCTCGCCGACATCGAAACGCCCGAACTCGACGCGCAACTCAAGCAGGCGCGCGCGGACGAAGCCGTCGCGCAGGCGAACTCCGACTACGCGGCGAGCACGGCGAAGCGCTGGCAGACGATGCTGCAAACGCAGTCCGTCTCGCAGCAGGACGCCGAGACGAAAACGAGCGACATGCAGGCGAAGCGCGCCGCGCTCGAATCCGCTCAGGCGAACGTCGCGCGGCTGGCCGAACTGGTGTCGTACGAAAAGGTGACCGCGCCGTTCGACGGCGTCATCACGACGCGCAACGTCGACGTCGGCTCGCTCGTCACCGCCGGCGGTTCGCCGGGCCTCGCGGGCAACCCCGGCGAACTCTTCCACATCGAGCAGACCGACAAGTTGCGGATCTTCGTGAACGTGCCGCAGGACGACGCCGCTTACGTCACCTCGGGCACCCAGGTCTATCTGACGACCCAGCAATATCCCGGCCGCGAATTCCCCGCCACCGTCGCGCGCAGCGCCGACGCGATCGACTCCGTGAGCCGGACACTGCGTGTCGAAATCGACATCGACAACCGCGACGGTGCGCTGCTGCCGGGCGCCTACGCGCAAGCGCATCTCGCGCTGCAGACGGCGCATCCCGCGCTCGATCTGCCGGTGAGCGCGCTGCTGTTCCGGCCCGATGGCGTGACGGTCGCGGTCGTCGGCAGCGACAACAAGGTGCGACTCAAGCAAGTCACGATCGGCCGCGATTTCGGCACTTACGTCGAAGTCGCGACCGGCGTGGCCGAAGGCGATCGCGTCATCGACAATCCCGGCGACGCGATCGTCGACGGCGAAGCGGTGCGGATCGCTTCGGCGGCGGCGCCCGCAGCCGCGGCCAAGCAAGGCTGAGCGCCGTTCAAAGGAGACCGACAATGCCAGCTCTGCCCGCCCCCCTCGCCCGCACCACGGCCGTCATCGGCCTCATATGCGCCCTGACCGCCTGCTCGACGTTGCCGCCGTACACGAAGCCCGGCGTCGCCGTGCCCGATCACTACGCGGGCGCGCCGCAAGCGTCGGCGGGCTGGTCGGTCGCGGCGCCCGCCGATGCCAAGCCGCGCGGCCCGTGGTGGACGCAGTTCGACGATCCCGAACTGAACCGCCTCGAAGCGCGCATCGACATCTCGAACCAGTCGGTCCAGAAAGCCGTCGCGCAACTGCAGGCCGCGCGCGCGATGGTCGACTATCAGCACGCCGGCTACTCGCCGACCGTCACCGCCGGCATCGCGCAATCGCGTACGCGCCTCTCGCAGAACGTGCTCGGGCATTCGCTCGCGGGCAAGACCGTGCCCGACTACTCGGTGGGCGTCGGCGCAAGCTGGGAGCCGGATCTGTTCGGGCGCGTCAAGGACGCGACCGTCAACGCGCGCGACACCGCGCAAGCGAGCGAAGCGGACCTGCAATCCGTGCGCCTGTCGATGGCGAGCGACCTCGCGACCGATTACTTCGACCTGCGCTCGCTCGACATCCAGAAGAAGCTGCTCGACGACACCGTCGCCGCCTACGCCGCGTCGCTCAAGATCGTGCAGCAGCAATTCAAGGACGGCGGGATCGACGCGTCGGCCGTCGCCGAGGCGCAGACGCAGCTCGAGAGCACGCGCACGCAGGACACCGATCTCGACGTCGAGCGCGCGAAGCTGCAGCACGCGATCGCGACGTTGATCGGCGTGCCGGCGTCGTCGTTTGCGCTGCCGCCCAGCACAGCTGCCGTCGCGCTGCCGCAGATTCCCACCGGCCTGCCCTCGCAATTGCTCGAACGGCGCCCGGACATCGCCGCCGCCGAGCGGCGCGTCGCGGCCGCCAACGCGCAGATCGGCGAAGCGCACGCGGCGTTCTATCCGGATTTGACGCTGTCGGCGTCGGCCGGGCTCGAAAGCACGTTCTTCGCGCCCTGGCTCACTGCGCCGAGCCTGTTCTGGTCGCTCGGCTCGCAGCTCGCGGGCACGCTGTTCGACGGCGGCCGCCGCGACGCGACGCTCAAAGGCGCGACCGCGCAATACGACGGCACGGTCGCCGATTATCGTCAGACAGTGCTGGTCGCCTTTCAGCAGGTCGAGGACAACTTGTCGGCGCTGCAAACGCTCGCGAGCGAAGGCGATACGCAGCAACGCGCGACCGACGCCGCGCAACAGTCGCTGCAACTCACGACGAACCGCTATCAGGCGGGCGCCGTCAGCTATCTAGACGTGGTCACGTCGCAGACGATCGCGCTCGCCAACGAGCGGACCCTCGACCAGATCGAGGCGCGCCGCATCGATGCGAGCGTGGCGTTGTTGGAGGCGCTGGGCGGCGGGTGGGATCGCGCATCGCTTGGCAGTGTGGAAACTGCTAGGTGAAACGGCCCGTATTCGACGGAGCCGACCTCTATTCCATCGTCGCGGGCCGGCATTATCTGTAACTGACTCTGATTCGCGGCAAGGGCGGTCCGGCAGTAAAGGAGGTTCAGGTCGAAAACCGACCCTAGACCGATCACTACTTATCCTGAATCGAGAACTGGAACGGAACCTCTGGATGGGTAAATCGGAGCCGAATCTCGTTACGAACTGGGGCGAAGCGCCGGTCCTCGAACGCGTAATACGACACCAGCAACCCGACGCGGGACTCCTGCGCGTCGTCAAGCAGATAGCTATTCTTCGGAAAGGCGAGCTTCCCGTCTTTCGTCTCCAATACGGCCCGGCACGATGAGAGCAGGCTAGGCAAATGCGGAAACGTCACCTTGCGCTTCGGTGCCAAGGGATTGATCAGCAAATAGATTTGCGTGTACCGATCGGATTCACCCGATCCATTGCTGCCGCCTTGTAGGCAGAGGACGGCAGGGTGGGCGCTAGTTCGCCCGGCGAGGAACACGTCGGCGGTCAGCGGATAGATATTCGATGGATGTTCTCCAGGGAAGGTCGCCGCGCTTGCGTAACGATAGGTCTTGCCGTCGATCGTTATGCGATTCCCTGCGAGCGTAATGTTCACTGCTCGCCCTTCCAAGATGGCTCGCAGTTCCGTGTAAACGCCTTGCTCGCCTGGGGAGGAATAGGCAACGCCAGGCTTGGACTTAATCGCATCACCGAACACCGCGCCAGGTCGGGCGACGTAAAAGGCGTCATAGCTCTCATAGGTTTCAGCGGCACAAGCGCCGCCCGCAAAGGCGGCCAGCGCCGCCGCCAGCACGATCGGGAATCTCATCGGTATGACTTTCCTCCAGTTGCCTTCAGATAGTCCGGATTGTGCTGCCAGAATACGGTGCCGCCATGCGTTGCAGTCGAAACCCACACCGTATCGTAGCGGCCGCGTTCCGCGCCATCCACGATCTTTCCGGTCTTCTTGTTGCGGATTTTCCACCGCACAATAATCTCAATCCGGTGCTCCGGCACGCCAAAAATATTGTGGGACGGGTTGCTAAAAGTGTGCTGCGCCAACAGCTTCCCGCTCTTCGCATCGCATAACCGTCCAACGTATTCCGAGTTCCCTCCCGGAACCCAATTCAGCAGACAGCGCTCGCCTATGTAGACACCATCAGGTGATGTCGATTTGTGACATTCGGTACCGCGCGGGGTGTGGTCGGTGAGGCAGAAGGAAAGCATGGCGACGACCACGGCAAATAGTGCGGCCCGCTTGAACGAGAGCTTCATAGGCGTAGCGATCTGAAATCAAAATCGGTCGGGCCTGCACTCGACGCGCTTGCAGCGCCAGCATTATCTCCAACTGACCGAACTCAGATCGGCAGGCCGGAGTTCAGATCCCTCTGAATTCATTGCGTCGATGGCCGGCGAATCACTCGCTCTCGTCGCCACCGCTCTTACTTGCTCGCCATCAAAAGCTCAGCGCAAACCACAAGAAGAATTCCAACCACGGCAGGAGAAGAACAAGGAACAGAACGACCATCGATCTGTTTTTCTTGTCAACCACAGCAAACCACGTTGCGATAGCAATCGTTGCCAGCCACCCGGCCAAACCGTAAAACGAAAGCTGAACGCTTGGGGGCCATGTTTTCTCTGCTCCCTCAAAAATGTCGATTTCTCTCCACGAAGCCCGTCTAATCCAGCCGGACAGGGAAATCAAAAGCAACTGAACAACGCCAAGGGTAAGGTAGCGCTTCTTCACTCGTTGGCCTGCTTCGGGTAATAATTCTTCTTTGTGAGGCGCTTGGATTTTTCGAGTGCGGCATCTAATTCTGCTGGCGTTATCGGGGTTGGGAGCCAGCGTGGATCACGAGCTAAAATTCCTATCATTTCGAGTGCATCGGCCACATTCGAAGAACAACTATTGCCAAATATGCTGTATGCACTTTCATTCGGATGCGCCCGCTTGAATGCTTGATCCACACCTACACGTCGCTCTAGTTCGCGTTTTACCTTTTCCTTTTCGGCCGGGGATACTCTGAGCACCAAGCCCACGTTGTCGCGCCACAAATTCCCGCCGGTTCGTATCGACCGGTTGGTCAAGTTGACGTTGCCACCATAGAAATAGGTGCGTTTATCTATTTTTACGTATTCTTCATTAGCGCGACTATAGACGATTCCGTCAATTTCTATAGCGACATGCCCCCACTGAGAACCCCTACTGAACAGCCGAGAGTCACTAACAATGACTTCAATGCTGGTGGAATCCACAATGATTTCTTTTGCCGAAGTATCTTTCGTCGGCGTTGTCGTTTTGGATGCTACCAACCGGTATTTCACCCCGTCCGGGGAGACGTGAATTTTCTCTGGCATGACTATCCTGCAAGGTATACATCGATATTTTCTGCGGAAGCAACGGAAGCAAGCAGATGCGTATGCCCATCACCATCCGTTTCGCCGTACTCGAAAATGCCGCTTTCTCGCTGCACCGTGTAGGCGACGTGAGCTAACGCTTGTCCGCTTGCATTTCGCATAACGAAGCGATCGTCGTATCTCGCTTGCCCAGCATGGTCGCCGGAAACAGCCATTCCGGCATGATCGCCAGTTGCAATTCCAGCACTCGTTGACGATGCCGGTTCCGACTGTGAACTGGTTTTCGTCAGTCGTCCGTCGCCAATGAAAACATTCGGCGACCCCGCCGTGATCGCTGCCCCGCATGAGGTCGGACTACCGACGAAGACGGCCGGTACGTTGTTGATGAACACCGTGCTGGAACCTTGAACCACGGCCTGGCCCGAGCAATGGACGGGACATGAAGTCGTGCTGCAACCCGCGAAGGCCGCTGGACTGCCGTTGATAAAGACATTGCCGGAGCCGTTAAGCACGGCCCCACCGTGGGCGGTTGGATCGCCTTGCCTGGCGGCTGGAAATGACATGTTTGGTCTCCTCTCTTGGCGACGCCGGCAGGGAAGCTGACGACGACTGTCCAATAAACGATGGTTTGATGAATGCCGATTGCCTGAACGCGCGACATCGCCGGAAGCTATGCGAAACGCATCCAATATCAGCTTCCATTTATCAATATTCGACTATATCAAACTTCTATCGGATAACTGATAATTGATATGTCCATTGACTACCTGCCGGTTTCGATTACAGGTTGCTCCAGCTAGGGAAACGTCGGGGGCAGCTAGCGCGGAAACGTCAGAATGAACCGCGTGCTCGCGGCATCGCTTTCCGCATGCGCGCGCCCGCCGTGCAGATCCATGATGGTGCGCACGATCGCGAGCCCGAGGCCGGTGGAACCCGCCGTATTCGCCTCGCGCTTGCGCGACGGGTCGACGCGATAGAAGCGGTCGAAAATGCGCTCGAGCAATTCAGGAGCGATCGGCGTGCCCTGATTGGCGACGCTCACGCGCACCGCGTCCGGCGCTTCTTCGGCGAGGAGCGTGATGTCGCCGCCGCGCGGCGTGTAACGCAGCGCGTTCGCGAGCAGGTTGCTGACCGCGCGCCGGAACAGCTCGGCATCGGCGCGCAACTGCGCACTGCCGCTCACGCGCAACTGCACGCCGGCCTCGTCGGCGAGGCCTTCGAAGTAGTCGGCGATATGAGCGAGCTCCTTCGCCACATCCAGATCGCCGCGCCGCGCGACGAACTGCGGATGCTCGGCGCGCGCGAGAAACAGCACGCTTTCGATCATCCGCGAGATGCGGTCGCACTCTTCGAGGTTCGAAGCGAGCGCCGCCTGATATTCGTCGATGGAACGGGGCCGCGCGAGCACCACTTCCGTCGCACCGCGCAGATTGCCAAGCGGCGTACGCATGTCGTGCGCAAGATCCGCCGTGTATTGCGACAGACGCTGAAAGCCGTCGTGCAGCCGGTCGAGCATCCGGTTCAGCGAGGCGACCAGCGCCTCGAGTTCGCTCGGCACGTTGTCGGCCTCGATGCGCGTGCTGAGCCGGTCGACCGTCACCGTCCCCGCTTTTCTCGCGATCTCGCGCAGCGGCCGCAGCGATTCGCGCACGAGCATCCAGCTCATCAGGAACGCGAGCAGCACGCCGGCGAGGCCCACCCAGTACAGGCGGTCGCGGTAGTAGTCGAGCAAGAGCCAGCGGTCGGTCATGTTGCGCGCGATGATCAGCGTGACCGGCGTGCCGTCGCGCAGCACGGCGTCGGCGGCGAGACCGCGCACCGGCACGCCCTCGGACGTGTGCCACTCCGCGATGTCGCTTTGCGTGATCCGCTGCGTCGCGCCGACGCGCCGCGACAGCGCGGGCGAAGGCATCGAAGGATCGGCGATGCTCTCGGTGTTGTGATCGACGAGCACGTGCTGGCCGGCGTCGCGTATCTCCATCGAGAGCGCCGCGTTGCCGAGCACTTGGCTCGTCAGGCGGTCGGCGTGATTGCGCAGGTCGCCAAGCGTGCCGAGTTCTTGCGCGAGCCGCCGCGTATGGCGAGAGATCAGCACGATATCGAGATCGTCCTGCTGCTTGACCTGACGGTCGAGCGCGAAGTCCAGCACGCTGCCCACCAGCGCGAACACGGCCAGCGTCGTGCCGGCAAAGGCCAGCGCGAGCGTGGCGGTCAGCGAGCGCGACGCCATCATTCGGCCTCTTTGGCTTCGATCACGTAGCCGACGCCTCGCACCGTCTGAATCAGCTTGACCGGAAAATTGTCGTCGATCTTCGCGCGCAGCCGGCGGATCGCCACTTCGACCACGTTGGTGTCGCTGTCGAAATTCATGTCCCAGACGTAGGACGCGATCTGCGTGCGGCTCAATACCTCGCCCTGACGGCGCGCGAGCAGTTGCAGCAGCGCGAATTCGCGCGGCGTGAGATCGATGCGCGTCGAGCCGCGGCGCACGCGCCGCCGGTTGACATCGATCTCCAGGTCGCCCACTTTCAGCAACTCGCTTTCGCGCGGCGGGCCGCGCCGCGCGAGCGTGCGCACGCGCGCGAGCAGCTCGACGAAGGCAAACGGCTTGACGAGGTAGTCGTCGGCGCCGAGTTCGAGGCCGTGCACGCGGTCGGCGACATCGTCGCGGGCCGTCAGGAACAGCACGGGGGTCGAGCGCGTGGCGCGCAGCGTCTTGAGCACCGCCCAGCCGTCCATCGTGGGCAGCATGACGTCGAGCACGATCACGTCGAAGTTCTCCTCTTGCGCGAGGATCAGGCCTTCGGCGCCGTCATTCGCCACGTCGACGTGATAGCCCGACTCCTCCAGGCCTTTCTTGAGGTATGCCCCCGTCTTCGGCTCGTCCTCGATGACCAGAATGCGCATTTGATGCTCCGCAGGCGGATTGATCGATAACGCGATTCTAAGCGCAATGAGGCGCGCTCGCGGCGATCACGCGCATGCCGACCGGCGTCAACTGGCCCGAACCGAGCTTCATCACCCGGCG
>NZ_JAFLRF010000016.1:135195-135930 GCF_017315705.1 Trinickia mobilis | reverse complement strand
TTCGCCACGTCCCCCGTGCGGTACATCCGGCTGCCCGGCGCGCCGAACGGGTTCGCCACGAAGCGCTCGGCCGTCAACTCCGCCCGGCCCAGATAGCCGCGCGCCAGACCGACGCCGGCAATGTAGAGCTCGCCCGCCACCCCCACCGGTACCGGCTGCAGCCGCCCGTCCAGCACGTACACCTGCGTGTTGCTGATCGGCCGGCCGATGGGAATATCGTCGGGAAAATAGCGCACGTCACATGCCCAAAAAGTCACGTCGACAGAGGCTTCGGTCGGACCATAAAGATTGTGCAATTCGACGTGCGGCAACAGCGCGCATAGTCGGCGCACGGTCGAGCCGGACAATCCTTCGCCGCTGCAGAAGATTCGCGACAAGGTCTCGCATCGTCTCGCCGCCTCTTCGTTGCGCTCGAGAAAATCGGTAAACACCTGGAGCATCGATGGCACGAAGTGCATCGTGGTAATACGCTGCCGCTCGATCAAATCGACCAGATAGTCGGGCTCTCTATGTCCGTCGACGCGCGCGAATACCAACCGCGAACCCGTTTGCAATGGCCAGAAGAATTCCCAGACCGATACGTCGAAACTGAACGGAGTCTTTTGCATCACAGCATCGAACACCTGCAGTCCATATGCTTGCTGCATCCAATGCAGTCGGTTGGCGATCCCCGCGTGGGGAATCACGACACCCTTGGGGCGCCCTGTCGAACCCGAGGTGTAGATCACATAGGCC
>NZ_JAFLRF010000016.1:0-135185 GCF_017315705.1 Trinickia mobilis | reverse complement strand
CGCGTGTGCAGCAACGCCTGCGTCATCGCCTCGTCCAGCCTCAGCAACGCCGTGCCCGCCGGCAGCACCCGCGCCGTCGCCCCCGCGCTCACCACGCACACCGGCTGCGCATCCTCCAGCATGTACGCCAGCCGCTCGGCCGGGTAGCCCGGATCCAGCGGCACATACGCCCCGCCCGCCTTCAGGATCCCCAGCAGCCCCACCATCATCTCCAGCGAGCGCTCCACGCAGATCCCCACCAGCGTCTCCGCGCCCACCCCTCGCGCCCGCAGCTCCCGCGCCAGCCGGTTCGCCCGCCCGTTCAGCTCGCCGTAGCTCAGCGACGCGCCCTCGTACACCGCCGCCACCGCTTCCGGCGCCTTCTGCACCTGCGCCTCGAACAGCTCCACCAGCGTCTGCTCCGCTACCTCCTCCGCTGTCTCATTCCAGCCATCGAGCAGCTGCATGCGCTCTTGTGCGCCCAACAGCGAAAAATCAAGAATCCCCGTCGAAGGATCCGAGACCACTCCATCGAGCAGACGCAAAAGCTGACTCATCATCCGGTCGATCGACTCATCGTCGAACATCGACTCGCGATACTGAAACTGGACTTCCATCTGATCCGGCAACTGGATCACATCGAACACCAGGTCATTCGGCGAAAACCCAATCGGATTTCCGTAAAGTTCCCACTGTAGGTTGCCGAATTCAGGCAATGACAACGCCCGGTTCAGATTGAATAAGACTGAAGCGAGCGGGCGCCGATCGAGTTCCAAATGCAGATCAAGGTCCTTCAAAATCTGCCCGAACGGATAGTCCGAATGACTCAATGACTCTACAAGATCAGCCCTGACTCCAGCCAGGAAATCGACGAATGACGGGTTCCCCTCGAAGCAAAAACGTATCGGTACAAGATTCAGCGTACAGCCCATCAGCGGCATATCGCCGATCTCAGCACGGCCGGCTGTCATCGGGACGCCGATGACGAGATCCTCTTGATTCGTCAACCGTCGAATCAGGATTGCCACGACGGCCAACATAACCATGAAAGTCGTAGATCCGCGTGTGCTCCCCAATTTTTGCAGCCGTGCGTGCAGCGACGACGGAATGATCAACCGCTGCTGCTTGGCCCGATTGCGTTCCACGGACACAAAACGCCGCGGCTCCGCCCACTCGATTCCCGTACTCAGAGGCGCATGAAGCTTGTTCGTCCAATAGACCCGGTCGCCGCGAAACCGGTCGCTTCGCAGATACGATTCGTGCCACTCGACATAAGTGCCGAACGGCATCGCAGGCTCAAGCACCGGCGGCGTGCCTCGGCAAGCGCCGGTATACACGGCAGCCAACTCTTGCAGGAAGAGCTCCTGGGAATAGCCGTCAATCACCAGGTGATGAAACGTCACGACCAGAAAATGCTCTGTTTCTCCGGTCTTCAGCAGATGCGACAGGAACAGTGGCCCCCGACGCAAATCCATCCTGAGCTCATTGTTCGCTGCCAGCCAATCGTCGACCGCACGACGGGGGGCGTCAAGCTCTGACAGATCGATGATCGGGAGCTCGACCCGCTGCACCGGACTCACGTACTGAACCAAATCAAGTTCGTCGAAAGTCGTGCGCAGTGCGGAATGGCGGTCGACGAGCGTCTGAATCGCGCCTCTCAATAGCCGGTCGTCAAGCAGACCCTCCAGGCGCACTACGGTGGTCGAGTTGTAGCTCCGCGTCGCGTTTTCGTCGACCTGACACTCGATCAAGATCCCCTGCTGCGTAGAAGTCACTGCGGACTTTATATGCGGCACCGGGGAGACGGTCTTGTCGCGCGCCGACGCGCCGGCGTCGAATGACTCCCGCAACAAATTCAGATAATCCAGATTCTCGACGACGAAGCGTTCGTTGACGCCGAAATCGATGAAGCAGCCAATTTCGTCGACGCCCATCCGGCGCAAACGTTCGACCAGCGGCGCACAGGATTGCGGGCTGCCGATCAACGCGCTGGTTTCCACATAGCGTTCATAGGCAGTGGAAAGCAGATAGTCGCGATCCTCGTCGCTCAGGCTCGCCACATCTACCTGCAGGCCCAGACTGGCCACCATATTCTCGAACAGGCCGATCGACGTCTTCAGATAGCGAATGAACGCGTCGCGCGCGCCGGCTCGCGCCTTTGCTGCATCCTCGCCAATAAACGTGTGCAACAGCACGGTCACGCCGGCCCCGCACCGCGCCTTCGAATATCCGGATTCGGCAAGCGCCTGCCGATAAACACGAAGATTGCTCGCAAGCTGCTCGACCGACTGCCCCATCAAATTCGTCAGAATCCCGGCGCCGATCAGCCCCGCCCGCCGGTAAGTATCCGGATTGTTGACAACGGTCACCCAGACAGGCAATTCCGCCTGCTTCGGCATGGGAAACAACGTGACATTTCGCGTATGGCGTGACCCGTCGAGATACGGTAGCGACTGTCCACTCCAAAGCGAGCGCACCTGCTCGATCTGCTCGAACATCTTCTCGCGATGACTTCCGAACGCTTCCGGCGCAAACACGAAGTCGTTTGGATGCCAACCAGACGCACACGCTATGCCTACTCTGCCGTTCGAAAGGTTGTCGACCATCGACCATTCTTCGGCAACCCGCACCGAATGGTGCAGCGGCAAAACCACGCTGCCCGCCCGAAGTTGGATCTCGCGGGTTTCGCGCGCGAGCGCCGCACACAGCACGACCGGGTTCGGCGACAGTCCGCCGAACGCATGGAAATGCCGCTCGGGCAGCCATAGCGCCGAAAATCCATGTTCGTCCGCATAGCGCGCCGCCGAGAATAGAAGACTGTATTTGTCTTCGTGGTACTCGGCGTCGTAATGCCCGAAGAACGACAGACTGAACTTGATCTGATCCGCTGCGGCATCGTCGGCTGCGACAGCGGCCGATCGATGCGCTGCTGCCGGCTGTCGAACAGTCGTGAATGCCGACGCATGCGTCGCGCTGGATGCCGCAATCGTCCTACCGCCCGCTCCCGCTGCGCTCGACGACTCAACAGTGTTACCCGTGCGCCGCGAGCGAGTTCCGGACGGCGGCCCGGGGAAAAAGCCGCCGTCGATCAGTGCCTGCACGCTCTTTTCGAAGATCTCGACAATCCGTGAAATATCGGCATCCGAATGTGCAGTGGAAAGGAACATATTGCGCCCCTCCCAGATATAAAGTCCGCCTGCGACGAGGTGATAGAACAACAGGTCGATATTCACTGTCGCTTCGAGACGGAACAGCGAGCCGCAATGCACAACCCTGATCGGCAAGTTCGTGTCAGCGAGAATGTCGTTCAACACATCCACGAGTTTCGACGTGCGCTCGTTCAACCGCTCCTGAAGTTCAGGCCCTTCGGCGATGAGCTTGCGCAGCACCTCGCGCGCCGCGACGAGCATCAATGGATGCTTGCAGAACGTGCCGGCAAAAAACGTTGTCGTTTCTTTCGGGTACGACATGTCGCCGTATTGCCATTGCCCCCCGTCGACTGCATCGAGAAACTTGGCGCTGCCGGCGACGAGGCCGACAGGCATGCCGCCGCCCACCACCTTGCCATACGTCGCGAGGTCGGCCTTGACGCCGTACCAGGCTTGGGCACCGCCCGGATGCAAGCGGAACCCGGTGATCATTTCGTCGAAAATCAGCGCAATTCCCGTGTCGTGCGTCAGCGCGCGCAGATCATGCAGGAATTCGCGAGGCTGCCAGTCCGGCCGACGGCTCTGAATGGGTTCGACGAGCACGGCGGCGAGCTCATGAGCGTGCGCGCGAATCGTCTCCAAAGATTTCGCGGCCCCATATTCGAGCACGATCGTTTGCTCCGCCGCGCCCGGATGAATACCCGGCGCCATCGCCGAAGACGCCTGCGATCCCGGACGGCCATCCGCTTCGACGAGCGAGTCGTCACTCCAGCCGTGGAACGAGCCGGCAAAAATCGCGATCTTTTTTCGCTGCGTCACGGTGCGCGCGAGACGTAGCGCGAGCATGACGGCTTCCGTGCCCGAATTGCAAAACGCGACGCGTTCGTTTCCTGTCACGGTGCTGACCAGTTTCGCGACCTCGCCGGCCAGCCGAGTCTGGGGGCCCAGTTCGAAGCCGACCCGGATTTGCGAGTCGAGCGCGTGCTGAATCTCGGCCGGACGATGACCGAACAGGTTGACGCCGAACCCCATCGTCAGGTCGATATATTGGTTCCCGTCGGCGTCCCAGATATACGCGCCTTCAGAACGCTCGCTGATGATCGGGTAAAGCATTTCCTTTACGGAATACCGGAACCCCGCGGACGCGCGGTTATCCGCCAATACTGGACGGTAGCGCACCGCAAGCGCGCGTGAATGGCGCAGGCGAGCGTTGTACGAGTCGACGAACTTCTCGAGATAGGCTCGCTGAACGCCGGACAACGCATGATAAGGATCGTTCTTGCTCGTCGCCGAGGCCGGCTGATAAGCGACGAACGGGCGTCTTTCGGGCGCCGTCGCGTTCACGGCGGCCGTCTCGGATTCGACCCGTGCTTGCTGCGTGCTCACCTGCGCGGCCGGTTGCACGGTCACGGCGACCGCCACGGTTTCGGTTTCGCGTGAGACCGAAACGGGCTTCAACGCATGCCCCAAAGCGGCAATCTGCCCGGCCGTGATCCGTTCGAACGCCTCGAGCTGCTGACTCATAATGCGTTCCATCACGGAAACCGAGTCTGGAAGCCGCCCGCTCGTGAATCCTTCGCGCCGCAGAAGGGCCCCGGCAGGTTCGGCGTTCTCGGCGGGCGGCAGCACATTGCTCCCGTGCGCCGCTTCGGGCACACGCGTGGCGACGTCGGATTCGGCCGGCGCGACAGACGTCACGTCAGCGTGCGTCTGCGCCGCGACGTATTCGGCAATGGCCGCAATGGTCGTCAGCTCCTCGAACACTTGGCGGATCGTGATCGTGACACCGAAAGTCTGCTCGATCGACTTGATTGCCTGAACGAGCACGAGCGAATCGGCGCCGAGCTCGAGAAGGGGAGCATGCGAGTCGACTTGCGAAATGTCGGTTCGAAGCATTTTCGCAAGGGTGCCGCAAAGTATTTTCTCCACTTCCTCCTTTCGGTCCGCAGCGGATGTCTTCGAGGCAAACGTCTCATTCATCTTCATTTGATCCACTCTCGTTTCTTTCGCAGGTTCCGTCGCCGTTGTAACGCGCTCAGACAGCCGGGCCGCCGCCCTCGCCTCGATCCAATAACGTTCGCGCTGGAACGGATAGGTTGCGAGCCGCACGCGCTTGCGCCGCTGGCCGGCGTACACCGCGGCCCAGTCGACAGGATGGCCGGCAAGCCAAAGGCGGCCAGTCGCCTCGAGCATCGACTCGAGCTCCGACGCTTCCTCGCCCTGACGGGTCGAACACGAAATCACCTGCGCGGTTTCCACGCCGGCGTCCTTGATGCAGAGGCTCGCGATCGAAGTCAACGCTTGCCCGCTGCCGACTTCGAGAAGCGTGTGGCTTCCCTGGCTTACCATCGTCGTCAATCCGTCGCCGAAGCGAACCGGCTCCCGCAAGTGCCGCGCCCAGTACGCCGGATCGGTTACCTCTTCGCTCTGGATCCAGTTCCCGGTCACGTTCGAGAGGTACGGTATTGACGGCGCGTTCAACGTGACCTTGCCGACGCGCGCGGCGAAATCAGCAAGGATCGGCTCCATCTCATGAGAGTGGAACGCGTGCGACGTCACAAGGCGCTTGCACACAATTTGCTGCGACACGAGCCGTTGCTCGAGTGCCTCGATCGACGCCTCGTCGCCCGATACCACGCATCGATCCGCGCTGTTGATCGCGGCCACTGACACGCCGTCGCGCAGATACTCACGCAACGGCTGCTCTCCGAGCGCGACGCTCAACATCACGCCTTCGGGCAGCGCCTGCATCAAGCGGCTGCGCTCCGCGACCAGCGCCAATGCATCCTCGAGCGAGAAAACACCCGCGATGCACGCGGCCACATACTCGCCAATGCTGTGCCCGATCATCGCGGACGGCACGATGCCCCAATCCATCCACAAACGAGCCCACGCGTATTCGATGACGAAGATCGCGGGCTGGGCCGCGTCGGTGCGCCTAATCGCCGCCTCGCGCTCAACGAGAGGGTTCGCGTCCGAATACAACAACGCGAGCAAGTCCAGACCGGTCAGACGTTTGAGGATGCCCGAGCACCAATCGACGATTGCGCGGAACCGCGGAAACGTCCGGTACAGATCCTCCCCCATCCGCAATCGCTGCGTACCCTGCCCCGGGAACATGAACACGACCTTCGGCAGCTCATTGCGAACCTGTGCGGACAGGACGCGCCGGCTATCGCGAGTGCCCAGCATCTGCGCGGCTTGTCCGGCGTCGCGGCAGACGAGCATTCGCCGCATGCCGAACGCCGCGCGACCTGTCTGATGCGTATAAGCGATGTCCGCGAGCGAAAGGCTCGCGTCGCTGTGCATCTGCGCGGCGATCGAATCCGACATTGCGTCGAGCGCTTTGTGCGTTTTTGCTGAAAACGTCAGAAGCTGCCACGGCCAGAGATCGTCCTGAACCGCGGGCTGGTCCGGAGCCTCCGACACGATGACATGAGCGATTGAGCCGCCGAAGCCGAACGAACTCACGCCGGCTATCCTGCGGCCCGAGTCCACATTCCAGGGTTCGATGCTCGACGTGATCCGCAACGGCGAACCTTCGAGCGAACAATGGGGATTCGGCGCCTGATAATGCAGCGTCGGGGGAATGACGCGGCTCTCGAGCGCAAGCACGACCTTCGCGAGACCGACGATCCCGGCTGCCGCCTCGAGATGGCCGATGTTGCTTTTTGCCGAGCCGACCGCGCAAGAAGCACGACCCACTCCGGCCTCCGAAAACACGCTCTTGAGCGCGTTGAGTTCGATCGGGTCACCTAAGGCGGTTCCGGTCCCATGCGCCTCAATATAGGACAAGTCTTCCTTAGAAATGCCCGCATTTTTAATCGCGCTTCGAATCACCGCTGTTTGCGCGCTGCCGCTCGGCGCCATCAGCCCGTTGCTCCGGCCATCGTGCATCGACGACGACCCGAGGATGACCGCCCGGACAGGATCGCCGTCACGCACCGCATCGCGAAGCCGCTTGAGCACGACGACGCTGCACCCCTCCCCGCGCACATAACCATTCGCACGCGAATCGAAGCTTTTGCAGCGCCCGTCCGGCGCCAGCATGCCGGCGCTTGCGAAAGCGTCGCTTGCGTCCGTTGACAGGATGACATTTACGCCGCCGGCCAGCGCGAGGTCGGATTCGCCGTTACGCAGGCTTTGACATGCCGAATGCACGGCAACGAGCGAAGACGAGCACGCGGTATCGATCGAGACGCTCGGGCCGTTGAGATTCAGAACATACGAAATGCGATTGGCAACGACGCTCGCCGCACTGCCGGTCGCGCTGTAAACGCTAGGCAACCCCGACGCACGCGCCAGAACCGCGTCGTAGTCGCGCGTTGACACCCCGATAAAGACGCCGGTCGCGGTGCCCGCTATACGGGTCGCGGGAATCGCCGCGTCCTCCAGCGCTTCCCAGGCAGCTTCGAGCACAAGACGTTGTTGTGGGTCCATCCGCTCGGCCTCTACGGGGGAGATGCCGAAAAAATGTGCGTCGAACCGATCGACGCTATCGAGAAAGCCGCCCCAGCTCGTATGGGACGCGCTATCGCGCGCGCTCGCAAACGATCCCGCTGCGTAGCGCGCGTCAGGCACCTTGCGTATCGCGTCGACCCCGTCGTGAAGCAATGCCCAGAATGCATCCGCGTTTGCCGCGCCCGGCACATTGCAGCTCAAGCCGACAATCGCGATCGCTTCGTCGCGCCCGACCGATTGCTGTGCGTCCGGTGCGCCCGAATTCGCTCGTATTGGCTGATTTTCGCTCGCCGCCACGGCCAGGAACGTGGCCAGCTCGCGGACAGTCGGGTGCTCCCAGAACACCGTCGGACTGATTGGTGAGCGAAGCCAGCCCGAAAGCGCTTCGGCGAGCTGCACGGCCGCCATCGAATCCAGACCGTAAAACGCGAACGTCTGACTCGGGTCGATGTCTGCCGGCGACTGTCCAGTCCGTTGCGAGAGGTTCACCCGAAGCCACTGCTCGACATCGCTTACAGCAACCGATGCGCCTGCGCCCGTCTGCTCGTCGGGCGTCGCCACTGGCGCGAGCGGGCCGCCCGCGCCGGGCGTCGGACGATCCCATTTACCGACGATCTTCAGTGAGCCATCGATATAGTCCGCTTTGCATTGGCGCCGCTGCACCTTGCCGCTCGACGTTCTCGGAAGTCCGCCGGCTTTGACCAGCACAATGGTGTCGGGCGGCACGCCGACGGCATTCAGCACCGAGGATGCGATGCACCCAAAAAGCGAATCTTCGGCCCGCTTCCGAAAATCCAATTCCTGAACGACGACAAGCCGTTCCTGTCCATCGAGCTCAAGCGAAAACGCTACCGTTCCGTTCTTGCGCAACGCCGAATGAGCCTCGAAAGCGGCAAACTCCACGTCCTGCGGGTAGATGTTCATCCCACGGATGATGACGACGTCCTTGTGGCGACCGCAGATATAAAGCTCGCCCCCATGATAAAAGCCAAGATCGCCTGTCCGCAGATAACCTTGGTGGCCACCATCGAACGTCTGAGCGTGAAATGCTTCCTGGGTCTCCTTGATTCGCCTCCAATAGCCTTTTGCGACGCTCGGCCCCTTGACCCAGATTTCCCCGACTTGCTCGACGGCGCAAAGACCCCGTGTCGCTGGATCGACGACAATGACGTTGTGCCCGGTCACGACGTGCCCAACGCTCACAAGTTCGACGCGATCGGTCTCGCCGCGGGACAACGTGGCGCGATTGTCCTGCAGCGCAGCGCGCGAGAAGCCCGTATGTTTGGGAAGACTCGGCGACGGGGTGCGGCGCCCGGCTACCATCAGCGTGGATTCCGCAAGCCCATAGGCATTCAGCCAGGCATCCGAAGTAAATCCGCAAGGCCCGAACGTGTCGTTGAACGTCTTGAGCGTATTGATTCGAATCGGCTCGGCGCCGTTGAAAACAACGCGAAGCCGAGACAAATCGAGTGTCGCGCGTTGCTCGTCCGACACCGAGCGCACGCAAAGGTCGAAGGCAAAGTTCGGCGCGCCCGTTACCGTCACGCCATAGTTGCTGATTGTTTGCAACCATCTGAAGGGGTTGAGCAGAAACGAGGACGGACGCATCAGCACAGAGCGTGCGCCGACGAACATCGGCGCGAGGATGCCGCCGATCAGTCCGAAGTCGTGGTAAGGCGGCAGCCAGAAGACCATGACATCGTCTGCGGTGAGTTCAGCTGCCTCCACAATCGAGCCCAGGTTCGCGCAAAGATTCCGGTGCGTAACCATGACGCCCTTCGGCTTGCCGGTCGAGCCCGACGTGTATTGAAGAAATGCGACGCTTGCGCCGTCTGCGTTCGGCGTCTCCAAACCGTGTTCGCCGTACATCTGCTCGTCGAGGACCAGATAGTTCGGAATCGAAAGCCTACAGTTAACAGTACTCCGCGCCCGGATTTGCTCGAACTCGTCCGGCCCGGTCAGCGCAAAGTCCGCTTGTGCGTCTTCGATGACCGCATTCAACCGGTTGAACTGGCGGGCATGAACAGGCGGGTAGGCAGGAACCGGTATCGCACCCGCAAAGAGGCACCCAAAAAAGGCATGAATGTATTCAATGCCGGGATGAAAAAGCAGAAGGACCGGGCAATTCTCCTGCACGCCGTTCGATCTTAACGAGGCAGCAATTCGCCTCGCCGCCTCCCTGAGCTCCGCAAACGTGACGTGGATTTCCTCCCCGTCTTCTTTGAGAAAGGTGTAGAGAATCTTGTCGGGATGGCAATCTGCGCGCCAATTAAAGTGCGCGACCAGGTTGCCGGTCTCGTGCAACGAAATATCTGCCATGGTCTGGTTACTCGGTTACGACGTCGAACAGGTCCGACTGAAGAAGCGCATCACCTCTAGCTCCGAATCGTCCGGATGCTGCGCCACGTAGTCTTCGAGTGCCGCAGCTTGCGTTTCGTGAACGAAATTCCAGGTTGCTGAAATCGAATCCGAAAGCGTTTCCGCGTCGTGCAGCCATCCGCCCGGGATCAACACGATTTCGCCCGGCACGAGCGTATCGACGTAGGTGGGCTTAACCACGGGTTCCGGCTTCGGAGCCGCGTCGCCCGACCTGAGAACGTCGAGGTAACCGCCGCGGCCATCCGACAGATGGCGCTCGTGCTCCGGCGCAAACATGGCGAGTCTCTTTTCACCGTGAAACTGGCAAAGCACAGCGGCTGTGGTCCATGGGTCGCGATGAAGCCGGGTGCGCGCGCCTCGCCCCGAAATGAACAGGCCTCGATAAGGAAACAGCGAACGCTCGGAGCTCAACTCAGCGGGCGGCCGACACGCGGGAACCACGTAGCCGGTCCGCGGCAGGAAATAAGGCATGCTCCAGTCGTTCTTCAACCTGGCAAATGCTTCGTCTGCCCATGGGAAATAGTCGATCTCCTTCAGCTTGCTGTACCAGCGCACATACTCGAGCGGATTGCCTGCCGCTTTGGGGCCAAAGTTGTCAGCAAAGTACTCGGCAAGCGTCTTGATGTCGACGAGATCAAACAAGTCGTTATAGACCTGTGTCTCGAGGTCCCCCAATACATTCGAAAAATATTGTGGCGTCCACTTTTCTCGTGCGGCCCAGCCGTTCATCGCATCAGTGACAATGACAGGCCGATTTCTGGCGATGTATTCCTTGACAAACGTCTCCGCGGAGATGTGACTCACGCGCTCGATCGACAACGCACCAGTGTTGCTCAATGGCATGGATTCCCCTTCTCGCGTACCCGAGCCTTCAGACCTCGAGCGCCTGGACCGGCACATGATCGCGCGCGCCATTCATCTGGTTGTCGCCATCGACAAACACAAGCATCGGCCTGTGCGTTCCTGAGCGGCAGTCGGCGTCTTCAACCACGGCGAACGAGGCGATGATCACGAGATCGCCCACTTCGGCACGGCGCGCTGCTGAGCCGTTTAGCGAAATCATGCCGCTCCCGCGCTCGCCGCGAATCGCATACGTCGTGAATCGCTCTCCATTGTTGATGTTCCAGATATCAACTTGCTCGTTCTCGAGAATGTTGGCAGCCTCGAGCAGGTCTTCGTCGATCGCGCAGGACCCTTCGTAATGCAATTCGCACTGGGTGACGGTGGCCCGGTGAATCTTCGATTTCAGCATGATGCGTCGCATATCCAACTCCTGTCCGTATTCCGTTTGCTTTGATGAAAATACAAGCCTGTTCTAGGGCCTCAGTGTCAGACGGCGCTCACCTTGCAGTCGGAGACGGGCTCTTGCGGTCTCGTCGAATGAAGGTTCGTGCCACGTTGACCAAACATCTGCCGTAGCAAAAGCGCGAGCTTCGCGAGCACATCGCTGACATCGGCGATCGCACCGACGAGACGCACATGGGCAGTTGCCGCGTCGCCCTGCGCCCAGATATGCGAGACAAGCCGCGCGCTTGTCGAAATGCGCAGCGCCGCGGGCCCATCGTCCGAGGCAGCGTCCGCAAGCGCGACCGGCTGGCCGATATGACACCGCAATTGTGCGAGTCTGCGTTCATCGGGCGAGCTATCCGGACGCAGCATGTCCGTGACGTCCTCGTTCATCTTTTTATGAAGACAGCGCAATTCGGCGAGCGTCAGGAAGTCGTGCGATTCCGACGCGGCCCGGCGAACCCGAAACGAAAAGATGCTTTGCACCTCATCCCATTCACCGCGCACCGCCTCCTGGACCTGCACACGGCTCGGCGACTCGACTGGCTCGAGCATGGCCGCATGTTCGATCGACATGGCGATCGCGCCACCAAGCGACGCAAGAATGTGGATTCGGGCGGCAGGCGGAACACGCTCGAATTCGAGCATTTCGTGCAGCCCCGCACGCCAGCGAAGCAATACGCCGAGATTGACGCTGACAGGTAGGCTGGCCGCAGCGGTCCAGCTGGTCGGCCAATCCGTCATTGCAAAATAGGCCCGACAGCCTGAAGCCAACCTCGTCGGCGCGCGATCGCCCGAAGCATGCGCGCAGGGGATCAAAAGCGCACCCGCAAACGGCGGTGCCGTGAAAAACTTCGACGCAGTCACGCAGACCAGCGCGCCGAGATCGATGTACTCGGCGACGACGTCGTTCGCAACCCGCATTTGACAGGCATCTACGACAACCAGCAAGTTGTCAGGAAACGCCTCGACAAGCTTGCGCAGCTTTCTGGGCCCAGGCGTCGCGATCCCGGTCTTCGAGACATCGGGCACCTGGAGCAGGACGAATCGGCCGGCATGATGGGCCTGCGTGATCAACGGCGTCACCGCCTCGACAAAAGAGTCGGCACTCAATGGCCGGGCCGCCGCATCTCGAATCTGGACGGACGCGAGCGTAACGTCGTCGCCACCGAGTTCATCGATAGCGGCGCCGCGCGAGACACTGCAATCGAGTGCAGTGTAGTTCGCAAAATGACGTCCTGTAACTGCCAAGGCGACGCCCGAGCCTGTCTCGTTCGGTGCGGCCACAATGCTGAAAACTGGCCTCGAACCCGCCTTCATTCGCGCGATCTGGAACGCCTGCAAATGCGAGTCGGTCCCTGAAGGCGACAACGCAACATCGATTCGACCATGCGTGAGACCCAAAAAACGGATGAGTTCGTCGCGAACAGCCTCGAATTCCTGCTCGATGGCTCGAGGCAAATCGCCTGCGATCGTCCGCGACAACAAACGACGACGACAGTGCTCGACGGCAGCATAAGCCTTCTCCGAGATCGAGGTCGCAGTCGAAGAGGCGAATGTAATGTAATCCGCGGCCTCAGGAAAAGGCTGACAGCCATACATGTTGCGCCCGCTCACCGGATTGCATGCCAATCGCGAATCGCCGCCTTGCAGGAGCAGGAACTCCGTGGGCGCACAGAGCTCCGAATATTCACGCAGCTTCGCAGCGATCTCTTCGGGATCGCAGCGCGGCAGTGTCGTCCCCTCTAGCTCGAGCAGCGCACTCGCGACCTGCGGCACACGCTTGGGAGAAAGCGGTTCCTCCAATCCGTTGATGGCGTCGAGCAGTTGTGCAGGCGCCTGCTGCAGATACAGGTTCCGTTTTTCGAGGCTCGTATTCGCAACGATCAGGCCCGTAACGCGCGCCGCCATCAGCACCATCAGCACGCGATCGACAACACCCAGGCGCCTCAACAATGAAACCTCGCATGCGTACCGCAACACGAGCTCCGCCGCCTCGCCGTATGCAAGAAAGCCGTCGCCCAGCCGTATTTCATTGGCCGTTATGGTCAGCGCCGGCGCGTCGTGGCCGCCCCCGCGAATTTGTAATCCGGAAGCAAGCGAGGCAAGGACGGGGCTGCTGCTCAGGCTCTCGATACCTATACGCAATCGTGAACCAGCTTCATCGCTCGTCGCGGATGAGCGAAACATTGTTTCCAGTACGTCCATAGTCGTTGAACCGCCCCCCATCTCACATGGTGGATCACATATTGATGGGGCGACGCAGCTTCGATCCAGTTAACGCGAAAAGATGTACACGAAGTCGAAGCGAGCATCTTCGCCACGATGCCCATACGCATCGACATACCCTACAATCGGCCGGTGCCTGAATCTTCGGGCGCATCTATCCGCATCTATTGAGTCTCGATGGAGAATCCAAATGACTAGCCCGTTTGACAACAAGGACGCGACTTTCTTCGTTTTGGTCAATGATGAAGGTCAGCACTCTCTTTGGCCAGAATACGTGGCGATTCCCGAAGGTTGGAATGCAAAATTCGGCCCGGAGGCCAAGGAGCGTTGCCTAGAATTCGTCAAGGAAAACTGGACCGATATGCGCCCCAGGAGTCTTATCGAGACCGTTCACTAAGAGGGGGGCACGGCTTGGCAGCTCGCTCATCGAGCATCAAGCCGCCGACCGGTCAGGCTAATGTACGTGGCTGCTCTCGCGGTGCCGTCGTGATCTTATTCGCGAACCCAAAACAGGCGAACACAACGTCAGACGACCTCGTGTGCACCAACATCAGCTCGAACAATAGGTGGTGCGCGGTAAGGATGTAACCATCCCGCAGTTTCCATTTCGTTCACTTGAACACCCTTTCGTCGCCCGACCTGCGTTTCGCGAGCGGCCCACGCCAAGGTGGCTGCCGCCTCCATCGACGCAGCCAGATGCAGCCCATTCGTAGTGGGCGACGGCACCACGAGTGCCTGCGGGCCACTCTCTTCGCTCTCGACGTACTGGCTCGGCTTCAGCCGTTGCCCGGCGAAACTGTCCTAAGGTCGATCGGAAGCCGACGCAGCATGCGTCCATCGACTCGTTCGACGGCAAGCAACGAGCGTAAGAATGTTCAAACAAACGAAGTATGGCTAAAGCCACGGTTTCGTTTTCGTAGAGCTTGATCTATGGTTACGCGTCAGTTGGGTCAGAACTCGCTACACGATGCCAAGTCGACCATCCGCTCTGTCCAACTGTCGCCTGCTCGACGTGCCGGTAGCCGGCCGTTGAAATGCACCTCGCACATGAGCTGCGTTTGCTACCAAGGAGTCGCTGTATCGGTTCGTTCGCATCGATTCGATTCTGGGCTTCCTTACTTCACGTGAACTCGATGTCGCTGCCTCGCCAACTTGTCGACAGGCACCACAAGGCGAAGGACACGTGCGCGCGCGTGTCAGTGCTAAGTTGGGCCTGAAGATGCGAGGCGGACTCTTGAAACGAAGTTGCAACTTCCGTTCCGGGGAGCGTGATGTAGATGCTCGATACTGTCACGTTTCTTGAGTTCACTCGTGATTCCCGGGACCGGTGTGATCGACAGCAGCTGCTCGGAATCACGATCGGTGCCGGTGGAAGACACTCATCCGGTCGCGATGATGTCAATCCGACTTGGCGTCTCAAATGCATCTCTCACATTGCTAAAGGCGTGAGGAGTCGTTGTTCGTGGCGACCGTTCGCACCGACTGTTAGGGCTGGCGCCCGATGAAATTTCGATGTTTTCGTCATGCCAACATCGCAACATAAGAGATTAGGAAATTGGTTTTTCATGGTTCCAGTTGTCAAGTGAGTTCTTATCATCCGGCATACAAAAAAAGATTCAGAAATCGTGACAATCCAAACTCCCGAACATTATGATGTTCAAGAGCGCGTGGTCAACGGAATTTGCGCAAAAACCTGGATCGCTGATTTGAGGCAGCAGCCGAAATTCTCCTTACTCCTTGAATCCGTCAATGTTACCGTCGCGCCGCGGGCACTCTTGACAGCCTCTGAGTTGAGAGAGCTGTGCAATCTGTTGAACAAGGATCTAACTCCTTGGCTACCCGCCGACACGGAATCCGCAGAATACCGTCTCGCCGCATCGCGCTTTCATTTTGGTCAGCCAGTGAAATTGGATAGCGATGACGACGATGCTATCGGCGCTTTGCGTATCGCTATGAGCGCGCGGCTGGTCAGCGAAATCTGGGCGGACGGTCACGCTCGTCAACAGAACGATCGCCTGAATCGTGTCATCGGGGACGTGCGTGCAGCGATCACGAAGCTCTTGCTTGTTCATCAAAGTAGATTCGAGGGCTGCCTGGCTTCGAACGTTGAATGGTTCTCTGGTATTCCGCGATGTACAGGCGTAACCCGCAGTTCTGCTAGTTGAGATAGCGACATGAAACGACGCGAGACAAGTGATTGGTTGATCAGAGTCAATTTGCCGACGTTGTGCCCTACCCCGTCCATAAACTGACTGTTTGTCAACGGCCAACTTGAATTCGTTTGCAGCATATAGGCACTAAAGAGACGCAAAATGTTGAGAGATCTGTATCGACAGTCATGGCTTCGTTTCCTCTTAGCCGTTGTGGCAGGACTGGGAAGTGGCTTCAGCGGCGCAGGCGTCATAAAAATGGTTAGCAGTGCGGTTTCACATGCTGCCCCGTTGCCTTTGCTCGCCGCCGGCTTTTTCGGCTGCGTTTTGGTCCAGCTGCTTTGCCGAACATTCTCGCAATGGTTATTGACGATGTTGACCCAGGAGCTGGTGTGCCGACTCCGGGTTGAAGTGTGCCGCGACATACTGCTTACCCCATATAAAACACTCGAACGCCTCGGCAAGGCGCGTCTGCTGGCAATTTTGACCGCCGACATCGGTACCTTTACGCAAGCTGCACAATTGATGCCGCTGGTTTTGGGCGGCGGCGTCATGATCATTGTGTGCCTCGGATATTTAGCCTGGTTATCATGGCCCGTATTCCTTTGCTTCGCGCTAATTCTGGTGTGCGGGGGATCTGCCTATTACGCACTCGAACGCTGGCCGCGTCTTCGCATGAAGCAGGTGCGCGAACAACTCGATGTGGTGTACCAGAATTTTCGTTCGCTGCTCGACGGTACACGTGAACTCCAACTAAATTCGGAGCGTTCGAAATATTTCGTGGACCAAGTAGTCGGCCCCTCGGCGTATCGTTTTAAAACGCTATTAGTTCGCGGCATGACTGGTTACGCGCTAGTCAATAATGCGGGCGGCACACTTTACTATCTGTTCATCGGCCTGTTCTTGTTTGTTGTGCCGATGTGGCTACGTCTCCCGGCGGGGGACATGATCACGATAACGTTCCTGCTTCTGTACTTGATTCAACCGATCGCCGACGTCATGTCAGCGTTGCCCAGCCTGCGTCAATCGTCCATTGCACTCGGCCGCATTCGGCAAGTCAAGGCCGACCTGGCGCAAAGCAGCAGTGAATCCGCTGCGATCTCCACGACCGATCCGTTCTCCCGAACGGTGACCGGCGCCCCACTGCTAAAACTCGATGCGGTCTGCCATAGATTCCCCGGGCTGACCGACGATCAGCCGTTCATGCTCGGCCCGCTTAACCTCACTATTCGAAGCGGCGAATTGATTTTTATCGTCGGTGGCAACGGCAGCGGAAAGACGACACTGGCAATGCTATTGCTCGGGTTGTACGAGCCGGAGAGCGGTAAAATCGACCTTAGCAACGTCCCAGTGGACAATCATAATGTAGCGCACTACAGGCAGTTTTTTTCCGCCGTATTCAGTGATTTTCATCTCTTTCAAGAGTTCTTTGGCGCGCAAGATCGAGGCATCGTAGAACAGGCAACGTATTATTTGGAATCGTTCGGGCTCGCGCACAAGGTTAAAATCGCGGACGGAAAATTTACAACCACCAGTCTTTCTGCCGGGCAACGCAAACGGATGGCATTGATTTCCGCCTATCTCGAGGATCGACCCGTATACATACTCGACGAATGGGCAGCGGATCAAGATCCCACGTTCAAACGGGTGTTCTACACGGAACTACTCCCGGAACTCAAACGACGGGGGAAAACCGTTTTCGTGATCTCGCATGATGACGCGTATTTCGAACATGCCGATAGAATCATCAAGCTTTCAGAAGGAAAAATAATCGAAGATATCGACCTTCGAAATTTCAGCACCTCGGAGCCGGAAGTTTCCGCGTCGGAATGACCCAGGCTCGATGTCGCCCTCGTATCGTTCTAATTCTTTGGGCTATGTCCAGATTCGAAGATCCGTGCGACGAAGCCGGCGAAAATCGGCGGAAACACGCCTGTCGGCTGCGACGCGCACATCGGTGGCGTCGCAAAAGCTCGAACGAAATCCACTGAACCATACATGCTGAGCGCAATCGTGTGCCAGCCAGACGGCAGAATGTCGATCGAATAGAAGCTGCCGCCGAACAAAGTGCACGGCTTGAAGATGCGAAGCGAAACAATCTGCCGTCTTCGAAACACTTGCTCAAATACCAATGACGAAAGCGAAAAGGCTGAATGTGACCACGGTCGGCGCTGGCCGGCGTGTCGCGGACAGCGTTAGCATGCGGTATCTGTCCGGCTGCGACATTCCGGTTGGCAAGTGACTACTGAGGAAACATGCCCCATTCTATGTCCACCACTTCTTCGACGCATCGCGCGTTCATCGTGAGCCAGATTGCGACACCGCGCGTGCTTGCTGCGGGCGTCGAACTTCGGTGCGTGACCATCGACATGAATGCGTCCCTCGACTCGCCGAATTTCTCAACGCTCTCCGACGACGAGCGCGCGCGCGCGACGCGCTTCGTGCACCGGGAAGACGCGCTGCGGCATGCGGCAGCACGCGCCGCGCTACGCGAGGCGCTGGGTGAGCGTATCGGCGTACCTGCGGGTATGTTGCGGCTCGAGCAGGACGCATACGGGCGACCACGGCTCGAGCCCGGCGGCACTTCGCGAATGCTCGACTTCAACATCTCGCATGCAGGATCTCATGCGCTCATTGCCATCGCGGCGGGTCGCCGGGTTGGCATCGACATAGAGGCCTGCGATCCTCGTCTCGACTGGCAATCCCTCGCGAAGATGGTTTTCTCGAAGCGCGACGATACGCATGTCCGCTCGCTGCCCAACGCGCTTCGCCATGAGGGCTTTTATCGCGTATGGACTGCGAAGGAGGCGCTCCTGAAAGCGGTCGGCACCGGCTTGGCCGGAGGCATGACACACTTCTCGATTGTCGAGGACGAGGACAGGGAACCAGCCGCGGTGCTGAGCGATCATGCGGTTGCGGACTCGCAAGCCGCTGTATCGAGCATCGCCGCATTCGACGCCGCATGGTGCCCGGCGCCTCCCGGCTATGTTGCCTGCGTCGCGTGGTCTCGGGAGCTGGAAGGCTCGTTGTAGCCTGATCCTTCGACTCGCATGGCGCGATCCGACAATCGGGTTCCAGCCTGCCTCAGAACAGCCCGGTGTTCCGAGGAAAAGCTTTCCCTTCGCCCGAAAGTCGTCAACGCCTAAGGCTTGCCAACGGAATGACGATGCGTGCCGGCTCTGGCGATAATCTGTGTCGCGTCGTTTTCTGCGGAAGCAGATTTCCCGTGAGGGCAGCATTGACAACGTCGTCGGGCAGAACCGTCGCTTCCGGGTCCCAGGCAGAAAGCTCGAGACGTGGATCGTTGTAGGCGAGCAAGACGCACGGCAATGAATCAAGCCCGAGCTGCCGTGCAGCCGCAAGTCGATGGTGTCCATCCATTACAAACAACAGCGTGTCCTCAACCAGGATTGGCGTTGTCCAGGTGCCAGCCTGCTCTATCCTCGCCGCGAGCGCGGTTGCGGTTGCTGGACAGTGCTCCTCCGACCGCAATAAATCATCGATGGGTATGAGACTGGTCGGATAGTTCGCGCCGGAATCGTTGGTATCAACCGAGCTGATGACACAATTGCTTTGTTGCATTTTCTGATCCTGTTTGCGACACCTGCCGCATGCTAAATCCAGCGCATTGGGCCGTCGTTTCGACTGTGAAGAGCCTGCGATCGTGACCTGATGGGTCAGCCACAATGCTGCGACAAGCTTCGTCGTATTGCGAACGTGACGCGAAATGACGCTAAAGAATGCGTAATGGTTTGCTCGGGAATGACACGACTCGGCGGCGCTTGCCCCATCGAGGAGCGCGCTGACGACGGTCCAGTCGGTGCCGGATACGCGTTCACAGCGCCGTAGCAGCGCTTGCCGCACCCTCCCGAGCTTCACATATTCGGTTTCGCCCGCTAGCTTTCGCCGCGGTTGACGCAGAGTCAGCCATGTCAATCAGAACTTGGGCCGAATAACCGAACCATGGGTACAGCGTTACAACCCCAATGCGTACGGTCACCCGACCGTGATCCGCATGCGTGTGGGGTGAATTGCAAAGCAGCACGTACACCTAACGTTCCCTTATAGGAACGCAATGCGCGCATCAACTGCCCCAAAGCAGTCGGATCGGTGATGGCCCCGCGTAATGCACTATGGGAGGCGCCGCTATCCCGCCAACCTTCGGATCGATTGCAGGATTCTCGAACGATTTGATCAAGCCACATTCGACCGCATAGCGGAACACGCAATTACACGTTTCGCGCACCCGTCTTGCCGTATCCGGTACACCTCGGTCTCTGGCTCGATGGATAACCGCGACGTACTCCGGTGTTGTGATCTCCACAATGGGACGCTTGCCAAGCCAAGGGTACGTATTCTTTGCCAATCGCCGCTCGATCTTGTCCTGATAATCCACCGACCAATGAGCCGCCTTCGTCTTGATCCAGGCTTTTGCGATTACCTCGAAGGTAGCCTCTGCGTTGAACTTGGCACGTAGTTTGGCTTCGCGCCGCTGCTGCATGGGGTCTATCCCTTGGCGCAACAATCCACGCCCCTTGGCATGAGCAGCACGTGCATCCTTTTCCGTGACTTCCGGCCAGCAGCCCAAAGCCATGATTTTAGTTTTTGCCGGCGAAGTCGTAGTTCCAGCGCCAGAGCTTGGCGCCGTCAGGCTTGACCAGCACATAGAGTCGCCCACCATCCGACAACGTGTAGGGTTTCACGGTCGGCTTCGCATTCACGATTTCCAGCCGGGTGAGCTGGTGGAGAGGAGATCGGGCCATCGTTGTATATCCATCATTTGACGGACGTGGGTAACAACATACAACGAACGATACAACGATAAAAGTCCGGATTCGACCGGCATTCACCGGATTTTCCGGGACGCTTCTGCGACAACAAAAAACCCGCGGAGCCAATAGCCACGCGGGTTTCGGGGTACTACAGCAGATCACTGCGGAACTGCTTGGAAGCAAGTCGCGAAACGGAATGGTGGGTGCTGAGAGGCTCGAACTCCCGACCTACGCCTTGTAAGGGCGCCGCTCTACCAACTGAGCTAAGCACCCATCCCGTGATTCGCATGAACACGTGGCTAACGTTCGTAGTAAACCGCACAACCCCGTCAACCAGCGAGTCGACTAGTTTAGCGCATCTTTCAGCGCTTTGCCAGGTCTGAACTTTGGAACTTTCGCTGCCTTGATCTTGATCGCCGCCCCGGTGCGAGGATTGCGGCCCGTGCGCGCTGTACGCTTGCCGACGGCGAACGTACCGAAACCCACGAGCGTAACCGAGCCGCCCTTCTTCAACGTGCCTTTGACTCCTCCGATCACAGCATCGAGCGCACGTCCCGCTGCCGCTTTCGAAATGTCGGCTTGTTGCGCGATGTGGTCGATCAATTCCGTCTTATTCATTCCAAGCCCCCGAGAATGGTTGTTGGGCAATCATGAAAAAAGCGCCATCAGGCGCGGGAAAATAGAGCACAGCAGGCGCTGAGCCTGCCCATTAGAAGTGGCCGAAACACCCGTGTCAACAAGGGTTGCGCCGGATTTGGAATACCTTTATTAGAGTTGTTTGACAGCGTTGCATGGGACCCGAGCAACCGCTGAAGCGCCGACTCGGGTCGACATAAAAAAGCCCGCGGCTAGGCCGCGGGCGATCAGTGCAAATCGGCTGCCGATCAGTGTTTGACGACTTCGGCAGCGCCGGCGTCCGTTGCTGCTTCGGCGACCGGCGCCGCTTTCGGCTCCTCTTCGGGCAGCGCCTCGGGCACCCGCTCGAGCGCGAGTTCGAGCACCTTGTCGATCCAGCGGACCGGCACGATTTCGATGGCGTTCTTCACGTTGTCCGGAATCTCCGTCAAATCCTTGACGTTTTCTTCCGGGATCAGTACAAGCTTGATGCCGCCGCGGTGCGCCGCGAGCAGCTTCTCCTTCAAGCCGCCGATCGGCAGCACTTCGCCACGCAGCGTGATTTCGCCCGTCATTGCGACATCGGCGCGCACCGGGATACCCGTCAGCACCGACACCAGCGCGGTCGTCATCGCGATACCAGCCGAGGGACCGTCTTTCGGCGTCGCGCCTTCCGGCACGTGGATGTGGATGTCATGCTTCTCAAACGCCTCGTCCTTCACGCCAAGACGACGCGAGCGCGAGCGCACGACCGAACGCGCGGCCTCGACCGACTCCTTCATCACGTCGCCGAGCGAACCAGTGCGGATCACGTTGCCCTTGCCCGGCATGACCGCCGCCTCGATCGTCAGCAGATCGCCGCCGACTTCCGTCCACGCGAGCCCCGTGACCTGGCCGATCTGGTTTTCCTTCGCCGCCAGACCGAAGTCGTACTTGCGTACGCCGAGGAAAGTGTCGAGGTTGCTGCCGTCGACCTTCACCGCACCCTCTGCCTTCTTCAGCAGAAGCATCTTCACGACCTTGCGGCAGATCTTCGAAATTTCACGCTCGAGCGAGCGCACGCCTGCTTCACGCGTGTAGTAACGAATGATGTCGCGAATCGCTTGTTCCGCGACCTCGATCTCGCCTTCCTTCAGGCCGTTGTTCTTCTTCTGCTTCGGCAGCAGGTAGCGCTGCGCAATGCTGACCTTCTCGTCCTCCGTATAGCCGGACAAACGAATGACTTCCATCCGGTCAAGCAACGGCGGCGGAATGTTCAGCGAGTTCGACGTCGCGACGAACATCACGTCCGACAGATCGAAATCGACTTCGACGTAGTGATCGGCGAACGTATGATTCTGTTCGGGGTCGAGCACTTCGAGCAACGCCGACGACGGATCGCCGCGGAAATCCATGCCCATCTTGTCGACTTCGTCGAGCAGGAAGAGCGGATTGCGCACGCCGACCTTGGTCAGGCTCTGCAGAATCTTGCCCGGCATCGAGCCGATGTAAGTGCGGCGATGGCCGCGAATCTCGGCCTCGTCGCGCACGCCGCCCAGCGCCATGCGCACGAACTTGCGATTGGTTGCGCGTGCAATCGATTGGCCGAGCGACGTCTTGCCGACGCCCGGAGGCCCGACGAGGCACAGAATCGGCGCCTTCACCTTGTCGACACGCTGTTGCACCGCGAGGTATTCGAGAATGCGTTCCTTCACTTTCTCGAGACCGAAGTGATCTTCGTCGAGCACGCGCTCGGCGTTCGAGAGGTCGTTGTTGACCTTGCTCTTCTTGCGCCACGGAAGGCCGATCAGCGTATCGATGTAGTTGCGCACGACCGTCGCTTCAGCCGACATCGGCGACATCAGCTTCAGCTTCTTCAGTTCTGCGTCGGCCTTCTTCTTCGCTTCCTTCGGCATGCGCGCGGCGCTGATGCGCTTCTCGAGCTCTTCGAGATCCGCGCCCTCTTCGCCTTCGCCCAGTTCCTTCTGGATCGCCTTGACCTGCTCGTTCAGGTAATACTCGCGCTGGCTCTTTTCCATCTGACGCTTCACGCGTCCACGGATGCGCTTTTCGACCTGGAGAATGTCGATCTCGGCTTCGAGTTGCGCGAGCAGATGCTCGAGGCGCTCGACAACCGGGAACATCTCTAGGATGTGCTGCTTCTGGTCGAGCTTGAGCGGGAGGTGTGCGGCGATCGTATCTGCGAGGCGGCCGGCTTCATCGATGCCCGACAGCGACGTGAGAATTTCCGGCGGAATCTTCTTGTTCAGCTTCACGTACTGATCGAATTGCGACACGATCGCGCGGCGCAGCGCTTCCGTTTCGGCGCTGTCGGCGTGGTCGGGTTCGAGCGGCATCACTTCGCACGAGAATTGCGTTTCCTGCTCTTCGATCGACAGCGTCTTCGCGCGCTGCAGACCTTCGACGAGCACTTTCACCGTGCCGTCGGGCAGTTTCAGCATTTGCAGGATGTTCGCGATACATCCTACTTCGTACATATCTTTTTCGGTCGGCTCATCCTTGGCCGCCGTCTTTTGTGCGACCAGCATGATGTGCTTGCCGCCCTCCATGGCCACTTCGAGCGCCTTGATCGACTTCGGGCGGCCGACGAAGAGCGGTATCACCATGTGCGGGAAAACAACGACATCGCGCAGCGGCAGCAGCGGGAGCGTGGTGCGCTCCGAAGGGAGGAGTTGGGTTCCTGACATTTCATTTCCCCATGAGTGGAATCAGTTCTTTCAGTAATTGAGGCCAGCGCTAGCGATTGCAAGCCTTCGCAAGTGGGAAAAGTTCAGTGCAGTCAAAAAACAGTCAGTGTTACCCACACGATAAACGAAAAAAGCCGCTCACGTCGCCATGAACGGCTTTTTTATGAAACTCACCGAAAGCCGATCAGTTCGAACCCGCCACTTTCGGCGCGTCCTCATAGATCAATAACGGTTTGCCATCGCCGTCGATGACATTGTCATCGATGATGACTTTGCTGACCCCTTTCATCGTCGGCAGCTCGTACATCACATCGAGCAATGCCTGTTCCAGAATGGAGCGCAGCCCGCGCGCGCCGGTCTTGCGTCGAATCGCCTTGCGCGCCACGGCCTGCAGCGCGGCCGGCCGGATCTCGAGCTCGACGCGTTCCATCGCGAACAGCTTGTGATATTGCTTGACGAGCGCGTTTTTCGGCTCGACGAGAATCTTCATCAGCGCGGCCTCATCGAGCTTGCCGAGCGTCGCGACCACCGGCAGACGGCCGATCAATTCAGGGATCAGACCGAATTTGATCAAGTCTTCGGGCTCGACCTCGCGCAGCACTTCGCCTGCGTCACGATCCTGCTTGCTTTTCACGGTCGCGCCAAAGCCGATGCCGGTTTTCTCGGTACGGTCGGTAATGACTTTTTCCAGGCCGTCGAACGCGCCACCACAGACAAACAGAATGTTGGTCGTATCGACCTGAATGAAATCCTGGTTCGGGTGCTTACGGCCGCCTTGCGGCGGCACCGACGCCATCGTGCCCTCGACGAGCTTCAGGAGCGCCTGCTGCACGCCTTCACCCGACACGTCGCGGGTGATCGAGGGGTTATCGGACTTGCGGCTGATCTTGTCGATTTCGTCGATGTAGACGATCCCGCGCTGCGCCTTATCGACTTCGTAATTGCAATTCTGGAGGAGCTTCTGAATGATGTTCTCGACGTCTTCGCCGACATAGCCGGCTTCGGTCAGCGTCGTCGCATCCGCAATCACGAACGGCACGTTCAAGAGGCGCGCGAGCGTCTGCGCAAGCAGCGTCTTGCCCGAACCGGTCGGGCCGATCAGGAGAATGTTGCTCTTCGACAGCTCGATGTCGTCTTTCTTGTCGAGATGCTTGAGCCGCTTGTAGTGGTTGTACACGGCCACAGCAAGAATCTTCTTCGCGCGCTCCTGCCCGATCACGTATTGATCGAGGATGTCGCGAATTTCCTGCGGACTCGGCAAGTCCGATTTGGACAGGCCCGCGTCGGTACCCGCGCCCGCTGCTTCGTCGCGAATGATCTCGTTGCACAGATCGATGCATTCATCGCAGATGAACACCGACGGGCCCGCAATCAGTTTTTTCACCTCATGCTGGCTCTTCCCGCAAAACGAGCAATACAACAGCTTCTCGCTGTTCGAACCTTTCTTGTCCGCCATGGATATATGAGCCTCCGGACACTCGAATGACATGGTACGCCGTTTCCCGACCTCTCCAAACACGGGGTCGGAACAAATTGGCGAAACGTGCGTATGACGGCGTCTTGCCGCCGGCGCTCAGACCTATTATCGACTATTTCACGGCGCCGCTTGAGTCGGCATTCGCCCTATTTAGGGACGAATGCCGATTGGATCAAGGACGCTTGTGCATCACCTGGTCGACGAGCCCATAAGCCTGCGCGTCGTCGCCCGACATGAAGTTATCGCGATCGGTGTCGCGCGCAATGCGCTCGACCGGCTGCCCCGTGTGGTGCGCCAGCAACTGGTTCAGCCTTTCCTTCAAATACAGGATCTCGCGCGCCTGAATTTCGATGTCCGACGCCTGACCGCGAGCGCCGCCCAGCGGCTGATGGATCATCACGCGCGCATTGGGCAGCGCGAAACGCTTGCCCTTCGCGCCGGCAGCCAGCAGGAACGCGCCCATGCTGGCGGCGAGGCCCATGCATAGCGTCGAGACGTCCGGCTTAATGAACTGCATCGTGTCGTAGATTGCCATCCCGGCCGATACCGAACCACCCGGGCTGTTGATGTACAGGTTGATGTCCTTGTCCGGATTTTCGCTTTCGAGGAACAGCAACTGCGCAACCACGAGATTCGCGGTCTGGTCGTTCACTTCGCCGACCATGAAGACGATGCGCTCTTTCAGCAGCCGCGAGTAGATATCGTACGAACGCTCGCCCCGGCCGCTCGTTTCCACGACGATCGGAACGAGCCCGAGCGCCTGCGCTTCCAGATCCCGCGGCGCGTGGGAGGCCAACGTGTCCAGCAATTGAGCGCGTGAGGTCATGCAATGGGTCCTTGTTCGGAATTAGTCTTGAAACGGCAAGCAAAGCGGCGAGCGACTCTGCAGCACACGCTGCGCCCAACGCCGCAACAGAAAAAAAGGCGTGCAGGCCGTCGCTCCGACAGCCGGCACGCCGTTGCACCGACGCTTAAGCTTGCGCTTGCGCCGTTGCGCTTGCCAGTGCTTCGAAGCTTACTTCCTTGTCCGTCACCTTGGCCTTGCCGAGCACGAACTCGACGACGTTGCTCTCAACGACGTACGCTTCCATTTCAGCAAGGCGCTGCTGGTTGGAATAATACCAGCGGACGACTTCCTTCGGGTCTTCGTAGCTTTTCGCGAATTCGTCGACTTCGGCGCGAATCTGCTCAGGCTTCGCTTCGAGTTTGTTCTCCTTCACGAGCTCGGCGAGCACGAGGCCGAGCTTCACGCGGCGCTCGGCTTGCTCCTTGAACATTTCGGCCGGAATCGGCGCGTCGGCTGCGTTCGGCACGCCGCGTTGCGCGAGATCCTGACGGGCCATCTCGACAAGGCGCTGCTGGTCTTGTTCGATCAGCGCGTTCGGCACGTCGAGCTCGGCGATCTTCAGGAGCGCATCCATCACTTGATTCTTGACGATGGCCTGCGTGCGGCGCTTCGCTTCGCGCTCGAGGTTCTCCTTGATCTCCGCGCGCATCTTCGTCAGATCGCCATCGGCGATGCCGAGCGACTTCGCGAATTCTTCGTCGATCTCCGGCAGGTGCGGCCATTCGATCTTCTTCATCGTGATCGTGAATTGCGCCGTCTTACCCGCCACTTCCTTGCCGTGGTAGTCCTCGGGGAACGTCAGGTCGAATTCGCGTGCTTCACCTGCCTTGACGCCGGTTGCCGCCTTTTCGAACTCCGGCAGCATGCGGCCTTCGCCGAGCACGAAGCCGAAGTCTTCGGCGCTGCCGCCTTGGAACGCGACGCCGTCGATCTGGCCGACGAAGTCGACCGTCACGCGATCGCCTTCTTGCGCCGCGGCGTTCGCGCCGCCGTCGCCGTGCTCGCCGGCTTCGCCGCGCGCGTGGTAGTGCACGCGCTGCTTGCGCAGGATGTCCAGCGTGCGGTCGATTTCCGCTTCCGTGATCGTGGTCACGGTGCGCTCGATTTCCGCTGCGGTCACGTCGCCCAGCTTCACTTCCGGATAGACCTCGAACGTGGCGTCGAACGCAAACGCTTCATCGCCCGCGCCCTCCTTCGGGCTGAAGCTCGGCTGGCCGGCCACGCGCAGGTTCTCGGCGCGACTGATGTCGAAGAATTGCTTGCCGACCTTGTCGCTCAACACTTCGGCCTCGACCTGGCCCGAATACTGTTGCGTCACCATCTTGAGCGGCACCTTGCCAGGGCGGAAACCCGGCATGCGAACGTTCTTCGCGAGTTGGCGGATACGCGAGTTCACTTCCTCCTGCACCACGTCTTTCGGAAGGGAAATCGTTACGCGGCGTTCGAGCTTGCCGAGGTTTTCTACAACGTTAGCCATGGCTTCAATCGTCCTAAAATTATTCAAGCGAATCAGTTATCTATTCCGCGCCGTGCCGATGTGTCGCGCCCGGATTCGCGCTGCAGCGGAGCGTCGGCATGCGCGTTGCGCAACTCGTGCGCCGCAGCCGCGTGCGCCACGAACCCGCGACCCAGGGCTTTACGCGACGTCCTCGCCTACCGATTTCTCGCGAGCAGCGTTCCCGCCGCTGTCCCGCTATTTGCTGCGCCTTTTGCCCGTTCGTTGCCGGATCTTCCTTGCCGGTTGTTTGCCGCTTAATCACCGGATTCTCACCCGCTTCCTTTGCTACCGGCAGCACGGTTTGGATCGGAAGAATCGAGTATTCTAGCAAACTATTTGTCCGGCCAGCCCAGATTCAGCGCTCTCGCACAACCCGCGCGCTGAATTGAGCGCCGTTCGGACTGTTTTTACATCTTGCGGACTAATCAAATCGGTCGGCGGCGCGCAATATAGCGCCAATCTCCGCTATGCCGTCAGGCTTATTCGGGGATGCACGTGCTGCTGATAAGCTAACGCACAAGGTCGCGACCGCGCCTGGCCCGGGGCCGGCCCGCGCGGCCGGCCGAGCCTTCGCAACGACACCAATTAATTCAGAGTCACTATGCCGAATCCAACGCCCTCGCCCGTCGTCGTCGTCGCTCCCGATTCCTTCAAAGGTTCGCTCTCCGCCGAGCAAGTCGCGCAAGCCATCGCCGACGGCATCCGGCGCGCGCGGCCGGACGCCGTGGTGCGCCTGTGTCCGATGGCCGACGGCGGCGAAGGCACGCTCGACGCGATGCTCGTGCGCGGCGGCGAGCGCCGCGTGCTGCGCGTGCGCGGCGCGTCGGATGCGGCGCGCGACGCGGCCATCGGACTTTTGCCTGACGGCAGCGCGATCGTCGAGACAGCCGAAATCGTCGGCATCACCGACGAAGTCGGTATGAGCGTGCCGGTCGAGGCGCGCGACTCGCGCGGGATGGGCGAAGCGATTCGCGCGCTGCTCGATGCCGGCGTGCGCAAGTTCTTTGTCGCGCTTGGCGGCAGCAGCACCAACGACGGCGGCGCGGGTCTCCTGGCCGGCCTCGGCGTGAAGTTCTTCGATGCCGGCGATCGCGAGCTCGCGCCGACGCCCGAACAGCTTGCGAAGCTCGCGCGCGTCGATGTGTCGCAACTCGATCCGCGGCTGGCACAGGCGTCGTTCGTGGGCATGTCCGACGTCGACAATCCGTTGACCGGCGAACACGGCGCAACCGCGGTCTTCGGCCCGCAGAAAGGCGTCAAGCCCGACCAGGTGGCGCCCATCGACCGTGCGCTCGCCAGCTTTGCCGATCTGATCGAGCCTGCACTCGGCCGCACGGTCCGGGATCAGCCCGGTGCGGGCGCGGCCGGCGGGCTCGGCTTCGCCCTTCACCTGCTCAGTGCGCGCTTCGAGCCGGGCGCGGAGGTCGTGGCGGCGCAAGTCGGGCTCGGCACCGCCCTCGAAGGCGCGAACTGGCTCATCACCGGCGAAGGCCGCTCCGATGTGCAGACCCTGCACGGCAAGGCGCCCTACATCGCATGCGCCCATGCGCGCGCGGCGGGCGTGCCGGCAACGCTCTTGTCGGGCGCAGTCGATGCCGCCGCGCTGCCGCGGCTGTCGGAGCATTTCACCGGCTGCTTCTCGCCGGCGCCCGGCCCGATCACGCTCGAAGTTGCGATTCGCGATGCTGCGCGGCTGCTTGCGAACGAGGCCGAGCAGCTCACGCGCTTGAAGTACGGTTCGTGAAGTTCGTGAAATAGTGCGTTGACCGGCCCACCGGATGCGGCAACAATTCCACCGCTAGCCGCATCCACCAAGACGACCAACGGGAGCACTATGAAGGCCGCCGCCAAAGCCGGGCTCGATCAGTTCTTGACATATCGCATGCATGTGCTGAACAAGTTGTCCGATCGCGGAATCAGCGAGCTCTATCAGACCAAGCTCGACATCACGCTTCCGGAGGCGCGGGTGATCGCATCGGTCGGTTCGTTCGGCCCGTTCTCGATCATGGACCTCGCAAAGCACGCGAACCTCGACAAGAGTCAGGCGAGCCGGGCCGCCGAGGCGCTGATCAAGCGCGGTCTGGTCGAACGGGAAACGAGCGTCGATGACGGCCGCGTCGTGCTCATTTCACTGACGGAGGAGGGCCGCGTGCTCTATCGCAAGGTCATGCCGATCGCGCGCAAGTGGAACGCCGATTTGTTCGATTGCCTCGACGAAAAAGAACGCGAAGCATTCGGACAGGCCCTCAACAAGGTGATCGCGCATGCGCTGCCGAATGCGCAATGACGTGGAGATCACGCAAGAAAAAGCGCGCCGCGGCGCCGAGCGTCACGCGCCAGTCACAGTCCGCTATTCGCAGCGCGTTGGCGCAGCAGGCCGAGCACGGCGTCGCAGAAAGGCGTCGGCACGCCGAGCTTGCGGCCCAACTCGGGAAACACGCCGAGTATCGGCCCGATTTCGAGCGGCCGCCCCGCCTCCATGTCCTGCAGCATCGATGTCTTGAACGCGCCGAGCTTGCGCGTCACCGCGACGCGTTCCGGCGCCGCCATGCCCGTCGACAACCCTAGCCGCGCGCCGATCGCCTCGGCCTCCTCCATCATCCTCAGCACGAGCGCATGCGTGAGCGGATCGTCGAGCAGGCGATCGGCCGTCGAACCGGTCAACGCGGAAAGCGGGTTCATGTTCATGTTGCCCCACAGCTTCGCCCAGATCTCGCTTCGGATGTCGTCCGACGCGCTTGCGTCGAAGCCTCCCGCCGCGAGCGCCGAAGCCAGCTCCTGCGCACGCCCGGCGAGTGACTTGCGCGACGCGCCGACGATCAGCCGGTTGCCGCGCCCTCGCCGGATCACGCCTGGCGCGTCGCAAGACGACGACAGATGCACGACACAGCCGATCGATTGAGCGCACGGCAAGGCCGCCGAAACCACGCCGTTCGGTTCGACGGCATCGATCGATTGGCCAGACAGCGGCCCCTCCTCGCCGTCGAGAAACCACCAGGGCAAGCCGTTCATCGCCGCGACGATCGTCGTGTCCGCGCCAACCAGCGGACGCAGGCTCGCTGCGATATCCGGCAACGCCTGCGCCTTGAGCGCGATCACGACGCAGTCTTGCACGCCGAGCACCGCGGCATCGTCGTTCGCATTGACAGCTACGCTCGTCTGGCTTTCGCCATCGATGATCCGAATGCCGTTCGCGCGAATCGCGGCGAGCGTCTTGCCGCGCGCGAGCACGCTGACGTCGTGCCCCGCGCGCGCGAGCGCCGCGGCGAGCAGTCCGCCGATCGCTCCGGCTCCCACGACTGTCGTCCGCATTGCCTGATCTGCTTGTGGCGCCATGAGATGTCACTCCTTGTAAGACGGGTCGATGCGCTCGACCCGGCGCAGCAGCGCGTCCAGCACGTCCTGGCCCGCGCCGTATTTCGGATCGAATTGCAGCGAGTCGCGCGCGCAGCGCGCGGCGACCTCTGCCGCGATGTGCCGCGCGGGACCCAGCGCCGCAGTCGCAAGCTGGATCTCGCAGGCGCGATTGAGCGTCCACAGACGCGCGAACGCCTGAGCGATCGTCGTACCGATCGCAAGCAGTCCGTGGTTGCGCAGGATCAGGAGACGCCTGTCGCCGAGGTTGGCGAGGAGCCGCGGACCCTCGTCGGCGCGCACCGTGATGCCCTCGAAGTCGTGATACGCGACCATCCCTTCGAGCTGTGCGGAATAGAAGTTCGAATTCTCGAGGCCGGCCTCGGAGCATGCGACGGCAAGGCCCGCCGTAGTATGCGTGTGCATGACGCAATGCGCGTCCGGCAGAGCCCGGTGAATCGCCGCATGCACGACGAAACCCGCCGGATTCACGCGATGCGTCGACTCACCGATCACGCGCCCCTGGAGATCGATCTTGACGAGATTCGACGCGGTGACTTCCGTGTAGTGCAAGCCAAACGGATTGATCAGGAAATGCGTGTCGGGGCCGGGAACGCGCAAGGTGATGTGGTTGTAGATCAGCTCGGTCCAACCGAGCATCGCGAAGATGCGGTAGGTGCCCGCCAATTGCTCGCGCAACGCGCGCTCGTCGGCGGTCAGGTTTGCGGATTCGGCGACTTCCATCTCGATCTCCTCGCGTGCAGCACGTGAGAACAGCGCTTCGATCGAACCAGAATAGGTGAAATTAGTTGTGCGCGCAACCAAATCGATGCGTTACGGCGCCAGTTTGAAAAGCCGGACGGATCACGTTCGCCTTCCAGAATCCTCAGAAAGAGCAGACAGCACAAAGCAAACGCGCATAAAGCGCGCGGGCCGTGCAAATGGCGACAAGCGGAGAATATCGATCGACAAAAGTCGTGGTGCGAGGAGCGGGACTCGAACCCGCACACCCTTGCGGGCGTCAGGACCTAAACCTGGTGCGTCTACCAATTTCGCCATCCTCGCAATCGGCTGCCGCGCATTGCACGCGGCGTCCGCTGTATGGCGCGCTTTTCGCTGCTCGCCCCGCCTCGCGGGCCGGGCGATCTTCGCATCGAAAAGTGCAAGCGCGAGATTCTAACTGATTCGCACGGCGTTGTCTGCAACTCTCGACACGCCTCGATGCTAGAATTCCCGACTGCCCGCATGGCGACATGCGCGCCCCTTGCGGCGCAATCCGCATCCTCCAAGTCCCCGCTCAAGTGAATTTCGACGAATATTGCCAGCAAAAAGCGGCGCCGCCCGGCTCGAGTGCTTACTACGCGCTGCGCCAGGCGCCGCTGGCACGCCAGCCTCTTCTCACCGCGCTCTTTGCGCTTCGCCGCGAACTCGAAGAAACCGTGCAGGAAACGAGCGACCCGACCGTCGGCCGCACCAAGCTCGCCTGGTGGCAAAAGGAGACGGCGGCGCTGGCCGCGGGGCAGCCATCGCATCCGGTATCGCTCGCACTCGCCGCGCACTGCAGCGACGTGCGCGCGGAAGAAGACGCGCTGCAGGCGCTCGTCGCCGGCTTCCAGATGGACCTCGATCAGGCGCGCTACCTCGATTTTCCGAATCTGCGCCGCTATATCGAGCACGTCGGCGGAACCTTCGCCGCGACGGTCGCGCGCGCCACCGCGCGCGATCCGCACCATGCCGCCGAATGGGCGAAACCGATCGGCAATGCGCTGATGCTCGCGCAGTTCGTGCAGGAACTGGGCAATGACGCTCGACACGGCCGCATCTATGTTCCGATCGATGAATTGCAGCGCTATCAGGTGACGGCAGCCGATTTGATCAATCGGAAATACAGCGCAGCGTTTACCGAACTGATGCGCTTCCAGACGGGTCGCGCCCGCGACGCGCTGAAGACGGCGCTGGCCGGCATTCCGATCGCGGAACGCGGCACCCAGCGCACGCTGCGCGCGCAGGTGGCGCTCGCGCTGTCCGTGCTCGACGAAATCGAACGCGACGGCTACCAGGTGCTGCACCAGCGCATCGCACTGACGCCGATCCGCAAGCTGTGGATCGCCTGGCGCGCCGCGCGCAAACGCTAGCCGGCGCGATCCTGGCGGTGCCGCGAAATGCCGTCCGCGCCGCGCGCTAGACCCGCAGCAATGGCAGCGGCTCGAAGCGCTGTCCAAGAACGCTCGACGCGTCGAGCCCCCACCACGGTCCGAGCACGGTCGCATAGATCTGCCGGAAGTCCACGCCGACGGGCAGGTTGCCATTCCCATCGAGCCGGGCAAGATCAGGCGCCGCGCCGTATAGTCCGCCGCGCACGAGTCCGCCCGTCACGAAGTGAGGCGCCGCCGTCCCGTGATCCGTGCCGTTGCTCTCGTTTTCGCGCGGGCGCCGGCCGAATTCCGCGTACGTCACCACGAGCGTGTTGTCCCAACGGCCGAGCTCGATCAGCGCCGAACGCATCGACGCGAAGCCGTCCGCAAGCTGCTTGAGCAAGGCGGCCTGTTGGCCGGGCTGGTTCTGGTGAGTATCGAAGCCGTTCAACGTGAGACGGATCACCGCGACGCCTTGCCCTGCTTTCGGCCGTCCCTGCGGCGTGTCGCATGCCGCGAGCACCTGCATCGCCGTCTTGATCGACGTGCCGAACGCCCCCGGAGCAAAGGCGGTCTTCAACGGATACTGGCCGTCGCGCGCCGCGCCGTTGACGGCGGGCCGCAACCGGTCGGCTGCCTTCACGATGTCGTTCTCGACGTCGAGTATGTGCTCGAGCTCGGGGTTGCGTTCGTGCAGCGAAACCGGCGTCGCGAGACGCGACGCGCGCACGAACTGCGTCGGATTCACGAGCGCGATCGCTCGCGCGCCGTTGGCGAGCGGACCCATTTCCGCGCTGCCGATCACTACGCCATCGGCCGCGAAAGTCGACGGCACGGGCGCTTCCGCGAAGGCACGCGTCAGCCACCCCTCGCGCAGATATTCGTCGGAGCGCGACGCCGTATCCCAGATCTCGATCGAGCGGAAATGTGACAAGTTCGGTTGCGGATAGCTGAGGCCCTGGACGATCGCCAATTGCTTGGCCTGCCAAAGCGGCATCAGCGTTTGAAGCGACGGATGCAGCGCGGTGCGATCGTCGAGCGGAATCATCTGCTCGCGCTTGATGCCGATGTTCTTGCGCAGCGTCCGGTAGGCTGGATCGGCGTAGGGAATGACGGTGTTCAGCCCGTCGTTGCCGCCCTTCAGCTCAACGAGGATCAGGAGGTTGCGGTAAGTTCGCAGCGACGCGCCCGCGGCATTGCGCCGCGGCTCGCCGGCGAACGACAACGGCCGCCAAAGCGATGCGCCGCTAGCGGCGGCTGTCGCAAGGAAATCGCGTCTCTTCATTGCAGCTCCTCGTTCGATTGTCGCGTTGCAAGCGAAGTGCCCCCACACGTTCGCGGCGTTTTCATCGCTGTCGCCCGCTCCTGCGCGCGCGTTCGTTGAGCGCGCGGGCGGACTTATTTAAGCTGGTAGGCCGGGTCCATCAAAAGCGCCTCGAGATAGGCACTGCCGGTCGAGTCGGTATCGATCGCATCGACCGGCGCAATCGGCAGGACCGCATGCTGCAATTGCAACTCGGCCGACAGCCCCGGCTTGCCGCTCGGCGCCGCGCCGAATTGCGCGAGCCAGCCGTCGAGATCGAAGCGCATGCTGCCGGGTCCGGCTTTTGCCATCGCTTTCTGCGCTCGCGTGTTTGCCGCTACGGTCGGGCTCGCGGCGGCCATTCCGCCACCGGCCATGCTGATGCCGGGAGAGCCTGCGCCCGCCGCGCCGAGCTTCATCGGATGCAGCTTGCCCGGCTCGGTCGCGCGGAACAACTGCTCGACGAATTGCTTGCGCGCGAGCAGCGTCGAGCTGTTGATCCACGCCTGCCCGCCCGGCCATCCCTTCACGTTCGGCGGATAGAACAGGTTTTCGCCGAGGTTGCGAATGGCGCCTGCGAATGGCTCCGTGCCGTCATAGGCAACGTCGAATTCGCGCAGCGTCCCGACGACGAATTCGACCGGCGACTTCACCAGCACGCCGCGGTTGTCCTCGTTCCAGAACGCGTCGGAAAGGAACAGCCCGCGCAGCGCCACTTTGATGTCGTAGCGGCTCGCCCTGAAGCGATCGGCGATCGGCGCGATCTGCACCGCGTCCGGCGCCTCGGAAACGAACTCGCGCCAAAGCTCCGTGGTCACGAGCGTCGCCGTCTCGGGCTGAGCGAGCAGGATGTCGAGCACCTGGTCGCCGTCGAACGGGCCGGTTCGGCCAAGCACGGTCTTCAGGCCGTCGTCATGCAACTGCGGCCGGAAGACGAACGCCTGCGTGTCGGGATCGACGGCCCAGCCGGTATACGCGCGCGCCGCTTCCGATACGTCGTGCTGCGAGTAGTGGCCTTCGCCGAGCGTGAAGAGCTCCATCGCCTCGCGCGCGAAATTTTCGTTCGGTCGCCCCTTGCGATTGCTCGCACCATCGAGATAAAGCAGCATCGCCGGGTCTTTCGCGACGTCATGCAGCATGACCCCGAAGTTGCCGAGCGCTTCGCGCCGCAATAGCACGTCCTGCGCGAGCATCACCTGCGGATAGCCGACCTTGTCCTGGCCCGACGTGAAGTGGTTGTGCCAGAAGAGCGTCATCCGTTCGGTGAGCGGCGACGGCGTGACCACCATCTCGCGCACCCACCACGCGCGCAGCGCTTCGTAGCGCTGACCGCGCGTCTGCTGTTCGGCGCGACGCTCGTCGGGCATCCGTTCGCGCTGCTCGGCGCGCGTCGGGATCGGCTCGCTGGCCCAGACCGGCAACGGCGTGACGGCTTGCGTACGCGCAGCCCCGAGCACTTTATCGACCGCCTGCTCGCGCGAGAGGCCAACGTATGGAGCGACTTCGTTGGAATCGGGCGCGAAGCCCACGCGGGTCAAAAAGAAGCGCGCGTCGTTCGCGTCGAGAAGCGGCTGATCGGGGCCATCGGGCACGGCAACGTGTGCCTTGTGATGCTTCGCCTTGAGCGAATGAACGGCGCTCGCGGCTTGCGCTTGCGCGTCGGGCATCGTCAATGCCGACACGGCGGCCGCCAGCGCCAGGACGCACGTGGCCATCGACAGCCTGATCTTCAAAGCGGATTGGATTTTCATCGTGTGTCGCTCGGAGCATCGGATCGATAGTCTGCCGGCAACCTAAATCACTACGGGGATTGTGCTACTCAACGGCACGTTCCGCCGTCAAGTTGACGATGAAATTGCTACGAAATTTTTCGACGAGCACCAACGTTTAATCTGTTGAGTTAAACGTTTGCGAAGTGAAATTTACGCATTGGAATTGCGCAATATCGAGCGGAGCGAATCAGCGCTTGTAAAGCTCGCGCACCGCGTCTTCAATATGCTGGCGCAGCAAGCGCCGCTCTTCCGGCGTCATGTGGCCATCGCGGCGCTGTCGATCAAGATCCGGCGGGACGGCCGCACGCACGATGGCTTCGGACGCGGGGCGATCGGGTGGCGTGGGGTGATCCGCACGCACCGCCTGAGCCACCTTGCGGCGATATGCCTGATGCCACTGGGATGGATGTTCTTTGAACGATTCGGCGTGAACGCAAATCGGACTGGCCGCGCTGGCGAGTCCGCCGGCCAAAGCTAGCGCGACCACTTTGATGCGCGCATTCGGCCAAACCCCTCCGGTCATCTTGTTCCCTTCGTCGTGCGGCAACCGGCTACCTCGAATTACTTGTGCGAACCCGGTGAGAAAGTCGGGTGTATCGGATGTGAATAAGTGATATGGGTTGAAGTATCTACTGAACGGCCGCCATCCGTAAAGGAGTGTATGCAAGCATGCTTTACGCCGTGCCACTTGCCAGGTAAATTTTGTAACTGACTGTAACCCAGGAAATCCCGCGCCCGCGCTCACCTTTCTAATCGCGCTAAGATGCCGACCATGGAAACCAAAAACCCTTCGAAAATCCTTGTAGTCGACGACGATCCGCGCTTACGCGACCTGTTGCGGCGCTATCTCGGCGAGCAAGGCTTCAACGTGTACGTTGCCGAAAACGCCCCGTCGATGAACAAGCTGTGGGTCCGCGAGCGCTTCGACCTGCTCGTGCTCGACCTCATGCTGCCCGGCGAGGACGGGTTGTCGATCTGCCGGCGCCTGCGCGGCAGCAACGACCGCACGCCGATCATCATGCTGACGGCCAAGGGTGAAGACGTCGACCGCATCGTCGGCCTCGAAATGGGCGCCGACGATTACCTGCCGAAACCTTTCAATCCGCGCGAGCTCGTCGCTCGCATTCACGCGGTGCTGCGCCGCCAGTCGCCGTCGGAACTGCCGGGCGCGCCGTCGGAAACGACCGAAGTGTTCGAGTTCGGCGAGTTCGCGTTGAATCTCGCCACGCGCACGCTCACGAAGTCGGGCCAAGAAATTCCGCTCACCACCGGCGAGTTCTCCGTGCTGAAGGTGTTCGCCCGCCATCCGCGCCAGCCACTGTCGCGCGAAAAGCTGATGGAGCTCGCACGGGGCCGCGAATACGAAGTGTTCGATCGCAGCCTCGATGTGCAAATTTCGCGTCTGCGCAAGCTGATCGAGCCCGACCCGGGCAGCCCGCGCTTCATTCAGACCGTTTGGGGCCTCGGCTACGTCTTCATTCCCGACGGCGCGGCTTGACGCGCTTTCTGGCGTACTCACTCCATAAGAAGGGCTCATGCGCATCGACCGGCGCCTGATGACGCACGCGTTCGGCGGGCTCTTCTGGCGAACCTTCCTGCTGATCGCCCTGCTCATCGCAGTCAGCCTTGCCGCGTGGTTTCAAAGCTTTCGCGTGATCGAGCGCGAGCCGCGCGCGCAGCGCGTCGCGCTGCAGCTAGTCGCGGTCGTCAAGCTCACGCGTACCGCACTTCTCTATTCCGATCCCGACTTGCGGCGCGCGCTATTGCAGGATCTGGAGAGCAATGAGGGCGTGCGCGTCTATCCGCGCGAAACCACCGACAAGTACAAGCTGCAGCCCGACGAATCGCTCAACCGGCTGATCGAGCATGACATCCGCGGGCGCCTTGGCGAGGATACGGTCATCGCGCAATCGGTCAACGACATCCCCGGCGTCTGGATCAGTTTCAAGATCGACGACGACGATTACTGGGTCGCCCTCGACCGCGATCAGCTCGATAATGTGACGGGCCTGCAATGGGCCGGCTGGGGTGTCTTTGCGCTCGCGCTGTCGCTCTTCGGCGCAGCGTTCATCACGAGTCTCGTGAACCGGCCGTTCGCGCGTCTTGCGATAGCGGCGCGCAAGGTCGGCTCGGGGCAATCGCCTGAGCCGCTGCCCGAGAAAGGCATGGGCGTGGCGGCGGAAACCAACCGCAGCTTCAACCAGATGGTGCGCGACCTCGAGCAGCTCGACGCCGACCGCGCCTTGATGCTCGCGGGCATCTCGCACGACCTGCGCACGCCGCTCGCGCGTCTGCGTCTCGAAACCGAGATGAGTCCGTCCGACCAGGCGACGAAGAACGCGATGATCGACGACATCGAGCAGATGGACATGATCATCGGCCGGTTCCTTGACTACGCTCGTCCCGTGCAGCGCATGCCGGAACCCGTCGACCTTTCGTTGATCGTAGGAGAAATGGCGTCACGCCTGGCCACCGAAGATGGCGTGCGGCTGATCACGCGGCTTGCGCCGTCGGCAGTGATCGAAGCCGATGCGACCGATGTGCGGCGCGTGGTCGGCAATCTGCTGGAAAACGCCCGCAAGTACGGGCACAGTGAAAACGACGGCATCCCGCACATCATGCTCGAGACGCGCGTGTCGCATTCGCGGGTCGAGTTGTCGGTGCTGGACGAGGGCCCAGGCATCCCTGAGGATCAACTGCCGCTCGTCACCCGCCCGTTCTATCGCGTCAATACGGCGCGCACGCAGGCGAGCGGCACCGGTCTCGGCATGGCGATCGTGCAACGGCTCGTGGGCCGCCACCGCGGCGCGCTGCGGCTGCGCAACCGGTCGCCCGGCCCGGGACTGGAAGTCACGATCGAGTTCCCGCTCGCCCGAGGCGGCTAAAGCCGCCCAGTCACCCATCCCCTAGCACAGGAGCAGTGGCGGGCGCCACCGCGAGGTCTTTCGCTGCACCGCAATAAAAACTATCCGCCTCATTAGGAAAAATCTATTGGTGGAATAATATAATAGAGCCATAGCTTGACCTGTGTAACGCAGACGTTACAGCGAGCAAGTAGCTTGAACCGGAAGTTTTCCCAACCTCACACAGGAGTATCCGCATGAAGACCGTGGGCGATAAACTCGAAGCTTTCACTGTTACTGCCGCCAAGCCTGGCTTTAACCACCCCGAAGAAAACGGCCAATCGGCGTTCGAAGAAATCACCGAAACGTCGTTCCCGGGCAAGTGGAAAATCATCTATTTCTACCCGAAGGATTTCACGTTCGTCTGCCCGACGGAAATCGTCGAGTTCGCGAAGCTTCAAAAGGACTTCGCTGAGCGCGACGCCGTTCTGCTCGGCGGCAGCGTCGACAATGAGTTCGTGAAGCTGGCATGGCGCCGCGAGCACAAGGACCTGAACAAGCTGAACCACTACGCGTTCGGCGACGTGAAAGGCGAGCTGATCGACCAGTTGGGCGTGCGCGACAAGGAAGCCGGCGTGGCCCTGCGCGCGACGTTCATCGTCGACCCGGACAACACGATCCAGCACGTTTCGGTGAACAACCTGAACGTCGGCCGTAACCCGGAAGAAATCCTGCGCCTGCTGGACGGCCTGCAAACGGACGAGCTGTGCCCGTGTAACCGTGCAGTCGGCGGCGCAACGATCTAAGCCTTGCTTCGGAAAAAGCCCGCTAAGCTTCAAAGCCGGCGGGCTTTTTTATCGGCAAACCGATAGGAGAAGTCAATGGAATTCTTGGCGTGACCGCACGACCTTCATTTCGGCTGGACGCGCGCGAGCAGCACCGCCGCCTGAGCCTCGATTCCCTCGCCTCGCCCCAGATAGCCGAGCTTCTCATTGGTCTTCGCCTTCACGTTCACGCGGTCGAGCGGTAAGCCAAGATCTTCGGCGACGTTCGCCCGCATTGCATCGATGTGCGGCGCAAGCTTCGGCGCCTGCGCGATCACCGTGCTGTCGACGTTCTGGATCGCAAAGCCCGCCTGCGCAATACGCGCCGCGCACTCGCGCAGCAGCACCCGGCTGTTCGCGCCGGCAAAGCGCGTGTCGGTGTCCGGAAAGTGGCGGCCGATGTCGCCGAGCGCGGCCGCGCCGAAAAGCGCGTCGGTGATCGCGTGCAGCAGCACGTCGGCGTCCGAGTGGCCGAGCAGGCCCCGGTCGTACGGCACCGTCACGCCGCCGATGATGAGCGGGCGCCCCGGCACCAGCGCGTGCACGTCGTAGCCTTGTCCGATTCTGAAATCCATCCGTGAGTCCGTTTATTCGAGTGAGTTGCAGGATAGGGGGTGCTCGATCAAGCGCCGGCAGTGTGGCGGCTCGCGGACCGGCTGAGGATCGCCTCCGCGAGATCGAAGTCTTCCGGATACGTGACCTTGAAGTTGCGCAGGCTTCCCTGCACGAGACGCGGCGCGTGGCCGAGCCATTCGATCGCGCTCGCCTCGTCGGTCAGATCGTGGCCATCCTGCTGCGCGCGCAGGATCGCCTCGCGCAGCATGCCGGCGCGGAACATCTGCGGCGTCTGCGCCTGCCACAGGCCGTTGCGCGATTCCGTGCGGGCGATATGCTCGCCCGTGCCGGCGTCGACGCGCTTGAGCGTATCGGCGACCGGCAGCGCCATGATCCCGCCTACCGGATCGTCCTTCAGCGCAGCGATCAGCGAGCGGATCAGCGCCGGCGTAATCCCGGGGCGCGCCGCGTCGTGCACGAGCACCCAGTCGGTGTCGGCTGCGCCGAAGTCGGCGAGCGCGGTCAGGCCGTTCAGCACCGACGCCTGGCGCGAAGCGCCGCCGCAACGGCGCACGGCGAAGCGCAGGCCGGCGAAGCGGCGTGCGTCGAAGTGCTGATCGTCGGGGGCGATGACGACGAGCGTCTGCGCGAATTCGCTGCACGCGTCGAACGCGGCCAGCGTGTAGTGCAGCAGGACGCGGCCGGCGACGGTCCGGTATTGCTTGGGCATCGGGGCGCCGGAACGGCTGCCGGTGCCTGCGCAGGGAATCAGGGCGAAAAGACGCGGGGTCACGGAAGTCACTGAGGTCGATGAGGTTGCAGGGTAAGCGAGCCGCGAAGTCAAAAGTAAAGGACGGATTTTATAATAGGCCTTCGCCTGATTGCCGAGACCCGCGTAGACTTGCGGATTCCGCTTGTGCCGGGTGGTTTCGCCTGTATTAACGGCCGCACCTCTTCATCTATGTCCCCAAACGCCGCACCGTCTTCGCCGTCTTCCTCGCCCGTCGCGCTCGTCAAGCCCGGCCAGCGCTTCGCTTTCGACGGCACGCATGGCTCGTCCGACGCCCTTCTCATCGCCCGCTATCACCTGACGTGGCGTGAAGAGGTGCCGCTTCTCGCCGTGGTCTGCGCGAGCGCGGTCGACGCGCAGCGGCTCGCCCAGGAAATCGCCTACTTCGCGCCGAACGCGCGCATCCGCGTGCTGCCGGACTGGGAGACGCTGCCCTACGACACGTTCTCGCCGCACCAGGACCTCGTGTCCGAACGGCTCGCGACGCTGCACGATCTCGGCGAGGGCCGCTGCGACATCCTGCTCGTGCCGGCCACGACCGCGCTCTACCGGATGCCGCCCGCCGCGTTCCTGGCCGCGTATACGTTTTCGTTCGCGCAGGGCGAGCGCCTCGACGAGGGGAAGCTCAAAGCGCAATTGACGCTCGCCGGCTACGAGCACGTGAGCCAGGTCGTGCGGCCCGGCGAATACTGCGTGCGCGGCTCGCTGATCGACCTCTATCCGATGGGCTCGCCGCTGCCGTACCGGATCGATCTGTTCGACGACCAGGTCGACTCGATCCGCGCGTTCGATCCCGATACGCAGCGCAGCCTCTATCCGGTCGGCGACGTGCGGCTCCTGCCGGGCCGGGAATTTCCGTTCGACGAAGCGGCGCGCACCGCGTTTCGCAGCCGCTGGCGCGAGGAGTTCGAAGGCGACCCGAGCCGCTCGCCGATCTACAAGGACATCGGCAACGGCGTGCCGTCCGCGGGCATCGAGTACTACTTGCCGCTTTTTTTCGACGAGACGGCCACCCTCTTTCACTACTTGCCGGAACGCGCGCAACTGGCGTTCGTCGGCGACCTGGACAGCGCGATCCGGCGCTTTACCGCCGATACGAAGCAGCGCTTCAACTTCCTGTCGCACGACCGCGAGCGCCCGATTCTCGAACCGCAGCGCCTGTTTTTGACCGACGACGATTTCTACACCCTCGCGAAGCCGTTCGGGCGGCTCGTGCTGCCCATGAACGGCGGCGGCGCATGGGCCACGCCGTTGCCGAATCTCGCGATCGACCGCCACGCCGAGGATCCCGTTCTGGCACTGCGCGCCTATCTGGACGCGACGCCCAACCGCGTGCTGTTCGCCGCCGAATCCGCGGGCCGCCGCGAGACCATCGCGCAGCTGCTCGCCGAAAACCACGTGCGCCCCACGTCGAGCGACAGCTTCGAAGATTGGCTGACGAGCGACGAGCGCTTCGCGCTCGGCGTCGCGCCGCTTGCCAACGGCTTTGCGCTGCCGGGCGAAGGCTACGCGATCGTCACCGAGACCGAGCTGTACGGCCCGCTCGCGCGCCGCGCCGGACGCCGCCGGCAGGAACAGGCGAGCAACGTCGACTCGATGGTGCGCGATCTGTCGGAGCTGAAGCTCGGCGACCCGGTCGTGCATTCGCAGCACGGCATCGGCCGCTACATGGGCCTCGCGACGATGGACCTCGGCGAAGGCGACACCGAGTTCCTGCACCTCGAATACGCGGGCGACAGCAAGCTCTACGTGCCCGTCGCGCAACTGCATGTGATCTCGCGCTACAGCGGCGCCGATCCGGAAAGCGCGCCGCTGCATTCGCTCGGCTCGGGCCAGTGGGAAAAAGCGAAGCGCAAGGCCGCCCAGCAGATCCGCGATACCGCCGCCGAACTGCTGAACCTGTACGCGCGCCGCGCGGCGCGCGAAGGCCACGCGTTCAAGCTCGATCCGCGCGACTACGTGAAGTTCGCCGAGAGCTTCGGCTTCGAGGAAACGCCCGATCAGGCCGCGGCAATCGCAGCCGTGATCGGCGACATGACGAGCGGCAAGCCGATGGACCGGCTCGTCTGCGGAGATGTCGGCTTCGGCAAGACCGAGGTCGCGCTGCGCGCCGCGTTCATCGCGGTGATGGGCGGCAAGCAGGTCGCGCTCCTCTCGCCGACCACCTTGCTCGCCGAACAGCACACGCAGACCTTCTCCGACCGCTTCGCCGATTGGCCCGTGCGCGTGGCCGAACTGTCGCGCTTCAAGTCGGGCAAGGAAGTGAACCAGGCGATCTCACAGATCAACGAAGGCAGCGTCGACATCGTCATCGGCACGCACAAGCTGCTCTCGTCCGACGTGCAGTTCAAGCGGCTCGGCCTCGTCGTCATCGACGAAGAACACCGCTTCGGCGTGCGGCAGAAAGAGGCGCTCAAAGCGCTGCGCGCCGAAGTCGACGTGCTCACGCTCACCGCGACGCCGATTCCGCGCACGCTCGGCATGGCACTCGAAGGCCTGCGCGATTTCTCGGTGATCGCGACCGCGCCGCAAAAGCGCCTCGCGATCAAGACCTTCGTGCGGCGCGAGGAAGAAAGCGTGATCCGCGAGGCGATGCTGCGCGAATTGAAGCGCGGCGGCCAGGTGTACTTCCTGCACAACGAAGTCGAGACGATCGAGAACCGCCGCGCGATGCTCGAAGAACTCGTGCCCGAAGCGCGCATTGCCGTCGCGCACGGACAGATGCACGAGCGCGAACTCGAGCGCGTGATGCGCGATTTCGTGGCGCAGCGCGCGAACGTGCTCTTGTGCACGACGATCATCGAAACCGGCATCGACGTGCCGAGCTCGAACACGATCCTCATCCATCGCGCCGACAAGTTCGGCCTCGCGCAGTTGCACCAGTTGCGCGGCCGCGTCGGGCGCTCGCACCACCAGGCGTACGCCTATCTGCTCGTGCACGATCCGCAGGCGCTCACGAAGCAGGCGCAGCGCCGGCTCGAAGCGATTCAGCAGATGGAAGAGCTCGGCTCGGGCTTCTATCTGGCGATGCACGACCTCGAGATCCGCGGCACCGGCGAGGTGCTCGGCGACAAGCAATCGGGCGAGATCCAGGAGATCGGCTTCCAGCTCTACACCGACATGCTCAACGACGCGGTGAAAGCGCTGAAAGACGGCCGCGAGCCCGACTTGACCGCACCGCTCGCCGCCACCACCGAAATCAACCTGCACGCGCCGGCGATCCTCCCTGCCGACTATTGCGGCGACGTGCAGGAGCGCCTGTCGCTCTACAAGCGCCTCGCGAATTGCGAGCACAACGATGCGATCGACAACATCCAGGAAGAGCTGATCGACCGCTTCGGCAAGATGCCGCAGCAGGCGCATGCGCTGATCGAGACGCATCGGTTGCGGCTCGCGGCAAAGCCGCTCGGCATTTCGAAGATCGACGCAGGCGAGGCCGTGATCGGCCTGCAGTTCATCCCGAACCCGCCGATCGACGCGATGCGGATCATCGAGATGGTGCAAAAGCACAAGCACATCAAGCTCGCCGGCCAGGACAAGCTGCGCATCGAGACGCGCAGCCCCGATCTGGCGGTGCGCGTCTCGACGGTCAAGGAGACGCTGCGCGCGCTCGGCACGCCGTCGAAGCAAGGCGCGCAGGCGGCTGCCACGGCACGCTGAGCGAAGCAGCGCCGACGCTGCACTGCCGCATCGCATCCTCTCCCTGCGATCGCCGCGCGCCGATGGCCGCCCGGCGAGAGTCGCCCCGCGCAAACTCCCTGCCGGTCGCAAGCGCCGTACCTCGCTCGCGGCGCAAAGAGCGTTCGCCGCCTCGCGAGCGCTTTGGGGCGCACTGATTTTTCGGTATGATCGAAAGACTAACGAGCCGGAGTCTTCTCATGTCACAGATCGCTGAAACGGCGCATCTCGTCACCCCCGCCTCCTCGCATCTGCAGCCTTCCTCCCCCGCTTCTTCTCCTCCGTCGCCCGTCAGCCTGCCTTGGGTCGAGCGTCTCGTATCGATGAATACGACGAGCCGCTTGCCGAACCTGGGCCTGATCGAAACCGTGCGCGACGCGTTGCGCGAGCGCGGCGTCGAAGCGACGCTCACGCACGATACGCGCGGCCACTGGGCCAACTTGTTCGCCACCGTGCCCGCGCACGACGGCGGGACGAACGGCGGCATCGTGCTGTCGGGGCATACGGACGTGGTGCCCGTCGACGGCCAGCCATGGGACAGCGACCCTTTCAAACCGGAAACGCGCGACGGCAAGCTCTACGGGCGCGGCACCTGCGACATGAAAGGCTTCATCGGCGCCGCGCTCGCGCTTCTGCCCGAGATGCAGGCGACGAAGCTGGCAAAGCCGATTCACTTTGCGCTGTCGTTCGACGAGGAAATCGGCTGCGCCGGCGCGCCGCTCATGATTGCCGATCTGCAAAAGCGCGGCGTGAAGCCGGACGGCTGCATCGTCGGCGAGCCCACGAGCATGCGCCCGATCATCGCGCACAAGGGCATCAACGCGTACCAATGCTGCGTGCGCGGCCATGCGGCGCATTCGTCGCTGACGCCGAAGGGGCTCAACGCAATCGAATACGCAGCGCGCTTGATCTGCCATATCCGCGACATCGCCGAGCGCTTCCGCGCCGAGGGTCCTTTCGACGAGCTCTACGACGTGCCGTTCACGACCGCCCAGACGAGCACGATCGAAGGCGGCAACGCGCTCAACACCGTGCCCGCCGAGTGCCGCTTCGTGTTCGAATTCCGCAACCTGCCGACGCTCGATCCCGAGCCGATCTTCAAGCGCATCGAAGACTACGCGCAGCGCACGCTGCTGCCGCAGATGCAGCGCGAACATCCGAACGCCGCGATCGAGTTTTCGAAGATCGCCGCGGCGCCAGGTCTCGATGCGTCGGAACAGGCGGCGATCACGCAGCTCGTGCGCGCGCTCACCGCGAATCAGGAGAAGCGCAAGGTCGCCTACGGCACCGAAGCGGGTCTCTTCGCGCTCGCCGGCGTGCCGAGCATCGTCTGCGGCCCCGGCAACATCGAGCAGGCACATAAGCCCAACGAGTACGTCGAACTCGATCAGCTGGTTGCCTGTGAGCGCTTCTTACGCAAGTTCATCCATAGCATGTCGGTGGAGGCGCACGCCTGACGCGTGCGCCGGTTAGCGCGACCGAGCACCGCCGATCCCCAACAAAACACACGCCCATGTCCACTGCCACGCCGCAGCACACGAATCACACGATTGACGGCGAACCGATCCCCACGCTGGACGCGATCGCCACGCAGCACTTCGCGCTCACGCCGTGGGTCATGCGCACGCCGGTGTTCGAGCGTCAGGATTTTCCGTCGCTCGAAGGCACCCACGTCAACTTCAAGTTCGAACTGCTGCAGGCGAGCGGCAGCTTCAAGGCGCGCGGTGCGTTCACGAACCTGCTCGCGCTCGATGCCGCGCAGCGCAGCGCAGGCGTGACGTGCGTGTCGGGCGGCAATCATGCGGCGGCCGTGGCGTACGCCGCGATGCGTCTCGGCATCAGCGCAAAAGTCGTGACCTTCCGCACGGCGAGCTCCGCGCGCATCGCGTTGTGCAAGCAATATCGCGCGGAAGTCGTGACGGCCGATACGGTCGCCGAGGCGTTCGAACTCGTGCGCCGTATCGAAGCCGAAGAAGGCCGCTACTACGTGCATCCTTTCAACGGCTACCGCACCGTGCTCGGCACCGCGACGCTCGGCTACGAATGGGCCACGCAAACCCCCGATCTCGACGCGGTGATCCTGCCGGTCGGCGGCGGCGGCCTCGCAGCCGGCGTCTCGACGGCGCTGCGTCTCGCCAATCCGCGCGTGCACGTGTATGGCGTCGAGCCGGAAGGCGCCGATGCGATGGGCAGGAGCTTCGCCGCGAATCACACGGTCAAGATGGGCACGATGCATACGATTGCCGATTCGCTGATGGCGCCTTATACCGAGCAATACAGCTACGAGCTTTGCCGGCGGCATGTCGACCGCCTCGTCACCGTGTCGGACGATGAATTGCGCTCGGCGATGCTCAAGCTCTTCGCTAATCTCAAGCTCGCGGTGGAGCCCGCCTGCGCGGCGTCTACGGCGGCGTTGCTCGGGCCGCTGCGCGAGACGCTGCAGGGCAAGCGCGTCGGCTTGCTGTTGTGCGGGACCAATACGGATCCGGTGACGTTCGCGGCGCAGATCGAAAGCGCAAAGCCCTGACGCGCGTTTGCACGCACCGCTGCGCCGCCCTGCCCTTATCCACAGATTGTGTTGACAGAGTTGTTGATAAGCTCTGGGCTAATCGCGTAAGTGGTTGAGCACGCAACGAATTCCGGCGCTGACTTCCGACGCTGAAAATGAAGCGGCCCGCGGTGCGCTCAGTCGCGCGTTCCGCGGGCCGCATCCATCGCATGGGTTGCGTGGCGTGATGTCAGATCAAGGCTTGTTGTCCTCGAACAGGTTCATGATCTGCTGCTTCTCGGTCGACGACACGTCCGGCGTCTGAAGCCCCGCCGGTCCGATGCTGCCCACTGCATCGCTCGCCGCCGCGAGCGCGTTCCCCGATTCGAGGCCGATGCTCGCAACGAAGCCGTTGCCCGGCACCATGTCCGCGTAATACAGCTCGCCGTCGACGGTCGTCACGCCATCGGGCATCGGCATCTCCTGCTGCGGCACGCCGCGCAGCGCGAGTCCCATGTAGTCGACCCAGATCGGCAGCGCGAGCTGCGCGCCGAATTCGCGGCTGCCGAGGCTCTTCGGCTGGTCGTAGCCCATCCAGGCGACCGCGACGAGCGACGGCTGATAGCCCGCGAACCAGCCGTCCTTCGCATCGTTGGTCGTCCCCGTCTTGCCCGACAGGTCCGAACGGTGCAGCACGTTCGTGCCCGCGCCCGTGCCCGACGTCGCCACCGAATGCAGGAGGCTGTTCATGATGTAGTCGTTCGCGGCGCTGATCGTGCGCGGCGCGTTCTGCCCGGCGACGATCGGCTGCGCCTTCGAGACCGGCTGGCCGCGCGCGTCGTCGACTTCGGCGATCAGATACGGGTTGATCCGGTAGCCGCCGTTCGCGAACACGCTGTACGCCCCCGCCGATTGCAGCGGCGTGACGAGACCCGCGCCGAGCGCCATCGGCAGGTACGGCGGCGTCTTGTCGGGATCGAAGCCGAACTTCTGCGTGACGTAGTCCTGCGCGTACTTCGTGCCGATGTACGAGAGGATGCGGATCGACACGAGGTTCTTCGACTTCTCGAGCGCGACGCGCAGCGGCATCGGGCCATCGGGCTGGTCGTCGTCCTTCGGCTCCCACGGGTCGCCGCCCGGCGTGCTCGGCGGGAAGTACAGCGGCGCATCGTTGATGATCGTCGCCGGCCCGAGGCCCTTGTCGAGCGCGGCCGAATAGATGAACGGCTTGAAGCTCGAACCCGGCTGGCGCCACGCCTGCGTCACGTGGTTGAACTTGTTCTTGTTGAAGTCGAAGCCGCCGACGAGCGCGCGAATCGCACCGTCCTGAGGCGTCAGCGACACGAGCGCGCCCTCCACCTGCGGCAACTGCGTGATCTGCCATTCGCCATCCTTCGCCCCCGGCATCACGCGAATGATCGAGCCGGGCCGGATGCGCTGCGTCGGGTTCGCGCGCGGGCTCAATGCGGCCGCGACGAACTTCAGGCCATCGCCCTTCACCGTCGCGGTCGTGCCGTCGACGAATTGCGCCGTCACCGACGCCGGGCTCGCCGCCGTCACGACAGCCGCGACGATCTCGCCGTTGTCGGGGTGATCGGCGAGCGCGTCGTCGATCGCCTGATCGCGGTCGTCGGCGTCGCCCGGGAGCTGGATGTAGCCTTCCGGGCCGCGATAGCCGTGGCGCCGCTCGTAGTCCATCACGCCCTTGCGCACCGCGCGATACGCGGCGTCCTGGTCGGCCGAATCGATCGTCGTGACGACCGAGAGGCCGCGCGTGTAGGTCTCGTCCTTGTATTGCGCGTACATCAACTGGCGCACCATTTCGGCGACGTACTCGGCATGCACGCTGTACTCGTTGCCCGCGGCCTTGGTGTGAATCTCTTCCTTCACCGCTTCGTCGTATTGCGCCTGCGTGATGTAGTTCAGGTCGAGCATGCGCTTCAGGATGTATTCCTGGCGGATCTTCGCGCGCTTCGGATTGACGATCGGGTTATACGCGGACGGCGCCTTCGGCAGGCCCGCGAGCATCGCCGCCTGGGCGAGCGTGATGTCTTTCAGGTCCTTGCCGAAGTAGACCCGTGCCGCAGCCGCGAAGCCGTAGGCGCGCTCGCCCAGATAGATCTGATTCATGTAGAGCTCGAGAATCTGATCCTTCGTGAGCGCACTTTCGATCTTGTACGCGAGCATCATTTCGTAGATCTTGCGCGTGTAGGTCTTCTCGCTCGACAGGAAGAAGTTGCGCGCCACCTGCATCGTGATCGTGCTCGCGCCCTGCGATGCGCCGCCGTGCATGAAGTCGGCGAGACCCGCGCGCAGGATGCCGATGAAATCGACGCCGCCGTGCTCGTAGAAGCGGTAGTCCTCGATCGCGAGCACCGCTTTCTTTTGCATGTCCGGAATGTCCTGGAAACGCACCAGGCTGCGGCGCTCTTCGCCGAACTCGCCGATCAGCACGTGGTCCGCCGTATAGACGCGCAGCGGCACCTTCGGCCGATAGTCGGTCAAGGCGTCGAGCGACGGCAGCTGCGGCGCCATCACGACGAGCGCGTAGCCGACGATCAGCGCGCCGACGACAGCGAGCGTCGCGAACAGACCCGCAAACGTGAGCGCGATGCGCGCGCCAAATGAGCGGCCGCGCGGTGCGGATGGGCGTTCGGTGCTGCGTCGGTTGTGATCTCGGTCGTCTGCCGATTCTTGCGAGGATTGCGGTCGTTTAATGATAGGCATGACTGGAAAGTTGGACGCGGCTCGCCGCGCCTAGTGCGCGCTGGCTTGCGCGCGAGTGGATCGTGATCGTAACGTCATGGCATCGTGCGTGCGTGGCACGCGTGTCCCGTATGTCCATTTAGGCCGGCTGTATTTTCGAGACCTGCCCGGCAGCGCTCCGCCCCCCGGCGAAGCCCGCCGCACGGAGCCAGACGTGCGATGCAACAGCGCATTTTAATAAAACCGGACGGCTGTCAACAAACTTTTTTTGTAAGAATTCCCTAGTGGTCGGACCCTGTGCCGCCGTACCGAGGGCTGCCGCACAGACCGGGGCGATCGGCCTAACTTATCAACAGAATATGTTGAAAGCCCTGTGGAAAAAAGGCAGAAAACGTCATCAACTCGTTGATGCCGCAGACATTTGGCGGGCTGCACGTTTCGCGCCTCCTGAACTCGCCTTATGATGGAAAACGTTCTGCACCGCCCGCCGTCAGGCGCACAACGTCTAGCGCATCAGAGTCGAACGAACGCCCGCGAGCCGACCATGAACAAATCCAGTGAACGCATCGTCATCTTCGTCACGCCTGCGCAGAAGCTCGCCATTTCGACGAGCGCGCAGCGTCTTGGCATCAGCGTGAGCGAGTTGATCCGGCGTGCCGTGCTCGAATTCGAGGCGACGGGCGATCAGGTCAAGGCGGCGAGCATCGTCGACCGTCTCCATGCGCCGCAAGCGCCCAATGCGCTGAACGAGACCTTGCGGCGCGTGGCGAAAGGAGCGCCCGCCGTGCGCCATGCGGCGCCGGCGGCTTCGGCGGACCGGCCCGACGACGGCACCCCGCCGCGCGCTTCGCTCGGCGCGTCGGTCGCGCGTGCGATCGCCAAGGCCAACGACGAGACGCGCTTCACGCAGGAAGCGGTCGAAAGGGTTACGGCAAAAAAAGCGGCGGAGCAGACGCGTCCGCCCGCCAAAGCTGCCGCTCCGAAAGCGGTCCCGCCGAAGCTCAGCCCGCCGCAAGCGCGGATCGAGACCGACGGATCCGGCGCCGAAGTTGCCTCCAATTCGGCTGACGGCGACGTCCCCGGCGCCGCCGAAGAAGGTGGCAGTTTCGCTTGATGTGAATGCTTTCAAATCGAAAGTATTCATAACGGATTAAAGGGGCGATTCGCTAAAGCATTCCATTTTCATGCCGGATTCCATGGCGTATTTTTACCGTTTGCCTCGCTTGATCCTGCGACGCCCAAAATCTTCGCCATCCGCTGAAATCGATACGCAGCGTGCGTTTAAGCATTTTTTAAGCGATCGCATGCTGTAATATCCGCCGCGTAAAGCACGAATCACACTGACACTTATGCACCGAGCGCAGGCGCGCCTGTCACGGCATCCTCATAAAATGGCCGCACGACTATTGCAATTCGCCCGCCTGCCCCGACATCAGCGTCGCGTGCGTCCATGCGGCGCACGCAATGCGGCGCAACGGCGCACCGGCGTAAAGTATCGATTGCTCGCAGCGCTATTCGGCTTTGGCGCCGATTTCAATCCACGGAGGAATTCATGTCGCTTTTCGATAGCATTTCGCGCACGGTCAAAGGTCTTTTGAACGACGCTGCCGATTCCGTGCAAGACCCGTCGCGCGACGCGCGCCAGATCGTGCGCGAGCTCGACGACAGCATCGCCAAGGCGGAAAACTCGCTGATCGAGATCGAAGCGCAGGTCGCCACGCAGCAAAGCAAGCACGATGTGGCTGCGGAAAAGGCGAAGAAGTACGAAGACGGCGCGAAGCGCGCGCTGCAAACGGGCGACGAAGGCCTCGCCCGCGAAGCGCTCGCCGCGCAGGCGAATGCGGAAACCGAGCGCGATGCGCTCGCGAGCGAGCTCGCCAAGCTCGAACCGTCGGTCGCTCAGTTGAAGTCGCAGATCGCCGACATGCGCCAGCGTCGCAACGACCTCAACGCGCGCTCGAGCATCCTGCAAGCAAAGCAGGAAATCGCGCAGGCGAAGGACGTCGCCGCGACCGCGCTCGGCGGCATCGGCGGCAAGAACCTGTCGGAAGACTTTCAGAAGCTCGAAGACAAAGTCGAGCTGTCCAACGCGCGCTCCGATGCGCGCCTGAATTCGGCCGATACCGCAAGCGGCAAGGCGCTCGACGACAAGCTCGCCGCGCTGAACCGCGGCCCGTCGGTCGAGGATCGCCTCGAAGCGCTGAAAAAGCAGTTGAATACGCCGGCGGAGTGACGCCGCAACGGCGCTGCCGCTGACGCCGCTTGCGTCAGCCGCCTGACCATCGGGCATCGCTCGCGCAGAACTTCCGCGCGCGGTGCCCGTCGCAAGAATATGTCGATTGCCATGGAGACGGGCGCTCGCCGCCCGGTCCGCATCATGAAGAAATTTCTCGCAGCCGCTGGGATGTCGCTGATGCTGGTGTCGGCCGCGGCCTTTGCCGTGCCGAGCGCGCAGCAAGTCGAGCGCGCGATGGCGCAGGGCAACTGGCAGCAAGCCGATACGGAACTGAGCCAGGTGCTCGAAGCGCATCCGAACAACGCGCACGCGCATTACCTCTACGGGCAGGTGCTCGATCGCGAGGGACGCTACGCCGACGCGCTCGCGCAAATCCAGCAGGCGAAAGCGCTCGATCCGCAGATCCGCTTCACCAATCCGACGAATTTCGCGCAAGTCGAGGCGCGCATCCGGTCCCACGCGAAGACGGGCAGCGTGCCGCAGCCGCGCACCTCGGTTACGTCCGGCACGGCGAATTCGTTCGCGCAAACGCAAGCGATGCCGCAAACGAGCGAACGGCATGGGCCGTCGACGGCGGCTTGGGTCGGCATCTTGCTGCTGTTCGTCGTGATCGCGTTCGTGCTGCGCTGGACACTGCGCCGCGCCCGCTCGACCGAAGACGGCCGTGCCGGCGAAGATCGCCGCGCCCAATTGAAGCGCGCGACCGATTTGCTGAACGCAGTGCGCTCCCTGAAGCTCGACGTGCGTCTTTCGACGGCGCCGGGGCATGACGCGCTCGCGAACGAAGTCGAGGGTGCGGAGAACCAGTTGCGCGATCTCGTCGAAGCGCTCTCGAACGGCAAGAACCCGGTGGCGCCGTACCAGATCGAGGCGCTCGAAAAGCAGGTCGCGAGCCTCAAGGCGCGCGCCGAAGGCCGGCCCGATCCGAACGCGGCGCCCGCGCCCGGGCAGTCCGCGTATGCGCAGGAAGCCGAACGCTTCGGGCAGGCGCAGCAACCGCCCTACGCCCCTCAGTATCCGCAGCAGCAACAGCCGACGATCGTCGTGCAGCAAGGCGGCGGTTTCGGCGGCGGCATGGGCGGCCTGCTCACCGGCGTGCTGCTCGGCGAAGCGCTGTCGGGCAACCGCGACCGCGTGGTCGAGCGCGACGTGATCGTCGATGACGAAACACGCCGCCGCGAAGCCAGCGACGCCGATAACGGCGGCGTCGATTTCGGCCAAGGCTCAAACGACTGGAACGACGACGGCGGCGGCACCGACATGGGCAACAACGACGACTCGGGCGGCTGGACCGATACGTGAAGCCGCGCCCCTCGCCCCGCATCGCGATCGTCGGCAGCGGATTCGCCGGCATCGGCATGGCGATTCACTTGAAACGCTTGGGGCTGACCTCGTTTACGGTCTACGAGGCGGCGCACGACATCGGCGGTACCTGGCGCGACAACACGTATCCCGGTACCGCCTGCGATATCCCTTCGCACCTCTATTCGTTTTCGTTCGAGCCGAACCCGTCGTGGTCGCGCGCGTTCGGGCAGCAGCACGAAATCCTCGCCTACCTCAAAGGCTGCGCGCGCAAGTACGCGATCGAGCCGTTCATTCGCTGCAATACGCGCGTCGAGGCGGCCCGCTTCGACGACGCACGAGGTCTGTGGCGGCTCGAACTCGGCGGGGGCCCCGGCGCTCAGGACCCGGCGAGCGTCGAAGCCGACATCGTGATCGCCGCGAGCGGCGCGCTATCGCGTCCGGCGATGCCGCAGATCGAAGGCATCGAACGCTTCGAAGGCAAGCTCTTTCATTCCGCGCGCTGGGACCACGGCTATCCGCTCGAAGGCAAGACGGTCGCCGTGATCGGCACCGGCGCGAGTGCGATTCAGTTCGTCCCGCAGATCCAGCCGCTCGTCGCGCGCTTGCATCTGTTCCAGCGCACCGCGCCGTGGATCATGCCGAAACAGGACCGCGCGCTCGGCGAGCGCACGCAGCGCCTCTTCAAGCGCGTGCCGTTCACGCAGCGGCTCGTGCGCAGCGCGCTCTATTGGCAGCACGAATCGCGCGCGCTCGCGTTCGTCGCGCATCCGAACCTGATGAAGTGGCCGATGAAGTTCAGCTTGAGCTACCTGGAGCGGCGCATCGCCGACCCGGTGCTGCGCGCGAAGCTCACGCCGAACTATCACTTCGGCTGCAAACGCGTGCTCTTGTCACGCGACTTCTATCCGGCAGTCAGCCAGCCCAACGTCGACGTCGTCACGACGCCGATTCGCGAGATCGTCGGCGGCGGCATCGTGACCGATGACGGCACGCACTATCCTGTCGACGCCATCATTTGCGGCACCGGTTTTCAGGTGGGCGACGCGGGTGCGCCGTTCGAAGTGATCGGCGCGCAAGGCGCGGATCTCGACGCACTGTGGCGGCAACAGGGCCCCGAAGCGTATCTCGGCACGAGCGTCGCCGGCTTTCCGAACTTCTTCATGCTGACGGGCCCGAACACGGGCCTTGGCCACAATTCGATGATCTACATGATCGAGTCGCAGATCGCGTACATCGCCGATTGCCTGCGCGCGTTGCGACGGCGCGGCGCGCGCACGATGACGCTCAAGCACGACGTGCAGCGCGCATTCAACGAGCGGCTGCAGCGCGGCACGCAACGTTCGGTGTGGGCCACCGGCTGCCACAGCTGGTATCTGTCGGGGAGCGGCAGGAACACGGCGCTGTGGCCCGGATTCACGTTCACGTTCCGGCGCCGCACGCGGCGCGTGCGTGCCGCCGACTATCACTTCGCGCGCTGAGCGCGCCCCACGTAGACGAGCGTGTCGTAGACGAAATCGACGAAGCCGTCTTGCGCGTCCTTGTCGAACAGCTCGCGCAGGCTCGCCATCATCGGCTCGTAGTTCGCATGTCCGGGCTTCGGCGCATACGACGACGACGCGAGACGCCCCCTGAGCCCGTCGAAATCGAGCCGCTGGACGTTGTCGAACACGCCCTTCTTCACGAAGTCCGCGCCGAACCACTCGGACATCCACACGTCGCCCGGATAGCGGTCGGCGACTTGCGCGTAGTCGAGCGAATAGCGGCGCAGCAGCGCTTCGTAGTCTTCGAGAAACGGCGTGCCGGCCACGCGCCGGAGATTCCAGATCAAGGCGATCGATCCGTCCGGTTTCAGGATCCGCGCGAACTCGCGCTTGGCGGCCGCCGGATCGAACCAGTGGAACGCCTGCGCCGCGATGACGAGGTCGACGCTCGCATCGGGCAGCGTCGTCGCTTCGCCGGTACCGGACACGCTCCGGTAATGGACGAAACCGCTAAGCCACAGATCGGCCGCCTGCCGCATCGCTTCGTTCGGCTCGACGGCGGCGACCGGATGGCCCGCGTCGAGAAAAAGCTTGGCCGAGATGCCGGTGCCCGCGCCGATATCGGCGACGCGCGCATCGGCAGCGAGCTTGCAGGTGTCGTGCAGGAACGCGACGATCTCGCGCGGATACGTCGGCCGGTATTTGACGTAGTCGGCGACGCGGTCGGTGAAGCGTTGGGTGGAGTCGATGATCATAGGCGTGGTCCTGGGTCGGCGGGAGCAGTGGGCTGACGTCGAACGTTACCGCAAGCGCGCCTCGCGTGCAGCCGCGCCGTGCCGGTCGCGTGTCCCGCCGGCAGCCGCATTCGAGCGCGCCGATCGATCCAATCGCTCAACGCCCTCCCAAAAGCTGCAGCAAGCGCCACAGGAACTTGCACACCAGCACGATCAGCTCCCACAACTGCGCGAGCTGGTGCCAGCCTGCGGCACGCGGCGCATCGATCACGTCAGTACGCGGCGCGACGCGGCCAAGCGCGGCATATCGGCCGCATGCTCGGCCACGCGAAACACGGCCACCGCCGCTTCCAGCTGCGCCGCCTGCTCCTCGAGCGAAGCCGCGGCCGCCGCCGCTTGCTCGACGAGCGCGGCGTTCTGTTGCGTTACCTGGTCCATTTGCACGACGGCGCGATTGATTTGCTCGATCCCTGTCGATTGTTCGGTCGAGGCGGAGCTGATCTGGCCGATGATGTCGGTCACGCGCCGCACCGCCGCGACGACTTCCTCCATCGTCGAACCCGCGCGCGCGACAAGCGCGCCGCCCGCCTCCACCCGGTCCGCCGACGCGACGATCAGCGCCTTGATCTCCTTCGCGGCGCTCGCGCTGCGCTGCGCGAGGCTGCGCACTTCACCCGCGACGACTGCGAAGCCGCGCCCTTGCTCGCCCGCGCGCGCCGCTTCGACGGCGGCGTTCAACGCGAGGATGTTGGTCTGGAACGCGATCCCTTCGATCACGCCGATGATATCGCCGATCTGATTCGAGCTCGCGGCGATCTCGTTCATCGTCCGCACGACGTTGCCGACCACTTCGCCGCCGCGCGCGGCCGTCTCCGACGCGTCGGACGCGAGCGCGCTCGCCTGTTTCGCATGATCGGCGTTCTGCTTCACCGTCGACGTCAATTGCTCCATGCTCGACGCGGTCTGCTGCAGCGACGCGGCCTGCTGCTCCGTGCGCTGCGACAGATCGGCGTTGCCGGAGGCGATTTCGCGCGCGCCGTGCGTGATCGCCGCCGACCCGCCGCGCACTTGCGCAACCGTTGCGCAAAGCGCGGTCTGCATGCCCTCGATGCCCGCGAACAAGCGGCCCATCTCGTTGTTGCGCGACGTGTTGACCACGCCCGTGAGGTCGCCCGACGCGATACGCTCGAAATGGCGCACGGCCCCGTCGATCGGCCGCACGACCGCGGCGATGAGCGCCGCGCGCGCCAACACGCCGATGACGAACGCCGCTGCGGCAATCACGGCGGCCGCGATCAGCAGCCGACGAAACTGCGCCTGCGCGCCGTCATAGCGCGCTTCCTGATGCGCGACCTGCAGCGCTTCGAGCGCCGTCATCGCTTGCGCGTAGCGGACGTAGAGCGCATCGGCCGTCTGCGCTTGGATCGTGCGGAACGTGTTGAAGTCGTTTTGCGTGAGCGCCTGAAACTCGGGCTCGATTGCCTGCGCGACGAGCGCCGCGCGCGCCGCCTGCACCGCGCCGGCCAGCTTCGCCTCTTCGCCGGCGCGCGGCTTGCCCAGGTACGCCGCTAAATGCTCGTCGCTCTCCTTCAGCACGGCGTGCGCCTTCGGCAGCAAGTCGTCGCTCGCGCGTCCCATCGAAAACAGCGTTTCGAAGTTGCCGAGCGCAAGGCGCACTTGCAGCATGCGTTCGGAACTCGTTTTCAGGTGTGTGAGCGCGGCCGTGTCGGTCGCGTACATCTGCTCGAGCGCATCGTTGCTTTGCTTGAGACCGAGCATGCCGACTGCCATCGTGGCAATCAGCGCGAGCGTGAAGCCCGCGATCGTGAGCGTGAGCCCGCCGCGTATCGTGAAGCGTTTGAACATGGCATTCGGCGTGCGGCCGCGCCCGGGGCGAGGCGGCGCACGTTCCCCTCCGTAGTGGTGTGGTGCGCGCACGGATGGCTCTCTGACGGAGCGTCTGGGTTGGCTGACCCGGCCTGCTGCGAGCGGTCTTATCGGGCGGCGTCGTGCGTGCGGCGCCGCTCAATCTATGCGTTTCCTCGCGATTGCGCAATGCACGAAAGTCTCTAGCGCTGCACGGTCCTCAAGATCGGCTACCGAGGACAGACTCTTCTACTGCGCCCGCTTATCCGAAAAAATTTTCGCTTGCGCCGCCTCCGTTCGCTATCATGACCGCCAACCCACGCGCGGCGAAGCCGGACGCTGCCGCGTGCGGCTCATCATCACGGAGGAAGCCACCCATGAGCATCGTCAAAGAATTTAAGGAATTCGCCCTCAAGGGCAACGTGATGGACCTCGCGGTCGGCGTCATCATCGGCGGCGCGTTTTCGACCATCGTCAATTCGGTCGTCAAAGACCTGATCATGCCGATCGTCGGCGTCGCCACCGGCGGGCTCGACTTCTCCAACAAGTTCATCCGCCTAGGCAACATTCCCGCCAGCTTCAAGGGCAGTCCGGATTCGTACAAGGATCTGCAGACGGCCGGCGTCGCCGTGTTCGGCTACGGCTCGTTCATCACGGTGGCGATCAACTTCATCATTCTCGCGTTCATCATTTTCATGATGGTGAAGTTCATCAACAACCTGCGCAAACCGGCCGAGGCCGCCCCGGCCGAGCCGCCGCCCCCGGCCGAAGACGTGCTGCTGTTGCGCGAGATCCGCGATTCGCTGAAGACCTCGCCGCGCTGAACGCGCGCCGTCACGCGGGCGCCGCGCCGCTCATCCCCTGCGACTTCGCGCTCGCGGCGCTCTGAATCACCTCTTCGAGCTGATTGAAGTTCACGGGCTTGGTCAGATGCGACGTAAAGCCGGCTGCGAGGCAGCGGCGTATGTCGTCGTCGGTGCCGAAGCCGGTCAGCGCGATCGCGGGCGCCTGCGAGCGCTCGCGGAACGCGCCGATGAAGTCGAGCCCGGTGCCGTCCGGCAAGCCCACGTCGCTCACGATCAAGTCGAACACCGCGGACTGCGCGGCCGCCAGCGCGTCGGCCACGCGACCCGCCACGGTCACGTCGTGGCCGAGCCCGCGGATCAGTTGCGCCATGACTTCGGCCGTGTCCTCGTGGTCCTCGATCAGCAGGACCGTGAGCCGCTCCTCCGCCCGGCGCTCCGCGGGGGCCGCCGGCACAGGTTCGATCGCGGGTGTGGGCGCCGTCGGCAGCGTGATCGTGAAGGTCGCGCCGCAGTGCGGCCCCGGGCTCGCGGCGCTCACGGTGCCGCCGTGCACGTCGGTCAGCGCCTTCGTGATCGCGAGACCGAGACCGAGCCCGCCGAACTGCTGCGTCATCGTCTGGCTGCCCTGCTCGAACGCGTTGAACAGTTTGCCGATCTGCTCGGGCGCGATGCCGATGCCGGTGTCTTCGATCTCGATCTCCACCTGCATGCGCGAATCGCGCGTACGCACGTAGATATGGCCGCCGTCCGGCGTGAATTTCGCGGCGTTGCGCACGAGGTTCCAAAACATCTGCTGCAGGCGCGCGCGATCGGCGAGCACGAAGTGGTTCGCCGCGCGCTTGTCGATATGCACGTCCTGCTGCTTGATCTGGATCTCGCTGCGGAACAAATCCAGCACGGCGTCGATGACCTCGTGCACGTCGACCGTTTCCAGCGACAGCCGCAGCTTGCCGTTCGCCACACGGGTCAAGTCGAGCAAGTCGTCGATGAGCCGCGCCTCGAGTTCGATGTTGCGGCGGATCATCTTGACGTTCGAGCGCGCCGCTTCAGGCAAGTCGCTCATGAGCTCCAAGAGGCGCGTGCCGGCCAGCACCGGCGTGAGCGGCGTGCGCAGCTCGTGCGAGAGCATCGCGAGAAAGCGGTCCTTCGCGCGGTTCGCCTCTTCTGCCGACTGGCGCGCGCTTTGCTCGCCCGCAAGCAGCCGCTCGCGGTCCTCGATCGCCTCGCGCTGCGGATGAATATCGGTGCAGCTGCCGAACCATTTGCTCACGCGGCCGCCCGCATTGCGCACCGCGACGATGCGCGCGTCGAACCAGCGGTATTCACCCTCGCGCGAGCGGATGCGCAACTCGTGGCGGTAGTCGGAGGCGTCCATGCGGACCGTGTCGAGCCAGGTGCGGCGGATCTCCTCGCGGTCGTCGGGATGCACCGCGTCGAGCCACGCGAGGCCGCGCGACAGGTCGGCGTCGAGCCCCGTGTACTCGTACCACTGGGTCGAGAGGAAGTCGCAATCGCCGTTCGCGTTCCACGTCATCACGAGGTGCGGCAGCGCCTCCGACAAGCTGCGGTAAAACTGCTCGCGCTCGCGCAAGAGCGCCGCCTCCGCCGAGGCGCGCTGCAGCCGCACTTGCGACAGCACGCGCTCCACCGCTTCGGGCAGATAGTCGAGATAGCCCTCGGATTTCGGCACGACGTCGGAGACGCCAGCGCGCAGCGCCTCGATCACGCGCGATTCGTCGGCGAAGCCCGTGACGAGAATCGCGGGCAGCCGCACGCCTTCGATGCGCAGGCGGCGGAAGAAGTCGAGCCCGGTTTCCACGCCGTTCAGCTGATAGTCGAGCACGAGCAGATCGGGCGCATCGTTGGCGATGCACTCGCGCGCGGCGTTCACGCTCGCGCACGCGAACACGCGGCAGCCCGCGCGTTCGAGCGATTTGCGCGCGAGCCGGAGAATGCCCTCGTCGTCATCGACGACGAGCACATGGGCGGGTTCGGGAAACGAGACGTCGTCGGTCATGCTGGTCTTATCGTTGCGTTTTTTGCCTTCGTCATGACGGCGCGCGCATCGGCTGCTCCGGCAGCGATACGAAGAAGGTCGCGCCGGCGCCTTCGGCCGATTCGACCCAGACGCGTCCGCCATGCCGCTCGGTCATGCGCCGCACGAGCGCGAGGCCGATACCGTCCCCTTTCGCCACATCGCCGTGCAGCCGCTGGAACGCGTTGAACATTTTCGGCATGCAGGCGGCCGGAATGCCGAGCCCATTGTCGCGCACATAGTAGGTCCGCATCTGCGGTGTATCGGACGCAGGGGCAACCCATGCTGCGCCAGCCGATGCTTCGGCGGCCGATGCCGCAGCGCCCGGCGCAATGGCGCCCGCCCTCTCCGCCCTGGCTTCGGCCTCCCCATCGTCCTCGGGCGCGGCGAGCGTGCCGATCTCGATGCGCCCGGGCCGTTGCGGATCGAGATAGTTGACGGCATTGCCGATCAGATGGCTGAAAATCTGCTCGACCGCGCCCGCGTCGCCCCAGGCCGGCGGCAGCTCGGCCACTTCGAGCGCGGCGCCGCGCTCGGCAAGCGCCGGCTGCAGCCGCTCGACGATGCGCTCGACCACCCGCCCCACGTTCACGCGTTGCCACTGGTATTCGAGCCGGCCCGCGCGCGAAATCCGCAGGAGCGCGTCGATGATCGACGCCGAGCGCGCCACGGCGGTGCGCAAATAGTGCAGCGACTCGCTCAGGTCGCCGTCGAGCACGCTCGCGAGGCGCCCCCGGTCCGGCTCGCTCACGTGCGCGGCATCGAGCGTCGCGCGCAATTCGTCGCACGATACCTGCAGCTCCTGCGAAAACCCTTGCAGGTTCACGAGCGGCGAGCGCAGATCGTGGGACACGCTGTAGATGAACATCTCGTTGTCCTGCGTCTGCTGCCGCAGGTCGTCGTTCAGGCGCGTCAGTTCTTCGGCGCGCGCCTCCAGCTTTTCTTTCAGCGCGCCCTGGTCGCCCTCGGCCTGGCGCAATCGCTCGCTCGTCTGGTGCAGCACCGCGTCGAGCTGCGCGATCTCGTCGTCGCCGGAGAGCGGCGTGCCGAGCGATTGCCCGCGACCCAGGCGCTCGGCCTTGGCCGTCAGCGCCCCGAGCCGCCGCCCGATGTTGCCCGCCAGCGCGAGCGCCGCCAGCCCCCAGATCAGCATCGAGCCGGCGACGGCCGCGATCAGCGCGTCGCGCTGCGCCTCGCGCGTGCCCGCGAGCGCCTCGCTGCGCTCGCTGTCGAGGCGCGATTCCTCGGCGACGAAGGCGTCGAGCTGCTGGCGGAACTCCTGGATTTGCGGGGGCAGCGGCGTGCCCTCGAAGGCCGCGAGCACGATCGGGCGCTCACCGTCGGCCAGCGCCTCGTACACCTGGTTGGTCTGCGCCCGGTAGATGTCGACCGCCTCGCGCATGCGGTGCACGCGATCGAGCTGCAGCGGATTGTCGGCGACGAGACTTTGCAACTGCTCGAGCCGGTCGTTCAGGTCGATCCAGACCGCGTGCTTGTCGATGAACGAGGCATCGTCGACGATGATCGCCGCGCGCAGGCGCGAGGCCTGGCGCAAGAGCGGGTCCATGATCGTAGAAGCCTGATAGAGCACCTGCTTGCTGCGCGAGGCCCACAGCGCGGCCTGCGCCGCCTGCCCCTGCGTCTCGAACAACACGCCGAGCAGCGCAAGCTCGACGATGCTCGGCACGGCAATCAGCAACAAACCCTTGGTGAACAGTTTCATGTGCCCTTGGCAACCCTCTTGAGGCGCGCGCAGCGCACGAGCCGCCCGCTGGCCGATACAGAAGAACGGAGCAAGGAGCTGCGAGGCCTGATCGAGCGCCGCCAGGGCGCCGCACCAAGTGTGCGTGAGCCCGGACGGGCTCATTATCGATGCAGTTTTGAGATATTACAACGGAGCCAAAAGTAGCGACGCCGCACAGAAAGATGGCTTTTTTATGTCGTCGAAGCGCACGCGGACGAATCTCGGGCCTATTATTGAGAAACACGCCGAATTCAGCAGGGTGCGCGAACCGCGGCGATTCGGCAGGCAGTGTGCGAGCATCCGGAGAGCACGGGTGAGACGTCGAATGACCGTGAATCCCCAATTTTCGTATGCTATAAAAGATCGACGTGCGGCGCGCGAAGCCGGGAGTGGTCGCATGAAGACGCTGTGTTTCTTGCAATTCTTTTTCAGGCGAATTTTTATGTCCTTCCCGAGAAAGCGCAGGCGCGCGCGAGTGGACAACGAGGAGTCGTTCCTCGCTGTGCTGCGTCATTTCAAGCCGTTCGGCCAACTCGATACGAAGATCGCGCGTGCGCGAGCCCAGGACGAACCGGTTCTGTATGCCCACGTCCTGCCGGGCCTGGACGTTCTGCTTTGTAGCGTGCGCGGCGCGCAGCCGCCCTATCCGGCCATCGAGGAACTCCACCGGCGCTGCGTCGAGTCGATCGCGAACGCGCTCGAGCAGCCGCTCGACGGGCTCGAGAACGGCGGGTACTGGTACGAGGCAAACGGCTTCGGTTTTCTCGTGTTCGCGAGCCGCGCGCGGGCGCGGATTCTGCCGGAGTTCGGCGCGGGCGTCGTGCGACGCGGCACGCGGCGCCAGGATGCGGGAGACGCGGCGCCGCGCTCGCTCCGGTAAAGCGTTCCCCCGCCGGCTCAGCGCCTCGGCCGCACCACGTCGATGAACGCGGAGAAATCCGCGTCCGAGAGGCCCATCGCCCCCGCGAGCCGCAACACCTGCTGCACCGCCCCCGATACCGGCATCGCCGCGCCAACCTCGCGCGCGGCGTCGGCCACCGTGTCGACATCCTTCTGATACGTCTTCAGCGCGCCGATCGGCGCAAAGCCCGCGCTCGTCATGCGCGGCACGAACGTCTGCAATAGCGTCGAATCCGCCCAGCCGCCCGCGAGCGCTTCGGCAAGACGCGCGGCGTCGATGCCGGAGAGTTGCGCGAGATTCACCGCTTCGGCAATCGCCGCAATGGTCGCGGAGACGATCGCCTGGTTGCACAGCTTGGTGGTCTGACCGGCGCCGGCCGGGCCCATGTGCGTAACGCGCGCGGCATACGCGCGGATGGCCGGCGTGAGCGCGGCGACGTCGTCCGCCGCGCCGCCCGCCATCACCGCGAGCGTGCCCGCTTCGGCGCCCGGCACGCCGCCCGATACCGGCGCGTCGACCCAGCCCACGCCCGCCGCTGCCGCGCGCTCGGCGTACGCGCGCGTGGCCGACGGCGGAATGCTCGAATGATCGACGATCCAGCGCACGCGGCTCGCGCCGGCGTCCGCCGTGTCCTCGCCGATCACGCCCCCAAGGCCGAACACGACTTCCTCGACTGCATGCGCGTCCGTCACGCACAGGAACACCGCGTCCACGCGAGACACGAGCTCGCGCGGCGTATCGACGGCACGCGCGCCGTCTGCGGCAAGCGCGTCGGCTTTCGCGCGCGTCCGGTTCCAGACCCACACGGTATGGCCCGCGCGCAACAAGCGCCGAATCATCGGCGCGCCCATGAGCCCAGGTCCGCAAAATCCAATTTCCATTCCGACTCCTTCACTGCCGCGATCACTTGAACCGGCCCTCATGATACCGGCCGCCTCGCCGCGCGGCATGCTGCTTGCGCTATGGACGGTGTCGCACCGAGCGTTACCTATACTTGTCCAACAATCGGAGTCATCCCAGGAGGAGGCATCATGAACGACCACGTCTACAAGCAGATCGAACTCACCGGCTCGTCGACGCAATCGAGCGACGACGCGATTCGCTGTGCGATCGCGAAGGCGTCGAAGACGCTGCGCAACCTGCATTGGTTCCAGGTGACGGACACGCGCGGCCAGATCGAGAACGACAAGGTCGTCCACTGGCAGGTGACCATCAAAGTCGGCTTGCGCATCGACGATTAGCGCCAAGCCGCGCGCGTGGCATCCCGAACGCCGGCGCGCGGCGCTGACGTGCGGGCAAGAAAAAGGGCTGCGCCCCTCGAGACGCAGCCCTTGGATAGGGCATTGCCATCGGCGATGGCAACCGCGCGCGCGTTCGGCCTTATCTGCCGCCGCGCGCGTGACTCAGCAGGCTTACTTCGGCAGCGCACCGTCGACGCCTTCGACATACCAGTTGAGCCGCTGCAGCTCCGGATCGGCGAGCGTCTTGCCTGCCGGAATCTTCATGGCGCCCGACTGATCCTTGATCGGGCCCGTGAACACGTCCCACTTGCCGCTTGCCAGTTCGTCGCGCTTCGCGGCCACCGCCTGCAGCGCATTCGCCGGGATCGCCGCGGTGTTCAGGTCCTCCAGATTGACGGCCTTCTGCGGAAGCCCCCACCACACCGGCGCGTTCGTCCACTTGCCGTCGAGCACCTGCTGAATCGCGGCGACGTAGTAGACGCCCCAGTGTGCGACAACCGAACCGAGGTGCGCGTCAGGCCCGAACTTCTTCATGTCCGAATCCCAGCCGAACGCGTGCACGTGCTTCTCGGACGCGGTCGCGAGCGTGGCGCTCGAATCGGTGTTCTGCAGGAGCACATCGGCGCCCTGCCCGATCAGCGTCTCGGCCGCCTGCTTTTCCTTGCCCGGATCGAACCAGCTGTTGATCCAGATAACCTTGGTATGAATCTTCGGATTCACCGAGCGCGCGCCGAGCGTATACGCGTTGATGTTGCGCACGACCTCCGGAATCGGCACCGACGCGACGAAGCCAAGCGTATTCGTCTTCGTCACATAGCCCGCGGCGACGCCCGCGAGGTACGCGCCCTGATACATCCGCACGTCGTAGGTGCCGAAGTTCGGCGCCTTCTTGTAGCCGGTCGAGTGCAGGAAGACGGTGTCCGGGAAATCCTTCGCGACCTTCAGCTCGAAATCCTGATAGCCGAAGCTCGTGCCGATGATGATCTTGTTGCCCTTGCTCGCGAGGTCACGGAACACGCGCTCCGAGTCCGCCGACTCGGGCACGTTCTCGACGCGCGTGATCTTGATCTTGCTGCCGAGCTTCGCCTCGGCTTCCTTCGAGCCCTGGTCGTGCGCGAAGGTCCAGCCGGCGTCGCCCGGGTTGCCGAGGTAGACGAACGCGACGCCCGGCACGTCGGCGGCTTGCGCGCCCTGCAACAGTGCGCCGCCGCAGGCGAGCACCGCGGCCGCGGCAAACGTGGTCAATACTTTTCTTCTCATTAGGATTCTCCAGTCGTGTGATTGATGTGCGAAAGGGACGTTGAAGGGATAGTGAAACTCATGGGTGCGAGGCGCCTCTCGAACTCAGCTCGTCGCAAAGAACGGTTTGCCGAGCGACGCGGGCGCGTTCAGCTTGATCGTGTTCGGATTGCGCGAGATCACGGCCAGCACGACGACGGTCGCGACATACGGCAGCATCGCGAGAAACTGCGTCGGTACCGGCACGCCGATCGCCTGCGCGTAGAACTGCAGGCCCATCACCGCGCCGAACAGCAGCGAGCCGATCACGAGGCGCCCGGGCCGCCACGTCGAGAACACGACGAGCGCAAGCGCGATCCAGCCGTAGCCCGCGGTCAGCTGCTCCTGCCACAGATGCAGATAGACGATCGAGTAGTAGCCGCCTGCGAGCCCGGCCATGCCGCCGCCGAACAGCACCGCGCCATAGCGCACGCCGATCACCGGAAAGCCGACCGAATGCGCGACCTGCGGCGACTCGCCGACCGAGCGCAGCACGAGCCCGGCGCGCGTGCGATAGAGGAACCAGCCGACCACGCCGAACATCGCGAACGCGAGATAGCCGAGCGGCGTCAGGCTGAAGAACGCGGGCCCGAGCACGGGGATTTGCGAAAGGCCCGGAATCGGCCACACGCCGATCGTCGCGCGCACGGCCGCCGACGTATAGGGCTTGCCGACATACGCCGACAAGCCGATGCCGAAGATCGTCAGCGACAGGCCCGTGGCGACCTGATTGGCGAGCATCGTGAGCGTGAGGAAGGCGAACAAGAGCGCCATCGCGACGCCGGCCACGATGGCCGCGACCACGCCGAGCCACGGGCTGCCCGTGATGGCCGTCACCGCATAGCCGCTGACGGCGCCCATCAGCATCATCCCTTCGAGGCCCAGGTTGAGCACCCCCGATTTTTCGGCGACGAGTTCGCCGACGCCGGCGAGCATCAGCGGAATCGCGGCGATGACGGCGGTCGAGGCGAGCGTGCTGGCTTGTTGAATGTCCATGTGTGAGATCGGGTTCCGGATCGAATCGGTGGCGGTAATTTGCGGGATGCGTCAATGAGCCGCGGCGGCCGTTCTGCGGCGCACGCGGTAGTTGACGAACAAGTCCGCGCCGAGCAGACAGAACAGCAAGAGGCCCTGGAACACGCCGCTCAGCGCTTGCGGCAACTGCAGCGACGTCTGCACCGATTCGCCGCCGAGATACAAGAGCGCCATCAAGAGGCTCGCGAGCACGATGCCGACCGGATGCAGCCGGCCGACGAACACGACGATGATCGCCGTGAAGCCGTAGCCCGGCGACCACGTCGCCTGCAACTGGCCGATCGGGCCCGCGATCTCGCCCATCCCCGCGAGGCCGGCGAACCCGCCGCTGATGAGGAGCGACATCCAGATCGTCTTCTTGTCCGAGAAGCCCGCGTAGCGTGCGGCGAGCGGCGCCAGGCCGCCGACGTTCATCCGATACCCGGCGAAGCTCTTGCGCATGAAGATCCACACGAGCGGAATCGCGGCCAGCGTCAGCACGATCGACGCGTTCAGACGCGTGCCGCGCAGGAAATGCCAATGCCAGTCGCCGCCGAACGTCGGGTACAGGGCGTCGCCCGAGAACATCTCGGAGAGCGGAAAGTTCATCCCTTGCGGATCGCGCCACGGGCCGCTCACGAGGTAGATCAGCAATTGCGTCGCGACGTAGGTGAGCATCAGGCTCGTCAGGATTTCGCTCGTGTTGAAGCGGCTCTTCAGGAACGCCGGAATCGCCGCCCACACCATGCCGCCCACGATGCCCGCAAGCATCATCAGCGCGAGAATCCACCAGCCGGTCGATTGATCGAAGTAGATCGCGACGCCGCTCGCCGCAATGCCTCCCAGCAGCATCTGCCCTTCGGCGCCGATGTTCCAGACGTTCGCCCGGTAGCCGATCGCGAGCCCCAGGCCGATCAGGCACAACGGCGACGCTTTGAGCAGCAGCTCTGACCAGCCGTTCACGGTCGAGAGGGGATCGATGAAAAACGCGCGCATCGCATCGGCCGGATCTTTGCCGACCAGGCCGAAGATCAAAAAGCCGATCACGAGCGTGAGGAGCGCGGCGATCAGCGGCACCGCAAGCTGCATCTTGCGGGACGGCGTGGTGCGCGCTTCGAGTCGATAGGGGAAGTGCATGGTTTTCCAGGTAGCGTGTCGTGTTATCTGATCTCTCGTTGCGCTCCGGCGCTTGCCGCGCTATCCGAGGGATGCACGGGATGCGCGCGGCGCGCTATACATGCGCCGGCTCTTCCGCAGGCGGCGGCACGGCGCCGCCCTTGCCGTCGAAAAGACCCGCCATCCAAAGGCCGATTTCCTCGGCGTTCGTCTCGCCCGTCTTGCGCGACGGCGACAAGCGTCCGCGCGCAAGCACGGCGATCCGGTCGCAGATGTCGAACAGCTCGTCGAGCTCTTCGGAGATCACGAGCACCGCGACGCCGCGCGCCGACAAATCGAGCAGCTGCTGGCGAATGAACGCCGACGCGCCCACATCGACACCCCAGGTCGGCTGCGCGACGACCAGCACCTTCGGCGCCTGCAGCATCTCGCGTCCGACGATGAACTTCTGCAAGTTGCCGCCTGAGAGCGACTGCGCGAGCGCATCCGGGCCGCCGCAGCGCACGTCGAACGCCTCGATGCAGCGCTGCGCAAACCCGCGCATCGCCTTCGCGCTGATCCAGCCGGAGCGCACCATCTGCTGACGGTGTCCGGTGAGCAGCGCATTCTCGGCAAGCGACATCGCGGGCACCGCGCCGCGCCCCAAGCGTTCTTCCGGCACGAACGCGAAGCCGAGCTTGCGCCGCCCGCCCGCCCCGAGCTTGCCTGCCGGCTTGCCGCAGATCGTCACCGCATCGGCCTTTTCGCCATGCGCCGGCCCGCCCTGCTTCTCGCCCGAAAGCGCCGCGAGCAGTTCCGCCTGCCCGTTGCCCGACACGCCCGCGATGCCGAAGATCTCGCCCGCGTGGACGTCGAACGAGACGTTCTCGAGCGACGTGCCGAACGGATCTTCGCTCGCGACCGACAGTTGCTTCACGCTCAGCAGCACGTCGCCCGGCTGATGCGGGCGGCGCGTGTAGTCGGGCAGCGAATGCCCGACCATCAACTGCGCGAGCGACGCATGCGTTTCGTTGCGCGGCTTCACGTTGCCTGTCACGCGGCCGCCGCGCATCACGGTGGCCGTATCGCACAGCTCCTGGATCTCGTCGAGCTTGTGGCTGATGTAGAGAATGCTGCAGCCCTCCGCCGCGAGCCGCCTGAGCGTCTCGAAGAGCTTCCTCACCGCTTGCGGCGTGAGCACCGAGGTGGGCTCGTCCATGATCAGGAGGCGCGGATTCTGCAGCAGGCAGCGCACGATCTCGACGCGCTGCCGCTCGCCCACCGTCAAGCTGTGCACGTGGCGCTGCGGATCGATATCGAGCCCGTATTCGGCCGACACCTCCCTGATGCGCTTGCCCAGCGCCTTCAAGTCGAACTTTTCGTCGAGCGCGAGCGCGATGTTCTCGCCGACGGTCAGCGTCTCGAACAGCGAAAAGTGCTGGAACACCATGCCGATGCCGAGCTTGCGCGCGGCGGCCGGATTCGCGATGTCGACGACTTGCCCTTCCCAGCGGATCTCGCCGGCATCGGGCCGCACCGCGCCGTAGATGATCTTCATCAGCGTGCTCTTGCCCGCGCCGTTCTCACCGAGCACAGCGTGGATCTCGCCGGGTGCGACGACGAGGCTCACGTTGTCGTTGGCGCGCACGGCCGGGTATTGCTTGCTGATGCCCGCAAGCGCGAGGCGCGGCACGGCGGTAGTCGCGCTTGCGCCCGCCGCATGGCCGTCGAGAGTGGTGGAGTCGCTCATGTGATTCAGTCGTTTAGCCTAAAAAAACAGCTTGATTAATCCAACGTCACGCGATCGGAACGAAACTATTTTGAGTTGAAAATGAAATGAATCAGTAAGAAACAATCAAGATCGGTTCGAATATGCCGCCGCGTTCCGCCATGCACGGCCGTCCGGCGCAATTGCCGGGTGACGATACCGAAATCGGGCCATACCGTCGAGCCGTCAAAATTCGCTGCGGACAAGGCGCTAAGCCCCGCCCCGCCGCGCTCTGCGGGTATCCCACTCTTGACGCAACTTTCTGCGCATATTAAAAACGATATACCCCCGCCCCCGTTCGATCAGCCCGAATATATAACCCGGAGAAATCATGAGTCAGCAACGCGAGGCGATCGACACCTATTTACTGCGCGTCTTGCATACCCTATTGATGGAACGCAGCGTGACGCGTGCGGCCGTCAAGCTCAATCAGTCGCAACCCGCAATCAGCGCGGCGCTGCGGCGCCTGCGCGACATCACGGGCGACCCGCTCCTCGTGCGCGGCAAGTCCGGCATGGTGCCGACCGAATACGGCCTGCGTCTGCTCGAGCCCGTGCAGAACGCGCTGCGCGAAATCGAGCGCATCAAGTTCCAGCAGCACAACTTCGATCCGGCGACGTCGATCCGCTGCTATCGGATCGGCTGCCCCGACTACCTGAACGTGCTGTTCGTGCCGACGGTGGTCGAGCGCTTCCGCCAGGCGGCGCCGAACGCGACGCTCGAATTCCATTCGCTCGGCCCCGCGTTCGACTACGAGCTCGCGCTCGAAGACGGCAAGCTCGACATCGTCGTCGGCAACTGGCCCGAGCCGCCCGAGCAGCTGCACTTGTCGAACCTGTTCGTCGACCAGATCGTCTGCCTGATGAGCAACACGCATCCGTTCGCCAAGCGCGGCAGCCTCACGCTCGACCAATACCTGAACGCCCCGCATCTCGCGCCGACGCCCTACTCGGTCGGCCAGCGCGGCGCGATCGACGTGCATCTCGCGCGCGAGCGCTTGAAGCGCCACGTGGTCGTCACGCTGCCGTACTTCAACCTCGCGCCGTACGTGCTCGTCAAATCCGATCTGATCTTCACGACCACCCGCCTCTTTGCCGACCATTACGCGAAGTTCCTTCCGTTGACGGTTATCCCGGCGCCGCTCGATTTCCCGCCGATGCAGTACTACCAACTTTGGCACGAGCGCTGCCACTATTCCGACGAAGTGCGGTGGCTGCGCGGGCTCGTCGCCGAGGCAACCAAGACGCTGATCGATCGCCCTTGAGGCGAGCTGCTGTCAGCGGCTCGCGCTCAGCGCGCCGCTTCGTACAAATCCTTTGCCAACCGGTTGTGCCGCTCGACGACGGGCCCCAAGTCGACCGTCGCGAGCCGGCCTTCCCGCACCACCACCTTCCCGCCGATCACGCTATAAGCCGCCTGCGACGGCGCGCAAAACACCAGCGCCGCGACCGGATCGTGCAACGCGCCCGCAAAGAGCGGCTGGCGCAGATCGAACGCGACGAAATCCGCCGCCATGCCCGGCGCCAGCGCGCCGATGTCGTCGCGGTTGAGCACCTTTGCGCCGCCCAGCGTCGCGATTTCGAGCGCTTCGCGCGCGGTCATCGCATCGGGCCCGAAGCCGACGCGCTGCAACAGCAGCGCCTGGCGCACCTCGGCGACCATCTGCGCGCCGTCGTTGGACGCCGAGCCGTCGACGCCCAGCCCCACCGGCACGCCCGCCAAGCGCATCTTGCGGACCGGCGCGATGCCGGACGCGAGCCGCATGTTCGAGCACGGACAATGCGCGACGCCCGTGCCGGTGCGTGCGAAGAGCGCGATGCCGGGCTCGTCGAGCTGCACGCAGTGCGCGTGCCAGACGTCGCGCCCGACCCAGCCCAGGTCCTCGGCATATTCGGCCGGCGTCATGCCGAACTTTTCGCGGCTGTAGGCGAGGTCGTTGACGTTCTCGGCCAGATGCGTGTGCAGCGACACGCCGTACTGGCGTGCGAGCGCGGCCGATTCGCGCATCAAGTCGCGGCTCACCGAAAACGGCGAGCACGGCGCGACCACGACGCGCAGCATCGCGTAGCGTCCTTCGTCGTGATACGTCTCGATCAGGCGCTGTGTGTCCGTCAGGATGTCGGCCTCGCGCTCGACCACGGAATCCGGCGGCAGGCCGCCGTCCTTCTGTCCGACGCTCATGCTGCCGCGGCTCGCGTGAAAGCGCATGCCGATGCGTTTTGCCGCCGCGATGCTGTCGTCGAGCCGGCTGCCGTTCGGGTAGAGGTACAGATGGTCGCTCGACGTCGTGCAGCCCGAGAGCAGCAGCTCGGCCATCGCGGTCAGCGTCGAGACTTCGATCATCTCGGGCGTCAGGTTCGCCCAGACCCGGTACAGATTCGTCAGCCAGCCGAAGAGTTCGGCATCCTGCGCGGCGGGAATCGCGCGCGTCAGGCTTTGGTACATGTGGTGGTGCGTGTTGACGAGCCCGGGAATCACGAGATGCCCGCGCAAATCCAGCACTTCGTCGGCCGTCTGCGGCAGCTCGGCCGTGGGGCCGACCGCGACGATCCGGTTGTCCTCGATATAAAGGCCCGCGTCGCGCAATTCGCGCCGCGCGCCGTCCATCGTCACGAGCACGTCCGCGTGCCTGACGAGCATCGTTTTGCCGTCTGCCTTGCCCTGGGTGTCCCGGCCGCTCGGATTGCCGGCCGCAGCGCCCATGTGCTGCTCCATCGTCATTCGTGTCTCCGCTTCAAAGGTGCCTGTCTAGGCGGTAAGCAAAGCCGTCCGAACGCGATCCGCGGGGAGCACGCCGCCGGTGCCCTCGCGTTCGTGTCGTTCGAACGCACTGGCCCGGTTACCCGGCGTGCTGCGCCGTCTTCGGGATGCACAGCCGCGCTGCGCATGTCGCTACGATCTGAAGCCAAAATAGCGCTGGCAATGTCCGCCGTTGCGATACCCGGATTCACACCTCCAATATATTCAGCGAATTTTGGTGTGGATAGGATTGGAAACGGACGGGTTTACCAGGCGCGCGGCGCGCCGCGATGCCTTGCCCACCAAGGCTTTCAACACGTCGTCATGCGCCGTCTATTATCTTTCTTATCGCTCTCGCACACGCTGTCGCAAATTCCTACAATTGCCACCACGGCGCTCGCTTCAACTCGCCGACGGGTATGTAGCCACTGACGTGGAGCCTCGATCCGCCGCACATCGTTGTTGGATCGAGTCGCCGCCGAAACCTCGCATTCATCACAAGGAAAATTGCGAATGGGCAAGCTGACTACCCACGTGCTCGACACCTCGCATGGCCGCCCGGGCGCCGGCGTCAAGGTCGAACTCTTTGCGCTTGACGGCGACGCGCGCCGCGCGCTCAAAACCGCCACCACCAACGACGACGGCCGCTGCGACTCGCCGCTGCTCGAAGGCGCCGCGCTCGTCCCGGGCGAATACGAACTCGTGTTCCACGCCGGCGACTACTTCGCCGCCGCGGGCGTGAAAGTGCCCGAGCCGCGCTTCGTCGACCGCGTCGTGCTGCGCTTCGGCATCGCCGACGCCGCCGCCCACTATCACGTGCCGCTCCTCGTTTCGCCTTGGGCGTACAGCACGTATCGCGGCAGCTGACATTGCATCGGCTGCGTACCGCACTGCATTGGCGCCCTTTGGGCGCAGATAAAAAATCAGGAGTTTGGAGGCATTAAATGGAAGGCTTTATCACTGACGGCCTGAATCTCATCCTTCGCTGGCTGCACGTCGTCGCCGCGATTGCGTGGATCGGCGAATCGTTCTACTTCGTCGCGCTCGACAACAGTCTGAAACCGCCGAAGGACCCCGTGCTGCGTCAGCGCGGCGTGTTCGGCGAACTGTGGCACGTGCACGGCGGCGGCTTCTACAACATGCAGAAGTACATGGTCGCGCCGGCCGAAATGCCGGAAGACCTGCACTGGTCGAAGTGGCCCTCGTACACCACGTGGATGTCGGGCTTCGCCCTCTTCACCGTGCTGTACCTGTTCTCGCCGGAAACCTATCTGATCGACAAGAACGTGCTCGACATGGGCCCGGTCGTCGCGATCTTCTCGGCGCTCGGCTTCCTCTTGGCGGGCTGGATCGTCTATGACTCGCTGTGCCGGATGCTCGTCGGCAAGGACAAGATTCTCGGCGCGTGCGTCGCGGTCTACATCCTGATCGCGGCCTGGCTCGCGTGCCACATCTTCGCGGGCCGCGCGGCTTACCTGATCGTCGGCGCGATGATGGCGACGATCATGTCGGCGAATGTGTTCTTCGTGATCATCCCCGGCCAGCGCAAGATGGTCGACAAGATGCTGAAGGGCGAAGAGCCGAACCCGATCTACGGCAAGCGCGGCAAGCAGCGCTCGGTGCACAACACGTACTTCACGCTGCCGGTGGTGTTCGCGATGCTCTCGAACCACTACGCGATGACGTACACGCATCCGTACAACTGGGCGATCCTCGTAATCATCATGGCGGCCGGCGCGCTGATCCGTCAGTTCTTCGTCATGCGCCATCGCGGCCAGGTGCTCTGGTACCTGCCGCTCGGCGGCGTCGCGCTGATGGCCGGCGCGCTCGTGTGGATGATGCCGCGCCCGATCACGCCCGAAGCTCAGGCCGCCAATGCGCCGACCGTCAGGGTCGCGGATATCCAGCCCGTGCTGCAGCAGCGCTGCGTGGCGTGCCACTCGGCACACCCGACGCTGATGGGCGCGGCCCCGGCAGGCGTGCTGTTCGATACGCCCGACGAGATCTCGAAGAACGCGCAGCGCATCTATCAGCAGGCGGTCACGCTGAAGGCGATGCCGCTTGGCAACGTCACGCACATGACCGACGAGGAGCGCATGAAGATCGCTGCCTGGTTCCAGGAAGGCGCGAAGTAAGCGCATTGCCCGGGGGAACCGCACTCCCCCCGTTGTTGCCGATGTTCACCATGCAAGGCCCGCTCTCATAGCGGGCCTTGTTTTTTGGCGGCGAGCGGCCGGCGGCCGGCGGCCGGCCGGTTATCGCCGACGACATGACGGTGAAGTTCGTCGCGCAGATGCGCCGTCAAGACTCACGTCCGCAATCCGATAAGAAACCGGCGACGCCATGAAAAACGCCCGCGGCATGGCCGCGGGCGTCGATCACACTGTTCGAGGAGCCAAACCGTCCGCCCCTCCTTCCATCACGCGGGCCATCCGCCCGCTGGCGCCCCTCAGGCCGCCACCGCGTTCAGCGCGTCTTCGGTCAGCCACAGCGATTCGGGCAAATCCTGCTCGTTGAGGTTGAGCCCCTCGCCGCCGCGATCGACGACGATGAAATCACTCACGTCGTTAAGCGCGATCAGCGGATGGTGCCAGACGCCCTTCGCGTAGTTCACGCCCTGCCAGCCGCTCGTCACGAACGCGCGGATCTTCGCCGGATCGAGTGCGCCGGCAGGCGCGACGACGACGAGATACGGCTTGTCGTTCAGCGGCACGAAGGCCTGGCTGCCGAGCGGATGGCGCTCGAGCATCCTGACCTCGAACGGCAGCGTGCGCGGTTGCCCGCGAAACAGGTTCACGAGCGTGCGGCCGCCCTCGTCGTCGACATCCACCTTCGCAAGATCGTGATAGCGGATCGTCGTGCCGAGATTGATCGGGATCTGCTTCGCGCCTTCCAGTTCAATGACGTCGCCGAAGGGCGCGAACGCCTCGCGCGTGAGCGGTTCGATTGCGAGCGCTTTCATGGCTATCTCAGTCATGGCCGCCTCAGTCCAGCGTGCCCCACAGACGCAGACGCGAAACGCCGCCGTCCGGGATGATGTTCAGGCGCACGTGCGTGACCGGGCCAAGCGTCGTGACCTCGCTTTCGAAGTCGTGCTGCTTGTCCATCTGCAGCTTCTGCTCGTCGAGCAAAAGCGGCCAGAACATCGCCTGCGTGACGAGCGAGCTGTCGGTGCCGCCTTGCACATAAGCGGCCTGGATCGAGAAGCGGTCCGGATAGTTGCCCTTGAAGTGCGCGGTGTCGACTTCGATCTTCTTGATGATGCCCGGCTGCGCAAGCGCGATGATCGCCCAGTCGTTGCCCGGCTCGCGGCGCCGCCGCGTTTCCCAGCCGTCGCCCATGTTCACGCCGCGCCCCGGCATCAGGATGTTCGAAGCCGACCCGAAGTGCTGGTTGTTCGCGGCCACCACGTAAGCGCCGTTTTCCATCGCGGCAAGATCGAACAGTTCGCTGCGGCTCGCGCCCGCCCAGTCGACTTGCGGCTGGCCGTAGACGCGCAGACGCGCGATGCCGCCGTCCGGATAGAGGTTCACGCGCAGGTGCGTGTAAGCGCCTGTGTCGGTCACGTCGACATAGTGGTGGCTGTTGCCTTGCAGCGTCGTCGACGGCACGATTTCGACCCATTGCGTCGACGCGTTCGGTGCGCCGTCCGCCACGCGTGCCGCCTCGACCGAAGCCGCCGGCGGGAAGTTGCCGGTGAAGTGGCTCGTGTCGAGGTCGAGGCCCTTGATCACGCCGGGACGCGCGAGCTTCACGATGCACCAGTCGTAGCCGGTCGTGCGCTTGCGGCGGGTTTCCCAGCCGTCCATCCACTTGCCGTGATCGTCGTACTTGCCCGGGATGAATACGGCCGGCTCCGGGTTCAGCATGCGGTCTTTCGGCGCGAAGAAGTCGTCGCTTGCTTCGAGCGCCTGCGCTCCGAGACGCGGGTCCGCGAGATTCACATAACGGCGCGTGAAGTCGGGAGCGTTGGGGTCGAGAATCGGGAGAGCCATTGTTGTCGTCCTTCCAGTCTGTTTGTGCTTGAGATGACACCCGCGTAGAACGGGTCTTGCGCGGCCGGCGCGGCACCTGCCGCGCGAGCCGATTCGGCAATTAGTGCGACGGCTCGATGCGCCGGCTTAAGCGCCGGCCAGATCGTCGAGTCTGAAGCGCGCGATGCGGTAGATCTGGTCCAGGCTCGCGCGCAGTTCGTCCGCGCGGCTGTTGTTCACGCGCGCTTCGAAGTTGGCGATGATCCCGTGACGGTCGTAGCCGCGAACCGCGAGGATGAACGGGAAGCCGAACTTCTCGCGATACGCGCGGTTCAGGCCCAGCAGCTTGTCGAACTCTTCCTGCGTGCACTGCGAAAGGCCCGCGCCGCTTTGCTCGCGCGTCGACTCCTCGGTCAGCTCGCCGCGCACCGCGGCTTTGCCCGCGAGTTCCGGGTGGGCGTTGATCAGCGCGAGCTGCTTTTCCTCGCCCGCGGCCTCGACGATGCCCGACATCGTCTTGTACAGCGCGTCGACGCTCGCATACGGGCGCTTGCCCGCCGCTTCGACCGCCACCCACGGCGAGTGCTCGAAGATGCCCGAAAGCGCCGCCGTAAAGGCGTCGGCCGACATCGTGTTCAATTGTTCCAACGTGTATCGCATCGCTTTCATGCGGCTGCCCCGCAGTTCGTCTGGGTTTGATAGGGATGATGTTCGCGCCAGTGCTTGGCGATGTCGACACGCCGCGTGACCCACACGCGGTCGTGCTTTTCGAGGTGATCGAGGAAGCGCTGCAGCGCGCGAAAGCGCCCCGGACGGCCGAGCAGGCGGCAATGCATGCCGATCGACAGCATTTTCGGCGCTTCGTCGCCCTCTTCGTACAGCACGTCGAACGCGTCGCGCAGGTACGTGAAGAAGTGGTCCGCCGTGTTGAAGCCTTGCGGCGACGCGAAGCGCATGTCGTTCGTGTCGAGCGTGTACGGCACGATCAGTTGCGGCTTGTTCTCGCCGCCCGTCACTTCGACGTCCATCCAGAACGGCAGGTCGTCGCCGTAGTAGTCGGAGTCGTACAGGAAGCCGCCGTATTCGGCGACGAGCCGGTGCGTATTCGGGCTGTCGCGCCCGGTGTACCAGCCGAGCGGCCGCACGCCGGTCACGCGCTCGATCGCTTCCATGCCGACACGCAGCAGCTCGGCCTCGCGCTCCGGCGCCATGTCCTGATAGTGGATCCAGCGGTGGCCGTGGCAGGCGATCTCGTGACCCAGCTCGACGAACGCCCGGCCCAGCTCCGGATGACGCTCGATCGCCATGCCGACGCCGAACACCGTCAGCGGCAAGCTGCGCTTTTCGAACTCGCGCAGGATGCGCCAGACACCCGCGCGCGAGCCGTACTCGTAGATCGACTCCATGCTCATGTGCCGCGACGGATAGGCCGCCGCGCCGACGATCTCGGACAGGAATTGCTCGGACGCCGGGTCGCCGTGCAGCACGCAGTTTTCGCCGCCCTCTTCGTAATTGAGAACGAACTGGACGGCCACGCGCGCGCGGCCGGGCCAATTGGCCTGCACCGGATAGCGGCCGTAGCCGATCAGGTCGCGAGGATAGTTGGGGTCGAATGACATGGTCGGAAAAGCCTTAGTGCAGGGAAACGCACGGGACGGGAGACGCGCGGGAATCCTGGGCCGTGAAACTGGGCTCGTGCGCCCCGAAAACAAGCGGAAAACCAGATGTTTTCGAGACGCACCGGGATGAGGCCAGTGTAGCGAAAACGTCCGGGAGCGCCCATACACCCGGACAGATAGTGCGAGTCAGACAGAGTGTATGTGCGGCGCAGCAACGGCCTTGTCGGCCGTGCCGGAGGACGGGTTTTCCCGAGGTTTTGCCGCCGGCGCGGCCCCGCCTGCGACCGCCGCCGGACGGGCGATCGCGGGCGCCGGACTGAAGCGCTCGAAGGCGCCGTCGTAGCGCTTCGGCAGCGGCCGCGCGTAATCGCCGCGCTTTGCGGTAAAGAGCTTCAGCGCCACGAGCGCCTCGACCCATTTGACCGCCGCCGTCACGCCCTCCACAACCGGCGCGCCGATCGCGTCCTCGATTTCCGCGCACAGCTCGGCCATGCCGGCGCAGCCGAGCACGATCGCGTCCGAGCCGTCCTCGTCGAGCGCGCGGCGGCATTCGTCGGTGATGAGGCGGCGCGCCGCCGAGCCCGGGCGATCGAGGTCGAGTACGGCCACATCCGTCGCACGGACATTGCGGCAAAACCGTTCCATCCCGTACCGCTCAGCCAGATGCCAGGCCATCCCGCAGGTGCGCGCGAGCGTCGTCACCACCGAGAAGCCCGGTGCCAGGACGCTCGCCGCGTGCATTGCCGCCTCGGCGATGCCGATCACCGGCCCGCGCGCCAGCTCGCGCGCCGCGTACAGGCCCGGGTCGCCGAAGCACGCAATGACGTAGCCGTCGAAGCCTTCCCGCTCACCGGCGCTGATTTCGGCGAGCAGGCCGGGCGTCGCGAGCGCCTCGTCGTAATAGCCTTCGATCGAGGGCGGCCCCATCGTCGGGCTCACCGCGACGACCTCGGTGCCGCTCGCCACGACGCTCGCCGCGCAGCGGCCCATCGCGTCGGTCATTCGCTGCGTCGTATTGGGATTGATCAGTTTGATTCGCATGTCCGTTCTCTGCTTTGCTGAAAATTACTTCGTGCTCACGAGGAGCCGATACACGACACCGCCAACCAGCACGCCGATGAACCACGAGAAGTTCGCCAAACCCTGCAGCGCCGGGATCATCACGCATGCCACCGCGATCGCCGCCGCAGGCAGCAGCGCGAACACCGCGCGATAGTTGACGCCGTTGCGATACCAGTACGCGCCCTTCTCCGAGACCGAATAGAGATCGTCGAGCGTGACCTTCTGGCGCTTGACCAGGTAGAAGTCGACGATCAGCACGCCGTAGAGCGGTCCGATGAAGCTGCCGAGCACATCGAGCGTGTAGTGGATCACCGCCGGGTTGTTGAACAGGTTCCACGGCGTGATGAAGATCGACGCTATCGCGGCCAGCATCCCGCCCGCACGCCAGCTGATGAAGCGCGGCGCGACGTTGGAAAAGTCGAACGCGGGCGAGACGAAGTTCGCGACGATGTTGATGCCGATCGTGGCGATCGTGAAGGTCAGCGCGCCGAGGATCACGGCCGTCGGATAGTCGATGCGGCCGACCGTCTCGACAGGATCGGTAATCAGTTCCCCGAACACCGGCAGCGTCGCCGCCGTCGTGACGACCGTCACGAGCGAGAACGCGAGGAAGTTCACCGGCAAGCCCCAGAAATTGCCGCGCTTCACGCTGCCGAAGCTCTTGCAGTAGCGGGAGAAGTCGCCGAAGTTCAGCATGGGGCCCGAGAAGTACGAGACGACGAGCGAGATCGCCGTGATCATCACCGGCACGACTTCGAGACCGTGGTATTTCACGCCGCCGAGGTTCAAGCCGATGTTGCGCCAACCCGCGCGCCAGATCATGTAGCCGGCGAGAATGAACATCACGACGTACACGGCAGGACCGGCAAAGTCGATGAACTTCTTGATCGTCTCCATGCCGTTCCAGAACACGAGCGCCTGCAGCACCCACAGCAGCATGAAGCCGGCCCAGCCGATCGTCGACAGGCCCGCGAAGCCGTGGTGATGAACGTCCGCGTACGGCATCAGTTGCGGGAAGAACTTGAGCACGACGATCACGAGCGCGCTCGACGCGAGATAAGTTTGGATTCCGTACCAAGCCACCGCGATCAGGCCGCGAATCACCGCGGGCACGTTCGCGCCGAGCACGCCGAACGTCGCCCGGCAAGCGACCGGATACGGCACGCCGTTCAACTGGCTCGGCTTCGCGATCAGGTTGCAGAACGCGTTGACGATGCCGATGCCGATCAGCAGCGCCACGAGCACCTGCCAGCTCGTCAGGCCCAGCGCGAAGAGACTCCCAGCGAACACATAGCCGCCGACGCTGTGCACATCCGACATCCAGAACGCGAAGATATTGTAGGCGCCCCAGCTTTGATGCCGCAGCGGAGCGAGGTCCTCGTTGTAGAGACGCTCGCTGTAGCCCGCCGGAAGATGCGCGTCGCCATGGGCGCCGCCTGCCTCGCTCGCGCCGAACGCCGGCATCGGGGGGCTGTCTTGTGTTGCACTGAACTGAGCCATGACCTCTCCTTGATGAGTGTCGATCGATAGACAATCAAATGTCGATTCGTTCGGCGCCATGCCGTGCCACCCCATGAGGACGACTAACGGCAGCATCGCCAACGCCGCGGATGTCTCCGTACTTACGTACTTGTGTTTTTCGCTGCGACGCGGGCCGCGGGCCTCGTCGAAGCGTTGGGGAGGCGCCGAACCGGAGGGGGTCCGGCGCAAGGTCCGTGCCGACGGCCTTTGCAACGTGTGCTCGGGCCGTGACGCGGAAAATCGCTTCAAATCCGTTCAGGTTCGGTGCGCCGTGCACGCCGCGCGTGCGGGAATGCACAAGCGTTCAACGCAACAACCATTGCCGGCAGTGCATATCGCTCATTTGCCGCCGGATTCCGACCCCGCCAGCGAGCCGAAGACTTCGCGCAGGTCAGTCGCGGCTTGTGCCGGCCGGTCGAGCATCTTCAATTCGACGCTTTGCAGATGGCTCGACATCAACGCCGCTGCCTGCTTCGTGTCTCCTTCCTCGATCGCTGCGAGGATCGCCTCGTGATCCTCGAACGAACACGGGCTGCGTCCAAGCGATTCGTACAATGCCGAGATCAGCGTCGAGCGCGCGACCAGCCCTTCCAGGCAATCGCACAGCACCGTGTTGCCCGTCAGCCCGGCGAGTTCGGTGTGGAATTCGCCCGAAAGCCGTATCCACGCCGGGAAATCGCGGTTTTCGAACGCCTTGCGCTCGCGCCCGATCATGCCGCCGATCGCCTTCAGGCGCCGCGCCCCATGGCCGCGCCCTGCGCAAACCCGCTCGACTACCGCCAGCTCGATAATCCGGCGCATCTCGAACACCTCGTGCACCTCCTGAAGCGACGGGCTGGCCACAAAGGCGCCGCGGTTCGGCTCCAGGTCGACGAGGTGATCCGTCGCCAGTTGAGCGAGCGCCTGCCGGATCGCCCCGCGCTTCGCGCCAAATACCTCGCACAACTGCGCTTCGGTCAGCTTCGCGCCAGGCGCCAGCCGATGCTCGAGGATCGCAGCGCGAATGCGCTCGGCGATCGCTTCGGGTTTCAATCCGCCGGACTCGGCAAGTTTCGTGTCGGACATCATGTGCGTCTCGCTATGGGTTGTATCCTAGATGGGACATTAAAATTGTCAACAATTTTTTTGGCGATTTTCAACAATCTGCCGCGCGTCAGCCCTGTGAGGCTTAGGGCAGGCCTCCTCAAATCCCCTATCAGCCTACTTAAATGCTGAACGGCCGGATCATATCGCGCACTATTTTGTCAACAATTTCAACAGCTGGGCAGCGCGCGCACGGATTGATGCCCGATAAACGCGTAGACGGTTAGTTGCGATCGCCGGGCGATAAAAAAGGCGGGGACGCCCCGCCCTTGGCCCGCTTCTCCCGCGTCAGGCCTAGCTCAGATGCGGGTAATCGGAAGCCGTCAGCCTGAAACCATGCGAGTTCGCGACCAAGCGCGCCTTCGCGCCGACCGGGACCGTCACCAGGTTGTCGACATGGCCGAACGGCAGCCCCGTCAGCACGGGAATACCGATCACCGAACGGATCTGCTCGACCATCGCGTGCAGGTCGTAGCCGTTGTCGTAGTCGAACGCCTGGCCGCCCGAGAAGTCGCCCAGCACGAGCGCCTGCTGTTCGGCCAGGATCCCGGCCAGATGCAGTTGATAAATGAGGCGCTCGATCCGGAACGGCTGCTCGTTGACGTCTTCGAGAAACAGGATGCCGCCCTGCACCGGCGGCATGTACGGCGTGCCGACCAGCGCCGCGATCGTCGCCAGATTGCCGCCCCAGAGCGTCCCGGTCACGTCGACTGTTTGCGTCTGAGGGACGTCGACCACGAGCGTGAAGAACGGCTTGGTCACCGTGTCCCAGAAGTGATGCATCGTGTAGGCGCTCAACTCTGGCGCACCGAAATTGGTGGCGAACATCGGGCCCCCGAAGGTCGTTACGCCCGAGCGCGCGAGCAGCGCGAACTGAATCGCCGTGAAATCGCTGTGGCCGACCAGCACCACCGGCTGGTCGCGCAGGCGCCGCTGCAACCCCTCGTAGTCGAGCCCGTGCAGGATGCGCACCGCGCCGTAGCCGCCGCGCACGGCAAGAACGACGTCAGGCAGCGGCTGCGTTGCGTCGGCGAGGCGGTTCAGGTCGGCTGCGCGCTCGCCGTCGGTGCCGCCGAAGCGCTGGTAGCGGCGCCGGGTGGCCTCCAGACCTTTGACTCGATGTCCTTGCGCGTGCAACCGGGCGAGCCCGCGCTCGACGGCGGCCGGATCCTGCGGATACCCCGAAGGCGCGATCAGTTCGATGGTGCGGTGAGCAGTCATGGCCGTGTGCCGACGAGACGATATTGAAAAGTTTAGACGGGCTCGGCCGGGCCGCGTTCGCGCGCGGCTTCCGCCTCGGCCGCCCGCGCAGCCCGGATCGCGCGGCGCCGGTCGGCGAAAAACGACTTGAGCGCCTGGCCGCACTCGGCTTCCAGCACGCCGCCCGTCACCGACGTATGGTGATTGAGCTGAGGATTCGCGAAGGCGTCGACCACGCTGCCGCATGCGCCCGTCTTCGGATCATAGGCGCCGAACACGACGCGGGCGATGCGCGCGTGCATGATCGCCCCGGCGCACATCAGGCAAGGCTCGAGCGTCACGTAGAGCTCGCAGCCGGGCAAGCGGTAGTTTTCGAGCCCCTGCGCGGCCGCGCGAAGCGCCGCCATCTCGGCGTGGGCCGACGGATCGTGTCCGCTGATCGGATGATTGAAGCCCGTGGCGATCACCTCGTCGCCGCGCACGAGCACGGCGCCGACCGGCACTTCGCCCGCGGCGCGCGCCTTTTCGGCAGCGGCTTGCGCGAGCGCCATGAAGCGGCGGTCGCGCTCGGAGCGCTCGGCAGGATCGGGAGCGCCCGGATTCGGGCGCGACGGCGTGGGAAGCGGATCTGCCGATGGCTCGGCGGGCGTCGCAAGCGCGCAGCTAGAAGCTTCTTCGGCGCTGGCGGATTCAGTGCCGCCGGCTAGGTTGCCCGGCGACATGCTCACGGCTGCTCCATAGGCGCGCCGGCATCCGCGCGTGCCCGCTCGCACAACCGTTGCGCGATGCGTTCGCAATACTCGCGCGGCGCGAGCATCGGGGCGCCGCGCAGCGATTCGAGCGCCATGTCGAGCGCGAGCAGCTTCGCCTCCAGCGCGCAGCGCATCGCCGGGTCGCCGACCGCGCTCAATTCTTTCTGGAGATTGCGCAGCGAGCGCAGCTGTTCGACCGCGGGCGGCAGGAAGCCCGCGTTCTTCAAGATCCGGTTCGCAACGCGCACTTCCTCAGGAACGAGCAGGTCGTCATCCAGTTCCTGGGGCGCGCCGGCACCCGGCAAACCGTCGAACTCGCCCCGCGCGGCCGCGGCGGCAATACGCTGTTCGACTAACGCATCAAGCAATTTCATCTGCGATCCACGACATGGCGGCCCCCGCATTCTAGCAGGCACCCAGATCGCCTCCTGCACCCATCCTGGAAATAAGCGGACTGCGCGCAAAGCCTCGCGGTACGCAATTCGAGACGGATCGCACCGCAACGACGCTATCCTGAATGTCTGCGCCCGAGCGCCAAGTGCTTGTCGCACAATGGCATCGCCGATCGCCGTTAGTGCCCGGCGCGGTCCTGGCGCACATCGCCCCAGCCTGCCGCCTTACTTGCCGAGTTTGACGCGCAGCTCGCGCGCGGTCTCGAGCAATCCCTCGTAGCCCGAGCGCGAATGCGCGGGCAGATCGGGATCGCCGACCAGCGCCCCGAGCGTTTCGATCAAGCTGTACAAGAGCCCTTTCGCAGCGCCTTTGGCAATGCTGCCCGACGAGATCAACGCGTCGACGTGGTTGACTGCGGCGTCGAGATGTTCGAGCCGCTCCTGGCCTTCAGCCGGCTTTTCCGATGGGTCGGACATGGTATTTTCCTCGCGATTCGAGCGGGCCCCGGCGGACGCCGCTGCTTTCTTTTTCTTATATACCCGCGGCGGACGCACGTCCACCGCTCGCCACACCCTGCCCGTTAGCCGTCGACCGCGGCCGATCGCCGGCGAACGTGCCCGTCAGCGCGTCGAGGCGCGGGCCGGAACTCGACGCCCTCGCCTTCAATACGTCTCGAAGTGCAAGCGGCCTTCGCGCTTGAGCCGCGCCCACAGCTCGGCCCAGTCGAGCCCGTCGGCGCCGGCAATCTCCTGCAGCGCCTGCAGCACGCCGTCCTCCATCCCCTTCAGGCCGCACACGTAGAGGTACGTGTTGTCGTCCCTCAAGAGCTGCGCCAGATCGCCGGCACGCTCGCGCATCGCGTCCTGCACGTAGCGCTTCGGCATCTCCGCCGTGCGCGAGAACGCCAGGTTCGTATCGATGAAATCCTTCGGCAGGTTCGTGAGCGGCCCGAAGTACGGCAGCTCCTCTTTCGTGCGCGCGCCGAAAAACAGCATCAGCTTGCCGGTCGCGCCTTTTAGCCGCCTGCGCCGCCGGTACTCGGTCATCGCGCGCATCGGCGCCGAACCGGTGCCGGTGCAGATCATCAGCAAGTGCGAGTTCGGATGATTCGGCATCAGGAACGTCGTGCCGAACGGACCGATCACCGTCACCGTGTCGCCCTTCTTGAGATTGCAGAGGTAGTTCGAGCAGACGCCGTCGGTCGGGTTGCCGCCGTGATCGTGCGTCACGCGCTTCACGGTCAGCGAGACGTTGTTGTAGCGCGGACGCTCGCCGTCGCGCGGGCTCGCGATCGAGTACTGGCGTGCGTGATGCGGCTTGCCGTCCGCGCTCGTGCCGGGCGGCAGGATGCCGATCGACTGCCCCTCCAGCACCGGAAACGGCATCGCGCCGAAATCGAGCACGATGTGGTGGATGTCGCTTTCGACCGACGCGTCGGTCAGCCGGTAGTTGCCGACCACCGTCGCCGTCGTCGGCGACTGGTGCGTGTAGAGGTTCACGTAGGGCTTCGCGGCCGACCACGGCGGCACCGACGCCCCTCGCACCATGTCGGAGGCGACGATCTCGTCGTCCGCTTCGGCCTCGGCGGCCGCGCCCGGCGGCTCGGGGAACGCCGCCGCCGTCGTGTTCTGCGCGGGCAGCTCGTCCCACGTGAGCTGCTCGTCGATGCCGTACGCCTCGGCCTTCAGCACGTGGCGCCAGTTGTCGATCGCGCCGGTCGGGCATGGCGCGATGCAGGCCATGCAGCCGTTGCAGACGTCCGCTTTCACGACGTAGTTGCGCTCGTCGTGCGTGATCGCATCGATGGGGCACGTTTCTTCACACGTGTTGCAGCGGATGCAGATCTCGGGATCGATCAGGTGCTGCTTGATGATTTCGACGGATTCGGGGGCATTCATGTTTCGTCTCTCCGCTAGGCCCGGCCGCGCGATGAATCGAGGCGCCACCCGGACGACGGATGTCACGCGGGCCTGCACTCGCTCAGCCCGCTCAATTGAAACGCACGTATTCGAAATCGAGGGGCTGCCGGTTGATCCCCATCGCGGGCGGCGCGATCCAGTTGGCGAACCTGCCCGGCTCGGCCACCCGCCCCATCAGCGACGCGACGAACGCGCGGTCGTCCGGTGCCGGCAGCCACTTTGCCTCGGCGGCGGCCCATTCCGCCTCGCTCACCACGCGGCCGTCCGGCGACACGCGGATGCCGGCGAAGGTGCCGATCTGCCGATTGAACGCCTTGTGCGGCACCGTCAGGCGGAAGTCGATGCCCGCCTTCTCCAGCACCTTGTTCCAGCGGTTCACGCCCGCGACCGAGTCCTTGATGTAGTCGTCGCGCAGAACCTCGTTCATCGCGTTGAGCATCGGCGCGTCGCGCTCGACGAGCTTGCCGTCTTCCACGCCGAGCAGACGGTAGGTCTGCCCGTGCAGCTGGTGGTCGTCGTCGCGCTTGGTCTCTTCGTAACGGCCCTTGAGGCCCGCGCTGTAGAACGTTGCCGCATTCGACGATTGATCGGCGCCGAACAGGTCGATCGTCACCGAATAGTGGAAGTTCAGGTAGCGCTGGATCGTCTCGAGATCGATCACGCCGGCCGCGCGGAGTGTCGCGGCGTCGCCGGTCTTCAGCTCGTTCATCACCTGCGCGGTGCGCTGCACGACCCGCGACACGCCCGATTCGCCGACGAACATGTGATGCGCTTCCTCGGTCAGCATGAACTTCGTCGTGCGAGCGAGCGGATCGAAGCCCGACTCGGCGAGCGCGGAGAGCTGGAACTTGCCGTCGCGGTCCGTGAAGTACGTGAACATGAAGAACGCGAGCCAATCGGGCGTCTTCTCGTTGAACGCGCCAAGGATGCGCGGATTGTCGCCGTCGCCCGAGCGCCGGCCGAGCAGCGCTTCGGCTTCCTCGCGGCCGTCGCGGCCGAAGTAGCGATGCAGCAGGTACACCATGGCCCACAGATGGCGGCCCTCCTCCACGTTCACTTGGAACAGGTTGCGCAGGTCGTACATCGACGGCGCGGTGAGGCCGAGGTGGCGCTGCTGCTCGACCGAGGCGGGCTCGGTGTCGCCCTGCGTGACGACGATGCGGCGCAGGTTCGCGCGATGCTCGCCCGGCACGTCCTGCCACGCGGCTTCGCCCTTGTGCTCGCCGAAATGAATCTTGCGCTCCGCCTCGCCAAGCGCAAGGAAGATGCCCCAGCGGTAATCGGGCATCTTCACGTAGTCGAAATGCGCCCAGCCGCCCGGGTCGACGCTCACCGCCGTGCGCAGATAAACGTCGAAATGGTGCGAGCCTTCCGGTCCCATGTCCGACCACCACGACAGGAAGTTCGGCTGCCATTGCTCGAGCGCGCGCTGCAGCGTGCGGTCGTCGGCCAAGTTGACGTTGTTCGGGATCTTGTCGCTGTAGTTGATCGTGGACATGTCGGTGCCTCGTGAGGGATCGTGAGGGAGTCGGCGGATGCGGGCCCGGCGTTAGACGCAGTCAGACGGCGCAAGTCAGACGCGCGCCGCGTCGAACTGCGCCTTCGCGCCCTTGCCGTACACCTTGAGCGCGCCCTTCTCGCCCACCGCGTTCGGCCGGTTGAAGATCCAGTTCTGCCACGCGGACAAGCGTCCGAATATGCGCGTCTCCATCGTCTCCGGGCCGTTGAAGCGCAGGTTCGCCTCGAGACCCGTCAGCGCATCGGGCGACATCGCCGCCCGTTCTTCGAGCGCGATGCGGATTTCGTCCGCCCAGTCGAGGTCGTCGGGCGCGGCGGTCACGAGGCCGAGACGCTCGGCCTCCAAGGGCTTGACCGGCTCGCCGATCGTCGCGCGCGCGGCATCGAGCGGCGCGGCCTCGTCGTAGAAGCGGCGCCCGATGCGCGACTGGCGCGTGATCATCGGAAAGAGGCCGAAATTGACCTCCGACAGCGTGATCGCGGGCTCCTCGTCCTCATTGGCGGGCAGCGCCGCCATATAGCCGCGGTCGGCGGCGAACGCGAATTCCGCGAACGTGCCCGCAAAGCACGAGCCGGGCTCGATCAGCGCGAAGAGCGAGCGCGACGACACGTCGATGCGCGCAAGCGTGCGGCGCAACATGCCGATCGTCTCGCGCACGAACCAATGATCGCGGTGCGCCATCAGCGACGCATCGGCCGCGAGCACCGCTTTCGCGTCGCCTTCGGTCTTGAAGATCCAGGTGCCGATGTCGAGTTCGTTGGTTCGCATCGAGAGGATCGCGTCGTCGAGCTCGCGCGCGAACTTGAGCGGCCACCAGTTCGCGCCGGCCGCGACGATGCCGTCGATGTCCGCCGGCTGCACGCCGGCGGGTGCCTTGGCGGTGAACGTCGCGGTGCGCTTCGTGCGGTCGATCGCCACGTCGACGGTGCCGTAGCCCAGGCCGGCCTCGCCCTCGGCGCGTTCGATGCGGGTCAGCGCAACGCCTTTAGCGCCGGCGGGCCGGTCGCTTTCTCCGGCGAGTTCGAGCGCGCGGGCGTGGATCGCCTGCTCGAACCGGTTCGGCTTCACCACCTCGTCGACGAGCCGCCATGCTTTTGCGCGCTCGCCGCGAATGCCCTCGACCACCGTGCAGAAGATGTCGGCGTGATCGTGCCGCACGCGGCGCTTGTCGGTGAGGCGCGTCAGGCCGCCGGTGCCCGGCAGGACCCCGAGCAACGGCACTTCCGGCAGCGCCACCGACGACGACCGATCGTCCACGAGCCAGATTTCGTCGCAGGCCATTGCGAGTTCGTAGCCGCCGCCCGCGCACGAGCCGTTGACCGCCGCGAGAAACTTGAGCCCCGATTCGCGCGAGGCGTCTTCCATGCCATTGCGCGTCTCGTTCGTGAACTTGCAGAAATTCACCTTCCACGCGTGCGACGACAGGCCGAGCATGAAGATGTTCGCGCCCGAGCAGAACACGCGGTCCTTGAGGCTCGTCACGACGACCGTGCGGACTTCGGGATGCTCGAAGCGGATGCGCTGGAGCGCGTCGTGCAGCTCGATGTCGACGCCCAGGTCGTAGGAGTTGAGCTTGAGCTTGTAGCCGTCGCGAATGCCGCCGTCTTCGGCGATGTCGATGCCGAGCGTGGCGACCGGGCCGTCGAACGCGAGCTTCCAGTGCTTGTACTGCGAGGGGTCGGTACGGTAGTCGACACGGGACTGCGGTGTGGACATGAGTGTCTCCTGGTGGTCGCCGTCGTTTTAATGAACAATAGTGCACACCAAGAACCAAGTAAAGCATTTTAATGCATATATTGAGGCGGCCGGGGTAAACCCCGCGCGGCCTCGTACGGCCTCGTACGGCCTCGTACGGCTACGTTTCGGCTGCGAGGCGTGCGGCGAGCCGGTCGCGGAACTGCAGATAGGCGTCGGCGAGCGTCTTGTCGCTCGTGTCGTACGTCATGTCGGCGCGGCCGTACAGTTCGCTGCGGCCGGCGAGAATCCGCTTGAGGTCGTCCATCGCCTCCCGGTTTCCTGACATCGGCCGCAAGTCGCCTTGCGCGATCACGCGGCGCATATGCTCCTCGGGCGACGCCTGCAGCCAGGCCGTGAAGCAGTGCGCGAGCAGCATGCTGAACGTCGCGGGCTCGGACACGAGCCCTCCGGGCGAGGCGATGACCGCCCGCGGGTGCTCGGCGATCACCCCTTCGAGGGCCCGCTGCTCGTAACGCCGGTAGGCGCTCGCCCCGTACAGCGAATGGATCTCGGACGGCGGGCAGCCCGCGAGCTGTTCGATCACGCGGTTCAGCTCGATGAACGGCACCTTCAGCTCCTGCGCGAGCATCCGGCCCAATGTCGACTTGCCCGCGCCGCGCAAGCCGATGAGCGCGATGCGCTCCTTGCGGTGCGGATCGGCGGGCGCCGCCTGGAGCAGGTCCTGCAGCGCGGCGCGGCAACGGTGCAGGGCGGCCTGGTCGCGATCCTGCAGCAGTTCGCGGATCAGCAGCCATTCGGAGGACGACGTCGTGACGTCGCCGATGATCTCCGCGAGCGGGCAGCCGAGCGTGGACGCGATCTGCCGAAGCACTTGCACGGACGGATTGCCCGCTCCGGATTCGAGGTTCGCGAGATGTCGCTCCGAAAGTCCCGTTTCGGTCGCCAGCGCCTTGCGCGTCATGCCGCGCCGAGCGCGCAGCAGGCGCACGCGCTCGCCCATGGCGGCCATGAACGGGTCGCGTTCCGCAGCCTCGGCGCCGCGCGCTTCGTTGTCCGCGGTCTCCTGCCCCGCGCCCTCGGGGTCGGATTGAGACGCTTCAGGGTAAACCTGCTTCATGTTTTTCGTTCCATGACTTCAGTATATGCACTATAGTGCGTGACACGCGCTGTTGCAGACGATAATTTTCGCGAAAATGCTGATGTCCGACAAATCGGAGCGTGCCGCGGCGGCGGCCGCCTGCACCTAGCGGAGCCCCACGCCCGCCACCGGACGGAGACGAGACATGATGGAGAACCCGGCGACGGCGCCCGCGAAGGTGGCCGCGCCGCCGGCCCAGGCGCCGGCGCCCCCGTTCAACTTCGCCGCGCATGTTTTCGGATTGAACGCGTCGAGAGCGCAGAAAGCGGCGTATATCGACGACCACGGCGCCACCACCTACGGCGAACTCGAATCGCGCGCGCGCCGTTTTGCCGCCGCGCTTCGCCGGCTCGACGTGCATCCCGACGAGCGCATCCTCCTCGTCATGCTCGACTCGGCCGACCTGCCTGCCGTCTTTCTCGGCGCGTTGTATGGCGGCGTCGTGCCGGTCGTCGTCAATACGCTGCTGACGCCCGCCGACTATGTGTACATGCTGACGCATAGCCGCGCTCGCGCCGCCGTCGTGTCGTCCGCGCTGCAGTCCGTCGTCGCGCAGGCGCTCGCCGAGTCGGGCCTCGAAAACTGCGTGCAGATCGTCGCGCGCCAGCCCGCCGAGCCCGAGGGCGCCGGGCACGACTTGCGGGTGCTGATCGACGCGGCCGAGCCCGCGGCGCACGCGCTCGCGACGAACGCCGACGACATCGCCTTCTGGCTCTATTCGTCAGGCTCGACCGGCAAGCCGAAGGGCACCGTTCACACGCATGCGAATCTCTATTGGACCGCCGAGCTGTACGGCAAGGCGATCCTCGGCATCCGCGAGACGGACGTCGTGTTTTCCGCCGCGAAGCTGTTCTTCGCCTACGGACTCGGCAATGCCTTGACGTTTCCGCTGTCGGTCGGCGCGACAACGGTGCTGATGGCCGAGCGTCCCACGGCCGATGCGGTGCTGCGCCGCCTAGTCGAGCACAAGCCGACCGTGTTCTACGGCGTGCCGACGTTGTACGCGAACATCGTGGCTTCACCGAACCTGCCCACGCGCGAAGAGGTTGCGCTGCGCATCTGCACCTCGGCGGGCGAGGCCCTGCCGCGCCAGATCGGCGAGCGGTTCGCCGCGCATTTCGGCTGCGAGATCCTCGACGGCCTCGGGTCGACCGAGATGCTGCACATCTTCCTGTCGAACCGGCCCGGCGCGGTGCGCTACGGCACGACCGGCATCCCCGTGCCCGGCTACGAAATCGAGCTGCGCGACGAAAACGGCCGCCTCGTCGCCGACGGCGAAATCGGCGATCTCTACATCAAGGGCCCCAGCTCGGCGGTGATGTACTGGTGCAACCGGGAGAAATCGCGCGCGACGTTCCTCGGCGAGTGGGTCAGAAGCGGCGACAAATACCAGCGCCTCGCCGACGGCTGCTACGTCTACTCGGGACGCAGCGACGACATGCTCAAAGTGAGCGGCCAATACGTGTCGCCGATCGAGGTGGAGATGGTGATGATGCAGCACGACGCGGTGCTCGAAGCGGCGGTCATCGGCGTCGATCATGGCGGGCTCGTGAGGCCCTGCGCGTTCGTCGTCCTGAAGCAGGGCCGCGAGGCGAACGATGAACTTGCCGACGAAATGAAGGCGTTCGTCAAGGCCCGTCTTGCGCCCTTCAAATACCCGAGAGAGATCCACTTCGTCGGCGATCTGCCGAAGACCGCGACGGGCAAGATCCAGCGCTTCAAGCTCCGCGAACAAGCCAGCCAAAAGAATTGAACTACCCCGACGCTCACTATCGTTCGCTGCCCCCCGAGGGGGCGGATGCCTCCCTTGGGGCGGCCCGGCGGGAGGCATCTTGAACTCCCCCCACGCTCACTATCGTTCGCTGTCGACCGGAGTTAGTGCTTTAGCGCTTACTCCGGTCCCATGCAAAGCTCCCCCCAGGGAGGCACCATGAACACCACTGCGTACGACGCCGCGCCCGCGCACGGCAGCGGCTTTGCCGACCTGGCCGCGACCGCTGACCGGGCGGCGCTTCGCCTCGAATATCAATGGCTCGACGCCGACCTGACGCATGCGCCGATCGCTCTGTTCCTGCACGAAGGTCTCGGTTCGATCGCGATGTGGAAGGACTGGCCGAAGACGCTCTGCGAGCGGCTCGGCATGCGGGGCCTCGTCTATTCGCGACCGGGCTACGGACGCTCGACGCCGCGGCCGCACGGCGTCAAATGGCCCGTCGATTTCATGGCGCACCAGGCGCGCGACGTCTTGCCGGCATTCCTCGACGCGCTCGGCATCGACGCCGCCGAGCGAGCGCGCATGTGGCTGATCGGCCATAGCGACGGCGCCTCGATCGCGTTGCTGTACGCGAGCGCCTTTCCGGATGCATTGCGAGGCGCCGTGGTGATCGCGCCGCACGTATTCGTCGAGGACCTGACGGTCGAGAGCATCGCCGAAGCGAAGATCGCGTATGAATCGACAGACTTGCGCGCGCGCCTCGCCCGCCATCACGCGGACGTCGATTCCGCGTTCTACGGCTGGAACGACATCTGGCTGGACCCGGCCTTCCGAAGCTGGACCATCGCCGATGAACTCGCGGGAATTCGATGCCCGCTGATCGAGATCCAAGCCGAGGACGACCACTACGGGACGATGGCGCAGATCGAGACGATTGCGCGCCACGTCCCGCATTCGCGGCTGTGCAAGCTCTCGAGCGGCGGACACTCGCCGCATCGCGGCACGCCCGAAACACTGACGAACAAAATCGCCCGCTTCGTGGCGAGCGTCGAGCATGACGGCGCGCCGTAACAGTGCGCGTGCGCACCCGACACGCGGAAATCCTTGCGGCGAGGCGATTGGCTCCTTGCTCGAAGGGCGTAGGGGACCGGCTCAGCCGGCCGGCTAAGGTGGCCGGCTAAGGTGGCCGACTAAGCCGCTCCAGCCGCCTCGCGAATTTTGAATTCCCTGACAGCAAGCGCGAGGCTCGCGGCCTGATCGCGCATGCTGTGGGCCGCCGCCGACACCTGCTCGACCAAGGCCGCGTTCTGCTGCGTCACGGTATCCATCTGCGCGACCGCGTGATTGACCTGCTCGATGCCGGTGCTCTGCTCGGCGGACGCCGCTGAAATTTCGCTCATGATGCCCGAGACCTGCTTGACCGAATGCAGGATCTCTTCCATCGTCCTGCCCGCTTCGCCGACGAGCGCCGAGCCGTCCTGCACCTTGCTCGCCGAATCCCCGATCAAGGTCTTGATTTCCTTTGCCGCTGCCGCACTGCGTTGCGCGAGCGTGCGCACTTCGCCCGCCACCACCGCGAAGCCGCGCCCTTGCTCGCCCGCGCGCGCCGCCTCGACCGCCGCGTTCAGCGCCAGGATATTCGTTTGAAACGCGATGCCGTCGATGACGCCGATGATGTCCGAGATCTTGTGCGAGCTCGCGGAAATGTCCTCCATCGTGCTCACCACGCGGCTCACCACGTCTCCGCCGCGCGCGGCGATGCCGGATGCCTTGGCCGCGAGCGCCGTGGCCTGCGTCGCGTTGTCCGCGTTGTTCTTCACGGCGCCGGTCAGTTCCTCCATGCTGGCCGCCGTCTCCTGCAGCGATGCCGCCTGCTGCTCGGTGCGCGACGACAAGTCGAGGTTGCCCGCCGCGATTTCCTGCGCCGCAGAAGTGATCGACTCCGTGCTCGCGCGTATCTCGCCGATCACGGACGACAAATTCGTTTGCATGCTGGAAATCGCGTGCAGAAGGCTGTCGTCGTCGCCGGGCTGCAATCGGACGGAAGCCTGCAGATCCCGGCTCGCAATCCGGGTCGCGATTTCCGCTGCATACTTCGGCTCGCCGCCGAGGCTTCGCTTGATGTTGCGCATGATCAGCAGCATCGCGATCGTCACCGCCGCCCCAATCGCGGCCAGCACCGCCAGATTGGTCAGCAGGTTGCGGTAAAACACCTCGTTGATGTCCTGCATGAAGACGCCGGTGGCGAGGGTCCAGTCCCACGGCTCGAAGTATTTGACGAACGTCACCTTGGGGGCGCGCGTGTCGGTGCCGACCAGGATGCCCTCGTAGTCGACATAGCCCTCGCCTTCGCCGCGCGCGGTTTTGACCATCTCGACGAACAGCAGCTTGCCGTTCGTATCGCGGATAGTGCTCACGTCCTTGTTGCGCAGGCTCGCGTTGGTCGCGTGCATCACGACGACCGGGCGGGAATCGAGTATGAACAAATAGCCGTCGGTGCCGTAGCGCATCGTCGACAGACGCTGCTTCGCCTCCTGCTGCGCCGCTTGCTGGGACAGCTTGCCGGCCGCCACTAGAGCCGCGTAGTCTTTGACGATGCCGTCAGCGGTATCGATGATGTTCTTGAGATCCGCGCGGCGATCGCGAATCATCGTGCTGCGTTCCTGCAGCGCACCCCAGCCGCCAAGAAGCAGCAGGCCAAGCCACATGAGCGTAAGTGCGGACCAGAGCTTGGCATTCAGACTGATACGTTTCATGATGAATATCTACTAAGGAGCCCGATTTTTTTTATACTCGCGGCGACAGCAACATTAACGGCAGCATTGCAAAAACATTGAGCGTCCCGCGCTCGATTCGAACCGTGAGCTCAGCGCATCGAGCTTTCGCTCACTTGCCTACGCTGACCGCGCTATCGGCCTCACGTTCCGGCGAAGCGCTTCCTTCGCTCACGGCGACGCCGCGCGAAGCGAGCACTTCGCGCGCGGCCCGGTAGTCGAAGGCGCCCTCCCAGCGCGCCACGACGATCGTCGCGACGGCATTGCCCACCAGATTGACGAGCGCCCGCACCTCGTTCAAGACGCGATCGATGCCGAGAATCAGCGTGACGCCGGCCACCGGAATGATCGCGTGGGCCGACAACGTCGCCGTCAGCGCGACGAGTGCTGCCCCCGCTACGCCCGCACCGCCTTTGGAGGTAATCATCAGCGCCGCGAGCAGGCCGACTTGCTGCAGCAGCGTCAGGTGAATATTCATCGCCTGCGCGATAAAGAGCGAGGTCATCGTCAGGTAGAGTGCGGCGCCGTCCAGGTTGAACGAGTAGCCCGTCGGCACCACGAGCCCGACGATGGACTTCGGGCAGCCGAGCCGTTCGAGCTTTTCCATCAAGCGCGGCAAGACGGACTCGGTCGTCGACGTGCCGAGCACGATCAGCAGCTCTTCACGCAGGTATCGGAGCAGCGCCCACAGCGACACGCCCGCCAGGCGCGAAATCGTGCCCAGCACGAGCACGACGAAGACGATACAAGTCGCGTAGTAGCAGACGATCAAGAGCCCGAGTTGCTGCAGCGTGGCGATACCGTACTTGCCGACCGTGAACGCCATCGCGCCGAACGCGCCGAGCGGCGCGAGGCGCATGATCATTTCGACGATGCGCATGAGCGCGTCGCCGCTTTGTTCGATCACTCTGGACAGGAAGCGCCCGCGCCGCGCGATGATGGACAGCGCGATGCCGAACAGCACCGAAAACAGCAGCACCTGCAGAAGATTGCCGCTCGCAAACGCGCCGATCACCGAATTCGGCACGATCTCTTCGAGCAAGCCGCTCGATGCCTCGGCATGAACCTCCGCGACGTAGCGGCTCACGGCGTGCGCGTCGAGGGCTTTCGGATCGATGTTCATGCCCGCGCCCGGATGCGCGACGTTCGCGACGACGAGCCCGATCAAGAGCGCGACCGTCGTGACGGCCTCGAAATACAGGATCGTGCGCAAGCCGACGCGGCCGACATGCTTGAGGCTTTCCATCCGCGCGATGCCCAGGGTCACCGTGCAGAACACCACCAGCGTGATGACCATCTTGATGAGGCGGATGAAGGTGTCGCCCAACGGCTTCATCTGCACACCGAAATCCGGTGCCAGGAAACCGACGAGAATGCCGGCGGCAAGTCCGATCAGGACTTGCACGTAAAGATGTTTGAGCAGGCGCAAGGTCGTGTCTCCTCAACTCGCTGCTGCTGGACAGGGAAAAAGCGTGACGTCGCGCACGCTGTGTTTTTCATTGCCCCGCTCGCGACACCCGCGCGCACCGCCGGGGAATGGCTCTTTCTTTATGTCTGCCCGCGCGGGGGTGCGCACGCGCCGCTTAGCGCTCGTCCGCACCCCGCGCCTTTGCCGGGAGGCTGCCGCCCCGGCTGGTATCGCTCAAGCGCTTTCGAACAACCGCGTCAGCACAAACTCGCGATGACCCAGCGCCTCGGCTGCGGTCCACCGGCCATTGACGGTTGCCAGCATCGATTCGAGCAGCTTGTCGCCGGCCTGGTCGAGGTTCTGCTCGCGCTGCAGCAGACCCGACACGTCGACGTCGATATGCTCGGACATCGTCCGCACCGTGCGCGGGTTCGCGCAGATCTTGATGACCGGCACGATCGGATTGCCGATCACGTTGCCCTGCCCCGTCGGGAAGAAATGCACGGCGAAGCCGGACGCCGCGCACAGCGTGACCATTTCGGCGGCGGCCGATGACGAATCCATGAACCACAGTCCCGGCCCGGTCGGCGCCTCGGCCTTGTCGAGCACGCCGTCGATCACGCACTTCTTGCCGATCTTCTGGATGTTGCCGAGCGCCTTCTCTTCGATCGTGGTCAAGCCGCCTGCGATGTTGCCCTTGGTCGGCTGCGATTCCGAGAGGTCGTCCGTCTTCCAGCGGTTGATCATGTCCTGATAGCGGTCGAACATGAACTGGAAGCGCTCGCGCACCTGATCGTTCGCGCAGCGCGCGGCGACGAGCTGCTCGCCGCCCGTCAGTTCGGAAGTTTCGCCAAAGACCAGCGTGGTGCCGAGGCCATAGAGCTTGTCGAACGCATTGCCGACCGTCGGGTTCGCGCCGCAGCCCGAGGTCGTGTCCGACTCGCCGCATTTCGTCGACACCCAGAGATCGGAGATCGGGCACGTCTCGCGCTCGAGCGAGGTCGCGTACTGCACCATCTCCTTGGCCGCCTTGGACGCGCGCAGGATCGTGTCGTGATCGCCATGCAGCTCGATGCCGAAGCCCATGACGGGCTTGCCCGTTTGGGCGATGCCGTCGACGACGCGCTTGGTCCAGCCGTCTTCGATCCCGATCACCACCACGGCGGCGACATTCGGATTGCACCCCGCGCCGATCAGCGTGCGGAAATGCAGGTCGAGGTCGGCGCCGAACTGCAGGCGCCCGTACGGATGGGGCAGCGCCATCGTGCCCTTGATGTTGTTTTCAACGGCTTGCGCCGCCGCATTCGACAAATCGTCGACCGGCAGGATGATCACATGGTTGCGCACGCCGACGCGCCCGTTGGCCCGGCGATAGCCGCGAAAAGTCGTGTTGTGGTCGATTACGCTCATGGTGCCTCTCTGCTCTGGCTTGACTGAAAGGAAAGGGATGCCGCGGTGGAGGTAGCGCTTACCAGCGCTTCGTCTTGATGTTGTGCACGTGAGCGTGCTCGCCGGCGCTGATCGGCGCGACGACCCTGCCGATATCGACGCCGTACTTGAACACCGTATCGCCGACGCTCATATCCTTGAGCGCGACCTTGTGGCCGATCGGGATGTCCTGTTTGGCCAGGACGGTGATGACCTCGTCGTCGTCCATGATCCATGCATTCAGGCGCTCGCCTGCCTTGATGCCCTCCACGACCGCCACGCCGACGGTGTCCTTCGATTCGTGCAACACGATATGGATCATCTTTCGCTCCTGTAATGAGGTTGAGCTGATATCCATATCAACTATATCATCTATATGTGTCACGTCAATCGCGCAAGGTAAAATCGGCACGACAAGCCGGAACCGAGGGCCGGAATTCATTAATCTGGGAGGTCGCGATGAATGCGCGTACGTTAGGTGTCTCCGCCGTCGGCGGAACGCGCTACAAGGAAGTGAAGAACGCGCTCCTGGCGGCGCTTGCCGCACAAGAGTGGAAAGGCGGGGAAGCGATTCCGTCGGAAAAGCGCCTTTCCGAGCGCTTCGGCGTGTCGATCGGCACGCTGCGCAAGGCTATCGACGAACTCGTCGCCGACAACATCCTGATTCGCCATCAGGGGCTCGGCACGTTCGTGGCCCAGCACCAGCGCGACCAGCACTACTTCCGGTTCTTTCGGATCGCGCGCCAGGACGGCGACAAGACCTATCCCGTCGTCGAACTCGCCGGCTTCAAGAAGGCGAAGGCCTCGCGCGAAGTGGCGGAACTGCTCGAAATCGAACCGGGCGCGCGCGTGTTTACGTTCACCAACCGGCTTGCTCTGCATGGCGAAGCCATGATGATCGACAACATCACGGTGCCCGAATCCTGCTTTCCGGGGTTGACCGAAGCCGCGCTGCGCGGACGCCCGAGCACGCTCTACAACTTCTATCAGGAGGCGTTCGGCATCAATGTCGTCGGCACCAGCGAACGCGTGCGTGCGGCGAGCGCCAACGAACTCGAAAGCGAATTGCTCGATGTCGCTCAAGGCGATCCGCTGCTCGAGGTGCGGCGCGTCGCCTACTCGTATCATCAGCAGCCGGTCGAAGTGCGCATCTCGCACGTGAACACCGAGCGCTATGAATACGTGGTCGGGATGACCTCGCGCGACGAATCCACCTGATGGGATGTCGGCGCGACGAGCGGAAAATCGGCGTCAGCGCGGTTTGCTCCGCGCGCTCTTCTTGGCGCTTCCGCCGCGCGGCACGTCTTTAGTCGTCAGGGCAGCGCCGCCGTTCATCTGCTCGACCGACGACAAGGCGTCCACATACGACAGGAATTGCTGGAGATATCCCGGCGACAGCTCGCGCATCAGCGAGAGCGACCGGTGCACGAGGCTGCTCGAATTGAGCGGCCCGGCGTTCTTGGGTACTTGGTGCTCCGATTGCCGCAGCTGTCGCTCAGTGCTCAGCTTGGACCAGGTTTCCCTGAAGTAGTCGAGCAACTCCGGTTCCGGAAGGGAAGACGGCCGGAAGATGGTGTTGTCCGCCAGTGGCTCGCCTTTCGCGGACGCCCGGCTGGCGAGGGAGTCGATGAGCCCGCCAAGCGCGCCGCGACGAGGCTCGCGCGGCGCCGCCTCGTGATCGGCATCGGCCGTCTTGGCTGCGGCGTTTTCCAGATCGCTCGCATAGGCCTCGAGCAGGGTGGACAGCCGCTCGTCCAGAATGCGCCGTGCCTCGCCCCGGTGGCCGGAAGCCCGCCGATCGAGCGCTTCGATGAAGCGGAAACGCACAGGGTCCAGCCGATCGGCGCCGCGCTCGCGCCACGCGTCGAGCGTCGCCCGGGCGAGTGTCTCGCCGCTACTCACGATGCCCGCCGTTCGAAGCCGTCGACCTCGGGACCGGCGCGATTTCCACGCGCCGGTTCTTCGCCCGCCCCTCTTCGTCGGCATTGGAGCTGACCGGCTGCTCCGAGCCGAACGCGGCCGCAAAGACCGACGAGGCCGGAACGCCTTCGTCGATGAACGTGCGCGTCACCGTCAACGCGCGCTGGGCCGACAGCTCCCAGTTGTCGGCGAAGCGGCGATTGCCCGAGCGCACCTGCTGGTCATCGGCAAAGCCGCTCACCATCAGGATTTCGTCGCGAGCCTTGAGGTAGGCGGACAGCGGTCCGGCCAAGCTCTTCAATAACTCCCGGCCCTCGGGCTGCAATTGATCGGAGTTCAGCGCGAACAGCACGCTGCCGCTGATGCCGATGCGCCCGTTGACGAGCGTGATCCGCCCCGCCGCCAGCGGGCCCGCCAATGCCTGCTCCAGCGTCTTGCGGCGCTGCGTTTCCATCTGCCGCGCTTTGACCTCCTTCTCGAGATTGGCCGAGAGCTGAAGCTGGATGCCGATCACGCAGACGAGGATCAGCACGAAGGCCCCGAGCAGCGCCGACATCAAGTCGCCGAACGCGGCCCAGATCGGCGCTGCCGGCTCGACGCCGCCGTCGATTTCTACGCTCATTCTGCTTCCGCTCCCGCCGGCGCCCGCTGAATCGCGATGCGCTGCAGGTCTTCGACGATCTGCTTCTGCGACATCATGCTCAGGTCGATGACTTCCCGCGCCTGGGCCACGTAGTAGGCAAGCTGTTCGTCACTGCGCGCGAGGGACTTGTCGAGCGCGGCTTCGATCCGTTGCAGGTGGGTCACGAGCTTGTCGTTCGACTCGCCGAACACCTGCACGGCCGCGCCGAACGCTTCGCCGAGGCTCGCCACCTCGACCGCGCTGCCGGTGACCTGTGCCGCCACCGCCGAGAGATTCCGCGTTTCGGCTGCGACTTTGTCAGTGAACTGCGTGCCGACGCGAGCGAGCAGATCCGCGGACGTGGCGACCAGCGCGTCGACGGCCGAACGCTGCTCGGTCGAGGCATGGTTCACGGCGGCGAGCAGCGTCTCCAGCGTGGCCAGCAGGCGGCTGCGCTCCTCCAGCATCGCGGTGTCGCGCGCCATGCTGTCGGAGAGCTTCTGACGCAACTCGGCGACGACTTCGGCCGCGGCCCTGGGCGCTTCCGACGCCGCTTGCACGAGCCGCGCGATCTCGGCGCTCGTGCCGCTCGCGTGCGCCTGCGTTTCAGAGGCGATGTCGCGCGCGGTGCGCGCGAGCGTGTCGCAGATTTCCTGCTGCTGGCTCGCCGCAAGCGCGCCCGCTTCCGCCCACTCGTTGCGCAGACCGGCGGCCATCGCAGCGAGCGACTCGGTCCAGGCCGCGAGACGCTGCTGATCGCGCGACGCCAATTCGGCCTGCAAATCCGCATGCGAGTGATTCATCGCTCGAAGCAGCGACGCCGAGTGCTGCTCGAAGGCCGCCGCGGCCGCCGTGAGCGCGCGCTGGTTGTGGTCCGCCAAGTTCTCGCCGACGCGCGCTTGCCGCGACAGCGCCTGATCCCAGATGTCCGCGACGTGCTTGGCTGCCGTCTCGATACCGGTCGACAGGCCGTCAAGCTGCCGCTCGACGGCGTGCGTCACGGTGTCGTGGAACGTTGCCGCCTCGCGCTTGAGACCGTCCATGGTGGCCGCGACGACCGGCTCGAGCGCCGCACTCGCCGCGCGCGCACTGCCGGCAACGCTCTCCTTCAGCGACTGCCCCACGGAGGAGGCGAGACGGGCATAGGCGGCTTGCGCGTTGTCGAGGAAGACTTGCTGGCTGGCAATCTGCCGCTCGCTCAAAGCGAGGCTCTGCTGCTCGATGGCCGTCATCATCGTCTGCAGACGCTCCACCAAGGCCGGCATCATCTCGGCCTGCCGCTGCAGCAGCTTGAAGCGCTCCTCGCGCTGATGGGCGTGCGAATAGATCCGCAACACGGTCGCGATCTTCGCGTCGAGCTGCTGAGCCGCCCCGATCCGTTCGCGCCGGCATAACGCGGACAGCAGCCCCAGCATCGCGGAAGTGGCCACGCCTGCAATCGACGTGCCGAACGCAAAGCCAAGCCCCTTGACGGGCGCAGCGAGCGACGCGCGGATCGCGTCGAGGTCCGTCGCGCTTTCGAGCGCCGCCCCGGTGCCCCGCAACGTCGCCACCATGCCGAGCAGCGTGCCCAGCATGCCGAGCAGCACGAGCAAGCCGACCAGATAGGGCGTGAGCGCCGGTCCCGGCAAGGCCGCGCGCTCCCCGTCGATGCGCACTTGCACCGCGCTGCGCAGGCTGGGATGCAATGCGTCGAGCCAGGCGCTGAGCCTCGCCGGCGGCTCGGACAGGTTCGCGACGGCACGCGAGAGCGTGGACGTCGCCTGCTGATAGCGCCGCAATTCGAACGCACCCGCGAGGTAGCAGAGCCCAATCAACATCGTGACGGCCAGCGCCAACGGGTTCGTGCCGACATAGCCGGCACCGATCCAGCACACGGCGAAAAGACCTGCTAAGAAAACAACGAGATCAATACGAAATTTAGGCATGGCGTCTTGGTTAGCTGGCGCGCAGGGCCGCGAGCAGCCCTGCGACCGGTTGAAACCGAACCTCGAGTTCGGCGAGCAACACGCTCTGCATGTCCTTGCGGAACACGTCCAGCCAGGCGCCGGGCGTGATCGTGGGGGCGTCCTGCGACGCTTCGGCGCCGGCGAGCCTCTGCAGCTCGGCTTGGCGCAAGCGCTCGAAGTGCCCCGCGAGCCACACGGGCACGGTGGCGAAGAGACTCTGCTCGCGCGCGGCGAGCGCTCGTTCCATGACGGCATCGACCATCGCGAGCCGCGCCATGCCGCGCGGCCGACCGGCGAGCAAAGCGCGCAGACGGCCGCGCAGCGTGCCGATCTCCGTCTCCATCACCTGCTGCAGCGACACATAGCGCTGGCGAAAGACCGGGTAACCGGCTGCTTCGTCCACCGGGGCTTCCTGGGCGCGCAATGGCGCACGCCCGTCGCGCCGGTTGGACGCGAACGCGCTATCGCCGACGATGGCTTTCGTCAGCGAGCTGCGCACCTGGGCACACAGTTTCGCTTCGTCGCGGCCCTCGCCGCGCACGCCCGAGGCAGGCGCCGGGGGATTGCCGTTCAATGCCGTGGACAGCGCGATGGCGTCGGTCCAGCCGAGCCATTGGCTCAACCGGTCCGAGAGCGATTGGCCGGATTCGGGAATATCGACGTCCGCCAGGCGTGCGAGTAAGCGAACGAGCGGCGCGCCGCCGAGAGCGGCGCGCTGAGGGGCTTGCACCATACTGCGAAAGGCAAAAAAGGCAGTAGTTTACACGCTGACGGCACACGGACCGTCAAACTCGCCGTGGTCGGAACGCTCGCCGCCGAGGCGGTGACCCGGCAAGTCCTACAAATTTTCACGGATCATGGCGAACACGTCGGCGGACTGCCCCTGCAGCATGGCTTTCGCCGAATACAGGACCATTCCGTACGCGGCCCCCCACTCGATCTTCGGCGGCATCACGAGCGTCATCGTATCGACCTTGACGTTCAGAAGCGCGGGGCCGGGCTCGTTCAACCATGTCACGACGGCGTCTTCGAGCTCATCGGCTTTCGCCACCGTGCGCCCCCACAATCCGATCGCCTCGGCAACCTTGCCGAAGTCCGGGTTGAGCAGCCCCGTATAAAGCGGGAGCATGCCTTCGGACTTCTGCTCGATGTCGATAAATCCAAGCTTGCCGTTGTCGAACACGACCACCTTGATGGGCAGCTTCTCCTGCACGGCCGTCATGAGCTCACCGAACATCATGGCGAGCCCGCCATCGCCGGACATGGAAATCACCTGGCGTCCGGGCTGGCACTTTTGCAGCCCCAATGCCATCGGCATGGCCGCCGCCATCGTGCCGTGGAGCAGACTCGAAAACACCCGGCGTTTTCCGTTCGTGTCGATATGCCGATAAAGCCAGACCGTGGGCGTCCCATCGTCGGCGCAGAAGAGTGCATCGCTCGCTGCATGCCGGTTGATCAGCTCGGTCAGATAGATAGGCGGAATCGTTCCGCGGTTCGAGGCGACGGCCTTGGACCGGTGGGTTTCCACCGCGCGGGCATGCCGTTCGACGAGCTTGTCGCGGAACTCGGTCGACGTGCGCGGTTCGAGGCGCGGCAACAACGCCTCCATCGTGGACTTGATATCTCCGACCAGCCCTAATGTAACCGGATGCCGGCGGCCGAGATGATCGGGGGCGAGGTCGATCTGAACGATCTTGGCCTTTTCCGGGTAGAACTGCCGCCATGCGAAGTCGGCGCCCAGCAACAGCAAGGTCTCGCACTCGGATACCGCCAGATAGCCCGCTTCGCTGCCGATAATGCCGGTCATGCCGACGTTGTACGGGTTGTCGTGTTCCAGCGCGTCTTTTGCGCGGGACGTGTGCGCAATGGGCGCCTTGAGCCGCTCGGCTACCGCAAGGATTTCGGCGTGGGCGCCACGGCATCCCGCCCCCCCATAGATCGCGATCTTTTCGCCCGAATTGAGGATGTCGGCGACACGGTCGAGGTCTGCGTCACTCGGCCGGACAACGGGCACATTCGTGTGGACCGAATACGGGACGTCATCGCTGGTATCGGCATGGGCGATGTCGACCGGAACGATCAGCACAGCGACGCCGCCCTTTGCAATTGCGGTCTGACAGGCAATCACGGTTTTGCGCCGCGCCTGCTCCGGCGTAATGATCATGTCGCAGAACACGCTGCACGATCCGTAGATCGCCTTGAAGTCGACTTCCTGCGGAAAGTTGAAGCCGAGTTCCTCGCTCGCCACCTGGGTGGCGATCAGGATGACCGGAGCCCGATTGCGGTTGGCGTCCACCAGGCCGTTGATGAAGTGAAGGCTGCCAGGCCCGCAGCTTCCCGCAACGGCCGTGAGGCTGCCGGTCAACATGGCTTCGGCTTCGGCGGCGAACGCCCCCGCCTCCTCGTGGCGCACATGGACCCACCCGATGCCGCTTTCGTTGATGTGGTGAGCGATGAGATTCAGCGTGTCGCCCACGATCCCGTAGCAATGCTTTACGCCCGCCGAGGCGAGCGTGTCCACAATGACTTCGGCAACTTTCTTGCTCATGTCGGCTCTCCTGAAAGTGCTCCATGCATGAAATGATCAGCCGCCGTTGTGAACCGCAGGCCCGGAGTTCGTCACTGCCGGTCGCGCCGATTCCATCGGTGGGGAGGATTCACTTATCTTGCATGGACTCCTGATTGCCCGATATCACCCCAAGAGGGGATCGGCGCCATGACGGCTCCCCCATGTCTCACGCTTGAAGCGTGCATCAGCTGGTCGACAGCGCGAGCAGGCGTCGGCCGATCTGATCGCCTCGCGGCAATGAATTCGACAGCCGCTCGAGCGTCGAAGTGAAACGGCGCTGTTGCACCTCCGCCTGTTCGGCGTCGCCGCGGGCCTCGTGAATAGCCGCCGCGGTGCGGTGAAGCCGCCAGTCCGCCAGCGGAGTTTCGAATCCTGCCGCGGCCGCGAACGCGGAGTGGATACGGTCGAGTGCCATGACCGGATCGCCGCTCGCGAGCGCCTCGCGCGCAACGACTTCCCAGGCGAGTGCCTGCCACGTCCGGTCTTCGGTGGCGAGGGCGAGCTTCAGGAACGCCTGGGCGTGCGATCGGGCGGTGCGCGGGTCGCCCGCCATCATCGCGGCCTCGGCGGTACCCCATTCGGTTGCCAGTCGCCAGTACCAGTCGAACATGATGGGCGTGGCGTCCATCTGCCGTCGCGCTTCGGCAAACAACGACGCGGCGCGTACGCCGTCCTCCAATCCTATGTACGCGAGGCCGGCGAGCACGATACACGCACGATGTTGCACGGGCAGCAGTGCGCCGGGGTCGCCTTCCACCGCCCGAGCGGTCGGATTTGAAGCCGGCACGAACCGTTCGTACATTTCGATGATCGACTCGTAGTCCATCGTGTGGACGAGCAACCACCCTCTATAGACCTCGAGTGTGCGGGCCGAAAAATAGTCGCCGTTCTCGCGGAACGAAGTCATGCCCTGGTCGAACGATTCCATCGACCGGCCTAGCTCGCCAAGGAAAAGCTGAGCCCACGGCGTACCCAGCCGGAGCATCCACGTCGCCCTCGCGAGGTCGAAGCCCGGATGTTCCACCGCATGCTCGAAGAGGATCCGGTAATTCGCCCGCACAGTTCCGAGCGCTTCGCGATACCGGGTGGAAATGATGCACAGCATGCTGTATTCCATATTCGCCCGGGCGATCAGCAATGGATCCCCCGTCTCGCGCAACGCGCGAATCGCAGTCTCGCACTCGGTCAGATCGGCATGCGACCAGCCGTTGGTCCAAATACGGCGTACGTAGGCACTCACGCGGACCAGCGCACTGACGCGCATGTCGGGATGCGATGCACTGAGCGCAAGCGCTTCGTTCAGCACCTCAATGCAACGTTGCCTGTCGCTCCAGCTAAAGACGTAGGCGAGGCCGAGCATGGCGCGCAATTGCGCATCGAGCCGGCCAATCGAGCGTGCCTGCTCCTCGAGTTCGACCCAGGCTGCCTTGGCGCGCGGATCGTGCGCCGCAGCGTATAGCGACGCGCGTGCCTCGGCAAACTCGAAGCTTTTGAGCGGACGCAAATCAGCCGGCAACTTTGCGATGAGCAAAGCGGCAAAGTCGAGAATCGACTGCGCCTCGCGATACGCGAAGCGAACCTTGGCGGTTTGCAGCGCAATGCGCAGAGAATCGATCGCTTTGAGCCAGTCTCTCGCGTCAGCGAAATGTTGTCCGAGCTCGTATGCCACCTCCGCTCTCTGGTCACGGGCATAGATCGCCTCGAGCCGTTCCGCGATTTGCCGATGCAAACGGGAGCGGCGAGTCAGCCCTTGACGCCCATAGAACGCGTCGCGAATGAGCGCATGGTCGAAACAGAACGCCGCCGCTGCGCCCCCGTCGGGTAAGCGTTTCACTCCGCAACGTTGAATAAAGCGTTGATTGCGTGCCAGCATCTCGCACAGATCGTCGAACTGCTCCGCCGACAGACCCGCGGCCTCGGCCACGGTCGCAGATGAAAAGCAGAGCCCTGCAACGCTGGCGGCTTCAAGCAGATTCCGTTCGTCGGTGCCCAGGCGCCGGATTCTGCCCTCGAGTGCCTGGGTTATCGTGTTTGGCGCTGCCGCGCCGATCGTCCCCAATGGCGCCAGGGGCCGCCAGCCCGTCGCCGTCTTGCGGAGCATGTTGCGCTCCACGAGATCTGCGAGGGTCGCCCGCATAAACAGCGGATTGCCGCCGCAACGTTGCGCGATGAGATAAGACAGTTCTTCCTCGGCAGGGTCGAGATGATCGCGGTCTGTCAGCCACGAAAGCACCGCGTCGCCAGGCAGCGGGCCAAGCGCCAGATCCCGGCATAGGCCCCTCAACGAAAGCTCGTGGTGCAGATGCTCGATCGGGTGTTCGGCCAGCGCCGCCTCATCCGGCCGGTAAGTGGCGACGACCATCAGGCGCAGCGCTCCTGGCTGGCGCGCAATCGCCGCCAGCAAATCTATGGTTGAGTAGTCGGCCCAATGAAGATCTTCGAATATCAGAAGCAGCGGTTGCGTCTGCGTCAGAAAGCTCAGCAAGCCGCTGATCTCCCGCAGCATGCGCTCGCGCGACGCCCCGAGAATCTGCCGATGCAGGGCCTCGCGCACAGGGCTCGCCACCTGGCCCGGGAGCTGCAACGCCCACGTGGGCGCCAGCGTCACCAGCGCGTTCACGACGTCGCTGCCGCCGGTTCCCTGACAAAGCTGCCCGAGAGCCTGCAGAACCGGATAAAACGGCTCCGTGCCGCCATAGCCCTCGACGCAACGCCCTTCAGCGACCCGCGCATCGCCATGTTCGAGCTTTTGGGCGGCAACGAACTGCTTGAGCAACGCTGTCTTGCCGATGCCCGGCTCGCCGGCCACCATCACGACCTGACCGTTTCCGGATCTGGCCCGGTCCATTGCGGCACCCAGTTGCTGCAGTTCGCTCGTGCGCCCGACCAGGCGGCCGAAGCTCTCCTCGCCTGCGACCGGCAGGGGCTCGATTGAAGGGACTTCTACGGGCGCGACGAAACGATAGCCGCGTCCGTGCAGCGTTTCGATGTAGCGAGGGCGCTGCGCGTTATCGCCGAGCCGTGCCCGGATCATCCGTATGTGAGCCTTCACGACTTCGGGCTGCACGTGCACGTCGGGCCACACCGCTTCGAGCAGCGCGTCATGGGTAATCAGCGCACCGCGATTCTCGATCAAAAACCGCAAAACGCCGAAGGTCTTGCGCGTCAGGTCGATCCGCTCGGCTGTCGCGTCGGAATCCAGCCGCCAAAGGCATTCGTTCGCCGTATCCAGACGAAAGCCTTCGAAACTGAACGAAGATAGCGTGCCCGGCCGAGCCTTCATACCAACCTTGCTCCTCAAGCCTGGATCAGGCCCGAATGGGTTGCGCGAGTGACCGCTTCGGCTTGCTCCAGCGAAGCAAGGTCAGGGTAAGGCGGCCGAATTCCAGAAGGGTGAATTTTTGGTCTTAATTTGGTAATCGAATGGTCCAGTCCGCATTACCGCCACGCGTGACGCGTTTGCAATCCCGCCTGGCTGGTTATCCGCAGTATAGAATCGCGACAACCAACGAAGCGAAACTGCCCAGCGAAGCGCTCGCCGCGACGCTGCCGTCGAGCCATCGCCTGCGCGTGACGTTCGAAACGGGCTAGTCGCCCGCGACGCGGCTCCCGGAAAGCCGGACCAGACCCAGACGGCTCGCCAGCGTCACCGCTTCGGTCCGGTTCTTCACCGACAGCTTCGTATAAAGATGCTTTGCATGAGACTTCACGGTCTCGGGCGCGATGCGCAGCCGGATCGCGATCTGCTTGTTGGTCAGCCCGCCCCCCATCAGTCCGACGATCGTGCGTTCACGTTCGCTGAGGCCCATGGCGGCCACGGATCGCGCAGTGTCCGGCACCGTATCACGCCCCGGTTGCGCGTTGGCGGTGCCGCGCCGGCGTCGCGACATCAATGCGCCTGCGTAGGGAAGCAGTTCGCGGACGCCGCCGGCGGGCACGATCGAACCCCGCACGATGCCGTCGATCAGCGTCGCAACGCGCTCGCTGCAGTCGACGAGCGTCTGATGCAGTCCCACCGAAGCCGCCTCCTTCAGCAGCGCGACGAGGGCCTCGACCGCTTCATCGCGCCGACCGGCGGCCAGCAGCGCTTCGACCAGCAGCAGCGCGATCGTCACCGCGCCGTATCGATCGCGTCTCAAAACGGTATCGCTATGGAGCTCCCGCAGCGCCGCGAGGTCGATCGCGGCGGATGTCCGCGCGGATGCCTCGGAGTGCGCCTGCGCGAATGCCTTGGAGTGCGCCTGCGCGAATGCCTTGGAGTGCGCCTGCGCGAATGCCTTGGAGTGCGCCTGCGCGAGCGCCAGCCGCGCCTGCGCGAGCACGTGGTAGCGCGCGATCTCGAAGCGCGCGCTGCTGCTCGCCGCGCCGCATTGCCCGTCCAGCACGGCGAGCCGTTGCGCGCAGAGCGCCGCCTGGTCGATGCGATCCGCGGCCACGTGCATCTCGACCTGCTGCGCGAGGCTGGCGGCGCGCAGCCGCGGCCAGTTGCGCTTCGTCCCAAGCGCGTCCGCCTCGGCCAGCAGCAAGAGCCCTTGTCCCGGTTGCCGCCGGTTCGCGGCGATGCGGGCGAGCAGTCCGTAACCGCGCAGCGCGCCTTCGATCGTGCCGCCCTGCCGGATTCCCGGCAGCCGTGCCGCGACCAGCGCCTCGCTCTCGTCGACGCGGCCCTCCTCGTACAACACCTGCGCCATCACGCAGGCGGGCAGCGCGTCGATCGCCGCCGGGCCGGCGCCGTAGCGGCGCGCGACGTCAAGCGCGTCGTCGGCCAACAAGCGCGCGGCATTGAAATGCATCTGACCGAATTCGGCCGCGGCATCGAGCGCAAGGTCGAACATCGTGGTAATCGCGCGCAGCCGGCCCGGCTGCTCGCCCGGCTCCCGGCGTTCCACCGCGTAGAAACTCTCGGGATCGCCGAAGCGCCAGTACACGCAGCGGCACACCGTCAGCGCGACATGCGCGGTGGGCGTTGCGGCGCCGAGCCGCAGGGCCGAAAGCGCAGCGGCCAATGCCGCCCCTGCATCGTCCTGCAGCACGAGCGCCGCGGCCCGCACGGCCGCGAGCTCGCCGCGCACCGCAACCGCGACCGAGCCCGGCAACGGGCCGGCCTGCCCTTCGATCCGCTGCGCGATCAGCAGCGCTTCGGCGGCCTGGAGCCGGATCAGCATCTGCCACGCGCGCGCAAGATCCAGATGGATGCGCGCCACGCTCACCGCCGGCCGTCCGCGGCCGGCGCGCGCCAACGACAGCACTTCGCCGGCCTCCAGCGAGGCGGGCGGCGCGACGTGAAGCCCTCGCATCGCGAGGGTTTCGGACTGCCCCTGCGGCGGCGCCGCGCAGGGGCGACGCTGCCCCGCTTCCTGATCAATTTCGCAGACAAACGCCTCGTTCATTCCACGCTCCGTCGGACACCAGATCGTCGCAACCGCTCGACGAACTCAGTGCCGTCCAGACTAGACATGACTGTCCGGAGAAGCGTGATGATTCGGTTATTTTTTGGTAAAGGATCGGTTGTCGCCCGGTGTTGTCCGAGCCGCAACCGAAACGAAAGCGATCAATACCGAGGTTTGTAATACGGTGAGCGGTCAGCCGGGCGACACGCGCTCGACCTCGGACGCCAGCATCATCGCGGCCGCGTTGACGGGACGCGGCCGCGCCGACCGCGGCCGATAGACCGCGTCGCCGGCGTCGATCGGCGCGCCCGACAGCGCGCAGCGACCGCGCCGCTTCGCGACGCCCACCTTCCACAACTGGTCGCCGTAACGGCAGGACGTTGCGTCGCACCAGTACACGACCACGATCCCCGCCGAAACGCGATCGACCACGCGCACCACGCATTCGCGGCGCGCGCCGGTTTGCGCAACCGGCACCGTTGCGGCTTCGCGGCGCGGCGCCAAGCGGCTCGCGGCCCGCTCGCACGAGCCGTCGTCGAGCAGGCGCAGCGCGGCGCGCCAGCATTCGTCATCCGCCGGGTCGGCCTGCATGATCACGCTCCCGTGTCGTCGCCGCGCGCGGCGCTCGCCACGGCCGACGCTACGATCGGCCCCTCGCCGCGCATCCGGGCCCGCCAGCTGTTGGGCGGCTCGCCGACCATCCGCCCGAAGACGGTCGTGAAGTGCGCATGCGAGCCGAAGCCACAACTGAGCGCGACGTCGAGCACGCTGAGCGCCGACGAGCGCAGCAGCGTCTGGGCATGCTCGATCCTGCGCCGCAGCAAGTACGTGTGCGGCGAATAGCCGGTGGTCGAGCGGAACTGCGCGGCGAAATGCATGCGGGTGAGGCCGGTGCTGGCGGCGACATCGGCAAGTCCGATCGGCTGCCCGAGATTCGCTTCGATGAAGTCGAGCGCGCGGCGCAGACGCCACTTCGGCAGCGACGCCGCGCGCCGCTCGGCCGCGGTCCCGCTGTCGGCGGCGAATCCTGCCGCCTCGCTGCCGCGCGCTGCATTCGATGTCTGCGTGCTCATGTGCGCCTCCACGGTCGATGCCGATGATGTGCCCGTGACGAAAGCCGGCCGGCTCCCAGGGCAGATATCGACAGTCCCCATTTTGCGCAATCCGGCCGCGGCGCGACATCCCCTCGTCGGGTGAGCGCGACGGGCGCGGCGTCCCTCGTTCGTCCGTTCTCAGGAGCCGCGGCGCGGCTTGATTGCGCCCGCGGGATGGCGCTTCGCGATCGACGAGCGCAGCGCGGAATAGGCCGGCGCGACCATCGGGTAGTCAGCAGGCAGGCCCCACTTCGCGCGGTATTCGGCGGGGGTCATCGCGAAGTGGCGCTGCAGGTGGCGCTTGAGCGACTTCAGCTTGCGTCCGTCTTCGAGACAGACGAGGTAATCATCGCGCACCGATTCGTCGATCGGCACCGCAGCCCGCTGCTGCGCGGCCGGTGCCGACGTCGTGCGCAATGCGGCCAGCGCGCCGTAGGTGCTCGAGATGAACGCCGGCAGATCGGCCGCCGGCAACGGATTGCACGAAACGAAGCTCGCCACGATTTTGGCGGTGAGCTCGATCAGATCGATGTCCTCCATCACGACCGGCCTCGACGGATCAACGGTTCCCGGCGCGCTCGCCGACTAGTGCGCCTTCGTGGCGGCCGGGTCCGCCGGCAGGTCGTCGCTGCGATAGCCGCCACCGAGCGCCTTGGTCAGCACGATGCCCGCCTCGATCTCGTCGCCGGCAAGCTGCACGAGCTCGAGGCGCCCCTCGATGACGGGCGCCTTCGCCTGCATCGCGGTCAACCTGTCGCTCAGGCCGGTCTGGTAGCCCGCCTCGGCACTGTCGCTCGCGAAGCGCAACGCGTCGATCCGGTCACGCTGCAGATGCACGCGATGATCGAGGTCATCGATCTCGCTGCCGCTCTGCGCGACGTCGCGCACCGCGTCGAGCACCGCCTGGTCGTACTGCTCGATCAGCGTGTTGCTGGCCGTGCGCGCGCCGTGCAGGTTTGCGTTCAGGCGGCCGCCGTCGAAGATCGGCAGCGTGAGGCCGGGAATGAGGTTGATCTGCTGGCTCGAATGCATGAACAGGTCGCGCATTCGCAGCGCGTTGAAACCGAAGAACGCGGTGATATCGAAGCTCGGGTAGAACGCCGCTTTCGCCGCATCGATCCGGTCGAACGACGCCTGTACCAGCCAGCGCATCGCCTGCAGATCCGGGCGCCGCGCGAGCAGCTCATACGACAGCGCCGACGGCAGCGAAACCGACGGCGCCGGCAACGGCACCGGTGCGATCGCCGGCAGAGCGTCGGGACCGACGCCCGCCAGCGCGCGCAGCGCCTCGCGCGCGTGGACGACCTGCTCCTGGGTCGAGGCGATCTGCTGGTCGATCGCGAGCAGCTGCGCGCGCGCGCCGGCGGTCTGGGTCAGCGCTTCGAGGCCGCGTTCGTGCCGCGCCGATCGCGTGTCGAGCTCGAACGCGCGCACTTCGCGAAGCTGCCGCAACAGGTCGAGGCTCGCGTAGGTGATCTGGATGCTGTAGTAGAGCTGCGCGACGCCTGCCGACAGCTCGAGCTCGGCCTGCGCCGCCTCCGCGCGCCGCGCGTTCTGCTCGCCGATCGCCGCGCGCACGAGGTCGCGCTGCTTGCCCCAGATGTCGATGTCGTAGTGAGCGTCGACGCCCACGAGCCCGGTCCAATACCACGGCCCGAACGCGCCGATCGCCGGGTCGTGCGACGCATACGCGCTGAGGAAACCGTGACTCGAGACCCGCTCGCGATCGGCAGCCGCCAGCGCGGACATCTGCAGACCGGACCCCGCGCGGATCAGCTCGACCTGCGCGTGGGCCTGCGACACGTGCTCGCGCGCAATGGCGAGCGTCGGCGCATGGGCGAGCGCCAGCTCGACCAGCGTATCGAGCTGCGGATCGTGATACTGCTCCCACCAGCGCGCCGAAGGCCAGCCTTCGTTCGCGAGATGGATGTCGTCGGCGAGGCGGATCTGCTGCGGCGCGATCATCGCGGCGGGCGGACTGTCGTGGTGAATGATCGCGCACGAGGCAAGCAACGGCAGCGCGAGAGACGCGAGCCAGCGGCCGGCCAGCCGTGCAGCCCGTACGTGCGGCAGGGGCGGCAGGCGGCGGCGAAGGACCAAGGCGAAGCGCGTCATCGCCGATCACCCCGCACTCGCGAATTCGCCGGACGCACGGTCGCCTGCCGACCAGCGCGGCAACCCGGCGAGCGCCGCATCGATCCGTTGCGCGTGCCGTTCCAGCGCTTGCCCGCCTGCCGCGCCCGCTGCCCCTGCCGGCGCGGCGCGCAGTCGACTCGGGTCGGCCGGCGCCGGGGTCGTCGCGGCCGGCGGCTCGGCCGCAAGCTGTGACGCGTATCGCGCGAGCGCATCCGCGACATCCGCCTGAAACTTCCCTGCGCGCTCCATCGACGCGCCTCCCGACGGGTCGGTCATCGCCTCGTCGTGAAACGCTTCGAGCGCGACGAGCAGCGCACGGCTCTGCGCGAGCACCGTCTGCGACAGCAGCGTAATCCGCGCCGTCTCGCCCTCGCGCCAGTCGGGTTCGAGCGAGACGCGCGCCAGCACCGTCTCGCAGTCCGCGAGCTTGGCCCACGTTGCGGCCACCGCCGGCGAATCCGTCGCGCGCGGGCCGGTGAGCATCGCCCTCGCACCGACGCGCGCCAGCGCCGCGATCTCGCGCAGCACCGACGCCAGTTGCGCACGCAGCGCATCCGCTTCGCCTTCCGGCCACATCGACATCTGGATGAAGGTTGCCACGCCGACGCCTAACAAGATGCCGGCCATCCGGTCGCGGATCTCGGTGAGATCGGACGGCGGCGAGAACGATTCGAGCAACGCCAGCGCAAACGTAAACATGATCTGGACGCCGGCATAGCTGATCCGCTCGGACCCCGCCGACACCCAGGCGCCGAGCGCGATCACGGGCAGGCTCATCAGCAGCAGCCCCGTCACGCTCTCCAGCCGCGGAATCACGAACGCGACCATGAACAGCGCCAGCGCGCTGCCGACCAGGGCGCCGCTGATCCGCAGCAGGCCATGGCGGCTCGACGCGCCGAGGCTCGGCAGCGCGACCACGAGACACGTCAGCATGATCGTGTGGATGCCCGGCCAATTCACCGCGTTGTAGAACACGTAGCAGATCAGCACCGACAGCAGCGTACGCAGCGAGAAGCGCGCGTAGCGCGGATTCGCGAAGACGTCCGGTTCGAGCAGCGCAGAGCGCGCCGCCGCTTTCTCCGCTTTCTCCGCTTTCTCCGCTGCACCGCCGGCGGCCGCTTCGTCCGGCGGCGGCGGCGCGGCGCCCCGCGCGGCATCGGAGAGCGCACTGAGCGCGCGCTGCATCGCGTCGAGCGCCGGTATCGACGTCGATACCGGCGCGCGCTCGGGTGCGCTCCAGTGCAGCCATTGCGCGTCGTCGCCGAGCGCGTGGTCGAGCGACACGAGTTCGACCTGCACCGCGCGGATGGCATCGATCTGCCCGGCGCCGTGCGCGACGGCATCGTCGGGAAGCACCGCCGCAGCCTCGACGATGCGCGATACCGCAGTCACGCAGGCCAGCATCGCCGACACATCCTCGTTGCTGTAACGGTGACGCATTGCCGCGAAGCGCATGAGCTTCTGCAACGACAATGCACCGCGCTCGAGATCGAGCGAGCCGATCCGCACGGCCGGCGCATGCACGTCGAGCACGGCGGCGAGCCGCGCATGGGCCGTCGCGAGCTGCCGCTGCATCGCGGCGCGCAGCTGCCGCTCCGGCTCGGCCGGCAAAAACAGCGTGTTGATGAGCAGCGACACTGCCACGGCGTAGTTGACCGCCGACCACACCCATAACAAGCTACGCACCAGCGCTTCCGCGTTGTCGGTCAGATCGCCGAAGCTCTGCGCGTAAATCACGATCAGCGAGACGAGAAAGAAAACGAGCCCGAATTTCGTCACGGCCCGCATCAGATAGGTGCTGCAAAAAAAGATCGCGCTCGCAACGATGATGCGCAGCAGCGGATAGTCGAACGTCAGCGCGTAGAGTCCGATCGTGCAGGCGATCGCGCACGTCGTGCCGATCACGAGATTCAATGCGATCACGCGGGTCAGCACGATGTTCGCCTGCGTGACGAAGAACACCACGATCAGCGACAACGCAAGCTCGGGCACTCGCAACGTCATCGACGCGACGATCACGATCGCGCTGCCGAGCACGCAGCGCATCGTCACGTTGCCGCGCCCCGGAAACGCGGCGAGCTCGTAGCGCAGGAAGGCTGCGAGCTCCGCGAGCGGCCGCGGCCAGGCGAGACGGCGCCCGACGCCGTCGAGGCCGCTCATGACGGCGCTCCATCGGGCGTCGCGCGGTTGTCGCGGCGTTCGGGCTGCAGCACGGCGACGGCGGACGTGCCGATCCGGAACAGCTGCGGATCAGGATGATCGACCTCGATCTTCACCGGAAAGCGCTGCGCAACGTGCACCCAGTTGATGCTGCGCTGAATGTTCGGCAGACCGTTCGCGGCGCCCCCGCCGTCCTGCGGCTCGACGCCGAAGCCGATCGAGTCGACCGAGCCGCTGAAACGGATGCGGGTATTGCTCATCAGGTAGACGGTCGCGCGGGTGCCGGGCCGGATGTTGCCGAGCTCGTTCTCGCGGAAATTGGCGATCACGTACCAGTGCCGCGTATCGATCAGCGTGAAGACGGGCTTTTGCGCGGACACGAACTGCCCGACGGACGTGCGCAGCTCGACGACGCGGCCATCGAACGGCGCGCGCACGGTCGCATATTCGAGGTTGAGCTGCGCCGTCGCGATTTCGGCGAGCAGCACCGCGCGCTGCGCGACGAGCGCGGCGACGCTGCTGACCGCCGCCTGCGCCTCGCGCGCCTGCGATTGCGCGGCCGCGAGCTCGGCCAGCGCGGCGCGCTGCGCGGTGCGTGCGCGGTCCAGTTCGTCGGCGGAGAGGTAGCCCTTCGCGATCAGCGGCTCCATTCTCGCCAGCGTGTCCCCCGCCTGCTTCGCGGCGGCCTGCGCGCGCACGACCGCCGACTTTGCAGCGTCGGCGCTGAATCCTTGCGCATTGACGGTGCGCTGCGTCAGCGGAATCTGCGCATCGAGTTGCGCGAGTGCCGCCTGCGCGCGCTGCAACGCGAACTGATACGGCCGCGGATCGATCTCGAACAGCAGGTCGCCCTGCTTCACCGCCTGGTTGTCGCGCACCGCGAGCGTCACGATCTTGCCGCTGACTTCGGGCGAGACGCCGATCGTGTCGGCGTACGCATACGCGTCGTCGGTGCGCGGCGCGGTATCCACGCGCCAGATCACGGCGATGATCGCGACGACGGCCAGTACGACCAGCAGCATGGCAGGCCAGGTTCGCGGACGCTGTTTTCCTGCGTCCGTGCTGTGGGCAGCGGTCATGGTCACACGGTCGGTTAGAGGTTGAAGCCAACTACCCAGAGCGCGATCGAAAACAGCACCGTCAGCGCCGGGTAGACGATCGCGGGCGGCGCGAGCCAATCGCCGCGGCCGCTGCGCGACAGCAGCACGTGCACGCACGCCACCAGCAGCACGCCGCCCGCGATGCAGAACAGCCAGTCCGGAAAGTACGCGCCCAGCACGCCGACCGACGGCGCGTCGCTACACGCAGTGAGCGGCGCGCACGGCATCAGGATCGTCCACGCATGGCGCCCAGGGCGCAAACCACTCGACATCGCCGTCTCCCCCTGATGGCAGGCAATGAAGCAATTCGGTTCAGCGGCGCGCGGCTCAGCGCGTCAGGTTCACTTTCGCGAGATCGATCAGCTCGCTGCCGCGGCCGTCCATTACCGCCCTCATCATGAAGAGGCCGAAATGCCAGGCTTCATCGAGGGTGGTCTTCGGCGGCATGATCAGTTCCTGGCGCGCGCTGACGACGTCGACGAGCGCGGGCCCGTCGTAGGCGAGCGCTTCCGCGAGCGCGCCTTCGAGCTCCTGCGGTTGCTCGACGCGGATGCCCTTCACGCCCACCGCTTCGGCCATGCGCGCGAAGTTCGGATTGACGAGGTCGCAACCGGAATCGACGAAGCCCGACGCGCGCATTTCAATTTCGACGAAGCCCAGCGTGCCGTTGTTCAGCACGATCACCTTCACCGGCAGCTCCGCCTGAACGAGCGTGATGAAGTCGCCCATCATCATCGTGAACCCGCCGTCACCGGACATCGAGACCACCTGGCGGCCGGGATACGCGGCCTGTGCGCCGATCGCATGCAGCATCGCGTTCGCCATCGAGCCGTGATTGAACGAACCGATCAGCCGGCGCCGGCCGTTGAGCTTCAGATAGCGCGCCGTCCATGCGATCGGCGTTCCGACGTCGCAGGTGAAGATCGCGTCGTCGGCCGCGAGCTGGCTCACGAGCCGCGTCACATACTGCGGATGGATCATCGTGCTCGACGGATTGCTCTCGGCGAGCGAGTCGAGATCCTTGCGCGCCTGCCGGTAATGCGCGAGCGCGCTGTCGAGATGCGCCGAATCGGTCTTTTCGTCGAGGGCGGGCAGCAACGCGGCGAGCGTGTCCTTGACCGTGCCGAGCAGGCCGAGATCGAGCGAACAGCGGTTGCCGAGCGCTTCGGGACGCACGTCGATTTGCGCGATCTTCGCGTTCTCCGGATAGAACTGCCGGTAGGGAAAATCGGTGCCGAGCAGCAGCAGCATGTCGCACGCCTTCATCGCGGCGTAGCCCGACGCGAACCCCACCATGCCCGTCATGCCGACGTCGTACGGGTTGTCGTGCTCGACGGACTCCTTGCCGCGCAGCGAGTGCACGACAGGCGCCTTCAGGCGCTTCGCGAGCTCGACCACTTCGTCGTGCGCGCCCGCGCAGCCCGCGCCACACATCAGCGTCACGCGCGATGCCGCCTGCAGCATGCCCGCGAGGCACGAGATCTCGTCGTCGGCCGGACGCAGCACGGGCGGCGTCGACGGCACCAGCCAAGGCGCAACCTCGGCAATCGTCGGCGACAGCGCGACGTCGCCCGGAATCACGACGACCGCCACGCCGCGCCGTCCGACCGCGACCCGCATCGCGCGGGTCAGGATCTGCGGCAGCTGGCCGACGTTCGACACGAGTTCCACGTAGTGGCTGCACTCCTTGAACAGGGTTTCCGGATGCGTTGCCTGAAAGTAGTCGATGCCGATCTCCGAGCTCGGAATGTGCGCGGCGATCGCAAGCACGGGCACGCCGCTGCGGTGGCAGTCGAACAGCCCGTTGATCAAGTGCAGGTTGCCCGGTCCGCAACTGCCGGCGCACACCGCCAGGCGGCCGGTGAGATGCGCTTCCGCACCGGCCGCGAAGGCGGCGCCTTCCTCGTGCCGCACGTGGATCCAGTCGATCTTGCCGGAGCGCCTGAGCGAATCGGAGATGCCGTTCAACGAGTCGCCGACGACGCCGTAAATGCGCTTCACGCCGGCGTGCGCCAAGGCATCGACCAGGTAGTCTGCTGCGGTAGTCATGATGCCTCCCGCTGGGCCGCCCCGAGGGGCGTAGCAGGGAATTCGCGGAGCACCGCTCCGCGCCTGCGCAGCCGGCCGGCTTCGCAAAGCCGGCCGTGGACGGCATCGGCCCCCTCGGGGGGCGCTTTGCATGGGACCGGAGTAAGCGCTAAAGCGCTAACTCCGGTCGACAGCGAACGGTAGTGAGCGTGGGGGTAGTTCATGATGCGTCTCCTGTGATCGCGCGTCGCTCTCAGCCCGTGTGGCGCTGCGTCAGATTGCAGGCACGTGGGCGGGCGGCCTCGGGTTGACTTCGACGATGGTGTCGCGGCTCGTCCGGGCGTGCTTTAGGATTCGCACGGTGACGTTTCGAAATTGCCCGAATCGACAGACCGAGCTTTAACCCTAGGTGGATTGAGCCTCGGCCCCCGCTGTCGATTCGATGCACGGGTAGCGCGCTTCAGCGAGAGTCGATGGATTTTGACATCACGGCGTCGCGTTCGGCCTTCAGAAGATCGATGAAGCGGGCTGCGAGGCTGTCAGGCGGCCTCCCGCCCGGCCGGATAAGCATCGTCTCAATGGGCAAACAAGGCTGAAAGGGCCGCAGCACGATGGGCAAACCGGTCAATTCGCGGGCTGGCAGCGGGTCGACAATGGCGAGTCCCAGCCCTTCGGCCACAAGGCCGCACCGCGCTGCCGTGTACTGCGCCATCAGGACAAAGCGTGGCTCAATGCCCGCGCGTGCAAATGACTCCTCGATCGCCTGCTGAAAAACCCCCGGGGCACCCGCGATCAAAGGGACGCCCACAAGATCGGACACGGCGATGGTCCGTTTGCGAGCCAACGCGTGCCGCCGCGGCAGCGCACAGACCGCGTCGACCGTGAGGAAGGATTCGCACTCGACTCCGGTGTAGCCGGAGCGCGGCCGCACGAGGCCAATGTCGCACTGCCCGGTCGACGCCCATGACCAGATCGTGTCGGGGCTTGGCACGTGAAGCGAGACACGCACTCCGGGACTAGCCAAACCTAACTGTCGGATGGCGCGCGGCACGAACCGGGAGGCTAGCGATGGCTGGCACGCCACACGCAGCAACCCGGCTCCTATTTCCCGTATCTGGCGCCCCGCCTGCCGAAGCTGATCGAGCCCGGCATAGGTCCGCTCGACTTCGCGCGAGAAGGCTTCTCCCTCCTTTGTCGGCAATGCGCTTCCATGCCCTCGTACAAATAGCGCAAAGCCAAGGTCCGCTTCGAGCTGCGCAATCGCGCGACTGACATGCGGCTGGCCGATGCCAAGCGCTTGCGCTGCTCTCGTCATCCCGCCGTGACGCATCACGGCACGAAACAGGTCGATATGGGCCGGGTTCATCATGCCTCATTTGCATGGAAACGGTGATTCCCGGCATTTGACAGCATGGACCAGCGTACCGTCAAATCGCAGTGGCGAATCCGGGAAAGGTAACGCCCATGCCCAACGTGCTCTTCTTTTCGACCCTCACCATTCTGGCCGGGGCCAGCGTGGCTGTTCAGCAGGTACTGAACGCAAGCCTGCGCGTGGCCCTGAACTCGGCCGCCTGGTCGGGCTTCGTGAGCTACTTCGTCGGGGTCGCCTGCATGGCGCTGCTCGCGCTTGCTCTGCGCGATCCCATCCCTTCGGTGGCCGTAGCGGGGCGCATCCCCTGGTGGGCATTCAGCGGTGGGCTGTTCGGCGCAATCTTCATCGCCCTTGCCATTTTCCTGATCCCCAAGCTCGGGGCTGCGACCTTTATCGTCCTGCTCGTGACCGGTCAGATGCTCGCATCGGTGACGATCGACCATTTCGGATGGTTGGGCCTCCCCGAACACCCGATTGATCTTCCTCGCCTCATTGGGACCGCACTCCTGGTCGCGGGTTGTGTCCTCATCCGGCGGTAAAAGAGCAGCATGAATCGACGCCAACATCATGACGCGCATGAGCCGTTTGACCAGGCCCGCGCACGCGCCTCGACAGGCCGCTCGCTCGACGGGGGCGCGATGGACGACGCTCAAGCACGCCCGTCCTTCATCGGCTGGTTGCCCTACATCGTCGCGGCGACCTTCTTCATGGAGTACCTCGACACCACGGTGATCGCCACGGCCCTGCCGCAGATGGCGCACTCGTTCGGCGTGGGTCCGAACAGCCTGAGTCTCGGCATGACCGCCTATATGCTGGCGCTGGCGATTTTCATTCCGGTGAGCGGCTGGGTCGCCGACCGGTGCGGTTCCCGCACGGTGTTCTTTAGCGCAATTGCCGTGTTCACGCTGGCCTCAGTGTTGTGCGGGATGTCGCAAAACGTGATGGAGTTCACCGCCGCGCGCCTGCTGCAGGGTATAGGCGGGGCGATGATGGTGCCGGTGGGCCGCCTTATCGTGGTGCGCAGCACCGAGAAAAGCCGCCTGATGCATGCCATTTCAACCATCACGTGGCCGGCGACTGTCGCGCCGGTGGTCGGGCCGCCGGTGGGCGGCTTCATCACGACCTACGCGAACTGGCGCTGGATCTTTCTGCTGAACGTGCCGTTCGGTATCGCCGTGATGGCCGTGGTCGTCGCACTGGTGCCGAACCTGCGCGGCAGCGAACGCCGGCCGCTCGACTTCGTCGGCCTGCTGCTGAGCGGCGCTACCCTCACCTCGATCCTGTACGGCGCCGAACTCGCCAGCCAGCCCGGTGAGAATCCGTGGGCGGCAGGCGCCTTCGTGGCGGCGGGGCTCGTGCTCGGCTTGGTCGCGTTCCGGCACGCGCAGCGTCATCCTCACCCGCTGATCGACGTGTCGACGCTCAAGATCCCGACCTTCGCGGTGACCATCGGGACCGGCTCGTTCACCCGCATCGGCATCAACGCGGTGCCGTATCTGATGCCGCTGCTGTTCCAGATCGGCTTCGGCCTGTCGGCATTCAAGTCGGGGCTGTTGCTCCTCGCCAGCGCGCTCGGCAACCTCGGCATGAAGGCGTTGACCACCCGCATCCTGCAACGCCACGGCTTCCGTGTGGTGTCGATAGTCGATGTCGCGGTCGCAGGCGTCTTCACGATCGCCTGCGGCCTGCTGACGCCGGAGTCGCCGCTCGCGTGGGTGCTGATCGTGGTGTTCGTCTACGGCGTGGCGCGCTCGATGCAGTTCGCGACGCTCGCCACCCTCGCCTACGCGGACGTCGCCCAGCCCCAGATGAACGCAGCCAGCACGCTTTGGAGCGCGGCGGCGCAAATGACGATCGGCCTCGGCATCGCCTTCGGCGCGGTGGCCTTGCGCGGCGCAGCGGTGTTCAACGGCGAGTTGTCCGGCCATGTCTTCACGCTGGACGACTTCCGCATGGCCTTTCTCGGCGCCGGGTTGGTCACGCTGGTGTCGATGTGGGGCTACTGGCGGATGGCGCACGACGCCGGTCAGAGCGTGCGGGGTGGCTCGCGGAGGCAGGACGCTTCCTGAGAGCGGCGCCCACTGACATGCGCCGCGGCCGCTTGACTCGTGGCAGCGCGTGAACCGTCTTGTGGAAGCGGAGATCAAGACACTCGTGGCGGAACTAGTCTTGCGGAGTGCCAAACGTATACCCCACCGGCCTGGGGGGACCTGGTCTCGCAGGTCTTTCGAGGAAGCCGACCTGCACGTGGATTCCCCGCGTGCCCTGACATCGGGCTTGCCGAATGGACACAGGCTGTTTATTCGACCGTCGGGGAACGCCGTAGTGAACCAGGTCCACACGAACATCGGCGTCTTCATGAGCGTCATGCCAGGCGCACGCATGTTCAGCACCGTCACAATGAGGAGGGAATGACCTTTTCATCTGCTACGAAGCATAAGAAAATGAAGTCAGTTTCCAAAGCAGCAGATCGGAATTCTTTTATCGCAGCAGTTCTTGCGAACGAGGACGAGGAAGGCCAATGACACGGTACGAATCACTTGCAAGCGCAATGGCTGAGGAAATTCGTTCGGGCAGCATTGCCATTGGCTCGCGTATGCCCTCCTTGCGTCAGGTGATCGCACAGCACGGCGTCAGCCAATCAACTGCATCACGGGCATACTACCTGCTCGAAGAATGGGGTCTCGTCCGGGCTCAGGAACGCTCAGGCTATTACGTCGCACCCGGCGCGGGTATCGACAGCGGGTCGCGACATCGCGCTCCCTCGCCGGCTGAAACCAGCAAGGTGGACATCAGCGACCTGGTTTTCTCGGTACTCGATGCCGCAAAACGCCCTGGAATCGTGCCGCTTGGATCCGCCTTCCCCTCACCGCACCTCTTCCCTTTGCCAAGACTTGCGAAGTCGCTCGCGCATGCCGCACGCCTCATCAGCCCATGGAGCACGGTCGTCGATTTGCCACCAGGCAACGAGCATCTGCGACGGCAGATCGCGCTTCGCTACATGGGCATGGGCATCTCGCAGCCCATGGAGGAGATCGTCGTGACAAACGGTGCTCTTGAAGCGCTGAATCTTTGTCTCACGGCCGTGACGCGTCCAGGTGACGTCGTCGCCGTGGAGTCGCCCGGCTTTTACGCAGCCCTTCAAGCGATCGAGCGCCTCGATCTGCGCGCTGTCGAGATTCCGGTCGATCCGGTAACCGGCCTCGACCTCGATGCGCTTTCCGCTGCATTGGACAAGCATCCGATCCGGGCCTGCTGGTTCATGACGAACTTCCAGAATCCCACCGGCGTCACACTTTCACTCGAGAAGAAGAAAGCGCTGGTCGAATTGCTCGCGAAACATGAAATCCCGCTGATCGAGGACGACGTCTACGGCGAGTTGCATTTCCAGGCGGAATATCCGCTACCTGCGTTGGCTTTTGATCACAAAGGCCTCGTCATGCATTGCGGATCATTTTCCAAGACCCTTGCTCCCGGCTACCGGATCGGTTGGGCCTCTGCTGGCCGCTTCACCGACCGGGTACAAAAACTAAAACTGATGACAACGTTGTCGGCCAGCATTCCGGTTCAAGCCGGCATTGCCGATTACCTTCAACACGGTGGTTATGATCGACACCTAAGAAAAGTCCGAAACGCATTGCGTGCGCAGTTGCGAGAGATGGAGACCTCGATCCGCCGATGGATGCCTCAAGGCGTGCGGAGGGCGCATCCAACCGGAGGATATTTCATCTGGCTTGAGTTCCCGGAACCCATCGATGCGATGGAACTTCACCGCCTTGCGATCGAGCGCGGTATCAGCCTTGCTCCCGGGCCGATTTTTTCAGCCACCCATGCGTTCGAGAATTGCATTCGCCTGAACTACGGGCATCCTTGGACCCCTCATATTGACGACGCGATGCGTTCCTTGGGTACGTTGCTTGTGCACCCGTCAGTGCGCCGCGCAACCTGAAACCTGGTGGGGCGACCCACACCAGAAGGCGTGCTTCAGCGACCGGCCGTCGAAGCCAATATCGCGATGCAAATTAGCAGACTAGCAAAGCACACCGCGAGTCCGACTGCGACTAGCGGCAAGAACACCGGTTTCACCGAGGCCATATCGGCCTCATGTGATGCCGCTTTTCGAACGCCGAAGAAGCTCCAGAATACGATTCGTAGCATTCTCAGAAAAATCATGGCGTACCTCGATCAGTTTAGCAGCGTGAATCCTACGGTGTGACCCCCCGATATTAGTCATCGCGCAAAGTTTCGCACAGAAGCAGCTGGCAAATATTCAAGCGGAGCAGTCGCGCTTGCAGGATCTGATTGCGTGCCCTTCCCTGTCCGGGATTGTCTGGTCGCGCCAAGATGCAGATGGCGATTTCCTCGGATCCACCGGGAAACCTGCGTCGAATGATTCCAAAAATGCCGGCATCTAACGACCGCTGCGGGCTGAGCCCCTTTCCTGTACCCCGGTAGGCAGGACCGGCCTTGCCCGGACGACAGTGATTCGGCCGCCTAAAACGTTCTTAACTGCCACCACGTTTCAGACGGTAGCTGCTTCTTGCAGCAAAGACTGCCTCACATTATTGTCGTTAGCGCATTGAAGTGCTTTTTACTCAGGTAGCCGGCATGGCGTCTGCCGCGGCAGACCTGACGGGCGGATGCCATCGTGATGACCTAAGCCCTCCACTCGACACCCTTTCGCCTGCTTTCGGGAAAGAGACGGCGACTGGCCAGGCGATGCCAAAGCCTGCTGCACCGAGGCGGCGGTCATCAGGTTGCGCCCAAGCATGCAGCTTCCGCGCCGCCGCATCATGCTCCAGATGATCAAGGCCTGAAGAGCCAGAACCGCTTTCCATATCGACCATGTACGAATACAACGAATTTGATAAGGCGTTCCTGCTGAGCCGTGCCGCGCAGTTTCGCGACCAGATCGAACGCTGGCAAGATGGCAAGCTGAGCGAAGACGAGTTCCGCCCGCTGCGCCTGCAAAACGGCTGGTATGTGCAGCGGCATGCCCCCATGCTGCGCGTCGCTGTTCCGTATGGAGAATTATCGAGCGCACAGCTTCGCGCGCTGGCGCGCGTAGCGCGAGAGTACGACGAGCCTGAGGCAGACGTCTACCGCACGGCGCTGGAAGCGCAGAGCAAACTGGGCACTGTGCACCTGCCAACGCATCACGCCCATTTCACAACACGCACCAATGTTCAGTTCAACTGGATTCCGTTGTCGAAAGCGGCCGATGTTATGGACCTGCTCGCGACAGTCAACATGCATGGCATCCAGACAAGCGGAAACTGTATCCGCAATATCTCCTGCGATGAACGCGCTGGTGTCGCACCCGACGAAATTGAGGATCCGCGTCCATTCGCCGAAATCATGCGCCAGTGGACTACGCTGCACCCTGAATTTGCATTCCTGCCTCGCAAGTTCAAGATCGCGATTTCCGGCGCCAGTGAAGACCGTGCGGCCACAGAATGGCATGACGTCGGGCTTTGCCTGCGGTACGGGCACAACGGCGAACTGGGTTTTCGCGTCACCGTCGGCGGCGGGATGGGTCGCACGCCTGTGATCGGTACGGTGCTGCGGGAATTTCTGCCCTGGCGGCACATCATGAATTACATCGAGGCGGTGGTGCGCGTATACAACCAATACGGTCGCCGAGACAACAAGTACAAAGCGCGGATCAAGATTCTCGTAAAGGCTGAGGGTCAACGCTACATCGACGAGGTCGAAGCAGAGTTTCGCCAGATTGTCGAACACGACGGCGGCCCCCACACCATTCCGCAAGCGGAACTCGACCGGGTCAGCGCGTATTTCGTTGCGCCTGCGCGCGCCGCTTCCGGTCGTCCGGTGGATCCGCAGGTGGCAGCGGCGCTGCACGCGACCGCGGCTCAGACACCCCAGCTCCAGCGCTGGCTGGAACGCAGCGTCGCGCCTCATAAGGATCCGTCGATGCGGATCGTGACGCTGTCGTTCAAGCGCCTGCTTCAGGCACCTGGCGACGCGTCGGCCGATCAGCTCGACCTCGTGGCTGATCTCGTCGACCGCTTCTCCGCCGGAGAAGCGCGCGTCACGCATACACAGAACATCGTGCTGCCGTGGGTTCACGCGAACGATCTTCTCCCACTATGGGAAGCGGCCCGCAGCGCGCGACTTGCCAGCGCCAACGTACACCTGCTAACAGACATGATCTCGTGCCCCGGAGGAGATTTTTGCGCGCTCGCCAATGCACGGTCGCTTCCGATCGCGCAGGCTATCACCGAGCGTTACCAGGACCTGGATGAACTCAATGACATCGGGGAAATCGACCTGCACATCAGCGGCTGCATCAATTCGTGTGGTCATCACCACAGCGGCCACATTGGGATTCTCGGCGTCGACAAGGACGGCCAGGAATGGTACCAGGTGACGCTCGGCGGTTCCGATGGCTCCCTGGCGAGTGGTCCTACCCAGCCGGGAAAAGTAATCGGCCCATCGTTCGCGGCGCACGAGGTCCCCGAAGTAATCGAGGCGATACTTTCAACCTATCTGGATATCCGGGCAGATTCAAGCACACGGCGCGAGTCCTTCATTCAAACGGTTCGGCGCGTTGGACCGGATCCGTTCAAGGCCGCGGCGAACAGCGCTCGCTCGATAACAGAGAAGACAGCATGACTAGCCCGACACGCATCAGACTTTTGACGTCCTTCGACCATGCGCTAGATTCCAGCGAACTCGTGTTGGTGCTCGCAAATGACATTGATCCTGTCTCATGCAAGGATGAGATCGAGAACGCCAAGCGTGTCGATCTGCACTTTCCGCAATTCACGGATGGTCGAGCGTACAGTCAGGCATACCTGATACGCCGGCGACTACGTTTCAAAGGCGACTTGCGAGCGACTGGCGATGTGCTGGCCGATCAGCTCATCCAGATGGAACGAACAGGCTTCTCCAGCGCAGTTTTGAAAGACGGTATCGACCCCGCTGACGCGCAGCGGCAACTGGACCGTTTCCCGGCGTTCTACCAAGGTGACGTTGCTCACGGAGCGCCATTTCTGCGAGCCGACTCATCTAAAAGCGAGGTGTAGTAAGAAGCTGGGCTATGAGTTGCGTGACGTGATGGCGACGCGTCGATCCGCAAGGTCATCAAGCATCAGGGCCGTCCCGGTGCGCATCGCAAAAAAATTGACGAGGTCGATCCAGCCTCCCACGTCATCCGGATCGCGTGACGCATCACGCCGGTGGCCGGATCGTTGAACAGCACACGGCCCAGATGCGGGTCGATGTGTTTCGGATTGTTCATATGAGTGCCCAAAGGATTAGTACGGTACATTCAGGCCGCCGCCGGCGAACGTGGAATGACGAAAGCCGGGGAATTCGTGGCACGAGTGTACCTCGCCCTATTTGTATATACAAATTTCTGACCGATCAAATCTCGCCGAAAGTATGAAATAGATTCCGCGGACAGACGAGAGATAGCAAGGTAGATCACGGTGTCCGGCAGTACCTCTGGATCGGCACATCGGCAAAATATGTATAGACAATGTTTAATGACGCTGCTACCTTGCGAAGTCAATGAGGCCGCTTGCGCAGCCGGTGCCCGATCAGAATCGATGGTGCGGTCGCGGCGCTGAAAGCAAGGAACGAACGAAATGAACGAGACAAATCAGACTCTTGGCGGACGGAAAGCATGGACGATTGTCGCACTCGTGTTTCTGTTCATGCTGATCAACTTCGCAGATAAGGCGGTCGTTGGCTTGTCCAGCACGGCGATCATCAAGGAACTAGGACTGACCCATGCACAGTTTGGCGCACTGGGAAGCGCTTTTTTTCTGCTGTTCTCAATTTCGGGTGTGGTAGTCGGGTTCCTGTCCAACCGTGTCTCAACCAAACGCATCATGCTGATGATGAGTGTGATATGGGCTTTGGCGCTTGTACCCATGACAGGCACCGTCAGCTTTGTTGCGCTGTTCGGCAGCCGGGTAATTCTCGGCGCCGCAGAAGGGCCGGCGTTTCCCATCGCGCTTCACGCCGTCTACAAATGGTTCGGCGACAAGCGCCGCGCCGTGCCGACCAGCGTTGTTGCATCCGGCGCCGCGTTCGGAGCCGGCGTGGTCGCGCCGCTCATCACGTGGATCATCGTGCATTACAGTTGGCATGCCGCCTTTGCCGCGCTGGCCGTGTCTGGTCTGGCCTGGGCCATCGTCTGGACGGCTGTCGGGCAGGACGGGCCCGTAGGCAACGCGATACCAGACGGCGTGCAGCCCGCCCGCATTCCGTACCGCTATCTGATTCTGAGCCGTACCGCGCTGGGCGTGTACATCGCAGGATTCGCCGCATACTGGATGATTGCGCTTAACATCGTCTGGCTCGCCAACTACCTGATCAAGGCTGTTCACCTCGCCCCCTCGACGGCGGCCTGGGTGATTGCCCTCCCCTCGGTCATGCAGATCGTGCTGGCCCCCGGCTTCGCATTCATATCGCAACAGCTCACAAAGAATGGGTATTCGAGCCGCCTTGCACGGGGTGCGTTCGGCTGCGCGTGCGTGGTCGGCGCCGGCGCGGCGCTAGCCTTTGTACCCATGTTGCCCCTTGGCCCATTGAAGATTTTTCTGATTGGCCTCGCCTTCTCGATAGGCAGCGTTATCTTCACGCTCGGTTCGACGCTGATCGGAGAGATCTGTCCTTCCTCGCAGCGCGGCGCACTGCTGGGCATTACCAACTCGGTTCACACCCTCGCCGGCCTGATCGCGCCCGTCGCTATGGGCCTGATTGTCGACGTGGGCACGGACCCCGTCGACGGTTTCCGCACCGGATATCTTTATGCGGGTCTGCTCGTCATCGCTCTCGGTATAGTGGCGGCCCTGCTGATTCATCCGGAAGCCGATCTGCGCCGCTTTCGCCGACGCGGCATTGCGCCAGCATCGCCGGGCGAAACGATGTCGCCCGCGCACACCCAATCGCATATGTCCGCACCGCCGCCTCAAGGCGGGCTGTCGGATTAGACATCTTTTTTTTCAGGAGACCTTCTATGCAATCAATCCACTTCACCTATCTGAACCGTCTGGACGTCGAACGACTGGACTTGACGGACGCGGAGATTCTGGCTGCCGTGGAATCGGCGCTGGCCGCCCAGGGCAATCGCCAAACCGTGATCGAACCACGTGTCCATCTGATTCCGAAGGATTCGGCAGAAGGACACTTCAACGTCCTGCGCGGGGTCATTCACCCACTCGGCCTCGCGGGCGTGAAAGTCGTTGGCGATTTCGTCAACAACTATCATCGCGGCTTGCCTTCGGAGCTAGCCGTGCTTAATCTCTTCGATCCCGAGACGGGAGCCCCGAAGGCCATCCTCGATGCAACATCGATCACCGACATGCGCACCGGCGCGATGACCGCACTGGGAGCCAAATATCTGGCCCGCAAAGGCAGCAAGGTGCTTGCGCACATCGGTGCGCGCGGCACGTCCTACTGGAACGTACGATTGCTCGACCATCTGTTCGACTTCGACGAAATCCGCGTGCATTCGCGGCGCGAGGAAAGCCGCAATGCGTTCGCCCAGCGGCTGTCTCACGATCTCGGCAAGCCAGTCCGCGTCACTGAGGACTGGGAGTCCTGCGTATGCGGCGCAGACATTGTGGTAGAAGCGTCGCGCCTGCCAAAGCCGGAACCGCTGCTAAAAACCGAGTGGATCAAGCGCGGAGCGCTAGTGATGCCCTATGGCACGATGAGCGCCGTCGAGCTCTCGCTGACGGATATCATGAACAAGATGGTGGTTGACGATTGGGGACAATGCCGCAAGGGTCTGCCATTCGGCGCACTCAGGCAGCACGTCGACAGCGACCGCCTTTCGGAAGAAACGCTACATGCGGAGCTTGGCGAGATCGTGGCAGGCAAGAAGGCCGGCCGCCAGAACGACGACGAGACGATCCTGTTCTGGCATCGCGGCCTGAGTCTCAGCGACATCGGGCTTGGTCACGCGATGCTCGAGAAAGCCAAGCGCCTCGGTATCGGACAATCGTTGCAGTTCGCCTGACATACGCGCCCGGGCCGACCTCGTATAGTCAAGAACCGGCATCGTACGAGGCTGTCGCCGCCGCCAACCGGCGCGGCAGCCTCCGCGGTTCTCCATGGCTATACAATAGGCGGCTACACATCATGCTCTACTGAATATGGAAAAGACCCTCCCGACCTCGACTCCCGCTTACCAGCAACTGAAAACGCACGTATTGAAGATGATAGAGACGGAAGAGTGGCGCCGCGGCGACATGATTCCGACGGAGGAGTTGCTTGCGAAGGAGTTCGGTCTTTCACGCATGACCGTCAATCGCGCGCTTCGCGAACTGGTAACCGAACGCGTCCTGACACGCGTAAGGGGCTGTGGAACCTTCGTCGCCGACACCCGCTATGAGTCCACGCTCATCGAAATCCGCAGCATCTCGGAGGAGATCAATAGCCGCGGCGACAGACATACCAGCAAACTGCTACTGCTCGAGGCCACGCATGATCCTCTCGTCGTGCAAACCCTCGAACTGTCGACGAACGATCCGGCGTTTCACTCGCGCATTGTCCATTTCGAGAACGGCGTGCCGATCCAGCTCGAAGATCGCTACGTGAACGGACTGGTGTTTCCAGAATACCTCACTCAGGACTTCGAAGCGCAAACGCCAAACCAGTACATGACGAACGTCGCTCCTGCCCAGGGCGTACAGTACTGGGTGACTGCACGTCAGGCGCCATCTGCCGTGCGTCAGGTGCTGAAGATGGCAATCGGCGAACCGTGTCTCGTGCTGCACCGGCGCACCAGGGCGAGAGGTCAAGTCGCCACCGACGTCATGCTTTGGCATCCAGCGAGCCGTTACCAGTTGAGCGGGCAGTTTTGACCCATCTTGCGGGTTCAGCTTGACAGCCGTAGAGCTCACTCAGCATCAACCCGCGCGTGACGACGCACCCAACACGCTTCCTGTTTTAGCTAGCGGCCCCTTGTCTCAGTGGCCCGCCCGCCGTATTTCTACGCCCCTTCCCGAACGCGGTCCCTAAGCGGCCGGCGATGCCGTCGTGAACCAGCGCCTTCATGCGATTGGCGCGGCGATTGGCGAACAGATAAGCGTGGTGCGGACGGGCAGCGTCGAACACCTTGACCACCCGTGCCAGCGCTGTATCGAAACCGGCCCGCATGTCCGGCGGATCGACCGCCAGCCCCACCTTATCGATGCGGATCACCTAAGCCGCTCGCGCAGCCACGCCGCACATGCAGTTGCTTCTGCGGTCGGCCAACTGACCGCAATCGATTGCTCGAGCCTTGGCACGCAGCAACCACCTAGGCCTTGAATTCGCCGCTGTAACGGCGGCGTCGACGACGACGTCCAACCGGTGCTCGCCCCTCGATCGTGTTAGTTTGCATACCTATTTAATAAGCGGACACGATACTCTCAAGCTCTTTGCGCCCGTTCAAGACAGGCTGCCCGTATGCTTACCGCGCTCCGCCGATTTCCATCTCGCCTTGCCGCATGCCTGCCCCGTACAGCCCGTGAAGCGATTGACCTGCCGCGCGCCAACACCTTCTCCCCCGCCCCGGCTCGGGGCGCATCCAGTACCGAATTCAAACGCTGATGCCCAAACGTGTTGCATTTGTATTTACATTATTTCGCAACACCGCGCACGACCTCACATAGCGAAAGCTTTTCGCAAGACATTTTTCGTGAGAATGGCTACAGAAAAGGCTCAGCGAGAATGTGCGGCTAATTCTCCTAAGCATTTCACGAAAAATTATTTTTAAACTGTTGCAAGAATATGTATATACGAATAGGCTATCACGTCGGCGCCGGAATGTCGCCCGAGAGCGCGCAAGGCAGCGAAGCGCGGTGACCAACGAAAGCTTCATAAAAGCTGGAAAATATCCATGAGGAATCCTGTCAGAAAGATCATTGGCGCCATATTGTTGTTGCCGGCGCTGACAAGTCATGCCGCCGTCGTTCTGGACGGCAGAACAACGACGCCTGAAATGATCGCCAGAATCGCAGACGGCGAGTCGGTGATCGTCCCGCCCGAAGCGCTGCAGCGCGTGACGCAAGGCCACGAACTGGTGCTTGAGGCCGCCATGCAGGGTCAGCGCATCTACGGTCTCACAGTGGGCGTCGGCCTTAACAAGGACCGTCAGATGGTCGACGCTCAAGGCCAACTTACGCCTGAGGTCATCGCCGCTTCGACACGCTTTAACGCAGCGCTCCTTCATGCCCACTCTGCTGGAGTCGGACCGGACATGGATACGCGTACAGCTCGGGCAGTATTGGCGACGCGCTTGAATCAGATTCTGGTCGGTGCTTCAGGCGTTCAACCCGCCGTAGCCAACAAGTACGTCCAGTTCCTCAATACGGACATTACACCCGCCATGCCTGCGGAAGGCTCGATCGGCGAAGCTGACATAACGATCCTCAGCCACGTCGGACTGACCATGATGGGGGAAGGAGAGGTGTACTACAAGGGCGAGAAGGTCCCGACAGCCCAGGCGTTGAAGGAGGCCGGCATCAAGCCCATCCAGCCGTGGGGCAAGGACGCGCTTGGGATGCTCAGCTCAAACGCGTATTCCACGGGCATGGCGGCACTGGCTCTGGTCGACCTCAAGCAGCTTGCACACGTCGAAAAGCTTGTGTTCGCCATGAGCCTGCAAGGTCTGAACGGCAACGTATCGCCGTTTCTCGAGGATTCCCTTGCCCTGCACCCCTACCCTGAAGTAGTCAGCGCAGGCGCGCAACTGCGCTCGATCCTCGCCGGCAGCAGTCTTTGGCAACGTGACGACGAACGTGCCCTGCAAGATCCGCTAAGTTACCGGGACGCCCCGTATCTGCTTGGTGAGATCGACAAGAGCTACAGCGAAGACGAGCGACTGATCGAGCTGCAGTTGAACTCGTCGGACGACAACCCGGGCGTGGATGTCGGTGTCAAGCCGAAAAGCGACCTCTGGCAGGCGCGGCGCAGCTACCTTGAGGGCAAGAATGTTTATGGCGCCGTGCTGCCAAACGCCAACTTCGAGCCCTGGCCGTTCGTGCTGGCGTTCGAACAGACAGGTATCGCGCTCGCACACGGTTCACTTGCCTCTGCTGAGCGCATCATCAAGCTCAACGACCCGCACTTCACGCACCTAAGCCGCTTCCTCGGCACGGATCATACGCTGCACGCGTTCGGTGCAATGGAGAAGCCGCCCCTCGCACTGGCTGAAGCGAATAAGGCGCTCGCGATGCCGGTTTCAATGGACTTCCTGCCTGCCGCCGGCGACATAGAAGACATCGCCACCAATGCTCCAGAGGTGATCCGGCACGTGCGGACCGAGATCGACAACTCCTTTCAGTTGACAGGTATCGAACTGATCTCAGCTGCGCAGGCGGTTCAGTTGCGCCAGCAGAAAGGCACTGGTTTTACGTTGTCGCCGCAAACGCAGGCGTTGCTCGATGCACTGCGCAAGACAGTCCCGTTCCGTGATTCGGACCTGCCCTTTACACCGGAGTTTCGGGCCGCCGCGACCCTGCTTCAACATTACCCGGGCTGATCCACGCAATATGCCCGTTGCCCCGCAGTTCATGAAGCCGGGGCAGCGGCGCACGTATCGTGCGCTTTCGGTTATTCCATCACTATAGATCGAAGCCGTTCCTTCGCGCGACGACAGGTTCCGGGCAGTTGCGCCGGAATACAGTTTCATTACGTTATTTTCAATAATATATTTAGGATCACTAAGATGAAGAAGATGTGGTTAGCGGCGGCCATCGCTGCATTCGGACCCGTTGCGGCTCACGCGCAAAGCAGCGTCACGCTATATGGCATCCTGGATGAGGGCATTGAACTCAACACCAACGCGACACATATAGTCAATGGCGTGAATGTCGGGGGCCGCAGAGTCTACCTGGACTCGATCGACGGCCAGAACGGCAGCCGCTGGGGGATACGCGGATCGGAAGATCTTGGCGACGGCCTCAAAGCCATTTTCGACATTCAAGGCGGCATCAACATCAATACCGGCGCGTTCGCGCAAGGGGGCACTCCGTTCGGCCGCACCACCTACGTCGGGTTGAGCAGCAAGAGCTACGGCACGCTGACGCTCGGCCGGCAGTACGATCTGGTCGTTGCCTATGTCCAGCCCGTGACCAGCACGGGCTATATCGGCGGATCGACGACTTTCGGGCACCCTGTCGATCTTGACAATCTCGTCAACACGCTGCGCGTGAACAACAGCATCAAATATGTGAGCCCTAATTTCAACGGCTTTAACTTCGGCGCCGAAGCGAGTCTGGGCGGACAGCCGGGCAACATCACGGGCGGCAGCGGCTACTCGTTCGGCGCTTCATACGCGCGCGGTCCGCTGACACTCGGTGCCGGGTACAACTTCTTCAAGAACCCAACCGGACCTAGCGCAGGAACCGGGTTGTTCACTGATAACACAAGCGGTGCCACCTCGTTGAGCGGAGCGCTGAACAGCAACTATGTGACGGCCAGTTCGTATCAGGTCGCCGCTGTCGGCGGCACCTATGCGATCGGTCCGGCTGTGATTGGCCTGACTTACAGCAACACCCAGTATGGGAATGTAGCCGCGCTCGCCAGCGCTTCGCCGAAGTTCAACAATATCGAAACCGGACTGCGCTGGAATTTCTCCCCGGCATTCTTCGCCGGCATCGCCTACAACTACACGACGAGCACAGGCGTCCGGGTACACGGCAACACCCTGGGTAACCAGCACTACAACCAGGTGTCCGTACTGGCCGACTATTTCCTGTCAAAGCGAACCGATGTGTATTTCACCGGCGCCTTCCAGAAGGCGTCAGGTATAAGCTCAACAGGCAGCGAGGCCGTGGCGAATATCGGCGGCTATGGTGACTCCTCGAACGAGCGCCAGGCAATTTTGCGTTTCGCCTTTCGGCACCGGTTCTGATACGTCGCGCCGGAAAGAAACGACATTTGCCGTCACCCTCCCCATGGCCGTGCTTTCGCGTCAGGCGATCATGGGGCGGCCCGGACCAGGCGCTGCGCGCCTCGCTGAAGCGTCGTCAATTTAAATCCGCTCCGATTTTTCCCAGGCGCCCACACCGGGACGCAGGTCATCGGCAACGAAGATGCGTACCACCTTATTTGCCGACACCCGGCGGTCAGTCTTCGCTTAGCAGTGTTGGTATTCGCTTCTCGATAGCAGGCCGCAGTCAACCGATTCGGAGAGTGCGCCGATCGATACTAAGGTGGCACTGTCGACTTGCGGTTCGACGCGATTACCCCGATTACGGTTCGACGCTCATCGAAGCATTCGCTGGTCGACTGACAGAGGGAATAAAAATCTTCCAGAGGCAGCAGTCTTGCCTATACGGATGGACTCGCCGAAGCTAGCACATGACCCGACCTCGGACCGCCTCGATCCTGGACGAATCATGCGCTGCCTTCGCGTGCCGCTAGGCTTAATCGCTGCCCTTCGGCGCCGTGTC
>NZ_JAFLRF010000015.1:71007-139759 GCF_017315705.1 Trinickia mobilis | reverse complement strand
CGATCCTGTCGGCGGTGATCTTCAACGCGCTGATCATCGTCGCGTTGATCCCGCTCGCGCTGAAGGGCGTGAAGTATCGGCCGCTGGGCGCTGCGTCGCTGCTGCGCCGCAACCTGCTGATCTACGGTCTCGGCGGCATCCTGCTGCCGTTCCCGTGCATCAAGCTGATCGACATGGTGCTCGCCGCATTCGGCTGGGCCTAATCGGCTGGTTTTGAGGAAAAATCATGAAAACTTTGTTCCGTCCGATGATCGTGATCTTCGCGGTGCTCGCCGCGATCACCGGACTCGCTTATCCCGCCGTGATGACCGCGTTCGGGCAGGCCGTGTTCAACCAACAGGCGAACGGCAGCATGCTCGAGAAGGACGGCAAGGTGGTCGGCTCGTCGTTGATGGGCCAGCAGTTCGACGCGCCGCAGTACTTCTGGGGCCGTTTGTCCGCCACGTCGCCGATGCCGTACAACCCGCTCAGCTCGGGCGGCTCGAACACGGGCCCGACCAACCCGGCGCTCGCCGATGAGGTGAAAGGCCGCATCGCAGCGCTGAAGGCGGCGGGCACCGATGTGAGCAAGCCGGTGCCGGTCGATCTGGTGACGTCGTCCGGCAGCGGTCTCGATCCCGAAATCAGCCCGGCCGCGGCGCAGTACCAGATCGCGCGGGTCGCGAAGGCGCGCAAGATGTCGGAGGCGGATGTTGCTGCGCTCGTCGACAAATACACGAAGGGCCGTCAGCTCGGCGTGCTCGGCGAGCCGCGCGTGAACGTGCTCGAACTGAACCTCGCGCTCGACGAAGCTCAGCACGGCTGACCTCTCAAGAAAACGCCGGGCCGCCCCAAGTTTTCCGCCCCGCAGGAAGTCCCCTTGGGGGATTGCCCCCTCGGGGGGCCTGACGCGAAAGCGGCAGGTCTGGGGGCGCTCGATACCGAGCGAAGGCGGCGCCGTTTCGGGGCGTCGCCTTTTGCCATTGGTAAGCATTCAGAACACAATGACTCGTCACCTCCGCTGCAGCGCGTGCTGCGACCCGCATGAACCGACCCAATCCCGATGAGTTGCTCGACAAGCTGCAGCGCGATGAAGAAAAGCGTCAGCGCGGCAAGCTGAAGATCTTCTTCGGCGCGTCCGCCGGCGTGGGCAAGACTTACGCGATGCTGCAGGCCGCGCGCCGGCGCAAGGACGAAGGTGTCGACGTCGTCGTCGGCATCGTCGAGACGCACAAGCGCGAGGAGACGGCGGCACTCCTCGACGGGCTCGACGTGCTGCCGCTGCAGCAGATCGAATACCGCGGCCGCGCGCTCGGCGAGTTCGATCTCGATGCGGCGCTCGCGAGAAAGCCGCAGCTCATCCTCGTCGACGAACTCGCGCATTCGAACGTGCAGGGCGTGCGGCACTTGAAGCGCTGGCAGGACGTGCACGAGCTGCTCGACGCGGGCATCGACGTCTATACGACGGTCAACGTCCAGCACCTCGAAAGCCTCAACGACGTGGTCGGCCAGATCACCGGCATCCGCGTGTGGGAGACCGTGCCCGATCGCGTGTTCGACATGGCCGACGAAGTGACGCTCGTCGACTTGCCCGCCGAAGAGCTGCTCGACCGGATGCGCGACGGCAAGGTCTATATGGCGCAGCAGGCCGAGCGCGCGGTGCGCAACTTCTTCCGCAAGGGCAACCTGATCGCGCTGCGCGAACTCGCGTTGCGGCGCACCGCCGACCGCGTCGACGCGCAAATGCGCGAGTACCGCGCCGACCGCTCGATTCAGCGGATCTGGCAGGCGCGCGAGCGCTTGCTGGCGTGCGTCGGGCCGGGCGTTGAGGCGCCCGCGCTCGTGCGCGCGGCGGCGCGTCTTGCCGCGAGCCTCAAGGCGGACTGGATCGCCGTCTATGTCGAAACCCCGAAGCTGCAGAAGCTCCCGGACAAGATCCGCGAGCGCACGCTGAACGCATTGAAGCTCGCGGCAGAGCTCGGCGCCGAGACCGCGACGCTCGCGGGCACCGACGCCGTCGCCGCGCTGGTCGGCTATGCGCGCGTGCGCAACGTGTCGAAGCTCGTCGCGGGCGGCTCGTCGCGCGTCGGCTTCAATCGGTGGCTGAGGCGCCCGATGGGCGAGAAGATCGCCGAGCACGCGGGCGACCTCGACGTCACGCTGATCCGCGCATTCACCGAACGCGAGACGCGCGAGCAGGGCGGCGCGCTCGATGCGGCGACGCGCGCCTGGCGCGACGCGCTGGCAGCGGGCGGCGAGCGCCGTTCGCCGCCGCGCATGTACGCGTATGCGGCGGCGATCTGCGCGGTCATCACGGGCATCGCGAGCCAGCTGATCGAACACGTCGACTTGACCAACCTCGTGATGCTGTACCTGCTCGGTGTCGTGTTCGCGGCCGTGAGGCTGGGGCGCGGGCCGGGCGTCGTGCTGTCGTTTCTGTCGGTGGCTGCGTTCGACTTCTTCTTCGTGCCGCCGCGCATGTCGTTTTCGGTCTCCGACACACAGTACCTGCTGACCTTCTTCGGCATGCTGCTGACCTCGCTCGTGATCAGCCATCTGACGTCGAGCTTCCGCCGCGAAGCGGCCGTCGCGCGGCGCCGCGAACGGCGCACCGGCGCGATGTACGCGATGGCGCGCGAGCTGGCCGCGGCGCTCGCGACGGAGCAGATCGTCGAGATCGGCAGCCGCCACGTGAGCGAGGTGTTCCGCGCGCGCGTCGCGATGCTCTTGCCCGACAGCGCCGACAAGGTGAAGCAGAAGATCGAGGAGCCGGACGAGAAGATCACGCTGCAAGGCGCCCAGCTCGACATCGATGTCGGCCAATGGGTCTACGACCAGCAGAAGCCCGCGGGCCGCGGCACCGATACGCTGCCCGCCGCGCAAGCGCTGTACCTGCCGCTGAAGGCGCCGATGCGTACGCGCGGCGTGCTCGCCGTCGTCATGCAGGACATGGGCGAGCTCGAAGTGCCCGAGCAGCAGCGCATGCTCGATGCGTTTGCCGCGCAGATCGCGCTGGCACTCGAACGGGTCCACTACGTCGAGATCGCGCGCGACGCGCTCGTGAACATGGAATCGGAGCGGCTGCGCAATTCGCTCCTGTCGGCGATTTCTCACGATCTGCGCACGCCGCTCACGGCGATCGTCGGCTTCTCGTCGATGCTCGCGCAGACCCGCGAGGCGCAGGCCGCGCCGCGGCCGGGCGACGATCTCGTCGAAGCGATTCACGAAGAAGCGCTGCGCATGACGGGCATCGTCACGAATCTGCTCGACATGGCGCGCCTGCAGTCAAGCGGCCTGCAACTGAACCGCCAATGGTCGCTGCTCGAGGAGACCGTCGGCGCGGCGCTGGCTGCCTGCAAGCGCGTGCTCGCGCAGCACCCGGCGCAGGTCAAGCTGCCGGCCGACTTGCCGCTCCTGCAACTCGACGTCGTGCTGATGGAGCGGCTGTTCTCGAACTTGTTCGAGAACGCCGCGAAGTACACGCCGGCCGGCACGCCGCTCCTGATCGGCGCCGAGCGCATCGAAGAGGACGGCAAGCCGTACGTGCGCGTCACGATCGACGACCACGGCCCCGGCCTGCCGCCCGGCATGGAAGCGCGCGTGTTCGAGAAATTCACGCGCGGCGAGAAGGAGTCGGCGAAGCCCGGCATCGGGCTCGGGCTCGCGATCTGCCAGGCAATCGTCGATGCGCACGGCGGCACGATCGGCGCGTTCAACCGCATCGCGGGCGACGGCAGCATCGCCGGCGCGCGCTTTTGGTTTACGCTGCCGGTCGAAACGCCGCCCCCCGAGCCGGATGGCTCCGAAGCCGGCGAGCCCGCAGACGCAGACGCCGCCGCGGCAGCCGATCCCGTCAACCCACGCGATACCCACCTGAACCGCCAGTCATGAGTGAGCCGACCGTCACCGTTGTCCTGATCGAGGACGAAAAGCAGATTCGCCGCTTCGTGCGCGCGTCGCTCGAAGCCGAGGGGATCGCCGTCCACGACGCCGAGACCGGCAAGCAAGGGCTCGTCGAAGCGGCGACGCGCAAGCCCGATCTCGTGATCGTCGACCTGGGCCTGCCCGATACCGACGGGCTCGACGTGATCCGCGAGTTGCGCGGCTGGTCCGAGATGCCGGTGATCGTGCTGTCGGCGCGCACTCAGGAGACCGAGAAAGTCGCCGCGCTCGACGCGGGCGCCGACGACTACCTGACCAAGCCGTTCGGCGTCTCCGAGCTGCTCGCGCGGATTCGCGCCCATCTGCGGCGCCGCAATCAGGGCGGCGCAAGCGAATCGCCGCAGGTGAAGTTCGGCAACGTGGCGGTGGACCTCGCGCTGCGCCAAGTCTGGCGCGGCGGCGAGGTGGTCCACCTGACGCCGATCGAATACCGGCTCCTCGCGACGCTCGTGCGCCACGCCGGGCGCGTGCTCACGCACCGGCAGTTGCTGCGCGACGTTTGGGGGCCGTCGCACGTCGAGAGCAATCACTACTTGCGCATCTATATGGCGCATCTGCGGCAGAAGCTCGAAACCGATCCCGCGCAGCCGGAACATATCGTGACGGAAACGGGCGTCGGCTACCGGCTGGTCGGCGCGGTCTGAGCGCGGGTCGAGGGCAGAGTGAGCGCCCCCGGTCGGTATACTTGTCAAGAGCGAGGACGACCTCGCGCATGCAGATCGCACCGCGTCTTGCATCTTTCTTTATCGGGGACGACCCCATTCGACAATGGAGTGTCCCTGATGTCCTGGATTCTTCTTCTCATTGCCGGATTGCTCGAAGTCGCCTGGGCGACCGGTCTCAAGGCGTCCGAGGGTTTCACGCGCGCCGGCTGGTCCGCTTTCACGGTCGTGACCGCGTTAGGCAGCTTCTGGCTGCTCGCGATGGCGATGCGCGAACTGCCGCTCGGCACGGCGTACGCCGTTTGGACGGGAATCGGCGCCGTCGGCGCCTTTATCTTCGGCATTGTCATGATGGGCGAGGCGGTGACGCTCGCGCGAGTGGGGAGCGCGGCGCTCATCGTGGTCGGGCTGATCGGGCTCAAGCTGTCGTCGGGACGCTGAGCCGGGGCGCGCGGGGCAAGACCGTGCAGCCGTCGAGACCCCCGCACGGACGTTGCGTTCACGCCAAGCATGCGGATGGCGAAACGGCGTGGCTATAATGAAGCCGAATCCGTCTTGAAATAGTCCCGCGCATGGCTTGCGCGGGTGGCAGCTACGCCGGCACGGGCCTGCCGAGCGCAGCGCTGATTGCTGCCGCAGCCGCTGACCGGAAAACCCGGCGGACACCAGGCGGCCGGCGGTCACGCAAGGAGGGGGCAATGCTAGACGCACTTTCGCTCGGAGCCGGCCTGTCGTGGGCCAGCGGCCTGCGCCTCTACTTGACCGTTCTGCTCGCCGGCGTGCTCCAGCGCGTCGGCGTCATCCATCTTCCCGATACGTTGGCCGTGCTGTCGTCGCCGTGGGTGATCGGCGCGGCGGCGGTGCTGACCGTGGCCGAATTCCTCGCCGACAAGATTCCCGCGTTCGATTCGCTGTGGGACGCCGTGCACACGTTCATCCGGATTCCGGCGGGCGCGTTGCTCGCGGCCGGCGCGCTCGGCCATGCGGACCCGGCGCTCCTGACGGTCGCCGCGCTCGCGGGCGGCACGCTCGCCGGTTCCGCGCATCTGGCCAAGGCCGGCACGCGCGCGCTGATCAATCTGTCGCCTGAGCCGTTCTCGAACTGGGTCGCGTCGTCGGCCGAGGATGGGCTCGTCTTTATCGGCCTTGCGCTCGCGCTGCTCGTGCCGGTGCTGTTCCTCGCGCTGATGGCCGGCTTCCTGCTGTTCGCGAGCTGGGTGCTGCCGCGGCTGTGGCGCGGCGTGCAGGGCGGCTTTCGCGGCATGGCGACGCATATGGTCTCCCGGCTCGGTTCGTTCGGGAGCAAGCACGAGTGAGGGCCCCCAAACCTGCTGCTGCGCGCCAGGCCCCCCAAGGGGGATCAAGAAAACTTGGGGCGGCCCGGCGTTTTCTTGAGAACCGGCCGACCGTCGTTTCGGCCGCGCGCCGTCTATCCGTCACCGATCTTTTGCGTCAGGCGGCGCGCATGACCGCGCGCGATTGGCGCGCGGGCGAACTGACGATGCTGCTGTTGGCGCTCGTGCTGGCGGTGGCGGCGCTGTCGAGTGTCGGCTTTCTCGCTGACCGGCTGCATCAAGGGCTCGAGCGCGACGCGCGGCGCATGATCGCCGCCGATTTCATCGTGCGCTCCGATCATCCGGTCGATCCGCAATTCGTCGCGAAGGCGAAGGCGCTCGACCTCCGCACGGCGACGACCGTCATCTTCGCCAGCATGATCTCGTCGAACGGAGGCGCAGCGGGCGAAGCGCAATCGATCGCGCGGCTCTCCGCCGTGAAGGCCGTGACGAGCGCGTACCCGCTGCGCGGCGCGCTGCGCATCGCCCCCGCGCCCGACGCGCCCGATCATCCCGCCGACGCGATTCCTGCGCCCGGCACCGTGTGGGTCGATCCCGCGCTGCTCGATGCGCTGCACGTGCGCGTCGGCGATCCGGTGGAGGTCGGCACGCGCACGTTCACCGTTTCTGCCGTCATCACGCGCGAGCTCGATCGCGGCTTCGCGTTCGTCAATTTCGCGCCGCGCCTCATGATGCGCGGCGACGAGCTCGCGTCGACGGGCCTGATCGGCTACGGCAGCCGCGTGACCTATCGGCTGCTCGTCGCGGGCAGCGATCCGGCGGTGGCGCAGTTCACGGAATTCGCCCATGCGCGCGCCGACGGCGGCAAGATGCGCGGCGTCGCGCTCGAATCGCTGCAGGACGGCCAGCCGCAAGTGCGCCAGACGCTCGATCGCGCAGGCCACTTCCTCACGCTCGTGTCGCTCCTGACCGCGCTGCTGGCGGCCGTCGCGATCGCGATGGCCGCGCACCGTTATATGCGGCGCCATCTCGACGGCTGCGCCGTGATGCGTTGCCTGGGATTGGGCCACGGGTCGCTGCGCGCGCTCTTCACGCTTGAATTCCTGATGCTCGGCCTCGCGGGCGGCGCGCTCGGCGTCGCGATCGGCTTTGCGGGACATTGGGCGCTGCTCGCGTGGCTCGGCAGCCTGATCGACGTCCAGTTGCCGCTGCCGCGCGTGTGGCCCGCGCTCGAGGGCATCGCGGCCGGGCTGGTGCTGCTGTTCGGCTTCGCGTTGCCGCCGCTGTTGCCGCTCACGCGCGTGCCGCCGGTGCGCGTGCTGCGCCGGGAATGGGGTGAGGCGGCGCGCACCGCGTGGTACGCGTACGCGCTCGGCATCGTGCTCTTTGCCGGGCTGCTCGTGCTCGCAGCGGGCGAGCTGAAGCTCGGCGGCATCGTCGCGGGCGGCTTTGCGGCGGGCATGCTCGTGTTCGTCGGCATCTCGCGCGCCGCGCTGTGGGGCGCGGCGCGCATCGCGAGGAGCGAGCGCGTTAATGCGGGGCTCGGCTGGCGCTATGCGCTCGCGTCGCTCGAGCGGCGCAGCGCCGCGAGCGCGCTGCAAATCACCGCGCTCGCTATCGGCCTGATGTGCCTGCTGCTGATCGCGATTACGCGCGACGATCTCGTGGCGGGCTGGCGCAAATCGACGCCGCCCGACGCGCCCAACGAATTCGTCATCGATATCCAGGCCGACCAGAAGGCCGCCGTCGAGCAGTACCTCGCGGCGCAGGGCCTGAGCGGCGTCGCGCTCGAACCGATGGTGAAGGGGCGCTTGATCTCGATCAACGGCAAGCCGGTCAATCCCGAGTCTTATAAAAACGACGACGCGAAGCGCCTCGTCGACCGCGAATTCAATCTGTCGTACCGCACGACGCTGCCTGACGACAACCGGATCGTCGGCGGCAATTGGTACGGCGATACCGCCAAGCCGCAGATTTCGATCGAGGAGGGGCTCGCGAAGCTGATCGGCGTGAAGACCGGCGACGTGCTGCGCTTCGACGTGACCGGGTTGGCCGTAGACGCGCCGGTCACGAGCGTGCGCAAGCTCGATTGGGGCTCGTTCAAGGTCAACTTCTTCGTGCTGATGCCGCCGGCCGCGCTCGAAAATTTCCCGGCGACCTACATCACGAGCTTCCATTTGCCGCCCGAGCGACGTGCAGTGATCGACGGCTTGATCGCCGCCCACCCGAGCCTGACCGCCATCGACATCGCGCCGATCCTCGCGCAAATGCAGCGCGTGCTCGCGCAGGTGATCGGCGCCGTGCAGTTCCTGTTCGCGTTCACGCTCGCGGCCGGCGTGCTCGTGCTCTACGCGGCGCTCGCCGGCACGCGCGACGAGCGGATGCGGGAGTCCGCGCTGCTGCGCGCGCTCGGCGCGTCGCACCGCCAGGTGCGCGCAGTGCAGGTGGCGGAATTCGTCGCGGTGGGCGCGCTCGCCGGGCTGATGGGCGCGATAGGCGCGCAGATCCTCGGCTCGGTGCTCGCGACGCGGGTTTTCGAGTTCTATCTCGACTTCGATCCGTGGGTGCTGCCTGCGGGCGTCGCTGCCGGCGTCGCGTGTGCCGGCATCGGCGGATGGCTCAGCCTGCGGCATGTGCTGATGCGGCCGGCGGTGCAGTCGCTGCGCGACGCGTAAGCCTGATGAGCCCTCGTCTACAGCCGCAACGCACGCGGCGATCCTTCTTACTTATTTGGCTGACCGTATGACCGATGTGAACGACGAAGCCCCGTCGCAGCCGACGGCTTTCGATCTGGTAGGCGGCGAGGCGCGCGTGCGCGAACTCGTCGACCGCTTCTACGACCTGATGGACCTCGAGCCCGAATTCGCGGGCATCCGCGCGCTGCATCCGCCCACGCTCGACGGCTCGCGCGACAAGCTGTTCTGGTTCCTGTGCGGCTGGCTGGGCGGCCCGGACCACTACATCAGCCGCTTTGGCCATCCGCGGCTGCGCGCGCGCCACTTGCCGTTCGAGATCGCGTCGTCCGAGCGCGACCAGTGGCTGCGCTGCATGGCGTGGGCGATGGAAGACACCGGTATCGACGAAGCGCTGCGCGAGCGGCTCCTGCATTCGTTCTTCGACACCGCTGACTGGATGGTAAACCGACGATAGTTAGTAAGAGAGTTGCTATTATTCCCCTCGTATCTCTGATACGAGTAGCAGATGGGGGGGCTGGGGGGAAGATGGCACCTGTGGATAACTCGGAACTGCAACGACTTCGCGGCCTCCACGCGCTGGAGGTGCTCGACCGCTTGGCAATGCACGTCAAATTCGACCGGGACTTTCACCCGAGGGAGGCTGTTTCCACTCGACGCGTATTTGTCAACGCGGGGGGCACTGACTGGGAACTACTTATAGACGGGCCAAAGTTCTACGACACGCGGACCGGAAAGGGCGGAGGCGGGGCGATTGACCTCGTTATGCATTTGTGGCGAGTTCCATTCCGGAAGGCTATTGCCATCCTGCGGGACTCCGGGGCATGAGGTTCGTCTTCTCCACGGAGCTTCGTCTATGTCGGACGGCCCCGTTCGAAGCCAGTGAAACGTAACTCCGTTCCGTACCTAAATTCGTCAGCAACCATTGATTATGCCCATTCACTCGCGATTGCGCATCATTGATGGCTGACTTGTGTCAGGAAGAACACGACATTGCTGCCTCAGTCCCCCTTTGGCTTGGGCATCACGAAAACTTTTCCAGCAATCTGAGCCTGGAGAGAAGTTATCTCGTCGCGGAGCGTCTCGTTAATGGACGCAAGGGTGGCGATATCACTTTGCGCCGCCTTAAGCTGCGCGCGTAGTTCCTTCAGGTCGGCACGCGCTTCGGTAAGCTCTGCTGCCTTGGCATCGCGCTGCTGGCGCGTGGAACGACCAACCGACGCTCGAATTTCTTCAGCGAGGTTGGGGTAAGTGTTATGGATGAGGCTTGGACTCACTCCTGCCTCGGCGGCGACCGCTGATATGCTCATTCTCAAGCCTTTATCCTCGACCCGTAAAACCGCAGATCGCAGTTCCTTTTCCGTCTTGTCCCGGTTGCGCGGCCGACTCACACGTGTCGCTTTTTCGCCAGTCGGCTTCACGAGACTACCTCCGACTTTGCGTACGCTGCCCTTTGTCCTGCAGAAGGTAAAGGAACGCCCAGTTCCCGTAGGACCTGCTTGGAGCGCTGAATTGCTCGCTGGGCCTTCTGTACCACAGCTGGTCCGCAGTCAATGACAGCCGCCAAGCGCAGATTGTCAAGATGTATCGCCTGCCACGCGGCAGCATGATTGAGGTCAATTACGGATTGGGAGCAGTTCGCACAATTGGTTGGCTCATAGACGCCCTGCCCGTTGCACACTCGGGTGCCACTCAGGCACCAAGCGTGGCCAGTGCTACGAATTTCGATAGACTCCGCAGTATGCAAGAGCAGTTCGTCCAAATCGCGGACAGGTATAGCTCGCGTTTGAAGCAGCTTTTTGCCTGCGCCCCCGCTGAGCGGCGCGTCAGCTTGCATCCAACCTTCCATCAAATCAATGCGCGCCCTTGTTTGCTCTTCTTCCAACTCGCGGTAGATCGCCAAATCTTGGAGAGGGTTCGCAGCATAAAGCTCTGTCCACGACATTGTTGCGTGCTTGAGTTGCCATTTAAGAAAGACCAAACCCATGCGCCCCAATCGGGAGTTAGCCACGTTATAGGAGAATGTTCGTCGACACTGATGGTTGGCCAAAGCCCAGTCCGAACCGGCGGCGCGGGCGAGACTTTTGAGTTGAGTGTTGCATCCCACAACACTCACTACATCTACTCGAGCGATGGAATCTTCGGGCGGCCCAAAGGTGCTCTTGTCAAATGCCAGGAACATGTGCTGGCCGATTTCGCGGATGTGGTTGAGTCGACCAACCGCCGCGGCGATAGACGTTCCGTCCTCAAGCCAACCATCTTCATCCGCACCTTGATGAAGCTGCGCTTCGAGCCAACGAGCCTCCTCAGCGAGGCGAGCTTGCAGCGGCGCCGCATACCGCTGCAGAATGGTTAGCGCTCGAATCGTCTCTGGTGGAACCAAGAACTCGACGACGCCCTTCTTGGTTTTAATCTCGCGAGTGCGCACCCAGTGAAACGTAACCCCTTTTCGTACTTCGCTTCGCCAGCAACCGTTAGTTATGCCTGTGCACTCGCTGTTGCGCATCCCCGAGGTGACTTGCGTCAGATACAACACGGCGTCCCGTACCTTGAGCAGGCCATACGAATTCATGCTAATCCTGCCGGCGTCTCGCGCCTGAAACAATTCTTCTGCCCGATCGAGAACAGCCTCACAATACGCGAAGAGCGTGCGCTGTACCGAAAGCGGAATCACAGGGGTCTTGGCGGTGCGACCGACTGGACTGCTGTCATCGTGATCATTTAACCCGCACGCCTGGAGAAAACTCTGGCCCGCCCACGGATCCTCCCGCAGCGGAAAAAAGACTTCGGTTGAGAATCGCCAAATGAGGTCGACAAGTTCAACCCGTCTTCTGATGGAAACCGGTTGGAGCACAGGTTTCAAACTCTCTATGTAGTCGGACAAATGTAAGGCCCGCACCTCGCTAAAAGTTCTCAGACCTAGCGAGGTGATATGACGAAGCAAGTACAGCGCCTCTTTTCCAGCCCGTTGTACCGTGCTTCCAGACCAGGGTGTGCCATTAGGGCCGCGTCGCATCGCGCAATAGAGGGCGGCTCGGGCATCGTCCAGCAGCGCTTCGGGTAGCCAGATTGGCCACAGGACATCGAGAGTACACCCCTTAACGTTCTTGGCTTCCACCTCTGATGCCAAATGCCAAACTGGGTGCCCGATACGGCTAACCACGTATTCGTTGCCTTGCTCGTCGGCGACCGCCGTAACAACGACGAGATCACGCTCGGCTCGCGAAAGCGCCGCCAAAGTGACGGGCTGGGCGGCCAGAAGTTCAAACGCACGGGGCCGGACGTAACCGTGGCACGTATCATCGTCGGTAGGCGATTTCTTCCGTCGTCTCGCTCCTTCCTCAGAGGGGCCGGCAGCGCGACTGTCATGCTTGTTCTCCGATTCGACGGCTCGACGCTTGGTTTCGCTACGAGGCATAGATGTCTCCGTGAGTAAGGCTCATGTGCAAAGTTGAGACTTCACTGGGTGCCTGGCTGGCGTTCATGTGCACGACGACTCATGTTCATTTGATGCACCCAAAACGGATGCAGACCGTTGCGCGTCTTAGCACGTGCCTCCTTGACGATGCGTGCTGGAAACTGCCGCTTCGTGAATTGGTCAATATATGGAATTGAAATACGGTATCGGTCGCGCAGGTCCTCGAGAGCGACATCGGTAGTACGCTCTGCGCCGAGCATTGCATCGAGATACTCCAATTCTGCCTTCGCGAAGGCTTGAAAGCTGAACAGCCGCCAGAGTTCATCGACTTGGCCGACTATGCCAAACGAGGAGCAAAAGAGACACATCACATAACGGTCGCAGTGGTTGCGCCCATCGTGCGGTGCGTGCTCGCCATTGAGTGTGTCTTTGCAGCCCGAGACAGGAGTCCGATCCAGCGACGTGGTCGGTGTGCCATCTGACGCAGTCCGAACCGGCGTTATCTTAATGACGAGCGGCTCGGAACGCGCGTCGCCATCACCGCGTGCACTTCCACGCATCATAGCGGTGTAATCCTCGCCCAAGAATTCCGCTGCTCCGGCCTGTCGAGCTTCATTCATTGAGGGATAGTTGCCACCAGCCACTCTGGGCGTGTTGCCCATCAGGTTCGCAGTCTTCACCGAATCACCCTCGGTGCTTCGAAACGCGCGGTCGAAGAACGCCTTTCGCATGCGGGTGAGATTCAGCCGCAACACCTTTCCGTTGTCGCCAACCAGATTGTGTCGTTGAATTAACGCGCTGACGGCTTTAGCCAAGGTGCGGGATGTGAGGCAGGTGACAGAATTCCGGGACTTGTTGTTCGCTTGGGACCTGTAAAGCCACACCCGATTTCTGTACCGCGGCGGGGCCTCCTTCACCAGGTCTTCAGTGCTATTGATGGCCTGCTGTAAAACAGCACCCTCGGCTAAGGCGAAAACTACGTCCTTTATCTCCCTATCCTCTGACTCAAGTCTGGACCGAGCGTTGGCAGAGGCGGCCCGACCGACGCTATTCCGTACTTTCCGACCACGGACCTTCACGGTGCGCATATGAATCGTTCCTGGGAAAAGCCCGGGAGTCATGGCGTCTCGTCGCAATTCCAAAAGCGGCGTGGGACTCTTGCCTTGACGGTGCGCGACGAGCAGCAGCCTTAGCGCTTGTACGTCCGCCGGGTATAACAATAGCCGTCCGTGATGGATGGCGACCAAGTCCGCTTTTATTGCGTTGGCCACATGCTCTTGCTCCTTCTCGGAAAGGCTGGTCTGCCGGCTTCCGCCATGCTGCCACGGCAGAGTTTTATTCTTCAAGTATCCCCTCGGCACTCTTGGAATGCATCCCCGCATGAGCATCTCCATCAAGACGGATTTGACGTTTTTGAATTGGGTTCGATTGGTTTCCACTGTCTGCTTGCGTTGCCGCCCGCGCGCTTGCAACCAACCGGTGAACGCATCAATGTGAAGAGGAGAAAGCTCTTCTGGTTTCGTGATAGGTGGAGATGCAAGACCTGTGGCCAAGTATGAAAAGAAGACTCGCAAACTCTTCGCATATTGTGCGACGGTGGAAGATTCCCGCGTACCTGATAATAAGATGCACTGCAAGCAGGCGAGAACCGACCAAACCCAGTCGTCTATACCCAGTCCGAGCGAGTCCGTGAAATCGATGCTTCTTTCATTTGAAGCGAATCTTGCATGGGGACCCAAGAGCGCCTCCATATCAATGCGTGCTTTACCGCTTTTAACCAGTTGGCTTATGACGGATTGAATCGCAGTGGTTTGCGTCGTGGCGGCTTGTGCTCGGCGGAGCGGATTGGCTTGATAGTTCTTTTTCCTTGCCATTGACGGGTCTCCGGGTCATCACTTCGACGAAGTGCTGCGGCTATGTGCGAACAGCGCCGGGGTCACGTCGTAGAGACGGTCGAACTCCTCCATCATCGAGAGCGCCTCTGCGCCCACGAGCCGCTCAATTTGGTCGAGGTACACCATCGTCGTCTGCACGCTCTTGTGCCCGAGGCGGTCGCGGACATACATAAGCGGCTCCAGCTTGATGCTTGGGTTTGCCCTGAGCAGCAACAACGTATGAATCGCATAACTGTGGCGCAGCATCAGCGGTCGGATAGAAAAACCGACTTTCCGTCCCAAGTCCTTCATGACCTTGTGCGCCGACCCTTTCTGGTACGTATTGCCGTTTATCGTCAGCAGCAAAGTCCTCGGCGCAGCTCCCGGAACGATGTAACGGTTACGTTCGAACTGCGCGTATGCGTACATATCCTCCATCAGGCTGTAGGGGACGTGTACGTAACGAGGCTTGTTGAACTTGATGTCCATGTCACGGGGGTCAAGCCGAACTTCGATGAGTGTGCCCGGTTTGAGGTACGGACGCGCCGCAGGGTTGAAGACGTATGACAGTGGGAAGGTACGAGCCTCGACAGACCGCAAGCCAACACGGACCATAATGTCGAAGAGCAAGCGTTGCGAGGTTGACCGAACATCCGATCTCGCCAGCTTCACCTGCTCGGCGGTGAGAAACACCGGCTCCTTATCCCACTCGTCGAGCATCACGTTCGGCTTTGCGATGGTTTGAGTACAACCAGTTAGGTAAGCTAAATCATGCTCGATGCCGTGCGCTGTAGTGTCTGAAAACGTGAATGGCAAGCGGTCCACCATCCCGCGCTCCAGCGCCCAACGGTAGAAGCCCGTAGCAATCCTGAGCCGGTGGTTGATGGTACCAGGATCGAGCTTGAGGTCTTCAGCCTGCCAATCCCGATAAATGTGGACAACGCTCTCACCCTCGGCACGGAAAGGCTGGTTCCACGAAAGCTTGTTAGCGTAAAGAAAGCTGACAAAATCCCACAGATAACGTCCGTAGTTTTCCCATGTCTTCAGGTCAAGCGCTTTGCCGCGATCCAGCAGCAACCACCGCAAGTGGAGATGGAATGGCTGCGCGGGCCTCATGTCGTCACCCAGTATCAACGGGAATCCGGGGCGGGGCCGTCCGGCATAGACGAAGTCCTCGGTGGAGAAGGCAAGTCTCAAGCCTCGGCTCGCGTAAGGGTGAAAATTTGCATCTTTAACATCTCCTCCGATTCCGTTTCGTAGAAACCATTCTGCAACGAAACCGAAGGGAATTTATCTGGTTCTAAGAAATAAAATGAAATGCGGCCTCTTTAATATGTGCAATAGAGTGCCATTGCTGGAGGAAATATTTGTAAAGGAAGGATATTTCGGAAATCTATTTTGTTTAGGGCGAATTTTTTGTAATGCGGCGAGAGGCTGTGTAGGTGATAGCCCCTCGTTCACATTAATCACGATCAGCAATGGTAGGTCTTCTTTCAATGCAGCAAATGAGCGCCAGAACGTATCTGTGTGCGAGTCCTTTTGCGAAAGCGTCGCGGAGAGGACAGGCGGGTTTCGGAATTCTGATTGTCAGCCCCCGCGAGACTAGTCTTGACACGAGGTGGGGGCGGAAATCTAGCCGGAAAAACCGGAGGAGGAAACGGCGCAAAGACTCCATCGCCGGCGCGGAGAGCATACAACTCTCAATGAGATAGTTTAGTTAATTCCGCGCTTTCTCTCAGAGCTTCCCTGGCCGCAGCTGTATCTACGATCAGTCGCGCGCTGTGCTACTCGGCTCTCATGAGTGCGAGCGGATCTAAATCCAAGGCTCGTGCAAATGCATCGACTGTGGCTAAGCGGGGGTTGCGCTTGTCGAGTTCGATATCGCTAACGTAGTTGCGGTCCACACCGGCTTTCTCGCCAAGTTCTCGTTGCGACATAGTCCGCGAAATGCGTTCTGACCGCACCCTCTGAGCGAATATTGCTTTCGTTGGATGGGACTTTTTGGCGGCGCCGTCTGTACCTTCGAGCAACTCACGAACTGTTGTTTTGAGAGCGCGGGCAATTGAGTCGGCGACGTCCAAGGAAATATTCGGCGCAGTCCGCTCGAGACGACTTACTCCCGTGCGGTCGAGTACGGGCCAGCAGAGCGCACCAAGTTCTTCCTGTGACAGCCCCAATACCAACCTACGGTGCCTGACTGCCGAAGCAAATCGCTCTTGCAAATGCTCCATTGACGTGGATTTGATTAGTAAAGCCAGAACTATCTGGATTTACAACCAGAACGTCTACAGCACTTGAGTTGTAGACATTGACGGTTACAACTCCAATGACTACAATCTGCTCATGGGGGATGGATGTGCTGTGAGCGCGAAGCACGACTTGAACGGGGCCTGTAAAGGTTCTTAGGTCCGGGTCTCGAACTGAGGTGGTCAAATGGGTGTCGGTCAAATGTGCGTTGACGCTATCGAATCCCAACCGGACTGGAGGCGTGAGGAACTGCTCTCCATAATGTTGATGTTGGTCCCCGATCAGCGAACAGCCGAGACTTGCTATCGTGAGTTGGACGGTCGCCACGGCGGGGAGTAGGGCGTGCGTATACAAATAGCATCGGACCTGCATCATGAATTTGCGCGTCCTGGCACGCCAGGGGCAAAGCCACTGTCACCGGCATGGAATGTCGACGTTCTGGTCCTTGCCGGTGACGTCCACTGGGACGCCGATGCGCTCGGCACTTACGACGCGTACCCGGTTCCGGTGGTCTACGTCTACGGGAACCACGAGTTGTACGGTGGTCACCTTGGGGCCATCGAACAGATGCTCCGAATCGCGTCGCCAGCAGCCGAAGTGCATTTCCTGGAGCGCGATGAACTGCTGATTGGTGACGTGCGATTCTTGGGGACCTGCCTCTGGACAGACTACTGCATTCGTCCGGAATTGAAGAGCGACGCCATGTTGAAGGCTATCGTTTCGTTAAACGACCACCGCATGATCAAGCGTGGCGGACCGGTAGACTTCTTTTTTCCGCACCATGCCGAGGCCGAGCACAAAAAATCCAGAACCTGGCTTGAACAAAAACTGTCGGAGCCCTTTAGCGGAAAGACTGTAGTGGTGACACACCACGCGCCACATCCGTTATCGATTCCCGCAGCATACCGGGAGCACGTGCTGGCCGCGTCTTTTGCGAGCGACCTCTCTGATCTGGTGTCGATGGCTGACCTTTGGATACATGGTCACGTCCACGAATCCCGCGACTACACCGTCGGAAAATGCAGAGTAATTTGCAACCCGAGAGGGTATCCATTGCACCGCTTGACTGGCTCACTTGACCACAATGCATACGAAAATCCATTGTTCAATCCGGCCCTTGTCGTGGAGCTATGACCCGATGCGCATGTATCCCTTCAGGAGCTAATCAAAGGAGGATGGGGAAGATGGCAATATGGATATGTGCGCCGGTGACTGTCGAACCAGACGTGACACTTGAAGACTGGCGGATTTACGAAACATGCAATACGACGCGTCATTTTGTCGGGGTGCGAGTTGGCAGACGCACGGGAAGAGTCAGCTCCGCGATTGTTCAGTTTGACCGTGCAAGACTGATCGGCGTTACGAGGTCCGGAAGGATATATCAGCTTAAGGGTTCGCCGGGCTTCAATGAGGATGCTCAGTACGTCTGGGAAAAATGGCGTATGTCCAATCGGGTGTGCTCATTTAAGGACATCAGCAAGGCGATGTCGATTTAGCCATCACAGACCAAACGAGGCGTCAGTCTATACCGGGCCGCCGAGAGGAAATGGCGACCATTGATGCCCTGGAGCGTTGGGGGTGTGAAATCTCAACTAGCTTCGCTCGTAGTTCATTGCGAACCCGCCCGAGACGTAAATAGAGGAGTACAAATGAAGGATCAACCCGAAAACTGGAAACTCAATCCCCGCGCACCGACTCTGTACTTGGGCTATGGGGGGGTATTGCACGTGGGCGAAGGACTGATCGACACCGACGGCACCATTAGCTTAGATTCGGGCGGCCGACTGTTTGAATTCGTGCCGTACCTCGCCGACCTGCTGGCGCCTTACCCTGATGTGCAGCTGATACTTACCACGGCGTGGGTATCAACACTGGGGGAGGCACGAACGGCCGAATTGCTGCCTGTTGAACTCAGTGGCCGGGTTGCAGGGACTACATTGCGCTATCCAGCTCGCATGGGCGAGGTCAACGCCGGTATCGGTCGCACCATGTCAATTCTCCGGCACGCTGTCGCCTGTGGAATCGAAACCTGGCTTGCTGTCGGCGATGACCTGTACGGCGTCCCCAGCGGGAAGGAGGACCATTTTCTCCGTGTGCCCTCGGATACAGCACTGGGTACGCCCAGTGTTCGCCACGCGCTCCGTGAGTGGCTTGCAGCGAACGCGACAGCATCCCGGTCGCATCCGTGAAATACAAAATCCATGTCCGGATACGGAGGACTGCGGTCATGACACAGCCCATACCTCTCCGGAACATGCTGCGTCAGCAGGCGGCTGAGACTCGACGCTCGCTTGTGTTAAATGGGACACTGGTTTCCGCGCGCGAGTTGTGTGCTCGTATGCGAATCAACGAGAGGCGTCTTGAAAAACTTGTCAGAGAGGGCGGCGTGTTCTTTCTGATAGTGGACGGCAGCGCCTACTATCCTGCTTTCCTCGCCGACCCACGCTTCAATCAGAGGCGGCTGCAGACGATCTGTCGGATGCTCTTTCCTGCACCGCCCGACGCGCGTTTTGATTTCCTTGCATCCAGGCACGGGAGCCTGGGCGACCGTCGGCCGCTGGAGCTTCTTGATGACGATTGCGACTACACCCGGCTTCGTGCAAACGCTGCGGCCTGGGCGGCACAGTGGTCGCAAACAACCGTGAAACTCTACGATGGTGAGCACGACACCGAGCCCCGAAAAATTACGCCGCTTTATACCGCCACGGCAGAGATTGACCCGAGGAGGTCAATCCTGGATCGTGCATCGGCAACGCTCGCGGCGTATGGATACGAGTTCCCACACGAGCCGTATCCCGAAGCCCGGATCTTCACTGCCTTCGTTGAACATCAGAATGTAGGTGACCCCGAGACACGACCGGATGCTTGCGTGCGGATAGTCGTTGATGGTGAGCTCATCCGGATACGCGTTGTCTACAAGGAGGGAGTGTCACGGCAATCGGAAACCGTCGCTGTCGGCAAGAATAGAAGCGTGGTCGACGTCGCCAGGAAAGTCTTCGGCCATCTTCTAAGGCGGCGAACGTGATTTTTGTCATGTACAGGGGCAGACGCGCCAGATTCAATTCAATGAAGAAGGTAGTGCTCGTTGTGATTGTGTCGTACGCCAGGGTCTGGTTATCCCGCCTTGTCGAGGCCATTGTGCGTGGGCGCGAACCGGAAATCGTCATCGCGCGCAACAGCCGGCAGGCTGCAAAGCTGGTGCCGGTGGATACGGTGCTGCCGGCAAGACGTCTCGGCGTCGCCAAAGGTGGCTTCGAGGTACCTGACTCCATCGACAAACATAACGATGAGGTCGGCCGACTGTTTCAGGGGCGACACAATCCTGGAGTTCAAGGCCGGATCCTGTCCATACGACATCCAAAAGGAAAACTTGAGATGAACAAAGGTCACCGCAACGCTTTCCGGGATGATCGTGTTCCGGTTGGAGCCTTTTTGCATGCCGCATCGCCGCCATACTCAGCGGCGGTCCAGAAGAGCCACCGCCGCCGCCAATCTTGCCGACAAGACAGCTGCACGTGCGTGACGATGGCGTCCATCAGGTGCGGCTCGACGAAATCCCGGAACTTCCGCGATATTCTTTATGCACAACCTGGACGGATCAGGAATCTCAGCTCACGAGTGCGCTCCTGCGCGCGACTGGCAGGATTCTCTCGACGGACAGCGCTAGCGTACAGGCAGCGTCAAGGTGATCTGATATCCGTCACGGAACTCGCGCGGCTGCTTTTCGTGTCGAAACGCTACGTGCGTAAAAAACTGCTGCGCAAACACATTTTGTGCCCAGTTACGCTACTGCGCGGCCGCAAGTACGTTATACGCGCGAAAGCCGAGGCCTACTACCGCAAACGCCGAAGAATTGCGCGCAGGGCGCTGCGCGAGATGGCCCGCGTGCAACAGGAGGGAGGATTTTACTCATGATTGCGGATACCGAAGCCACACCACACCACACTGGCGTGGTCTTGCTCTTTCTTGCTCACAATGGGGTTCTCGATCCAACAATAGCGATGTACGACGTCGAATGCGACGGCGATCTGACGACCCTTACGCATTTTCGTCACGTCGAAAACAGTGCGCTGCCGTGCGACAGGCCGCTCTTCAGCACGCTTGAAGAGCCGCTGAAGGTTCTTGAGATGTGTGTCGAGAAGTGGAGCACACCATGCCCGAGCGATTGCATGACGGTGTTCATTGGACGTAGTGGTCGCGCAGGCGCCGAAGTCGAGCCGTTGGCACGATTTGACGTGACCGCTCGCAATGGGCTCGCTTGCGCAAGCGTTATGCGCGAAGACGGTCCTGCTGTCAACACGGGGCCCGTGCGCTACTTGCCGGATGACGACAAAGCAGCGATTGTGCTCAAAATCCTCGACGTTCTGGTCCGTGGACGCTGACAGCCCTCAACCGCTACGGCCGACCCTGACAACGGTGTCGGTGCACGCTGGAACGTACCTGGCGCACGACCTCCTGTCAGCCATGCCTCTCATATGCACGGGAACCCACACGGGAATTCCGGGTGAGTTTATGTGGGAGCGTGCGGCCCTTGCCTTGCAGCAGGTGCGACCGGATGGCCCTTATCCCAGGTGCAACGCGTTGACAATCTTTGTACGCACGCACGAGTCGGAGACACCGGGCTTTCGCTGCGACGTCGTCGTGGTACGCGGAATGGCCGTCGCAACGATTGTGCGCAACGGAATACCCAAGTGGAGGCACGCGCCCATCCCCATTGATGAGGATAATGACGTCGTCAGTATCGCACGCAGGGTATTTGCCGCTGGGCTGCCGGAAGGGGGAGAGCTCGCAACGCCGTGATCGCGAGGCATCTCAGGCGCGCGCAGAAAGGTACTGAGAATAAAGTGCAGAAATGGATCAGAAAAGGGTGTCCACGCCAGAGTGAGTGTGGTCCGCAAGATGGCCCCGGCCCCGGTATAACGGCACGGGCATGCAACGCGCGTGAAACTGTGCTTGCGGAAGGATGAGCCGGAAATTGTGGTGAGAAATTGGGGCGACGACGGCTGTGAGTCAGCAGCCCGCGCTTTTCAATTCGGTGGGACCCAGGTCACCTGAGTGACCAGACGGCGACTGCTCTGGCATCGACAGAAAAGCTGGTTCAGCGGCTGGGCGCGAAATTTGAGGTGCATTGGACACTTTGGCCGTCGCCCGGCGATCGCGAACCAGGACTCGTCGTGGCAAAGGCTCGCCGTCCAGCAATGAGCACTGTCGGTTCAGTTCGTATCGTGGCCGGCGACGGCGGGTCGTGCTCCGCTTACGAGATATCAACCAGGTTTGTCCTCCCGGTAGCGAAGAGAATTGTGCCATCAGGAAGTTCGGTTTGGCGCGGCTCTAAATCCTGCGGATCACTCAGGTGTCCGTAAGCCTTTGCGCCTCTCCAGTCTTGGTGAAGCCGGTATAGGTCGGCCCAGTGGGCGAACTGATGAAGTACAAGTCGGCTCGTCTTGCTACCGACATAAAGCACGGGGATTTCATGACGAAAGCGGCGAATCGGCTCAATGGCGATGTCGCGTGCGAACCAAACTGCGTTGTTGGGCAAAGTCCAGACTGACATCGGCGCGGGCCGCCCGCATGTGGCTATCAACCGATGTTCGAGCGAACCAGGCTTATCCAGAAGTGCTCCGTACCTGAGCCATGCATCATCGACCCGGACCACGACGCACCGCCGTTCAACGGTCTTGTCGCGCAGCGCGGGGGGCAGCGCTTCTTTCGCGACGATAAGGCATGTCGACTGTAACGTGAATGCATGGCGAAATTCACTCAGAACTGGCGTGGATTCGTCGGTCTCCCAGGATGGCGTTGACTTTACCGGCGCGTTTTCAGTGTTGCTGTGGTGCGCTTGCCGACCTCGCAGTATCCTGAGCGCCTCACGGGCAACGGTGTCGCTCGCATATTCGCCGAAACCTGGGCCGCCGCCTCGCCAGGAAAATTCTGATTTGATGACAGCGCTGGCGTCGATATACGGGCCGGCGACGTTAGCGTTGCCGCCATCTTCGTCTTCATTTTCGCTGTAATAGACGCAGACCTCGTCGCGGTACCGGTTACCTCTGTTTTTCATCTCGGCGCGAAGGAGCGAAAGCTGCTGTTCCTGCGGGGCGGAAAGAATCGTATCGCGTTTCTTGTCAGCCTCTTTCCAGACAAACACTTCAGCGTCTCCCATCAGCTGGACCGCAGCCAGGATTCGCTTCCTGAAGGCAGGATACAGGTCGCGTCGCCATATTGCGGATGCGAGTTCAGGATGGTCTTCACCGAGCCAGATGTACAGGTCCTCTGCGTCTGTACCAAGCCAGAAGCAGAGCGATTCACATTCCCAGGTTGCCTGCATCGCCTCCATCGCGCGGGATGCCGCAATCGAGAGTAACTGTGAATCGGAAAGTGCCGTGGTTTCGAGGGGTTGCATGTCAGTATATCGTTGCGCGCCGAACGGGCGCTATATCAGGTATAGCACCGCTTTTTATCGCTTTCCGCCAGACTCAGTCCTTAAATCTGATTGGACGTGACACGTTGCGACGAGTATGAGCCGAGGAGCTAAGGTCAATGCTGTTTATTTGGTTCTTGTAGTCTGTAGGACGGCCGGGCGCTGACAGCCTCGATTTCGCTCGCCTGAAAACTGCCAGGCTGAAATGAGATTCTTCTGCGCCACTATCCATCAGTGAATCAGCAAAGTCATAGCTGGTTACTGGAAGGCCGGATGCGGATACCACGCCTGCTTTCCGATGCGGCGCTGAATCATTTTCCAAACTTCGTCGGCAAGCGAATGAAGTTGGCTTTGATCCACTGCGTCATCGGTGCGTAACATGCGCTCAATCAGCAAGAGGGCCTCCCCAGCCGTTATCGGGCTGGAAACCAGAAGACTTCGCAAAGGTTGCCCGAGGCGGTCCCATTGATATTCGACCTTCCTCATCCAGCGAACACATCGCGTTACCGCGCAGAAGAAGGCGTCCCGCTCCGCTTCGAGGAGTTGGCTTTCTTCGCGGCTTTCGGCGGGCATCCGGTCATATCGCGCGCCAAGCTCAACGTTTGACCAGAAGCGTGTGTCGGTGCCGTCGTCTAGTCGCGCCATAATGTGAGTTGCGTAGGCGAGCGCTTCAGGGCAGGGCAGTCCGGCCTGGTATGTCACCCGAAACGGCATCGGCCCTTGCGACTCATCGGAGGATGAATCGTCGCCCGCTATGTCAGATGCGCGGAGGGGGGCCAAGAGTAGGTCCTCGGCGGCGAGGCAAACCAAAAACAGTTGTGCCGCCCGCGCGGCCAACTCTCCACGATATGCGTCACTATCTCGCTGCAGGACGTATTCGTAGTCTTCAAGCGTCGGCCGGCCGTACTCTTCATCAGGCAAATCGCGTGCGATTTCATCCTCCGCCATCGCATGCCGCTCCTGATGATGTTCGGTGGCACTGATGCGAAGCTGATGAAGGACACCAAGGCTTTCTCTGAATTCCGCGAGTCGATGCTGCTTTTTCAACTCGTTGGCTAGCCATGGATTACGCTGCTCAATCATCCACACGACCACTTCCGGTTCCGCATGGAACGTTCCCCAGCCCAGGTTTGTGTCGCATTCAAGCAGAAGCTGGATTGCGCAACGAAGGGAATGGTCAAGCAGAGAATCGGATGTATCAGCTGCAACGCGATGGGAGGTCAATGTCATTCTCCGGGAAAGGCCAAGTATTCAAGGTGTATTCGTTATATAGAAACTCTTTTTAGTCGCTTGGCTTTCTGCCCATGTCGCGCAAGGTTCGGTGGAACATCCTGGTATAGGTAACTCACTCCAGGAAGCGAGCTAAGGGGATAGTCCGGGTCAGAATGGAATGTCTTTGTCTGGGTCCGTTTCGTCGGGGTCAGCAGTGAGGGGACAGCCGCTCCACCCGTCGAAAAGGCGAAAGCGCTCCTGTACGCTGACGATAGTTCCGTCCGGAAGGCGGACGAAAGCATTGCTTCTAACGGGCACCACGTCTTTCTTCTCATCGAGTTCACGCAGCGTTTCTTCGAAATGCGCACTGTCGACCAGGCTTCTGAAGCTGTGGATTGTCAGACAGCAACGGTTGGGTCCCACGAAAAGGACCGGCAGTCCTGTATTAAACTCGAGAAGATGAGGTAAGAGCTGATGCGCTGGCAGCCGAATGGTGCCCGACGCGAGTTCCAGAATCGGGAAGCAATCAAGGCCCGGGCGGTTCACTGCGGCGACCCTGGGAGATTCGAGGTTCAAAAAGCTCCAGCTTTGAGCGAGCCACTCATCTGTAACGGACAGCGCCAGGCAGCGCGAAGTCGATAAAAAACGGTGCAAGCTTGGCGGTACATCGTCGTATTGAAGCAAATAGAGGGTATCGTCCTTATAACGACTGGAACGAAGCTGCTCGATTGCGGGGGACGATTCCATTGTCCGCCGCCATTGCACTTCCACCGGCGCGGCGCGCTTGCCCAGACAGGCATAGAACGCAGCAGACGACATCCGGTCGAAGGCCAGGCGCGATTCTTCCAGGAGTTCCGCGCCAATCTTCCCCTTTAGGTTGGAACGCTGCACCTCGACAGAGGCCTGCCAAATTTCTGCAGTTTCCGATGGGTGTTGGACCGCCCGTGTTGCATCAACCAGTTGTTGGACAGCCCGTGCCGCGATGCGACGCGTCGCCAGGAACGTCGATACGGCGTTCTCGTACTCTGCGTGGTCGATGTACCAATGGTCCTCGTCATCAAAATAGGGGCGCCGGCGAAGAACGAACTCCAAGGCGGTGTCGGGGGTAAGTAGCTGCCAGACAGTCGAGTAGTCTTCATTGATTGACGCGACGATGCAAACCTCGTATTCGATTGCGACGAGAAGCGTCAGTAGCGGCAATGCATCTGGTGTGGGGAGCTCAAATGGGTCGTCGTAGTCGTCGCAGTGTTCGTGAATCATGGTTCGGCCTTTTCGCAGGAGAAAAATTAATATAGCGTGCCGTTTTTATCCTTCAGGGCGGAGATTCAATCGTGTCTGCGACGATGTTGGCGTTTCCACAATCGGGGTATGTGCGCCGGGTGCCGACAAGCCTGGACCGGGCGAACCCGTGCATCGTCACGGCCATGTCATCGGGTTCGCGCGGAGTCTATGGCGCAATTACGGTCGCTGGCGAACGGGGACTCAAGCGTGGCTGCGTGGTCGCCTATACAGACAAGGGCACTGGCAACGGAGCGCACGAGTTGATGACTGATCTCGTTACACTGATTGAGGGGTACCTCGCCGATGCCGCCGCTGCCGGACAAGAGACACGCGCATGCTGGCGAGTGTCGAGGCACTCCGCGCGAATGCAAACCGACGAGCGACTCAAACTGCTGGTTTAATGCACAGTATGCGAACTGGATCACCTCCAAGTGTGTCCCTGATGTGGAACGGTTAGCGGTCTCGCTGTCGAAAATTCGGCCATTGCTGACGTTGGAGCATCGGCCACTGTGAGGCAGCTGATAGGTGCTTTGCCGCCGCTTGCGCCATCGTAGCCTCTGATGTCAGGTGCGGATGCGAGTGATTGAATACTCGTGGACCCACTGCCGACGGTCGCGCTGTCGACGATCCAAAGGCAGGTGATGACTCGTGATGGGACATTCGTCAACCTGAGCCGAACACCAGTTCATGGCCGAACACGGTTCGACGCGGACCTCAATCGATTCGTGACCGCCGCGGGTATGCGAAAGGCATAAACCAACCTATTACGGATTTGCACCGGGTTCACCGGCTGTACGCGGCGAAGAGCAGTCATGCGGCGGTGAATCGAAAACCGCTGTAACGACTCAGGCGAATGCCACAAATCACAACCAGAACGAGACAGCAATGCCGACATTCGCTAGGCGCCGTCTACTTCCTGCACTCCGGCTGACGGCTGCTGCCTGGACCGTCTGAATTGTTCCAGGGCCTGAGACACGGCCTCTTCAGGCGCCCGCGGGATTATGTTCACCGGAATGATAACTTCGCAGTCAACCGGCTCAGCACCATCGATGGCCAACTCCACGATGCGATTGCCCACGACGCTGTGGAAGTAGCGCGTGTAGTCCTCGACATCTTCCTCGACAATCTCGACCCCGGCGCGCATGCCGCCCTCGTTGAGCAGCGTATGCACGCGTCCCTCTTTCACGTCCATGACGAACGCCAGCACGATGGTGCCACGCGCACTTAATGCGATGAACTTCACGACGCCGTCACCACATTCCGTCGGCAGCAGTGTCATCGCCTCGAACTGCTTTGCGGGCGGGTCTGGCCACAACCGAACCGAGACCGTCGCTCCTTCGAGTTTGCCCAGCTCTTGAAGGTTCTCCACATGCCCGCCAGCTTTCAACGTTGCTACGGCTTCAGGGGCCATCAGCGCGTGCCACGGCGCTACACGGTCCCGCGTGCTATAGAGGTCCATCTCATCGGGCACTCCACAGTCGACCTTGATGTAGCGGTCTGCCAGCGCCGCAATGATGTCCAGGTCTGCGGCGATGCGCTCGCGGTCAGCCGGGACGTCTGGATCGACGATGCTGCCACCCACGCTCGCATGGGCCACGGCACAGCGCCCCGATTCGAAGAGATGCTGGTTGACGTTCACGCCCTGACCACGCAGTTCATTGAGGCGCTTTAAAGCTCGCTCTTCAGTGATGAGATCCAGGTTCCTCTCGACCCACTCAACCCGGGCCTTGGACGCAAATTGGCTTTCAATGACCTTAAAAAATGACAGGAACGCGTACGGCTCGTGCACGCGCTCAAGCCGGCGTCCCTCCCGCAGGAACGCCAGCGCTTTGCGCGCCTGATCGTCCTCGATAAGCGGCATGTGATTGCAGTTGAAGCCATGTTTCCCACCCTGCAGCACGGTCGTAAAAGTGCCCCGAAAGTCGGAGTGCCGAATTATGTGTGTACCCCACGTTCGTCCCGTAATGTCAACGTAGCCTTGCTTGAAAAAGCCGAGCACGGACGTAAAGCGATACAGCCGCGATAGCGCCTCATTGACATGGTCCTGGTCCGAGGGCGTACTGATGCATGGAGCAATGCGGTGCGCGCCCTGTTGCCTGACGCCGTGAAGCAAGAATTCGAAGCCGTCGTATTCGACCCAAACGTCGTCCTGCGACCAAGCGATGGAGGAGACCACACCGACCGTGAGCCAGCCGACGCGACCTTGCACCTTCGCCAAGGCGTCGGCTTCGAAGAGATGGGGAACGTAAGGTGTCTTCATGCTCCCTATGGTAGCAATATGCGGAGGCTGGTAAAAAGGGCGGCGCCAATCTACAACGGAAGACACGCGTCTTGCCAGTCACCATTCGACCGCGAAAGTGCCCTGAACCCCTTGGCGCAGTGACTGCGGAGAATTTGAGCTGCTCATGGCGCCGCCGTCCGGCCCGAATATCGGTTTGTTTGCAGCCGTTGGCGGGTCGAGCAGCAATTCCTTGCAAAATGCCCGCGCTGGCAGTCGTTAAGGGAAATTCCGCTTTGTATGAGCGCGACGACCGGCGGTCCCCGTCCTGCTTGCCGCTATCACTACGCTCTTGCACTTTGCCATGACCGGACCACTCTGTTACCTGTCCTTGGATCCCTGACAGCGCGACCGGCGGCAGCGGGTCTGTCTCGATCGCTCGATCCTGGCGAAAGCTGGCGCTCGCGCGAAACCTCGAGGTGGACTGAGTCCGTGCGGTGAGGCCAGTGATTGAGCGATTGCGGTGATAAGCAGTTACTTCCGCTAAAAGCGAGAGCTAACTAGCACCGACGTAACCTGGCAGGCGTGGGCGCTTGAGTTCCTCATGCCAGGTCCGTGGGGCCGCCGCTCTCCAGCGTGTCTAGATACGGTGGCGATGTCGTGCGCGATGTGATGTTGGCCGCAGTGGGAAAGCCGGTTTGGCAACGCGTTGCATACGCCGTCAGAAATCGAGTGGCTGCGGACACACGTTCGCAGCTATCGACGCGCTACTCGATGCGCTTAAGCAGAACGAGCTGCGCTGAGAGCTGATTTCGCAGATAAAAGTGAAGACTTACGCGCCAGCACTGGAGGTGGCGGGGAACCGCGAGCCGCGATTAGCCTTCGAGGCGCGATTCAGCTTGCCGTATGCGCTGAGTCATTCTGCTACCTGCGGTTCGGTGCGACTAGAGGTGCTTACCGAAAAGCGCCTTCGGGACCATCTAGTTCGGGATAGGATGAAGAAGGTCGAGTTCATCGCGGATCCGGAACTCACCCAGGCCTTCCTAGAGGAGTGCCGCACGAGTTGAAGTCTCACTGCTTGATGGCAAGACGGTAGAAGTATTTGCGCGGCATCGCCGCGGTGATCCGGAGGCACCGCTCAGCGACGATGATATCGACGACAAGTTCGAAGAGCTTGCTGCGCCGGTCATGGGCTTACAGGGAGCGTCGACTTTGCTTGCGAAGTTGTGGTTTATGGAAGAGTTACAAACGTCAGATGTGCGACTGGCGGACCTGCTTCCTCCCGGGCTCAAGCGTAACCTGTACCACCGGCAATAAGCTATCTACCAGCGATGATGCGGGCGGTTGTTTGGCCAGGTGTCCCGCTACCGCTAGTGGGCATGGTTTCGATCTCCGCGCGAAGCCATGCGCGAAAGGCCTCGACCTTACGTGAATGTCTGCGGCTATCCGGGACGAGGAGATAATAAGCAAGATCCCGGGTCACCGGCATGTTGAACGGACGCACCAGGATTCCGGTCTCGAGGTCATTGGCAAGAAGCTGCAATTGCCCCATCACGATTCCCATCCCCTCGACAGCTGCCTGGTAGGCCAGGAGCGAATTCTGGAATCCGCCGCGCTGGCGGCTGACCAGTTCATCAAGGTCGCTCCGTCCTACGGCGCGCAGCCAGTCGAACCAGTCGTGCCGTCGGTACCGCGACTGCAATAGGCGATGGTGTGCTAGATCATCAATCGATTTCAGTGGCGGCCCCGATTTAAGCAGTACCGGGCTACATACAGGTTCGATCACATCTTGGAATAAACGCTCACAGTTAACCCCCGGCCAGTTGCTATCACCAAACTGTATCGCTGCATCAACTTGCACCTCGTTAAAGTTGATCTTAGCGACGGTCGTACTCAGCTCCACAGGTATGGTGGGGTGTGCTCGCTCAAAACGATGCAGACGATGCATTAGCCATTTGGCTGCAAAAGTGTTGTACACCGAAAGCCGCAGCGGTTCACCTTCCAGACGTCCTACGATCGCTTCGGTGGCCGTTGCAATCGCAGAGAAGGCCGGGCCGATCTGCTTGAAATATGAGGCGCCGACATTTGTCAGTTTCGCTCCTTTCGGTCCGCGTTCAAACAGCCTCACTCCAAGATAACGCTCTAGCGTTGTGATTTGCCTGCTCACGGCGGAATGTGTGACGCAGAGTTCCGCGGCGGCACTCGTCAGGCTGCCCTGACGTGCAACGGATTCGAAGACGTGAAGAGGGTTCAGAGGAGGGACGACGCGGGGCATGGATGTTCCAAAAAGTCACAATACCGTACCTTATGCGAAATGGCGTGTCAATTGACCGACTGCAATAATCAATCACACAGCAGTCTTACGGTTAGCGAGGAAAAATGGATTTCGCACTTACAGAGGAGCAGAACGCGTTCGCCGACGCAGTGCAGCGATTCGCGCGAGACACGTTGGCGGAAGGAGCGCTCAAGCGCGCTCATCGGGCAGGCTTCGATCTTGATGTCGCGCAGCAACTAGCGGCGCAGGGGTTGCTTGGCATCACCATGAAGGAAGAGGACGGTGGGCAAGGTGGCACACTGATGGACGCGGTAATCGCCATTCAGGAGATCGCCCTCGTATGTCCAAAAAGCGCAGACATCGTCCAAGCCGGCAACTTTGGCCCCATCCGCACATTTGCCGAATATGCAACGCCCGAGCAGAAGAAGCGCTATCTGAGTGATCTGCTGGGCGGCCAAAAGGTGATTTCGCTCGGTATGACAGAGCCCGGGGCCGGTTCGGCAGTCACGGAGCTCAGAACTTATGCTAGGCAGGAAGGCGACGAGTATGTGATCAATGGTACGAAGATATTCTCGACGCACAGTCCTGATGCCGACCTGTTTCTAATCTATTGCCGGTTTGGTCCAGGTGTTGAGAATATCGGTTCGGTCCTGATCGAGAAGGGCACTCACGGATTCACGGTGGGTCAGCCTTCCAGTTTCATGAGCGGTGAGGAGTGGTCGCAGTTGTATTTCGAGGAATGCAGGATTCCTGCGGAGAACGTCCTTCTTGGACCAGGTGGATTTAAAAAGCAGATATCAGGCTTCAACGTAGAGCGAGTCGGTAATGCATCGCGCGCGCTTGCATTGGGTCGGTACGCCTTCAACACCGCGCGTGAGCACGCGTTGATTCGCGAACAATTTGGGCGGCCCATTTGCGAATTCCAGGGCATCCAGTGGAAGTTCGCAGATATGGCATTGAAGCTCGAAGCGTCGCAGCTCCTGCTCTATCGTGCCGCGAATGTCTCGAATGGCCAACTGCCATCGGCGTATGACACCGCCATCGCTAAGGCTCACTGTAACCAGACCGGGTTCGACGTCTCGAATGAGGCCCTTCAAGTAATGGGGGGCATGGGCTACAGCCAGGAGTCTCTTGTCGAATACTGCGTGCGTCGTACACGTGGCTGGATGATCGCAGGCGGCTCGATCGAGATTCTTAAGAATCGCATCGCTGAAAATGTCTTTCAGCGCCGCTTCGACCAGCGCAAGTAACGAGGGCAGATTCTGACATGAAAAAGAGCATCATGCCCACAGGCGAATCTCCGAACAAATCGCTGGCGGCGGTGCTTCTTGCACCACGCAGTGTCGCCCTCGTGGGCGCGTCCGACGATCCATCCAAAACGGCCGCACGGCCGCTTCGGTTTATCCGTCAAGCGGGTTTCGACGGCGAAGTGTATCCAATTAATCCAAACCGTGACACCGTTCTTGGCGAAAAAGCATGGCGTAGTATCGGCGATCTGCCAGTCGTTCCGGATCACGCGTTCATCCTCACGCCAACCGACGCGGCAATTGAGGCGCTAGAGGAATGCGCGGAGCTTGGTGTCCCGGTCGCGACGATTCTTGCTGCCGGATTCTCGGAGAGCGGAGCCGAGGGCGAAGCTCGCGAAGCACGCGTGCGGGAAATTGTGCGCCGAACAGGTATTCGTGTTCTCGGCCCGAGCGGACTCGGGGTGGTGAATGTTCGCCGTAGGCTGGCGCTTACTGCGAATGCCGCGTTTGCAGAACCTGACCTTCCTGTGGGGGGGCTGTTCGTCGCCTCGCACAGCGGAAGCATGATTGGTGCGCTAGTGTCACGAGGCAAGGCGCGCGGGGTTGGCTTTGCTGGCCTCGTGTCAGTCGGCAACGAGGTGGATCTGAGCGTGGGCGAAATCTGCGCGGCGACGCTGGACGATCCTGATGTTACCGGCTACATGCTTTTTCTCGAAACCTTGCGACATTCCGATAAGTTGCGCCAGTTTGCGGTCCAGGCAGCCCGCAAGGGAAAGCCAGTTGTCGCGTATAAGCTCGGGCGATCAAGCGCTGCTGCAGAACTGGCGGTATCGCACACGGGAGCACTCGCCGGCGAAGATGACGTCGCCGATGCCTTTCTCAAGGGTTGTGGCATCGCACGCGTTGAAACGCTGGACGCTTTCCTCGAAAGCTCAGCATTGCTTGCGCGAATCCCGGTACCGCAAGTGGTGAGCTCAACGAAGCCACGAGTCGCGGTCGTGACCACAACTGGCGGCGGCGCAGCCATGGTCGTCGATCAACTGGGCGTGCGCAATATCGACGTACAGCATCCGAGCGCTGAGACCTACGCGCGACTCGCCGCTGCCGGTGTGGAAGTCGGCAATGGCCGCATTGTGGACCTGACGCTCGCTGGCACGCGCTATAACGTCATGGCTGCTGCGCTCGACGTGCTTCGCTCAGCACCGGAATTTGATCTGGTTGTGGCAGTCGCGGGGTCGTCGGCGAGGTTTTCGCCGGAATTGGCGGTGCGTCCGATACTCGATAGCGCTTCGCTGTCACCAGAACTCCTGCCGCTGGCGGCCTTTGTTGTGCCTGATGCCCCTGAAGCATTGTCGCGCCTGACTGCAGGGGGGGTTCCCTGCTTTCGCACGCCCGAATCTTGCGCTGACTCTATCGCCGCCGCCTTCGCACGGCGCATGCCGTCGGGCATCCCAGATATTGCGGATAAAGAGGAAGAGCGCAGTTCAGTAGGATTCCTTGACGAACTTGCCGCATACGATCTGCTGACAAAGGTCGGTGTTCCTCACGCACCGGCGCTCGGGATTGATGTTGAGGGCGATGTTGCGATCCCTGAAGATTTGCAGTATCCACTCGCGGTGAAGGTGCTGTCGGCAGATGTGCCGCACAAGACAGACGTCGGGGGGGTTGAGCTGGGAATTTGCGACAAGAACCAACTCAATGCTGCGATCGAGAAAATCCGTGCGAACGTCTCGCAGAATGTTGACGGTTTCAAACTTAAGCGAGTGTTGGTTCAGCAGATGGTCAAGGGATTAGGCGAGGTTCTTATCGGATATCGCCGGGACGCACAGGTTGGCCCGATCGTGATGCTCGCGTCTGGCGGGATCCTCACTGAAATTTACCGCGACCGTGCATTGCGTCTTGCCCCCGTCACCCGCGAGTCGGCCCTTGAGATGATCTCCGAAGTCAAGGCCATGCGCGCGCTCGATGGTTATCGTGGCAAAGCGCGCGGAGACATCGAGGCATTGGCTGACGCGATCGTTTCCGTTTCCAACTTGGCGACGCAGTCCGACATCACGGTGCTGGAGGCTGAGGTTAATCCTGTCATGGTCCTTGAGGAAGGCAGCGGTGTTGTGGCCGTGGACGCACTTGTAAAGATCGGGAAATAGCATGGGCATGCACACGCGCTCGAATCCTGAGACGAAGCCCGAGGCAGTTCGTCGCGAGAAACAGGGCCTGGTTGGATTCCTCGTTATCGACAATCCGCCTGTCAATGCCAGTTCAGTGGAGGTCCGACGAGGACTATTAATTTGCTCGTGCGCTGGACAGCAAAGAAATTGTTGAACGTGCTCTGGCCTCGATCGTCAATGAAGCTGTGAGGGTGATGGAAAAGGGCGTGGCATCCCGGACGAGTGACATTGACATCGTACTTGTCCATGGCTACGGATTCCCGCGCCATCTCGGCGGCCCGCTATTCTGGGCACAACATAATGGCCCGGAAAAGATCCACCAGATGATGAAGCGTCTGAGATTTGCATCAGGAATTGACTTTATCTGCGGTGACATGACCTATGTCTTCCCAAAACAATAAATTGGGACGGCGAGAATATCTGGTCGCATCCATTTTGTAGGCGGAGGAAAAGTAGTGAAGATTCTCGTTGCAGTAAAGCGCGTCGTCGATGCAAATGTGAAAGTGTCTGTAAAGGCGAACAATACGAGTGTAGACATCGCGAATGTGAAGATGTCGATGAATCCGTTCGACGAAATTGCTGTTGAAGAAGCAGTGCGCCTGAAGGAAGCAGGCGTAGCGACTGAAGTGATCGCGGTTTCAGCGGGTGGGGCGCAATGTCAGGAGACCCTGCGCACTGCTCTAGCGATTGGCGCGGACCGCGCGATCCTGATCGAGTCAAACGAAGACCTGCAACCTCTGGCTGTCGCCAAGCTGTTGAAGGCGCTGGCCGACAAGGAAAAGCCTGAACTCATCGTACTCGGCAAGCAGGCGATCGACGACGACTTCAACCAGACGGGCCAGATGCTTGCTGCGCTGGCGGGGCTGCCACAAGCGACGTTCGCATCGAAGGTGGAGATTGCCAGCGGTAAAGCAATGGTGTCGCGCGAAGTGGATGGCGGCACGGAAATACTGTCGCTGAAGCTGCCCGCGGTCGTGACGACCGATCTGCGATTGAATGAGCCGCGCTACGTGACGTTGCCCAACATCATGAAGGCGAAGAAGAAGCCGCTCGAAACTGTGAAGCCAGAGGACCTGGGCGTCGATGTCACGCCGCGTCTAAAGACGCTAAAAGTCAGTGAGCCGCCGAAGCGTCGCGCAGGCGTCAAGGTGGCCGACGTGAACACGCTCATCGAAAAGCTCAAGACCGACAAGGTGCTTTGATCGCGCGGATTTACGAATAGCAGAGGCGAATGAAATGAGGATTTTGGTAATTGCTGAACATGACAATGCGTCACTGAAGGCGGTGACGCTGAACACTGTCGCTGCAGCACAGAAGATCGGTGGTGAGATTCATGTGTTGGTCGCGGGGCACAATGCGAAATCGGTGGCTGACTCGGCGGCTAAGGTTGCGGGAGTGTCGAAGGTGTTGTTTGCCGATGCACCGCATCTGGCTGAAGGCCTCGCGGAAAACGTCGAGGCAACAGTGCTGAACATCGCGAAGGACTATTCGCATATTTTCGCGTCCGCAACCGCTTACGGTAAGAGCGTTGCGCCGCGCATCGCGGCAAAGCTTGATGTCGCGCAGCTCAGCGAAATCACAGCTGTCCATTCCCCCGACGTTTTTGAGCGTCCGATCTACGCGGGAAACGCGATCGCGACCGTTCAATCGACTGATCCGATCAAGGTCATCACAGTTCGCGCAACCGGCTTTTGCGCGGTTGCCGCGGTGGGCGGCACTGCATCGGTCGAGACGTTCGATGCCGCACCCGACGCAGGCGTTTCGCGGTTCGTGAGCCGTGAGATGACGAAGTTGGATCGTCCGGAACTGACGTCGGCTAACGTCATTGTGTCGGGCGGACGGGGTCTGGGCAGCGGTGAGAACTACGCGACGGTGCTGGGACCTCTGGCTGACAAGCTCGGTGCGGCGATGGGCGCCTCGCGCGCTGCCGTCGATGCGGGCTATGCACCGAACGACTATCAGGTCGGTCAAACAGGCAAGATTGTTGCGCCGCGGTTGTACATCGCGGTTGGCATTTCGGGTGCTATACAGCACCTCGCGGGGATGAAGGACTCGAAGGTTATCGTCGCGATCAATAACGATGACGAGGCGCCAATTTTCAGTGTCGCGGACTACGGCCTCGTGAGCGACCTGTTTACAGCAGTCCCGGAACTGGTAGCATCTATCTGAAGTGGCCGCACCGACGGTATCGACACAAAGGAAGTTCAGATTCTTTGATGGCCTGTCGCCCGAGCGAGGGAGCCGGAGAGTTTCTGAGATTTCAGGAAGTGTATGAGCGAGGCTTTCCTGTGCGAGGCAATTCGCACCCCGATTGACCGTAATGCTGGTTTGCTCTCGTCGGTGCGTGCCGGGGATCTAGCCGCAGTCCCGCCCAAGGCTCTGATTGAGCGCAACAAGGACGTCGACTGGAGCGCAATCGATGAGGTGATTTTCGGCTGCGCTAACCAGGTGATCGAAGATAGCTGCAACGTCGCGCGCATGTCGCTGCTGCTTGCGGGACTACCTAAGGAAGTGCCGGGCTTAACGGTCAATCGTCAGTGCGGCTCGGGCATGGATGCTGTGGCCGTCGCGGTGCGGGCGATCAAGTCGGGGGAGGCGGGTCTGATGATCGCAAGCGGGGGCGAGAGCATGAGCCGTGCGCATTTCGTGATGGGCAAGGCGACGGGCATGTTTTCGCTACAGTCCCACATTTCCGACGTCCCGATCGAATTTTTGCGCCCTCATTGCTGAGTGAAACCTGTGCGTATAGATCCCGTCACGATTCGGCTGTTTGTCACAGTCGTTGAAGAGGCCAGCATAAGTCGAGCTGCGGACAGAGAACACATTGCCTTGTCCGCCGCGAGCCGCCGCATTAGCGAATTGGAAGATCTACTAGGTGCGAAATTGCTCTATCGCACACCCAACGGGGTTATCGCGACGCCAGCTGGCGAAGCGGTGCTCCGGCGAGGCAGGAATGTGCTGCGAGAATTGCAAGAGATGGAGACGGAAATAAGCGCTTACGGGGATGGGCTGCGTGGTCTCGTTCGGATAGCAGCAAATATCTCGTCGCTCATGCAATTCGTTCCGGATCGCGTGGCGTCGTTCAAGGCGAAATATCCACTCGTGCAGATCAACATCAAGGAAACAACGAGCGCTGAGGCCGTCAAGGCGGTTCAAGACGGATATGTCGACATTGGAATTGCATCGTCGTCAACACCCGCGGAAGGGTTGACTGCTTTTTCATGCTGGGAGGACCAGCTTGTCTTGGCGGTTCCGAAAGACCATGCGCTTTCACAGTTGGACGGTGTTACCTGCCTGCAGGCGCTTGAATTCGAGTTCGTGACATTGCAGTACGGCGGATCGATAGAAACCGAGATCCGAAAAGTGGCGAGAGAAGCGGGTAAGAGCCTCGCGGCGGCCGTGACTGTCAGCAGCTTTGATCCAATGGCGAGAATGGTCAGTGCCGGGGTTGGCGTGGGGGTCATGCCGTTAGGTGTGGCGGTCCAACTCGAAAAAATTCTGGACTTCGTGTATCTCCCACTGTTGGACGGCTGGGCAAACAGGAAGCTTCAAATGTATTGCAGGCCAACCGACGAACTCACTACTTCCGCAGCAATCTTTGTTTCTCTCCTACGTGAAAGGGGGCTTGCTGAATGAGCAATTGATTCGTTAGGGAGAGGGTGAGAAAGTCAGGCTTCCAAGAGCGAATCGCCACTATAACGGAGGAGCCGACGTGAACACTCTAGATTTTGCTGAAGAACAAGTAGAGATCCGGGTTTCTATTTTGCTTGGGGGATCAAGCAAAAGGCTGTACTTTCTCGAACACGACTTGCCGCCCGCGGGCGCGATGCGCGATTCAATCTTAAAGCGCGCAATGGGCACACCCGACCCAGAAGTTGTCAAGTTCGACAAGCTTGGTTTTGCTCGTACCGCGCGCAAAATAATGGACGGAACGGCATACATTCCCGCGACTGATGTGAAATGTGACTGAGTGGTGAACCGTTGAAAAATTAGCAGCTTCCCCCCATAGCGCAACCGCCGGTGCTCGAGGTTCCACGCATCACTCTATATTCTGCGCCCCGTGCTTGAAAGCGCCTGTCGGGTGACGTTTCGACTGGGTGGCCTGCTCAGCAATCGAAGTCTAATAAAAAAAATGTAAAGCGCCGAAGTTCTATATCCAAAACGGTGGAGACAATGCGTCAGATCAACATCAAAACGATGGTCAATGAGGCCAAGCTAAGCACATTTCACTATCGCATATTATTGGTGTGTGCGTTGATCATAGCCTTCGATGGTTACGATCTGACCGTTAGCGGTGTCGCGTTACCTTGGATTATGAAGGAAATGGCGATAAATGCTACCTATGCCGGCGTCCTCATCAGCTCAGCTCTAGTTGGAATGATGGTCGGAAATATCGTGTTTGGGACTGTCGCGGATAAAATAGGGAGGCAAAAAATCATCGTACTTTGCATTCTCCTATGTAGCGTGTTCACCGCAGCGGCAGGATTCTGCAAGGAACCTGTATCCTTTTCCGCCGCACGGTTCATAGCTGGGCTGGGACTCGGCGGGGCAATGCCAAATGTCGTATCGCTCATGACGGAATACTCACCTGTGCGTATACGGAATGCATTGGTGACATCGGTTTTCAGCGGATTTTCACTCGGCGGCTTGCTGGCAGCCGGCCTGGGCAAGGGTTTGATTGAGAGCTATGGATGGCAGTCCGTCTTTATTGCGGCCGCCGCGCCGGTTCTGCTAATCCCGATGATCTGGAAATCGACACCCGAGTCTATCCCGTTTCTGATTCGAGGCGGACGAATAGACGAATTGAAGAAGATTGCTAGTCGTGTCGACGGTCAATATAGACCCAATTCCGACGACCGGTTTGTCGAAAACCACTTAGAAGCTGCTAGTGAGGCACCTGTTCGTCAACTGTTTCAGCAGGAACGAGGTTTGAGTACCTTGATGTTTTGGATGGCGTGCTTCATCTGCCTGTTTACCGTGTACGGTCTGAGCTCATGGCTCATAAAACTCATGGCCGGTGCAGGTTATAGTAACGCCTCAGCCCTGACATTTATGGTGGTTATGAATCTTGGGGGCGTATGTGGGGTTTTGATCGGAGGTGTTCTCGCGGACCGGCTTGGTATCAAGTGCGTCCTTATGGGAATGTTCGTATTAGCGGCAGTGTCGATTATCCTTTTGGGGGTGAGGGCCCCAACGATCCTGGTATATGTATGGATCGCCATTGCTGGTGCCTGCACTATTGGTACGCAAAATTTGATCAACGCTTATGCGGGTCAATTCTACCCAATCCATATCCGAACCACCGGTGTTGGCTGGGTGCTCGGAGTTGGGCGCGCGGGTGCTATTCTGTCGCCAGTAGCCATCGGCATGTTAGTTCATATGGGGCTCTCGCGTGAGCAATATTTTCTGGCAATCGGAATTCCGTCATTTGCTGCTGCAATTGCAATAACGTTGATCGATAACATTCGTTCTGATCTTCCCGCGCCAGACGGGAACGCAAATCTAAGCGATGAACGTGCCGTCGTTCGAGCACAGACGTAAATCTTGAAACAGGCCGCAGCCCTGATCTGGTGAAAATAGGTATGCCGGTCGAGATACATGTTTATAGACAGGATACCTTGTCGATCGGACAGGACAGCATTCCATACGGCAGACGCAGTGACATCCTTCAGGCCGAGCTTCGGGAGATCGAACTGCCCCTTGCGAATTCGATGCGTCAACTCGATGCCTGAAATTGTATCGCGGCGCTCCTGAACCGTTTGCAACCGGGCATCACATTCGTTCTGGATTTGATATGGCGATGATCCTGCTCGATCGCATTGTTCAGATATTTGGACGATCGAACCTTTGTGTCTTCGGGAAGCAGACCATCCGCCTCAATCTCGCGCACCGCGCGGTGCGAGGCAGCATAACCATCGAGCGTGATGGTCTCCGGCGACTGGCCCTGATGCCTGAAAGCCTTGCTGAAGAAGGCTTTGGCGGCAGCCACGTCGCGCCTCGCCCTGAGCATGAAGTCCGCGGTCTGGCCGGCCCGATCCACCGCGCGATAGAGGTAGACCCACCTGCCACGAATCTCCAGGCAGGTCTCATCGACACGCCACGAACGACCTGCGGGTGTAGCAAAGCGGTTCCAGCGATTGACGAACTCGGGCGTATAGCGCCTCACCCAGCGCAGGATCGTTGTGTGAGCCAGCGACAAGCCCCGATCGGCCATCATCTCGACCAGATCGCGGAGGCTGAGCCTGTAGCGCAGGTACCAGCGAACACAGCATGATGATCTTCCGATCAAAATGGCTTCCGCCGAACAACTCCTCCAGACTCTTCAGCTTGCTCATCGCGTGGCATCAGTTCGTTCTGTTCCGACATCTCTAACCGATTCGCCGATCTCATTTGCACCGGAGCCTGATGACCCAACTGCTAAGAAAGATCGACCTGACCTCGCTGCGCCTGTTTCTGGCTGTTTGTCAGGAACGGAGTATCACGCGCGCCGCCGACCGTGAGTGCATTACGCCGTCGGCTGTGAGCCGGCGCATTGCGGAAATTGAAGCGCTGATTGGGCTACCCGTGTTAATCAGGGAGTCTCGCGGCATTACTGTGACACCGGTCGGTAACACGGTGATGCGTCATGCGCAAGCGGTCGTAGCAAACCTCGAGAGCATGGAGGCTGAACTGTCCCGCTACACGAGTGGCGCAAAGGGCAACGTGCGTGTGGTGGCAAACCTATCCGCTGTGGTGCAGTTTTTACCGGAAGACATCGCGTCGTTTAAACGTGCGTTTCCTGACGTTGATATCGAAATCGACGAGCAAACTAGCGACAACGTGTTACGCAGCGTTCGCGAAGGCGATGTCGATTTCGGCATCTGCAATGCCATCGCCGACACCGAAGGGCTCGATCTGCGCGTATATCGGAGTGATCGACTCGTACTTATGGTGCCTGCAGGGCACCGCCTACGTAGTGTGACGACCGTGAGCTTGCGCGAGATCGTCCCAGAGCAACTTGTCGGCCTGCGCAGCGACGCCTCATTGATGAAGCTGCTCACCGAGCAGGCGCAGAAGCTCGATTCCAGGCTCGATGTGAAGATCCGCGTTGGTAGTCTTGATGCGTTGTGCCGCATGGTGCACGTGAAGCTCGGCGTAGCCGTCGTTCCGCAACAAATTGGGGAACTGTACGTCAATACACTGGAAGTGAGGCTTGTGCCGATCGCGGAGAAGTGGGCGCTACGCACACTCTCGATTGTGTGCCGTAACTTCGAGAGCCTAGTTGCACCAGCAGCCGCACTTGCCAATTTTCTCACGGGCAAGCGGTGATCCGCAGCGTTCTCGAATCGAGAATTCTGACATGACGAGTTGGCACGAAAGGCATGGTGAGCGTCCGCTATGATGGTCCGATTGACACAAAGGGCTGAACTATGCGAAGGACCCTCTACGACAAGCTGTGGGATGCGCACGCGATCACCACTGAGGAAGACGGTACGACACTGCTTTACGTAGATCGTCATTTAATCAACGAAGTGTCGAGTCCTCAGGCGTTTGAGGCGCTGGAGATGGCCGGACGCACACCCTGGCGTGCTGGCTCGAACTTCGCTGTCGCAGACCATAACGTTCCGACGACAAATCGCTTGGACGGACATATCGAAGATCCGATCTCACGTCTTCAAGTCTCAACGCTGGACCAAAACGCGAAAACCCACCGAATTCCGTTCTTCGGCATGCGCGATCCTCGCCAGGGCATCGTGCACGTGGTCGGACCGGAGCAAGGTATTACGCTGCCAGGCATGACGATCGTTTGTGGCGACTCTCACACGTCGACCCATGGTGCGCTTGCCTGCCTAGCGCATGGTATCGGCACCTCGGAGGTTGAGCACGTACTCGTCACACAGACGCTCCTGACCAGGAAAATGAAGACCATGCTCGTCAAAATTGACGGCATGCTTGCTCCCGGGGTTATGCCCAAGGACCTGATTCTCGCGGTAATCGGCAAGATCGGTACAGCTGGCGGCACCGGCCACGCGATCGAGTATGCCGGTTCGACGATACGGGCGATGTCGATGGAAGGGCGGATGACAATCTGCAACATGACTATCGAGGCGGGTGCACGCGCTGGCATGGTTGCATTCGACGACACCACGCTCGAATACGTACGCGGCCGACCACTCGCCCCGCGGGGCGAACAATGGGAGAGCGCCGTCGAGTATTGGCGCACGCTTCACACAGATGCCGGTGCTCAATTTGACGCCATTGTGGAAATCGATGCGACGCGGATCAAGCCGCACGTGACGTGGGGCACATCGCCTGAAATTGTGGTTGAGATCGACGGCTGCGTGCCAGACCCACTCATGGAAGCAGATCCGGTTCGACGTGACGGCATTCGCAAGGCGCTCGACTACATGGAGCTCACGCCAGGAACGCCGATTTCCGAAATCTCCATCGACAAGGTCTTCATCGGGTCATGTACGAACTCGCGCATCGAGGATCTGCGGTCGGCGGCGGCCGTCGTGCGTGGCAAACATCGCGCGATAAACGTAACGCTAGCGATGGTCGTTCCAGGGTCGGGATTGGTGAGAGCTCAAGCAGAACGCGAAGGGCTCGATAAGGTATTCATGGATGCGGGATTCGAGTGGAGAGAGCCGGGCTGCTCGATGTGTATGGCGATGAACGACGATCGGCTCAAGCCGGGCGAGCGTTGTGCGTCGACTTCTAACCGCAATTTCGAGGGCCGCCAAGGGCCGGGTGGGCGAACCCATCTGGTAAGCCCAGCGATGGCGGCGGCCGCGGCGATTGCAGGCCATTTCGTCGATGTCCGCGCGCTGCGGTGAGATGCCTGCCTCAAGTACACACCGACACATTGAATCGTGCACCATTAATACATTCGGACTTTTTCAATGACACCGCTGATCTGCCACGAGGGCCTCGTTGTTCCGCTTGATCGTGCCAATGTCAGCTTCTAAGCATGAGCGATGTGCCGTAGGCGGGGCCACATGCTTTCCTGGAACGGGGAATCGATTGCTATTACCGGGTATCTGAAGTGCATGTGTGTCAGCGGCCGTTCCAATGAGGTGGCGTAGCGCGATGACATGAGCCGCTCAAACGAGTAGTTGATGGAGACGAACTGGTCGACTAACGCTCCTCTGTCCGTCTCTCAGATTCAGGTTGTAGCCCAGATACAAGACTCGGATGCCGCCCGTACAGGCCGGCTAGACGCTCACGGGTGAATCAGGCTTGCCATCTCGCGATGAAACGTGAGTCGCATCGAATATGTGCATGGTCACCTCTGCTCGAGGCCTGCTCGCGGAGCAGCGGGACCACCGGTCCGTCACACCTAGCCAACGGTCATTGGACAGTTGCGCCGCATCGACAGCAGTTCTTCGCACTCGGTTTCAGTGAGATTCAATTTATCCACACACCTTTCGATCTCTGCAATTTCCATGGATCGATGGACCAATTGGTGGATCGATGCAGTGTTCCATCTGCACGCACAGTAAGGCGGGCAGGTACCAGGGCATATATATAGGCACCTGGCGCTTCGGAACTACCTTGCAGTCGATTGCAATTGCTCGAAAGTGGTAATCGTGCCTGCGAGTGCGCTGGCGGCTACCGTGTACGGGCTGGCGAGCCACACACTGCCCGGACCCGATCGGCCGGGAAAATTGCGATTGATCGCGCTGATCGTCACTTCGCTAGCTGAGGCCGATTGTCCCGGGCCGCAATTTGAGCAGGCACCGCATCCCGGCATCAGCAGCGTTGCGCCGGCACGTTCGAATACATCGAGGTACCCGCGCAATTCACAATAGCGCCGCACATCCAGAGTTCCAAACTGAAGATACAAGCGTGTGCTATGGGGCACGCAGAGACCGTGCTCCACACCCCAGCGCAACACCTCGAAGTAGTAGTCGAAATCCTCGCGCTTGCCAGCGGTGCAGGACCCACCGTAAGCAATGTCGATCGCCACAACCTCGTCGAGGGCGGCAGTTGCAACTCCGTTGCCCGGATCTCCTGGGCGCGCGAGCATTGGCTCGATTGCCGCTCCATCGATGTGGATGACGTCCCGATACTCCGCGTCCGCATCGCTGTGCATCCATTCTTCCAGCGTGAAGTCAATTCCGCGTCGCTCCTTCAAGAACGCCACCGTTCGAGCATCTGGTTCGACAATACCGGCAAAACCCCCGAGTTCGGCGACCATGTTCGTCAACGTGGCCCGTTCGTCGATCGACATCGCTCGCACAGCAGGACCACCATACTCGAACAGAAGACCGATTGCACCGCCTGTGCGAATTGTCTCCGTCCTCAACAGATGCAGGACAACGTCTTTGGCGGTTACACCAGGACGCAAGGAGCCGTCGATCTCGATGCGCAGCGTGTCCGGCACCCTGCAACGCACATAGCCGGTTACCCAACTGTTGGCGATATCAGTGGCGCCGGCACCGAACGCGAGGCAACCCAGTGCACCAGAGTGCGTCGTGTGCGAATCGGTGCCGACGACGATTTGCCCCGGCAACGCATATCTCTCCACCATCAGCGCGTGGCAGATCCCGTCGGAGCCTAACTGGTCCGGCAGTGCACCGTGCGCCTGCACACCATAATCGCTTGTGAAGACGGAGTGCGCGTCTTGGAGGTTCGCAATCCCTGGCAACAACCCACCGCGCACGTGCGGTATGCTCTGCGCGGCCAGTGCGAGGTGATCTTGGAAAGCGATGATTCCTTCTGGCGAGAACAGGGGAGAAGGTTTGCCGAACGCTCGATGCATAAGGTGTGCGCACATGCCGGTGAAGTAGTCATGGCTGAACCGCCAGTCCGCGGCGAGGAACACTCCGTCGCCGTGAGCGACATGATCGACGCCGGGATGCAGGTGGCGTTCAATAATTTTCTCGGCAAGGGTTTTAGGGACCGTGTGATCCTGACCCTCGCGAGTCTGCGGTGTCGGCCATACCTGTGATTTGCTATAGGCCAGAAGCCCACCACTGCGGATTACAGCGCGGGTGAGCGAGTCGCGTCCACGCAGAAATTCTTCAATGGGTACCGCTTCGCCGGCAATTAAACGGTCCAGCACCGAGAAGTCCGTAGTCGTCAGGATGCCAATGTTGTCGCAGTTTTGTTGATAGATACGCTCGAAACTTTCGGCGACGATTACACGGATGCCCGCGGACAACTCAGCAAGCGGACTTGACTCCCTCGATGATCCCTTTCCGTAACGCTTGCCCGCGACACAGACCTGGAAGCCACCACGCAAGATATCGTTTTCCTTGACGGGCAACTCGCTGCCAGAGCGGAAGCCGACATATGGGTAGTGGCCGAGACGTTCGTCGTAACAGAGCATCACCGTAACGGGCGTAATTTCGTCTGTCGAAACATTGTCGCGCAATGGCGTCGCGTGTTCTCGCGTTAGATTTTTTCCGGCAAGTTGTGCTCTCATCACGGCCGGATCGTCAGACAGATAGAGGACTCGGCCGCTCAAGGTGATCATATCGTTCACGTGTCGTGCTTTAAGTTATCCAGTATTCGACTTTACGTCGGAGACGGGCCGACCAGCGTTTCCGTTCGTCAACACTGACATCTCGAATCGAGAATGAAGTAGGGACGCAAAGCTCGTTCAATACATGTCGCCGTGATTGGCGCGCCTGCAGGCCACCGGCCAGGCAACATCTCATCGACGCGTCTGAACGAAATGTCGGCATCTGTGACGATCTATCTATTGATCTTCCCCGTGTCGATAGCGATTGCGATGCCGAGCGTAGTTTGGTACTTCCAGTGCTTCGTCGCCAAGGCCAGTCAGTCCACCGGTGCCGTGGATCGCTGCTGGCAGCGGGGGCCAAAACACTTGTCGGAGTAGTTGTGATCGGCTCCACTGCTGGCCTACGGCGATTACACTGAAATTGTGGCTTGCCACCAGAGGAGTGCTGGCGTGGTACCAACCCTAGCTATGCCGTGAGTATTGTCCATTGCGAAAAGGTCTGGTATCACCGATGGTGGTTACCAGTGCCGAAGCAGTGAGTGGTCCGACGCCAGGGATTGTTTTCAGGAGTTGGCCGGGAGCATTCGTTCGATGCATCGTACGGATGCGGCCTTCCAGTTCGGCGAGCTTGTTGGCGAGCTTGCCTTTGTTTCTGGGCCGCTCGTGTCCGAAGGGCTGATCGTCCATCCGCCGCCAAGTGCATGAATCAGGTCGACGCTAGCTTCCAGTTGGCGTGTCCTTACTTGGGTGTCGATCAGTTGGGTACTGAGTTCTGTAGTCTGCGCTGTCACGACGTCAAGATAACTGACCACACCGTCGCGGTAGCGAGAGAACGAGAGGTCAAGCGCGCGCTGGGCCGAACTGAGCGCCTCGTCTTCCTGAGCCGACTCCGTACCGAGGTGATTCAGCAGCGCGAGGTTGTCTTCCACTTGCTGAAATGCGGTTAGCACCACAGCTCGGTACTTTGCGCCGTTCTCCGCAAGTTTCGCCTGGGCCTCGTGAACCAGCGCGGATCTGCGACCGCCGTCGAACAGCGTCTCCGCCAAGGACGGCCCGATCGACCAGATTTCGTTAGGCGCCGCAAGCCACGGGGAAAACGTATCACTCTGAAATCCCCCATCGAGACCTAGCGAAACGTCCGGGAAAAAAGCCGCTTTCGCGACACCGATATTCGCGTTCGCCTGAGCTACGCGCCGCTCCGCCGCCGCGATGTCTGGTCGGCGTTGCAACAACGAGGCAGGAATATCCGGGGGGATATTGGGTAAATAAGACAGCTCATGGTCGGAGGGCATGCTGAAACTAGACGCAGGCACGCCGATCAAGGTCGAGATCGCATGTTCGTACAGCGCTCGGCTAGCTGTGATGTCCGTTGCTGTCGCGCGCGCAGAATCCAGCTGCGTTTGAGCGCGCGATACGTCGAGATCTGAAGCGATCCCCCCTCGGCGACGGCTCACCGTCAACGCTAGCGCGTGCTGATACGTCTCGATGGTATCTGTCAGGATCTTCGACTGGATATCGAGCCCGACAAGGTTGAAATATGCGGTCGCGAGGTTGGCCTCCAAACTCAGACGAAGCGACTCCACGTCCAATTGCGCCGCGGCTTCCGCAGCCTTTCCCGCGCTCACCCGATTGCGAATTCGCCCCCAAAGATCAAAGTCATAATTGAACCCAACATCGAGTGTGTCGGCGTTGTATACATTCGGTTGGTCGGGGCCGCGTAGCGGTTTGAGCGCGGACTGACGCTGCCGATCAACCTCGGCGCCGACGCCGATCGTAGGGAAGAGCGCTGACTTCGCCTGTTGCACATAAGCCGTCGCCTCATCGTGTCGCGCGAGCGCAGCCTGAAGATCGGGGTTCGCGATAGCAACCTGGCGTTCAAGCGAGTCAAGTGCCGGATCCTGGTATACGCGCCACCAACCCTCTCGCGGAACCTGATCGGCCGGCTTTGCCTGCATCCAGGTCCCGATTTCCTTGAAGGATGTCGGAATGGCCGTCGGCGGTGTCTTATAGGCCGGGGCAAATGAACATGCCGCGAGCGCAAACATGCTTCCGGCGAACAAGCAGATCATTCGCTTACGCATGGCCTGGCTCCGCAGTGTGTTGTGCGCGAGCCATCGAACCATCAGTCTGGCCGGTCCCATCGTGCGCAAGCCTGACTACGTCACCTTCCGCCAAAGAGTCCGGCGGATTGTCAATGACCCGGTCATCTACCTTCAAACCCGAAACGATCTCCACCGTTGAGCCATAGTCCGTGCCCACTCTCACGTCACGCAATCGCGCGTGACTGTTTGCATCAACGACGGCGACCTGCAGTCCTTCTGCGCGGAAAATCAGCGCGCTTGCAGGTATGGCGACTGCCTGGCTAGCTGCTGGCAAGGCGAAATGCACCTGGGTGTACTCGCCCGGGAAAAGCAATCCGGAAGTGTTGTCTTCAGTGAGCTGAACCAGAAGCGTGCCGGACTCCGGCGCTATAGCCTGGTCGGTGTCAACCAGCTTCGCCGTGAAAGTCATGCCCGGCCTCTCCGGTACCGTTAGCGTTGCGCTTAGTTCGGGCTGAATAGCCGCGGCATCCACCTGTGGCACACTCACGTACACCCGCATCTTTTTTGCGTCGGAGACCGTGAAGAGTTCTGGTCCATTCCCGCTGCCCACATCAATAAGCTGGCCCACGTCGGTCTTTCTGGCCGTGACGATTCCGTCGAAAGGTGCAATGAGCTTCTTGAACGACTCAAGAGCCTGAAGACGCCTCACGTTCGCACGTCGCGCGTCGACTGTCGCCGCTTTCGCGACAAGATCGCTCGTCTTCTCGTCCGCCTCCTGTTGCGAAACCGATTGCTGACCGAGCATCTCTGTCCAACGCTTTGCCGTTGTCTCAGCCAGCTGCTCATTCGCGATCGAATTCTGCAGATCCGCTTGGGCCTGCTGCAATTCCTGATCAAGATCAGGCGTGTCGATCTCTCCAAGCAGTTGGCCAGCTTTCACATGGGCCCCGATATCTGCATACCAGGCATGCAGATAGCCGGAGACACGCGCGTAGATTGGCGCGTTCACCTCCGCTGCTAGAGTCCCGGGCAGAACGAGAGGCTGCGTTGCCCCCACCGGCTTCGGCTTGATGGTGGCGACCGTCGGGATCGTCTGTTCGTTTGTCCATGTGACAAGCTGCTGCTTCGCACGGGCGCGACTCAGGATTCCAGTCGTAACGATGCCGACCGCGATTAGAGCCGCGCAGATTCCAACCAGTTTCAGGCGGCGAATCCCTTTGGAGGGTTTGACTTCAACTTCCGTGTTGACTTCAGTTTGCGTGGACATGCGATTCTCCATTTTCTTTAACGTTGCTGGCTTCGGTTAGCGTGTCGCGGCGATGGACCAGACTGAAAACAACCGGTACAAATAGCAAGGTCGCGAAGGTCGCACATATCAGACCGCCAATCACAGCACGTCCGAGCGGCGCGTTCTGCTCGCCGCCGTCGCCCATCCCGAGCGCCATTGGCGTCATGCCGATAATCATGGCCAGGGCGGTCATCAAAACCGGTCTGAACCGTGTGAACCCGGCCTCCAGCGCTGCCGCCAGCGCGTTGCCTGTGACGGCCAAGCGTTCGCGTGCGAAGGACACAACGAGAATGCTGTTTGCCGTTGCGACACCCATGCACAGGATGGCACCGGTGAGTGCGGGCACCGACAATGGCGTATGACTGGTGAACAGCATCCACAGGATGCCTGCTAGAGCAGCCGGCAACGCGCAGATGATGACGAACGCATCGCTCCACGAGTGAAAGTTGACGACAATCAGCAGATAGATCAGCACAATCGCGCCTGCCAGGCCGAACACCAGCCCCTTGAAAGCGCTGTTCATCGTCTGCACCTGGCCCCGAACCGTGACGATCGATCCTTTTGGAACGTCCTTCCTTGTCTGGGCAATGACGCGGTCGATGCTGGAGGAGACGGCGCCCAGATCCAAGCCTTGGGGAGTCGCGAAGATGTCGTAGAGAGGTTCGATGTTGTAGTGGGATACGACCGCGTCGCCTACGCTCCGCGAAATCGTGGCGACACCGCCCAAAATCTGCGACGGCCCTGATTTGCCCGTTATCGGTAAGTTCTGGAGGTCGGAGAGCGTCGTCATCCGGTACTGTGGAACCTGTGCCACGATCGGGTATGAAACGCCGTTGTCCGGGTCCAGCCAGTACGTCGGCGCGACCTGGCTCGTACCTGACAGGCTCGCTACGACCGAGTTGGTGACGTCCTGCTCCGTAATTCCCAATTCGTCGGAACGCGAACGGTCAACCGAAACGTTGAACTGTGGATACGTGGAAGCTTGCTGAATCCGAGTATCGGCAATGCCGGGGATGCTTCGCAGTCTTCGCAATAGTTCATCAGCATATCTATGATTCTCATCAAGATTCGGCCCGGTAACCTGCACGTCGATCGGCGCCGGCGCACCGAAGTTAAGAATCTGACTGACAATATCCGCCGGCAGAAATGCGAAGACCGTTCCAGGAAACGCTTTCGGCAACGACGTACGCAGCCGTTTGACATAGTCGGCGGTCGGACCATGCTTAGTATTCAGCGATATCGCGATGTCACCGTCTTGCGGCCCAAGCGTCCCGCTGTTGTTGTAAGTGAGGTTAATGCCACTCACCGGAAGACCAATGTTATCGACGATGCTCGCAATCTGGTCGGGCGGAATTGTCGCTCGTACCGCGTTCTCAACCCTGTCGAACAATGCGGCTGTCTCTTCGACGCGAGTCCCGACCGGTGCCCGGACGTGAATGGCGATTTCACCTGCATCGATATTAGGGAAGAAGTTTTTCCCAAGCCATGGCGCAAGCAGAAATGAGACTGCGACCAAACCAAGAAACGAGAGCACAAACGCACGACGATGGGCCAGCGCGAGGCCCAGGACCCCGCGGTAGCCTCCGCGAATCCCCTCAAAACGCTGCTCGAACGCCTGCTGAAAGCGTATAAGAGGATTACGCGAGGGGGACGTATGCTCACCAGCCTGATCCGGGGGCATTGCGGCTTCCAAGTGGCCCGACATATGAGCGCTGTGTGCGTGCGACCGCAGCAGATATTGCGCCATCATCGGGACGAACGTACGTGACAGAACGAACGACGAAACCATCGCGAACATCACTGCTTCGGCCATTGGCAGAAACAGAAAACGAGCTACCCCATTGAGGAGCAGCATCGGCACGAAGACGATACAGATACACAGCAACGAAACGAACGCTGGCGAAACGATCTGCGCAGCACCGTCCAGGATCGCCGAGCGGACATCCTTTCCTTGCTCAAGGTGCCAGTTGATGTTCTCGATCGTGACTGTGGCATCGTCGACAAGAATCCCCACAGCCAGTGCGAGCCCTCCGAGCGTCATGACGTTCAAGGTTTCGCCGACCGCGGAGAGTGCTGCAATCGCAGCGAGAACAGCGAGCGGAATGGATGAAGCGATGATCAGCGTTGAGCGCCAACTCCCCAAAAAAAGCAAGATCATCAATGACGTAAGGACCGCGGCGATGATGCCCTCACTGGCTACGCCGCCGACCGCGCCCTTGACGAAGACGGACTGGTCGCCCATGGTGACCAGTTTGATACCGGGAGGAAGCGTCTCACGGATGCGCTGCAACTGCTGCTTTGTCCCGGCGATGATGTCGAGCGTGGATGCCGAGCCGCTCTTGAGTACACTCATCAGGACCGCCCGGTGTCCGTCCACTCGCACGATGTTAGTTTGCGGAGGATACCCGTCACGAACGTGAGCGACGTCCCGCATATAGATAACCGCGCCGTTGACCGTCTTGATCGGAAGAGTATTGAGTTCCTCGATCGCAAGCGGACTGTCGTTCAGCTTGATGTTGTATTCGAACTTCGCGATCTTTTGCGTCCCCGCGGGGATGATCTGATTCTGCGCGGCGAGCGCGTTCGCCACGTCTTGTGCGGACAACTTCTTTTCCTGCAGAGCCAACGGATCGAGGTCAACCTGAACTTCGCGCAACTTCCCACCATAGGGCAGCGGTATGGCCACGCCCGGGACACTTAAGAGTTGTGGACGCACGAAGTTCGTCGCGTAGTCGCCAATTTGTTGTTCGTTCAGCTTGTCGCTGGTCAATGCGATCTCGAGCACTGGAACCGTTGACGCGCTGTAGTTAAGAATCTGGGGCGGCGTCGTACCCGGAGGCATCTGTTTAAGGACAGTCTGCGAAATGGATGTCACCTGTGCGGTCGCGGTTCGAACGTCCACGTCCGGCTGGAAGAAAATCTTGACGATGCCAAAACCGTTGAACGATTGCGACTCGATATGCGCGATGTCGTTCACTGTCGTGCCCAAAACGCGCTCGTAATAAGTGACGATCCGACCCGCCATGTCGTCCGGTTCCAGCCCAGTGTAGCTCCATACGACGCTGACAACCGGAATGCGAATATCGGGAAAGATGTCGGTCGGCGTGCGAAGTGCAGCAAGTGACCCAAAGCCCAATATGAGCAGAGCGAGCACGATAAACGTGTACGGTCTGACCAAGGCTAGCCGGACAATTCTTAACATCGGAAGGGCTCCAATCAGTACGGCGTAAGGAAGTGGTATATGAAGTTGACGACACAATCGGTCTCAACTAAGCCAATGATTGATCCCATTGACAGGCAATGCGAACGAGTAGCAAAACGGGTCACGCGGGGAAACGTGAGAGTGGTATCGCGTCGGCTGGTCGATAATGCTGCACGACAAAATCGACGAAGCTGCGCGTTCTCGCAGGAAGATGGCTTCTACCTGCATAGAGAATCGCGATTTCGTAGGATCCCCCGTCGATTGTGCAATCGGGCAGCACTCGCTTGAGGCTTCCTGAATCGATGTCGTCATCGACCATCGATTGGGATACCAAGATGATTCCCATATGGTTTAAAGCGGCGGCCCGAAGCATCGCTTCGCTCGTCGTGCGGAACACACCATTGGTGGCGATGCGATGAGTGGCGGCGGCATCCGAGATTTCCCATGTGGGGTGGTCTCGCCCCGCGAACGTAAGCAGCCGGTGCCTTGTCAGATCAGTAGGCGCGTGCGGTTCGCCGTGTTGAGAGAGATACCGCTCCGATGCAACCAGGATTTCGCCGAAATGGGTTAGCGGCCGGCGCACCATCGTCGAGGGTGCTGGCCCTCTGCTGTCGACGAAGCAGACGTCAAAGCTTTCCGCAGCCATATCGACACATAAGTCGAAGGCCGTAACGTCGAGTTCGACCCGAGGTTGCCGAAGCCGATAACCGGCGATCAGTCTGGCGAACTCCGCGCCGGCGAATGAGCCCGCGCACGCCACTCGCAGCATGCCGTACGGCTGTCGAGTCATTTCGCCCATACGAGACTCGATCTCGTCGACTTTGGCGATGATTTCGCGGCAACTGTCGAGGTAATCGACTCCTTCGTCGGTGACGGACATGCTGCGCGTCGTTCGGTTTAACAGACGCATCTCGAGCCGCTTTTCCAGCGTGATGATAGCCCGCGTCACCTGCGTGGGCGACACACCAAGCTGGTCGGCGGCAAGCCGAAAGCCGCCAGCGTCCGCCACGCGAACAAACACTCGCATCGCTTGTAGTTGATCCATTGCGTATCACCGTCTCACTACTTGCCAATGTGCGCAAAGCTTAGCGAAGCGTGATGGATACCTCGCTGACGGAAAGCTGATATCTGTGTCAGCAAGGTTGGCGAGATCAGATCCTATGAAGACCCAGGCCGCCGAGAGGCCAACGCCTAAAATCAGCGTGCGGAGCTTGGCTCACAGGAGGGCATCATGCGCAGAGATCAGGCATACACGGGTACCGAGGAGCCGGTGTTGGCGGTGTCGCTCGAACTAAGAGCGGTCAAATGGAAGGTCGCGCTGCGCGACGGCCGGCGCGAGAAGCCGGCCGTGCACACGGTCGCACGCCGCTGCCCGCCTGCAGGCCGTGTTGGACGTGATCGAACAGCAGAAGCTGAAGTGGTCGCTGCTGGCGAATACTCGGGTCGTGGTGAGTTACGAGGCTGGTTAGGACACGCTAGGTCTGCCGCGCGCTACAGGCCCGACACGTCGAGTTCCACATCGTCGATCCGGCGAGTATTCCGGTCGAGTGCCACAAGCGGCGCGCGAAGACGGACCGGTTCGATGTGATCAGGCTGGTCATCAACCTGCGCGCGTGCGTGCGTGGCGAGCGTGACTGAATGCACGTGGTTCGCGTGCCGTCACCGCAAAACGAAGCGTCGCGGGAGCTGATGCGCGATCGTTGGGAACTGCAGAAGGACATGCTGCGACACCGCGGCCGCATGCGCAAATTGTTGGTCGGGCTCGGCTGCTGATCGGCCGAAACGCGACCGCAGGGTGGCGGGTGTAATAACGTGCACTCGCACACCCTGTGCCAGCATATCGTCCTGCGCCGCGTCAAGGGTCAGCTGACGCCAGGCTTCGGCTGCCCTTGACGTGTCCATGCCTGTTCGCATGGACGCAGAGGATGACCTTGACAAACTACTGCTCATAGAAGGATGAGGAGGGAAGCGTGAAACCGAACTCGTTCCAGCCGTGCGCGCATCGGGCGAATGCAGTGCCCCGGTGCATTTCCGCGATTGCCTTTACGATCGACAGCCCAAGACCATGGTTTCCGTGAATGGTCGTGCGCGAGGCCACGCCACGATAGAAGCGGTCAAATAGTCTTTCCAGTACGGCTAGGGAAATCGGGATGCCCTCGTTGGCAACCGACACCTCGATCGCCGACGCATTCTGCGTGATCATGACCTTGACCTGCGTACCGGGACTCGCGTGTTGAGACGCGTTGACCAGCAGATTGAAGAGCGCCCTTCGTAGAAGCGACTTGTTGGCCAAGGTGTGCGCGTCGCCCGATACCGTCGCCCGGACGCCGGCTTCTTCGAAAGGCACGTCGAGGAATTCGAGGGTATGCGCAACTTCCACCGCGATCGATATCGGAGTGAGCTCGGTTGCTTGCTCACCCTGATCCGCGCGCGCGAGGAAGAGCATATCGTTGACCATGATACGCATGCGCTCACCCTCTTCGAGAGCAGACTGGATCACATTGAGAAGTGCTTCGCGACTTCGGTCACGCGTTAGCGCGACCTGGGCCTGACCGATGATGTTCGCGATGGGCGTGCGCAATTCATGCGCAACGTCCGCATTGAATCTCTCGAGCCGGGCCTGGGCTCCGTCGATACGTTCCAGCGCGCCGTTAAAGCTGGACTTGAGGAGAAGGAGTTCAACGGGCAGATTGCTTGCCTGCAAGCGTTGATCGCGACGGTTGGGTTGCAGAACAGCTGCTTCGTCGGACAAGCGTTTGAGCGGCATGAGACCGATGCGGGAGACTGTATATCCCGATGCGGAGATCACAACACTCGCGATCAGGAAAGTGATCGCCAGCGCAAGCACGAACGCATAGGTGGTGCGGTCGACGGGGCGGCAGTTGACATAGCCGACGAGCACGAGATCGGGGCGCGCACCCACGCCCGGGAGAAGGTATTTTCGCGCGAGAAACGATTGTCCGCCTTCGCGGACCCGTTCATACCGGTCCATGTCGTTGGGAATTGGATGCTCGGGCATCGTTTGATAGCTGAATACCGGATCCGGCGTAAGAACATAGAAGCCAATGTTCCGCTCCGCGGGAATGATGTTATCAATCTTCTTTTTGACACTGGGCCACTCGGTAGCCGTCGAAGTATGCGAGATTAACAGGCGAGCTATGCCCGCCCGAGCTTCGAGAGAGTCCTGTAGTCCAGCATCAAGTTGCCCGCGCAGAAAAACAGTGAGACCTAACCCCACAAGGGTGAAGACGATAATCGCCGCGGCGGAGAAACGGACGGCGAGGCGTCGTGAAATCGAGTGCATCACATGTCCGCTCCGCTGTTGCGGGCTTCGAGCACGTAGCCCATGCCGCGTACTGTGTGCAGGAGTTTCACGTCGAACGGGCCGTCGAGCTTGCTGCGCAGACGCTTGATCACTGCTTCGATGACGTTTGTGCTGCTGTCAAAATTCACGTCCCACACCATTTCTGCGATGACGGTTTTGGAGAGGAGTTGACCTTTCCTGCGCGCGAGCAGGCTAAGCAGTTGGAACTCCTTGGCGGTAAGTTCGAGGCGCGTGCTGCCGCGCGACGCGCGAAGGCTAACGAGATCGACGGAAAGATCGGCGATTCGTAACATCGTCGATTCCTGGGCGCGACTTCGACGAGTCAAGGCGATCAGGCGCTCGACAAGCTCGATAAACGAGAAGGGCTTGGTCAGATAATCGTCTGCGCCCTCACGCAATCCACGCACGCGGTCATCGACCTGATCGCGAGCCGTCAGCATGATGATGGGCGTGTGCGAGCGCGAGCGAATCACACGCAGTAGTTCGAAGCCGTCCATCTTCGGCAGCATTACGTCGAGCACGATGACATCGTAGGTGAACTCGCGGACCATGAACGCACCTTCTTCGCCGTCAGGTGCGACGTCGACCGTCCAGCCCTGCTCGGTCAAGCCGGTTTTCAGATACTCGATGGCTTTAGGTTCATCCTCGACGATCAGAATTTTCATAGCCGCATAGGAAACGCAAGGAAAGAGCTGAGATCGATTGTGCGATGACGGGAAACGATGCGGCTCTTGCGAAAACGGTTGGAGTCGAAGATACGACGAAAAACCGTGTACCTTGATAACGACGTGGCAATCGTGACCCTCGCAACTGACGAAGCACCGCTTCCGTCGATGCGGGAATTATTTGCCGAAATACAGCGTCCTGTCGAGATGCTCCAATTGCCCGTCGCGACGGGCCTCCACGAGTTCCTGCACGACTTGCTGACGTGTCTTGCCGTTTTCGGGATCGACTGCTGGCGACGCGGGCACCGAAACCACGGCGTCTTGATCGAACGTGTTACGGGTTTCGGAACTGCGCTGAGGGTCTGCGGCCATTGCTGCGGAAGTGCTGGCGACGAAAGCGATTGCTGCGACGAGATAATATTTTTGCATGACATCATCCTTTTAGGCGATTGGGGCGGGCGGCGTCGCTGTTTCGATGCCTGGCAAAAGTCTAGAAAGGTGGCCGGAACAGCACGCTGACACGAAACTGACTCGTTAGTCAGACTTTCCCGCTTCACCGTGACGGCCGCCCAATCCAATTGCGGTCTGGAACTGACCTAGTCCAACTTCAGGTGCGATTTGTTGGTTGAAGATTTTTTCTTAGAGGGGCTGATCCGTGGCTGCCCCTTTGAATGATCGATATCTTTGACAGAACCTTTTTTGAACTAAAGCTGGTTCCGGTCGTAACCGCGGTCCGCGTAGACACGGATAGGACGGTTCAGCGGTGGCCCATCTCCTCGATTCGTTTGTCATGACGTTCAAGGTTAATCTACAGCAACCCTTATTTTTGTAAAACCGATGCTAATGTGTGGGTGACTTGCGCAAACCTATCCGGTGCTGTGAGGAATGCTCCTCGTGCCGCGGAGGGAATCGCGCCTCGTGGTCCTGATGTAGGCAAGCCTGTCAAGAAGCTCACTGTATCGCCGCGCTTTTTGGTGCCCATCCTTGAGAAAGGGGGCTTGCTAAATGAGCAATTGATTCGTTGGGGAGAGGGTGAGAAAGTCAGGCTTCCAAGGGCAAAACGCCACTTTAATGGAGGAGCCGACGTGAAGAATCTAGATTTTGCCGACGAACAACTGGGGATTCGCGTCTCCATCTTGCGCGGCGGTTCAAGCAAAGGGCTGTATTTCCTCGAAAACGACTTGCCCCGCGCCGGCGCGCTGCGCGATGCGATCCTCAAGCGGGCCATGGGCACGCCCGACGTGATGCAAATCGATGGCCTTGGCGGCACGCATCTGATCACGTCCAAGATCGCAATTGTCGGCCGGAGTTCCCGCGACGATGCTGACGTGGACTACACCTTTGCTCAAGCTGAGATCGACCGGGATGTGATCGACTACAGCGGAAACTGCGGGAATATTTCCGCGGGTGTTGCACCTTTTGCAATCGATGCCGGCTTGGTACCTCCCGTCGAGCCCACCACCAAAGTCCGGATTCACAACACTAACACCGGCAAGGTAGTGGTCGCGGATGTCTCCGTCAAAAACGGCCGAGCCCGGGTCGCTGGAGAATTCTCGATTGCCGGTGTGCCCGGGACCGGCGCGGAAATCTTCATGGACTACAGTAATAGTGTCGGCGCAAAAACCGGTAAGGTGTTGCCGACCGGCCTCCGCACGGAGACCATGAATCTTGAGGACGGTCGCACAATTCAGGTATCCATCGTTGATGTCGCCAACACATGCGTTTTTGTACGAGCACACGACTTGGGATTACGTGGTGACGAGCTGCCGGACGACTTCAACACGAACGCATCGCGAGTACAACTGACGCGGGAAATTCGCGGTAAGGCGGCAGTGCGACTGGGCTTCATAAATGAGTGGAGAACGGTCGATGATGAGAGCCCATTCCTTCCCTTCGTAGTTTTCGTAGCACCACCTTCTGACTACGTGACATATTCGGGTGCCCAGAAAAGCGCGGATCAATTCGACTTTCTCGCGAGGCTGATCTTCATGAACCGGATGCACGAAGCCATGGCGGGAACAGGTTCGATGTGCATCGCGTCGGCCTCGCGGATTGAGGGTTCGGTGGTACACGGTGTACTAACTCAAGAATCGCGAAAATCTGAGACGTTGCGCATCGGTCATCCGAACGGGATCATGGATGTTCAGGTTGCCGTCGCGCCTTCCTGCAATCCAGAGGGTGTGCAATTTGAGAAACTCGGATTTGCGCGTACCGCACGGAAAATCATGGATGGTACGGTGTACGTTCCCATAGCCGACATCGAAAATCTCTAAGTGAATTGCAGGTGGCGTCAATCGAGACGCTCAAGAATCGTATCGCTAAAAGCGTGTTCGGGAAGAGCTTCTCACAACCGCCGCTCAAAGGCGGTTGACTCTCTGAACGCCAGGAAGGGTTGCACTTTATCCCGTAGTCGGGGTTGTCAGCAGATATTCATAAGGAAAAGACCGTGGATCTGAGTATGAAAGGCAGGACCGCCATTATCACTGGAGGGGTACAGGGCATCGGTCTAGAGGTCGCGCGTAAGCTGGCAAGTGCTGGCGTAAATCTCGTGTTGGCAGACGTGAATGCCGCAGCAGGAGAGGCTGCGTCGAAAGAGCTTTCGGCTTCCACTCCAGCCAAATTTGCATTGACGGATCTGACCAACCAGGACTCGGTGCGCGACCTCGTTGGTGTGACGATTGCAGAGTTTGGCGCTATCGACTACTTCGTGAACTGCGCGGCCATTCTCGACGATAAGACTTTTGAAGAGTCTTCGCCACGCGATTGGCAGCGTATGTTTGATGTTTGCTTACTCGGTCCGATGTATTGTCTGCATGACGTTTTGCCCGTAATGAAGAAGCAGAAATTTGGTCGCATTGTATGTTTCTCATCTGATTCGGCAAGGATTGGACAGGCAAGGCTCTCTTACTACGCCGCAGCAAAGGCAGGCGTCACGGCGCTAGTTAAATCGATTGCGCAGGAGGTAGGTCCGGATGGGATTACCGCAAATATCGTGTCACCCGGGGCGACCAATACGCCCATGCGGATGGACAGAGAAGCGTCCCTCCGCGAGCAGATGGGGGAAGAAAAATATGCACGCCGCGAGCAGGCGGTCCAAAGGGCCTATCCACTGCGTCGCATTGGGGAGCCGAGCGACGTTGCGCCTACTGTGACCTTCCTGCTCAGTGATGGTGCCGCGTGGATTACCGGTCAGGTGGTCAGTGTCAACGGCGGTTTTACGATGTTGTAACTCACGATGGACTTCGATCTTTAACCCGAACAACGCGAGATGGAGGCCGAGGCAATGCACTTTTCTAGAGGAGGCTTGTAGCCGTCGATGGAAAGACATCCGCCGACGGAGCCGCTTTCAAAGCTCGCCATGCTCCCAGCGCTTTCTGCTTCGGCCGAATTTTGACTTGCGAGCGCAACAGCTTCGCAAAATCTGGGTGGAAGTGCAATGTCAGTTGTCCAATACGATTTGGTAAATGATGCGAGAGAGGGAATCTCACGTTGATAGCAAGGCGCAAGATCACGGGACAAAGTGTTCTGTGAAGCACGGAAAATCGCTTCTTCAAAACGGTAACTTATGATCATCGACGAACTCGCCCGGTACGCAACCGAACAAACCAAGGCGGGCTTGACATCATCGGTAAACCACGCTGCGAAAAGAGCCTTGGTTGACTGGTTTGCTGCGCTCCTTCCTGGCACCCGCGTGCAGCCCGCGTTGACTTTGATGAAGTCACACGCTGATGAACTAGGTCTCGGCTATTCGAGCCTTCCGGGTTTGCGGACGACCTCCTTCCCCGGAACGGCAGCGTGGATAAATGGCAGCGTTTCGCACGCGGTGGAGTTCGACGACATATATCGCGACGCTGTTTACCATCCCGGCTGTCCGACAATCGCCGCAGCGCTCGCAGTCGCGGAGCATACACAGGCATCCGGCAAGCGTCTGCTCGAAGCCATTACCATCGGGTACGAGGTATCTACACGCATCGGCGCGGCTGTTCAGCCGTCCCATTACGAGTTTTTTCACACAACCGGCACGGTCGGGTGCTTCGGAGCGGCAGCTGCCTCGGCGATTCTCGCTTCAGAGGCAGCTGGCACTACGGCTCACGCGATGGCAACTGCGGCAACGTTCGCATCAGGCTTGCAGCAGGCATTCCGTTCCGACGCGATGACGAAGGCGCTACATGCCGGACACGCTGCATGGGTCGGAGTGGTCGCTGCACGGGGCGCCGCAAATGGTATGACGGGCGTGCCCGACATTCTTGAAGGGGCTGCAGGATTCGGTGCTGCAATGGCGAAAAACCCCGACTGGTCGATAGCCACGGATGGACTGGGCGTGGACTTCAACATTGAGAAGGTTACGGTCAAGAATCACGGCTGCTGTGGACATACATTTGCTGCGATAGACGCGCTCTTGCGTCTGTGTTCCGAGCACAACATTTCCATTAGTGATATTGAGGGTTTAACGGTAAGGACCTATCAAGCTGCGATCGAGGTTGCGGGGATTCGTAACCCAAAGTCGGCCTTTGAGTGCAAGTTCAGCATACCGTATGTGATATCTCATGCCGCAAAGTTTGGTTCCGTACGCCTGTCAGCGTTTGATGAAGAGCGAATGTGGGATCCCGAGGTCCGTGAGCTAATGTCCAGAATAACGTTGCTGACCGACGAAGGGCTCACCAGGCAATTTCCCGGCAGGCGTGCTGCCAAGGTGGAAATCAGGCTGAGGAGCGGCGAACTTCTCGAACGATACCAGCCTTACAGGACCGGTGATCCGGAGGAGCCCCTAAGCGACGCTCAGATCAATGACAAGTTTATGGAGTTGGCGGAGCCCGTCATCGGGGAAGGGGGCGCGCGTTCCCTGATGTCGAGGTTGTGGAGCATTGATGAACTGACCGACGTTCGTCAGTTGCACCTTGCCCAGCTTTAGAAAGTCTTCGTATGCGATCAAGTCAAAAGTAGCTTTCCGGGCAATTGGTGTATCTACATGGATCGTAGTCAAACAAACGCGCGTTTTGGAGGAGACCTCGTGTCGAAAGCATACGCTGAAGACGTTTTCCCGGATTTGGGACCCGTGGAAACGCTACCTGACCGTTTCGGCGCTCGCGACTATGTCGCCGGTCTCGCCTATCGAAGCGTCGGCAGCGGTCCCGTCCTCTTTTTAATTCATGGCGGCTCTGGCTCGCGGAATCATTGGTTGCGCAATGTCGAGGCACTATCCAGGCATTTCCTGGTGGTCACGATTGACCTGCCTGGGTTTGGCGAGTCTGGATCTCCGCCGGTAAAAATCGAAACTAGTGAGTATCTTGACTGGGTCGCAGACTCAGTTGGTCTCGTCCTGGAAACTGACTCAGCGTTTCATATCGCCGGATTCAGCTTTGGCGGGGCCGTCGCGGCCGCTACGGCGGCCGCCTTGTGGCGACGAGGATATAACTTGCAACGACTGACACTCGTTAGTCCGGCCGGCTTTGGCCGGCCGACGGGCCGTGACATCGAGCTCGAGAAGGTATTTAAGGGACCGGATACGACGCAGGAGGAAGTTCGTGCTGCCACCGCACGAAACTTGGGTCGTTGGATGTTGAACAAGACGCCATCTCCCGACGCAACGGCGGTCGATATTCACTTGTGGAACGTCGCAAACGCCCGCTACGACAGCCGACGAATCAGTCATCTCGACACCGTCATCGGTGACATCCGATCTGTCGGCGTACCTGTCCAGGTCATGCTGGGCGCTAGCGATCCCCTCATCTTTCCGTCCTTCGACGAGCGCCGGGCCAGGCTTTCAGAAGCGCTTCCCGGAATCCACATCGAAACGGTCACGGGCGCTGGTCACTGGCTGCCATACGAAGCAAGCGACATTGTCAATCGTTGCTTGATTCAATTCCATCTTAAGGGAGACGACAATGTCTTTTGAAACCATCACTACGCAGATTCAGCGGTCAGCATTTGTAATTCAACTTAATAGGCCCACTCGTCGCAATGCGGTGAGCGAGCAGATGATGGATGACATCGTGGGCGCATGCGGCGAGGCCGCCGAAAATAAAGACGTTTCCGCCATTGTCTTGACTGGTGGAAGCGAGTACTTCTCCGCGGGTGCTGACCTAACCGAAGCATTCCAAGTTAGCACTGCGCTGCAGGGGCGTCGCTACTTTGGGCACTGGCATCGTTTGAACGATGCTCTCGAGCAGTCACCGAAACCGGTCATTGCCGCAATTGAGGGGTTTTGCATGACCGGTGGTCTGGAGCTGGCGCTCGCTGCAGACCTCAGAGTCGCAAGTGAAAATGCTACGTTCGCTATTACCAGTTCCCGTATCGGCACTGTGGCCGGAGCGGGTGGTACCCAACGACTTCCCAGGGTTGTGGGCATGGCCAATGCACTCGATTTGCTTTTCGCGGCTGAACCGATCGACTCCGCGGAGGCGTTGCGAATCGGGTTGATCAATCGACGCACCGCAAATGGGAGCGCTTTGACCGAAGCGTTGAAACTCGCGGATCACTATGCCACGCGCGCACCAATAGCGCTTGCTTTTGTGAAGCGTGCGGTGCATCGGGGGATGCAGATGGATCTTGCCTCTGCGATCGAATTTGAAACGATGCTCGTCACAACGGTCTATGGCACCGAGGACAAGGCAGAAGGTATTGCGGCGTTTCTTGAAAAGCGCCAGGCGAACTTCAAGGGAGCCTGACTAGCATGCGACAAGGCTGATCGATGCCCCTTTCCACCCGCGAGCTATAGCTCGGGTCGACGCGCTTGCTGATTCTGGAAAGTACTCGGCATTGCCACAGACGCGTTCGACTCAGCATGGTTAGGCTGGCGAACTGTTTCCATCAACCCTCGGCGGAGTAAGGTTCAAGGGGCGAAGGCGCTAACTATGCGGCTTGTGACCTGCGACATTACGACAGCGGACGATATGCGCCGTCGCGAGACGCTATATCGTCCAGTCGGGACGAAATTATTAATTCAAGGTGCCTCTATGTCTGAGATGCCATATTCAGGATTGCGTGTGGTAGAAATGGGTTCGCGCACCGCTGTTGGAGCATGCGGTCGCCTAATTGCTGACCTTGGCGCAGAAGTATATGTCGTCGAGCCGCGCTCGCCGCGGAAAGATCGTCCGGGAAAATGGCGCGACCGGGTGAGCGCGGTCGCTGGGAAGCACAGCATCCTAGTCGACCCCGATGTACCAGCGGATATTGAGGCTGTCAATGCGATTATCGACGCGTCGGATATTGTTATCCTCAGTTCCGATGCAGATGATGCATTTCCTTCGTCTTGGACGATTAGGATACCTGAGCGGCCGATTATTTGCGACATCACGGCGTTTGGGGCGAGTGGGCCGCTGGCTGGCAGATATGCGGACGAAATCGAATTGCAGGCCCTCACGGGTGTGCTTGGAACTACAGGCTTGACTGAACGGCCGGCTGTGGCTGTCGGAGTGCCGGTACTGGAGATGTCGGCCGCGCTTTATGCCGCAAGTGGGATCGGTGTGGCCGTTCATGTCCTTGCGCGGGATGGCTTCGGGCAAAACGTTGAAGTGGCACTGTTTGACGTTGGCGTAAATTCCTTGACGACGTTCATGCCGGCGCATTACGCAGGTCTCAAACCGCAGCGCCTCGGTAATGGACACGGGATGGCAGTACCCTGGAACGCGTATCCAGCCGCTGACGGGTGGATCTTGATCTGTACGACCAATGACACTCAGTGGAAACGCGTTGCTCAACTGATCGGTCCCAATCTGACTGATGACGCGCGGTTTGTCACGCTCACAGGACGCTTAGCGCATCGCGGGGAAATTGACGCAGCCATCGCAGCGTGGACGAATCGCCTTCCGTTGTCGGATCTTGCTGACATGCTTGGACAACAGGGAATCCCTTGTGGGGGCATTCTTACGATCAGCCAGCTTGAGAGAGAGCCCAATCTCGCATGGCGCGGCACAGTGAGGGAAGTGGATGATCCGGTTAGTGGTAGACGAGTGAGGGTGGCCGGGCCGTTGATCCGCCATGACTGGGGGGAGGTACCCACGGCGATGGTTCCCCCTCCTGATAGCGCGCGTCTCGGTCGCCCAGAGCATGACTTCCTGCATTTCGTCGATGCGAATCCTCCCATACCGTTCAAGTCTAGCGAGAACTCCATCAATGCACCGTTCGCTGGACTGCGTGTGATTGAGATCGGACAGTTGACCACTGCGCCACTCACCGCGCGTCATCTTGCGAGTTTGGGAGCGGACGTGATCAAAGTGGAGGCGCCGGGAGGCGAGAATGCGCGCTCGTGGTCTCCGATGCGCGACGGTGTCAGCCACTTTTTTGTTGCGAGCAATGGACAGAAACGCAGTGTGGAACTCGACCTTCGTAAGAAGCAGGACTGTGACTATCTGATTGACTTGCTCACTGAGGCAGATGTGCTCGTCGAAAATATGAAGCCAGGTGCGCTCGCCCGATTGGGATTCAGCCCGAGCAGGCTTCTTGAGATTAATTCCAAGCTCATCTACTGCAGCATCTCTGGTTTTGGGGCGCACTCGGTGTACGACGGACGCCCTGCTGTAGATACAGTAATTCAGGCCATGTCAGGGATGATGGATGCCACTCGTGTCGAGGGGCGGCCAATTAAAGCCGGCATCTCGGCTGCGGATATAGCAGGAGGGCAAACCGGACTGCTCGCAATCATCGCTGGATTGGCACGCCGCGATAAGACGGGTCGCGGGAGCGTAATCGACATTTCCATGCAGGACGTGGGGGCATGGATGACTCAAGGTTTGTGGAATCAGGCGGTCGAACCTCGGGCATATACCTGTCAAGCGGCGACTATTGCGGAAGTTTGCACGCATCGCCAAACCATCGCGCGAGAGCTAATCGTGGTTGGCTACGATGACGCAGGCAGAGGCTGGGAGGTTTTCGGCTCACCAATGCGTCTGTCAAAAACCCCGGCGCGTCTCGGTACGCTGATAGGTCACCCCTCGAGCGTGCACCTGACTTGGGCTGCAGGCAATGATAGCCATGCGGAAAGAGGCGCCGAGCGCGTCACGAAAACACCTTGAGTCCGCGGATATTCCGGAACTAGCACGCTATATCCCATCGAATGGCGGACGTATTAATTCAACTTATTTGGACTCCAATTACCATGGAATTTCAAGACATTCTCTACACCGCAGAATCAGGGATCGCAACGGTCACAATCAATCGACCAGAGGTGCGCAACGCGGTGCGTCCCCGGACCTACGAAGAGCTGACTGCTGCGATGCACGTCGCAGCGGATGACCCGTCTGTGGGTGTTGTCGTATTAACCGGTGCTGGTGATAAAGCCTTCTGCTCGGGTGGCGATATCCGAGACCAACAGGAACGAGTTCCAGAAGTCGGTCGGAAACATATGCGCAGGTTGTTCGCACTTTCATCCGTCATGCGGATGATGGACAAACCGGTGATCGCGAAAGTGCGCGGATTTTGTGTCGGAGGAGGGAACGAGATCAATCTATTCTGCGATATGACGATCGCCAGCGAGGACGCAAAGTTTGGGCAAACCGGGCCACGCGTCGGCAGCGTCCCAATCTGGGGAGCATGCCAACTACTGGCACGCTACGTTGGAGAGCGTAAGGCACGCGAAATGCTTTACACGTGTCGGTTGTACACCGCCCAACAGGCGCTTGATATGGGTCTGATCAATGACGTAGTGAAAGGTGAAGAGCTAGACGCTGCGGTGGAAACCTTGTGCCAGGAGATCTTGGACAAGAGCCCGCAAAGTCTCCGTATCGCGAAGTTGGCGCTAAACGCAGGCTCGGATCAAGAATTCTATGGATCGTATTTCCCGACATCGGAATTGCTCGCGTCAATATATGGAAATACGGAGAATATGGAAGGCATTTCTGCTTTTCTGGAAAAGCGGAAGCCAGACTTCCGGAAGTTCCGCGGTCGTGCGTGATCAGGTTAAGAGGTATGTTAAGAACGTATAGTCCATTGAGGCGGGCCAGCGAGGCTGACTCCGTTCCCGACGCACTATCGACTCGTTAAGTTGAACGGAAGGTAAGCATGTTGCAAAGACTCGACCCCCAGACCACCGCACTCGTTCTGATCGACCTCCAGCAGGGCATCCTCGGCTTCGCAAAGGCCCCCCGACCCGCCGAGTCCGTACTGACGGCCTCGGCGAAGCTCGCGAAGCGCTTCCGGGAGATCGGCGCGCCAGTCGTGCTGGTGCGCGTAGGCTGGAGCCTAGATTTCGACGATGCCCTGAAGCAGCCCGTCGATCAGCCCGTAACGCTGCCTGCTGGCGGACTACCCTCGACTTGGTGGGACTTTCCCGAAGTGCTTGAAGTAAGCGAAGAAGATCTCAAGATCACGAAGCGGCAGTGGAACGCATTTCACGGCACGGAACTTGATCTGCAATTGCGTCGTCGGGGCATCAAGACCGTCGTGCTCGGTGGAATTTCGACGAATATCGGCGTCGAATCAACAGCGCGAGCCGGCTATGAACTCGGCTACACACTCGTGCTCGTTGAGGATGCGATGAGCTGCGAAGCGTCCGAGCATCACCAGGCGTCGATGAATTACGTTTTCCCGAGGCTTGGCCTGGTGCGGCAGTTCGAGGACGTGATTGGGGCACTCGCGGACTGATGGTGGTGGCCGTGTCGCGCATTGTGGCCGCAATCGATGGCAAGGCACTGGTTCGTGCGTTGACCGCTCTCTTCCCATTGAGCGTGCTCGCGTTGGTTTCAGGCAAGACCGAATGGTTGATGGTTTCGTTAGTAACCATGTCGGCCTCGATCGCCGTGGATCGCTCGGATCTCGCCCCACTCGGGGTAGTCGCTCAGGGAATAGCCATTGGAGCAGGCTTCGTGGTATTGATGGCCTCGCTCGCCTATCCACCGCTGTTTGTCGGAGTCACCACCCTGCTGGCAATGGGGTCGATGCTGGTGACTGCACGGGGAAGCGCGCTGCGTTGGCTCGGAAGCTTTACGTTCATTCCCGTGCTTTACCTCGCCTGCGAGAGCGCCGAAGGAGTCAGGCGGTCAGCACTCATTCATCAGGGATTCGAAACGCTTCCGTTCATCTGGACCGCCTTCTTGCCGGTCCTGCTGATTTCTTCAATAGACCACTATCGCGAACGCCGTCCGGAAGTTTCGCATTTGACGCACTTCGCGAAATGGTTCAAGCGTTCCGATATTGCCGATCGTGTTCCATACATCGAGCCAATGATTGCCGTAGCGCTCGCCGTCGGCGTCGCTGCAGCGTTCGTGGAGTGGAGGCATATCGAGCATGGACAATGGATGATCTGGTCTGCGGCGAGCGTGGTGACGGGAAGTGCGGCGAGTGCCCGGCTCAAGTTTCGTGATCGCATCGCTGGCACCATTGTAGGCGTGCCGGCCGGTATCTTCGCCGGCTTGCTGGTGCCCCATGACGCCTTCTCGCGGGACCTGATTGTCCTTGCTGCGTTGCTGACGCTCGTCTGCATTCGGCCCTACGTCGTTGCATTCGGCACGCGCTGCGGCTGCGCTGCGATGGCGTTCGTGGTTGCCGGGCAGTCATGGACCTTCGCGAGCGAGCGTTTGATCAACGTAGCGGTGGGCAGCACGATAGGTCTGCTATTTGCGCTGGCTGTACACGGCGTCGCGAGGCGTGTCAAATGCCCTCAACGAAAGCATACTGGTTGATACTTTCGTCGTCCCCGAGGAACAAGTTTATGTAAAAGGTGGGGACAGTTTTCTGGCGAAGGCCGAGAAGGCCGACCTTTCGGGCTACGCCGATGTGCATCAAAGAGTTTAACTTCACTTCATTGATTTGAAACCGGATTTCTTGCGGGTCGAGATAGCCCATGAAGCCGTCTGATTTCCACTTAGGCCTTGAATTCATGTGTGGTCCATTCTGGTAGCACTGTACGGACACAGGCACGAGGACCGTAACGGCGATCCGGCTCGTCGAAGACGACCCAGCCTGGTATGAAGGCCCACAGTACATGATCGAGGAAGTGGTGCTCGACGAAGCAGAACTAGAAGATTGCCATCGGACAGAAAGCGACTATATTCATGCGTCCATGGATGAGGCGGATACGTCTGCACATCCTGGCTTTCCCTACGAAGCAATGACGCGAATGATGGACGAGAAGCTGGATAGCGATCCGTACCCGCGTAAGCGATTATTGCGGTTCGACCGTGTGCGCGCCGATGGTGAGATCGTGCATCCGTACGCCGCGCGGCGGGATGAGCGAGCCGATGGTCGGTCGTGGATCATCCAGCTCTATCTGCCTTTCACGCAGGAGTGGACAGAACTGAGGGAGACCGAGTTTCTCGCGCTTCCCCTTTCAACGCGGGACGCCGTCCGGAAGCATGCAGAGAGGACATAACGGGGCAGCTACGGACTGGGCGCGACGCTCGACCGCACATGGCACCGCGGCCTAATTCCTGATCTCCCGCTGATTCTTAGCCGAAAGGGCTGCCCATTTGCAATGAACCGCAAAATCCGTATGGCGGTGTCAGGCGACTGGTCGACTACTGGGCGGCAGATTCCCTCCAGGTATTTGTGACATGCCTTTACCAGGCCTTTCGGCGCGGATCTCGGCTGCTGCTGGGGCCGAACATGGATCAAAACTCGGTTAGCCGGTTTTTTTGCGACGGCGTTAGCCGCGATAATTCGCTTGTTATCGCGGGAATCCCCCGGTGTTTCGCGGTGGACGGGCATGGGGCTGAGGCGAATCGTGCATGCCTCGCCGGGTCTCACGGCGTTGCGCGTCTGCCGCAGCCGAGGTCGAATACCCATGTGCAGCCCGACCGTGCGCGCTGATAGAATCCGGCACGGCAAGTTCGCCGTCTAGAAGCGCGACGTTCATGGATTACCGCGTCAGCTATGAGCACAGCCTGAAAAGTGCGCCGGTGGAATTCATCGTTCGCGCTCCCTCGCAACTCGTGGAAGACATTCCGGCCAATGTGCCGCGGGCGCTCTTGCCTGAGTACATCACCGAGCTGATCCTAAAGCGTTCGCCCCGAATCGGGAAAATTCGCAACCTCCGCATTCTCTGAATGCGGCCCGCGAGACACATCGGGGGAGGTTGCTGCCCGGACGCTTCTCAGCCGACAATAATTGGCGGGTCATCGGCCGGCTAATGGGCGTCAGCAATGTGGTTGCGGGTTGCTGACGGTGGCGGCATCGAGCAGTTGGACTGCGGTTTCCTGCATCAGTGACATCCCGCCGACTGTCATTCACTCGTGAATGACTATCCGCATGATAAAGCCGTCATTGCTGCATTTGTGTTGGTTCTTTGCAGCTCGTGGGCCACGTCCCGCCGCAATCAAAAAGACCTCGTCTTTGAGGCGGACATCGACCGGACCTTTGCGGCCAGCCGGCACCCCTCCGTCGCCAGCCTTACTGCGCGCTATCTTCGTTCGCCCAGGCGCTTGGCATCAAGCCCGAAAAGCTGGTCGCCCAAACGCGTGAAGCTGCTCAGGCGGTCGGCATCGACGCACGGCGCCACGGGACCGGGCAGGCGGTCGACGGTCGGCGTACACTGATGATATGGATAAAGGCGATGGCGCCAGCGCCTGTACCCGCCCCGGAGGGCGTGATCGAGCCGCATGCCGGCCTGCTGCGGCAGCCGGCTGTCGGCCAGTTGCTTTACAAGGTGATGCCGGCCGAGCATCTGATCGGGTCGATAGCTGGGTCTTACCTGCACTTCAACTGTGTCCATACATTGCGGAAATATTGAAATCGCTGGGTACATGTGGACGCCCCCTGGAGTGACGGGAGTTTGATCGAGAAGGCTGAAGAAATGGAGCATGAGCTCGAGCACATGGCGTTCTTTGCTGCCCGTGTCTTCCGAAGGACCATCTACGAAAACCAGTGGATCTAGGGGCGACTAGCCTTGAGTTAGTCGCAAGAACTTCCAAGGATGAAC
>NZ_JAFLRF010000015.1:0-70997 GCF_017315705.1 Trinickia mobilis | reverse complement strand
CTACGAAAACCAGTGGATCTAGGGGCGACTAGCCTTGAGTTAGTCGCAAGAACTTCCAAGGATGAACGGGGGGGGGGAGTGCCGCAGCGCTTACGGTTCTTGCTGGATACGAATGTCCTGATTCCGCTTCAGGATTCGCTTCAAGTGCTTGAAGGCAACTTGGCGAACTTCGTTCGCCTCGCAAGCATCGGTGGTCATCAGCTGATGTATCACCCCGCCAACATCGCGGACTTCGAGCGGGACCTCAATGCTGAGCGGCGTCAACGGAACCTTCAGCGAATCCGTCAGTACCCCGCTCTCCATGATCCTGCGCCATGCATCTGGAACACGCCTGAAACCAGTCCCAATGACGCATGTGACAACGAGCTGCTTTATGCACTTCACTGCGATGCAGTTCATGCATTGGTTACGGAAGACAGAGGCATTCATGCAAAGGCGCGCTTACGCGGGCTTGCGCATCGTGTCTACACGGTCCAGACCGCGGAAGACTGGCTAAAGCGTCTTCATGAAACGCGTCAGATCGTCCTGCCGAACATTCAAGATGTTCCGCTCCATAGTCTGACGCCCGAATTGATGGGAGCGTTTTTCGACAGCTTGCGACACGGATATCCGGCAGTCGCTGGTCGCGATGGCTTCGATGATTGGTTTCGCCGTAAGGCAAGGGAGGATCGACACGCATGGATATACCGAGACAACAGCGGTGTCTTGGGGGCCATTTGCATCTATCAAATTCAGAACGACGAAGTTCTGAACGATGCCGGTGAAGTTCTTTCCGGGCAAGCCCTGAAGCTATGCACCTTCAAGGTCGGCGAGCTTGTACGCGGTCGGAAGATCGGCGAGTTGTTCCTCAAGGCGGCCTTTCGCTTCGCGACTGAGAACAGGTGCGAGCACCTGTTCATCACCGCAAAGTCAGAGAGTCAGGATTACCTGATTCGACTCTTGTTGGACTTTGGGTTCGAGGAGAGGGGCATTTACCGCGGCGACGTGGTGCTGGTCAAGCCGCACCCAGTCGACCAACCACCGACGGACGGCGTTGGTCCCACCGAATACGTCCGGCGGTATTTTCCACACTTCCGATCTGACTCGTCAGTTCAAAAATTCTTGGTCCCGATCCAACCGCACTATCACGAAATCCTGTTTCCCGACTACGCGTCGATCCAACCGGGACTTTTTGCGCGGGTGGGCAATGTCGGCAACGCCATCAAGCTGGCGTACCTCTGTCACGCGCAGACCAAGTCGGTCCGACCCGGGGATGTTCTGCTATTTTATCGAACCGATGACGAAATGGCTGTAACCTCGCTAGGCGTCGTCGAGCAATTCGAGGTCTCCAGTGACGGCGCGCAGATCGCCAGCTTGGTCAGTCGTCGCACCGTCTACAGCCTTGACGAAATCGACGAGCTGGTGAAGAAGCCGACCAAGGTCATCCTCTTTCGACTCATTAGTCACCTGTCTACAGCCGTCCCATATGAACAGCTCATGCGAGACGGCGTCGTGACAGGGCCGATTCAATCCATTCGCAAGGTTTCCGATGTCTCTTTTTCAAGAGTCCTCGCCGCGTCCGGGCGGTAGGGCTGTTCTGCTTTCTATCAAGCCAAAGTACGCTGACCTGATACTTGCTGGGTCCAAGCGTGTTGAATTTCGCCGGTCTTGGGCTGCCCAGGATGTAAGCGTGATCGTGCTCTATTCGAGTTCCCCGATCCAGAAAATCGTTGGCGTGGTCGAAGTAGCCGAAATTGTCGTTGCGTCACCGACCATACTCTGGAAGACCTGCACTGAAAGAGGTGGTGGGCTGACGAGGGAGGAGCTTCGGTCGTACTTCGCTGACAAATCTCAGGGGGTTGCCGTGCTGCTGGGAAAGGTCTTCAAGCTCGCGAAGCACGTAGATCCGTCAGATGTGGTCAGTAACTTTGTGCCTCCCCAGTCATTTCGATACCTAGATGCAAACGAGTACAGGAAGCTTGCGAAGAAGATGGCGACCAGTAAGGACAGGCAATGACACTATTCGTTGGTGGCGTTCATGCAGTCGGCAAGACGTTTGTTTTAAAACAGGCGTGCGAGGGCCTTGGTGTAAGACATGCAACCGCGAGCCAACTCATCAAGGAGCAGCGCGGTCTTGCGAACTGGACGGCTTCGCGACAAGTCAGTGATGTTGACGAGAACCAGCGAGCCCTGGTTACGGCTGTGAGAAGGCTTGAGGAGGGCGGCGAGACATTAGTCCTTGATGGTCACTTCGTTTTGCGCCGAGGTGTCAACATCCACGAGAAGATTGGTATGGAGACGTTCGCTCAGCTCATGGTGCGAGGCGTCATCCTTATGGAAGCGCCTAGCGCCACAATTGCGGATAGGCTTTTGCAGCGAGGTGATACGACTTGGGAACAATCGGAGATCGATGCCTTCGCTCAAAAAGAGCTGTTGCATGCCCAAACCGTCTGTACGGTGCTGAGCCTACCACTAATGAGATTGTGCTTGCCTTCTGAATTCGAAGTGCGAGACGCGCTCGCAAAGCTTGGGGCCTGACTCGCAGTTGCGATCGACAATCCAGCCGAGGTCAGCTGGCCAAAATCGTCCGTTTGTGGACGCCACCACATGAGGTGTTCAAAAACCTTCTTGACGCATTTTTGTACGCTGCTAATATTCCGTACATGGTTTTCGGACAGGAAGAATACAATGCGAGTGTTCGCATACTGCCGCGTCTCCACTGCCGAGCAGACTACTGACAACCAGGTCCGCGAGGTACGGGCTGCGGGTTTCGACATTGAGCCGCGGCGCGTAGTCGCCGAGTGTGTGTCCGGGTCAGTTGCGGCAAACCAGCGCAAGGGGTTCGCCAGACTGCGTGGCCGCCTGGAGGCTGGCGACGTGCTCATCGTCACAAAACTTGATAGGCTCGGACGCAATGCAATGGATGTGCGCGCAACCGTTGAAGAACTGTCGCAAGCAGGCGTGCGCGTGCATTGTCTCGCGCTTGGCGGGGCGGACCTCACGAGTGCGGCCGGGAAAATGACGATGTCCGTTATTTCAGCCGTCGCAGAGTTCGAACGCGATCTGCTGCTGGAGCGTACCGCTGCCGGCCTTGCCCGTGCGCGTGACGCCGGCAAGGTGCTGGGCCGGCCCCGTGCGCTCAGCGACAAGCAAGAGGCAGTAGCCCGCGTACGGCTTGCGGAAGGGCAGTCCGTTGCAGCGATTGCCCGCGAATTGAACACGAGCCGCCAAACCGTCATGCGCTTACGCGCCCGTTCGGATGAGCAAGCAGTTGGCTGATCTTGCCAAGGCCCATTTTTGAAACCGGTTGCAAGTCTAGGGTTGTTCCGACTCATGGAGCGGCGACTAGGCGTCCTGCTTCCGCGCGCTGTGAAGCGCTTTAGAACCGGCAAGGCCGTCGTTGGTAAACAGCCACTTTAGAACGATGCATACAAGATGAACATTGATCTGCACCGGACCTTTTCAGAGCACACAAATTCGGCGACCAAAAGTGATGACGAAGACTGGCTTGAGTTGCTAGGCCAACGCCAAGGCCGCAAGACATGGGCAGACCTTCATGAGGAACCGCTCGTCGTTGTTCTAGGTGAGGCGGGCATCGGCAAGACCATAGAATTTCAGAGCGAGGTCGCAAGACTTCGGGAGGCCGGTCGAGCAGCGTTCTTCATTCCGTTGAACCAGCTTTCTGACGCCGAGTCCTGGAAACTTGTGCTGACTGGTTTTGAGGCCGAGTTCGACGCTTGGGCTGCATCCGATGAACTCGGCTACTTCTTCCTCGACGCGGTCGACGAAGCGCGCCTCAAGTCGCATGCCGAACTTGAGAGGGCGCTTACGGTGGTTCAACGAGCGCTGGGCTCGAACTTCGTTAGAGTGCGGATTGCCGTCTCCTCCCGGGTTACGGACTGGGCTATACCCGGGGTTCGGTCAGCGGTCGACGCGCGCCTCGTAAGGCCCATAGAGCGCGCTTTCGCGGCAAAGACAGTTGCTGATGCTCCGCTCGCCTCGACTGATTCGCCAACCGTTACTATTGCTGCCGTACCGGCAACGCCCCCAGTGGAAGCATTTGTCGTCGGTCTAGACCCGCTGTCGATCGCCGAGTCCCGCCGTTGTGCTGCAGCATATTGCGTCCAGGATGAGGACAAGTTCTGGAAAGCAGTAGCGGACGGGGACTACGAGTTCATGGCGACACGTCCACTGGACTTGCGGTGGATGGTCGTGCTTTGGAATCAGCACAGGAGCCTTGGCAACTACCACGAGCTCATCGAGGCTAACATCTCCAACCGGCTGCGTGAGTTCAACGAGAGCTACGAGGCGGCAGGTGAAGTCCTGTCACTCGAACAACTGCGCACGGGTGCCATCGATCTGGCAGCCGCCGCGGAGTTCGGGGGCTGCCAGTTTTTTACCTTGGACTTTGGCACAACGCCGGCGGTGGGCGAATTGGCTCCGCACACTGTGCTCGCTGATTGGCATCCGACAGCTGTCCGTCGCTTACTGGCGACCGCTGTCTTCGACGAAGCCAGCTATGGGCGCGTGAAGTTTCACCACCGCTCCATTCGCGAGTTCCTTGCCGCCCAGTGGGTAGCCAAGCAGTTGGCGCTCGGTGTACCACTGCAGCGCCTACAAGGACTTTTCGCATTGCGCCCGTTCGGCCAGAGTGTACTCATTCCTGCGCGCCGAGCGTCGCTCAGCTGGTTGGCGGCAATCAACGTCACAGTTCGCGAGTGGGTGGTGCGTGAGTTTCCGGAAATCTTACTCTTTGAAGGTGACCCACAGGCCTGGGACGGGATTTCAGCAGACAAAGCGTTTGCGAATTTTATCGAAGCCACCAAGCACGGTCTGGAGGTGGGTTGGTTTAATAGCGCCAGCGAGTATATGCGTGTGGGGCGCGTATTGGGTGTCGGCAAAGTTGCCGAAGCACTGGCGGACGCCAATCTCGCCCCCCGGGCCAGGAGCATGTGCTTCAATATTGCGCGGTATGCCGGGCTTGCCGACTGTGCGTTGGTTTCCTTCACGATCTATCGGAACCCCGCTGCACCGGCTTGGGAGCGTGCACTCGCACTGGACGTTCTTGAATTCGTTGGGACCGCAGACCAGCGGCAGGAGATTCTGGCCGACCTGAAGGCTGGCCTGTTGGGCACAAATGAGCTCATCGCACGTGCAATGCCTGTTGCTGACTGGACGCACCTCACCGAAGCTGAGCTGTCGGCCATCCTCAACTGCACCCACGACGAGGCAGAGTACGGCTCTGGGCCGATGGTCAGAATAATCAAGGACGAGTTGCTGCCAGCGGCTGACTTGTCGGCCGCCATACTGCTCCTTGGGGCGGTCATGGCCTCCTTGCCGCGGCCAGCCCCGGGCAAGCGTTTCGCTCGGTTCCCGGAATCAGACCGGCCCGAGAGGGCCTGGCTGCTCAATGCCTTACCAGACTGCTACGAGCGCGTGCTTGCGTTACTACCGCAGACGCTGGACTCCTACCCCGCGGTTTGCATGGAAGCCGCGGAGCGAATTGAGGCGCAGCGCCATTCAGGGTTCGATGACAGAGACGAGTCCAATCGACTACACAAGGCCATTGCGCAGCATCCGGCGCTTCGTTGGAGCGTCGCCCTAGCCATTGCCCAATCAGAAGACATCAAGGCGTCGGTCAGTCGACTGACTTGGGGGGCGACCTGCCTCGTGAGCTTTGGCGCCGCGGACCTGCCTGAGCTGACTAGGCGAGCTAACGACCCAGTTCGCCCTGCCGATGAACGGGACATCTGGTTTGCCGTGGCTGTGGCAGCCGCGTTTTCCAGAAGGCTTGGTCGCGAGCGTGCCAACGCCCTGAGGGCGCTCGGTTTGGGCAGCACAGGCTCTAGGCGCTCCCTTCTCATCGGGCGCGAATACGAGGGATGGCGCAAGGGTGGAAAGCAAAGGCGTGAATGGAAGGCTTCGGAACGAGAGAGGACGGCGGCAGACACACGTGCCGTCGAAGAATACAAATCGCGGCTCTTAGCAGACCTGACAAATATTCGCGATGGCACTCTTGCGGGCTCCCTGCAAAGCCTGCTGCAATATTCCTTCAGCCGATTGAAACAACGCGATTACTCAGATATAGACTTCGAGGCGGTCGCGACCAGCCTGAGCCCTGAAATCGCCGCGGCGTTTGAGGAAGGCCTAAAGGCGTATTGGCCCACGGTGACCCCGCCTGTCCCATCGTCGTACGCTAACGGTGAGGTTCCATGGATTGCCCTCATCGCGCTTGCAGGACTGCGTAGTACGTTTCGCGACCCGAGTTCAACTCCAACGCTGTCGGCGATGAATGTCGCCAAGGCTGCGCAGCTTGCCGTGTGGGAGTTGCATGGGCCGCCCCCCTGGCTTGACGCTCTTGCCCGCTCCCACGGGGCAGACGTGAAAGCCGCGCTAACGCCTTGGGTAGTCGCCGAGGCTCAAGCGGCTTCACCGGGCAACGGTGTACGAGGTGCCTTGGAAATGGCGCTGCGCTGTACGCCAGATGTTCGCCGCGCCTTGTTGGAGCCGTTGGTGCCGCTGGTGTCCTCTGGCCAAATCAGCCGGCGCGAGACTCTCAAGGAAATCATCATTGCGTTGAGAGCGGATGGCCTCCTCCCCCCCGCGACGATCGGCCCTCTGTGTCTAGGTAAGCTCATGTCTTCGATTGGCTCCAACGGTCGTCTTGGCGAAATGGAGTGGTTTCGCATCTGGATGGATGGAGACACAACCGCAGCTTGGACGTGGTTCCTTGGACACGTGCAGGGCATAGCGACGAGTGACGTCGAAGGGGAGGTAAGTGCATTCGCCGAGGTAGTGGGAGACCTGAAGTGGTTGCAGACCCCCTTGAGCTACGAGACTGCCGATGTGCTCCTTGGCATACATGCGCTGCTAAGTGCTCATCCGCCCACTGCACCCATTCCCGAGACGGCTAGCGACAACCACTTCTTTGGGCCTCCGTCAAAGCGTCTTCGCGACGCGATTCCGAACGTGTTTCTTGGAACTCGCGGCCGGATTGGGCACGACTCGCTGGTGGCCTTGTTGGACACCATTGCTGACCCCACTGAGCGGAACTGGATCACGGGGCGGTTGATCGAGCATGCTGCGCTCGATGCGGCGCAAAGTGCGAACAGGACCTCCGAGCAGTTAAAGTCCATTGGCTCTCCGTTCTTCTCGGCTCCGTGCACTGAGGCACAGCTGTACGAGCAGGCGATGGCCCGCCTTGAGGAGATTCGTAAAAATCTCGAGGAAGGGCCTTTCAGCGAGCGTGACCTCTTTCGGCCAGGCATGCCTGAAAAGTTCCTGCAGCGATGGCTAGCTGCAAAATTCCGAGAAACGCAGAACCGACGATTCAGCGTCCACCGAGAGGAGGAAGTTGACGACGACAACATGACCGACATACAACTGAGCTGCCCCGCTGGCAACGTCTGCGTCGAAATCAAGCCCGTTGATGCCGATCGAAGCTACTCAGCTAATTCGCTAACGGGCACGCTGCAGACCCAGATAGTCGGGCAGTACCTTAAAGGGACCAACAGCTCCAGAGGCATTCTGGTTCTGATGCAACTCGACAACAAGACGTGGACGATTCCAGGAGGCTCCGCCGGTCAGCCCTTCGCTGCGCTGGTCGGCCATCTAGAAGCTCAGGCGGAGTCAATAAAGCGCAACTCGGCTGGTGTGAATGAGCTTACGGTCTTCGGAATCCGATGTGTGGTCTAAAGTGCTTTCCTCGTCAGAGGCGCATGACCGTCTGGAACTGGATGAAGGCAATGGTTAATTACATTGCTATCGTTGGGAGAACGCACCCGCTAGCTATAGGGTTCCTGCTGTGGGTCAGCAAGAACACGGATCCTCAAAAGTACAATGTGAACTGTGATCCGAACTGGCAACGCGAAGATGCGCAGGTTACCCCATACTTCGAGCGTGAAAAAGGGGAGCATAGGGGGACCTAGCTGTAGTTTTCCATGCGGTGACGCCGGTTCAATATCGAGTGACAGCGTCAAATGTCGACACGCGGTTAAGTCCATTCACGCACGGGCCTGTTAGTTAGGGAGCGTGTTGCCAAAATTGTTAGTTAAGAAAATGTCATTTTATTCAATAACTTGGTGCTTCCTAACTGTAAGTAGTATTCACAAGGGTTGGATGCGCAACCGGCCGGGATGAGCGTCCAAGACGGTCGGGGGCGACGGCGCGCCAACGAAGCGATTGGCGGCGTGCGCCGTGCGCGCCTCCGCGCGGCGCTGCGCCGGTGGCCGGCGCAATTGGCCCGGGCGATGGGCCGGTACGGCGCCGCCCGCACTGGCCGAATGGCTGATCTTTCGACGGGGCAGACGGCTCGGCATAATGGGTTTTCGATTGGCGACTGAAAAAGGGACTCCCGATGACGACGCACGCACTTTTTCGCGACGACGCTTATCTCACGCGCTGCGACGCGTCGATCACGAAGGTCGACGCCGAAGGCATCCATCTCGACCAGACCGTGTTCTATCCGCTCGGTGGCGGCCAGGCGGGCGACGCCGGCACGCTGACGCTCGCGGACGGCACGCGCATCCAGATCGCCGATACGCGCAAGGCCAAATTCGAAGGCGCGACACCTGACGATGCGCTCCACGTGCCGGCCGCCGGGCAGGAGGCGCTGCTCGCGCGGCTCGCGGCCGGCGAGCGCGTGGCCGCCGAGATCGACTGGGCGCGCCGCTACCGGCACATGCGGCTGCATACGGCGAGCCATCTGATGTGCGCGGTGCTGCCGTATCCGGTCGACGGCTGCAGCATCACCGTCGATTACGCGCGGCTCGATTTCGCCACGGTGGAGCCGATCGAGCGCGAGTTCGTCGAGCGGCGGCTTGCCGAGCTGGTCGGCGGCGCGCATCGCGTCGCGACCGAATGGATTACGGACGACGAGATGCAGCAGCGTCCCGAACTCGTGCGCACGATGAGCGTGAAGCCGCCGATGGGGCTCGGGCGCGTGCGGCTCTTGCGCATCGACAGCGTCGACCTGCAGCCGTGCGGAGGCACGCACGTGCGCAACACGCAGGAGATCGGCGCGCTGCGGGTCGCGAAGCTCGAAAAGAAGAGCGCGCGCACGCGGCGTCTAGTACTGGAGCTCGCATCATGACGCGCGACCTCGACTCAGCATCTGCGCCCGAGGCGCCGGACTCCGGCGACTACGCCACGCTCGATCCCACTGCGCGCGACGTGCTCGACTTCTGGTTCGGCACGCCCGGTTCAGCGGAATTCGGCACCGAGCGCAAGCTCTGGTTCGCCCGCGACGGCGCATTCGACGCCTTCTTGCGCGAGCGCTTCGGCGCGACGCTTGCCATCGCGCTTGCGGGCGGCCACGACGACTGGCAGCGCACGCCGCTCGGCGCGCTCGCGCTCGTCGTCGTGCTCGACCAGTTTTCGCGCAATTGCTACCGCGGCAGTCCGCGCGCATTCGAAGCGGACGCCAAGGCCGTGCAAGTGGCGCGGCGGATGGTCGAGACCGGCGCGGATCGGCGCCTGCCGTCCTGCCGTCATCGCGCGTTTGCCTATTTGCCTTTCGAGCATGACGAGTCGATCGAAAGCCAACGCGAAGCGATTCGTCTGTTCGGCGAATTGGGGCGCGAGGCAGGGGACACCGGCTATCTCGACTACGCCCATCGGCACGCCAGGATCATCGAGCGTTTCGGGCGCTTTCCGCATCGCAACGCCGTGCTCGGCCGTCGGTCGACCGACGAGGAGATCGCGTTTCTGCGCGAGCGTGGGTCGTCCTTCTGAGCGCGTCGAGCGCGTCGAGCGCGCGGCGCGTGCGGCGGTCGAGGGCGGCACGCGAACGGAGATCGGCAGGCGGGGACGGTCAACCCTTCAATGGGAGGCTGTCACAAGGCTGGGCCTGCGCACGAACACCCGCAAGCGTTCGCTGTCGTCGCCCGGCCGGGCACCCGACCAGAACAGCTTCCAATTGCCGTCAGGCTGGCCCGCATCCGAGCGGAAGCTCTGCACGATGAGCCACTTGCAGGCGGTGGTCTTGGGCGCCTCGGTCGGCTTGTGCAGGACCCCGGCGAAGTAGTACAGCATCGGCGCTTCCGATTCGCCGAGGTTCACGCTGGCCATGCAGTCGCCGGCGTCCCATTCGATGTTCAGGTGCGTGTCGAGATCCTCGAATACCGAGCGATAGCTTTTCGCCGCATCGATCCACGGCACGAGCAGCGTGAAGACGAGCCCCCAGGCAGCGATCGCGCCCGCGCACCAGCTGAACGCACCCCGCCATTTGCCCGTGCGAGCGAAAAGCGGCACCAGGCACAGCCAGCCCAGCGTCAGCATGAGCGCGGCGAGCATCAGATCCGGTTTGATCGGCAGCGTCCAATCGAGCGGTAGCCAGCGGCCCAGCAGCTTGAGGCTTGCATGCGTGCTCGACGGGTCCGTCATCTCCGACCAAATGACCCAGACGAGCGCGGCGATCGTGCCGAACAGCGCGCGGCTCGCGTAGTCCCAGGCGACGTGAACGCGTTGCGGCAAGCGTTCGACGCCTTGCAGCGCGACGAGCGCCAGCGGCGCGATGAACGGCAGGATGTAGAGCTCGCGCGCCGTCGCCGACATTTGCAGCACGATCAAGCCCGTGCCGCAAAACACAACCGGCAGCGCGACGCGCGGCTCGCGCCAGCGGCGCCAGGCGCCGCCCGCGAGCGCGGCCGCGGCGAGCGGCGCAACCGGAAAGCCCACCGAGAACAGCGAGCGCCAAATGAACAGCGGCTTGTCGTTTCCGGAACCCAGCGCGGGCACCGAAAAGCCGAAGAAGCGGCCGATGTTGTTGTCCCAGAGCCAGACCTTGAAAAGTGTTTCCGAGCGCAGATAGAACGCGACAGGCCAGATCAGCGCAAACGGCGCGAATACGAGCGCGGCGGCCGCGAGCGCGCGCAAGAACGCGCCGCTGCGGCAGGCCGGGTAAAGCAACGCAAGCGCGCAGAACGTCGCACCGAAGACGAGCGGCACGAAGAGCCCTTTCGTCAGCAGCGCAATACCGACTCCGGCGCCGAGCATCGCCGAGGCCGGCAGCGAGGCTTGCCGGTTGACGGCCTGCGGTCTGCGCACGAACGCGGTGACGAGTTCGAACAGGCCGCAAAAGCCGAGCGCGGTGCCGGCCATCAGCGCGACGTCGGTCATCATGTCGTGCGAATGCTTGAGCACGACCAACGTGCCCGCAAAGACCGCGAGCGTGCCGAGCACGCGGGCGTCGAACCAACTTCGCGCGCGCGTGGCGGAGCGGGCGAGCCTCGCGACGCAGCCGAGCGTCATCGCCATGAAGAGCGCGCTCGCAAGCCGCGCCGCGTCGTGAAGCGGCAAGTAGCGCCCGAATAGCCAGGCTAGGCCTGTGGCGACCCAGTCGTAGAGCGGCGGCTTTTCGACGAACGGCTGCCCCGCGTTGGTGGGCACGACGAAGTCGCCGGTTTCGAGCATGTGCTGGACGATGCCGAAGGTATAGGTCTCGTCCTGCTTCCAAGGGTCGTGGCCGAGCGTGCCGGGAAGCAGATACGCGCACAGTACGGCAATGACGGCGAGCGCGACGCGCAGCCCCGACCAGGGCGAGGCGCGTGAAGCGGACGCCGGGATGGCGGCAGGCGTTGCCGCGGCCGGCCTCATCGAAACGGGACGGCCGGTCGCAAGCGGCGGCGCCGAGCGCGCGCGTAGCGCGGACGAAGATGAGGAGTCCTGCATGGTCCGGTCCTGAAGGCCGAATTCTGCGCGGAGTCCGGCCTTGTGAAGCATCGTCACGTGTGTCGCTGGCAGACCGACGCGCGCGAGCGCCGACTGTCAGGGCTGCACCATGCTAGCGCTCATTTGTTACCAGGTATTACGGGAATTTGTGGAGAATTGTGAAGTTATGTCGTTTGCATACGAAGTCTTGGCGCAAACGATGGGGCGGCGCAAACGCGCGGAAGGCGGGATCCCCGCGCCAGCCGGGCGTTACGGGCAAACACGCCGGCGGCGAGAATCGGTGAGGACTCAGCGTCCGCCGGCGACGTCGAGCAGCGCGCCGTTCACGTACGAAGCGGCGTCGCCGAGCAGCCAGGCGATCGCCTCGGCGACCTCGTCGGCCGTGCCGGGCCGGCCGGCCGGCGTTTGCGCGCCGAGTGCGGCGGCGCGGTCGGGGCGTCCGCCGCTTGCGTGGATTTCCGTGTCGATGAGGCCGGGCCGCACCGCGTTGACGCGCACGCCCCTTGGGCCGAGTTCCTTGGCTAGGCCGATCGTCATCGTGTCGATCGCGCCTTTCGAGCCGGCGTAGTCGACGTACTCGTTCGGCGAGCCGATCCTTGATGCGGCCGACGACACGTTGACGATCGCGCCGCCGTGGCCGCCGCGGTCCGTGGACATGCGTCGCGCCGCCTCGCGCGCGCAAAGGTAGGCGCCGAGCACGTTGATGTCGAACATGCGCGCGAGGCGCGCGTAGTCCATTTCGGCGAGCGGCATCGACGCCGCGACGATGCCCGCGTTGTTGACGAGCGCATCGATGCGGCCGAACGCGGCGGCGACCGCATCGAACATCGCGATCACCGCCGCTTCGTCGGCCACGTCGCCTTGCACGACGCACGCCTGGCCGCCCGCGTGCACCACTTCGGCTGCGGCATCGTCGGCGGCGGCGCGGTGGGTCGCGTAGTTCACGCCGACGGCCCAGCCTTGCGCCCCCAGCAAACGCGCCGTCGCGCGGCCGATGCCGCGGCTCGCTCCGGTGATCAGAACGGTCTTCGTCATGGCGGTCTCGATGACGGGCGGCTGCCCGTCGCTGGTTGGCTTGCCGGAGGGCTCTCGGGAAGGGCGCGTCGGCCGCAGCCGCGCGCCGTGGCGGTCACACCGTGTCGGGCGTGGTTTTGGCCGACCACTTGTCCTTGCTGGGCGGGTGATAACGCTTGAGCTTGTCGATCAGCGCGGCGGCGTCGGTCTCGATCTGCAGGATGTCCAGATAGGTCCGCTGCATGAAGCCTTCCTGCACCGTGTGTTCGAGCATCGTGACGAGCGGATCGTAGTAGCCCTCGATGTTATAGAGCGCGACCGCCTTCTGGTGATAGCCGAGCTGCGCCCACGTGTAGGCCTCGAACAGCTCTTCGAGCGTGCCCGCGCCGCCCGGCAGCGCGACGAACGCGTCGGACAAGTCGGCCATCATCTTCTTGCGTTGATGCATGTCCGGCACGACGTGCAGCTCGGAAAGCCCGCGGTGCCCGACTTCCTTGTTGACGAGCAGCTCGGGGATCACGCCGATCGCGCGGCCGCCCGCGGCGAGCACCTCATCGGCGATCGTGCCCATCAGGCCGACGCGGCCGCCGCCATAGACGAGCGTCAGTCCCGCATCCACGAGCGCGCGGCCAAACGCCTGCGCGGCTTTCGCGTACACCGGCTTCACGCCGAACGAAGAGCCGCAGTACACACATACCGATTTCATTTATCGAGAATCCTTCGAGTCGGAGCGGGCCGCGCCGGGCTCGCGAGGCGGCAGGAAGTCGGCGAACTCGCGCTTGGGCAGCTTGCCGGAGACGAGGTCGTCAAAGAGCTGGCGCGAGCGGCCGCGCAGGTACGGCGCCATCATCGAGATCACGTGCACGCTGACCTGATGCAGATCGTCGCGAATCGCGTCCGGCTCGTTGTATTTGCGAGGGTTCATCACGAACTGGTACGACAGCCAGTAGGTCGAGACGACGCCCATGTTGGTCGCGATCACCTGGATCTCTTCCGGCTTCGCGACCATCTCGTTGTCAGCGACCAGCAGCTCGCACATCTCGCGCGCGAAGCGCACCTTGTGGCTGATGATCTGCTTGAAGTGCATTTCGAGCGTGCGGTTGCGCGCGAGCAGGTCGTTCAGGTCCCGATAAAGGAACCGGTACGCCCACATGAACTCGGCCATGTACTGCAGATAGGACCACGTCTCGTCGATCGTCGGACGATGGTCTTCCGGAAAGCGAAGACGCTTTTCGATAGCCTGTTCAAATTGAGCAAATATGCTATTGATAATGTCGTCTTTGTTACGGAAATGGTAGTAAAGGTTGCCTGGGCTGATCTCCATTTCCTCGGCGATCGTCGTCGTCGTGACGTTCGGCTCACCGATCTCGTTGAAGAGCTTCAGCGACAACTCAAGAATGCGCTCACGAGTACGGCGGGGAGGTTTGGCTTCCATTCTCGTCGGCCCTGGTTCCGCCGGGACTGGCGCACGGCAACGGGTGTGCTGCGGCGTCGACCCGGCTCGGTTTCTATGATTTTGAGACTGCCGGGCGATTATAAACCGCTCGTTCTCTTATCTAGCCTTGGATTCAGGGTTTTCACCGGTCGCGTCGTGCGAGGCCGCTATCGCGGCTTCGGGGCGCTGCATTGCGGGGTCCGAACGAATCGGCGCGCTAACGTCCGACCCACTGGCCGACCCAGCGCACCACGAGCGGCCCGACGATCAGCACCCACGTCATGACGCAGACGAAAAGCGCCACCATCACCGCCGCACTTCCGAGATCCTTCGCGCGCTTGGACAGCTCGTGGCGTTCGAGCGAGATACGGTCGATGGCGGCCTCCACACTCGAGTTGAGCAGCTCGACGATCAGCACGAGGAGCACCGAGCCGAGCAGCAGCACGTGCGAGACCGCATCGACAGGAACGAACACGCCGCACGGCACGAGGATCGCGGCGAGCGTCAGCTCCTGGCGAAACGCGCTTTCCTCGCGGATTGCTACGCTAAAGCCGTTCAGCGAGTTCTTGAGAGCGTGCCACGCGCGCGTGACGCCGCGATTGCCCTTGTACGGATTGAACGGCAGCGGCGCGAGCGGATCGTCGGGGCCGAGCGGTTCGTGGGTGTCGGTGCTGTCGTGCGAGTCGGAGAGAGGGAGGCGCATCGGCGTGACCTGTGGGGCGGAGTCGGCGGACGCGGCTCGCGGAGGGCGAGGCGCGTCGTTCGATGGAGCGGTCATTATCGCGCCAGCGGGGGAAGGCGTGCTGGTTGCGCGCTTGGCGTGCGGGTCGTCCGCCATCGTGTCGCCGAACGGCTCGGCGTCGAGCCTGGCGTCGGGCGCCGTGCGTTCGGGCAACGCCTGCCCCGCCCGCGACGCCGCCGGCGGCGGCAGGGGCCGCGCTTTCGCGCCTGTCGTGCCGCGCGTCATGCGGCTGCGCTTTCCTCGCTGAACGTCGGGCGCGACAGCGGTTTCAAGTGGGCCGCGAACTGCTCCGAAGCGGCGGTCCACGAGAAGCGCTCAGCCCATGCACGGGCATGATTGCGATCTATCTTCAGCGCTTCGAGGCACGCTTCGCGCAGGTCCTCGTTCATTGCGCCGGCGCCGCCGTCGCCGAGCACGTCGATCGGACCGGTTACCGGGAAGGCCGCCACCGGGGTGCCGCACGCGAGCGCTTCGAGCAGCACGAGTCCGAACGTGTCGGTGCGGCTAGGGAACACGAACACGTCGGCTGCCGCGTAGACCTTCGCGAGCTCGGCCTGCGTCAGCACGCCGAGGTAGTTGACCTCGGGATAGCGCGACTTCAATTCGGCGAGCGCGGGGCCTTCGCCCGCGACCCACTTCGAGCCGGGCAGATCGAGCTTCAGGAACGCCTCGACGTTCTTCTCCACGGCAACGCGCCCGACGTACAGGAAAATCGGCCGCGCGGTGTTGAGAACCTTCGACTCCATCTGATGAAAGATGTCGAGATCGACGCCGCGCGTCCACAGCACGACGTTGGTGAAGCCGTATTTTTCCAGATCGGCTTTGACGACCGGCGTGGGCGCCATCACCGACAGCGACGGCTTATGGAACCAGTGCAGGAATTTGTAGGTGGCCGAAAGCGGGATGCCGAAGCGCGCCTGCACGTACTCGGGAAAGCGCGTGTGGTAGGCGGTCGTGAACGGCAGCTTGTGCTTGAGCGCATAGGCGCGCGCGGCGAGGCCGAGCGGGCCTTCGGTCGCGATATGCAGCGCGTCCGGCGCGAATTCGTCGATGCGCGCATTGAGCTTGCGGCGCGGAAACAGCGACAGCCGGATCTCCGGATAAGTCGGGCATGGGATCGTGTTGAACTCGAGCGGCGTCAGGAGCTCGACGCGATGTCCGAGCGCGGAGAGCTCGCGCGTCGTGTTCTTCAGCGTGCGCACCACGCCGTTGACCTGCGGTTCCCATGCATCTGTGACGATCAGGATTTTCATTGAGGGTGGTCCGATGAGGAGCAGGATTTAAGCGGTGGCCTTCGCCTTGCGCGAGCTGACTTGCGGCGAGCGCATGACGGTCCAGTAGATCACCTTCAGTTCGCCTTCGAGCGTCTCGACGAGCGCCGACAGGCTCTCGACCCAGTCGCCGTCGTTGCAATAGAGCACGCCGTCGATGTCGCGGATCTCGGCCTTGTGGATGTGGCCGCAGACGACGCCGTCGCAGCCGCGGCGGCGCGCTTCGTCGGTCATCACGCGCTCGAACGACGAGATGAAGTTGACCGCGTTCTTGACCTGGTGCTTCAGGTACTGCGACAGCGACCAGTACTGGAAGCCGAGCTTGCTGCGGATCCGGTTGAACCAGCGGTTCAGGATCAGGATCATCGTGTACGCGGTGTCGCCGAGATAGGCGAGCCACTTCGCGTGCTGGATCACGCCGTCGAACAAGTCGCCGTGCACGATCCACAGGCGCTTGCCGGAGAGCGTCGTATGGAACGCTTCGCCGCGCACATGGATGTCGCCGAACGCGAGGTCGCAGAACTGGCGCGCGCCTTCGTCGTGATTGCCGGGGATGTAGACGACGTGCGTGCCTTTTCTCGCTTTGCGCAGGATCTTCTGCACGACGTCGTTGTGCGCCTGCGGCCAATACCAGCCTTTCTTCAATTGCCAGCCGTCGATGATGTCGCCGACGAGGTACAGGTATTCCGATTCGTTGTGGCGCAGGAAGTCGAGCAGATACGGCGCCTGGCAGCCGCTCGATCCGAGGTGGATGTCCGACAGCCAGATCGCGCGGTAGCGGTGCGAGCCGGCATCGTCATCGTCGTGACGACTGCTGGCCGTTGCGGGAGGGAGACCGGGATCCTGCGGGACTGGCAGCGTGTCGTCTATTGAGGCGGGCCGGAAGGCGACGGGGTCGACGCTGGCGCCGATTTGGCGGAGGAGGGAAGTCGCGGACGTTTCTTGGTCCATGGCTCACGCGTCGAGTTTGCGATACGCGCATTCCGCCATGGGGCTGTGACTGCTCCGTGACAGTCACAAGAACTTCTTATTACGTGCCGTTTGTGCCGTGCCGGGCGTTGCAAAAGCGCATCAGCCGGCGGTTGCGGCGGCGGGCCGGGCGAGGTCGACGGTGACGATGCGTGTGCCCGCCAGCCGATCGTGCGGGAATTGCCGTTCGCGGTCGAACCGCGCGGCCGCGGCCCACAGGACGAACCAGACGGCCGCGACGCCTAGCGTCACCGGCAGGCTCAATTTCAGGAGCGGATGCAAGGCGAGCGGCGGCAGAAACCATAGCCACGCCAGCGCATAGCGGACAATCGCGCGTCCGACGGACACCGCCTTGCCGTCGGCGCCAACCACGCGCAGCCGCCATGTTTTCATCGGCAGCGTCTGGCCGCCGTGCGTCCAGAACCAGACGAAATAGACGCCGGCCACGACACCGATCCACGCGGCAAGCAGGTTGTGATGGGTGAGACCGTTGCGCTGCTGGGTCAGCGTGCTGAAGAGGTAGCCGGCGAAGAACACGACGCCGAACAGGATCACGCCCTCATACGCCATCGACGCCAGCCGGCGGCGCACGCTCGGCGGTGCGCTCACGTGAGCCGCGGGCGGATGGGGTGTGCGGGCGTCGGTCGTAGGCGTGAGCACGGGCGGGCGCAACCGCGTTCAGGAGCCTTGGTACACCGAAGGCGCTTCGGGCGGCGACACCGGCACCGGCGTCGCGGGCGTGAAACTGCCCGGCGCCGGAAGCTGCGGCACACCGCCCGCTGCGGGCTCGCTTGCCGGGTGCGGCTGAGGCAACGCTGCCACGCTGCTTCCCGGCTGCTCGTGCTGGTTCACGAGCCGGTTGATCCCCTTGATTTCGCTCTTCGTACCGGACGGCGGCGCGCTGACGACGGTCGGCCGGCGTTTGCGCTCGGCGGCGGCGAGTTTCTCTTTCTGCTCCTCAGGCAGCTCCTGATACGCCTTCCAGGCGTTCTGGCGCGCCTGCGCCGGCAATTCCTTCGAAACCTGATAGTTCTCGCGTGCGACGCGCCGCTGCTCCGGCGTCATCTTGACCCACTCCATCATGCGTTCGTGCAGCCTTTTTTGTGCTTCAGGCGACATCTTCGCGAAACGCGACGCGATCTTGATCCATTTGCGCTTGCGTTCGTCGCTGAACCTGTCCCACTCGGATGCGAACGGAGCGAGCGCCTCGTGCTGGGCGCGCGTCAGGCGCGCCCACGAGAGCGGATTGCTGTCGATCGGCAGCGACGGCAGATCGGCCGTCAGCGCCGTGACCGGCGACGACACGCCAAGAGGCGCGCCGGCGGCCGGCGCCGCGGCCGGCTGCGCACAGAAGCGCGGATAAGTTGCGGCGAACGCGACCAGGCCCGCAATCGCGCACCCGAACAGAACGGCCAAGCCGCGCTTGTAGCTCACCCCGATTTTCTCCCTGCCGCTTTAACGGGCGCGCGACAGATACGCGTTGAACCCGTGATCGAGATACGCGTTGAGCGGCAGATCGTCGCTCAGCATCGCGGCATCGATATCGGCGAGTTCGGCGGCGCGCTGCACGTCTTCCCAATAGGCTACGGCGGCGACGCCCAGCACGAGCGCCACGAGCGGCCATACGCGCAAGAGGCGGCGCAGCGGCGAGACGCGGCGCGGCGCGCCAGCAGGGACGGGCATGCCGGCATGGGCGAACACCGGCGCCAAGGCGGGTGCGGTGACGGCTTCCGGTTTCTTGCGGGCGAGAGCGGTGCGCCGGGCAGCCGCCAGCTTGTCGACAGCGGAGACGGGCAGGTTGGCGGCGTTTTCGTCGAGCGCGCGACGCACTTTCAGTGCGAATTCGAGTTCTTTTGTATCGGGAGCGGAGCTCATAGCGTGATTCCTTTGGCCTTGAGCGCGGCCGCCAGTGCGTGCGTGGCTCGGGAACAGTGTGTCTTGACACTGCCTTCGGAGCAGCCCATTGCGGCGGCAGTCTCGGCGACATCCATATCTTCCCAGTAACGCATGAGAAACGCCTCCCGTTGACGTGCCGGTAATTTTTGGATCTCCGCGTCGATCAGCGCCAGCACCTGATCGCGTTCGAGCTTTTGCTCACTGCTTTCCGCTCCGATCGAGCCTTCCTCGGATTCGAGGGTTTCGAGCGGATCGAATTCGTCGTCTTCCGCGTTTCCAAGCGACGAAAACAGGCTGATCCAAGTATTGCGCACTTTCTGGCGACGAAAATAATCATGCGTCGCGTTCTGAAGAATACGCTGAAAGAGAAGGGGAAGCTCAGCCGCCGGACGGTCGCCGTACTTCTCGGCGAGCTTGATCATTGCGTCCTGAACGATATCTAGGGCGGCATCGTCGTCGCGCACGGCGTAGACCGTCTGCTTGAACGCGCGCCTTTCGACGCCCGCCAGAAAATCGGCGAGTTCCTTGTCTGATGCCATCCGTGGGAATCGGCGCAGCGAGTGCACGCCGTAATCGATTGAAAAATGTCGTAAAACCCGCGGATGCTAACAAACTTTTGCCGTGCTGGGTCGCCGGGCGCCGCAATGCTCGGCTGAATCGTTGTTTTTACGCGGTTTTTACCGAGAATTCCGACAGGCTTGCGGGCTGGGCGTGCTGCGCTGCGGGAATTATGACTTGACCGCGCTATGCGCAGCGATTATCTTCAACGGTTCGCAACATAAGTGACTGTCTCTTTTGAGGCGAGCCCAAGAAGTTCGCCTGTCAACTGGACGCGCCGCTTGAACCCGAGCCACAAGCCCGGCAGAGAGCACCCGATCAATTTTTTGCCGAAAATTCGAAAGGTGAATGATGAATATGCCAAGCGCGGAATTTTCCACGTCGGATACGACTCTCCCCCACGAAGCTGACTCCATTGGCGCTACCGTGCTCATGCGCGCGCTCGCCGACGAAGACGTCGAATTCGTCTGGGGCTATCCCGGCGGCTCGGTACTCTACATCTACGACGAGCTGTACAAGCAAGACAAGTTTCAGCACATCCTCGTGCGCCACGAGCAAGCCGCCGTGCACGCCGCCGACGCCTACGCGCGCTCGACCGGCAAGGTCGGCGTCTGTCTCGTGACCTCCGGCCCCGGCGTCACCAACGCGGTGACCGGCATCGCCACGGCCTACATGGATTCGATCCCGGTGGTGATCATCAGCGGCCAGGTGCCGACTGCCGCCATCGGCCAGGATGCGTTCCAGGAGTGCGATACGGTCGGCATCACGCGTCCGTGCGTGAAGCACAACTTCCTCGTGAAGGACGTGCGCGATCTCGCGTCCACGGTCAAGAAAGCGTTCTACATTGCCCGCACCGGCCGCCCGGGCCCCGTGCTGATCGACATTCCGAAGGACGTGTCGAAGATGCCGTGCCAGTACGAGCCGATCAAGAGCGTGTCGCTGCGCTCGTACAACCCGGTGACCAAGGGCCACTCCGGCCAGATCCGCAAGGCGGTCGCGCTGCTCCTGTCGGCGAAGCGCCCGTATATCTACACCGGCGGCGGCATCATCCTCGCCGACGCGTCGCGCGAGCTGAACCAGTTCGCCGATCTGCTCGGCTACCCCGTCACGAACACGCTGATGGGTCTCGGCGGCTACCGCGCGAACGACAAGAAGTTCCTCGGCATGCTCGGCATGCACGGCACGTACGAAGCCAACATGGCGATGCAGAACTGCGACGTGCTGATCGCCATCGGCGCGCGCTTCGACGATCGCGTGATCGGGGACCCGGCGCACTTCGCCTCGCGCCCGCGCAAGATCATCCATATCGACATCGATCCTTCCTCGATCAGCAAGCGCGTGAAGGTCGACATTCCGATCGTCGGCGACGTGAAGGAAGTGCTCAAGGAGCTCATCGAGCAATTGCAGCACGCCGAGCACGGCCCCGACACCGATGCGCTCGCGCAATGGTGGAAGGACATCGAAGGCTGGCGCTCGAAGAATTGCCTCAAGTACGACCGCGCGAGCGAGATCATCAAGCCGCAATACGTCGTCGAAAAGCTCTGGGAACTCACCGACGGCAACGCGTTCGTCTGCTCGGACGTCGGCCAGCACCAGATGTGGGCCGCGCAGTTCTATCGCTTCAACAAGCCGCGCCGCTGGATCAACTCGGGCGGGCTCGGCACGATGGGCTTCGGCCTGCCTGCGGCGATGGGCGTCAAGATGGCGCACCCGGACGACGAAGTCGTCTGCATCACGGGCGAAGGCTCGATCCAGATGTGCATCCAGGAGCTCTCGACCTGCAAGCAGTACGACACGGCGGTCAAGATCATCTCGCTGAACAACCGCTACCTCGGCATGGTCCGCCAGTGGCAGCAGATCGAATACAGCAAGCGCTATTCGCATTCGTACATGGATGCGCTGCCGGACTTCGTAAAGCTCGCCGAAGCGTACGGCCACGTCGGCATGCGCATCGAAAGAACCGCGGATGTCGAGCCGGCGCTGAAGGAAGCGCTGCGTCTGAAGGATCGCACCGTATTTCTCGATTTCCAGACCGATCCGACCGAAAACGTCTGGCCGATGGTTCAGGCCGGCAAGGGCATCACCGAGATGCTGCTCGGCTCGGAAGACCTATAACGACGCTTGCCCGCGCCAGCTTCGGCTCTCGCGTGCCTTCACGAAGGGCGCAGCGAAGGCGGGGCGGCGGCAACCGTTGGCATCGACATCTGGATAGACTGGGAAATCAACCATGAGACACATTATTTCCGTCCTGCTGGAAAACGAACCGGGCGCGTTATCGCGCGTCGTCGGGCTCTTTTCGGCACGCGGCTACAACATCGAAACCTTGACGGTGGCGCCGACCGAAGACCATTCGCTGTCGCGTCTGACCATCGTTTCCATTGGCTCCGACGACGTGATCGAACAGATCACGAAGCATCTGAACCGCCTGATCGAGGTGGTGAAAGTGGTCGACCTGACCGAGGGCGCCCACATCGAACGAGAGTTGATGCTGATCAAGGTGAGAGCGGTCGGCAAAGAGCGTGAGGAGATGAAACGGATGGCGGATATCTTCCGCGGACGTATCATCGACGTCACCGAAAAAACCTACACGATCGAATTGACGGGCGCGAGCGACAAGCTCGATGCTTTCATCGAAGGGCTCGACGCCGCCGTGATTCTCGAAACGGTCCGCACGGGCAGCTCGGGGATCGGCCGCGGCGAACGCATTCTGAAGGTGTGACGCCGCTTCGATCGGCGCCGGGCGCAGCGAAAACAAACCCGGCGCAACCACGCAACGCATTTGAATTTCACTGATTACGCGAAGGAACAGACATGAAAGTTTTCTACGATAAAGACGCCGACCTCTCCCTCATCAAAGGCAAGCAGGTCACGATCATCGGCTATGGCTCGCAAGGCCATGCCCACGCGCTGAACCTGAAGGACAGCGGCGTGAATGTGACGGTCGGTCTGCGCAAGGGCGGCGCTTCGTGGAGCAAGGCCGAGAACGCGGGCCTCGCCGTGAAGGAAGTGGCGGAAGCCGTGAAGGGCGCCGACGTCGTGATGATGCTCCTGCCCGACGAGCAGATCGCCGAGGTCTACGCGAAGGAAGTGCACGCGAACATCAAGCAGAACGCAGCGCTCGCGTTCGCGCACGGCTTCAACGTCCACTACGGCCAGGTCATTCCGCGTGCGGATCTGGACGTGATCATGATCGCGCCGAAGGCGCCGGGCCACACCGTGCGCGGCACGTACACGCAAGGCGGCGGCGTGCCCCACCTGATCGCGGTGGCGCAAGACAAGTCGGGCGCGGCGCGCGACGTCGCGCTGTCGTACGCGGCGGCGAACGGCGGCGGCCGTGCCGGCATCATCGAAACCAACTTCCGCGAAGAAACCGAAACCGACTTGTTCGGCGAGCAGGCCGTGCTGTGCGGCGGTACCGTCGAACTGATCAAGGCCGGCTTCGAGACGCTGGTCGAAGCGGGCTACGCGCCGGAAATGGCGTACTTCGAGTGCCTGCACGAACTGAAGCTGATCGTCGACCTGATTTATGAAGGCGGCATCGCGAACATGAACTACTCGATCTCGAACAACGCCGAGTACGGCGAGTACGTGACGGGTCCGCGCATCATCACGGATGAAACGAAGAAGGTCATGAAGGACGTCCTGAAGGACATCCAGACGGGCGAGTACGCGAAGAGCTTCATCATCGAAAACCGCGCTGGCGCGCCGACGCTGCAATCGCGCCGCCGCCTGACGGCCGAGCACGAGATCGAGCAAGTCGGCTCGAAGCTGCGTGCGATGATGCCGTGGATCGCGAAGAACAAGCTCGTCGACCAGTCGAAGAACTAAGTCGCGTTGCTTCGCCGCAGCCGGTGCAAAACGCGTGCCGGTTGCACCAAAAAGCCGTCCGGAGTCGCCGTGCGCCGGACGGCTTTTGCTATCCTACGGTTTTACAAAAAGACTGAATCAATCCATGAATTACCCTCACCCGATCATCGCGCGCGAAGGCTGGCCTTTCATTGGGATCGCTGCCGTCGTTGCGTTGTTGATCCATGCCGTCGCGGGGTTCGGCTTTGCCTGGCCGTTCTGGCTGCTGCTCATTTTCGTCGTGCAGTTTTTCCGCGATCCGGCGCGTCCGATTCCGACGCAGGCGAATGCCGTGCTGTGTCCCGCCGACGGACGTATCGTCGCGGTCGAAACCACGCACGATCCCTACGCGAATCGCGAAGCGATGAAGATCAGCGTGTTCATGAACGTTTTCAACGTCCATTCGCAGCGCTCTCCGGTGGATGGCGCGATCTCCAAGGTCGAGTATTTTCCGGGCGCTTACTTGAACGCCGCCATCGACAAAGCGTCGCTCGAAAACGAGCGCAACGCGGTCGTAATCCAGACCGCAGGGGGCCAGACGGTAACCTCGGTGCAGATCGCGGGCCTCATCGCACGGCGCATTCTCTGCTACGTGCGCGCCGGTGAACCGCTCACGCGCGGCCAGCGCTACGGCTTCATCCGGTTCGGCTCGCGCGTCGATGTGTACCTGCCGGTGGGCAGCCGTCCGCGCGTCTCGATCGGCGAGAAGGTCTCCGCGTCGTCGACGATTCTCGCTGAATTCTAAGGCGGCACAAGGAGGCATCGATGGCCGCATTCAAACCGCGCCGCCCCCGTTCGAACGGCTCGCATTTGCCGCGGCCCTTTCGCCGCAACAAGGCGCTGGCGGCGGAGCCGGGGCCGGTCGACAGCCGCCGCGCTCTACGCCAGCAGTTTTTGAGGAAGCGCGGCATTTATCTACTGCCCAACGCGTTCACCACCGCGGCGCTGTTCTGCGGTTTCTTCGCCGTCGTGCAGGCGATGAACGTGCGCTTCGAGATCGCGGCGATCGCGATCTTCGTTGCGATGGTGCTCGACGGGATGGACGGCCGCGTCGCACGGATGACGCACACGCAAAGCGCGTTCGGGGAGCAGTTCGACAGCCTTTCGGACATGGTGTCGTTCGGCGTGGCGCCGGCGCTTGTGATGTACGAATGGGTGCTGAAGGATCTGGGCCGCTGGGGCTGGCTCGCGGCGTTCGTCTACTGTTCGGGTGCTGCGCTGCGTCTCGCGCGCTTCAACACGAACATCGGCGTCGTCGACAAGCGGTTCTTCCAGGGGCTTCCGAGCCCGGCCGCGGCGGCGCTGATCGCGGGCTTCGTGTGGCTTGCGACCGATAACCGTGTGCCGGTCAAGCTCGTGTGGCTGCCGTGGGTGGCGTTCGCGCTGACCGTGTACGCCGGCGTGACGATGGTCTCGAATGCCCCGTTCTACAGCGGCAAGGCGCTCGACGTTCGGCATCGAGTGCCGTTCGCGGCGATCCTCCTGGTCGTCGTGGCGTTCGTGCTGGTGTCGTCCGATCCGCCGCTGATGCTGTTTGGCCTTTTCGTGCTGTACGGCTTTTCGGGCTACGCTTTTTGGGCGTACATGGCGGTCCGGGGCAGGGAGAATCCGGCGAGGTCTTCGCCGCACGATCACTGACCGGGTGCAAGCAATTTGCGTGTGGGCTTCGTGACCCCATTTGCGCGATTTTCCGAATGCCGCTATAGTCACCTGCATGGCGACTTTCACATTCCCCTTCCTTTCTCTTCTAGCCGGTGCGCCGCTACGCGCGCTAGGCCTAGCGCGCCTGCCGCGCTGATCGTTTTCGCCCTCCGTTTGCCTCGTTCGTTGTTTGGCGTCGCCTGCGGTGGCGCAAACACCCGAATTCCGTTTTGTATCCAATCGAATGAACGAGTCCCCGGAGACCTGAAATGACAGACAAGCTGATTATTTTCGACACGACGTTGCGCGACGGCGAGCAATCCCCCGGAGCGTCGATGACAAAAGAAGAGAAAATCCGCATCGCGAAGCAATTGGAGCGGATGCGCGTCGACGTGATCGAAGCGGGCTTTGCGGCCAGCTCGAACGGCGACTTCGACGCGATCAACACGATTGCATCGATCATCAAGGAAAGCACGGTCTGCTCGCTTGCCCGCGCGAACGACAAGGACATCCAACGCGCCGCCGATGCGCTGCGCGCCGCCGAGCGCTTTCGCATCCACACGTTCATCGCAACGTCGCCGCTGCACATGGAAAAGAAGCTGCGCATGACGCCCGAGCAGGTGTACGACCAGGCGCGCCTCGCGGTGCGCTTCGCGCGCAAATTCACCGATGACGTCGAGTTCTCGCCGGAGGACGGCAGCCGTTCCGACATGGATTTCCTCTGCCGCGTGCTGGAAGCGGTGATCGACGAAGGCGCGACGACGATCAACATTGCGGACACGGTCGGCTACGGCGTGCCCGAGCTGTACGGCAACCTCGTTAAGACACTGCGCGAGCGCATCCCGAACTCGCACAAGGCGGTGTTCTCCGTGCATTGCCATAATGACCTCGGCATGGCGGTCGCCAACTCGCTCGCCGGCGTGCAGATTGGCGGCGCGCGCCAGGTCGAGTGCACGATCAACGGTCTGGGCGAGCGCGCGGGCAACACGTCGCTCGAAGAAATCGTGATGGCCGTGAAGACCCGCAAGGACTACTTCGCCCTCGATCTCGGCATCGATACGACGCAGATCGTGCCGGCCTCGAAGCTCGTGTCGCAGATCACCGGCTTCGTCGTGCAGCCGAACAAGGCTGTGGTGGGCGCAAACGCGTTCGCGCACGCGTCGGGCATTCACCAGGACGGCGTGCTCAAAGCGCGCGACACGTACGAAATCATGCGCGCCGAAGACGTGGGCTGGACCGCGAACAAGATCGTGCTCGGCAAGCTGTCGGGCCGCAATGCGTTCAAGCAGCGTCTGCAAGAGCTGAGCATCACGCTCGACAGCGAAGCCGAATTGAACGCCGCGTTTGCGCGCTTCAAGGAACTTGCCGACCGCAAGTCGGAAATCTTCGACGAAGACATCATCGCGATCGTCACCGAGGAATCGGCGCAAGCGCAGGAACGCGAGCACTACAAGTTCGTGTCGCTGGCGCAGCACTCCGAGACCGGCGAGCGGCCGCATGCGCGCGTCGTCTTTTCGGTCGACGGCAAGGAGACGACCGGCGAGGCGAACGGCAACGGGCCGGTCGATGCGACGCTCAATGCGATCGAAAGCGAAGTCGGCAGCGGCTCCGAGCTGTTGCTGTATTCGGTGAACGCGATCACGACCGGCACGCAGGCACAGGGCGAAGTGACGGTGCGTCTGTCGAAGAGCGGGCGCATCGTGAACGGCGTCGGCACCGATCCGGATATCGTCGCGGCGTCGGCGAAGGCCTACATCTCGGCGCTGAACAAGCTGTACTCGAATGCGGACAAGCTGAACCCGCAGCGTTCCTGATCGAGCAGGCAACAGGCGGCGGTTGATCCAGTGCCGTTTGTTTTCCCGCTGGAAATAAAAAGCCCTCGCCAAAAAATGCGAGGGCTTTTTGCTATCTGCGCCGCCGCTGGAGGCGTTCGCGAACGGCACGTGGCGTTTTTGTCAGAAGATACCGCGCCGGTCAGGATCGTGCAGCGGATCGGGCGTCTTCTGCGTGAGCCGCAGCACGCCTTGATCGTCGAAATAGAAGCTGTACAGCAGATACCAGACGTTGTCCTCCAGATAGCGATACGTCCAAACTTCACGCTTCATCAACGGGAAATACGAGGTTTCCTCCGGACGGCCGAAGTTGACGAGCACGTCTTTCTTGGTCCACTGCCCGATTTGCGCGCGATAAAACTCGTTGGGCTGCAATACCTGGCGCACGTTCACAATTTTGCCGGAGGCGTCGATATCGGCGGCGGTGGTGACTTCGCCCATCGGCTGCGTCGGCCACATCAGGCGCTTGCCGCCATTGGGCAGGTCGTACACTTCGCGCGGCGGACCAAGGCGGCTGATGATCGTCGATTGGTCGGCGCCCGCCCCGAATTGCTGCCAAGGCTGCGCGCAGCCGGCGAGCAGCAACGTCGCGGTGCACGCTAACACGGATGTCAGGCGCTTTCTCATGGAGTCCTCCGATTCATAGAGTGACGGCTTTTTATCACGGGGTCACAAGATTTTGACAGGTTGCGCAGCAAAAGATTTTTTTAGCGCTTCGAAAAGGGCGGTGTGACGGCGTTCGCGAAACGATGAATGGCAATGCGCCGTGTTGCCGACAACGTCGCGCATTCTGCGTCGAAAAAGGGGCGAGGGCGCGGCGGGACGCTTGCTTGCGAATGGCCGGGTGGCCGGCCTATGATCCGCGCTTCGAATCATTCAAGCGGGGCAGCGATGACGAGAGCATGGATGAGCCGGCTGGCGGCGGCCGCCGTTGCAGCATGGATGGCGGCGATGCCGGCGGCGAAGGTCGCCGAAGCGGCGGCGGGGACGGGGGCGCCGATCCAGCTGGCCTTGATCGAGGGGATGTCGGGGCCGTTCGCCAACGCCGGCGCCGCGGTCGAGCGGAACCTGCGCTTTGGCGTCGAACGCGTGAATGCGCGCGGCGGCGTCAGGCTTGCCGATGGCGCGCACCCGCTCGAATTGGTCGTGCTCGACAGCAAGGGCAGCACAGAGGGCGCGCTCGTCCAACTGCGCGCCGCTGCCGACCGCCGCATCGGCTTCGTGATGCAGGGCAACAGCTCGGCGGTCGCGGCGGCGCTTGTCGCGGCGATCGAAAAGCAAAACGCGCGCGAGCCGGACAATCGCGAGCTGTTCCTCAACTATTCGGCCGACGACCCGGCGCTCACCAACGCCAATTGCAGCTTCTGGCATTTTCGTTTCGACGCGCACGCGGGCATGCGGATGGGCGCGCTTGCGGACGTGATCCAGCAGGACCGGTCCGTGAAAAAGGTCTACCTGCTGAACCAGGACTACAGCTTCGGGCATGACGTCAGCACGCTCGCGCGCGAGGCGCTGGCGCAAAAGCGCCCGGACATCGCGATCGTCGGCGACGAATTTCATCCGATCGGCCGCGTGAAGGACTTCACGCCCTATATCGCCAAAATGCGCGCGAGCGGCGCCGATGCGGTCATCACGGGAAATTGGGGCAACGACTTGAGCTTGCTGGTCAAAGCGGCGCGCGAGCAGGGGTTCAATGCGAAGTTCTACACGTTCTACGGCAACAGCCTTGACGCACCCGCGGCGCTCGGCGACGCCGGCGTGAAGCGCGTGCTGGCCGTCGCGGACTGGCATCCCAATGCGGGACCGGCGGCCTCCGACGCCTACTACGCGGCCTTTCGCGCGCGCTTTCCGGCCGCGCAGGACGACTACCCGGTGCTGCGCATGGAGGTGATGATCGAGATGTTGGCCGACGCGATGACGCGTGCGGACACGTCGGACCCGGCCGCGGTCGCGAAGTCGCTCGAAGGGATGAAATTCGACAATGGGTTTCACCGCGCGTGGATGCGCGCCGAAGACCATCAGCTGATCCAGCCCCTTTATGTGATGGAGATGGACAAGGCGGGCACGCCGGGCGTGCGTTTCGACAACGAAGGGAGCGGCTACGGCTTTCGCACCGTGCTGGCGCTGCCGCCGGAGCGGACCGTGTTGCCGACGACCTGCCAGATGAAGCGCCCGTGAAGGCACCGGCGCTGTGCGTTCTCGCGGACTTGCGGGGCCCCGCTTACGGGCTTCGAGCCCGCCTCGGAAAGCACCCCGAAACAGGATCCTTACGGTACCGCTAGCCGCCGAATCCGGCTGTGCTACAATACGCGTCTTGCTGTACCCCCACGGCACGGCCTTTCTTCCGTGACCGCCTGTCTAGTTCTTAAGGAAATCAAATGTCTGTTGCTGATATCAAGAAGTCCGACGTTGTCGCGCAATTCGCGCGTGCTGCCAATGACACCGGCTCTCCTGAAGTGCAAGTCGCGTTGCTGACGACTCGCATCAACGAGTTGACCTCCCACTTCAAGTCCCACTCGAAGGACCATCACAGCCGCCGCGGGCTGCTGCGCATGGTGAGCCGCCGCCGCAAGCTGCTCGACTACCTGAAGGGCAAGGACGCTGACCGCTATCGTTCGTTGATCGAAAAGCTGGGTCTGCGCAAGTAATCGGACTATCGTCTCTTCAACAGGATGCCTGTGTCAGTCTGCTGATACAGGCATTTTGTTTTTGAATGGCGCACTTCATGTGAATTGCGTCAAACCGCCAGGCGCCGCGGCCAGGGACACCATGCGGCGCAGGGCTTGCAACACGGTCTGGCTTGGCGGGCAGAGCTTTGTGTCATTCCAGCGCTTCACTCACCGCGTGAAGCGCTGGAATGGCATAACACTCCTCTTCCCGTATGGGCCTTGGCTGTGACGTCGCCGCGCCAGGTAAGGCTGCGGCGAAACGTATAAATGAAATGAGCGAAAAGTGAGAAGGAGTGACTATGTTCAATAAAGTCGTCAAAGAGTTTAAGTGGGGACAACATAACGTCCGGATGGAAACGGGCGAAATTGCTCGTCAGGCAAGCGGCGCCGTGCTCGTCGATGTCGAAGACACCGTGGTGCTCGCGACCGTCGTCGGCGCGAAATCGGCGAAGCCGGGGCAGGATTTTTTCCCGCTGACCGTCGACTACCTCGAAAAGACCTACTCCGCTGGCAAGATCCCCGGCGGCTTCTTCCGCCGCGAAGGGCGCCCGTCGGAGCATGAGACGCTGACCTCGCGCCTGATCGACCGTCCGCTGCGTCCGCTTTTCCCGGAAGGTTTCTATAACGAAGTGCAGGTCGTCGTGCACGTGATGTCGGTGAATCCGGAAGTCCCGGCCGACATTCCCGCGCTGATCGGCGCTTCGGCCGCTCTCGCGGTGTCGGGTCTGCCGTTCAATGGCCCCGTCGGCGCAGCGCGCGTCGCCTACATCAACAACGAGTACGTGCTGAACCCGACGCGCGCCCAAATCAAGGATTCGCGCCTCGACCTCGTCGTCGCGGGCACGGAGCGCGCGGTGCTGATGGTCGAATCGGAAGCCGACCAGCTGCCGGAAGACGTGATGCTCGGCGCCGTGGTGTTCGGTCACGAGCAGATGCAAATCGCGATCGACGCGATCCACGAGCTCGTGCGTGACGGCGGCAAGCCGGAATGGGATTGGCAGCCGGCGCCGAAGGACGAAGCGCTGATCGCGCGCGTAACAGAGCTCGCGCACGGCGAACTGCTCGCCGCCTACCAGATCCGCGACAAGCAAGCGCGTTCGACGAAGCTGAAGGAAGTGTACGCAGCGGTGTCGGCGAAGCTCGAAGAAGAAGCCTCGACGACGGGCGCCGCGCCGGCCGACAAGACCACCGTCGGCAACGTCCTGTTCGACATCGAAGCGAAGATCGTTCGCAGCCAGATTCTGAACGGCGAGCCGCGCATCGACGGCCGCGACACGCGCACCGTGCGCCCGATCGAGATCCGCACCGGCGTGCTGCCGCGCACGCACGGTTCGGCGCTCTTCACGCGCGGCGAAACGCAGGCGCTCGTCGTCGCGACGCTCGGCACCAAGGGCGACGAGCAGATCATCGACGCGCTCGAAGGCGAGTACCGCGACCGCTTCATGCTTCACTACAACATGCCCCCGTTCGCGACCGGCGAAACGGGCCGCGTCGGCTCGCCGAAGCGCCGTGAAATCGGCCACGGCCGTCTCGCGAAGCGCGCGCTCGCCGCGTGCCTGCCGAGCGCCGACGAGTTCGGCTATTCGATTCGCGTCGTGTCGGAAATCACGGAATCGAACGGGTCGTCGTCGATGGCTTCGGTCTGCGGCGGCTGCCTCGCGTTGATGGACGCCGGCGTGCCGATGAAGGCGCACGTCGCGGGCATCGCGATGGGCCTGATCCTCGAAGGCAACAAGTTCGCGGTGCTGACCGACATCCTCGGCGACGAAGACCACCTCGGCGACATGGACTTCAAGGTGGCCGGCACCGCAGACGGCGTGACCGCGCTGCAAATGGACATCAAGATCCAGGGCATCACGAAGGAAATCATGCAGGTCGCGCTCGCGCAGGCGAAGGAAGGCCGCATACACATCCTCGGCAAGATGACCGCGGCCGTGTCGGGCGCGAGCACCGAGCTGTCGGAATTCGCGCCGCGCATGATTACGATCAAGATCAACCCGGAAAAGATCCGCGACGTGATCGGCAAGGGCGGTTCGGTGATCCGTGCGCTGACCGAAGAAACCGGCACCACGATCGACATTTCCGACGACGGCGTCGTTACCATCGCGAGCACGAGCAGCGAAGGGATGGCCGAGGCGAAGAAGCGCATCGAGAACATTACGATGGAAGTCGAAGTCGGCCAGGTGTATGAGGGCACCATTCTGAAGCTGCTCGAGTTCGGCGCGATCGTGAATATCCTGCCGGGCAAGGACGGCTTGCTGCATATCTCCGAAATCGCCAACGAGCGCATCAAGGACATCAACGACTACCTGAAGGAAGGCCAGCAGGTTAAGGTCAAGGTGATCCAGACGGACGAGAAGGGCCGTGTGCGGCTGTCCGCGAAGGCGCTGTTGAACGACGCGGCTTCGGGTGCGGCGCAGCCTGAGTCGGCGCCGCAGCAGTAACGCGGTAGCGATATGATGACGGCCGGCTGCGCGCAAGCGCGCCGGCCGTTTTCTTGTGTCGACCCGAGTTGGCGCTTTAGCGCTTACTCGGGTCCCATGCAGGGCGGTCGACCCGAGTTGGCGCTTTAGCGCTTACTCGGGTCCCATGCAAAGCTGGCAGGATGATTGGCCCCGCGAGCGGCGCGGCATCCAATCAATGTCGGAGCGGCTCGCAAGGCCAACCGAACCTTGGAGGTGACGTAGATGAACGCGATCGAAATTACCGAATTTGGTGCGCCTGAAGTTCTGGTGCTCGGAGAGCGTCCGATGCCCGAGCCGAAGGCGGGTGAGGTGCTCATCAAGGTGGCGGCGTCGGGCGTCAATCGCCCTGACGTGTTTCAGCGCAAGGGCGGATATGCGCCGCCTCCGGGAGCGTCGGATTTGCCGGGGTTGGAAGTGGCAGGCGAGATCGTCGGTGGGACGATCGACGAGAAGCGCAATCCGTTTGGGCTCAAGATCGGCGATCGCGTGTGTGCGCTCTTGGCGGGCGGCGGTTACGCCGAATATGCGAGCGCGCCGCTTGCGCAGTGCTTGCCGGCGCCGGACGGGCTTTCCGATGTCGAGGCGGCGTCGCTGCCCGAGACTTTTTTCACGGTCTGGAGCAATGTCTTCGAGCGCGCGCAACTGGGGCGCGGCGAAGGGGGCGAGAACGAAACGCTGCTCGTGCAGGGCGGATCGAGTGGCATCGGCGTGACGGCTATTCAGATCGCGCACGCCCTCGGGTTTCGTGTGTTCGCGACGGCGGGCTCCGCCGAAAAATGCCGCGCGTGCGAGCAGCTTGGTGCGGACCGCGCGATCAACTACAAGTCGGAAGATTTCGTCGAGGTCGTGAAGTCGCTGACGAACGATCGCGGCGTCGACGTGATCCTCGACATGGTCGCGGGAAGCTACGTGACGCGTGAATTGAGCGCGCTTGCGGACGGCGGGCGGCTCGTACTGATCGCGCTCCTCGGTGGCGCAAAAGCCGAGCTCAACTTCAACGAGATTCTGCGCCGGCGCTTGACGGTGACGGGCTCGACGCTGCGTCCGCGCTCCGTCGACTTCAAGGCAAAGATCGCGGGTCAATTGAAAGAGCACGTCTGGCCGCACCTCGAAGAGGGCCGCATCAAGCCGGTCATCTATCGCGTGTTTCCCGCGGCCCAGGCGGCGCAGGCGCACGCGCTGATGGAAAGCGGCGAGCATATCGGAAAGATCGTGCTGGATTGGACTCTCTAAGGTTGACGCAGGCGGTTTGACCCGCTCTGCCAGCACACAGTAAAATTGCGCGTTTTGCGTACGCCGCGTGGGGTGGTCTGCGAATCATGGGCAGTGCGATGGGCAGTGCGATGGGCAGTGCGATGGGCAGTGCGATGGGCAGCAAGATGAGCAGCAAGCCCGTCCGGTCCGTCTAGCGAAGGCGGGGCGGCCATAGGCGTGAAATGCCGCGGGGCGTGCAGTAATCGACCTGAGAAGGCGCAATGAGGTGTCGAACCAGGCACTGAAAAAGTGCCTGAAGCGAAAAAGGGCCGGGACTAAACAATGTCGAGACAACGAGCGAAGCGGGTAGTCGGTAACTGGAAGATGCACGGGCGCCTTGACGAGAATGCGGCGCTGCTGCAGTCCGTGGCGGAAGGTGCGGTCGCGCTGCAAAACGGTGTGCAGGTGGGCGTGTGCGTGCCGTCACCTTATCTGGCACAGGCGCAGACCTTGTTGAGCGGCACGCGTGTCGGCTATGGCGTGCAGGACGTTTCCGCTTACACGCACGGCGCTTATACCGGTGAAGTCGCGGCCGAAATGGCCGTGGAATTCGGTGCGACGCTCGCGATCGTGGGGCACTCGGAGCGCCGCGCGTATCACCGCGAAAGCGCGGAACTCGTGGCGACGAAAACGCAGCGTGCGCTGCAAGCTGGGTTGACGCCTGTCGTCTGCATCGGCGAAACGCTCGAAGAGCGCGACGCCGGTGCGACGGAGCGGGTGGTCGGCGCGCAGCTCGAGGCAGTGCTCGCGGTGTTGTCGGCGGACGAGGCGGCTCGCATTGTCGTCGCCTACGAACCCGTTTGGGCGATCGGCACGGGCCGCAGCGCGACGGCGGAGCAAGCGCAGGAAGTGCATGCTTACCTGCGCGGGCGTCTCGCGGCGAAGGGCGCGGCGGTTGCCGACGTGCCGTTGTTGTACGGCGGCAGTGTGAAGCCGGAAAACGCGGAAGAATTGTTTCGCCAGAAGGACATCGACGGCGGCCTGATTGGCGGCGCGTCCTTGAAGAGCAAGGATTTCCTCGCGATCTGCGAGGCGGCGCAAGCGGCCATCGCTGCTGCGCATTGAACAAAGCGCCGTCGCGTTGTTGCGCCGGCGCGATTGCAGTACACACGTCTGACGCATTTGTGTCGGACGATTAACTCAAACTCAGGTGAGCGCAATGCTGTATTTGAAAACGTTGATCATCGTCGTCCAGTTGCTGTCGGCGCTTGGGGTCATCGGCCTCGTGCTGCTTCAGCACGGCAAGGGTGCCGATATGGGCGCTGCTTTCGGCAGCGGTGCGTCGGGAAGCCTGTTTGGCGCGACGGGTTCGGCGAACTTCTTGTCGCGTACGACCGGCGTTCTCGCGGCGATCTTTTTCGTGACGACGCTGACGCTGACCTACATCGGTTCATACAAGTCGAAACCCTCGGCTGGCGTGCTTGGCGAAGTTCCGACGGCACCGGTGGCGGCATCGGCTGCTTCGCTTCCGGCGGCGGCTTCCGTGCCCGTTGCTGCGTCGCCGGCATCGGCTCCGGGTCAGAACGTGCCGAAATAAGAAATTTCGTTCAAAACGCATTTGTGCGTTGAACAAACTGTTTAGACGGGTTAGAATTTAAGTCTTGAAGCGATTCGCTGGTTATATAAGTTGTTTTCCCGGATTGCAGCCAGTGCCGACGTGGTGAAATTGGTAGACACGCTATCTTGAGGGGGTAGTGGCGAAAGCTGTGCGAGTTCGAGTCTCGCCGTCGGCACCAAAGTTATCCAATGCCAGCCGCATGCATCGCTTCGGCTGGCATTGTCACTTCTGGCTCCAGCCTTGCGGCTTCCTTGCGACGCTGAGTTGGATGAAGTGATTTCCCGTTAGGGTGTACACTCCGGCGGAATTCAGAACCAACCAATTGAGGATAGTCTTGAACCTCGCAGCCTATTTCCCCGTATTGTTGTTCCTCATTGTGGGCACCGGTTTAGGCATAGCGTTGGTCAGCATTGGTAAGATCCTCGGCCCCAACAAGCCCGACAATCAAAAGAACGCGCCGTACGAATGCGGCTTCGAAGCGTTCGAAGACGCGCGCATGAAGTTCGATGTGCGCTACTACCTCGTTGCAATCCTGTTCATCATTTTCGACCTTGAAACCGCGTTCCTGTTTCCGTGGGGTGTGGCCCTGCGCGACATCGGCTGGACGGGCTTCTTGGCGATGATGATTTTTCTGCTCGAATTCCTGCTGGGCTTTGCCTATATCTGGAAGAAGGGCGGCCTCGACTGGGAGTGACGGGCTAATCGCCGGTTTGCGTGGGCGGCCACTCTCCGCCGCCCGTCTGGAGTGGAAAGCAAATGAGTATCGAAGGGGTCTTGAAGGAAGGGTTTGTCACCACCACGGCTGACAAGCTGATCAATTGGACGCGTACCGGCTCGTTGTGGCCGATGACGTTCGGTCTCGCGTGTTGCGCGGTCGAGATGATGCATGCGGGCGCGGCCCGCTACGACCTCGACCGTTTCGGGGTCGTGTTCCGTCCCAGCCCGCGCCAGTCGGACGTGATGATCGTCGCCGGCACGCTGTGCAACAAGATGGCGCCGGCGCTGCGCAAGGTCTACGATCAGATGGCCGAGCCGCGCTGGGTGATCTCGATGGGCTCATGCGCAAACGGCGGCGGCTACTATCACTATTCGTACTCGGTGGTGCGGGGCTGCGACCGGATCGTGCCGGTCGACGTCTACGTGCCGGGCTGCCCGCCGACGGCTGAGGCGCTTGTCTACGGCGTGATCCAGCTGCAAGCGAAGATCCGCCGCACCAACACCATCGCCCGTCAATAAGGCCTGAGCCTCCCCACAATATGGCAAGCAAACTCGAGACCCTCAAAGCGAACCTCGAGGCGGCTTTTGGCGGCCGCCTTGCGAGCATCACGGAATCGATCGGTGAACTGACGATCGTCGTGAAGGCAAGCGAATACCTCGATATCGCGAAGCGCTTGCGTGACGACCGCGCGCTCGGCTTCGAGCAGTTGATCGATCTGTGCGGCGTCGACTACCAAACCTACGGCGACGGCGCCTACGACGGCCCGCGCTTTGCGGCGGTGCTGCATCTGCTGTCTATCTCGAATAATTGGCGTCTGCGCGTGCGCGTGTTCGCACCGGATGACGAAGTGCCCATCGTCGCATCGGTTGTCGACATCTGGAATTCGGCGAACTGGTACGAGCGCGAAGCGTTCGATCTGTACGGCATCGTCTTCGAAGGCCACCCGGATCTGCGCCGTATCCTGACCGACTATGGCTTTATCGGCCATCCGTTCCGCAAGGATTTCCCCGTCTCCGGCTACGTCGAAATGCGTTACGACCCGGAAGAGAAGCGCGTCGTCTACCAGCCGGTGACGATCGAGCCGCGCGAAATCACGCCGCGCGTGATCCGCGAGGATCGCTATGGCGGTCTGAAACACTAAGAGGACGCCATGGCAGAAATCAAAAACTACACGCTCAACTTCGGCCCGCAGCACCCGGCCGCGCACGGCGTGCTGCGCCTCGTGCTCGAACTCGACGGCGAAGTGATTCAACGTGCCGATCCGCACATCGGCCTTCTCCACCGCGCGACCGAAAAGCTCGCAGAAACCAAGACGTTCATTCAATCCGTGCCGTACATGGACCGTCTCGACTACGTGTCGATGATGGTGAACGAGCACGGTTATGTCCTCGCGATCGAAAAGCTGCTCGGCATCGATGTGCCGATCCGCGCGCAATACATCCGTGTGCTGTTCGACGAAATCACGCGCGTGCTGAACCACCTGATGTGGATCGGCGCGCACGCGCTCGACGTCGGCGCGATGGCGGTGTTTCTGTATGCGTTCCGTGAGCGCGAAGACCTGATGGACGTGTACGAAGCCGTGTCCGGTGCGCGGATGCACGCGGCGTACTACCGTCCGGGCGGCGTCTACCGCGATTTGCCTGACGCGATGCCGCAATACAAGGCGTCCAAAATCCACAATGCGAAGGCGTTGTCGAGGATGAACGAAGCGCGCCAAGGGTCGCTGCTCGACTTCATCGACGATTTCTTCACGCGCTTTCCGACTTGCGTCGACGAATATGAAACGCTGCTGACCGACAACCGGATCTGGAAGCAGCGCCTGGTCGGCATCGGCGTGGTGAGCCCGGAGCGTGCGATGCAGCTCGGCCTGACGGGGGCGATGCTGCGCGGCTCAGGCATCGAGTGGGATTTGCGCAAGAAGCAGCCGTACGAAGTGTACGATCGCCTCGATTTCGACATCCCAGTCGGCGTGAACGGCGATTGTTACGACCGCTATCTGGTGCGCGTCGAAGAAATGCGCCAATCCACTCGCATTGCAAAACAATGTATTGAGTGGCTGCGGAAGAATTCTGGCCCCGTCATGACGGAAAATCACAAGGTTGCGCCGCCGTCGCGCGTGGGCATGAAGTCGAACATGGAAGAGTTGATTCACCACTTCAAGCTCTTCACCGAAGGTTTCCACGTGCCGGAAGGCGAGGCGTATGCAGCCGTCGAACATCCGAAGGGCGAGTTCGGCATCTATCTGATCTCCGACGGCGCGAACAAGCCGTATCGCCTGAAGATTCGCGCACCCGGGTATGCGCACCTGTCCGCGCTCGACGAAATGGCGCGGGGCCACATGATCGCCGACGCCGTGACGATCATCGGCACGCAGGACATCGTGTTCGGGGAAGTCGACCGTTAAGCCGCCGCGCGATGCGCGCCGGCAACGGCGGGTGTCGCCAGCGGCAAGTCCGCTCGCGGGGCGACGCGAAGCTCGCGGCCCCGCCAGGAGCCAAGAGGAGCGCTAGGTCCGTCGCATGCAACACCCGCGGCAGGTTTTCGTTCGGTAGGAATTGAAAGAGTCGTGTCTGAAAATGATCTCAGCTGAAGGCCTGAAAGAAATCGATCGTGCGATCGCGAAGTATCCCGCCGATCAGAAACAGTCCGCCGTGATGTCGGCGTTGGCCGTGGCTCAAGAAGAGCACGGCTGGCTGTCGCCGGAAATCATGCAGTACGTGGCGGACTATCTCGGCATGCCTGCGGTCGCCGTGCAGGAAGTCGCGACGTTCTACACGATGTACGAGACGTCGCCTGTCGGCAAATACAAGATCACCCTCTGCACGAATCTGCCGTGCCAGCTCGGGCCGGACGGCGGCTCGGACGGCGCTGCCGAATACCTGAAGAAGAAGCTCGGCATCGACTTTGGCGAAACCACGCCCGACGGCCAGTTCACGCTAAAAGAGGGCGAGTGCATGGGCTCATGCGGCGACGCGCCGGTGCTGCTCGTGAACAACCATCGCATGTGCAGCTTCATGAGCCGCGAGAAGATCGACCAATTGCTGGAGGAACTTTCGAAATGACGTCTCTCCACGATCGTCACATCAAACCGCTGATTCTCGCTGGCCTGAACGGCGACAACTGGCACCTCGAAGACTACGTGGCGCGCGGCGGTTACGCCCAGCTGCGCCGCATTCTCGAAGAAAAGATTCCGCCCGAGCAGGTGATCGCCGACGTAAAGGCGTCGGGTCTGCGCGGCCGTGGCGGTGCGGGCTTCCCGACCGGCCTGAAGTGGAGCTTCATGCCGCGCCAGTTCCCGGGGCAGAAGTATCTCGTCTGCAACTCGGACGAAGGCGAGCCGGGCACGTTCAAAGACCGCGACATCCTGCGCTGGAACCCGCATGCCCTGATCGAGGGCATGGCGATCGGTGCATACGCGATGGGCATCACGGTCGGCTACAACTATATCCACGGCGAAATCTGGGAAACCTATCAGCGCTTCGAAGAAGCGCTCGAAGAGGCGCGCCGCGCGGGTTTCCTCGGCGACAACATTCTCGGCTCGGGTTTCTCGTTCCAGCTGCACGCGCACCACGGTTACGGCGCCTATATCTGCGGCGAAGAAACCGCGCTGCTCGAGTCGCTCGAAGGCAAGAAGGGCCAGCCGCGCTTCAAGCCGCCGTTCCCGGCGAGCTTCGGCGTCTATGGCAAGCCGACGACGATCAACAACACCGAAACGTTCGCTGCCGTGCCGTTCCTGCTCTCGATCGGGCCGCAGGCCTACCTCGAACTCGGCAAGCCGAACAATGGCGGCACGAAGATCTTCTCGGTGTCCGGCGACGTCGAGCGCCCGGGCAACTATGAAGTGCCGCTCGGCACGCCGTTCGCGACGCTCATGGAGCTTGCCGGCGGCATGCGTGGCGGCAAGAAGATCAAGGCCGTGATTCCTGGCGGCTCGTCGGCGCCGGTCGTACCGGGCGACATCATGATGCAGACCGATCTCGACTATGACTCGATCGCTAAGGTCGGCTCGATGCTGGGTTCGGGCGCGGTGATCGTGATGGACGACACACGCTGCATGGTACGTTCGCTCTTGCGTCTGTCGTACTTCTACTACGAAGAATCGTGCGGCCAGTGCACGCCGTGCCGTGAAGGCACCGGCTGGCTCTATCGCGTCGTGCACCGTATCGAGCACGGCCAGGGCCGCAAGGAAGACCTCGATCTGCTGAATTCGGTCGCGGATAACATCATGGGCCGCACGATTTGCGCGCTCGGCGACGCAGCGGCAATGCCGGTGCGCGGGATGTTGAAGCACTACTGGGACGAATTCGCCTATCACGTCGAGCACAAGCATTGCCTCGTGGGCGGCCACGCGGGCGCGCCGGCTTCGGTCGAAGCGGTGCTCGCGTAACGCGCGGCCTGAAGCGGCGCGAGCGGTACCCCACGCACGGAATTTCATTGCCGCACTGAACGGCTCGACGGCAATCCGCCGGGCCGGCACTGAGCGAATGATTGAGCGGTAAATAGGTTAAGGACCATTCACCATCATGGTTGAACTTGAAATAGACGGCAAGAAGGTCGAGGTGGCCGAAGGCAGCATGGTGATCCAGGCTGCGCATAAGGTCGACACGTACATTCCTCACTTCTGCTATCACAAGAAGCTCTCCATCGCGGCCAACTGCCGGATGTGTCTCGTCGATGTCGAGAAAATGCCGAAGGCCGTGCCCGCGTGTGCGACGCCGGTCTCGCAGGGCATGATCGTGCATACGAAGTCCGAGAAGGCGGTGAAGGCTCAGCAATCGGTGATGGAATTCCTGCTGATCAATCACCCGCTCGATTGCCCGATCTGCGACCAGGGCGGCGAATGCCAGTTGCAGGATCTCGCAGTCGGCTACGGCAAATCGTCGTCGCGCTACAGCGAAGAAAAGCGCGTCGTGTTCCATAAGAACGTCGGCCCGCTGATCTCGATGGAAGAGATGACGCGCTGCATTCACTGCACGCGCTGCGTGCGCTTCGGCCAGGAAATCGCCGGCGTGATGGAGCTCGGCATGCTGGGCCGCGGCGAGCATGCCGAGATTACGTCGTTCGTCGGCAAGACCGTCGATTCCGAACTGTCGGGCAACATGATCGACCTGTGCCCGGTCGGCGCGCTCACCAGCAAGCCGTTCCGCTACAGCGCGCGTACGTGGGAACTGTCGCGCCGCAAGTCGGTGAGCCCGCATGATTCGGTCGGCGCGAATCTCGTCGTTCAAGTGAAGAACAATCGCGTGATGCGCGTGCTGCCGTTCGAGAACGAAGCGATCAACGAGTGCTGGATCTCGGATAAGGACCGCTTCTCGTACGAAGGCCTCAATAGCGAAGAGCGCCTCACGCAGCCGATGATCAAGCAAGGCGGCCAGTGGGTCGAATCCGACTGGCAGACCGCGCTCGAATACGTCGCGAAGGGCATCAAGGGCATCACCGCGGACCACGGCGCGAAGGCGCTCGCGGCGCTCGCGAGCCCGCATAGCACGTTCGAAGAGCTGTTCCTCGTGAAGCAGCTTGCTGCCGCGATCGGTACGCCGAACGTTGACTTCCGTCTGCGTCAAGCCGATTTCTCCGCGAAGCCGGAAGGCACGCCGTGGCTCGGCGTGATGCTCGCCGATCTGTCGAAGGTCGATGCTGCGTTCGTCATCGGCTCGTTCCTGCGCCGCGATCATCCGCTCGTGGCCGCGCGCTTGCGTCAAGCGGCGAAGGGCGGTGCGAAGGTGCATTTCCTCAACGCGACGGGCGACGACTCGCTGATCCCGACCGCCAAGCGCATCGCCGCCGCGCCGTCGGCATGGCTCGACGAGCTTGCAGGCATTGCCGCCGCCGTCGCGCAAGCGCGCGGCGTGGCACTGCCGGAAGCGTTCGCCTCGGCTCAAGCTTCGGAAGCGGCGAGGGATGTCGCCGCTGCGCTCAGCGCCGGCGAGCTGCGCGTCGTGCTGCTCGGCAACGGCGCCGTGCGCCACCCGGAGTTCGCACGCATTCATGCGGCCGCTCAATGGATTGCTGAAAACACGGGCGCCACGCTCGGCTTCGTCGCCGAAGCGGCGAATACCGTCGGTGCCCACCTGGCCGGCGCGCTGCCGGGCGAGGGCGGTTTGAACGCGCGCGAAGTGTTCGAACAGCCGCGCAAGGGCTACTTGCTGCTCAACGTCGAACCCGAGTTCGACACCGCGAATCCGGCGCAGGCGCTGGCCGCGCTGAACCAGGCGGAAATGGTCGTGATGCTGTCGGCGTTCAAGCACGGCACCGATTACGCCGACGTGCTGCTGCCGATCGCGCCGTTCACCGAGACGGCCGGTGCGTTCGTCAACGCAGAAGGCACGGTGCAGTCGTTCAACGGCGTCGTGCGTCCGCTCGGCGAAACGCGTCCCGCATGGAAGGTGCTGCGCGTGCTCGGCAGCGTGCTTGGCTTGCCGGGCTTCGAATACGACACGGCGGAAGAAGTGCGCACGGCCGCGCTCGGCGAGGGCGAAATCGCCGCGCGTCTGTCGAACCGCACGAGCGCCGCAGTCGCACGTGCGAACGGCGCCGCTGCGAAGGCCGCGGACGGCAAGTTCGAGCGCATCGCCGACGTGCCGATCTATCACGCCGACCCGCTCGTGCGTCGTGCGCCGTCGCTGCATCTGACGGCCGCCGCGCGCGCGGCGAATACGATCGGCCTGCCGGCCGCGCTGTTCGACAAGCTGGCATTGAAGGAAGGCGACGCGGTGCGCGTGCGTCAGGGCGACCGCGAGGTGCAAGCGCCCGCGGTGCGCGAGGCAAATCTTGCGGAGACGGTCGTCCGCGTGTCGGCGGCTACGCCTGCCGGCGCTGCGCTGGGCAGCTTGTTCGGTGAACTGGTGGTGGAGAAGGCGTAAATGAGCTTGTTCGATACGATCAACTCGGGCGGCAGTCAGCTTCTCGGCGTGGCATGGCCCACAGTGTGGGCGCTCATCCGGATCCTGGTGGTGTCCGTCGCGATCCTGCTGTGCGTGGCCTACCTGATCCTCTGGGAGCGCAAGCTCATCGGCTGGATGCACGTGCGTCTCGGCCCGAACCGCGTCGGCCCGGCCGGTCTGCTGCAGCCGATCGCCGACGTGCTGAAGCTGCTGTTGAAGGAAGTGATTCAGCCGACGGCGGCGAGCCGTTGGATCTACCTGATCGCGCCGATCATGGTCGTGGTCCCGGCGTTCGCGGTGTGGGCGGTGATTCCGTTCCAGGCGGGCGCCGTGCTCGGCGACATCAACGCGGGTCTCCTGTACGCGATCGCGATTTCGTCGGTCGGCGTGTACGGCGTGATTCTGGCCGGCTGGGCGTCGAACTCGAAGTACGCGTTTCTCGGCGCGATGCGCGCCGCGGCGCAGATGGTGTCGTACGAAATCTCGATGGGCTTTGCGCTTGTCGTCGTGCTGATGACCTCGGGCAGCCTGAACCTCTCGGATATCGTGACTTCGCAAGAGCGCGGCATCTTCGCGAGCTACGGCGTGACTTTCCTGTCGTGGAACTGGCTGCCGCTGTTGCCGGTGTTCGTCGTGTACTTCATCTCCGGCATCGCCGAAACGAACCGCCACCCGTTCGATGTGGTTGAAGGGGAGTCGGAAATCGTCGCGGGCCACATGATCGATTACTCGGGGATGGCGTTCGCGCTGTTCTTCCTCGCCGAGTACATCAACATGATCGTGATTTCGGCGCTGGCTGCCACGATGTTCCTTGGCGGCTGGAGCGCACCGTTCGGCTTCCTGTCGTTCATCCCGGGCATCTTATGGCTCGTGCTGAAAGTCTTCTTCCTGTTGTCGGTATTCATCTGGGCGCGTGCGACGTTCCCGCGTTACCGCTATGACCAGATCATGCGCCTGGGCTGGAAGATCTTCCTGCCGGTGTGCGTGGTGTGGGTGATCGTGGTCGGGTTCTGGATCATGTCGCCGTTGAATATCTGGAAATAAAGGGCGGACGAGAACATGACCGCAATCCAAAACTTCTTCAAGACGTTCTTTCTGACCGAGCTGCTGAAGGGGCTCGCGCTGACCGGACGCTATGCGTTCAAGCGCAAGTTCACGGTGCAGTTCCCGGAAGAGAAAACGCCGATCTCGCCGCGCTTTCGCGGGCTGCACGCGCTGCGCCGCTACGAGAACGGCGAAGAGCGCTGCATCGCATGCAAGCTGTGCGAAGCGGTGTGCCCGGCCTTGGCCATCACGATCGAATCGGAAACGCGCGCGGACAACACGCGCCGCACGACGCGCTACGACATCGACCTGACCAAGTGCATCTTCTGCGGTTTCTGCGAGGAAAGCTGCCCGGTCGACTCGATCGTCGAGACGCAGATCCTCGAATACCACGGCGAAAAGCGGGGCGACCTGTACTTCACGAAGGAAATGCTGCTGGCGGTCGGCGATCGCTACGAAACGGAGATCGCCGCGGCCAAGGCAGCCGATGCGCCTTACCGTTGAATCTCGTTTGAACGCTTTAGCTGGACCGTTTTGGTTTGATGCTGCCGGCTTGAAGGCCGTGCGCCGCGGGGCGATCCGCACTGCGGCGCGGTAGACCGCCGTGCCGTTCGGCGGATGCCTTAAGCCAAAGAACCACCATGCCTGACGATGGGCTAACGATGAACCGGTAATCATGGAATTCACGACCGTACTGTTCTACATCTTTGCTGCGCTCCTGACGGTGTCAGGGCTGAAGGTGATCACCTCGCGCAACCCGGTTGCGGCTGCGCTCTTCCTCGTGCTCGCGTTCTTCAACGCGGCGGCCATCTGGATGCTGCTGCAGGCCGAATTCCTCGCGATCCTGCTGGTGCTCGTCTACGTCGGCGCGGTGATGGTGCTGTTCCTGTTCGTCGTGATGATGTTGGACATCAATCTCGACGTCCTGCGCAAGGACTTTAGGCGCTTCGTGCCGATGGCGACGGTGGTCGGCGCGATCATCGTGATCGAAACGGCGCTGATCCTGTGGCACGGCTACGGTGCAACGGTCACGCCGTTGCACGACGTGACGGCAGGCGCGGGCGGCGTGGGGGCCGCGGGCGCGATGCCGAACACGCGCCTCATCGGCAAGGTCATCTACACCGATTACATCTTCGCGTTTGAAATCGCCGGCCTCGTGCTGCTCGTCGCGATCATCGCCGCCGTGGCGCTGACCGCGCGCCAAGGCAAGGACAGCAAACGCCAGCGTGTGTCGCAACAGGTCAAGGTGCGTCGCGAGGACCGCGTGCGCCTCGTGAAGATGCCGGCGGAAAAGGTGCTGCCGGAAGCTGCCGCAAGCGAAGCCGCACCAGGCAACACCGGCGCCGGCACGGTCGGCAACAAGGCCTGAGCGCACTGGAGAAAAACATGTTGACCCTTGCTCACTACCTCGTGCTCGGTGCGATCCTGTTTGCGATCAGCATCGTCGGTATTTTCCTGAACCGTCGCAACATCATCATCATCCTGATGGCGATCGAATTGATGCTGCTGGCGGTGAACACCAATTTCGTCGCGTTCTCGCATTACCTCGGCGACGTGCACGGCCAGATCTTCGTGTTCTTCGTGCTCACGGTGGCCGCGGCTGAAGCCGCGATCGGCCTCGCGATTCTGGTGACTCTGTTCCGCAGTCTCGACACGATCAACGTCGAAGACCTCGATCAGCTCAAAGGTTAAATTCAGGCACCGCTGTTATGTCAACGACACTTAATGAAAACCTGCTGCTGGCGGTTCCGCTCGCACCGCTCGCCGGCTCGCTGATTGCGGGGCTGTTCGGCAAGACGGTAGGGCGCAAGGGGAGCCACCGGATCACGATCCTGGGCGTGTTCATTTCGTTCATCCTGTCGGCGATAGTGTTCGTCGACGTGCTGAACGGCGCGAGCTTCAACGCGACGGTCTACGAATGGATGAACGTTGGCTCGGTGAAGCTCGAAGTCGGCTTCCTGGTCGACACGCTGACCGCGATGATGATGTGCGTCGTGACCTTCGTGTCGCTGATGGTGCACATCTACACGATCGGCTACATGGCCGAAGACGATGGCTACGAGCGCTTCTTCTCGTACATCTCGCTCTTCACGTTCTCGATGCTGATGCTCGTGATGAGCAACAACTTCCTGCAGCTGTTCTTCGGCTGGGAAGCGGTGGGTCTCGTGTCGTACCTGCTGATCGGCTTCTACTTCACGCGTGAAAGCGCGATCTACGCGAACCTGAAGGCGTTCCTCGTGAACCGCGTCGGCGACTTCGGCTTCTTGCTCGGCATCGGCCTGATCTTCGCGTACGCAGGCTCGCTGAACTACACGGACGTGTTCGCGAAGAACCACGAACTCGCGGCGCTTTCGTTCCCGGGCACGAACTGGGGCCTTCTGACGGTCGCCTGCATCTGCTTGTTCATCGGCGCGATGGGCAAGTCGGCGCAGTTCCCGCTGCACGTGTGGCTGCCCGATTCGATGGAAGGCCCGACGCCGATCTCCGCGCTGATTCACGCGGCAACCATGGTGACGGCCGGCATCTTCATGGTGACGCGCATGTCGCCGCTGTTCGAGCTGTCGGATTCGGCACTGTCGTTCATCACGGTGATCGGCGCGATTACCGCGCTCTTCATGGGCTTCCTCGGCATCGTCCAGAACGACATCAAGCGCGTGGTCGCATACTCGACGCTCTCGCAGCTCGGCTACATGACGGTCGCGCTCGGCGTGTCGGCCTACCCGGTCGCCGTGTTCCACCTGATGACGCACGCGTTCTTCAAGGCGCTGCTGTTCCTCGGCGCGGGCTCGGTCATCATCGGCATGCACCACGATCAGGACATGCGCAACATGGGCGGTCTGCGCAAGTACATGCCGATCACCTGGATCACGTCGCTGGTCGGTTCGCTCGCGCTGATCGGCACGCCGTTCTTCTCGGGCTTCTATTCGAAGGACTCGATCATCGATGCCGTGAAGCTCTCGCATCTGCCGGGTTCGGGCTTTGCGTACTTCGCGGTCGTGGCGAGCGTGTTCGTCACCGCGCTGTACTCGTTCCGTATGTACTTCATGGTGTTCCACGGCGAAGAGCGCTTCCGCGGTCCGAAGCACCCCGATTCGCCGTTGGGCGCGGAAGCGGCATTGCACGCTCATGGTCATGGCCACGGTCATGACGACCACGGTCACGGCCACGACGATCACGGCCACGCGCACGAGCCGCATGAGACGCCTTGGGTGGTTTGGGTGCCGCTGGTGCTGCTCGCGATTCCGTCCGTGGTGATCGGTGCGATCGCAATCGGCCCGATGCTGTTCGGCGACTTCTTCCAGCATGGTGTCGCGTTCAGCCAGGTGATCTTCATCGGCGAGAACCATCCGGCGCTGCACGAGATGGCCGACGAATTCAACGGCTGGGTGGCGATGGGTCTGCACTCGGTGTCGGGCTTGCCGGTATGGCTCGCGCTCGCGGGCGTGGTCACCGCATGGTTCCTGTATCTGAAGCGTCCGGACCTGCCGGCGGTGATTCGCCGCGCGTTCGGTCCGATCTACACGCTGCTCGATAACAAGTACTACATGGACAAGATCAACGACGTCGTGTTTGCCAAGGGCGCTGTGGCGATCGGCCGTGGCCTCTGGAAAGAGGGCGATGTCGCGGTCATCGACGGTGTCGTCAACGGAAGCGCGCGCTTCGTCGGCTGGTTCGCGAGCGTGATCCGCTTCCTCCAATCCGGTTACATCTATCACTACGCGTTCGCCATGATTATCGGCATGTTGGGGCTCCTGACCCTGTTTGTAACGCTCGGCGGCAAATAAGGCGGGGATACTAATGCACTCTTTTCCGATTCTCAGTGTCGCGATTTGGTTGCCGATCGTTTTCGGCCTCGCTGTTCTCGCTATCGGTTCCGATAGGAACCCCGCTCCGGCGCGCTGGCTGGCGCTGATCGGTTCGGTTCTCGGCCTGCTCGTCACACTGCCGCTCATCACCGGCTTCGACTCGAGCACGGCGGCGCTGCAGTTCGTCGAGCAGTCGAACTGGATCGAGCGCTTCCATATCACGTACCACCTCGGCGTCGACGGCATCTCGATGTGGTTCGTCGTGCTGACCGCGCTGATCACGGTGATCGTCGTGATCGCCGGCTGGGAGGTGATCACCGAGCACGTGTCGCAGTACCTCGCGGCGTTCCTGATCCTGTCGGGGATCATGGTCGGGGTGTTCTCGGCGGCCGACGGCATGCTGTTCTACGTGTTCTTCGAAGCTACGCTGATCCCGATGTACCTCATCATCGGCGTGTGGGGCGGTGCGAACCGGGTCTACGCAGCGTTCAAGTTCTTCCTGTACACGCTGGCCGGCTCGCTCCTGATGCTGGTTGCGCTGATTTACCTGTACGTGGAGACGGGCACGTTCGACCTCGCGGCCTGGCAGAGCGCGCAGATCGCGATGACGCCTCAGGTGCTGCTATTCATCGCATTCTTCCTGGCGTTCGCAGTGAAGGTGCCGATGTGGCCGGTGCACACGTGGTTGCCTGACGCGCACGTGGAAGCGCCGACAGGCGGCTCTGTCGTGCTGGCGGCGATCATGCTGAAGCTCGGCGCGTACGGTTTCCTCCGCTTCTCGTTGCCGATCACGCCTGATGCGAGCCATGCGCTGGCGCCGGTCGTCATCGCGCTGTCGCTGATCGCGGTGATCTACATCGGCTTCGTCGCGATGGTGCAGGCCGACATGAAGAAGCTGGTTGCGTATTCGTCGATTGCGCACATGGGCTTCGTCACGCTCGGTTTCTTCATCTTCAACCAGATGGGTGCGGAAGGCGCGATCGTGCAGATGATCTCGCACGGTTTCGTGTCGGGCGCGATGTTCCTTTGCATCGGCGTGCTGTACGACCGCATGCACTCGCGTCAGATCGCCGATTACGGCGGCGTCGTCAACACGATGCCGAAGTTCGCGGCACTGGTGATGCTGTTCGCGATGGCGAACGCCGGCCTGCCGGGCACCTCGGGTTTCGTCGGCGAGTTCATGGTGATCCTGGCGTCGGTCGGCTACAACTTCTGGATCGCGTTCGGCGCCGCCCTCACGCTGATTCTCGGCGCGGCGTACACGCTGTGGATGTACAAGCGCGTCTATTTCGGCAAGGTGGCGAACGACCACGTCGCGAAGCTCACGGACATCAACCGCCGGGAATTCTTCATTCTGGGCGTGCTGGCGGCGCTGACGCTGTTCATGGGCCTGTATCCGAAGCCTTTCACCGATGTGATGCACGTCGCCGTGGACAACCTCCTCGCCCACGTCGCGCAGTCGAAGCTGCCGCCGTTGTCACAGTAATGCAGAGCAGAGGAATATAAAGATCATGCAAAACGCTTCTATGTCTGCTCTGGGTCCGGACGCGCTGGTGATGGCCGCGATCGTCGTGGCCTGGCTGAACGACACGTTCGTCGGCGCGTCCGGCCGTCGCTTGACGTATTGGATTGCGGTCGTGTCGTCGGTGATCGCGGGCATCTGGTTCGCGGCGCTCGCGTTCGATACGCAGACGCTGTATTTCTACTCGCGGATGTACGTGGTCGATTCGTTCGCGAGCGCGATGAAGTCGGTGGTGTCGCTCGGCTTTGCGGTGACGCTCATCTATTCGCGCAAGTACCTTGACGATCGCGGCTTGTTCCGCGGCGACTTCGTCCTGCTGGGGATGTTCTCGTTGCTCGGCCAGCTCGTGATGATCTCGGGCAACAACTTCCTGACGCTGTACCTCGGCCTCGAACTGATGTCGCTGTCGCTGTACGCGGCGATCGCGCTGCGCCGCGACGCGTCGCAGTCGAACGAAGCGGCGATGAAGTACTACGTGCTCGGTGCGCTGGCTTCCGGTTTCCTGCTGTACGGTATCTCCATGCTGTACGGCGCAACGGGCTCGCTCGACCTGAACGAAGTGCTGAAGGCGGTGGCTTCGGGCCGTATCAATGATGTGGTGCTGCTGTTCGGCGTGATCTTCATCGTTGCCGGTGTCGCGTTCAAGATGGGCGCCGTGCCGTTCCACATGTGGGTGCCCGACGTCTATCACGGCGCGCCCACGGCGATGACCCTTCTCGTCGGCGGCGGCCCGAAGGTCGCGGCGTTCGCGTGGGGCCTGCGCTTCCTCGTGATGGGCCTGCTGCCGCTCGCAGTCGACTGGCAGGAAATGCTCGTCATTCTGGCGGCGCTGTCGATGATCGTCGGCAACATCACCGGTATCGTCCAGCGCAACGTCAAGCGGATGCTCGCTTACTCGGCGATCTCGAACATGGGCTTCGTGCTGCTGGGCCTGCTGGCAGGCGTGGTCGACGGCAAAACCGGCGGCATGGCCGGCGCGTACGGCTCGGCGATGTTCTACAGCATCGTGTACCTGATCACGACGCTCGGCTCGTTCGGCGTGGTGATGCTGCTCGCACGCGGCGACTTCGAAGCCGATTCGCTCGACGACTTCAAGGGCTTGAACAAGCGCAGCCCGGTCTTCGCGTTCGTGATGATGGTGATGATGTTCTCGCTCGCAGGCATTCCGCCGACCGTCGGCTTCTACGCGAAGCTCGCCGTGCTGCAATCGGCGATGAACGCCGGCCTCACGTGGCTGGCCGTGCTCGCGGTGGTGACGTCGCTCTTCGGCGCGTTCTACTACCTGCGTATCGTCAAGCTGATGTACTTCGATGCGCCGCAAGACACGACGCCGATCACAGGCGATACGTGCAAGCGTGTCGTGCTGTCGCTGAACGGGGTCGCTGTGCTGCTGCTCGGCATCGTTCCGGGCCCGCTCATGACTGCCTGCCTGGCCGCGATCACGCATACGTTGCCCGTGGCGCTGTGATGTCGGCAGCAGGCGGGTTTATCGTGCTGTTGGCGCTCGCGGGCGCCAACTTGCCGTTTCTGAATCAGAGGCTTTTCGCGGTCGTGCCGCTCAAGGCGGCGAAGAAGAACGCGTGGATTCGGATCGGCGAATTGATCGTGCTGTATTTCGTGGTCGGCGCTCTCGGCTTCATGCTTGAAGCGCGCGCCGGCAACCGCTTCGAGCAAGGCTGGCAGTTTTATGCGATCACGTTCAGCCTGTTCGTCGTTTTCGCGTTTCCCGGCTTCATTTTTCAATATCTCGTCAAACGCCGCTGATGGCTAGCCGCCATCGCGCGTCCTGGCTGTCCGAGGAGGCGACATGAACGAGCCCCACACTCACCTTCGTTCGCTGCCCCCCGAGGGGGCGGATGCCTCCCTTGGGGGCGGCCCGGCGCCCCGAAGCAAGACCACTTTGGGGACGGAAGGCACCATGGCTGAACTGCCCAACCACGATGCCGCGCTCACCGAGACGTGCGTCGAAAGCAACACGATCCACGCAGGCTCCTTCCTGACGCTCAAGCGCGACATCGTGCGTTTGCCGGACGGCAAGCATGCCTCGCGCGAATACGTCCAGCATCCGGGCGCGGTGATGGTGATCCCGCTCTTCGACGACGGCCGTGTGCTGATGGAAAGCCAATATCGCTATCCGATCGGCAAGGTGATGACCGAGTATCCGGCCGGCAAGCTCGATCCGGACGAGGGCGCGCTTGCGTGCGCGAAGCGCGAGCTGCGCGAGGAGACCGGCTATACGGCGCGCGAGTATGTGTACCTGACGCGCATTCATCCGATCATTTCGTACTCGACGGAATTCATCGATATCTTTCTCGCGCGCGGTTTGACGGCCGGTGAGCGCAAACTCGACGACGGGGAGTTTCTCGAGACGTTCACGGTCGATCTTGCGCAAGTGATGGAGTGGGTGCGCACGGGCCAGATCAGCGACGTGAAGACGATCATCGGCACGTTCTGGCTCGAGAAGGCGCTTTCCGGCGCTTGGCCGCTCGCGTGAAGGACGCTGGAATCACGCCGTCCGGCGTGCGTTTCGCCGTATTTGTCATCACCGCGTCACCTTCGGCGCGTTTTCACGCGAAGCGCTAAAATCGCGCACACACGTCGATTTGCTCTACGCTTTCAGCGTCCAGCAGTCCACGTCGTGATTCCCCGATAAATTTGCGAACGGTCGTTCACAAATTTTGATTTTGCGCTACACTCGTGCACAAGCCCCGACTCATGAAGGTTCTCGACTTACAGTGTCCGCATGGCCATCGGTTCGAAGGCTGGTTTGCTTCCGCCGAAGACTTCGAATCGCAGTTGTCCCGCAAGCTCGTCGAATGTCCGATTTGCGGCGCGACCGAAGTGAGCCGCATGCCGTCCGCGCCCCGTCTCAATCTGTCGGGCGCGAGCGCGGTGCAGCCCGCGGCGGATGCCGGTGAGTTGCAGGCCCGTGCGATGCGTGCATTGCGCGAGCTGCTCGAGAAAACCGAGAACGTGGGCGAGCGCTTTGCCGAGGAAGCGCGGCGCATTCACTACAATGAAGCGCCCGCGCGCAGCATCCGCGGCGTCACGACGCCGGAGGATGCGAAGGCCTTGGTCGAAGAGGGCATCGACGTGATGCCGCTGCCGGTTCCAACCGCACTCAAAGAGTCGCTGCAATAAGCGCAGCGTCATCCTGGCGGCGAACGGCGCGGCCAGGAGACACTGCGTATGAATCTCGACTACACCCCCGCCGAAGGCGCATTCCGCGCCGAAATCCACGCGTGGCTCGAAGCGAATCTGCCTGCCGAGCTTGCCGCCAAGGTCCTCAATCACAAACGCTTGTCGCGCGACGACATTGCGAGCTGGCATAAGCGGCTCGGCGCGCGTGGCTGGTCTGCGCCGGCGTGGCCCGTGGAATACGGCGGGCCCGGCTGGAACGCGACGCAGCGTCACATCTGGGAGGAGGAATGCGCGCGCGTCGGAGCGCCGCCGGTGCTGCCGTTCGGCGTGTCGATGGTTGCGCCCGTGCTGATGAAGTACGGCAGCGAAGCGCAGAAGCGCCACTACTTGCCGCGCATTCTCGACGGCACCGACTGGTGGTGCCAGGGCTATTCGGAGCCCGGCTCGGGGTCCGATCTCGCGTCGCTGCGCACGCGGGCCGAGCGCGTCGGCGATCACTATGTCGTCAATGGCCAGAAGACCTGGACGACGCTCGGCCAGCACGCCGACATGATGTTTTGCCTCGTGCGCACCGATAGCGGCGCGAAGAAGCAAGAAGGCATCTCGTTCCTGCTGATCGACATGAAGACGCCGGGCATCACTGTGCGTCCGATCATCACGCTCGACGAAGATCACGAGGTCAACGAGGTGTTCTTCGAGGACGTCGAAGTGCCGGTCGGGAATCTCGTAGGCGACGAGAATCGCGGCTGGACTTACGCGAAGTATCTGCTTGGCCACGAGCGAACGGGTATTGCTGCGGTGGGCCGCTCGAAGCGCGAACTCGTGTTCCTGAAGCGCCTTGCGCGCGAGCAGAGGAAAAACGGCAAACCGCTGATCGAAGATCCGTCATTCGGCGCCAAAGTGGCTGCGCTCGAGATCGAGCTGATGGCGCTCGATGTGACCGTGCAGCGCGTCGTCAGCAACGAGGCGAGCGGGCGCGGGCCGGGGCCAGAGGCATCGATGCTGAAGATCAAGGGCACCGAAATCCAGCAAGGATTGACGGAACTGATGTTCGAAGCGGCCGGGCCGCTCGCGGCGGCATTCGACGCGCCGTTCCTCGAAGGCAAGCGCGAGCACAGCATCGCCGGCGACGACGATGCCGCTCCGCTCGCCGCGTACTACTTCAATTTCCGCAAGACGTCGATTTACGGTGGCTCGAACGAAATCCAGAAGAACATCATCGCGCAGATGATTCTCGGGCTTTGAGCTTTTCATGGGACCAGAGTAAGCGCTAAAGCGCCAACTCTGATCGACAGGAGCGGCGCATGGACTTCACCTTCACCGATGAACAGCAGCAATTCGCCGACGCGCTGCGTCGCTATCTCGAGAAGCACTACGGCTTCGAAACGCGGCAGGCCATCGTGCGGTCGGAGCCGGGCGTCTCGGCCGCGCATTGGGGCGCTTTCGCCGAGCTTGGCCTGACGGCGCTGCCGGTGCCCGAAGCGCAGGGCGGGTTCGGCGGCAGTGCGGTCGACATGCTCGTCGTGATGCAGGAGCTGGGGCGAGGGCTCGTCGTCGAGCCGTATTGGGCGACGGCGGTCGGCATCGAGGCGCTGCGTCTTGCGGGTACGGGCGACGGCGACGACGCGCAATGGCTCGAACGCGCGGGCGCAGGCGAGATCAAGCTCGCTGTGGCGTTTCATGAGCCTCACGCGCGCTACGACCTGTTCGATATCGCGACTACTGCCAAAGAAGAGGGCGGCCGATTCACGCTGACCGGATGCAAATCGATCGTGCAGCACGGCGCGCAAGCGGACTATTGGATCGTGCCGGCGCGTCTTGCCGGCGAAATCGCGTTGTTCATCGTGCCGCGCGACGCGGCGCACGCCGAGGTTGCCGAGTACCGCACGATCGACGGTCAGCGCGCCGCGACGCTCACGTTCGCCAATACGCCCGCCCGCCGGCTTGCCGGCGTGCACGCGGGAGCAGCGACGCTCGAGCACATCGCCGACTATGGCATCGTCCTGCTGTGCGCGGAAGCCATCGGCGCGCTCGACGCGCTGAATCATGCAACCCTCGAATACACGAAAGCGCGTCAGCAGTTTGGCGTGCCGATTGCGCGCTTCCAGGTGCTGCAGCACCGAATGGCCGAGATGCTGATTCATACGGAACAGGCGCGTTCGCTCGCGTATCTGGCGGCGGTCCGCTATGCGAGCCGCGATGCCGACGAGCGGCGCCGCGCGGTATCGGCGGCGAAAGTGCGCATCGGACAAGCCGCGCGCTTCGTCGGTCAGCAAGCGGTGCAGTTGCACGGCGGCATGGGCGTGACCAACGAGGTCGCGGCGGCGCACTGGTTCAAGCGGCTCGCGATCATCGAGACGACGCTCGGCGACGTCGACCATCACCTCGCGCGCTTCGCGGCGCTGCCGGGTTTCGCGACGGCCGATGCCTGAGCGCTGTCGCGAAGACTCACTTCAATGAAGGAGCAGAACAATGGGTATGAGTTACGAAGACTTTGAAGTCGGCACGACGGCGGACGTCGGCGAGCACACGTTCGGCGCCGACGAAATCATCCGGTTCGGCGAGCAGTTCGACCCGCAGCCGTTCCATGTGGACGAGGCCGCCGCGAAGGCGTCCCCGTTCGGCGGTCTGATCGCGAGCGGCTGGCATACGTGTTCGGTCATGATGGGTCTTGTCGTGCGCAATCAGTTGCGCGGTTCGACGTCGATGGGCTCGCCCGGCGTCGACGAAGTCCGCTGGATCAAGCCGGTGCGCGCCGGCGACACGATCCTGATGAAGAACACGGTCCTCGACAAGCGCGTATCCGAGAGCCGTCCGGACCGCGGCATCGTGTCGATCCAATGGGAAGGCATCAACCAGAACGGGGAGACGGTTATCGTCGTGCGCTCGAAGGTGATTTTCGGGCTGCGTAATCCGGGAGGCACCCGATGAACCGCCCCCACGCTCACTATTGTTCGCTTCCAGCCGCGAGGGCGGTTGCCTTCCTTGGGGCGGCCCAGCGCCCCGAAGGAAGTCCCCTGGGGGACGGGAGGCAACATGACGCCTGAGATGCCGGCTTCTGCGCAGAACGCGATCGTCGAGCTCGGCGATGCCGACGCGCTGCGCTCGCTCATCGGCGCCGCGCCGCTGACGAGCGGCTGGGTCGAAATCGATCAGGCTCGCGTCGGCATGTTTGCGGATGCGACCGGCGATCACCAGTGGATACACGTCGACCCCGAACGGGCCGCGCGCGATTCGCCGTTCGGCGGAGCGGTCGCGCATGGATTCCTGACGTTGTCGCTGGTCCCGGCGCTGCTCGAAAAGACCGTCGCGATGCGGCAGCGCATGGGCGTCAACTACGGGCTCAATCGCGTACGCTTCACGGCGCCGGTTCGGGTGGGTGCGCGCGTGCGGGCGCGCTTTCAGGTGGAGGGCGTGACCGATGTGGACGGCGGCGGCGTACAGGTCATCTGGAACGTGACGCTCGAAGCCGAAGGCGGCGCTGCGGGCGGCAGCGACAAGCCGGTTTGCGTCGCCGAGTTCATCACGCGGCACTATTTCTAAGGAAGTTCGTTGCAGGGCGCGGCGAGCGGCACGTCGAGGGCCGCTCGCCACAATGCCCCGCGGCGCGGTTGCCGCTCAATGCCGCGCGTATTGCGTCGCGCCGAACAGCACTTCCTTCGCTTTGTCGTCGAACGAAGCCTTGCGTTCCGACGCCAGCACTTCGACCGCGCGCTGGACCGCCGGCCGCGCCGCAATCGCTTCATGCCAGCGTTTCACGTTCGGGAAGTCGTCCAGATCGACGCCCTGGTTCTTCCAGGAGCGTGTCCATGGAAAGCTCGCGATGTCGGCGATCGAGTAATCGTTGCCCGCGAGATATTGCGTCTTGCCGAGCTTCGTATCCATCACGCCGTACAGGCGCTTCGTCTCGTTCGTGTAGCGGCTGACCGCGTATTCGATCTGCTCGGGCGCATAGATGCGGAAATGGTGCGTCTGACCGAACATCGGGCCGATGCCGCCCATCTGGAACATCAGCCATTGCAGCGTCGTGTAGCGGGCGGCGGGATCGGCGGAGAGGAACTTGCCGGTCTTCTCGGCCAGATAGATCAGGATCGCGCCCGATTCGAACAGCGACAGCGGCTTGCCGCCAGGCCCTTGCGAATCGACGATCGCCGGGATCTTGTTGTTCGGGCTGATCGCGAGGAACTCGGGCTTGAACTGGTCGCCGGCGCCGATGTCGACGCCGTGCACGTTGTAATCGAGGCCCGTCTCCTCGAGCATGATGTGAACCTTATGGCCGTTCGGGGTCGCCCAGCTATAGACGTCGATCATGACGCCTCCTTCGGGGGCAGCGAACGTGTCGATCCGGAGTAGCGCTTTAGCGCGTACTCCGGTCCCATGCAAAGCAAGTGAGCGTGGGGATAGTGCATCTCGTCTCCTTTTCCATAAGGACGGCGCCGCACACGCGGCGCCAAAAGCACGGAAAAAATTAGAGCATGGATTGCTACGTGCTGCTGACGGCCTCGAAAATCCGGCTTGGCGTCCGGGTTTCTCAGCCGTGCGCGGCCGCTTCAGGGTCCACGTAGCGCGCGAGTTCGAGCTTCGCGATCGCGTTGCGGTGCACTTCGTCGGGGCCGTCAGCGAAGCGCAGCGTGCGGGCCGACGCGTACGCGTAGGCGAGCGGGAAGTCGTCGCTGACGCCGCCGCCGCCGTGCGCCTGGATCGCCCAGTCGATCACCTGGCACGCCATGTTCGGTGCGACGACCTTGATCATCGCGATCTCCCCGCGCGCGCCCTTGTTGCCGACGGTGTCCATCATGTAGGCGGTCTTCAGCGTCAAGAGGCGCGCCTGTTCGATCATGCAACGCGCTTCGGCGATGCGTTCCTGCGTGACCGTCTGCGCGGCGATGGGCTTGCCGAACGCGACGCGCTGCGAGGTGCGCTTGCACATCAATTCGAGCGCGCGTTCCGCGAGCCCGATCAAGCGCATGCAGTGGTGGATGCGGCCCGGACCGAGGCGGCCTTGCGCAATCTCGAAGCCGCGGCCAACGCCCAGCAGCATGTTCGATGCGGGCACACGCACGTTTTCGAGCGTGATCTCCATGTGGCCGTGCGGCGCGTCGTCGTAGCCGAACACCGACAGCGGCCGGTGCACGGTGATGCCGGCGCTGTCCGCGGGGACGAGAATCATCGATTGCTGCTGGTGTTTCGCCGCGTCGGGATCGGTCTTGCCCATCACGATATAGATCTTGCAGCGCGGATCGCCCGCGCCCGACGACCACCACTTGCGCCCGTTGAGCACGTAGTCGGTGCCGTCGCGCTCGATGCGCGTCTGGATGTTCGTCGCATCGGAGGACGCCACGTCAGGCTCGGTCATCAGGAACGCCGAGCGGATCCGGCCTTCGAGCAGCGGCTCGAGCCATTCGCGCTTGTTCGCTTCGCTGCCGTAGCGCTCGAGCGTTTCCATGTTGCCGGTGTCGGGCGCGTTGCAGTTGAAGACTTCCGGCGCCCAGGGCACGCGGCCCATGATCTCGCAGAGCGGCGCGTATTCGAGGTTCGTCAGGCCTGCGCCGCGCTTCGAGGCGGGCAGGAAGAGATTCCATAGGCCGGCCTCGCGCGCGCGTCTTGAGCGTCTCGACGATTTGCGTCGGTATCCACGCATTGCCGTTTTGCCGGTTGCGAGCGATTTCCTCGTAGAACGTCTTTTCGTTCGGATAGACGTGCTCGTCGAAGAACGCGAGGAGCTTCTCGCGCAACGCCTGGACTTTCGGGGTGTAGTCGAAATTCATGATGCCTCCCGCTGGGACGGTTTCTTTCGTGACGGTATCGGTGCCGAGCTCAGCGCACTTTCTGCGCGTACTGCCACGCCAGTTCGGCCATCGGCCGTGCGCGGCGGCCGGCGTCGGCCGCTTGTGCGCTCGCCGCCGTGCCCTCGACGACGCGCTTCATGATCCCTTGCAGGATCGCCGCGATGCGGAACATGTTGTAGGCCAGGTAGAAGTTCCAGTCGCCTTCGATCTTCAAGCCCGTGCGTTCGCAATAGCGCTGCACGTAATGAGCTTCATCGGGAATGCCGAGCGCCGTCCAATCGAGCCCGGCGATGCCGCGAAACTGCTTGGGGTCGACGTGCCACGCCATGCAATGGTAGGCGAAGTCGGCGAGCGGGCTGCCGAGCGTCGACAGCTCCCAGTCGAGCACTGCGAGCACGCGCGGCTCGCTTGGATGGAAGATCAGATTGTCGAGCCGGTAGTCGCCGTGCACGATCGACACGCGCCTCTGTCCCTGCGTGCCGTCGTCCGCTTCAGCCGGCATGTGCTGCGGCAGCCATTCGATGAGCCGGTGCATCGCTTCGATCGGCTCGGTCTCGGACGCCTGGTACTGCTTGCTCCAGCGGCCGATCTGCCGCGCGAAGTAGTTGCCCGGCTTGCCGTAGTCGGCAAGGCCGGCCTTCTCGACATCGATCGTATGCAATGCCGCGATCACGCGATTCATTTCGTCGTAGATCGCCGCGCGTTCGGCGCTCGACATGCCGGGCAGCGACGGGTCCCACAGCACGCGGCCCGCGACGAACTCCATCACGTAGAACGCACGGCCGATCACCGCTTCGTCTTCGCAAAGCGCGAGCATTTGCGCGACGGGGACATCGGTGCCTGCGAGCGCGTCCATCACGCGGTACTCGCGCTCGATCGCGTGCGCGGACGGCAAGAGCTTCGCGGCAGGGCCGGGTTTCGCGCGCATCACGTAGCTGCGCGACGGCGTGACGAGCTTGAACGTGGGGTTCGACTGGCCGCCGGCGAATTGCTCGACAGCGAGCGGCCCGGCGAAGCCGTCGACGTGCGCGGCGAGCCATTCTCCGAGCGCCGCGATGTCGAAACGCTGACGCTCGGACACCGCGCGGGTGCCGACGAACGCCGAATAGTCTTGCGGCGGATCCGAATCTGCTGCTGGACGGCTCGTTGCCATTGTCTCCTCCAGATCGGTTGGGTTCGATACTCGTGCTCAGTCGCGCTTATATCGAAGGTATTGCGCGTAGAGCAGTTCCATCGTCGTGTTGCGCACGTCCTTGAATAGCGGGGACGGCGGCGAATAGTTGAGCGTGCGGATGACCCAGTCGCGCGGCTCGCCGCCGACGTCGAGCGCGTTGATGCAGCCCGTCGCCTGCGCGAGGTGGCCGAAGAACGCGCGCCCGCCTGCCGTGATCGCGTGCGAGAGCAGCGCGCGATTGACGCCGCCGTGCAGCACGAGCAGCGCCGTGTCCCACAACGGATCGTCGCGCAGCTTTGCGACGGGCGGCAGCACGCGATCGAGCAATTCGCCGATCGTCTCGCCGCCGAGGAAGTGCGTGTCCTCGGCGACGATGCCGTCGAACACGCGCAGAAAGGCGGATTCGACTTCGCCGGGCGGCAGGCCCGCAAGGCGTCCGCCGCGAATCTCCTGCCATTCGGGCCAGATTTCGATCTCGATCTTCTGTCCCGTCTCCGCCAGCACGCGCTGCGCTGTTTCGACCGTGCGCGGCAAGCCGCTCACGATCACGCGATCGAAGCGCACCTCGTGCGCGGCGAACTCGCGGCCCGCCGCGCTGGCCTGTTCGCGGCCGTTCGCGTTGAGCGGCACCGTTTCGGGCTCGATCGCGCGGCCCGAGGCGTCGAAGTAAGTCACGTCGCCGTGCCGCATCAGGAAGATGCGGCGGCGCTTGGGCATGTCGAAGCCTGCTGTCGTCGGATCGCTCATTTGTAGACCGGGGCGCGTTTTTCGAGGAATGCGGTGATGCCTTCGAGCCCGTCGCGGTGATGGAGCGACGCGACGAAGCTGTCGCGCTCGGCAATCAGGTGATCGGCGAGCGGCTGCGAATCGGCCGCGGCGACGAGCGACTTGATCCGCGTGGCGGCGTTCGGCGAAACGCGCCCAAGCTCGTTGGCCCAGGCGAGCGCGGTGTCGAGCACGGCGGATGGCTTCGCGAGCCGGTTCACGACGCCCAGTTCGACGAGGCGCGTGGCGGCGACCGGCTTGGCTTCGAGCAGGATTTCGGTCGCGAGCTGGCGCGGCAAGGCGCGCGCGAGAAACCACGACCCGCCGCCGTCGGGTGTGAGGCCGACGCGCGAATACGACATGACGAATTTCGCATCGTCCGCGGCGACGATCAGATCGCACGCCAGTGCGAGCGAGAAGCCCGCGCCGGCCGCGGCGCCGGCCACGGCAGCAATCGCCGGCTTCGTCGAGGCGCGCAGCGCCGAGATCCACTCGCCGAGCAGGTCGATGCTTTGCGCCTGCACCGACGGATCTTTCGCGCGGTTCTCGAGCAGCCGGTTCAGGTTGCCGCCCGCGCAAAAGAAGCCGTCCGCGCCGGTCAGCACGATCGCGCGGATCGACGCATCGCGCTCGGCAGTGTCGAGCGCCTCGATGCCGGCGGCGTACATGTCAGGATGCAGCGCGTTGCGCGCGCCGGGGTTCGAGAGCGTGAGAACGAGCGTCGATTCGCTTTCGGGCGGGCGCGACGCGAGGAGTTCGGCGGTCATGGTGGTTCCTGGGTCAGTGGCGTGTTCGAATTCGATCTTAGTTCGGGGCGTCGGCCGCATCGGCGCTCGTAAGCGGCAGGCAGAGCTGGGCGCGGCGCGCGAGCCACGGCGACGGCCGATAGCGCGGATCGCCGAGCACGTTCGACATATTGCGCAGAATCGTCAGGAGGGTCTGCGCGCCGAGCGCATCGCCGAGTGCGAGCGGTCCCTTCGGATAGCCGAGGCCGAGCGTGACGGCGAGGTCGATATCTTGCGGCGAGGCGATCTGCCGCTGCGCGATGTCGCAGCCGATGTTGACGATCGTCGCGACGATCCGCTGCGCGACGAAGCCCGTTGAATCGCGGATCGCCGTGACGGGCACGCCGTCGGCGGCGAAGAGCGCATGGGCGGCATCGCGCGCGGCGCGTGTCGTGGCCGGCGTCGTCATCAGCGTGCGGCGCTTGACGGTGGCGAGCGGGAAGAGGGCATCGATTGCGACGGTGCGGCTGGCATCCAGTTGCTCTTCGACGGCCGCCGTCGTCGCATCGAGACCGAACGGCGTCACGACGATCAAGGAATCGCGAGCGGGTTTTGCGCCTTCGTCGAGCGCGACGTTGGCGCGTGTCACGAGTTCCAACACCGCGTTGCGCGCCTCGGGATGACGCCCGCTGACCCACACGCGCTGCGGCAGTGCGGTGGGCGCGCTCGGCTCGCCGGGCACTTGCTGCTTGCCGTCGACGTAGCGATAAAAACCTTCGCCTGCCTTCTTGCCGATCAGCCCGCCCGCGAGCCGCGTGCCGGTAATCGGCGACGGCGTGAAGCGGGGCTCCTCATAGAACTGGTGATAGATCGACTCCATCACGGGATGCGACACGTCGAGCGCGGTCAGGTCGAGCAGTTCGAACGGACCGAGGCGAAAGCCGGCCTGCTCGCGCATGATCCTGTCGATATCGGCAAAGCTCGCCACGCCCTCGCTCGCGACGCGCAACCCTTCGGTATTCATCCCGCGTCCGGCGTGGTTGACGATGAAGCCGGGCATGTCCTTCGCGCGCACGGGGGTGTGTCCCATGCGGCGTGCGAGGTCCATGAGCGCGTCGCCGGCAGCCGGATCGCCGCGCAGCCCGTCGATCACTTCGACGACCTTCATGAGCGGCACTGGATTGAAGAAGTGATAGCCCACGACGCGCGACGCATCCGTGCACGCGGCGGCAATGGCGGTAATCGACAGCGACGACGTGTTGGACGCGAGCACGCAGCGCCCGCTGACGATGGTTTCGAGTTCGCGAAAGAGCGCGCGCTTGGCGTCGAGCTTTTCGACGATCGCCTCGACCACCAGATCGCAATCGGCGAGCTCGGCGAGCGCCTGCGCGCCGATCACGCGTGCGAGCGCGGCGTGCGCGCCGGCTTCATCGAGTTTGCCCTTGACGGTCAGCTTGACGAAGATGTCCGCGAGGTAATCGCGTGCGGCTAAGACGGCTTGCGGGTCGGTATCGAAGAGCCGCACGGTGAGGCCGGCGAGCGCCGCGATCTGCGCGATGCCGCGTCCCATCGCGCCTGTGCCTACGATGCCGACAGTCTCGATGCGGGTCCGACGAGAGGCCATAATGGTGTCCCACTCCAAATCTGTTTTAAAATAGCACGGTCGTGCGATTTAAAATGATGCCTGGCGGAGCTTGGCGGCGGCGCGTGGCGCCTAACGGCTCCGATCATCCTGTCACATGGAGACGCCGTATGATCCAGCTGCACGGTTTCGCGCTGTCCAACTACTACAACAAGGTGAAGTTCGTTTTGCTCGAACACGGTATTGAGTTCGAGGAAGTGTTCATCATTCCGTCGCAGGACGAAGCGGTGCTTGCGCATTCGCCGCTCGGCAAGGTGCCGTACATCCGCACGGAAGCGGGCGATTTGTGCGAATCGGAAGTGATCGTCGAGTATCTCGCACAGCGCTATCCCGACAAGCCGATTTTTCCGGCCGATCCGTTCGAGGCCGCGAAGGCGCGTGAACTGGTGACGTTCGTCGACCTGCATCTCGAACTCGTCGCGCGCGAGCTGTACAAGGAGGCGTTCTTCGGCGGCACGGTGACTGACGCCACCAAGGCGCGGGCTGAGAAGCGCCTGATGCACGGCATTGCCGGCTTCAAGCGGCTCGCGAAGTTCGCGCCTTATCTGGCGGGCCACGAATTCACCATCGCCGATATCGCCGCGTTTGCAAGCCTGCCGCTCGTCGGCATGGCGACGAACACGGTCTACGGGCGCGACTTCCTGCTCGATGCAGGCATCGATTGGAAGCGCTACGTGAAGCTGATCAACCAGCGGCCCGCCGCGCAGCGCGTGACGGACGATCGCAAGGCATACGTCGCTGCAAAATGAAGCGGCTGCACGAGCCGTGAACGCGAGGCGCGAATGCGAACAACGGGCGCTCTGTCGCATGATCGCGCTCGCCGTCAGAGCCGCGCGAGCCGTTCGAGCGCGGTGGCGAGCGTGCTTTCCTGCTTCGCGAAGCAAAAGCGCACGACGCCCGATTCGTGCGCCTCGTGATAGAAGGCCGACACCGGAATCGCCGCCACGCCGATTTCGCTCGTGAGCCACGTCGAGAAATCCGCTTCCGGCAGATCGCTCACCGCCGCGTAGTCGACGCACTGAAAGTACGTGCCGGTGCAAGGCAGGAGCTTGAAGCGGGTCTTCGCGAGGCCTTCGCGGAAAAAGTCGCGCTTCCTCTGATAGAACGCCGGCAGCGCTAGATAGGGCGCCGGATCGCGCAGATAGTCGGCGAGCCCATACTGCATCGGCGTGTTCACCGTGAACACATTGAATTGATGGACCTTGCGGAACTCGGCCGTCAGTGCGGCCGGTGCGCAGACATAGCCGATCTTCCAGCCTGTCACGTGAAAGGTCTTGCCGAAGCTCGACACCACAAAGCTGCGCTGCGCGAGCTCCGCGTAGCGCGCGACGCTTTCGTGCGGTGCGCCGTCGTACACCATGTGCTCATAGACCTCGTCCGAGACGATCAGCACGTTCGTCCCGTGCACGATCTCCTCGAGCTTGCGCATGTCGTCGGCGCGCCAGACCGTGCCGGTCGGGTTGTGCGGCGTGTTGATCAGGATGAGCCGGGTCTTCGGCGTGACCGCGGCGGCGAGCTTGTCGAACGGAATCGCGTAGTCGGGCGCTTCAAGCGTGACGAAGACCGGCTTGCCGCCCGCCAGCTCGATCGACGGCACATAGCAGTCGTAGTTCGGTTCGAGGACGATGACCTCGTCGCCTGGGTGCACAGTCGCGAGGATCGCCGTGAGCAATGCCTGCGTGGCGCCGGCCGTCACGGTGACTTCGGTATTCGCGTCGTAGCGCCGGCCGTAGAGGTTCGCGACTTTGTCCGAGATCGCTTGGCGCAGCGGCGCGATGCCGGCCATCGGCGGATATTGATTGTGTCCGTCGCGCATCGCTTTCGCAACCGCGTCGACGATGCGCGGATCGCAATCGAAATCGGGAAAGCCCTGGCCGAGGTTGACCGCGCGCTTTTCGGCGGCGAGCGCGCTCATGACCGTGAAGATCGTCGTGCCGACGTGCGGCAGGCGCGAGGCGAAGGTGGGTGTCGTGAGCGTTTCGTGCGGTGCGTTCATGATTCGGTCGGCAGGCTCGAGCAGGTTCGTGTTGGAGGTCAAGGCGCTGGCGGAGGGTTTCGGCGGGCCTGATGTCGAATGCCAGGCGTCAGGCTGGTTCTGGTGCCGGCTCCGGCACGGCGGCGGCGCCGAGTTCGCAGGCAGCGACGAATGGCGCAGGTTGTGCGATCCGAAAGCCGAAGTCGCGCGCGATTCGCTTCGCGAGCTTCAGCACGGCACGGTCTTTCGATACGAGCCAATCGGCGTGCGCCGCATGTGCGAGTTCGAGAAACTTCTGGTCGTCGCGATCCTTGCAGTTCGGCAGCGGACGGGCATTTTCTGGCGGAGCGTCCGCCGCTTCCGGCGCGACGAATTCCGCCAGGCGTCTGACGGCCGCCAGCGCCGCTTCCTTGTCGACATTGCGCGCGACGAACTGCGGATAGTCCAGCACGCGCGTGAGCTCGGCGAGGCACCGCGCATCGATCAACGCGTGCAGCGCGCCGGATTCCAGCGCCGCCTGGATCGGACGCGTGTCGGGGTCGTCGAAGACGAGAATGTCGATCCAGACATTCGAATCGAGGATGACGCGGGGCGCGCCGCGCGAGGCATGGGAACTAGGCATTCGTTACAATCGGGCTTTCCCGTCTTTACCGCCCGGCACGGCGTGCCGGCGAGCCTCTATGATAATTGTTTTGTCTCCGGCGAAATCGCTCGACTACGAAACGCCGCCGCACGTCAAGAAACATACGATCCCCGATTTTGCAGACGAAGCCGCCGAGCTGATCGGCGAGCTGCGCCGCCTGTCACCGCAACAGATCGCGTCGCTGATGGGCATCTCCGATACGCTCGCGCATCTGAACTTCCAGCGTTATGCCGATTGGTCGCCGCGCTTTAGTGCCGAAAACGCGAAGCAGGCCGTGCTCGCATTCAATGGCGACGTGTACGAGGGGTTCGACGCGAAGTCGCTTTCGGCCGCCGATCTCGACTACGCGCAACACCACGTGCGCGTGCTGTCGGGCCTTTACGGGTTGCTGCGGCCGCTCGACCTGCTGCAGCCATACCGGCTCGAAATGGGGACGCGCTTTGCGAACGGACGCGGCAAGGATCTCTACGCGTTCTGGGGCGAGCGCATCACGCACGCGCTCAACGCTCAGTTGCAAAAGAACAAAGGGGCGGCGCGGGTGCTCGTCAATTGCGCGTCGGAGGAGTACTTCAAGTCGGTCAAGCCGAAGCTGCTCGACGCGCCGGTCGTCACGCCGGTCTTCGAGGACTGGAAGGGTGGCCGCTACAAGATCATCAGCTTTCACGCGAAACGCGCTCGCGGCCTGATGGCGCGCTATGCGGTCGAAAACCGCGCGGACGCGCCGGAAGCGCTGAAAAACTTCGCGGCCGAAGGCTACGCGTTCGATGCCGAGGCTTCGAACGACTCCACTTATGTATTTCGCCGGCGCGTGGGCGATTGACGGTCAAGTCCGCCGACGCATCCCTACCAGACAAGGAACGCCCCATGAGTCTATTGATCACGACCAACTTTGACGCCGGCGCAGTCGAAGTCCTATCCTGCGAACAAGCGGACGATATCCGCCTGCGCGTCCGCCGCGACAGCCACGCGGATTTTGCGCAGTGGTTCTATTTCCGCCTTTCGGGCGCGCGCGGCGCGCGCTGCGTGATGACCTTCGAAAACGCGTCCGAGTGCGCGTTCGCGGAAGGATGGCGCAACTACCAGGCCGTGGCGAGCTACGACCGCGTCAACTGGTTCCGCGTGCCGACGTCATACGACGGACGCGTGATGACGATCGACCACACGCCCGATTTCGACCGCATCTACTACGCGTATTTCGAGCCGTACAGCGAGGAGCGGCATTCGGAGTTTCTCGGCGCCGTGCAGCAGATGCCGCAAGCGAATCTGGTCGAACTTGGACAGACGGTCGAAGGCCGACCGATGTCGCTGCTCGTGCTCGGCACGCCGGATACCGGCGACAAGCCCAAGAAGAAGGTCTGGATCATCGCGCGCCAGCACCCGGGCGAGACGATGGCCGAGTGGTTCGTCGAGGGCCTCGTGAAGCGGCTCGCAGGGTGGGGCGATTGGGCGGGCGACCCGGTTGCGCGAAAGCTCTATGACCACGCGGTGTTCTACATCGTGCCGAACATGAATCCGGACGGCAGCGTGCGCGGCAATCTGCGCACCAATGCCGCAGGCGCGAACTTGAACCGCGAATGGATGGAGCCGGACGCGGCGCGCAGCCCCGAAGTGCTGCTCGTGCGCGATGCCATTCGTGCGACGGGCTGCGATCTCTTCTTCGATATCCATGGCGACGAGGCCCTGCCGTATGTGTTCGTCGCGGGCTCCGAGATGTTGCCCGGTTTTACGGAGGAGCAGGGTAGGCGGCAAGCCGCATTCATCGACGCATTCAAGCAGGCAAGCCCGGACTTCCAGGACAAATTCGGCTACGAACCGTCGAAGTACCAGCAGGACGCGCTGAAGCTCGCGTCGAAGTCCATCGGCCACGAATTCGGCTGCCTGTCGTTGACGCTGGAGATGCCGTTCAAGGACAACGCGAATCTTCCCGACGAGCGCGTCGGCTGGAACGGCGAGCGCAGCGCGGCGCTGGGCGCGGCGATGCTCAATGCGGTGCTGCGGCATGTCGAGACGTTTGCCTGAGGCCCTGAGGCCCGGTGCTGCGCCGCGGCGTGATGCCTCGCTGGCGTTTGCCATCTGCGTGGCCGGCGAGCGCGTCGAATCGCCTCATGCGCGGCGCAACGGCACAGACGGGTCGCCCAAAACGGTCAGGACTCTTTTGCCGTCGACGTCTTCTGCTCCGTATTGGTCTCCTTCTTTGTCGACGACTTATTGGCCGTGGCCTTTTTCTTCGTCGTTGCGTTCGACGAGACCGCCTTGGAGGCGCTCTTGCCGGTCGACTTCTTTTTCGTCGTGCCCTTGCCAGTGTGTTTGCCTTTCGCAGCCTTGGAGACGGGCGCCTTGGCACGCGTTGCGGGCGGCACCGGATCGTTCCAACTGAAAGCGAGCATCTGCGTGCCGACATAGCCGCAGCGGAACTTCAAATTGATCGGCGGCTGACTCGCGTCGTGCGGGTAGCCCAACCCTTCGACCGTCACGATGTTATCGACTTTCACTCGTTGTTTGCCTTCGTCGAACGAATCGTTCCAGGGGGTGATGGTGGCGTGCTCGCTATCGAAAGATTCGGGAGAGAACTCGACATGGTCGATTGCGCTCGATGTGCTGGCGACGAAGTTTCCGTGCGCCGCGCAGTCGGCGACGAGCGGGTCGGCATGCATATCGGTGATGTACTTGTTGATCATTTCGTTGCGCTGATCGACAAGGTCGGCAAAGGCGGGAGTGGCAAGCGCAAGTGAAACGCTGGCAGCGCACGCCGCCAGCCGGCCGACGAAAAGAAAGAATCGGCGCGGAGTGTTGGAGCTATCCATCTAATTATGCAGGTTGAGACAACAGGCACGTAAGATGCCTGACGATGCGGTGTAGTTCAACTTCAGAACAAATATTCCGGCGGGCTATGCTGCGAAAAATCGGCCGATGCCTTGGCGAACTCGCTCGGTGTTCCACTGCCGATGCCACGTCGCAATTGCATCCGCCGCAGCGCCGCACGGGTCGGGCGCGGCGCCGCGACTCAGGTGCGGGGGCCGCCGAGCCGATAGCGGCGCACATCGTACGTGGTTACCCACGTCGGTTTATAGACCGCGATGAGCGCAGTCGACATCCCGGTAAACCACGCCTCGCCGGAAGCGAGCAGGAGTACGCTGAAGGCGTACCCAACCGGGATCACGGCCATCGAGCCGTTGGCGAGCGCCACGTGCGTACCGATCGCGGCTGCCGATGCAACGGCCACCGCAATTGCCGGGGATACGAAGCCTTGCGCGCAGATAAAGACAAACAAATTGCGCGGCAGCCACGCGATCGTCGCGCGCTGCAACAACGCGGAAACGCCGACAGGCATCGCTCCGTAGACAAGGAAGGTCAGCGCGATGCCTTGCCAAGTCGCATCGAAAATCACCGCAGCGATGCCGCTGACGGCCGCCATCGCAATCAGCGCCAGCGCCCAATCGAACAGCGTGACCACCAGCGTCGCGCCGAGCAGATGCATGACAGGTCCGTCGTCCAGCCAGGCGTTGGTCGCCCATAGCACCGAAACCGCCACGATGATCGCGAGCCACACGTGCTGCAGCGTGCCGTCCTGAAGACGCCGGAACGGCCTGCGCGATAACGCGAACGCAAGCAGTCCTGCGGCGACGATCCAGGCACCGACGGCAAGCCATAACGGTAACGGTGTGTAGAGGAAACCCATGCATCTCATATTACTCGTTGGTGCGCAAAAGGTGTGAGCGGATTCCATGCCAGCGGCCTGTCGAAGCCGCTGGCCAATGCCTCGGGCGACGCGTCAGGTTCCGTCTGATCTCCTCTTGCCGAATGGCGCAACAGGTTCAGCAGCGATCGGAAGATTGCTGTCGTCGTTGTCGGGCAACGGATATTTGAAGCCGGTATTAGGTCGCAGAGGCACGGGCCCGGGCTGGCCGAGCACGGGCTTTGGTGCGCTATCGGCAAGCGGGCGCAGGACTTCGAGTTGCGGCGACTGCCAGTCGTTGTAGAGCGCAACGGCTGCAGCGCGGTTGAGCGCGCCCAACTGCTGGAAGATGCTGGCGAGATGTATCTTGACCGTGCCCTCGCTGATGCCGAGCGTGCGCGCGATCATCTTGTTGGTGCTTCCCATGTGGACGCAGCGCATGATCTGCTCTTGACGCGGCGACAGCGGACGCGAGAGGCGCATCCGGCGCGAATAGAGGTTGGCGGCATCGCGTGCTCGCGACCCGGCGCCGTGCGGCGGCTCTTGCGCCGATGGCACGTCTAGCGTCAGCACGCGATGCGACACGAAGTGGCCGCCGAGCAACACCCGCTCGAACGCGTGGACGATCAACTGCGGTTCCATCGCTCGCGGAATGATGCCGCGTACGCCTTCGCCGAGCAGTGCCCGCACCTGGGGCAGCGAGGCATCGTCGGTGAGCGCCGCGATTCGCAGCGACGGGTGCTCGTTGAGGAGCGCGCGTATATCCGTCACGCACATCGAGTCCTGCCAGTCGACGACGAGAAGATCGACACTCGAACGCTGCAATGCGCGGCTTGCCTGGGCCCAATCTTTCGCATCGTTAAAGCGCGCCTGCCGATCGATTTGCCGCAGCAGGGCCTTGAGCCCGTCGCGTCTTTCTGCTTCTGAATTCACAACCGAGAACCGCATACTTTGCCTCCCTAGGTTGGATGAGGCGGCGCGATATCCGTGTGCCGGTTCGAGCCGGCTGTCTGTGATGCACCGCCGGCACTATGATGACAAATTCCTTACGTCGCGTGCGGCTGGCCGAATGGCATAGGAAAAATGCAGAAAAAAGCCCTGCGCAGGGCAGGGCTCGGTGTCGCGGCGCGCTCGACGCGCAAACTCAATGAAAATGCGGTTGCGCGGGCTCGGCATCTTCCGGCATTTCGGCGTGCACGATCTCGCCGAGCGGGTCCGCGTACAACGGCACGCCGCAGTCGTCGCAGTATTCCGGCTCGAAGCGCCCGGCATGGCGGCGGATGTCGGTCACGCCGGCTTCCTTAAGCAGCGCGACGATTTCCTCGAGTGGGCCGTCGGCGGCCTCGGCGCCTTCCGGTTCCTCGTCGATGGCCAGCTCGCCGTTTTCGCGCCCGTAGAGGGGCCAGACGACGCCATAGATCACGTCGTTGCTGCCGCGCCGGGTGAAGCCGACGCGATACTCGTCGATGCGGCGCTCGCCGAAGCCCGCCACCACGGCTCTGAGGTCGTGCGGCGCTGCGCCGATCGTGTCGTAGAGGTAGCGGATGGCTGTGCGGACCGTGTGCGGGCGCACGCGCTCATCGGCGTCGCGGCAGGCCGAGTAATAGGCATCCGGCAGCAGGCATTCGAATTCGCAGCCCGGCAGCACCAATGCGAGATTGGCGCCGCCTTGCGTCGCCCATTGCTCGAGGCATTGGCCGCGCTCGATGCGCGCCCCGCCGTCTTCCTCCTGCCATCGAAAGAGCGGGGCGCCGACCGGCGCGGCGACAACCGCAAGCAGGAAGCGCGGGTCGGCGAGAATCGGCGAGGTTTCCGGTAGATCGCCGAAATTGATCTTGGTGACGGTTCCGCTGACGGCGGCCTGGACGAGCTGTTGCGCCACCCGATACGTTTCGACGTGATGCCGGGGCAACTGATCGATGCTGTACAGGAACGGCGCGAGTGCGACCCGCGTGGAATCGGCGAGAACGTGTGCCTGCAGATGCGCGCGCAGCGCGTCGACGGAATCAGTCTTCAGCGGGCCGGACGGGATTGCGTAGCGGGTCCATGCCAGCACCGGCGCGGCGATCAAGAGCGCTTCGTACGGCGTGCCTTCATGTTCGACCACGAACGACTCGCTATGCGTTTCGGCCATGTCGGCAAGCGCGCCGTATGCATCGGGATGGTTTTGCTGAAGATGGTCGAGCGCGGCATCGAGGGTCGTCTGGTTGCCGTTTCGGACAATTTTCGCGAGCAGCGCATCGAGCTTCGCCTCCCAGAAGCGGTCTTCGATGCGGCTGCCCGACGCAAACAACGCGAGCGACAGGCCGACCAGCTTGTCAGCATCGGGAGGGAGGCGTTTGGCGATTCGCGAGCGCATAGTGGCTGAATGTTTGTATTCGAAGAACCCTCCATTCTAGTCTTTTCCCGGCGGCTTTAACTTTGACCGGGCGGGGGGCAATTACCGTCAACGCCCCAGGGGGCTGGGGGCGATGCTGTTGCTCGAGTAGACGAGTAGCGCGGCTGTAAGCTGAGAGGGCGGCATGTTCGCCTGCTGCCAGGCTTTGTTGGGCGGCGGCGGGACCAACACCGAGGAATAATGGGTGCCCAGCATCACAGACGAAGTGCTTGTCATAAGATCTTCAAAATACCGCTTGCCAGGACGCGAGGGGGTGGCTAGAATTTCGGTCTTTCGCGCTTCGGAGTGGGGCGCGA
>NZ_JAFLRF010000014.1 GCF_017315705.1 Trinickia mobilis | reverse complement strand
AACCGCCCGGTGCGGACCCGCACGCCGGGTGGTATGGCAGGGGCGCAGTCATATATGACTGCCCCCTATGCCGATTCAGCGATCGGGACCCGACATCGGCACTCGCGAACTGCGCGGCAGAGTTGCATGGGACCCGAGTAAGTGCTCTGCATGGGGCCGGAGTCAGTACTGAAGCACTAACTCCGGTCGACCGCGGGTAAAGCGCTAACTCTGGCCGACAAAAAAATCCCGGCCTAGGGGCCGGGGTAACGATACGCTGCTTGCCGTATCGGGGCTCTGGGCAACCTATCCGCCTGGGAGAACCGGATAGGCCGCGCTATTGCTTACGATACTGAACGTTTGCGCCCGCGATAGATGCCGCGGGCACGGACCGACTTTAGGCAACCGGCTTCTTCGCTGCGCGCGAAGCTTGCGAAGCGGCTTGCTGAGCAGCCTTCGTGGCAGCCGTAGCGGCGGCGTTGAAGTTGCTTTCTGCGATTTCGACAGCTTGCTTCGTTGCCTTGTGAACCGTTTCGTAGGTCGTGTTGGCGGCGGTGATCGCCGACTTCATCACGGCGACAGCGGTTTCCGAGCCGGCCGGGGCGTTCTTCGCGACGTTGTCGACGAGCGCTTGGACCTTGCGGTTTTGCTCTTCGTATTGCGCTTCTGCGACCTTCGCGAATTCGGCTTGCGTAGCCGACGCGATTTCATACAGATGACGACCGTACGACAGAACCTTTTCGGCCACCGGTTGCGTCAGGCTGGCTTGAAGCGAGAGGAATTCTTGCGCGTCTTTGGTCGACAGCGCACGTTGTGCGTTTTCCTGGCTTTCCGCGAGCGTCGATTTCACGACTTGCAGGTTCAGCTCAACCAGCTTTTCGATGCCTTCGAACGCCTTGTTCGTCAGATCGAAGAGAGCTTCGAGGTTGGCCTTCTGTGCTGCGGCAAATTGCTCGGGGGTCAGCAGAGTCATGTTTACGCTCCTGGGATTTGATCTGTCTAGCGCAGATCGATGGTTTGACAGCAAAACGAGAGGAGAACCGCTTCAAGCGCGCGATGCATTGTGCGTCGCAACAATGGTTCCCATTTTAGAATGGCATGTACAAATGTCAAGCACATTTGGTGCAATGCACAATGTCGAGAATTTATCTATAAAACAACGCCTTAAGTCAATGCAGAATGAGGCGCTTGATGGGATTTACACCGATTGTGCCGTGCGACGGATCGGCGTTGGCGGAAGGGTATCCGATTGTGGCGGGCGAATTTGGGGCGTAAACCGAAGATTGTCATTGAACGTTAAGGAAACTGCCCGGTCGAATGCGCGCGCCTCGGGAATTGCAACAGACGCTTAAGATTCGGCATGGGAGGCTGTCCGGCGGACTTCGCGCGCCGACCGTTCGTTGTACCATCGGCGCGATCCGTGTTTTCCCCCGCTCAAGTTCGTGCTGGCATTGCCGATATGCGGATAAGTGCTATCGGTGAGGTGCGGCCGGTACTGGTCGCGCACCAGTGCAGGTCGAATAGGCCTATGGCGGTGCCCGTGAGCGTTGCGCCGGCCCGGCGATCGATATTTTTGATTGCTTACGTGGTGCTTATTGGTTTTTTACAATCCGTTCTTATAAGTCGGTTTAAGTACACTCGATAAGTGCTTAATATTGCTTATTTTTCGCAGCTTTACTACACTGGCGAGAAAACTCTCGCCTGCTCTATACAGAACACCAATGAAAACCGAAATGTTTTCGTCGATCAAAGTGATGCAAGGTGTGGCGCTAAGCACCGCGATGTCGGTTGCCACCTCGATGGTGATTGCCGCAGCGCTTGCCGCTCCGGTCAATGCCCTTGCCGCATCCGCCGACTCATCAGCCCCCGCGACGGCCGCGCCGTCGAAATCGGCCAAGCTGCACAAGAAGAAACTCTCTTCGGAAACCACGCGAAAATCGTCGAACGCCGCGAAAACCGCGTCCGCGCAGAGCGATCAGGCGCCGGCTCGCGTCGAATCGAAGAAGAAGCGCGTCTCCTATACGATGAACGCGCATGGCCGTCACACGGCGGTGCGCAAAGTGGCGTTCGCGCCGCGTCCGCAGTCGGTCGGGCAGGTGTTCGGCCTGCACGACACGCCTGACGCGCTCGCATTGCGTTCTAGCGTCGCTTACGTCGTCGATCAGAATACGGGCGACACGCTGTTCGACAAAAACTCGCGCGCTGTCGTGCCGATCGCGTCGATCACGAAGCTGATGACCGCGATGGTCGTGCTGGATTCGAAGCTGCCGATGACCGATCAGATCGAAGTCACCGACGAAGATCGCGATTACGAAAAGAACACGGGCTCGCGTTTGTCGGTCGGCTCGGTGCTATCGCGTGAAGATATGCTGCATATCGCGCTGATGGCGTCGGAAAACCGCGCCGCGGCGGCGCTGTCGCGCTACTATCCGGGCGGCCGCCCGGCGTTCCTGGAGGCGATGAATGCGAAGGCGAAGCAGCTCGGCATGACCGATACGCACTTCGAAAACCCGACCGGTTTGACGAGCCAGAACGTCTCGAGCGCGCGCGATCTCATAAAGATGGTCAACGCGGCGTATCAATATCCGCTGATCCGCAGGTTCTCGACGGACGAAAGCTATGACGTCTTCACCGGCAAGCGTACGCTGGCCTATCGCAGCACGAATGCGCTGGTGCGCAACCCGACTTGGGATATCGGCCTGCAGAAGACGGGCTTCATCAACGAAGCCGGTGAGTGCCTCGTGATGCAGGCCACGATCGAAGGCCGTCCGGTGATCATGGTGTTGCTGGATTCGTCGGGCAAGTATTCGCGATTCGCCGACGCGACGCGCGTGCGCAATTGGCTCGACGCCGGCGGCGCTCAACGCATCACCAGCGCCGATGCAGGCGGCAGCGGCACGTGATTCTAGCGCGTCCCTAATTTTTAAAGCCCCGCAATTGCGGGGCTTTTTTATGGATCATCGATCGGTGCGCTTGATGGGCGCGCAGGGAGCCGCCCAAGTCCATCGCGCCCGCGAATCGGAGCAAAGGCGCCGAAGGGGCATGGCCTGCCCCTCAAGCTCGCTTATGAGCGTCCGAATGCGCTGCTTCCGGCCGATAGCCGAGCGATTCCGAAATCACGAGCGCGGTACGGCTTACCTGGCCTAGCCAGGCGTCCTGCAGCCGGTCGGCCGGCGCTGACAGCGACAGGCCCGCCACCAGCTTGCCCGTATCGTCGTAAATCCCTGCTGCGATGCAGCGCACGCCCAGCTCGAGCTCTTCGTTATCGCGCGCGCAGGCCTGCTGCCGGACATGCAGCAGCTCGCGCTCGAGCTTCGAGATATCCGTAATGCTGTTTTGCGTGTGCCCCGAGAGCCCGGTGCGCGTCGCGTAAGCGCGAACGCGTGACGATTCGTCGGCCGCGAGAAAGAGCTTGCCGACAGAGGTCAGGTGCAGCGGCGCGCGTCCGCCGATCGCCCGCACCACCTGCATGCCCGAGCGCTCCGAATAGGCGCGCTCGATATAGACGATCTCATCGCCCTGCCGCACCGACAGATTGACGGTCTGCCCCGTCATCCGGTGCAGCTCGCGCATCGGCTGCAGTGCGGCGTCGCGCACCGAAAGGCGGGCTTTGACGAGGTTGCCGAGTTCCAGCAGCCGCATGCCGAGCCGGTACGTGCCGGGGTCGGAGCGGTCCACCAGGCGGCAGGTCACCATGTCGTTCAGAATGCGGTGGGCCGTCGATGGATGCAGATCGGTGCGCTGGGCAAGTTCCTTGAGGCTGACCGGGTCGGTATGGGCGGCGAGGGCGTCCAACAGGCGCATCATGCGCTCGATGACCTGAATCGACGTTTTGGAATCCGGATTCGTTTCGCTCATCGTGAAAAATCGCTTGACGCGTCAACAGCGGGAAAATCGATTGTATCTCGTATCGTGAAAAAAGCGAACGGCGTTTGCGCGAATCCTCGGACCGGCGATTCGGGCTTCCCGCAGTGCTTCGGCGTTGGAGATGCGAACCAAACAGCGGATAATCGCAGATGTTTTCTCGAAGGAGGGGCTATGCGAGTCGGATTGTTCGTTACCTGCCTGATTGACCTGATGCGCCCGGAAATCGGATTTTCCGTCATCAAGCTGATCGAGCGCGCGGGTTTCGCGGTCGTCGTTCCGCCTGCGCAGACCTGCTGCGGGCAGCCCGCCTACAACTCCGGCGACCGCAGCCTCGCGCGCGATCTCGCCGAAAAGACGCTGCGCGAGTTCGAGCAATTCGATTATGTGGTGGTGCCGTCGGGCTCGTGCGGCGGCATGATCGGCGTGCATTACGGCGACTTGTTCTCCGACGATCCCGAGCTGATGAGCCGCTACGGGCGGCTGCGTCCGAAAGTCTTCGAGCTGACCGATTTCCTCGTGAACGTTGCGAAAATCGAGCTGGCTCCGCTTGGGTTCGAAGGAACGGTTACGTATCACGATTCGTGCTCGGGCTTACGCGAGCTTGGTGTGAAGGCCCAGCCGCGCGCGCTGCTCGCGCAAGCCGGCGTGCCGGTCACCGAGATGAAGGGCTGCGAGCATTGTTGCGGCTTCGGCGGCACGTTCGCCGTGAAGTACGGCAACATCTCGACGGCGATCGTCGACGAGAAATGCGCGAATATCCAGGCGAGCGGGGCCGACGCGGTTGTGCTCGGCGACCTCGGCTGCATGCTCAATATAGAAGGGCGCCTGCGGCGCACCGGCCACACCAAGACGCGCGTCCTGCACATCGCGCAGGTCCTCGCGGGCGACGCATAGATCGGCTTGCCGCCGCGCTTCTCACCTTCTCTCCAAGGCCGCCTCATGCAAGTTCAATCGATGCAATTCAAGGCGCGCGCGGGCCAGAAGCTCGCCGACCAGCGTCTCCAGCAGAATCTGACCAAGCTGTCGACGAAGTTCGTCTCGGCGCGCGCGACCGCGATGACCGCGATCGATTTCCCCGCCACGCGCGCCGCGCTGAAAGCGCGCCGCAACCGCGCGCTGGAAAACCTCGACGTCTGGCTCGAAACGTTCGAGCGCGAGGCGGCGCGTCGCGGCGTCACGGTGCTGTTCGCGGAGACGACGCAGGAAGCGGCGCGGCTCGTCGCGGATATCGCGAAAAAGCACGACGTGCAGAAGGTCATCAAGACGAAGTCGATGGTGACCGAGGAGATGCGCCTGAATGCCGTGCTCGGCGAAATGGGCGTGCAGTCGATCGAGACCGACCTGGGCGAATATATCCTCCAGATCAACGACAACGAGCCGCCGAGCCACATCATTGCGCCCGTCGTCCACAAGGACAAGGAAGAGATCGCGGACCTGTTCGCGAAGACGCACGGACGCGCGCGTCTGACTGAGATCACGCAGATGACGCGCGAGGCGCGCGAAGTGCTGCGTCCGCATTTCATGTCGGCGGACATGGGCGTCACGGGCGGCAACTTCGTGATCGCCGAGACCGGGTCGGTCGCGATCGTGACGAACGAAGGCAACGAAGGGATGTGCACGGTGATGCCGCGTGTGCACGTCGCGGTGACGGGCATCGAGAAAGTGCTGCCGACGCTCGAAGACCTCGCCACCGCAATGCGCTTGTTGCCGCGCTCGGCGACGGGGCAGACCACGTCGAACTACTTCTCCGTGCTGACCGGGCCCCGCGCCGCGGGCGATCAGGACGGGCCTGAGCATATGTACGTCGTCCTGGTGGACGGCGGCCGTACGGGGCTCATCGGCGGTGAGTTTCAGGAGATGCTGCGCTGTATCCGCTGCGGCGCGTGCATGAATCACTGCCCCGTGTATCAGAAGGTCGGCGGCCACACCTACGGATGGGTGTATCCCGGTCCGATGGGCTCGGTGCTGACACCGAGCTATGTCGGTCTCGAGAAGGCGCTCGACCTGCCGCAAGCCGCGACGTTGTGCGGCGAATGCAATAGCGTCTGCCCGGTCGGAATTCCGCTTTCGGACTTGCTGCGCAAGCTGCGCGAAAAGCAAATGGAGCGGCATTTGCGCCCTTGGAGCGAGCGGGCCGGGCTTGCGGTCTGGGGCTTTCTCGCGCTGCGCCCGGGCCTGTACAACCTGGTGACGAAACTCGCGGTGCGGGTGCTCGAGCGCGCCGGCGGGCAGCGGCGTGCGATTTCGCGCTTGCCGCTTGCGCATGGCTGGACGGCGACGCGCGATATGCCGGCGCCTGCCGGACGGACGTTCCGCGAGTTGTACGCCGCGCAACGCAGCCATATCGGCTGATCGCGCAACTCGCGCGGCCGACCTCAGGCTGGTACGGCTGCACGTCAGGCAATGCCGGGTACCGCCGCGGCAGGGTTCGCTGCCTATACCGCGATTGTTTGCGTCAGTGCAACACTCTATTCGCTATCCGGTGCTTTTTCTCGATAGATGCTGTCTATAGAATTTGGACTTGGCGCCATGGGTGAGTACTCCGCGCCATTTCCGAGAGAGCACATCATGAAAAAGAAAATATCTATTTACTGGCCGCTGGCGGTCATCGTGCCGCTCGCCGCAGTCGCTTATCTGCACGCCTACAGCGATGCGGCCGCGCACGCGCCGCTCGCGGCTTACCAGGTGACGGCCGAGCTGGCCCGCACGGTTTCCTACGGCTACATCACGGACAGCACGCCAAAGGCGCTGCCGGCGGTGCACCGGAACGTATCGTTCGGGGCGTCGGAAGCGTCGTGAGCGGCGGGCGAGGATTTGCGCGTCTTTGTATAATCGCGCGTCTGCTTTGCCTCGTTGTTATTTCAACGTGAATCGCCCTCAATGAAATCCGTTGCGATCTGCTTCGTCTGCCTTGGCAACATTTGCCGTTCGCCCACTGCCGAGGCGGTGATGCGTGCGCAGATCGAGGCTGCGGGATTGGCGTCGCGGATTGTCGTAGACTCGGCGGGCACCGGTAACTGGCACATCGGCGAAGCACCGGATGCGCGGGCGCAGGGCGCCGCGCGGCAACGCGGCTACGATCTGTCGGCGCTGCGCGGCCGCCAGATCGGCAAAGCCGATTTCGAACGCTTCGACCTGCTGCTCGCGATGGACGACGCGAATCTGCGCGAATTGCACAAGCTATGTCCGCTGGAGCATCGGCACAAGGCGCGTCTGCTGATGGAATTTGCGGCGCAAGCCGAAAGCCACGAGGTCGCAGACCCGTATTTCGGCGGCGCCCAGGGATTCGAGCAGGTGCTCGATCAATGCGAAAAAGCGTGCCAGGGTCTGTTAGCCGAGCTACGAGCAAGGCTGGCGGCCGGGAATTAATCAGTTGCTTCGCGAATAACCGGAATCGAGATAGGGATACTTGACTAATTTTGTCATGTATTTATACTTGACCAAAATCGTCAAGATTGCTGTCCCCCAGACATTATGAGACTCACCACGAAAGGCCGTTTCGCCGTCACGGCGATGATCGACTTGGCACTGCGCCAAGAGCAGGGCCCGGTGACGCTGGCCGGCATCAGCCAGCGCCAGCGCATCTCGCTCTCGTATCTCGAGCAGCTATTCGGCAAGCTGCGCCGCCATGAAATCGTCGAGTCCGTGCGCGGACCCGGCGGCGGATACAACCTCGCGCGCCGCGCGGAAGACGTGACGGTCGCCGATATCATCATCGCGGTCGACGAGCCGCTCGATGCCACGCAATGCGGCGGCAAGGGTTCGTGCGAAGGCACGAAACAGCACGACGGCCACTGCATGACGCATGAGCTGTGGGCCACGCTCAATCAGAAGATGGTCGAGTATCTCGATTCCGTCTCGCTGAAAGACCTGGTCGACCAGCAGCGTTCGCGCGAAGGTGCGCCTGCCGTGCTGCGTGATCGCCGCACCGAACCGCCTGCCGCCGAACCCCCGCGGGTGGTGCCGAAGGGGCCGAATTCCGTTTTCAATATGGCGAGTTCGTAAGCGCTCATTCCCCACAGAGCCGAACCGCCAGCCGTTGAGCTGTGCATTGATTCCCCGGAGCGATTGATGAAAAACGATATTCCCCACCTGCCCATTTACATGGACTACAGCGCGACGACGCCGGTCGATCCGCGCGTGGTGGACAAGATGATCCCGTACCTGCGCGAACAGTTCGGCAATCCGGCGTCGCGCAGCCATTCGTACGGCTGGGACGCGGAACGTGCAGTCGAAGAAGCGCGCGAGAACGTCGCGGCGCTCGTCAATGCCGATCCGCGCGAAATCATCTGGACGTCGGGCGCGACAGAGTCGGACAACCTCGCGATCAAGGGCGCCGCGCACTTCTACAAGAGCAAGGGCAAGCACATCATCACGGTGAAGACCGAGCACAAAGCGGTGCTCGACACCTGCCGCGAGCTCGAGCGCGACGGTTTCGAAGTCACCTATCTGGACGTGAAGGCCGACGGCCTGATCGACCTGGACCTGTTCAAGGCTGCGTTGCGCCCGGACACGATTCTCGTGTCGGTGATGTTCGTGAACAACGAGATCGGCGTGATTCAGGACATCGCGGCGATCGGCGAAATCTGCCGTGAAAAAGGCATTATTTTCCACGTCGATGCGGCGCAGGCCACCGGCAAGGTCGAGATCGACCTGAACAAACTCAAGGTCGACCTGATGTCGTTCTCGGCGCACAAGACTTATGGCCCGAAGGGCATCGGCGCGCTGTACGTGCGTCGCAAGCCGCGCGTGCGTATCGAAGCGCAAATGCACGGCGGCGGCCACGAGCGCGGCATGCGCTCGGGCACGCTGGCGACGCATCAGATCGTCGGCATGGGCGAAGCGTTCCGGATAGCGCGCGAAGAAATGGCGACGGAAAACGAGCGCGTGCGGATGCTGCGCGACAAGCTGCTGCGCGGCCTCTCGGAGATCGAAGAGGTCTACGTGAACGGCGACATGGAACAGCGCATTCCGCACAACCTGAACATCAGCTTCAATTTTGTCGAAGGCGAGTCGCTGATCATGGCGATCAAGGATGTCGCGGTGTCGTCGGGTTCGGCGTGCACGTCGGCGTCGCTGGAGCCGTCGTACGTGCTGCGCGCGCTCGGCCGCAACGACGAACTCGCGCACAGCTCGATCCGCTTCACGGTCGGCCGCTTCACGACGGAACAGGATGTCGATTACGTCGTCAATCTGTTGAGGAGCAAGATTGCAAAACTGCGCGATCTGTCGCCGCTTTGGGAAATGCATCAAGACGGCATCGATCTGTCGACGATCAAGTGGGCCGCGCACTAAAGAGGCGCCTCCAGGAGGCGCAGGCAACCCGGACGTCGTGATCGAATGTATGCTGAATCGAATCAAGGAGTGTGACCATGTCTTACAGCAACAAAGTTCTAGACCATTACGAAAACCCGCGTAACGTCGGTTCGTTCGCGAAGGACGACGATGCGGTCGGCACCGGCATGGTCGGCGCACCCGCGTGCGGCGACGTGATGAAGCTGCAGATCCGCGTGGGTGCGGACGGCATTATCGAAGACGCAAAGTTCAAGACGTACGGCTGCGGTTCGGCGATCGCATCGAGCTCGCTCGTCACCGAATGGGTGAAGGGCAAGACGCTCGATCAAGCGCTCACGATCAAGAACACACAGATCGCCGAAGAGCTCGCGCTGCCGCCGGTGAAGATCCACTGCTCGATCCTCGCGGAAGACGCGATCAAGGCGGCCGTCGCCGATTACAAGCAGCGCCACGGCGGTGAGCAAACGTCGGAAGAAGCGAAGCAGCAAGTCGCCTGAGCGGCGGCCTGCCGAACGAGAAGAACGCTATGGCAATCACATTGACCGAAAAGGCTGCACAGCACGTGCAAAAGTACCTGACGCGGCGGGGCAAAGGCCTTGGGCTGCGGCTCGGGGTGCGCACGACCGGTTGCTCCGGTCTTGCGTACAAGCTCGAATACGTCGATGAGCTCGCGCCGGAAGATCAGGTGTTCGAGAGCAACGGCGTGAAGGTCGTGGTCGATCCGAAGAGCCTGGCGTACATCGACGGCACCGAGCTCGACTTCGCGCGCGAGGGGTTGAACGAGGGTTTCAAGTTCAACAACCCGAACGTGAAGGACGAGTGCGGCTGCGGCGAATCGTTTCGGGTGTAATGGCGCTGTCGACCTGAGTTTGCGCTTCAGCGCTTACTCCTGCCCCATGCAGAGCACTTACTCGGGTCCCATGCAAAGCTCGAACGGGAAAGAGGCGGCGCGGGCCGCCTTTTTGTTTGCTGGTCTCTCGTTTCTCTGCGGCTGGCGTCTGCGCGATTTCATGAACGTCATCGCAGCCCGGTCCGGACGCAAACTCAGGCTCCAATTTCAACCGACGACGTAATCCGATGGCCTCGATCAGCGACAGCCACTTCGACCTCTTTCAACTGCCGGCGCGCTACACGCTCGATGCCGACACGCTCGAGCACGCATACCGCACCGTGCAGACGCAGGTGCATCCGGACCGCTTCGCCGCGGCCGGCGACGCGCAAAAACGCATCGCGATGCAGTGGGCGACGCGCGCGAACGAGGCGTATCGTACGCTGCGCGATCCGCTGAAACGCGCGATCTATCTACTGTCGATTCGCGGCGTCGATGTCGCGATGGAAAGCAATACGGCGATGGAGCCGGCGTTCCTGATGCAGCAGATGGAGTGGCGCGAAGGCGTCGAAGACGCCGCGGCGGCGAAGAACATCGACGCGCTCGATGCGCTCCTGAACGAGCTGCGCGAGGAAGAGCGCGTGCGCTTCACCAAGCTTGCGGCACTGCTCGACAACGGCGCCGACCAGGCGGCGGCAGAGGCAGTGCGGCAATTGATGTTTATCGAACGCGTTGCGGCGGAAATCGGCACGCAAATCGAAAGACTCGAACACTGACGACAACGGGCGGCAAGGGCGGCAACGCCGCGCTCGCCGCCCGGTAACGCGATAATGGCGGGAACGCATGAACCCCGAAGAGTACTGATGGCTTTACTTCAAATTTCCGAACCTGGCATGGCCCCCGCGCCGCATCAACGGCGTCTCGCTGTCGGTATCGATCTCGGCACGACGAACTCGCTCGTCGCCGCGGTGCGCAGCAGCGTTCCCGAAGTCCTGCCGGATGAGCACGGCAATCTCCTGCTGCCGTCGGTGGTCCGCTATCTGGAGAAGGGCGGCCGGCGCATCGGCCACGCCGCGAAGGCGGAAGCGGCCTCCGACCCGCGCAACACGATCGTGTCGGTCAAGCGCTTCATGGGCCGCGGCAAGGAAGAAGTCGAGGGCCACGAGAACGCGCCGTATGACTTCGTCGATGCCCCCGGCATGGTGCAGATCCGCACTGTCGATGGCGTGAAGAGTCCGGTCGAAGTGTCGGCCGAAATTCTCGCGACGCTGCGCCAGCGCGCCGAAGATTCGCTTGGCGACGAACTCGTCGGCGCGGTGATTACCGTGCCCGCGTATTTCGACGAAGCGCAGCGCCAGGCGACCAAAGATGCCGCGCGTCTCGCGGGCCTGAACGTGTTGCGCCTCCTGAACGAGCCGACCGCGGCCGCGATCGCCTACGGGCTCGACAACGGCGCGGAAGGGCTCTACGCGGTGTACGACCTCGGGGGCGGCACTTTCGACCTGTCGATCCTGAAGCTCACGAAGGGCGTGTTCGAAGTGCTGGCGGCAGGCGGCGATTCCGCGCTTGGCGGTGACGACTTCGACCACGCGCTTTTCCGCCATGTGCTCGCGAAGGCGGGCATCGCTGCGACAGCCCTGACGCCGGAAGACGTGCGGATGCTGCTCGACCGCGTGCGCGAGACGAAAGAGGCGCTGTCTGCGGCGCCGAGCGCGAAACTCGAAGCGACACTGTCGAGCGGCGCGAAGCTCGATGTCGCGGTCGGCGAAAGCGAGTTCGCGGATCTCGTGCGTGACCTCGTGCAACGCACGCTCGGCCCCACGAAGAAGGCGCTGCGCGACGCGAAGATCGCGCCGAAGGACGTCAAAGGCGTCGTGCTGGTCGGCGGTGCGACGCGCATGCCGGTGATCCGGCGCGCGGTCGAAGCGTGCTTCGGCCAGCCGCCGCTCGTCAACCTCGACCCCGATCAAGTGGTCGCGCTCGGCGCGGCGATCCAGGCCGATCTGCTCGCGGGCAACCGCGGCGCCGAAGGCGACGACTGGCTGCTGCTCGACGTAATTCCGCTCTCGCTCGGCGTAGAGACGATGGGCGGCCTCACCGAAAAAATCATCCCGCGCAATTCGACGATTCCCGTCGCGCGCGCGCAGGATTTCACGACCTTCAAGGACGGCCAGACCGCGATGGCGATCCACGTCGTCCAGGGCGAGCGCGAGCTGGTGTCCGACTGCCGGTCGCTCGCGCGCTTCGAGCTGCGCGGCATCCCGCCGATGGCGGCGGGCGCGGCGCGTATTCGCGTGACCTACCAGGTCGATGCGGACGGCTTGCTGTCGGTGTTTGCGCGCGAGCAGCATTCTGGCGTGGAGGCGTCGGTTGTCGTCAAGCCGTCATACGGTCTCGCGGACGATGACGTCGCGCGGATGCTCGAAGAGAGCTTCAAGACCGCGGAAATCGACATGCGCGCACGCGCGTTGCGCGAAGCGCAGGTCGAAGCGAAGCGTATGCTCGAAGCGACCGAAGCGGCGCTTGCTGCAGACGGCGAACTGCTGGCCGACGACGAGCGCGCGCAAGTCGACGCCTCGCTCGCTGCCCTGCGCACGCTCGCCGAGGGCGATGATGCCGGCGCGATCGAAACCGCGACGAAGGCGCTCGCGGAACAAACCGACGAGTTCGCCGCGCGCCGCATGGACAAGGGCATTCGGCTCGCGTTGACGGGCCGCAAGCTGGACGAGATCTGATCGAGTCCGAGGAATCTTGGGCGGTGCAAGAGGCCGCCGGTAACATGCCGCGGCGGCTTGGCGCCGCGGCACTACATAGTCAAAACGGAATTCGTATGCCTCAAATCGTTGTGCTGCCTCACGTCGAACTATGCCCGGAGGGGGCCGTGATCGACGCCGTGCCGGGCAAGAGCGTGTGCGACAGCCTGCTCGAAAACGGTATCGAAATCGAGCACGCATGCGAAAAGTCTTGCGCTTGTACCACGTGTCATGTGATCGTGCGCGAAGGGTTCGACGCGCTGACGCCGTCCGAAGAGGACGAAGATGATCTGCTCGACAAGGCTTGGGGGCTCGAGCCGACTTCGCGGCTGTCGTGTCAGACGCTCGTGCCGGAGAACGAGGATCTCGTCGTGGAGATTCCGCGTTATTCGATCAACCACGCTAAGGAAAATCACTGAACCGACCCTAAGGAGCGAGACGCCATGAAATGGACCGATACGCAAGAAATCGCGATGGCCTTGACCGACAAGCACACGGATATCGATCCGCAATATGTGCGGTTCACCGACTTGCATCGCTGGGTCACCGAACTCGAAGGTTTTGACGACGATCCCAATCGGTCGAGCGAGAAGATTCTCGAGGCGATCCAGTTGGCCTGGATCGAGGACGCGGCCGAGTAATTCCGATTCGGCAGCACGGGCACAAAAGAAAAGGCGATCCGAATTCGGATCGCCTTTTCTTTTGCCGAGAGCGGAAGCACCCCCGGACTGAACTGAGCGGGTTTAAGCGACTTAACCGGCAACGAGGGTGCCGTTCTCGACGCGCACGCGCTCGCCTTGCTGGAACGGCGGCGCTGCGCGATACGTGAAGTAGCGCGTATGGCCGTTTTCCATCCTAACGCGGACCTGATAGTCGGTTTCGCTGCGCAGATGCTTCTCGACCGAATTGCCCGCAAAGCCGCCGCCCACCGCGCCGAGCACCGTCATCGCGGCGCGGCCGGTGCCATGGCCGAACATATTGCCGACCAGGCCGCCTGCCACTGCGCCGCCGACTGCGCCGACACCGGTGCCGTGGCCTTCCTTCTTCACCGTGACGATCGATTCGACGGTACCGCAGGTCGCGCAATACGCCGGTGCCGGTTGCGGCTGCTGCTGCGCGTACTGCGGCTGCGAGGGCTGCTGCGCATATTGAGGCTGCGAGGGCTGCTGCGCATATTGAGCCTGCGCCGCTTGCTGAGCCGGTGGGGCCGGCGTTGCAGGCGCGGCGGCCGCTGGCTGTGGAGACATCGTCTGCGGCTGCTCTTGAGGCGCCGCGGCTTGCTGGGCCGGCTGGCTTACTTGGCCGTTGGCCGTCAGGTTGGCCGGCGCGGCCGAATCGACCACGCCTTGGCTTTGCGACGTCACCGCGGCGGCTTGAGTCTGATTATCTTGTGCGTCGGAGCTGGAGGCCTTCGGGAACAGGCCCGTAATCGCCGCGGTGGCGGCGAGGCTGGCGACGATGACGCCCGCCGCCGCAGTGGCGATGAGCGGGTGGAGTCGGCGGTGCGGTGTGGTCGGCGTATGCGGGTTATCCATTTGGGAATCTCCGTCTGAGCAGAGTCGATCTAGCTACGACAATAGTCTCCGGCAAATGGCGCGCGCTTGCGTTTCCATTTGTAACCGTTTCCAACCCGCCTGCCGCGCCGGCTTGGGCTATCCCTCGCAAAATCAAGGCCGTTCGAGGGTCGAAAGCACGAACGAAAACTGCCCGACAAACTGCATCGGGCAGCATTTACCGATAGTTACAAATATCAGCTTAGGGGCGCATCAGTCTTCGCGGCGCAGGTGCGGGAAGAGGATCACGTCGCGGATGCTCGGGCTGTCGGTCAGGAGCATCACGAGGCGGTCGATGCCGATGCCGCAGCCGCCCGTCGGAGGCATGCCGTATTCGAGCGCGCGGATGTAGTCGGCGTCGTAGAACATCGCTTCTTCGTCGCCGGCGTCCTTCTGCTCGACCTGCTTCTTGAAACGCGCGGCCTGATCTTCCGGATCGTTCAGCTCCGAGAAGCCGTTCGCGATCTCGCGGCCCGTCATGAACAGTTCGAAGCGCTCGGTGACGCCTTCGCGCGTGTCCGATGCACGCGCGAGCGGCGACACTTCGATCGGGTAGTCGACGATGTAGGTCGGCTCCCACAACTGGGCTTCTGCCGTCTCTTCGAATAGCGCGAGCTGCAGCGCGCCGACGCCGGCGTTCCGGAACGCCGGCTGGTTCGTGTCGACGCCGAACTTTTTCAGCTCGGTGCGCAGGAAGGCGCTGTCCGAGAGCCGGCCGTCGGTGTATTGCGGCGCGTACTTCTGGATGGCTTGCGTGATCGTCAGGCGATGAAACGGCTTGCCCAGATCGAGCTCGCGGCCCTGGTAGGTGATCGTCGCGGTGCCGAGCGAGTCGATCGCCGCCTGGCGGATCAACTGTTCGGTGAAGTCCATCAGCCAGGTGTAGTCGGTGTACGCGGCGTAAAACTCCATCATCGTGAATTCCGGGTTGTGACGCGGCGACACGCCTTCGTTACGGAAATTCCGGTTGATCTCGAACACGCGCTCGAAGCCGCCGACGATCAGCCGCTTCAAATAGAGCTCTGGCGCGATGCGCAGAAACATCTGCATGTCGAGGGCGTTATGGTGCGTGACGAACGGCTTGGCCGCCGCGCCGCCCGGAATCGGGTGGAGCATCGGCGTCTCGACTTCCATGAAGCTCGCATCCGACATGAACTTGCGGATCGACGACACCGCCTTCGTGCGCGCCACGAACGTCTTGCGCGCTTCGGGCGTGACGATCAGGTCGACGTAGCGCTGGCGATAGCGCATTTCCTGGTCAGCCAGGCCGTGGAACTTGTCCGGCAGCGGACGCAGCGCCTTCGACAAGAGACGCAGCTCCGTGCAGCGCACCGACAGCTCGCCCTTGTTGGTGCGAAAGAGCAGGCCGCGCGCCGCGACGATGTCGCCGAGGTCCCACTTCTTGAACGCTTCGTAGGTCTCTTCGCCGACGTCGGCCGGCGTGACGAAGAACTGGATCTGGCCCGAGCCGTCGCGCACCGTCGCGAAGCTCGCCTTGCCCATCACGCGCTTGAGCATCATTCGGCCGGCGACGGCCACGTTGAGCGCGGTCGCTTCGAGCGCGTCCTTGTCGGTGTCCGCGTAGGCCGTCTGCAGGTCGCCGGCTTGATGCGTCGGACGGAAGTCGTTCGGGAAGGCCACGCCGCGCTCGCGCAGCGCACGCAACTTCTCGCGGCGCTCGGCGATGATCTGGTTGTCGTCCTGTTCGGGCACGGCGCTCGGCTGGGTCGGTTCGGTCATGATGATTGGCTATTCGAAGATGGAAAGCGTTGGCGCGGGATGCAGCCTCGCGAGAGCCGAGGAAACGAAACGCACGGCTGCGGCTACGTGCACGCTTGACGCTGGAAACAATGCGGCGCGGCTGGAACAGCCGCGCCGTCGATAGTTACACGCCTTGCTTGAGGCTGGCGCTGATGAACTCGTCGAGATCGCCGTCGAGCACGCTCTTGGTGTTGCTGATTTCGACGTTGGTGCGCAGATCCTTGATGCGGCTGTTGTCGAGCACGTACGAGCGGATCTGGTGGCCCCACCCCACGTCGGACTTGCTCGACTCGAGCTTGTCCTGCTCGGACTGGCGTTTGCGCATTTCCGCTTCGTACAGGCGCGATTTCAGCATCGCCATCGCTTCGGCGCGGTTGCGGTGCTGCGAGCGGTCGTTCTGGCACTGCACGACGATGCCGGTCGGCATGTGCGTGATCCGCACGGCCGAATCGGTCTTGTTGATGTGCTGGCCGCCCGCGCCCGAGGCGCGGAACGTATCGATGCGCAGATCGGCCGGGTTGATGTCGACCTCGAACGAATCGTCGATTTCCGGGTACACGAACACCGACGAGAACGATGTGTGACGGCCGCCCGACGAATCGAACGGCGATTTGCGAACGAGGCGGTGAATGCCCGTTTCGGTGCGCAGGAAACCGTACGCGTATTCGCCTTCGACCTTGATTGTCGCGCTCTTGATGCCGGCGACGTCGCCTTCCGATTCTTCGAGCACTTCCACCTTGAAGCCCTTGCGCTCGCAGTAGCGCAGATACTGGCGCAGCAGCATCGATGCCCAGTCGCACGCTTCTGTGCCGCCGGCGCCGGCTTGAATGTCGATGAAGGCATTGTTTGGGTCGGCCGGGTTCAAGAACATCCGACGGAATTCCATGTCGGCGACGCGTCCCTCGAGCGCGCCGGCGTCGGCTTCGCAGGCGACGAGCGTGTCGTCGTCGCCTTCCTCACGGGCCATGTCTAAGAGATCCTGCGTGTCGCGCAGGTCGTTATCGAGCGCCGAGAGCGTCGTGACGACGCCATCGAGCAGCTTCTTTTCCTTGCCGAGCGCCTGGGCGTGCTTCGAGTCGTTCCAGACGTTCGGGTCTTCGAGTTCCTTGTTGACTTCGGCTAGGCGCGACGCCTTGGCGTCGTAGTCAAAGATACCCCCGTAGCTCGCCCGCGCGATGGCGCAGGTCCGCGAGAGAGCTTTCGATCGCGTTGAGACGTTCCGCTTCCATGTCGATCTTTTCTGCTTCGTAAAAAGAAGAAATTATAGCCGATCGCCATGGCAGGACGGCGGTCCGGACGGGGTTCGGCGCGCGCGGCGCTCACTCGAACGGATTGAGAACGTTGACCCTGGTGCCGATGAAATCGTCGACATTGCGCGTGACGACGGTCAGATCGTGAATCAGCGCGGTGGCGGCGATCAGCTTGTCGATCGCGTGCTCCGCGTGCGGCGCGCGCAGGGCGCCCCAGACTTGGCCGATATCGGCGTCGATCGGAAGAATGTTCTGCGCGAAGTCACTCAACAAGGCATCGAGCCATTTTTCGAGCAGCGCGGTCTGTTTCGCGTCGCCTCGATGGCGGATCAGTTCGATGCCGCGCCGCAATTCGCCGACCGTCACCACCGACAAATACAGATCGGCCGAATCCTTGGCCGTCTGACGAAAGAAGGCGCGCACGCCCTTGTTTGCGCGCTCGCGCTTTCTCGCCTCGCTGATGACGTTCGTATCAACCAAATACATTCGCGGCCTGGGTCGAGTCGCCAACGCGTTCGAAATCGGCGTCTTCGCCGACGTTCGGCATCGCCATCAGGACTTCGGCCAGACTCTTGCGCTTCACGCGCCGCAGCGCCTGCGACAGGATCGCGCGATGCTCGGCTTCGGCGCTGCGACCGTGAGCCGCGGCTTGCTCACGCAGGCTTTGCACGAGTGCGTCGTCGATGCCGCGAACCAGCAGATTTGCCATTGCCACCTCCATTGCTATCGTTGATAGCAATGATAGCGGTTTTGCGGGGGCGTGTAACGCTCGTCCGAACGGACTAGGGCGCGTTCATGCGCCGCTGTCAGTCCGCTGCGTGCTCCACGATCAGCTGCACGCGCGAAACGCCATTCCACGTATCGCTCGCAAGCCGGTAGGCCAGCGTCGCGCGCGCAGGCAGCGGGTCGGTGTGGTTGAACCAGATCGCGGAAAAACGCTGGCGGCCGCGCGCGAGTTGCAGCTTCAAGTGCTTGTCCTTCACGAGCGCCTGCGAGGCGATGTCGAACTTGCTCGAAAACACCGGAGCCGGAAACCCCTGGCCCCAGACCGCGGCGTCGAGCATCTCGACGAACTGCGGCGTGAAGTACGCGTCCTCGAGGTCGCCATCGGTTTCGATCACGCGCGCAAGCGCGTCGTCGGTCAGCCACTCGCGGCCGACGGCTTCGAATGCGGCGGTAAAGCGCGGGATATCGGCGGCGGCGAGCGTGACGCCGGCCGCCATCGCGTGGCCGCCGAACTTGATGATGAGACCGGGCTCGCGCTTGGCCATCAAATCGAGCGCATCGCGCAGATGGAAGCCCGCGATCGAGCGGCCCGAGCCCTTGACGAGCGTGCCGCCGTCGTCGGCGGGTGCGAACGTGAACGCAGGGCGGTGAAATTTTTCTTTGAGGCGCCCGGCGACGATGCCGATCACGCCCTGGTGCCAGTTCGGATTGAAAAGCGTGATGGTGGCGGTGCCCGCCGGATCGACCGACGACAGGTCTTCGAGCGCTTGCTGCTGCATGCCCGCTTCGATTTCGCGGCGCTCGCGGTTCATCGCGTCGAGCTGCTGCGCGAGTTCCCAGGCGCGGCCGACGTCGTCGGTCGTCAAGCATTCGATGCCGAGCGACATGTCGGAAAGGCGCCCGGCCGCGTTCAGGCGCGGTCCGAGCGCGAAGCCGAGATCGAAGCCCGATGCGCTTCTCGCGTCGCGTGCGGCAGCGCGGAAGAGGGCGGCGATGCCCGGCTGCATGCGGCCGTTGCGGATGCGCTGCAGCCCTTGCGCGACCAGCACGCGGTTGTTGCCGTCGAGCTTGACGACGTCCGCTACGGTGCCGAGCGCGACCAGATCGAGCAGGCCGTCGAGGCGCGGCTCGGGCCGCTGGCCGGCATCCGTGCCGAATACGCCGCGCTTGCGCAACTCGGCGCGCAACGCCAGCAGCACGTAGAACATCACGCCGACGCCCGCGATGCACTTGCTCGGAAACGCGCAGCCCGGCTGATTCGGATTGACGATCGCGCGCGCGTTCGGCAGCGCCTCGCCGGGCAGGTGGTGATCGGTGACGAGCACGTCGATGCCGAGCGCGTTCGCCGTTTCGACGCCGTCGACGCTCGCGATGCCGTTGTCGACCGTGATCAGCAGATCGGGCTTGCCGGGCTTGCGCTGTGCCGCGAGCTCGACGATCTCGGGCGTGAGTCCGTAGCCGTATTCGAAGCGGTTCGGCACGAGGAAATCGATCTGCGCGCCGAACATGCGCAGGCCGCGCACGGCGACGGCGCATGCGGTGGCGCCGTCGCAGTCGTAGTCGGCCACGACGAGCATGCGCCGATTCTGCTCGAGCGCATCGGCGAGCAGGATGGCGGCATCGGCGCAGCCCTTGAGACTCTGCGGCGGCACGAGCCGCGCAAGGGCGGTTTCGATTTCGTCGGGCTGGCACACGCCGCGGGCGGCGTACAAGCGAGCGAGCACGGGGTGAAGTCCGTGGCGGATCAGCGCTTGCGCGTCGGCGGGAGACGACGCGCGGGTCACGATTCGGGTCATGCGGCGGAGCCAAAAAAGGAGCGGGCGATCGCGCGCGGCGTCGCGCGAAGAGCCGATCGCCCGGCGTGTTTCATTCGAAGAGCGACGCCAGCATGCGGCGGCGCCAGAATTTGCGCAGGTCGCCGCGCGTGACGGTCAGCGTCGACGAGCCGGTGTCGCCGCAGAGCGTCATGCCAAGTTCGCCGATGCGGCCCGCCTGCAGCGCGGCGAGCGCAGGCGCAAACCAATCGCGTTCGAGCGCGTTCAGCGCCGTGTTCCAGCGCGCCCAGTCCTGCTCGATGAAGGGCGACGAGAACGGGTCCAGCTCGATCAGCGTGGCGCCGCCGGCCGCCGCTGGCAGCGAGCCGAACGAGGCGGGCGGCGGGCCCGCTTCGACACCCGCGGCAAGCGCGAGGCCGCATGTGGCGGCGGCATCGGACAGCACGCGCGCAAACGGGCTCTTGACCGCTTGCGCCGTGCCCTGCGCGTGCATCCAGATCGAATTGACCGCAGGCAGCCCGCGCGCCTCGCGCGCTTCGTTCACAGGATGCTCGAACCACGCCATCTGCACTTCGTTTTGCAGCTTCATCCAGGCGCGCGAGCGCTGCCCGGTATGCGCCTCGTGCGGCAGCCAGATCTCGATGTTGCGTCCGCTCGCCCGCAGCGGAGACGCACCGGCAAGCGCGCCGAACGACTCGCTCGACAGGTACCAGCGCGCCGGACGTGGCGCTTCGATGCGCACGCCGAGTTCCTCGACGAGAGGCTTGGCGACGGCGAGAAGCGTCGCGGCTTCGTCGTCGGACAGCTCTAGCGAGGCCGGGTCGATCAGCACGAGGTGATCGTGAGCGATGCGCACGTGAACCGGCTGCACGCAGGCCCACACGGCGTCGCCGGGCGTGCCGCCGTCGGCGAGCAACATATAGGGCGCAAGCGGCGCCTCGTCGTCGGCGCTCGAGGCGACGGCGCCGAACTGGCGCGCGACCCAGCGCTCGTGCGGCAGCGTGCGCTGAAAATCTTCACCGGCGACGCGCTCGACGAGGCTTGCGCGCGCCAGCAGCTTTCCGAGCGCCGGGCTCTCCAGGTTGTGCAGTGCGGTTGAAGCGTCGGCGGCCGTCGGCAGCGCGAAGGGCAGCAGGAAATGGAGGCGGTTGGCGTGCATGATGGTGCGCATTGTATGGCAAACTTCGCGCTTGATTGACGGCGCAGGCGGCAGCTAACGCTCCAGCGGCGAGTATTTTCGCGATCCGCGGGCCGCGATACGGAATCGGGAAACGCCGGTCTTTTGCATTGCATCAAAGCGTTTCGAAGGGCGGCCCGAATCCGTCCGGCGAGGGGCCGCGTATCATTGCAGGCGTGGTTGCGCGCGGCGACCGGGCCCACTGGATGCGCGTCTCACGCGATATTCGCGAGTCGCTACCCCGCACGCCGAAAGAACACATTAAGGATTCGCTTGAAACTTCCCTACGAATGGCAGATCGGCTGGCGCTATACGCGCGCCGGCAAACGCACGACCGGCAACGGCTTCATCTCGTTCATCGCGCTCGTTTCGGTGTCGGGCATCGCGCTCGGCGTCGCGGCGCTGATCGTCGTGCTGTCGGTGATGAACGGCTTCCAGAAGGACGTGCGGGACCGCATGCTGTCGGTGCTCGCGCACGTCGAAATTTTCTCGCCCACCGGTTCGATGCCCAATTGGCAATTGACCGCGCAGGAGGCCAGGCAGAACAAGGAAGTGATCGGCGCGGCGCCGTATGTCGACGCGCAGGCGCTGCTCACGCGCCAGGACGCCGTGAGCGGCGTCGCGCTGCGCGGCGTCGAGCCGTCGCTCGAGCCGCAGGTGTCCGACATCGGCAAGGAGATGCGGGCCGGCAGCCTGAACGCGCTCGAACCGGGCTCGTTCGGCATCGTGCTCGGCGCCGACCTCGCCGCGAGCCTCGGCGTGACGGTCGACGACAAAGTCACGCTCGTCGCGCCCGAAGGCACGATCACGCCGGCCGGCATGCTGCCGCGCCTGAAGCAGTTCACCGTGGTCGGCGTGTTCGAATCGGGCCACTACGAATACGACAGTACGCTCGCGCTCATCAACATCCGCGACGCCGAGGCGCTCTTCCGCCTGCCCGCGCCGACCGGCGTGCGGCTGCGCCTCACCGACATGCAAAAGGCGCCGCAGGTCGCGCAGGAGCTCACGCATCAACTGTCAGGCGATCTCTACATCCGCGACTGGACGCAGCAGAACAAGACCTGGTTCTCGGCGGTGCAGATCGAAAAGCGGATGATGTTCATCATCCTCACGCTGATCATCGCGGTGGCGGCGTTCAACCTCGTGTCGTCGCTCGTGATGACCGTCACCAACAAGCAGGCCGACATCGCGATCCTGCGCACGCTCGGCGCGCAGCCCGGCTCGATCATGAAGATCTTCGTCGTGCAGGGCATCACGATCGGTTTCGCCGGCACGGCGACGGGCGTCGCGCTCGGCTGCCTGATCGCGTGGAGCATCCCGTGGCTCGTGCCGATGATCGAGCATCTGCTCCACGTGCAGTTCCTGCCGCCATCGGTCTACTTCATCAGCGAACTGCCGTCCGAACTCGTGCCGGGGGATGTCGTCAGGATCGGCGTCATCGCTTTCGTGCTGTCGGCGTTGGCGACGCTCTATCCGAGCTGGCGCGGCGCGAAGGTGCGTCCGGCGGAGGCGCTGCGCTATGAATGAACAAGTCATCGAACAACCCATGACGGGCACCACGGCATTGGAAAAAAATTCAAACGATTTCGTGCTCGAAGCGAGCGGCATTTCGAAAGCGTTCATCCAGGGGGGGCTCAACGTCCCGGTGCTGAGCAATGCGCAGCTATCGGTGCGGCGCGGCGAGAAGCTCGCGATCGTCGGCGCTTCGGGTTCGGGCAAGAGCACGCTGCTGCATGTGCTCGGCGGGCTCGACGACCCGACCGCGGGGCAGGTGTCGCTGCTCGGCAAGCCGTTCACGAAGCTTGCCGAGCGCGAGCGTAACGACCTGCGCAACCGGGCGCTCGGCTTCGTCTATCAGTTCCACCATCTGTTGCCTGAGTTCAGCGCGCTCGACAACGTGGCGATGCCGTTGCGCATCCGGCGCATGTCGACGGACGACTCGCGCCGCGAAGCCCTGGCGACGCTCGAGCGCGTCGGCCTTGCGCATCGTGCGAAGCATCGGCCGGGCGAGCTGTCGGGCGGCGAGCGGCAGCGCGTCGCGATTGCGCGCGCGCTCGTCACCAAACCCGCTTGCGTGCTGGCCGACGAGCCCACCGGCAACCTCGACGGCAGCACGGCAGACGCCGTGTTCAACCTGATGCTCGAACTGTCGGAAAAGCTCGACACGAGCTTCGTGATCGTCACGCACGACACGGACCTCGCCGCGCGGTGCGATCGCATCATGCGCCTGCGAGACGGCGGGTTGCAAGAAGAGCCGTCGGTGCCGGTCTGACGCTTTCGTCCCGCTGCCGCGCGAAACCCGCCTCGCCATGTGGATTGATACGCACTGCCATCTCGACGCCCCCGAGTTCGACGCGGACCGCGACGAACTCGTTCGCGCGGCGCAGGAGGCAGGCGTGTCGCGCATCGTGATTCCCGGCGTCGAGCGCAGCCACTTCGAGACCGTGCGTGAGCTCGCGCAGCGTGTCCCGGGCGCGGTCTACGCGCTAGGCATCCATCCGCTTTACACGCCGCGCGCGGCCGATGCCGATCTCGACGTGCTGCGCAGGGAGATCGAAGCGAGTCTGGCGGATCCGCGCTTCGTCGGTATCGGCGAGATCGGCCTCGACTACTTCGTGCCGGGGCTCGACGACGCGCGGCAGCAGTTCTTCTACAACGAGCAATTGAAGCTCGCGCGCGAATTCGATCTGCCGGTGATCTGCCATGTGCGCAAGTCGCAGGACCAGGTGTTGAAGGGCTTGCGCCGGCATGCCGTGCGCCGCGGCATCGCGCATGCGTTCAACGGCAGTTTCCAGCAGGCGCACGCGTTCATCGAACACGGGATGCATTTGGGCTTCGGCGGAAACGTCACGTTCGAGCGTGCACTGCAGATTCGGCGTCTGGCGGAGCAGTTGCCGCTCGAGGCGATCGTGCTCGAAACCGATGCGCCCGATATCCCGCCCGCATGGCGCTACAAAGAGCGCAATACCCCCGACCAGATTCCGCGCATCGGCACCGTGCTTGCCGAGCTGCGCGGCATCGGCGAAATCGAACTCGCACTTGGCACAATGGCTAACGCGCGCGCTGCGCTGCCGCGGCTCGCGCTTTCGTCCGCATAATCGTTTCCTGTGGTTCGCGCTGCGCCGGACTCGCGCGCGGCATCTCATCCATGGCTCGTGCGCGGCGCGGCGCCTTTCGAAGGGAGGGCGGATGCGGGCGGTTCTGTGCGGATTTGCGGTGGGCGTCTTCGTATTGCAGCAGCAGGCGGCTTTGCCGGGCGCGTTGCAATGGAGCGTCGGTGCGGCATCGCTCGCCGCGGCAATTGCGTGTGCGGGATGGGCGTTCAAGCGAGAAGCGCGTTGGCTTCGCAGCGCCCGAATTTGCGCGGCTGTTTTTGCAGCGGCGCTGGCGGGTTTCGGCTATGCCGCGTGGCGGGCCGAGATCCGTTTGCGCGATGCGTTGCCGGTGTCGTGGGAGGGGCGCGACATCGACTTGACCGGCCATGTCCGCGGATTGCCCGCACGCGACGCAAACGGCGCGCGGTTCCCGTTCGCTGTCGACACGGACGAGGTGCAGCGCATGACCGGCATTTCGCATTTCCCTCCCACGATTCAACTGACATGGATCGATCGCACGCGCACGCCGGACGCGCTGCCGATGCTGGTCCCCGGCGCTCGCTGGCGGCTGACCGTGCGCTTGAAGCGGCCGCATGGCAACGCGAACTTCGGTGTACGCGATCCTGAAGCTGCGCTGCTTGCGCGCAACGTCCGTGCGACGGGGTATGTCTCGGCGGCATCGGCTGCGCAGCGCTTGCCCGGCAGAGCAGGCGGGCTGGCGTTGACGATCGATCGCTGGCGCTTCGCGCTGCGTGCGCGCATCGGCGCTGTGCTGACCGAAGCGCCTCATCGCGGCATCGTGACGGCGCTCGCGGTCGGCGCGCAGGATGCGGTCAGCGCCGACGATTGGCTCTTGATGCGCAACACCGGCACGAGCCATCTGATTGCGATTTCGGGTTTGCATATCGGCCTCGTGGCGGGCCTGTGCGCGACGATCGCCGGATGGCTTTGGCGACGCTCGTGTTTGCTCGCGCGCGTGAGTCGCCGCGACTGGCCGCTCATCGTGCCTGCGCAAATCGTCGCCGCAGTAGCGGGGGCGGCGTTCGCCGCGTTCTATGCCGCGCTCGCCGGCTTCAACGTGCCCGCGCAGCGTGCGCTGTGGATGCTGACGATAGTGAGCCTCGCGTTTGTGAGCGGGCGCAGCGTGGCGCCGTCGCTGGTGCTTGCGTGGGCGTTGGCGATCGTGCTGATCGCCGATCCTTGGGCAGTGGTCACGCCCGGTTTCTGGCTGTCGTTTTGCGCGGTAGCGGCGATCTTGCTCGTCGTGCACGGACGCCTGCGCGTGCGAGCGGAGCGGCAGTGGGAAGACGACGAGCGTCCGACGTCGCGCGTTTCGCGAGCGCTCGCCGCCGTGCGCCGAGGGCTGACACGCTTGCGCGAGCGATTGCTGAGCGCCGCACGCGTTCAATATGCCGTGACGATAGGGCTCGCGCCGCTCACGGCGTACTGGTTTTCGCAGATTCCTCTGATCGGCCCGTTTGCGAATGCATTCGCGATTCCGTGGGTGAGTGTGCTCGTGACGCCGGTCGTGCTGGCAGGCGTGGTGTTGCCCGCACCGTTCGACGCATGGGCGTTTCACGCCGCACATGCGCTCGTCGACGCGCTGGCGGCCGCGCTGCAGGCGCTGTCGGGCCCGGCTTGGGCCCTGTGGCGTTTGCCGCAGCCGGACACGTTGGCGCTCTTGGCCGCCGCGGCCGGCGTCCTCTGGTGCCTCATGCCGCGCGGCTGGCCGCTTCGCTGGGCCGCGCCTCTGACGTGGCTTCCGCTCGTCATGCCGCCGCCGGCCGGGCCGCCTGCGGGCACGTTCCGCGTGACTGCGCTCGACATCGGCCAAGGCGCGTCGATCCTCGTCGAAACGGCGCGCCACGCGCTCTTGTTCGACACCGGTCCCGGCCCGGAATCGACCCACGCGGGCGAGCGCATCGTCGTGCCGTTCCTGCAGGGCAATGGCGTACCGGTGCTCGATGCGCTCGTGATCAGCCATGCCGATTCCGATCACGCCGGTGGCGCCGGTGCTGTGCTGCAAGCGATTTCTGTCCGCCAACTGCTTGCCGGCCTGCCGCCGTCGAATCGTCTGTGGGCCGCGGCGCGCATGACAGGCGCCGAGACGCTGCGCTGCGCAGCCGGCCAGCGCTGGCAATGGGACGGCGTCGAATTCACGATGCTCTGGCCCGACGCGGGGCCGCTCCCGAAAGTGTCGAACGCGCAGTCGTGCGTGCTGCGCGTCTGGGCTCCCGGCATGTCGGCGCTGCTTACCGGCGACGTCGATGGGCCGTCCGAACGGGTGCTCGTCGCCCGCGCGCCCGATGCGCTGCGCGCACAGGTGCTCGTCGTGCCGCACCACGGCAGCAAGAGCTCGTCGACCGAACCGTTCCTCGACTCTATTGATCCGCTGATTGCGGTATTTCAGGTAGGCTATCTCAATCGCTTTCGCCATCCGAATTCAAGCGTGTGGGCGCGCTACATGGCGCGCGGCATCGAGCTGACCCGCAGCGACAGCGACGGTGCGGTACGCATCGAATCCGCGGGTGGCGCGCTCGTGCTCGAACGCTACCGCGAGACGCATCGCCGCTATTGGATGGATTGATGAGCCGAGCTGAAAGCGCAGACACGAGATCAACGCCAAGACCAAGACCGCACTTGCGCGCACGCATGATGCACGCGCAGACAACCATCAGGAGGCAGCGGCGCGTGAAAAACATCATCCATTTCTCGCACGCGAACGGCTTTCCGGCGTCCACTTACCGCACGATCTTCGCGGAGCTCGCCGACGACTACGAACTGCGCTACATCGAGCGCATCGGCCACGACGCGCGCTACCCGGTCACGAGCGACTGGCCGCACCTCGTCGAGCAATTGCTCGAAGACATCGACCGCACTTATCAGCATCCGGTCTGGCTCGTCGGCCATTCGCTCGGCGGGTATCTGTCGCTGATGGCGGCGTTGAAACGGCCGCAATGGGTGCGCGGTGTCGTGATGCTCGATTCGCCTGTGATCGCGGGCTGGCGCGCGAATGTGCTGCGCGTGACGCAATGGACGGGGCTCGACGAGCGGCTCTCGCCCGCGGCCGCGACGCGCACGCGCCGCACGCAATGGGCGAGCCGCGACGAAGCGTGGCGCCATTTCCACTCGAAGGCGGCGTTCGCGCGCTGGGACGAGCGCGTGCTCTCCGATTACATCGACTTCGGCATCCCGCAGACCGCCGCCGACGGGTCCCGCACGCTCGCGTTCGACCGCCAGGTCGAATACCTGATCTACCGGACGCTGCCGCGCACGCTCGGCGCCCGGCTTGCGCACGGCGCGCCGGTGCCGGTCGCGTTCGTCGCCGGCAGGCATTCGAAGGAGATCCGGCAGGTCGGGCTCGACGCCACGCGGCGTGTGACGGGCGGGCACATCGAATGGCTCGACGGCAGTCATTTGTTCCCGATGGAAAAACCGCTCGAAACAGCGCGCGCCCTGCAGCGCGCGTTGCGGGAATTGCAGGCGCGCGAACTGAGTGCCGCGTGAAGCGAGATTGACGCCGCAGGGAAGCGGCACGCACCCGGCATTCGAGGCAAGCAAGGGGAGTCTCCGCGCCCGGCCGTCACGACGGCGTCACATGCGCCGTGTCCGTTAGAGGACTGCGCGGGCGTGCGCAAATTGTTGCGGGAACGCGTGCTGATCGCCCGCCATTTGCTGGGTTGGAGCCTGCCTTTACGGTATAATCCGTTTTTCCCGCGAGCATTCAGCGATGACCAAATATGTTTTTGTCACCGGCGGCGTAGTGTCTTCCCTCGGCAAGGGTATTGCCGCCGCCTCCCTCGCCGCGATCCTCGAATCGCGCGGTCTCAAAGTCACCCTCCTCAAGCTCGATCCCTACATCAACGTCGACCCCGGCACGATGAGCCCGTTTCAACACGGCGAAGTCTTCGTGACGGAAGACGGCGCTGAAACGGACCTCGACCTCGGCCACTACGAGCGCTTCATCAGCACGAAGATGCGCAAGGCCAACAACTTCACGACCGGGCAGATCTACGAATCGGTGATCCGCAAGGAACGCCGCGGCGATTATCTGGGCAAGACCGTACAGGTGATTCCGCACATCACGAACGAGATCCAGGCGTTCATCGAACGCGGCGCCGCGTCGGCGACGTGCGGTGAGCCGGATGTCGCGATCGTCGAAGTGGGCGGCACGGTGGGTGACATCGAATCGCTGCCGTTCCTCGAAGCCGCGCGGCAGATGAGCCTGCGCCTCGGCCGCAACAGCGCGTGCTTCGTCCACCTGACGCTCGTGCCGTACATCGCGACCGCGGGCGAACTGAAGACGAAGCCGACCCAGCACAGCGTGCAGAAGCTGCGCGAGATCGGCATCTCGCCGCACGTGCTCCTGTGCCGCGCGGACCGCAAGATCCCCGACGACGAATGCAAGAAGATCTCGCTCTTTTCGAACGTGCCGGAAGACGCGGTGATCTCGGTGTGGGATGTCGACAGCATCTACAAGATTCCGCAGATGCTGCACGACCAGGGCCTCGACAGCATCATCTGCGACGAACTCAAGCTCGCGCCGAATCCGGCCGACCTGGCGATGTGGACGGATCTCGTCGAGAAGCTCGAGCACCCGCGCAATGAAGTGACGATCGGCATGGTCGGCAAGTACGTCGATCTGACCGAGTCGTACAAGTCGCTGATCGAAGCGTTGCGCCATGCGTCGATCCACACGTCGACGAAGGTCAACATCGAATACATCGACTCCGAGCAGATCGAAGCCGAAGGCGTCGAGAGCTTGAAGCACCTCGACGCGGTGCTCGTGCCGGGCGGCTTCGGCCGGCGCGGCACGGAAGGCAAGATCGCCGCGATCCGCTATGCACGCGAAGCAAAGGTGCCCTACCTCGGCATCTGCCTCGGCATGCAGCTCGCCGTGATCGAATTCGCACGGGATGTCGTCGGGCTGAAGGACGCCAACAGCACCGAGTTCGATCCGAACACCGAAAACCGCGTGGTCGCGCTGATCTCCGAGTGGTACGACCGCGAAGGCCGCGTCGAGAAGCGCACCGAGGAATCCGACCTCGGCGGCACGATGCGCCTCGGCTCGCAGCGCTGCCCGATCAAGCCGGGCACGATGGCCGAAGAGATCTACGGCAAGGACGTCAACGAGCGTCACCGTCACCGTTATGAGGTCAATAACCGCTTCGTGCCCCAGCTCGAAGCGGGCGGGCTTATCATCAGCGCCCGTACCCCGAGCGAGGACCTGCCGGAGATGATGGAGTTGCCGCGTAGCATGCACCCGTGGTTCGTCGGCGTGCAGTTCCACCCGGAATTCACGTCCACGCCGCGCGACGGCCATCCGCTCTTCAAGGCATTCGTCGAAGCGGCGCGCGTGCATAGCGAGGCGCGCGTCGAGGAGCGAGCATGAACGGCCCCCACGCTCACTATCGTTCGTTGTCGACCGGAGTTAGCGCTTTAGCGCTTACTCCGGTCCCATGCAAAGCGCCCCCCGTGGGGGCTGTTGCCGTCCACGGCCGGCTTTGCAAAGCCGGCGGGCTGCGCAGGCGCGGAGCGGTGCTCCGCGAATTCCCAGCTTCGCCCCTCGGGGCGGCCCAGCGGGAGGCAACATGAATCTTTGCGATTTCGAAGTCGGTCTCGACAAGCCGTTTTTTTTGATCGCGGGCACGTGCGTCGTCGAATCGGAGCAGATGACGATCGATACCGCAGGCCGTCTCAAGGAAATCTGCGCAAAGCTGAATATCCCGTTCATCTATAAATCGTCGTACGACAAGGCCAATCGCAGCTCGGGCAAGTCGTTCCGCGGCCTCGGCATGGACGAAGGGCTGCGCATTCTCTCCGAAGTGAAAAAGCAGCTCGGTCTGCCGGTGCTGACCGACGTGCACGGCGAAGAGGAAATCGAAGCGGTCGCGTCGGTCGTCGACGTGCTGCAGACGCCCGCGTTCCTGTGCCGCCAAACCGACTTCATCCACGCATGCGCGCGTTCGGGCAAGCCGGTCAACATCAAGAAGGGCCAGTTCCTCGCGCCGCACGACATGAAGAACGTGATCGACAAGGCCCGCGACGCCGCGCGCGAAGCGGGGCTGTCGGAAGACCGCTTCCTCGCGTGCGAGCGCGGCGTATCGTTCGGCTACAACAACCTCGTGTCGGACATGCGCTCGCTTGCGATCATGCGCGAGACCGGCGCGCCGGTCGTGTTCGACGCGACGCATTCGGTGCAATTGCCGGGCGGTCAGGGCACGAGTTCGGGCGGCCAGCGCGAGTTCGTGCCGGTGCTGGCGCGCGCGGCGGTGGCAACCGGCGTGGCGGGCCTCTTCATGGAGACCCATCCGAACCCGGCGCAAGCCAAATCGGACGGCCCGAACGCGGTGCCGCTCAACCGGATGGGCGATCTGCTCGAAACGTTGGTCACACTCGATCAGGCCGTCAAGCGCGCACCGCTGCTCGAAAGCGATTTCAACTGATGCCCCCTGACGCACCCGACGGCCGGCGGGTGCGTCCGACAGCCGACCTGCGCCCGGCGCCTTCAACACTGTGAAGATTCAACGTCAAATATTGAGGAAACCATGAGTGCAATCGTAGATATCATCGGTCGCGAGATTCTGGATTCGCGAGGCAACCCGACTGTCGAGTGCGACGTGCTGCTGGAGTCGGGCACGATGGGCCGTGCGGCCGTGCCGTCGGGCGCGTCGACGGGCTCGCGCGAGGCGATCGAGCTGCGCGACGGCGAAACCGGCCGCTACGGCGGCAAGGGCGTGTTAAAGGCGGTCGAGCATATCAACACCGAAATCTCCGAAGCGATCATGGGCCTCGACGCCTCGGAACAAGCGTTCCTCGACAAAACGCTGCTCGAGCTCGACGGCACCGACAACAAGTCGCGCCTCGGCGCGAATGCGATGCTGGCCGTGTCGATGGCGGTCGCGAAGGCTGCCGCCGAAGAAGCCGGCCTGCCGCTCTATCGCTACTTCGGCGGCTCGGGCGCGATGCAACTGCCGGTGCCGATGATGAACATCGTCAACGGCGGCGCGCACGCGAACAACAGCCTGGACATCCAGGAATTCATGATCGTTCCGGTCAGCCAGCCCACGTTCCGCGAAGCGCTGCGTTGCGGCGCGGAAGTGTTCCATGCGCTCAAAAAGATCCTGTCCGACCGCGGCATGAGCACGGCGGTGGGCGACGAAGGCGGCTTCGCGCCGAACTTCGGCAGCAACGACGAGTGCCTGTCGACGATCCTGCAAGCGATCGAAAAAGCGGGCTATCGCGCGGGCGAAGACGTGCTGCTCGCACTCGACTGCGCGGCCAGCGAGTTCTACCACGATGGCAAGTACCAACTGGCTGGCGAAGGCCTGCAACTGTCGTCGGCCGAATTCACCGACTACCTCGCGACGCTCGCCGATAAATTCCCGATCGTGTCGATCGAAGACGGCATGCACGAAAGCGACTGGGCCGGCTGGAAGCTGCTGACCGACAAGCTCGGCAAGAAGATCCAGCTCGTCGGCGACGACCTGTTCGTGACGAACACGCGCATCCTGAAGGAAGGCATCGAGAAGGGCATCGCGAACTCGATCCTCATCAAGATCAACCAGATCGGCACGCTGACGGAAACCTTCGCGGCGATCGAAATGGCGAAGCGCGCGGGCTACACCGCGGTGATTTCGCATCGCTCGGGCGAAACGGAAGATTCGACGATCGCCGATATCGCCGTCGGCCTGAACGCCGGCCAGATCAAGACGGGCTCGCTGTCGCGCAGCGACCGTATCTCGAAGTACAACCAGCTGCTGCGCATCGAAGAAGATCTGGGCGATATCGCCAGCTATCCGGGCAAGTCGACGTTCTATAATCTGCGCTGATTATCTCGTTATACTTCGTCAATTGATTTGCCCGCCGCCCTGCGTATAGCGCAGGGCGGCGTTTATTTAACCGGCACTTTGCATGCGGCTCGTCACTGTTGTCCTGATTGTCCTGCTCGCGCTGATTCAATATCCGCTTTGGTGGGGGCACGGCGGCTGGCTGCGTGTCCACGAATTGCGCCAGGAGCTCTCGCAGCAGCAGCAAAAGAACACCGACGAGAAGCTGCGCAACGAGCGGATCGAAGGCGAGGTGCAGGATCTGCAGAACGGCACCGCAGCGGTCGAAGAGCGCGCCCGCTACGAGATGGGCATGGTCAAGGACGGCGAGGTGTTCGTGCAGTTCGTGTCGCCGAATCAGCCGCTGCCCGCGCCGACATCGACGGCTTTGAACAACACGTCGACGCGCGGCGAGGTCTCTGCGGCGCCCGTGAGCGTCGTGCCGAATCCGGTATCGCGCGTGAAGCCGGATAAGAAGCGCGGCGACAAGAAGGCCAAGGACGCATCGTCCAAGGAAAAAGACAAAGGTAAGACGAAGCACACAGGCTGACGCGGATTCCGCGCGGGCGCGCTACCACCACCAGCCCGGCGATCCGTACCCGAACCCGATACCCGTGCTCCAGCCGCTGTAATAGCCGCCGTACACGACCGGCGCGGGATAGTAGTAGGGCGTGGTGTAGTAGGGCCCGTAGTAACGTGCCCAGGCCTCCGCGGCCATCGCTTCGTTCTGTTCCTGGAGCACCTGCTTATCGATCGTATCGTAGCGCTGCTTTTCCTCGGCGCTGAGTGGCGGCGCGAGGGCCGCGCCGGACTGGCTCGGCGGGAGCCGGCTCAGAATAGGCGCTGGAACCTGAGGGTCCAGCGAGCAGCCTGACAGCAGGACACCGCCAGCGAGCGTCGATAGCACCATGACGGTCTGCAATGTCGCCGATGACGAGAGACCGGAACGCTTACTTATCATTTTGACCTCCCACTACTGCAGGCTGAAGCGACGCGGCTGCTGCATCCAAGCCGCAGCGGCGCCTTATTCTCAAGAATAAGGCGCCGCCCTTAAGCGGCCAAGCGCCGGCCCACGACGCGTTTCCTAGTGGCGCTGCTCGGCCGCCGGCGACACGCCGGCCGCGATCGCGCTCGCGACGAAGAGCTGCGCGACGTCGACAGAGTCGAACTCATAGCGCTGATTGCAGTAGTCGCAATGAATCTCGACATGGCCGCGCTCCTCGAGGACGCCGTCGACTTCCTCGCGCCCGAGCATCTTGAGCATCGCGCCGACTTTCTCGCGCGAGCACGTGCATTCGAAGCGTGCGGCGGCAGGCTTGAAGTGCTGGACGTTTTCCTGCCAGAAAAGGCGCTTGAAGACTGTCTCCGGCGCTTCTTTCAGCAGTTCGTCCTGCGAAAGCGTGCCGCCGAGCGTGCACACGCGCTCCCAGGTATCGGTATCGAGCTCGCCGGCATGCGGGACGATGCCGCCGTCGCCGGGCAGTTTCTGCAGCAGCATGCCGACCGCGCGCTCCGTATTCGCCGCGAGCCACAGCCGCGTGTCGAGCTGCTCCGAGTGATGCATGTAGTGTTCGAGCACCTGCGCCATCGAGGTGAGCGGGCCGTCTTCGCCGTTCAGCGGCACGATGCCTTGATAGGGCTGCTGGCCCGGCTTCTTGTCCGCCGGATCGAGCGTGATCACGCAGCGTCCGTGGCCGCCGACGTTCAAGAGCTCGACGAACGAGGTGTCGTGGCGGATCGCATCGGAGGAATCGCCCGCAAACTTCGCCGTCGCGCGCATCGTCAGATTCGAATTGCACTGCACGACCAGCATCTTGACCGGGCCGTCGCCGAAGACCTGCATGATGAGCGTGCCGTCGAACTTCAGATTTGCCGACAGCAGCGCGCACGCCGCCATCATTTCCCCGAGCACGTCCCGCACGGGCGCCGGGTAGTGACGGCGCGCGAGCACTTCCTGCCACGTGTTGCGCAGCGAAACGATTTCGCCGCGCACCGGCGCCGCGCTGAACATGAATTTTTGCAACTGGTCGTCCACGACTTTTCCTTGATTTGATGGCGCCCGTCCAATCAGCCGATCCGCACGAGCTGCGCCTTGAAATATTCGCGGCGCTCGGCGTAGTTCTCCGTATTCCGGCGCATCCCGGCGATCTCGGCGTCAGCCAGTTGGCGCACCGCTTTCGCAGGCGCGCCGAGAATCAGCGAGTTGTCCGGAAAGACCTTGCCTTCCGTCACGACGGCGCCTGCGCCAACCAGACAGTTGCGGCCGATTACGGCACCATTCAAGAGCACCGCCTGTATGCCGATCAGCGCGCCTTCCTTGACCGTGCAGCCGTGCAGCATCGCCTGGTGGCCGACCGTTACGTTGGCTTCGATCGTCAGCGGATAGCCCGGGTCCGTGTGAAGTACCGCGCCTTCCTGAACATTGCTGCCCGCGCCGACGGTGATTGGTTCGTTGTCGCCGCGCAGCGCTGCGCCGAACCAGATGCTCGCGTTTTCCTCCAGCGAGACTTTGCCGATGATCGTCGCCGTATCCGCGACGAACACGCTTTCATGGATAGTGGGGGCGGCATCGCCGAGCTTGTAAATCGCCACAGTGTGAGTCCTCGGGGAAAGCGCCGGGGCGGCCGGTACAATGGCGCGCACGGCAGCAGCGCTCGAAAACGGCAGCTTTCGCCGCACTCGAGGCGCCGGGTGGTCGGTCAATCGCATATTGTAAACGGTTACGCGGGAAGGTCCGGGCAAGTGGGCGGGGCCGCGCCAGTCGTTCTATTTCATTCCACGATTCATGACGTTGGTTGCTTCTTCCGTTTCCGGTGCCGCTTGCGCGCGCAGCGCGGCGCTTTCGGCACTGCTGGAGCGCGATCCGAAGGCGAAAGCCGAAGCGGCGCGCGCACTGTATGCGCGCGTCATTGCGCATGAGGCGGCTGGTCTGCCGTCGGCCGTGATTGCCGAGCCTTCGGGACTGCCGGGGCGTCCCGAGCGTCCGCTGCTCGTCGAGCCGCGTCTCCTGCAAAGGCGCAGCATGCAGTCGGCGGAAGGCCGGGCGGTGCTGCTGCATGCGCTTGCCCATATCGAATTCAATGCGATCAACCTCGCGCTCGATGCGGTGTGGCGCTTTGCCGGCATGCCGGAGACGTTCTACGCCGACTGGCTGAAAGTCGCGTCGGAAGAAGCGCATCACTTTTCGCTTCTCTGCGCGCGGCTCGCGGAGTTCGGCCACGCCTACGGCGATTTCCCGGCGCACGACGGTCTGTGGGATATGTGCGAGCGCACGCGCGGCGACGTGCTGGCGCGCATGGCGCTCGTGCCGCGCACGCTCGAGGCCCGCGGTCTCGACGCGTCGCCGCCGATTCGCGCGCGGCTCGTGCAGGCAGGCGACGAGGTGTCGGCGGCGATTCTCGACGTGATCCTGCACGACGAGATCGGCCACGTGCTGATCGGCAACCGCTGGTTCCGCCATCTGTGCGAGCGGGACGCGCTCGACCCGCATCAAACCTATGTCCGCTTGGCGGAGCAATATCGCGCGCCGAAGCTGCGCGGCCCGTTTAACTTCGACGCGCGCCGCGAAGCGGGATTCGACGACGCCGAACTGGCGGCGCTTGCGCAACGCGACACTGGGACAGCGCATCGGTCCGCCCGCAGCCGGCACTGAAAATATCGGCACATCGCGCCGCGCCGAAATCCACTTGTCTCGATACAATCGAACGATCATTCTTTTTTAGCGGCGCCATGAACGCTTCAGAATCCGACTTCGTCACCGTGCGCGGCATCCGGCTGCACGTGCGCCGCTGGGGCAGCGCCGGCGCGCCCACGCTCTTCATGCTGCATGGCTGGATGGATATTTCTGCGTCGTTCCAGTTTGTCGTCGATGCGCTCGGCGGCGACTGGCAGGTGATCGCGCCGGATGCACGCGGTTTCGGCCTGTCGGACTGGCCGGCAGCCGAGCGTGGCGGCGGCAGCTACTGGTTTCACGATTACCTCGCCGATCTCGATGCGTTGCTCGACCACTATGCGCCGGCCGGGCCGGTCAACCTCGTCGGCCACAGCATGGGGGCGAACGTGGCGTGCCTGTACGCCGGCGCGCGCCCGGAACGGGTGCGCCGGGTGGTGGACCTGGAGGGATTCGGTCTCGCGCCGGCCAAGGCGTCGCAGATGCCGTGCCGGCTCGGCGCGTGGCTCGACGAGCTGCGCGAACCGCCGACGCTGCGCAGCTACGCATCCGTGGAAGAGGTCGCGGCGCGCCTGATCAAGACCAATCCGCGCCTCGCGCCGGAACGCGCGCGCTTTCTTGCGCAGCACTGGTCGAAGCCCGATGCCGACGGCCGCTGCGTGCTGCTCGCGGACCCCGCGCACAAGCAACGCGGACCGCTCCTGTACCGGCTCGACGAGGTGATGGCCGTCTGGGCGAACGTCCGCGCGAAAGTGCTGCACGTCGAGGCGGCGGGCTCGCCGACGCTCGCGATGCTCGCCGGCGACATCCCGCTTGACGAATACAAGGCGCGATTCCGCGCGTTTCCCGACTGGCGCGAGCAAGTCATCGTCGGTGCCGGCCATATGGTGCATCACGATCGGCCCGAGCAGATCGCTGCGTTGATCGAAGGTTTCTGCGCGTAAATCGCCCGACGCGCCGCCTGCCGGCGCAGCGAATTGACCCCTGGTTCGCATGCCGCATTGCAGTAGAATGAAGAGGCTACCCAAATCAACTGACGATGAACGCCGACCTGCACTGCCATTCGAACGTTTCCGACGGTCTGTTCGCGCCCGCGGACGTCGCTCGCCGCGCGCATGCCGGGGGCGTCACGTTGTGGGCGCTGACCGATCACGACGAAGTCGGCGGGCAGGCCGAAGCGCGCCGCACCGCGCAAGAACTCGGCATGCGTTACTTGTGCGGCGTCGAAATTTCGGTCACTTGGGCGTCACGCACGGTGCATATCGTCGGGCTCAATGTCGATACGGAGTGCGCGACGCTCGTCGACGGCCTTTATGCAACGCGCCATGGCCGCGCCGCGCGCGCCAAGGCGATCGGCGACGCGCTCGGTGAACTCGGCATCGCCGGCGCATATGAAGGCGCGCTGCGATACGTATCGAATCCCGATCTGATCTCGCGCACGCACTTCGCGCGGTTTCTGGTCGAGAAGGGCCTTGCTGCGTCGACGGCCGACGTCTTCGACCGCTTTCTCGGCGATGGCAAGCCCGGTTATGTGCCGCACCGCTGGGCCAGGCTGTCCGACGCGCTCGCCTGGATCAAGGCTGCGGGCGGCGAGGCCGTCATCGCGCATCCCGGCCGCTATCAGTACACGCCGGTGGAATTCGACGCGTTCTTCGCCGAATTCATCGACCTGGGCGGCAAGGCGATCGAGGTCGTGACGGGCAGCCACACGCCGGATCAGTACCGCGAATACGCGGACGTAGCGCGCCGCTTTGGTTTCGAGGCGTCGCGCGGCTCGGATTTTCATGCGCCGGGCGAAAGCCGTACCGAATTGGGCAGCTTGCCGCCGCTGCCGTCCGATCTCAAGCCTGTCTGGGAGCGCTGGCTGTAGCGCTCGCCCGGCTGCCGCGCGTCGTGCGCGGCGGTGTGCCCGGAAGGTGCGCGAGAAGCGCGCCTTCCGCCTCACGATCCCGACTCGTTCCTCATGTCTCAATACTTTCGGATTCACCCCGACAATCCGCAGCCGCGCCTGATAGCGCAGGCGGTCCAGATCATCAAGGAAGGCGGCGTGGTCGCGCTGCCCACCGATTCGAGCTACGCGCTCGCCTGCCGGCTCGACGACAAGGAAGCGGTCGCGCGCCTGCGCCGCATCCGCGGGCTCGATGAGAAGCAGCACCTGTCGCTCATCGTGCGCGACCTGTCCGAGCTTGCGAACTTCGCGATGGTCGACAACCTCCAGTTCCGGCTCATCAAATCGGTCACGCCCGGGCCTTACGTGTTCATTCTGCAAGCGACCAAAGAGGTGCCGAGGCGCTTGTCGCATCCGCAGCGCCGGACGATCGGCTTGCGCGTGCCCGACCACGCGATCACGCTCGCGCTGCTCGAAGCGCTCGGCGAGCCGCTGATCGCAACGACGCTGATTCTCCCGCCGGACACCGACCCGCTCAACGACCCCGAAGAAATCCGCTCGCGCCTCGAAAAGCAGCTCGACCTCGTGATCGACGGCGGGGCGTGCCCGCGCGAGCCGTCGTCGGTGATCGACCTGACGGGCGACGAGCCCGTGCTCGTGCGCGCCGGACGCGGCCGGCTCGAGCCGTTCGGGCTTGCGGCGGCGTGAGGAAGGCGCGTGCGGAGTACTCACGCTATGACTGGGACGGGCGTTGCGCCCATCCTTTCGGAAGATCGACGAAAGCGGGCGGCCGCCTGTCACCCGCTTGATACAATAACGCGCTATGGATTCTTCTTTGATACAGACAATCGCGGTCTACGCGCTGCCCGTGATCTTCGCCATCACGCTGCACGAGGCAGCGCACGGCTATGCGGCGCGCCTCCTCGGCGACAACACCGCCTACATGATGGGGCGCGTGTCGTTCAATCCGATGCGCCATATCGACCCGCTCGGCACGATCGCGATTCCGCTCATACTTTACTTCGCGACCGGCGGCGCGCTGATGTTCGGTTACGCGAAGCCGGTGCCCGTCGCCTTCCGCAACCTGCGCAATCCGCGCTGGGGGAGCCTCTGGGTCGCGCTCGCCGGCCCCGGCTGCAATTTCGTGCAGGCGTTCCTATGGGCCGTGATCGGCGTTGCGCTGGCGCTCTTGTCGATCGATGAGCCTTTTTTCACGCGCATGGCGCAGGCGGGCATCGGCGTGAACCTGGTGCTCGGCTTTCTGAACCTCTTTCCGCTGCCGCCGCTCGACGGCGGCCGGGTGCTGGTCGCGCTGTTGCCGCCGCGTCTGGCGATCGCGCTCGCGCGTCTCGAACCGTATGGTTTTTTCATCGTGATGGCGCTCGTCATGACGGGCGTCCTGACGAAGTTCTGGCTGAGCCCGCTCGTCGGTCTCGGTTACGATGCCGTGCGCGCCATCCTGACTCCATTCGTTTCGCTCCTTAACTAAAACCATGTTCCCAGACCGTATTTTCTCCGGCATGCGGCCCACCGGGTCGCTGCACCTCGGCCACTATCACGGCGTGCTGAAAAACTGGGTTCGGCTGCAATCCGAATATCCGTGCTTTTTCTGCGTGGTCGACTGGCACGCGCTGACGACCCACTACGAAACGCCCGAAGTCATCGAGAAGAACGTCTGGGAAGTCTTGATCGACTGGCTCGCTTCGGGCATCGATCCTTCGCAGGCCACGCTCTTCATCCAGAGCAAGGTGCAGGAGCATGCCGAGCTGTCGCTGCTGCTCGGGATGAGCGCGCCGCTCGGCTGGCTCGAACGTGTGCCGACCTACAAGGAGCAGATCGAGAAGCTCAAGGACAAGGATCTGTCGACCTATGGCTTTCTCGGCTACCCGGTGCTGATGGCCGCCGACATCCTGCTGTACCGCGCGTCGCTCGTGCCGGTCGGCGAGGACCAGGTGCCGCACGTGGAGATGACGCGCGAAATCGCGCGCCGCTTCAACTATCTGTACGGCCGCGAGCCGGGCTTCGAGGAGAAGGCGCTCGAAGCCGCGAAGAAGCTCGGCGGCAAGCGTGCGAAGCTCTACCACGAGCTGCGCGTCGCCTATCAGCAGGAAGGCGACGACGAAGCGCTCGAGCAGGCGAGGGCGATGCTGCAGGAGTCGCAGAGCCTGTCGATGAGCGACCGCGAGCGTCTGTTCGGCTACCTCGAAGGCGCTCGCAAGATCATCCTCGTCGAGCCGCAGGTGCTCTTGACCGAAGCGTCGCGCATGCCGGGCCTCGACGGTCAGAAGATGTCGAAGTCTTACGGCAACACGATCGGGCTGCGCGAGGACGCGGAAACGATCGCGAAGAAGGTTCGCACGATGCCGACCGACCCGGCGCGCGTGCGTCGCAGCGATCCGGGCGATCCGGACAAATGCCCGGTGTGGCAGTTGCATCAGGTCTATACCGACGAAGCGACGCACCAGTGGGTGCAAAAGGGTTGCCGCTCGGCCGGCATCGGTTGCCTCGAATGCAAGCAGCCGGTGATCGAGGGCATTCTGCGCGAGCAGCAGCCGATGCTCGAGCGCGCGCAGAAGTACATGGACGACCCGTCGCTCTTGCGTGCGATCGTCGCCGACGGCTGCGACAAGGCCCGCAAGTTCGCGACGGAGACGATGCGCGAAGTGCGCGAGGCCATGGGCCTCTCGTACAACTGATCCTGCGTTGCCGGCAGCGGCGAGCGATGAGCGAATCCACGGTTCTGGCTGTCGAGCCGCCCGGCGGCGCGCTCGAGCCCTCGCGCTGGGTGAAGCGCTGGTCCCACCTCGTCGCGGCGGGCGGCACGGTGTTGGACGTCGCGGCAGGCAGCGGGCGCCATTCGCGCTGGTTCGCTGCCCGCGGACATCGGGTGACGGCGCTCGATCGCGATGCCGCCGCGCTTGCGGCGATGGCCGGCATGGCGGGCGTCGAAACCGTCACCGCCGATCTCGAGGACGGCAGTCGCTGGCCGCTGCCCGCCGATTCGCGGTTCGCCGCTGTGATCGTGACGAATTATCTGCACCGGCCCTTGTTTCCCAGGCTGATCGACGCCCTGGCGCCGGGTGGCGTGTTGATCTATGAGACCTTCGCCGCCGGCAACGAGACGGTCGGCAAGCCGTCGAACCCGGCGTTCCTGCTCGCTCCCGGCGAGCTGCTGGACGCCGTGCGGCCGCACCTGCGCGTCGTCGCTTTTCAAGATGGATTTCTGGCAACCCCGCGCGCCGCGTTCGTTCAGCGGATTTGCGCGGTTCGGGAGGTGGAATCGCCGGTAATCGAAGCGAAGGGGGCAGTGGTTCCCCCGCGTTACGATTTGGCCAGCTAATCCGCTACAATCGCGGTTTACCGATTAAATTCAAAGCATTTCATGACTTACGGCAACCAGAGCGGCATTCAAGGCGGCACCCAGGACAGCGTTCGAATCCGCGGCAGCATTCCCGCCATCGTGACCCCAATGCTTGAAGACGGCAGCCTCGACCTGCCGGCGTTCCGCAAGCTGATCGACTGGCACATCGAGGAAGGCACCAACGCGCTCGTGGTGGTCGGCACGAGCGGAGAATCGGCGACGCTCTCGGTCGAAGAGCACATCCTGATGGTCAAGACGGCGGTCGATCACACGGCAGGGCGCATTCCGGTGATCGCCGGCGCGGGCGGCAACTCCACCACCGAGGCGATCGAGCTGACCGAGCGCGCGAAGGCCGTCGGCGCCGATGCCACGCTGCAAGTCGTGCCGTATTACAACAAGCCTACGCAAGAAGGGATCTACCGCCACTTCAAGACGATCGCCGAAGCGGTCGATCTACCCGTCATCCTGTACAACGTGCCGGGCCGCACCGTCGCCGATATGTCGAACGAGACCATCCTGCGCCTGGCCCTTGTGCCGGGCATCGTCGGCGTGAAGGAAGCGACGGGCAATATCGATCGCGCCGCGCATCTGATCAAGTCGGCGCCGGCCGGTTTCGGCATCTACAGCGGCGACGATCCGACCGCGATCGCGCTGATGCTCCTCGGCGGCCACGGCAACATTTCCGTCACCGCCAACGTCGCTCCGCGCGCGATGAGTGAATTGTGCAAGGCCGCGCTCGCTGCCGACGCGAAGACGGCCCGCGAGATTCACCTGAAGCTGCTCTCGCTGCACAAGAACCTCTTTATCGAATCGAATCCTATTCCGGCCAAGTGGGCCCTGCAGGAGATGGGCAAGATGCAGGGCGGCATCCGCTTGCCGCTGACTCCGCTCGATGCGCGCTATCACGACGTGGTGCGCGCGGCATTGCGCGAAGCGGGTATTTTGGGCTGAGGATTGCAGCCCGTCGAGCGCCGCTAACCGGCATTCCCTTAACCGACGTCGACCCTCGACTCACGTACCCGGCACCCGTTGCAGGCAACGCGTTCCAGCATCACGAAGGACCTCATGAAACGTTACGCTTTCTCTATTAACGCCACCCGCATGGCGGCGCTGGCGCTTGCTCTTTTCACGCTCGCCGGCTGCGATACGTTGAACGACTGGTTCGCGTCCGATCGCGTCAATTACAAGGCCACGGGTTCCGCGCCGCCGCTGTCGGTGCCGAGCGACCTGAACCCGACCGCGATGAATCAGCAGTTCACCGCGCCGCCGGTCGGCACGGCGCTGGGCGGCGCGCCGACCCTCTCGAAAACGGCGGCCGGCAATACCGTCGAAGGCGTGCCCACCGCGCAAGATCCGTACGGGATGCATGTGGAGCGCGACGGCGACCGCCGCTGGCTGGTCGTCGACGGACGCTCGCCCGATCAGCTTTGGCCGCTCCTGCAAGATTTCTGGAAAGACAACGGCTTTTCGCTGAAGACCGATGCGCCGGCCACCGGCATCATGACGACCGACTGGGCCGAGAACCGCGCGAACATTCCCGACGATTGGTTCCGCCGCACGATCGGCCACCTGATCGATTTCGCGTACTCGTCGGGCACGCGGGACAGCTTCCGTACGCTGGTCGAGCGCGCGCCGAACGGTACGACCGATATTTCGATCTCGCACAGCGCGATGGAAGAAGTGCTGACGGGGCAGGAGAAGGAGTCCTCGCGCTGGGTCGAGCGGCCGCGCGACCCGGTGCTCGAAGCGGTGTTCCTCGACAAGCTGATGCAGAAGTTCGGCTTGACCGACGCGCAGGCCAAGCAATTGCTGGCCGATGCGGGTCCGTCGACGGCGACGGCGCGAGTCGACATGAGCGCGGGCGCTACGACGCTGGACCTGTCCGAGCCGTTTGACAGCGCATGGCTGCGTGTCGGCCTTGCGCTCGACCGCACCAACTTCACCGTCGACAATCGCGATCGCGCAAAGGGCCTCTACTACGTGCGTTACGCCGATTCGATGCAGGAACTGAAGCGTGAAGGCTTCTTCGGTAAGCTGTTCTACGGTGGCGCGAGCGCGCAGAAGCCGGGTCAGGAATTCCTGATCAACGTGCGTTCGAAGAGCGATGGTGTCACGCAAGTGGCGGTGGTCGATGCAAACGGGCAAATCGACACGTCGTCTGAAGCGCAAAAAATCGTTTCGCTGCTGCACGCGCAACTGAATTAAGCGCGCTGTGCGTTTCGCCAGCCTCGGCAGCGGCAGCGAGGGGAATGCGCTTGTCGTCGAGGCTTCTAACGGAGCCACGACGACTCGCGTGATGCTCGACTGCGGTTTCTCCGCGAAGGAAGTCGAGCGGCGCCTCCTCAGGCTCGACTTGGGCGTCGAGCAACTCGACGCCATTCTGATCACACACGAGCACAGCGATCACATCGGCAGTGCGCTTACGCTCGCGCGTAAGTGGTCGCTACCGCTCTACATGAGCTGGGGCACCGCGCGAGCAGTCGGGGCTGATGATGCCGATGTCGATTTGCGCGTGCTGTGGGGCGATGAAGCAGCAGCCATCGGCGATCTCGAAGTCCTGCCTTATACGGTGCCCCACGATGCGCGGGAGCCGTTGCAATTCGTGTTTTCGGATGGCGCGTGCCGTTTGGGCGTGCTGACCGACGTCGGCACGTCGACACCCCATATCAGCGCTGTGCTGAGCGGCTGTGACGGTCTCGTGCTCGAATGCAATCACGACACGAAGATGCTGGCTGAAAGCCGCTACCCGCAATCGTTGAAAGCGCGCATCGGCGGCAATCATGGACACCTTAACAATGACGCCGCAGCGGACATCCTGGCTTCGCTCGACCGCACGCGCCTCAAGCACCTAGTGGCCGCGCACCTGAGTCAGCAGAACAACCTTCCGGAGCTCGCGCAGGCGGCAATGGCCCGTGTGCTGGGAGCGGCGGCTACAGAGGTGGGAGTCGCTTCGCAGAGCGGCGGATTCGGCTGGCTACGCCTTTGATTCACTTCGCTTGTCGTTGCTTATGTCGACATGAAAAAACCGGCCCGAAGGCCGGTTTTTTCTTTGCCACATCCAGCTGGCAGCTTACTGGCTTGCGCCCGAAGCCGGAGCAGCAGCCGAAGCGCCCGTGTCCGACGCAGCAGCAGCCGGAGCCGAAGCAGCGGCACCGGTGTCGCTCGCAGCAGCAGCGCCCGAAGCAGCGCCCGTATCCGAAGCAGCAGCTGCCGGTGCCGAAGCAGCCGACGTGTCGCTAGCGGCCGGGGCGGCCGATTGGTCGCTGCTCTTGTTGCAAGCGGCCAGGGCCACAGCTGCCAGCATGGATGCTACGAGGAGGGATTTCTTCATGATCACGTCCTTTTATGGTTAAAGGTAAGCAACAGCGCGAAATAATACCGGTAATGTGCTCCAACACCAACCTGGGCCGATGGTGGGATGCACTTCAGAGCGTGAATCTTCCCTACGGCTTGGGCGGAAATTATATGCACTTTCGTACCGACCGTCGACAAACCAGGGTCAATACGTTGTCTTTCTCATACAAAATATTGTGTTTCGGAACAACAGGCAGGCTACTTTACGCGAATTCGCCCACTTGTACCCAGCCCGCACAATACCATTCGTGCAGCAATGCTGTCACCGCTCCATCGCCGGAGAGTGTTACAAAGCGTTTCGCCCCCAGGCGCCGCGTATCAGCCAATTTTGCTAACCAATTTTTACCGCGCAAAAACCGGTCTTCTTCGCCATTGATGAAGTACGAACGCGCTCCATACAGCAACACAGTTTTTCTATCGAGTCGAATACCCGACCGGGAGGCGTTGCGAATGAATGCGGCTTCGTTCAAGGGGCGACGCGGTGCGTCGAATACCACATTCGCTTTCGGCTCGCTCAGGTAGCTGCCCAGAAACGACGCGACGTCTCGCTCGGTCCATTTGACCTGTGCAAGGATCGCGCCAACCCGATCGACGAGCGCTTGCGGCAATTGCGCCGGGTTCGTCACCGCCGGTTGTTGCGGATCGCGATAGCGTTCGTCCCGAAGCGATCCGTTCATGGCCTCGCCGCGCTCGGCGAGATGGTAGAGAAACTGGCCGGTCAGCTCGTTTGCGGACGGCGCCCGAAAGCCGATCGAGCATGTCATGCATTCGCCTTCGGCAATGCCGTCGTGGGCGATGTGCGGCGGCAGGTACAGCATGTCGCCGGGTTCGAGCAGCCACTCTTCGTCGGGCTCGAAATGCTGTAAAACTTTCAACGGAAGTCCCGCTTTTAACGGCAGGTCCTTTTGCGCGCCAATGCGCCAACGCCGTTTGCCATGAATTTGCAGCAGGAAAACATCGTAGGAGTCGAAGTGCGGACCGACGCCGCCCCCGTCGGTCGCATAAGAGATCATCAGATCGTCGAGACGGGCATCGGGAACGAAGCGGAAGCGGTCGAGCAGCGAGCGTGCGCGATCGTCGTGCAGGTTGACGCCCTGGACCAGGAGTGTCCATTCGCGACGCTTCACCGCCGGCAGATCGTGCGGCGCGAACGGCCCGTGCTTGAGTTGCCAGGCACCGCGGAAATGGGTGATCAGCCGGGATTCCACGTCGTCGCTGTCGGCCAACTCGAACAGTTCGTCGCGTGCCAGCGGAGGCACGATGCCGGGAACGGCTTGGCGGATCAGCAGCGGCTTTTTCTGCCAGTACCGGCGCATGAATTGCGACGGCGTAAGATTGCCCAGCAAAGGTGTAGGCACGTCGGCAAGCGGGGGCGAAACAGTTGTCTTGGCGGTGGCCGACGCGGTGCCGGCCAGGTGGTCTAGGGGCCGCTTGGGCATCGTATAATGGCAAACGTATTTTGGAGAATCGAATGAAAATCGCAAAGAACACCGTCGTATCGGTCGCTTACAAGCTGTCGGATGCACAGGGCAATCTGATTGAAGAAAGCGACGAGCCGATGGTCTATCTGCACGGCGGCTATGATGGCACGTTCCCTAAGATCGAGGAAGAACTCGACGGTCGCGAGCCCGGTTTCCAGACCCAGATCCAGCTCGAGCCGCAAGACGCCTTCGGCGAGTACGACCCGGATCTCGTGAAGGTCGAGCCGCGCAACCGTTTTCCCGAGCCGCTCGAAGTCGGCATGCAGTTCGAAGGCACGCCGGAAGAGGGCGATGAGGATGTCGATTCGCTGATCTACACCGTCACCGATGTCGCCGAGGATAAAGTCGTGCTCGACGGCAACCATCCGCTCGCCGGCATGGCGCTGCGTTTCGCGCTGACCGTCAAGGAAGTGCGCGAAGCCACCCAGGACGAGATCGAACACGAGCATGCGCACGGCGCGGACGGCCTCGAAGTCATCGACGAAGACGATGACGACGAGACCGGCGACTCACGGCCCACGTTGCACTGACGAACTTGCGGGCTCGGCGCTCTCAGGCGCCGAAGCCTGCGACGAAGGATGAGCGGGCGCCGGCAAGATGGGCGGCGCGCTTTGATTATCGTCTGGCAGGATCGGCGGCTCGGACATCGGCAGCGCCGGCATCAATCCTGACGCGTCGGGCACCGGCGGCACGGCCGGCTCTTCGCTCGGCACCGTCTGCGGCGCGATAGGCGCCGGTAGATTTCGCGGGGCATTCCTCACGCTTACCCTGAACGGCGGCTGCTTGCCGAAATCCGCGTCGATTTGAATCCATTGCGTCAGACGTTCGCGAGGTGCAATGGCGATGCGTGTCAGATTCATGACGCGTCCGCCCTTGTCGTTGTGAAGCGGCTGGTCGATCAGGAAGCCGCCCGCCAGGCGCCGGTCGTCGTAATGGACCAGCAGCACCGGTCCGCGAAACGTCTCCGCGAGTTTCACGAGGCTGCGCTTGAACTCCAGATAGCCGTCGCGCGGCCGCGCACGGCCAAACCGCAGCCACGGGAAGCGTTCCGGATGTTCGTACTGCTTCAGATCGGGGTCGCCCTGGATGAAAACGACTACCGCGCGCGCGTCACGGCGCTTCGCATATTCGGCCGCATGTTCTAGCCAGAACGCGGTCGCGACCGCGCGATCTTCAAATTCTCCGTTGCGTCCGCCCGCGCTCAGGTAGTGGTTGTTTTCGCCGGGCACGTTCAGGCCGATGAACACCGTATCGCCAATCTGCCAGCGGACATTCTCGCGGTAGGGGCGAAAGCGTGCGACTTCGCTTTCACGGGTGAGGGCAAGGGCGTTTTGGCCCATCGACGTCGAATCGGAAAGCAGCGTCTGCCGCAGAAAGTCGAGCCGTTCAACTGCGTCGTAGCCCCCCGCCTGCGGCTGGCTGCAGGCAACCCAGTCGTGCCCGCCCGGGATGAAGAAGAGCGGCGCCCGCGACGTTTCGAGCACTTGCTGCCGCGCTTCGTAGAGCGAGTCGCGGCACGCTTCTGACGCGCTTTTTAGGTTGCCGTCATAGACGATGAACGACATCTGCTTGTCGAGCCCGATCGCTTCGAGAAGACGCTGCGTCGGCGCTTCGTCGGCTGAGTCTTGCAACGTGCTGCCGACGACGGCGAACGTGTAGCGCGGTACGGCCGCGTCTGCTTGCCGAACCGGCGTCAGGCAGCACGCGAGCGCGACGGCAAGCGCCGCCGCGCTGTGCATCAGGGAGGGACGTCGGTGCCGTTCCTTGGCCCGCATGCGGCGCTTAGCGTTGCGCATCCTGCGCGGCGCTTGCGAGATCGTGCAGTTCGTAAAGCAGATCGAGCGCGTCGCGCGGTTTCAGATCGTTCGGATCGATCGAACGCAGCTTTTCGAGTGCGGGGTGCAGGTGCGCTGCGGGCGGGCCATCCTCGGTATCGTCCGGCGCGTCTTCCAAGTAGACGGGATCAGCGAACAAATCGAGCTGCGGCGTCGCGTGCCCCACCGATTGTTGTTCTAGATACGCGAGGTGTTTGCGCGCGGCGCGAATCACGGGCGACGGCACGCCGGCCAACTGCGCGACCTGCAAGCCGTAGCTCTGGCTCGCGGGACCTTCGTTGACGGCGTGCAGGAAAACGATCCCATGCCCGTGTTCGACGGCGGACAAGTGAACGTTCGCCGCGTGCGCGAATTCGGTTGGCAGCTGGGTCAACTCGAAATAGTGCGTAGCAAAGAGGGTGTAGCAGGCGTTGTGCGAGAGCAGGTGGCGCGCGATGGCCCACGCGAGCGCGAGGCCGTCGAATGTCGACGTGCCGCGGCCGATTTCGTCCATCAGCACGAGACTCTGCGGCGTCGCGTCGTTCAGGATCGCCGCGGCTTCCGTCATTTCGACCATGAACGTCGAGCGGCCGCCCGCCAAGTCGTCGGCGGCGCCGATGCGCGTGAAGATGCGGTCGATCGGACCGAAGCGCGCGCGCCGGGCGGGCACGTAGCTGCCGGCATAAGCCAGCAGCGTGATCAACGCGGTCTGGCGCATGAACGTCGATTTGCCGCCCATATTGGGGCCGGTGATCAACAGCAGCTTGCGATCGGTGGAGAGGCGGCAGTCGTTCGCGATGAACTGTTCGACTTGCGCTTCGACGACCGGATGCCGACCTTGCTCGATATCGATGCCGACCTCCGCGGAGAATTCCGGTGCGACCCAATCGAGCGCGCGGGCCCGCTCGGCAAGCGCGGCGAGCAGGTCGAGCTCGGCGAGCGCCGTGGCGACGCGCTGGCAATCGGCGATGAACGGCAGCAGCGATTGCAGCAGCGCGTCGAAGAGCGCGCGTTCGCGGGCGAGCGCACGCTCTTGTGCGGAGAGCGCCTTATCCTCGAAGGTCTTCAGCTCGGGCGTGATATAGCGCTCGGCGTTCTTGAGCGTCTGGCGGCGGCGATAGTCGTCCGGCACTTTGTCGGTCTGGCCGCGCGTGACTTCGATGTAGAACCCGTGGACCTTGTTGTACTCGACGCGCAAATTCGCGATCCCGGTGCGGGTGCGTTCGCGCGTTTCGAGGTCGATCAGGAATTGTCCGCAGTTCTCCGAAATATCGCGCAACGCGTCGAGATCCGCATCGTAGCCGCGGGCGATCACGCCGCCGTCGCGGACCATGGCCGCCGGTTCGGCGGCGACTGCGCGAGTCAACAATTCGACGCAGCCGGCCGGGGGCTCGAGCTCGGCGTCGACGCGCGCGAGGGCTGCGGCGTTCGCGACGACGGGCGCCAGTTTTGCGCGCAGCGCCGGCAGCGACACGAATGTATCGCGCAGGCTCGACAGGTCGCGCGGACGCGCCGACAACAGCGCAAGCCGCCCCGTGATCCGCTCCACATCCGCAATCTGACGCAACGCGCCGCGCAGCGCGTCGAGACTTGCGTCGATGGGCGCATCGAGCAGCGCGCCGATCGCCTGCTGTCGCGTTTGGGCGACCATCGCGTCGCGCGGCGGATGATGCAGCCAGTGACGCAGCAAGCGGCTGCCCATCGCCGTGCTGCAGGTGTCGAGGAGGGAGTACAACGTCGGCGATTCGGTGCCGCGCAATGTTTCCGTCAATTCGAGATTGCGGCGTGTCGCCGGATCGAGGCCGATGTATTCGGATTCGTACTCGACCTTGAGGCTGCGCACGTGGCGCAATTGCTGGCCTTGCGTTGCCGACGCGTAGAGCAGCAGGGCGCCCGCTGCGCCGCACGCGCTCGTCAGCGTTTGCGCGCCGAAGCCGTCGAGTCCCGCAACGCCCAGCTGGTCGCACAGGCGCTGTGTGCCCGATGCAACGTCGAAATGCCACACGGGCACCCGCGTCAGCGCGCCGGCCGCGCTGGCCGGCGTGAAGCCTGCGGGCGTGTCGGACACGAGGATTTCGGCCGGGCGAATGCGTTCGAGCGCGGCGCCGACTTGGTCGGGCGCGACTTCTGCGAGGCGGAGCGCGCCGCTCGCGAGGTTGAGCCACGCAAGGCCCACGTTCGTCACGACTCCGCGCTTGTTGTGGCCCGGAGAGAGCGCGAGCAGATAGACGTCGCTCTTGTCGGACAGCAGCGCGGCGTCCGTGAGCGTGCCCGGCGTGACGACGCGCACGACCTTGCGTTCGACCGGGCCCTTGGACGTTGCCGGGTCGCCGATCTGCTCGCAGATCGCGACCGATTCGCCGAGCTTCACGAGCTTCGCGAGGTACTGCTCGACCGCGTGATGCGGCACACCCGCCATCTTGATCGGGTTGCCTGCAGACGCGCCGCGCTGCGTGAGCGTCAGGTCGAGCAGGCGAGCGGCTTTTTCGGCGTCGTCGAAAAAGAGCTCATAGAAGTCGCCCATTCGATAAAAGACGAGCGTGCCGGGATGCTCCGCTTTAATGCGAAGGTACTGCTGCATCATCGGCGTGTGCTGCGCTACGTCGCTGGCAGCGCCGGCCGCTTCAATTGGATTGCCCATCGTGTTTGTTTGCTTTGGCTATATAGGGCGAGAGTTTAACCCGCGCACGTCGGGCACGAACCCTGGACGAATGGCCAACGCGAACGTTTCGCCAGACGTCCCGGGAAATCCGCAGCCGGGCTGCCGCGTCCCGCTCCGTCACTCATTCTTCGACGAGCGCGCGCAGATCCACCTTGCGCGCGTTGGCCGCGCTCTTGCGTTTCGCGAGCCAGATCATCAGGCAGATGAAGCTGCCGAAGATGACGATGATCCACTGCGCCGGCACCTTCGCGGTCAACAGCAGCGCGTAGGCGCCGAGCATCAGCAGCACGGCGAGATTCTGGTTGAAGTTCTGCACGGCGATCGAATGACCGGCCGAGAGCAGCGTAGCGCCGCGATGCTGCAAGAGCGCGTTCATCGGCACGATGAAGAATCCCGCCAGGCCGCCGAGGCCGATCATCAGCGGATACGCGAACACGATATAGAACGGCGCGAAAAGGCTGCCGAACCGCAAGCCCGCGCCAGGCGGGAAGAGCCCCTTGCTGTAGAACGCCATCCCGACGGCGACGAGTCCTGCGGCGATCCCCACCGGCAGCACCTTTAGCGAGCGTACGAGCGGAATCCAGGTCGCCGCGGCTGCCGCGCCGACCGCAATGCCGATGCCCGTCACGCCCTGCATCACTGCGGCCTTCGACAACGACAACCCCAAGTTCGACGCAGCCCACTTGAGGACGAGCAACTGCAGCGTGACGGCCGCGCCCCACATTAGCGTCGTGACCCATAGCGCGATCTGCGCAAGCTTGTCGAGCCACAGCACGTTGAAGCAGTGCACGAAGTCGCCGACGAGCTTGCCGGGCTCGCGCAGGCGGTTCGCGTAGCGCGCCCCGGTGTCGGGAATGTCGATGTTGATGAGTGCCGCCACCAAGTAAGTCAGCATGACGGCGAGCATCGCCAGGTCGGCGGCCGAATGCACGAACGGCCAATGCACGCGCGCGACGAAACGCTCGGCGAGGGGGCTGATCAGTGCGCCGCCCATCATCGTGCCGATGATCGTCGAGAGCACGGTGGCCGATTCGAGCCATGCGTTCGCCGCAATCAGCCGCTCGGGCGGCAGCAGCTCGGTGAGAATCCCGTATTTGGCGGGCGAATAGGCGGCGGCGCCGAACCCGACCACGCCATACGCGATCATCGGATGGACGCCCGCGATCATCAACAGGCAGCCGCACGCTTTCAGCGCGTTCGACGCGAACATGACGTGACGTTTTTGCAGCGCGTCGGCGAATGCGCCGACAAAAGGCGCCAGCAAGACGTAAGAGATCGTGAAGAAGATCTGCAACAGCGGCGTGACCCAGGCGGCAGCCTGCATCACGCTGAGCAATGCGATCGCAGCGATCAGCAACGCGTTATCGGCGAGCGACGACACGAACTGAGCGGCGATGATCGTATAGAAGCCTTTTTTCATGAAGCGCGGGACCCATGCTGTGTGCCGCCGCGGTTTTGGCCGCTGCGGCAAGCATCGAAATCGAAGCGTGCGCGAAGCATGCCGGCACCCTGGCTGGGGCAGCGAGGAGCGGGTAGCACGAGCGCGGGGACCTGCAACACGGTCTTGCAACAAAAAAAGCGGCCGGGGCCGCTTTCATTGCCTCGCGTCAGGCCGCTTGCCGGGTACGGCTGTAGGGGCTCAGGATCGGCACCATTTGTGCGTACACCTTCGGGTTCCCAGTGACGATTTCACCGAGATGCAGGAAGTCGGAGTCGCCCGTGTAGTTGCCGACGAGGCCGCCGGCTTCCGTAACCAGCAGGCTGCCGGCCGCCATGTCCCACGCGCTGATGCCTTGCTCGAAAAAGCCGTCCATGCGGCCAGCGGCGACGTTGGCGAGATCGAGTGCCGCAGCGCCGGGGCGGCGCAGGCCCGTGCACGCTTGGGTCATTTCGGCGAACAGGCGGCAATACGCGTCGAGGCCGTCCTTTTCGCGGAACGGAAAGCCCGTGCCGATCAGCGAGTCGGCAAGCCGATCGCGTCGCCCGACGCGGATGCGCCGATCGTTCAGGTAGGCGCCGCGGCCGCGCGATGCCGTGAAGAGATCGTTGCGCGTCGGGTCGTAGACGGCGGCCTGCGTGACGATGCCCTTGTGCGCAAGCGCGATCGAAACGCAGTAGTACTGGAAGCCGTGAATGAAATTGGTCGTGCCGTCGAGCGGATCGATGATCCACTGGTACTCGGATTCGTTCTCCGAGCGGCCGGATTCTTCGGCGAGGATGGCGTGGTCGGGGTAGGCAGTCTTCAGCGTATCAATGATTGCCGCTTCCGATGCCTTGTCGACCTCCGTGACGAAATCGTTGTGCTGCTTCTTGCTGACCTGGATCAGATCGAGATCGAGCGAGGCGCGGTTGATGATCTGTCCGGCGCGACGGGCGGCCTTGACGGCGATGTTGAGCATGGGATGCATGAGCCTGGTTCCTTGTGCCGGGAAGGCGCGAGCGCTGCCCGGTAATGAGCTAAACCGGCCGGAACGCGTGTACGGGCACGAATTCCGTCGACGGAGACGAATTGAAGAAGAGCAGGGCGCGGGCTGCGGGCCAATCGACGACGGCGTGCGGCGCGCGCGAACGGCGTGATTTTACCCGACTCGGGCGCATTCCGGCAGAGCGCCGCGCGCCCGAGGCACCCGGCCTTGACCGGTTCGGCTTGACTTCAGTCTGCGGGTACTCGTGTAACAGGCGCAACCTGGCCGAACAGCAGATTGGGTTCGTCTGAGGTTGGCGATACCATACTCACTTCATCGTCAATTCGGGCAGGTCCCCCGGCGAGCTTGCCGTTGGCTGCTTTTCACGGTTTTCATCGGGTCATCTTGAACCATTCAAACACACCGCATCATCGGCCCGGCAGCGAACCGTCGGGCGGCGCTCCGTCCTCGGCAACCGATTGCGCCGGCTCGCCGCGCGGCGGCTTTACCTCGACGCGCTTCGTGCTCGTCGAGCCGAGCCACCCCGGCAATGTCGGCGCCGCGGCGCGCGCGCTCAAGACAATGGGCTTTTCGCGGCTGGTGCTCGTCTCGCCGCGGGTTGCGCACGTGCAGAGCGATCCGGAAGCGATCGCGATGGCGAGCGGCGCCGACGATGTGCTCGCTTCCGTCCACGTCGTGCCCACGCTCGCCGATGCGCTGACGGGCGTGCACTGGTCGATTGCGCTCACGGCGCGGCTGCGCGAGTACGGTCCGCCGCAACTCGCGCCGCGCGCGGCCGCGATGGAGGCATGCCGGCACGCGGCGAACGGCGATATCGCGCTAGTGTTCGGCAATGAGCGCACGGGCCTTTCGAATGAAGACGTCGAGCGCTGCAGCGCGCTGGCGCATATCCCGGCCAATCCCGCCTATAGCTCGCTCAATCTCGCGCAAGCCGTCCAGGTCTTGTGCTACGAGCTGCGCATGGCGTATCTCGGCGAATCGGGCCTCGAGGCCCCGGCCCCCGCCGACACCGGTGGCCCGCGCGCGTCCAGCGACGAGATCGAGCGGATGTTCGTCCATTTGGAGAACGCGCTGATCGCGCTGGCGTTTCTCGATCCCGCGAATCCGAAGAAGCTGATGTCGAGATTGCGGCGGCTTTTCGCGCGCTCGGGGCTCGAGCGCGAGGAAGTGAACATCGTGCGCGGCATCGCCAAGCACATCTTGCTCAAGGCGCGCGGCACGGAGAAGTGATGGCGGGCGCGAGGACTTCGGAGCGCCGGTTTCAGCGATTTTCGCGCCATTGCGGTGCATCGCGCACTACGCCTTCCGGCTTGCGGCAGCGCCGAATACCCCCGCGCGCGTTGTGGCGAAAAAGGGCGGCCAGCACGTCCGCAGGCTTCGCCCTACAATCGGTCCGTTCGTCATAAGCAAATCTGCGGATCCGCTATTCCGTGCTTTCGCTGTCGCGCGCCGCGACCGTTTTACCTAACGATCACGATCATGTTCACGAGACTTCGCGAAGACATTGCCACGATCCGCGAGCGCGACCCCGCCGCTCGCAGCGCCTGGGAAGTACTCACGTGCTATCCGGGCCTGCACGCGCTGGTGCTGCACCGAGTCGCGCACACATGCTGGCGCGGCAAGCGCCGCTGGCTTGCACGCTTCGTTTCGCAGTTCGCGCGCTTCCTGACAGGCATCGAAATCCACCCCGGCGCGACGATCGGCCGGCGCGTATTCATCGATCACGGGATGGGCGTCGTGATCGGCGAGACGGCAGAAGTCGGCGACGACTGCACGATCTACCAAGGCGTGACGCTCGGCGGCACGTCGCTCACGCGCGGCGCCAAGCGTCACCCGACGCTCGCGCGCGGCGTGATTGTCGGCGCTGGCGCAAAGGTGCTGGGCGGCTTCACGATCGGCGCCGAAGCGAAAATCGGCTCGAACGCGGTCGTCGTGAAGCCTGTGCCGGCGGGCGGCACGGCGGTCGGCAATCCGGCGCGCGTCGTGATGCCCGCCGATACCAAGCGCACGCAGCACAGCATGGCGTTCTGCGCGTACGGCATCACGCCGAACGCGGACGACCCGGTGTCGCTGGCTTTGCACGGGCTGATCGATCACGCCGCGAAGGAGACGCAGCGAGTCGACGAAATCGTCGCTGCGCTCGAGCGGCTCGGCGCGCGTCTCGAGGCGCTGCAGGGCGCGGACGCGGCGCTCGTCGACTTGCGGCGCCTGTCGGCGGCGATCGGAGGGAAAGCGGTCGGGCAGTGATGCCCGTCAGTCGAGCGGAAACGCTCGAATGCCTTCGGCGTCGATGCGAAGGTAGCCGCCGCGCCGCTTGCCGTGGTCGAGATCCCAGTCCGGCAAGACCCAGCGCGTGCCGCCGTGTTCCTGATGGCGTGCGGGACGGTGCGTGTGGCCGTGAATCATGGTCGTCGTCCGGCTCGACTTGAAGAGCGTTTCCACCCCTTCACTCGTGACGTCGTAGAGCGGCGAAACCGGCCTGATGCGTCCTTCCTCGCTCGCGCTGCGCATCCGTTCGGCAAGCGCGCGGCGCCATTTGAACGGCCAGGCGAGAAAAAGCAGTTGCGCCGCGCGGCTGCGCGCAAAGCGGCGAAAAGTCTGATATTTGCGGTCTGAGGTGCAAAGTGCGTCGCCGTGTGCGAGCACGATGCGCGCGCCGAACGCGGTCATGACGAACGGATCGGGCAGCCAGATCGCGCCGGCCGCTTTCATAAAGCGCTTGCCGAGCAGGAAATCGCGGTTGCCGTGCATGATGTAGAGCGCGATACCGCGCTCGGACAGCGTGTGCATCAGCGTCGTCATGCGCGCGGCGAAAGGATCGGCCGCGAGCATGTCGTCGCCGATCCAATATTCGAACAGGTCGCCGAGAATGAAGACAGAATCGGCGTTGTCGGCCGTCACGCGGACGAAGTGATCGAACGCGGCGACCGTGCGCGGGATCGCCTCGCTCAAATGGAGGTCGGAGATAAAGAGGAGCGGGCGCGGCGCGTGCGGACGCGTGTGACCGACTTCGCCCGGCACGCCCGCCGCGACGCTACGTGGCGTATCCTGCCGCCCCGCAACGCTCTTCTCCCGTAAGAGAGTCGTGCTCAATCTCAATCGACGATGACAGCCTTTTCGATCACGACATCGTCAACGGGCACGTCCTGATGAAAGCCCTTCGAGCCCGTTTTCACCTTCTTGATCTTGTCGACGACGTCGAGCCCTTCGACGACTTTGCCGAACACCGCGTAGCCCCAGCCTTGCGGCGTCGGTGACGAGTGGTTCAGGAAGTCGTTGTCGTTCACGTTGATGAAAAATTGTGCCGTAGCCGAATGCGGATCGTTCGTGCGCGCCATCGCAATCGATCCCGTCACGTTCTTCAGGCCGTTGTTCGCTTCGTTGTCGATCGGTGCGTCGGTCTGCTTTTGCTTCATGCCCGGCTCGAAGCCGCCGCCTTGAATCATGAAGCCGTCGATCACGCGGTGAAACACCGTATTGTCGTAGTGGCCTTTTTTCACGTAGTTCAGGAAGTTCTCGACCGACTTCGGCGCCTTCTCGGCGTCCAGTTCGAGCTTGATGATGCCGTGGTTCGTATGCAGTTCGACCATGATTCGATCCTTGAGTAGGGGGTGAGGGAGCGGGCGGGGCCGCGCGAACTACGCCATATTTCACTAAGTTAGCGCGTTCCCGCCGGTTGCGTTAGCTGACGCTTATTTTGAAACGACGCTGGCCGATTCGATCACGATCTGGGTTTGCGGGACGTCGGACATCGGGCCGCGCGTCGCGGTCGGCGTGCCCTCGATCTTCTTGACGACATCCATGCCGGAGATCACCTTGCCGAACACCGCGTAGCCGTTGCCGTCCGGGTTCGGATAGTCGAGGCCGGCGTTGTCGACGGTATTGATGAAGAACTGCGCGGTGGCCGAGTTCGGGTCGCTCGTGCGGGCCATCGCGATCGTGCCGGCCGTATTCTTCAGCCCGTTCTTGCTTTCGAGCGGAATCGGCGCGCGCGTCGGCTTCTCGGCGTAGCTCGCCGTGTAGCCGCCACCCTGGATCATGAAGCCGGGAATCACGCGGTGGAAGATCGTGCCGCTGTATTGGCCGGATTTCACGTAGTCGAGGAAGTTGGCGACGGTCTTCGGCGCCTTCTCGGGGTACAGCTCGACGCGGATGTCGCCGTCCGTCGTCTTGATGAGGACGGTCGGATGCGCGGCGGGCGCGGCCGTTTGCGCAAAGGCGGGAGCGTTCGCGATCAGAGCGGCGCTGCCGAGCGCCAACAACAAGCTTTTCATGAAATTCCTCAGGGTGGAGAAAATGGGAGCCGCGTGCGTCGCTTATTGCGACGGCGCGACGTAAGGCGGCAAGGCCAGCGACCCGTTCGAGCCGGCGCCGTACTGGAACGACGGCGAGGAGGTGACCGGGAACGTCGGCGTGGGAGCCGAAACCGGCGCTGCCGCTTTCGCAGTCTTCTTCGCCGACGCAGGCGGAGAGATCACTTTCTGGAGGTCGGCAAGGCGTTGCGCGGTCGCGCCGCTCGCATGGCCGAACGACTGGGCGCGCTTGTACGACTCGGCGGCAAGCCGCAGGTACAAGTCGCCGAGATTTTCGTACGCGAGGCCGTAGCTTGGGTTGGCTTTGACGGCCGTCACGAGCGCGGCGCGTGCATCGTCGTAGCGGCCTTCCTTTGCGTAAAGCGCCGCCAGGTTGTTGTAGGGCTCGGGCAGTTCCGGATAGGTTTGCGTCAACTCGACGAATTGCTGGATCGCTTCGTCGTCGCGATTCAGCTGCGCGAGCACGGTGCCGCGCTTGAACTTCGCCTGCGCGTCGCGCGGGTTCGTCTTGATGCGTGCGTCGAGCTGGGAAAGTGCCTCATTCCAGTTCTGGCCGGCGATCAACGCGTCGATCTGGGGCGTGCCGTCGGCTACCGCCGTCGACACTTGTTGCGCGTGCGCGGCGATGCCCGGCAGCGCAGTCAGAGCAATGCCGCACAGCATGGCCGCGGCAAGGGTCGCAGCGCGGGGCGCGCGGCCGCTGGAAGGTTTCATAGGCTCAAGTCGGGATGTTATACTGCGGCCCATTCTAACAAAACGTCCGCCAGTTTCCTCGAACGGCAGACTGTCTATCGCCACTCGTGGTCGTCTCCGCCTCGATCGCAGTTTGACCGCAGCTTCAAGCGTTCACGCTCGCGCACCGGTTCTGTCACATGCGCCGCGCCCGCCATGTGCTTCGAATGCGCGGCGTGCGGCGCCAAGTGCGGATATCTCTCGGCCTTCGCATCGTCTCTATGGAATCTCTGCGCATCTACAACACGCTCGCGCGTGACAAGCAACTATTCGTTCCGCGCCGCGCGGGCGAGGTGCGGATGTACGTCTGCGGGATGACGGTGTACGACTATTGCCACGTCGGCCACGCGCGCGTGATGGTCGTGTTCGACATCGTGCAGCGGTGGCTGCGCGCCCTGGGCTATCAAGTCACTTACGTGCGCAACATCACCGATGTCGACGATAAGATCATTCGCCGCGCTGTCGAGAACGGCGAGACGATCAAGGCGCTGACCGACCGGTTCATCGCCGCGATGCACGAAGACGCGGATGCGCTCGGCATCGAGCGTCCTGACATCGAGCCGCGTGCAACCGATTTCATCCCGCAGATGCTTGGCATGATCGAGCGGCTCGAAGCAAACGGTTATGCGTATCGGGCCAAAGACGGCGATGTCAATTATGCAGTGCGCAAGTTCGCGAACTACGGCAAGCTGTCGGGCAAGTCGCTCGAAGATTTGCGCGCGGGCGAGCGAGTGGCGGCGAATGACGCAAAGGAAGATCCGCTCGATTTCGTGCTGTGGAAAAGCGCGAAACCCGACGAGCCGGCCGATACGATCTGGGAGTCGCCATACGGACGCGGCCGTCCCGGCTGGCATATCGAATGCTCGGCGATGAGCTGCACGCTGCTCGGCGAGCATTTCGACTTGCACGGCGGCGGCCAGGACCTGCAGTTTCCGCACCATGAGAACGAAATAGCGCAGAGCGAAGGCGCGACGAATCAAACCTTCGTCAGTTATTGGATGCACAACGGTTTCGTTCAGATCGACAATGAAAAGATGTCGAAATCGCTCGGCAACTTCTTCACGATCCGCGACGTGCTCGCGAAATACGATGCGGAAGTCGTGCGTTTCTTCATCGCACGTGCGCATTATCGTTCGCCGCTCAACTATAGCGATGTGCACCTCGACGACGCTCGCGCAGCGCTTACGCGTCTATATGTTGCTTTGAAAGAGGCGGGTGCCGACGATAGGCCGCTCGACTGGACCGAAGCGCATGCGCAGCGGTTCCGCGCGGCGATGAACGATGACTTCAATACGCCGGTAGCGGTGTCGGTGCTGTTCGAATTGGCGGGTGAGGTGAATCGCACGCGCGACGCAGCGCTTGCGCGTCAGTTGAAGGGGCTTGCGCAAGTCGTCGGCCTGCTTGGCCGCGATCCGCGCGCGTTCCTGCAGCAGGCGGGCGGCAGCGCGAACGAAGCGTCGCTCGACGTCGCCGCGATCGAAGCGCAGATCGCCGCGCGCGTCGCCGCGAAGCAGGCGAAGAACTATGCCGAAGCAGACCGGATTCGCAATGCATTGCTCGAAGCCGGAATTGCGCTTGAAGACAAACCGGGCGGGTTGACCGAGTGGCGCCGCGTATGAGCGCGCATCGGAAATCCCTCTGATCGACTCGCCAGGCAGGAGGCAAGATGGCAACGGCCAGGAAGGCGCCGGCTAAACGGGCGGCGCCGCAACAATCCGCGGCAGCAGTCAAGACGGCACGCGCGCGCAAGACGGGCGTGTCGAAGGCATCGCCGGACGACGGCAGTCAGGTGCCCCCCCTAAAGAAGGCGGTGGCCAAAACGGCAGCCGCTAAACGTTTGCTCAATGGCAGCGCCGGGCGTGCGACGAAGTCGGCGCGCGCATCGAAGGGGAAAGCGGGCAAGCCCAACGGTTCGGCAGGCTCTGCCGAGGTTCAGGAATTCGCACGCGATAACGCGCACGACGGCGAGGTCGTACGCAAGACCCGTGCGGGCTCGACGCCGGAAGCGGCCGTGCCGGTGCAGATCAGCGGCCTGACTCCGGCCGTCACGCGTCCTCCGTACTGGGACGGCGCTTGCGCAGACCTCGTCAAGCGCGATCGCATTCTCAAGAAGCTGATTCCGAAGTTCGGGCCGGTGCATCTCATCAACGGCGGCGATCCGTTCGTCACGCTCGCGCGGTCGGTCGTCGGCCAGCAGATTTCCGTGCAGGCGGCGCAGGCCGTGTGGGAGCGCATCGAAGCGGTCTGCCCGAAGCTTGCGCCGCAGCAGTTCATCAAGCTCGGCCAGGAACAGCTGGCCGGTTGCGGCCTGTCGAAGCGCAAATCCGAATACATTCTCGATCTTGCACAGCACTTCGTATCGGGCGCTCTGCACGTCGACAAATGGATGTCGATGGAAGACGAGGCGGTCATTGCCGAGCTCACGCAAATTCGCGGCATCGGCCGCTGGACCGCGGAGATGTTCCTGATCTTCAACCTGTCGCGGCCCGACGTTTTGCCGCTCGACGACCTTGGCCTCATTCGCGCGATCAGCGTCAACTATTTCAGCGGAGAACCGGTCACGCGCAGCGAGGCGCGTGAAGTTGCCGCGAATTGGGAGCCGTGGCGCACGGTTGCGACCTGGTATATGTGGCGCAGCCTCGATCCGCTCGCGAATCGCGAATGACGCGCCTGCACCGGCTATCGATATCTTATAATTGATAGTTGCGATCTGATCTTGACGCTGGCGGGCGCGGTTAGAATACGCGCTGCCCGGCAAGTCCAAGGATTCGAACAAATGAAAACTACATTTCTGGATTTCGAACAGCCTATCGCTGAACTCGAAGCGAAGATTGAAGAATTGCGCTTCGTGCAGGACGATTCCGCTGTCGATATTTCGGAAGAAATCGAGCGGCTGTCGAAGAAAAGCCAGCAGCTCACGAAGGACCTCTACGCGAGCCTGACGCCCTGGCAGGTTTCGCAAATCGCGCGTCATCCGCAGCGTCCCTACACGCTCGACTACGTCAATGAGCTGTTCACCGATTTTCATGAACTGCACGGGGACCGCTCGTATGCGGACGATTTGTCGATCATCGGCGGTCTCGCGCGTTTCAACGGCCATCCGTGCATGGTGATCGGCCAGCAGAAGGGCCGCGATACGAAGGAGCGCGCGGCGCGCAACTTCGGCATGCCGCGTCCGGAAGGCTATCGGAAGGCCGAGCGTCTCATGCGTCTTGCCGAGAAGTTCGGTTTGCCGATCTTCACGTTCATCGACACGCCGGGCGCGTATCCAGGCATCGGCGCGGAAGAGCGCGGGCAGTCGGAAGCGATCGGCCGCAATCTATATGTGATGGCCGAGCTCAAGACGCCGATCATGGCGACCGTGATCGGCGAGGGCGGCTCGGGCGGCGCGCTCGCAATCGCGGTAGCCGACAGCGTGCTGATGCTCCAGTTCTCGACCTACTCGGTGATTTCGCCGGAAGGCTGTGCGTCGATTTTGTGGAAGAGCGCGGCCAAGGCGCCGGAGGCCGCCGAGGCGCTGGGCTTGACCGCGCATCGTCTGAAGGCGCTCGGTCTCATCGACAAGATCGTCAACGAGCCGCTGGGCGGCGCGCATCGCGACCCGAAGGGTATGGCGGCGCTGCTGCGCCGCGCGCTCGCCGACACACTGCGCCAGTTCCAGGGCATGAGCACGCAAGACCTGCGTGAGCGCCGCTTCGAACGTCTGATGGCGTACGGCAAGTTCAAGGAAACGACGCCGGGCGCATGACGCGCACCGGCGGCTCGTTCTCGCTCGGGCGCTACGCGCCTTGCTGCCGTGACTTCCTCTGCTGACTCCGCTGCCGATCGCATCGTTCTCGAAGCGATCGGCAGTGCGCTTTCAGGGCTGCCCGATGACGCACGTATTGCGCTCGCGTACAGCGGCGGACTCGATTCGACGGTGCTGCTCGACGCAGCGGTGCGCGTGGCCGGTCCGGCGCGCTGTGTCGCGCTGCATGTCCACCACGGCCTCAGCCCGAATGCGGATCAATGGCTTGCACATTGCGAGGCGACGGCGCGCGCGCACGGCGTGAGCTTCGAGGCGCAGCACGTCGAAGTGGCGCGCGCCCCCGGCGAGAGTGTCGAAGCGATGGCGCGCGACGCGCGATATCGCGCGCTCGATGCCATGTGTGCGCATCATGGCGCCGTCGCGCTTTGGCTCGCCCAGCACGCCGACGATCAAGCCGAGACCGTGCTGCTGCAATTGCTGCGCGGCGCGGGCGTCGCCGGGCTCGCGGCGATGGCGCCGCAGCGCGTCGAGGGTGCGTCGACGGTGCCGCGTGTGCGGCCGCTGCTCTTTCTGCTGAGAGGACAGCTCGAGACCTATGCGCAGACGCACGGACTTCGCTGGATCGACGACGAATCGAACGCGGACACCCGCTACGCGCGCAATGCGCTACGCCACGAGGTCATTCCGGCGCTCGCCGTGCATTTCCCCGGTTTTCGCGATGCGCTCGCGCGCGCGGCGCGGCATGCGGCGAGCGCGCAGCGCCTGCTCGACGACCTTGCCGAACTCGACATGCAGACGGTTTCGTCCGATGAAGGCCGCGCTTTGTCGCGCGCTGCGCTGCTCGCGCTGGATGACGAGCGAGCGCTGAACGTCATCCGCTTTTGGATGCGCTCGCTCGGCATGCCGGCCGCCTCGACGGGGCGTCTCACCGATGCGTTGCGCCAGTTGCGCGACGCACGCGACGAGCATCGCTTGCGTGTCGATCACGCAGGGCAATGTCTGCGCTTGTATCGCGATCACGTCTATTGGGAAGCGGGGGATAGCGCGGATCCGGCCGACGAAACCGCAATCGAGGCCAGGGCGCCAAGCGAGTTGATCTGGCGAGGCGAGGAGGTCTGGCGTTTGCCGCTCTGGCGCGGCTCGCTTGTTTTTGTGCCCGTCGCGGACGACGACCCTGGCGCCGTCCCTGAAGCGCTGCTTGCGCACGCGCCGTTGTCGGCTCGCTCGCGAGCGGGTGGTGAGCGCATGCGCGTGGCGCCGCACGGCCGGACGCGCACGCTGAAGAACCTGTTCCAGGAACTCGGCGTGCCGGCGTGGAAGCGGGACGTACCGGTTGTCTACTGCGGCGGCCAACTGCTCTTCGTCCCGCTGATCGGCGTGAACCGCGAAGCGCTGCGCGGCCAACCGCCGCTACTGACGGGTCAGCCGCGCCGGCGTATCGAATGGCGCCCCGATTTGCTGATCACTTGATGAGAAGGCGGCATTGGGGCCGCGTTTCCCACGGCGGGCGGCGATACCCCTCGAATGCGTGCAAATCCTTTGCGCACAAGCCTTTGGGCGCGTTTTTCCGCGGCGTCCGGCTTGTCTTTTCGGCGTCGATCGAGTACGCTCAATCGTTTGCTCAATCCGCTTTTGCTGCCGCCCGCGCATCATTTTTGCGTATTTAGCGGCCCTTTGCGGTCTCTTGCATCTATTTAACGAGCAAACCCGCGCATGCCCAGCGGCAACTCGTGCATGCCTTCGCCGCCACCCTTCGTCGTCGTCCTAAGCTCACAAGGCGTGTGACCGAACGGCGGTCTTGCGGTCCGTTGAGCGCATTCAGCACGTTCAGCACATGAAGCGGCGCGGTCACTCTTCCAGTTCAGAACGACAATGGCACTCATCGTACATAAATACGGCGGCACCTCGATGGGCTCGGTCGAGCGCATCAAGAACGTCGCCAAGCGCGTCGCGAAATGGCACAAGGCCGGCCACCAGATGGTCGTCGTGCCGTCGGCGATGTCCGGCGAAACCAACCGTCTCCTCGGCCTCGCGAAAGAGATCACGAGCCAGCCGAGCCCGCGCGAACTCGACATGATTGCGGCCACCGGCGAACAGGTCAGCGTCGGCCTCCTGTCGATCGCGTTACAAGAACTCGGCGTCGAAGCCGTGAGCTACGCCGGCTGGCAGGTCCCGATCAAAACCGACAGCTCCTTCACGAAAGCCCGCATTCACACGATCGACGACGAGCGCGTAATGCGCGATCTCAACGACGGCAAAGTGGTCGTCATCACGGGCTTCCAGGGTGTCGATCCCGAAGGCCACATCACGACGCTCGGCCGCGGTGGTTCCGATACCTCGGCGGTCGCGGTCGCGGCCGCTTTGAAGGCGGACGAATGCCTGATCTATACCGACGTCGACGGCGTCTATACGACGGACCCCCGCGTCGTCGACTGCGCGCGCCGGCTCGATCGCGTGACGTTTGAAGAAATGCTGGAAATGGCAAGCCTGGGTTCGAAGGTCTTGCAGATCCGCTCGGTGGAATTCGCCGGCAAATACCAGGTGAAGACGCGCGTGCTGTCGAGCCTGACCGATCCGCAGATCTCGCTCGAAGAGGAAATGACGTCGGGCACCCTGATCACTTTTGAAGAAGACGAGACCATGGAAAAAGCAGTCATCTCCGGAATCGCGTTCCAGCGCGACGAAGCCCGCATCGCGGTGATGGGCGTGCCCGACAAGCCGGGCATCGCGTATCAGATTCTCGGCCCGGTGGCGGATGCGAATATCGATGTCGACATGATCATCCAGAACCAGAGCGTCGAAGGCAAAACCGACTTCACGTTCACGGTCGGCCGCGGCGACTACCAGCGCGCGATGGACATTCTCGTCAATCAAGTGAAGGGCCACGTGAACGCCGAACAGGTGCTGGGCGATCCGAAGGTGTCGAAGGTGTCGGTGGTGGGCGTGGGCATGCGCTCGCACGTCGGCATTGCGAGCACGATGTTCCGCACGCTGTCGGAAGAGGGCATCAACATCCAGATGATCTCGACCTCCGAAATCAAGATCTCGGTGCTGATCGACGAGAAGTACATGGAGCTCGCCGTGCGTGCGCTGCATAAGGCATTCGAACTCGATCAGGCGTAACACAAACGAGGCAGGCGGCGGTGTGCGCAACACCTGCGAAGCGGATCGTCAAACCTGGCGGTAAAATTGCGCCATAAGTTTGACCTTCGTTCGCGAACCCGCTATCATCTTGGCTTCGTCGCGCTGACTCCCTGCGCGAGCGAAGGTTTGGGAGACGTGGCCGAGAGGTCGAAGGCACTCCCCTGCTAAGGGAGCATCTGGGCCAAAACCTGGATCGAGGGTTCGAATCCCTCCGTCTCCGCCAGCAATGGCGGCGAAACCCCGTAGAACTGCTGTTCTACGGGGTTTTGTTTTTTTGGAGCGCGGAATTTCCCTCCGTGTTTCGTTAGCCGCTTCATATTCATTTTTTTAATTCGGATAGCCAATCAAATACCTCCTCGATGAAGGAAGTGGAAAGATGCGCGAGGGGCCAGTCGGCGGCATGTTATCCATGTTCGGTCTGCCTTCGCGCGAGTAGTTTGGTTTGAAAACCACACCGTGTAACGAAACGTAACGCCAATTGGCTGCGGCGATCTTGTGCATCAGTAGTTACAAGTTTGAAATACGCCGGCCTGGGTCGGTACGCTATATTGCACTCAGCAACACCACATTTCGCACAAAAGGTGAGTTCATGAAATCCGCACGCATTCTTTCGCTGCTCGTCGGGGGTTTGGCAATTGGCGTTTCGAGCGCCGCCATGGCGCATGTGGACGTCGGCATCAATATCGGCATTCCGGCGCCGGTGTATGTCGCGCCTGCTCCGGTTTATGCACCGCCGCCCCCGCCGCCGGTCGTCTATCAGCCGGCGCCCGTGTATGCCGCGCCGGTCTATGGCGGCCCGGCGATCGTGATCGGCTGGCATGGCGACCGCTACTGGGATGGTCGTCGCTATTGGGATCGCGACGATTGGTATCGCCATCATGGTGGCCCGGGCTACGGCTGGCATGGTGATCATGACCGCGGCCACGGCTGGCACCGAGATTGACGCGGCTCCGGTGTCGCCCGCGTGAGACGAAAAAACCGCCCCTTCATTCAGGGCGGTTTTTTTTGTGGTGCCGACGAGAATTCTTCAAACACCGTCGGCGATTTTGCGTTTATTCGCCGGCTGCGGCCATCCCGCCGACCACCGCGCTGAAGCCGCTATCGACGTGCATGATCTCGGCCGTCACGCCGCTCGCCAAATCCGACAGCAGGAATGCGCTTGCGTTGCCGACTTGTTCGATCGTCACGTTGCGCTTGAGCGGCGCGCTCTCTTCGACGAACTCGAGGATCTTGCCGAAACCCTTGATGCCGCTCGCCGCGAGCGTCTTGATCGGGCCGGCCGAGATCGCGTTCACGCGAATGCCTTTCTTGCCGAGCGAAACGGCGAGGTAACGCACGCTCGCTTCGAGTGCGGCTTTCGCCATGCCCATCGTGTTGTAGTTCGGAATCGCCTTTTCGGCGCCGAGGTAGGAGAGGGTCAGCAATGCGGCATTTTCCGAGAGCATCGGCAATGCGGCTTTTGCGAGTGCCGGGAAGCTGTACGCGGAGATGTCGTGTGCGATGCGGAAATTCTCGCGCGTCATGCCGTCGAGGAAATCGCCCGCGATCGCTTCGCGCGGCGCAAAGCCGATCGAGTGAACGAGGCCGTCGAGGCTCGGCCAATGGTCCTTGAGCGACGCGAAGAGCGCGTCGATCTGCGCATCGTCCGCGACATCGCACGGGAACACGAGATTGCTGCCGAACTCGGCGGCGAATTCGGTGATGCGATCCTTGAAGCGATCGCCGACGTACGTGAACGCCAACTCGGCGCCTTCGCGTTTGCAGGCCTGCGCGATGCCGTAAGCGATCGAACGGTTCGACAGCAGTCCTGTCAGCAAAATGCGTTTACCAGCGAGAAAGCCCATGAATTCTCCTAATGAAGTCGGCGCGCCGTGCCGTCGCGCGAAAGGGTGCGTCCGGCCGGCCGGTGCGGGATTTTGGTTAGAATTCTCTCATATTGCAATCGCCAACTGACCAATAAACCAATATGACGACTGGCTCGCGCGGGGCCTCTCCACGACGCGTGCAACGGCGCGCGCTCTTCGGCGCGTGTTTGCGCGCCCGCCTTTTGCATCGCACACACGCGCTTGCGGCACGTTTTCTGATCGCCGTCTGTTCGTCGTTTGCGCTGTTCGTGCCGCATGCGGCGCACGCCGTCTACGCGATCGCGCAATATGGCGAGCCGAAATATCCGCCGGACTTCAAGCACTTCGATTACGTGAATCCGGGCGCGCCGAAAGGCGGCACGCTGGTGCTCGCGAACCCGGACCGGCTCACGAGCTTCGACAAATTCAATCCGTTCACGATGCGCGGCAATCCGGCGCCCGGCATCGGCATGCTGTTCGAAAGCCTGACGACCGGCAGCTCCGATGAGGTCGCTTCCGCGTACGGCCTGCTTGCCGACGACATCCGAATCGCGCCGGACCGCATGTCGGTCACGTACCATATCAATCCGCGCGCGCGCTTTTCGAACGGCGACACGGTGACGGCGAACGACGTCAAATTTTCGTTCGATACGTTGACGAGCCCGCAAGCCGCGCCGCAATTCTCGGCCTTCTTCGCGGATATCAAACGCGCGGTGGTCGTCGATCCGGCGACGATCCGCTTCGAGTTCCGCCAGCCCAACCGCGAGTTGCCGCTGATTGCGGGCGGCATGCCGGTGTTTTCGCACAAATGGGGGTTGAAGCCCGACGGCAGCCGCACTCCGTTCGATCAGCTTGCGTTTCAAAAGCCGCTCGGCAGCGGGCCGTACTTGATCGAAAGCTACTCGAACGCGCGGACGATCACCTATCGGCGCGATCCCTCCTATTGGGGGGCGTCGCTGCCCGTGCGCGTCGGCACCAATAATTTCGAGCGCATCACCTACAAGCTCTACTCGGACAGCACGGCGCGGCTTGAAGCGTTCAAGGCGGGTGAGTACGACGCGCTCGTCGAATATATTGCGCGCAACTGGGTGCGGCGCGACGTCGGCAAGCGCTTCGACGACGGCGAGCTGATCAAGCGCGAATTCCGGCATCACAACGGCGCCGGCATGCAGGGCTTCTTCATGAACCTGCGTCGGCCGCTCTTCCAGGACGTGCGCGTACGCAAAGCACTCGATCTCGCGTTCGACTTTGAGTGGCTTAACCGCCAGCTGTTCTTCGGCGGCTATACGCGGCTCGACAGCTACTTTGCCGATAGCGACATGCAGGCGACAGGCATGCCGAGCGCCGGAGAATTGGCGCTGCTCAATCCGTTGCGCGCGCAACTGGATCCCGCCGTGTTCGGCCCGATGACCCTCCAGCCGGATACGGACCCGCCCGATTCCCTGCGGGCGAACTTGCTGAAGGCGCGCGCGTTGTTGGCGGAGGCCGGCTGGACCTACCGCGACGGTGCGTTGCGAAATGCGAAAGGGCAGCCGTTCACGTTCGAGATTCTCGACGACAGCGGCTCGGGCGGCGCCTTCGAGCCCGTGGTGACGGCGTACACCCGCAATCTGGCCAAGCTCGGGATCACGGTGAACTTCCGCACCGTCGATTTCGCGCTGATCCAAAAGCGCTACGACGCTTTCGACTACGACATGACGACGATCCGCTGGCCGGGCACTCCCGTGCCGGGGCAGGAGCAGGTCAGCCGCTTCGGCAGCAAGTCCGCCGACGAGCAAGGCTCGGACAACATGCTGGGCCTCAAGTCGCCCGCAGTCGACAAGCTTCTCTCCGCGCTGGTCCATGCACAGACGCGCGAGCAACTGACCGATGCCGCTCGTGCGCTCGACCGTGTGCTCATGCATGGCTACTATGTGGTGCCGCACTGGTACAGCACGACGCACCGGATCGCGTACAAGCGCGAGCTCGCGTATCCGAAGACGTTGCCGCTGTACTATGAGGCGAACGACTGGATCATATCGACGTGGTGGTTTGCGCGGCCGTCGTCCACGCAGGCGGCGGACGAGGCGCATTGATATCTGCGCGTCTGCTGAAACTTCCGATCCTGCTTAACGTTATTGCTCGTTTATTGCCTGTTCAGGGTGGCCGTCCATGTGGAGCTACATTCTCAAACGCGTGCTGCTGATGATCCCGACGCTGCTCGGCGTGTTGACCGTCACGTTCGTCGTGATCCAGTTCGTGCCGGGCGGCCCCGTCGAGCAGGCGACCTATGAGTTGCGCAAGGGCCAAGCGGAAGGGCACGCGCCTTTCGGGCTGCGCTCGCACACGGGCGTCGACGCTCAACAGATCGCGCAGTTGAAAGCGCTTTACGGTTTCGATAAGCCGCCGCTCGAACGCTATTGGCTGATGCTCTCGCGCTTCGCGCGCTTCGATCTCGGCCAGAGTTATTTTCACCACCAGAGCGTGTGGTCGTTGATCGTGTCGAAGCTGCCGGTGTCGATCAGCATCGGCTTATGGACTTTTTTTCTCACGTACCTGATATCGGTGCCGCTCGGCATCGCGAAAGCCGTGCGCAACGGTTCGTCGTTCGACCTCGTGTCGAGCCTCATCGTGCTCATCGGTTACGCGATTCCGGGTTTCGTGCTCGGCGTGCTGCTGCTCGTGCTGTTTGGCGGCGGGTCGTTCCTGCAGTTGTTTCCCTTGCGCGGCCTTACGTCCGATAACTTCGCGCAGTTCAGTTTGGGCGGCAAGATCGCTGACTATCTGTGGCACATCACGCTGCCGATCACGGCTTCGGTGGTCGGCAGCTTTGCGGTCGTCACGATGCTGACGAAGAACGCCTTTCTCGACGAGATCCACAAGCAGTACGTGCTGACTGCGCGCGCGAAGGGTCTCTCCGAGCGCCGTGTGCTTTGGAAACACGTGTTTCGCAATGCGATGCTGCCGCTGATCGTCGGTTTTCCGGCGGCGTTCATCGGCGCGTTCTTCACCGGGAGCCTGTTGATCGAAACGCTTTTTTCGCTCGACGGCCTTGGCTTGCTGTCGTACGAATCGGTGGTGCGGCGCGACTATCCGGTCGTGCTCGGCACGCTCTATCTCTTCACGCTGATCGGGCTCGCGACGAAGCTCATCTCCGATCTCTGCTACGTCTGGGTCGATCCGCGAATTCAATTCGAACAATTGGAGCGATGAAATGACACAGCCCTCACGCCCACTTCGTACGCTGCCCCCTCCCCCAATCCCCCAATTCCCCAATCCCCCAATCCCCCAAGGGGACTTCCTACGGGGCGGAGGACTTCCTACGGGGCGGGGGACTTCCTACGGGGCGGGGGACTTCCTGCGCCCCGAAGCAAGTGGCCTTGGGCCGCGGGGCGGGAGACTTCCTTCGGGCCGCGAGGGGGGCGTCGGTACGCTTGGGGCGGCCCGGCGCGTACCGACATGAGCCGAGTCCGTCCCCGCAACGATAGCGACGCGCGAGTCCGCACCGAGCCCGCGCGCGCGTTTGTGTCGCCTTCGCCTGTGCGTCGCGTGTGGCTGCGCTTCAAGCGGCAGCGCCTCGGCTACTGGAGCCTCATCATCTTCGTCGTCGCGTTTATCGCGAGCCTGGCAGGCCCGCTGTGGTCGAACGACAAGCCGCTCGTCGTCCGCTATGACAGGCACCTTTATTTCCCGATCGTCAGGACGTACGCGGAGACGACCTTCGGCGGCGATTTTCCGACGCCGGCCGACTATCTCGATCCCTATGTCCGGCACCGGTTCGATGCGCCCGGCAACTACGCGATCTACCCGCCGAATCACTACTACTACGACACGCTCAACTACTTCTCGAACCAGCCGAACCCGGCGCCGCCGTCGCGCGAGAACTGGCTCGGCACCGATGCGCAGGGGCGCGATCTGTTCGCGCGGCTACTGTATGGCTTTCGCGTTTCGGTCGAGTTCGGCCTCGTGTTGACGTTCATCGGCACGGTGGTCGGCATTCTTGCGGGCGCGGTGCAGGGGTACTTCGGCGGACGAATCGATATCGTCGGGCAACGGTTGATCGAGATTTGGAGCTCGCTGCCCGAGCTCTATCTGCTGATCATCTTTGCGTCGATCTTCGAGCCGAGCTTCCTGCTGCTGATCGTGCTGCTGTCGCTGTTCGGATGGATCGGCTTGTCGGACTACGTGCGCGCGGAGTTCCTGCGCAACCGCACGCAGGATTACGTGCGTGCGGCGCGCGCGATGGGCCTGTCGAACTGGCAGATCATCTGGCGCCATGTGCTGCCCAACAGTCTCACGCCCGTCATCACGTTTCTGCCGTTCCGGATGAGCGGGTCGATTCTTGCGCTGACGAGCCTCGATTTCCTCGGCCTCGGCGTGCCGCCGCCGACGCCGAGCCTCGGCGAATTGCTCGCCCAGGGCAAGGCGAATCTCGACGCATGGTGGATCTCGCTCTCGACGTTCGGCGTGCTCGTCGCGACGCTGCTCTTGCTGACGTTCATGGGCGACGCTTTGCGCAATGCGCTCGATACGCGGATCGCCGACGCGATGCGCGCCGGAGGTAATCAATGAGCGCGCCGATCACACCGGACGCGAATTCGAACGCCGCCGCCGCAGGCGAGCCGTTGCTCTCGCTCGAGGGCTTGCGCGTGAGCTTCGGCGACACGCTCGCCGTCAACGATGTGACGCTGGCGATCGGGCGCGGCGAGCGCGTCGCCCTCGTGGGCGAGTCGGGCTCGGGCAAGAGCGTGACGGCGCTCGCCATCCTGCGTCTCTTGCGCGACGCCGAAGTGAGCGGTTCGATCCGTTTTGCGGGACAGGACCTGACGCAAAAGAGCGAGCGCCAGATGCGCGGCCTGCGCGGCTCCGATATCGCGATGATCTTCCAGGAGCCGATGACGGCGCTCAACCCGCTCTACACGATCGGCGACCAGATCGCGGAGACGATCGTGCTGCACGACGGCGTGTCGCAAGCGGAAGCGAAGAAGCGGGCGATCGCGCTGCTGGCGCGCACCGGTATCGCCGAGCCGGAAAAGCGTGTGAACAGCTACGCGCACCAGTTGTCGGGTGGCCAGCGGCAGCGCGCGATGATCGCGATGGCGCTCGCGTGCCGTCCGCGTCTCCTGCTCGCCGACGAGCCGACGACGGCGCTCGACGTCACGATCCGCGCGCAGATCGTCGACCTGCTGCTGGAGCTGCAGCGCGACGAGGCTGAAAAGCGCGGGATGGCCGTGCTGCTGATCACGCACGACCTCAACCTCGTGCGCCGCTTCGCGCACCGGGTGGCGGTGATGGAGCGGGGCGTGCTGGTCGAGAGCGGTCCGGTCGAGCAGATCTTTTCCGAGCCCCAACATCCCTACACGCAGCGCCTTCTGAACAGCCGGCCGCAGCGCGCGGTCGAGCCGGTCCTGCCGATCGCACCGGTCCTGCTCGCAGCACGCGGCGTTTCGGTCGCGTTTCGCACGAAGCTGCCGGGTTTTAGCGGCTGGTTTCGCTCCGGACGGTTCACCGCTGTCGCGAACGCGAACGTGACGGTGAAGCAAGGGGAGACGCTCGGGATCGTCGGCGAATCGGGCTCGGGCAAATCGACGCTCGCGATGGCGCTGCTCGGCTTGCAACGTACGTCGGAAGGCGAGGTCGAGTTTCAAGGCCGGCCGCTCGCGAGCTATCGCGGACGCGAGCAAACGGTGTTGCGCTCGAATATGCAGGTCGTATTTCAGGACCCATTCAGCTCGCTGTCGCCGCGGCAGACCATCGAGCGGATCGTCGGCGAAGGCCTCGCGCTGCACCGTCCGCAGCTCGACGCCGCCGCGCGGCGCGAAAAAATCATCGCGGTGCTGCGAGAAGTGGGGATGGATCGTACGGCGCTCTCGCGCTATCCGCATGAATTTTCCGGCGGGCAGCGTCAGCGGATCGCGATTGCGCGGGCGCTGGTGCTCGAACCGCGCATCCTGATTCTCGACGAGCCGACGAGCGCGCTCGACGTGTCGATCCAGCAGCAAGTGCTGAAGTTACTTGCCAATCTGCAGAACAAATACAACCTCGGTTTCGTGTTCATCAGCCACGATCTCGAGGTGATCGGCGCGATGGCGCATCGCGTGATGGTCATGCAGGATGGATTGATCGTCGAAAGCGGGGATGTCGAAAAAATCTTCTCCGCTCCGGCGCATCCTTACACGCGAAAGCTACTGAAAGCGGCATTGCAAGCCTGATTTGTCCCAATGACCGGGTTATCTCAATTGTATTTTTTAATTTGTTTTGACATTTCTATACTTGCTGGCTAGTATCGTCCAAACTTTTCGCTGTCCACTGATTCTTAAGCAAAATCTACCGACCAATGCAGCACCGATACCTAGCCCAGGTTTGTACGCGAGCCGTGACCGGGATGTTCATCGGCGTACTGATGGCCGCAGCTCCCGGCGCGTTTGCCGACGAAGTAAGCAGTTTCAATCAGAATGCCGCAAATTTGACTCAGACCGGGTCGCATTCGCAGTCTCCCGATCCTTCCCTCAATTTCCAAGCGGACACCGCGGCTCCTTCGGCCGGCGGTGCGAAGTCGTTTCTGTCGGGCATGGCCGGCAAGGCTGGCGACGTCGTCGTCGGCGCGCTGAACATGATCGGCGTGCGCTACCGCTGGGGCGGCAATACGCCTGATTCCGGCCTCGATTGCAGCGGCTTCGTGCGCTACGTGTTCCAGGACACGCTCGGCCTTGCCCTGCCGCGCCGCGCCGAGGAAATGAGCCGCGTCGGCGAAAAGGTCCGTATGAGCGACCTGAAGCCGGGCGATCTCGTGTTCTTCAACACGATGCGCCGCACGTTCTCGCACGTGGGCATCTACATCGGCGACAACAAGTTCGTGCATTCGCCGTCCACTGGCAGCACGGTCCGCGTCGACGATATGGACGACGGCTACTGGGAAAAGCGTTTCACGGGCGCGCGCCGCATCGAGACGCAGTTTCAGGTGAAGCCCGACGATTTGCGCCAGCGTGTGAATGCGGCGCTCGGCGGGAACGGCAACTAAGGCTGCGCTAACGGTCGGTTTTGCGTGACCGCCAGCTCGTTTGATTGCGGCTGAATCGAAAAAGCCTGCTTCGATTGAAGCAGGCTTTTTGTGTGTCGACCCGAGTTAGCGCTTTAGCGGTTACTCGGGTCCCATGCAAGGCGTTTTGCTCGGGTTCGACTTGAGATCGCTCGCGGCCCTCTCGCGGCCCGTTACGCGGCCGCTGCGCGGCTCGCAGCCAGCTTGCGCTGCAGCTCCGGGAAACTTTTCGCAACCGCTTCCTCGCCCGCCAGAATGGCCGCATTGCGCTGGCCAAAATCGCTGCCCCCCATCGCCGCGAGATTCGGGCGAATCACGAAGTCGGCATACTTTTCGAGCTCGTAGGTCTTGATCGTCTGCCCCATGATCGTGAAGGTCTGGAGCAGGACGTCGAACGAGCTTTGCGTGAGTGCGGATTCGGGGCGCGCCGAGATGTCCACGGCGATCACGAAGTCCGCGCCCATCTTGCGCGCGAACGATGCCGGCACGGGGCTCACCAGGCCGCCGTCGACATACTCGTGTCCGCCGATCTTCACCGGCTCGAATATCGACGGCACGCTGCACGACGCCCGTACCGCGATGCCCGTGTTGCCGCGCTGGAACAGGATCGGCTGGCCGGTCCTCAAATCGGTCGCGACGATGCCGAGCGGCTTGACCATCTTCTCGATCGGACGGTTATTGAGCGTCGTGTTCAGGTAGCTCTGCAGGGCGACGCCTTGCAGAAAACCGCGCGCGCGAAACGGCATTGCCCAGTCGCTGATCGACGCTTCATCCATCGTCAGCGCGAGCTTGTTGATCGCGATCCCGCTCATGCCGGACGCGTACAGCGCGCCGACGACCGAGCCCGCGCTCGTGCCGCACACAATGTCGACCTGGACGTTGCGTGCTTCGAGGGCCTTGATCACGCCGATATGCGCAAAGCCGCGCGCCGCGCCGCCACCGAGCGCAAGCGCGACGCGAATCGGGCGCTCGCGCGTCGTAGCGGCCGGCTGCGGAACTGCTGGCTGCGCGGCGGTCGTGTTGTTGGACGCCGTGGCGGCCGATTCGCCGTTGGTCTTGGTGGCGGTCGAGGCGCAGGCGGACAATACCGCCGATGCGCATGCAAGCGAGAACGTGCGGCGGGTGAGGCGAGGGGACGAAGGCTTCAACGATTTCTCCAGCGGCGGCGCGCAGCCCGGAGTTCGATCCGGGCGGACGTTCGGCAGTTACCGCATTGGCGCCGCGATCAAGCAAACATGGCCGCGTGTCAGTTGGCGGCGCTATCGCGCCGGGCACGTGACGCGGCGCGCGCACATCATAAAACAAAGCGCGGCACGCGGATCGCGACATGGAGAAAAGAGGCTGCCGGTTATAATTGTCGTTTGTTTTTGAATCGGTTCGTTGCGCGCCACCGACGGTATTTGCCGGTGGCTTTGTCGATCGATGAGTCGACCAATGCGTCGATCAATGAGTCGATGAACGACCCAGGCAGCGCGCAACGGCATTCGCACGCTTTCACGCGTCTCGCTTTCGAGTTTCAAATCGCCTATGACCACATCCGTTCGCACCCGCTTTGCACCGAGCCCAACCGGCTTCATCCATTTGGGCAACATCCGATCTGCGCTGTACCCATGGGCGTTCGCGCGCAAGATGAAGGGGGCGTTCGTGCTGCGGATCGAAGATACGGATGTCGAGCGTTCGACGTCCGAGGCCGTCGATGCGATCCTCGAGGGGATGGCGTGGCTCGGCCTGGACATCGACGAAGGTCCGTTCTATCAGATGCAGCGCATGGACCGATATCGCGAAGTGCTCAAGCAGATGGTCGATCAAGGGCTTGCGTACCCGTGCTACATGTCAACGGAAGAGCTCGATGCGCTGCGCGAGCGTCAGCGTGCTGCCGGCGAGAAGCCGCGCTACGACGGCACCTGGCGTCCGGAGCCGGGCAAGACGCTGCCGGCGCCGCCTGCGGGCGTCGAGCCCGTGCTGCGTTTCAAGAACCCGCTGACGGGCGTCGTCGCGTGGGACGATGCGGTGAAGGGCCGTGTCGAAATCTCGAACGAAGAACTCGACGACCTCGTGATCGCCCGGCCGGACGGCACGCCGACCTACAACTTCTGCGTGGTCGTCGACGATCTCGACATGCGCATCACCCACGTGATTCGCGGCGACGACCACGTGAACAATACGCCGCGCCAGATCAACATCTTGCGCGCGCTCGGCGGGGAGGTGCCCGTCTACGCACACCTGCCGACCGTGCTCAACGAGCAGGGCGAAAAGATGAGCAAGCGCCATGGTGCGATGAGCGTGATGGGCTATCGCGATGCGGGCTATCTGCCCGAAGCGGTGCTCAACTATCTGGCGCGCCTCGGCTGGTCGCACGGCGACGCCGAAGTGTTTTCGCGCGAGCAGTTCATCGAGTGGTTCGATCTCGATCATCTCGGCAAGTCGCCGGCGCAATACGATCAGGACAAGCTCAACTGGCTCAACAATCACTACATCAAGGAAGCGGACAACCCGCGTCTTGCCGAACTGGCTAAACCGTTCTTCACGCAACTCGGGATCGATGACGCCACGCTCGCAAACGGCCCGGACCTGATCGGCGTCGTCGAGTTGATGAAGGATCGTGCAACGACGATCAAGGAGATCGCGGACAACGCCGCAATGTTCTATCGCGCTTCTGCTCCGGACGCCGAGGCGCTCGCGCAGCATGTGACCGACGCCGCGCGTCCGGCGCTTGCCGAACTCGCGGCGGCACTGCGCTCGGCCGAGTGGACGAAGGAAGGCATCTCGGCCGCATTGAAGGCGACGTTGGCTGCGCACAAGCTGAAGATGCCGCAACTGGCGATGCCAGTGCGTTTGCTCGTCGCGGGCACGACGCATACGCCGTCGATCGATGCGGTGTTGATGTTGTTCGGGCGCGATGTCGTCGTGAGCCGGATCGAGAAGGGGCTCGCGTAAGCGTTATCGCGGGAGATTCATGCAGGCTGGAAAAAGCTGCATGCAAAAAATTTCGCATCGGAAGCGAAGCGGGGTATTTACAAAATAGAAATCGGTCTCTACAATCTCGCTTCTGTTCTGCGAGGGGGTATAGCTCAGCTGGGAGAGCGCTTGCATGGCATGCAAGAGGTCAGCGGTTCGATCCCGCTTACCTCCACCATCTGAACACGTGAAGTCGTTTTGCAAAGCAGTATGCGGCGGTAAAAAGGACTTCACAAGCAGTATTTAAGCAGTTAGAATGGCGTTCTTCGCAGTTGACGGAAGTTAGCGGCGAAAACGAGGCAGATCTGCAAAGATTTTGTCCCCTTCGTCTAGAGGCCTAGGACATCACCCTTTCACGGTGAGTACAGGGGTTCGAATCCCCTAGGGGACGCCAAAACATCGGCGTCGCTTCGGAAGAGAAGCAGCGCAGCTTGTGAGAATCGACCGACGCTCACAAGCCATGGTGTCAAGACTGGAGTGGTAGTTCAGTCGGTTAGAATACCGGCCTGTCACGCCGGGGGTCGCGGGTTCGAGTCCCGTCCACTCCGCCAGACAAAGCCCGTTCAGGTTACGCTTGAACGGGCTTTTTCGTTAAAGGTGTAAGCAGTACGTTGTCCCCTTCGTCTAGAGGCCTAGGACATCACCCTTTCACGGTGAGTACAGGGGTTCGAATCCCCTAGGGGACGCCAGAACATCGGCGTCGCTTCGATAAGAAGCAGCGCAGCTTGTGAGAACAGACCGACGCTCGCAAGCCACGGTGCAAAACTGGAGCGGTAGTTCAGTTGGTTAGAATACCGGCCTGTCACGCCGGGGGTCGCGGGTTCGAGTCCCGTCCGCTCCGCCAAATAAGAAACCCGTTCAAGCCCAAGCTTGAGCGGGTTTTTTGTCGACCCGAGTTAGCGCTTTAGCTGTCGGCCGGAGTTAGTGCTTCAGCACTTACTCCGGCCCCATGCAGAGCACTTACTCGGGTCCCATGCAACGCCGTTGCGGCGCATGCCCTCAGTCCGGGACAAACCGCACTTGCCAGCGCGTGCGGGCTGCCTTAACGTGGGCTGCGTAACGTCTTCCGTTTGCTGCAGCGATGCTCGATCCGACCGACGTCCCGTTACCGTTCCATCTGCGTGAAGCCTCGCCCGACGATTTCGAATTCGCCGAGGCGCTGACGCGCAACAACATGGGCGGCTATTACAAGCGCCATCATCTGATTTGGCGTGCCGACCTTTTTCTGGCGAGCTGGCGCGAGTCGGAGAACTTCATCCTGGAAGAGAACGGCGAGCCGATCGGCGTGCTGCGCATTACCGAGGAAGGCGACTCGCTGCATATCCGTGATGTGCAAATCGCCGAAGGGCATCGGCGCCAGGGCGCTGGCACCTATCTCCTCGATACCTCGCATCGCTGGGCGCGCGCGCGCGGCTTGCGCGAGTCGCAGTTGCGCGTGTTCGTCGACAACCCCGCGGCGCGGCTCTATCTGCGCATGGGGTATCGGGTCGCGGGCCCGCGGCTGGCGCAGTTGGGGGCGATCCGGCATATGGTGCGGCGCGTTTGACGCGTTGCGTTGGATGCGTGCGATCCCGAGTGCGCGATTACGTGTCGTCGTCGGCTGGATCGCCGATCCGGCGCTCGGTGCCGCGCATCATGAACGCGCGTGGGCTTTCGCCGAACGCCCGCCGGAACATCGCCGAGAACGCGCTCTGGCTTTGATAACCCAATTCCTGCGAGACGTGCGACAGCGCCCGCCCTTGATGCAAGAGCGGTATCGCGCGCGCCAGCACGGCTTGCTGACGCCATTGCGAAAAGCTCATTCCCAGTTCGTTGCGAAAGAGTCGCGCGATCGTGCGCGTGCTGGCGCCGACGCTCGACGCCCAGCGCTCGAGCGGGTCCGCATTCGCGGGATTGGCGAGCAGCGCTTCGCACAGCGCGCGAAGGCGTTTTTCGCTCGGCATCGGCACCGATAGCGGCAGCGGCACCGAGCGCGTCAGCTCGTCGAGTGCGAGCGCGCCGAGAAGGCGCTCGCGCGCCGCTGGCAATTCACGCGTATCGAGCGCGGCGATGACCTCGCGCAGCAACCCCGACACTTCGACGACACGGCACGCGTTGAGCCCCGGCGGAACGGCCGACTCGTCGATATAGAGCGTGCGCAGGTACGCATCCTCGACGATCACGACTTCGTGGTTGATGCGCGGCGGCACGAAGATCGCGCGCGACGGCGGGACCATCCAGGTGCTGTCCGCGACGCCGAGTCGCAACACGCCTCGCGACGCATAAGCGAGCTGCCCCCACGAGTGGGTGTGCTGGGCGATCTGCTCGCCGGCAGGCAGCGGACGCGAGCGCACGCGGATCGGATGCTCGAGCGTAGGGGCGAACTCGGGCGGGATGTCCGCGAAGTGAACGCGCGTCGAAGGGCCGGCGGGGGCGGGGTGGGTGGACGAGGCAGCGGACTGAATCATGGTCGTCGCAGATAGCCGGATGGATCGGCCGAAATTCGCGGCGAGCGGCGCGCCGCAACACACGAAGATGAAAGCCTGCCGGCATTGGGCCGCAGGCTCGTGATGTACGTCGACTGGCGCGTATATTGTATGTGGATTGTCCGGGCCGTGCGGCCCGGTTCATCTGTCGACGAAACCGGTCCGTAAGCCTGCGGCCGAAGCAGCGGGGCATAATCGGTTTGACGCAGTCCATTCGAATGGAGAAGCGCATGACGTTTGCAACGACGGATCTTTGCGACGCGCACGAGGATCGACTGGCATCGGGCGCGCTGCGTGTGCTCGAACCGGTGTTCCGTTCCTTCGGGCGCGCGCAGGTTTTTGGCGGCCGGGCTGTCACGCTGAAATTGTTCGAAGACAATTCGCTCGTGCGCTCGACGCTCGAGCAACCGGGGCATGGGCGCGTGCTCGTTGTCGACGGAGGGGGGAGCCTGCGTTGCGCGCTGGTCGGTGGCAATCTCGCGCAAATCGGGGAGACGAATGGCTGGGCCGGTGTCGTGGTCTACGGCTGCGTGCGCGATACGCTGGAACTGAACGCCTGCAACATCGGCATCCGCGCGCTCGCGGCGCATCCGCAGCGCAGCCAGAAGCGCGGCGCGGGCGAGCGCGACGTCCCGGTGTGGCTGCCGGGCTCGGTCGTGCGGCCGGGGGATTGGGTGTACGCGGATATCGACGGCGTGCTGATCAGCGACGCGCCGCTCACATAATCGACTGGGACGAGAATTGCGGCGCGAACAGCGCTGCGGTCTCCCCAATCGCTGAACCAACGGCTGGCCGCAAGGCCATTTCGCGAACCGCACGCGAATCGAATCCGGCGACTGGGTCGAATACCGGCTCGCACGCGACGCGTCGTCCGGCCTCAAATACGGAAGCTGAAAAGAACAAGGCGCCGCGACTGAGCGGCGCCTTTTCACTTCCGGCTCGTGCCGCTCGACGCTGCGGAGGGACGCGCGAAATGCGGCGTCCCTTCGCCGTCGGTCAAATTTCTTCGTAAAGCGGCAGCGTCAGGAATTCGGTGAAGTGTTCCGACGTCGACATCTTCTGGAAGATGACGGCCGCGCGCTCGTACGGCTTCGTATCGCCGCCGACGGTCTTCTTCACGTTCTCCAGTTCGATCTGGGTCAGCTCGCTCACGAGTTCGGCCGTGACCTTGCGGCCGTCTTCGAGCTTGCCCTTCGGCGAGCGGATCCATTGCCAGACTTGCGAGCGCGAGATTTCAGCCGTGGCCGCATCTTCCATCAGGTTGTGGATCGGCACGCAGCCGTTGCCTGCGAGCCATGAGCCGAGGTAGTGAATCCCGACGTTGATGTTGTTGCGCAGGCCCGCTTCGGTGATCGGCGCTTCCGGACGGAAGTCGAGCAGATCCTTGCCCGCCACCAGCACGTCGTCGCGCTGCTTGGCGATCTGGTTCGGCTTGCCGCTGAGCACCTTGACGAACTCTTCCATTGCGATCGGCACGAGGCCCGGGTGCGCGACCCAGCCGCCGTCGTAGCCGTCGCCGGCGTCACGCGCCTTGTCGGAACGCACGCCGGCCATTGCCTTCTCGTTGGCCTGCTCGTCGCTTTTGATCGGGATCAGCGCGCTCATGCCGCCGATCGCCGGCGCATGGCGCTTGTGGCAGGTCTTCAAGAGAAGCAGCGCATAGGCGCGCATGAACGGTACCGTCATCGTGATCTGCACGCGGTCGGCCAGGCAGAAATTCGTGTCGTTCTTGAACTTCTTGATCGCCGAGAAAATGTAGTCCCAGCGGCCCGCGTTCAGGCCCGAGCTGTGCTCGCGCAGCTCATACAGGATTTCGTCCATTTCGAACGCGGCGACGATCGTCTCGATCAGCACCGTCGCGCGGATCGTGCCGCGCGCAATGCCCACGGCCTCCTGCGCCATCACGAAGATGTCGTTCCACAGGCGCGCTTCGACGTGGCTTTCCATCTTCGGCAGATAGAAGTAGGGCGCCGTGCCGCGTGCGAGCTGTTCCTTCGCGTTATGAAACAGGAACAGCGCGAAGTCGAACACGCCGCCCGACACGCGCTGGCCGTCGACCGTCACGTGCTTTTCGTCGAGGTGCCAGCCCCGCGGACGCACGATCAGCGTGGCGATCTTGTCGTTGAGCTTGTACGACTTGCCGTTCTGCTCGAGCGAGATCGTGCGGCGCACGGCGTCCTTCAGGTTCAACTGGCCGGTGATCTGGTTGTCCCAGTTCGGCGTGTTCGAATCCTCGAAGTCGGTCATGTAAGCGTCCGCGCCCGAGTTCAGCGCGTTAATGATCATCTTGCGCTCCACCGGACCGGTGATTTCGACGCGGCGGCATTCGAGATCCTTCGGCAGCGGCGCGATCTTCCAGTCGCCGTCGCGGATCGCCTGCGTTTCCTTGAGGAAATCGGGGCGCTCGCCGGCATCGAGCCGCTTCGTGCGCTCGGCGCGCACCTTCAAGAGCGCCTGTCGGCGCGGCTCGAACGCGCGGTGCAGCTTGGCGACGAGTTCGAGCGCGTCGCGCGTCAGGATCGTTTCAAAACCGGGCTGGATCGCACCGGTGATTTCCATGCCTTGCGGCAACGACAGCGTGTTCGCCATGGGATGCTCCTTGGTCGGTCAGATGACAAAGTACGGATAAAAATTGCGCGGATGCTCGCTTCGAGTCGACTCAACCGCCAGGGCTGTGGCGGCTGCGGCCGGGACTCTTGTCGGGCGGCGCAAGGTTTTCGATGAAATCGAGCAGGTCGGCCATGCCGCCGCCCGTGCCGTGGGGAATCACCCCCAACTCTTCGGCGGGCGCGCCCGCGCGATTGATCCAGAAAGTGGTGTAGCCGAACCAGCCCGCACCGGCGGCGTCCCAGCCGTTCGATGATACGAACACGATGTCGCGCGCCGTCGCGCCGAACGCCAGCGGACCGAGCGCATACGCGGCGGGAGCCGGCTTGTACGCGCGCACCGCATCGACGGACAGCACACGGTCGAAGAGGCCCGTCATGCCGGCGCTCTTCACGGCGATGTCGAGCATCTGCGGATTCCCGTTGGACAGGATCGCCAGTCCGATGCGCTCGCCGCCCGGGCGCATCTCGCGCAGCCGGCGCAACACGGGCACGGTGTCGGGATAGGCGGACAGGCACGCGTATTCGTCCATCAGGCGCTTTTCGCCTGGCATGTCGAGATCGAGGCCGAGCTTGCGTGCGGCGTAGCGCAACGCGTCGAGCGTGATGTTCCAGAACGGCTGATAGCGGGCGCCCGCCGGATCGGCCAGCGTGCGCAACTGCGTGTATTCGATTTGCTTTTGCCGCCACAACTGCGAGAGCGCGTCGCCGTGGCCGGGAAACATCTGCTCCGCCGCAGCGACGACCGAGTGCACGTCGAACAACGTGCCGTAGGCGTCGAAAATCACTGCTTTGGGGAGGGGTGTCGTTGTGGCCGACATTGCCATGCGCTCCTATCAGAGGTCGAGACGAATTGTATTAGTGATCGCTTGCACTTAAAAAGCGCGGAAACATCACTTGATCTTTTACTTTTACCACCCTAATCTGTTCATCGACATTTTTATGTAACTATTTTTTGGACCGCCGCAGTCCCCGCCCATGCCTCGTTTCAAGCAGATCGAAACCTTCGTCGCCGTTGCCGCCAAGGGTAGCCTTTCCGCCGCCGCGCAGGCCGAGGGCGTCGCACCGGCGATCATCGGCCGGCGGCTCGACGCGCTCGAGGAGCGGCTCGGCGTGAAGCTCTTCGTGCGCACGACGCGCAAGCTCACGCTGACCTTCGAAGGCTCGGCCTTCCTCGAAGACTGCCAGCGCATCATCCACGACATGCAGAACGCGGAGGCGAGCGTCTCCGCGGGCGGCGTGAAGGCAAGCGGCCATTTGCGCGTGTCGGCGCCGGCCGGATTCGGGCGCAAGCATGTCGCGCCGCTCGTGCCGGCGTTCACGCTCGCGCATCCGGACGTGTCGATTACGCTCGATCTGTCCGACCGGACGGTCGATCTCGTCAACGAGGGCTTCGACTGCGCCGTGCGGCTCGGCGAATTGCCGGACTCGTCGCTGGTGTCGCTTCGGCTCGGGGAGAACCGGCGCGTGTGCGTGGCGTCGCCGCAGTATCTGGCGCGGCGCGGCATGCCCGAAACGCTTGCCGATCTCGCCCGCCACAATTGCCTCGCGCTCGGCGCGAGCGCCAATCAGCAGCGCGGCTGGGTGTTCCAGCAGGACGGCAAGGTCGTGTCGATCAAGGTATCGGGCACGATGGAATGCTCCGATGGCGCGGTGCTGCACGAATGGTGCCTCGAAGGCCACGGGCTCGCGTGGCGCTCCTGGTGGGAGGTCGGCGCGGATATTGCCGCAGGAAGGCTCGTCAGCGTGCTCGACGCGTTTGCCGCGCCGCCGATCGGCATCCACGCCGTGTTTCCGCAACGGCGCCATTTGCCGTTGCGCGTGCGCTTGTTTCTCGATTTCCTCAAACACACGTACGAGCATTCCAGCTACTGGCAATGACGCTTCATGGCCGCGAGCGGCCACGGGTTTCCGATATGCGGACTGACCCGCAAACCCGCCTTGAGGCGTTTTTCGGCGCACTACAATCGGTTTGAAGGGCCGCGCGAACGCGCGTATGACCGCGGATGCAGCCGCGCGAGCCGATAGCGAGGACAGCCGACGACGGAGAGCGCCATGTTCAAGCACATCCTGGTTCCGACCGATGGTTCCGACCTGTCGCAAAAGGCAATCGACGGCGCGATCGACTTGGCGCAATCGGTCGGCGCGCGGATTACCGCTTATGCGTGCTTGCCGCAATATCCGTACTCGCCGTTTTCCGAGGTCGTGATCGAGCCGCCCGCCGATTTCCAGGAGCGCAGCGAGCGCGAAGCGCGCCAGCACTTGCAGGATGTCGAGGAGGCGGCGCGGCGTGCCGGCGTGGCCTGCGAGAGCCAGACGAGCGTGCATCCGTCGCCGTATCTCGGCATCATCGAAGCGGCGGAGCACGGCGGCTGCGACGTGATCTTCATGGCGTCGCACGGACGGCGCGGGCTCGGCAGCCTCTTGATCGGCAGTGAGACCCAGCGCGTGCTGACCCATACGAAAATCCCGGTGATCGTGTATCGCTGATGAGCGAGGTGGCGCATTTCGTGCGTCGCATTCTTGCTTTTGAACCAAGGACCCGCTGCTCCGTAAAGAAGCGCGCCGGCGGATGTGCCGGCGCGTTCCCTTTCTGTCGACCCGAGTTAGCGCTTTAGCTGTCGGCCGGAGTTAGTGCTTCAGCACTGACTCCGGCCCCATGCAGAGCGCTTACTCGAGTCCCATGCAACGCCGCAGGCAGCGCTGCCCGCATTCGATCGCTTGCGTCAAGCGTCAATCAAGCGACCTTCTTGCTGTCGAAGAACTGCTCGTCTTCGGTCGAGCCGTGCAGGGCGGTCGTCGACGCTTCGCGCTCGACCGTCTGCGTCACCGCGTCGAAGTACCCGGTGCCGACTTCGCGCTGGTGCTTCACGGCTGTGAAGCCCCTTTCGGCCGCCGCGAATTCCGCCTGCTGCAGCTCGACGAACGCGCTCATCTGCTGGCGGGCATAGCCGTGCGCGAGGTTGAACATCGAGTAGTTCAGCGCGTGGAAGCCGGCCAGCGTGATGAACTGGAACTTGTAGCCCATCGCGCCGAGCTCCTTCTGGAACTTGGCGATCGTCGCGTCGTCGAGGTTCTTCTTCCAGTTGAACGACGGCGAGCAGTTGTACGACAGCAGCTTGCCCGGGAACTGCTTGTGGATCGCTTCGGCGAATTTCTTCGCGTATTCGAGGTCGGGCTTGCCGGTTTCGCACCAGATCATGTCGGCGTACGGCGCATAGGCGAGACCGCGCGACACCGCTTGCCCGAGGCCCGGCTTCGTGCGGAAGAAGCCTTCGACCGTGCGCTCGCCTGTGAGGAACGGCTTGTCGTTGTCGTCGACGTCGGACGTGATGAGGTCGGCGGCTTCGGCGTCGGTGCGCGCGATCAGCACGGTGGGCGTGCCGCAGACGTCGGCGGCGAGCCGCGCCGCGGTCAGCTTCGCGACGTTCTCACGCGTCGGTACGAGCACCTTGCCGCCCATGTGGCCGCATTTCTTGACTGAGGCGAGCTGGTCTTCGAAGTGCACGCCCGATGCGCCCGCTTCGATCATCGCTTTCATCAGCTCGAACGCATTGAGCACGCCGCCGAAGCCGGCTTCGGCATCGGCCACGATCGGCGCGAAGTAGTCGATGTAGCCTTCGTCGCCCGGGTTCTTGCCTTCGGACCATTGGATCTGGTCGGCGCGCGTCAGCGTGTTGTTGATGCGCTTGACGACGAGCGGCACCGAGTTCGCCGGATACAGCGACTGGTCCGGGTACATTTCGCCGGCGACGTTCGCGTCGCCCGCCACCTGCCAGCCGGACAGATAGATTGCCTTCAAGCCGGCCTTCACTTGCTGCATTGCCTGATTGCCGGTCAGCGCGCCGAGCGCGTTGACGAACGGCTCGCTATTGACCGCGGCCCACAGCTTTTCGGCGCCGCGCTTGGCGATGGTGTGCTCGACTTGCAGCGAACCGCGCAGGCGCACCACGTCTTCGGCGGTGTAGCCGCGCTTGATGCCTTTCCAGCGCGGATCGGTTTCCCATTGCTGATGGAGTTGCTGTGCTTGCTGTTGACGTGACATGGTGGGCTCCTTGGTTTGCCATAGAGGTGAATCGTCGGAAATCTGTTTGCGGCGAAACTCGGCGGGGGCGCTTCGTTCCGATCAGTCTTATATAAGAGTCTAGGCAAATCGCTGGAGGCGCCATAGCGGCCGACTATACTTTGTCCGATATTTTTATTTCTTTAAAATCAATTGCTTATGTTTTTTATTTCACATTGAGAAATAAGGTTTTCTATCTTGCAATTGGGGCCGTTGTGCCACGCAGCACGATTTTTTACAACTTAAAAAATTTTTTCATATTGTGAAATATGGGTCGGGGCGAAAAAAAACCGGTGCGCTAACACCGGCTTTTCGTCAGACGAAGGCGAATCGATGAGCCGAACGCCTCGTCAATAGGGCTTCATACGGGCAATCAGCTGCCGCGGCGCGCGCCGCGCGGGCCGTCGCCGCGGCGCGCGCTGTAGCCGTCGCGCGAACCGCCAAAACCTTCGCGCGAGCCGCCCGACGGCTTGCCGCTCCAGCCATTGCCGCCGCGCGAGCCGCCGTTGCCCGGCTTGCCGTCGCGATTGCCGCTAAGGCGCCGGCCGTCGCCGCTGCCCGGACGGCCGCGGCCGCCGCCGAAACCGCCGCGGCCGTTCGCCGGCGGCGCTTTGCGCGGCTCGAAGCCTTCGATCACATTGACCGGCAGCGGCGCGCGCACAAAGCGCTCGATGCGCTTCAACGCGCCTTGCTCGGCGTGATGCACGAGGCTCACTGCGATGCCCGAGCGGCCCGCGCGGCCGGTACGGCCGATGCGGTGCACGTAGTCTTCGGCGAACTTCGGCAGATCGTAGTTGAAGACGTGCGTGATGCCGGGGATGTCGATGCCGCGGGCGGCGACGTCGGTCGCCACGAGCACGCGCACGCGCCGCTCGCGCAGTGCGCGGATCGTGCGGTTGCGCGCACCTTGCGGCAGGTCGCCGTGCAGCGCGGCCGATTCGAAGCCCGCGTCGGCGAGCTTGCCGGCGAGCTGGTCGGCGTCGCTCTTGGTCGCCGTGAACACGATCGCCTGGTCGAGGCCGGCGTCGCGCAGCAGATGGTCGAGCAGGCGGTCCTTGTGGTCGCGGTCGTCGACGTAATGCACGGTCTGGGCGATGTTCGTGCGGGATTCCAGGCGCTGCTGGATCTCGATGCGCTCCGGGTCCTTCAAGAGACGGTTCGTTAGCGAGCCGATCTTGCCGTCGAGCGTCGCGGAGAACAGCATCGTCTGGCGCGTGGCGGGCGTCGCTGCAACGATCGTCTCGATGTCGTCGATGAAGCCCATGTCGAGCATGCGGTCGGCTTCGTCGAGCACGAGCATCTGCAGTTGCGAAAGGTCGATGCGGCCGCGCTCCAGGTGGTCGAGGAGACGCCCCGGCGTCGCGACGAGAATTTCAGGGTTCTTGGCGAGCAGCATCAATTGCTGGCCGTAGGCCACGCCGCCGAGGATGCTGACCGTGCGCAGACGCCGCAAGTGCTTGCCGTAAGTCGAGGCGGCGGTCGTCACTTGCATCGCGAGTTCGCGGGTCGGCGTGAGGACGAGGAGGCCCGGGCGTGCGGCGGGCTGCGGACGGCGGCCGCGGCGGTCGCCGTTGGGGTCGCGCGGCTCGCGCGGTTGCGAAGCCTGGGTTTTTTGAAGCTGCGCGAAACGCTCGATCGCGGGCAGCATGAAGGCAGCGGTTTTGCCGGAGCCCGTCGGGCTCGACACCAGCAGGTCGCGTCCGGCGATGCCGGCGGGAATCGCGCGCTGCTGGACCGGCGTCGGCGCCGAATAACCGGCGGCGGTCAGCGCCGAGCAGATTTCCGGCGACAGCCCAAGCGACTCGAAGGTCGGGCCGGCAGGCGCGGCGGAATCGGCAGGAGCGGCAGGCATCGCGGAAGCGGCGGCAGCGAGAGGGGTATCCAAACCGAAGACCTGATCAGCGATGGCGTTCAACGGGCTGGAAGTATTGCTCGAAGTCATGTGAATCCTTGAAACACAGGGTTAGGAACGTCGGCGCCAATCGGCATTACCCAAGTCGTCGGATTCAGCGAGCCAGAGAGCCGCGAGCAAATCGAAAAACGGGGGCAGCTCGCGATAATGAAGGCGAGCTTTCGTTAGAAGCTGTATCGGATGCGTCAACGCCGGTAGTGGCATTGCCGCCAAGCCTGGTACAAGACGGCCCGTTGGGCCTAGGCAGAAGGGGACAGGTTCTAAACTAGATTGGAGCAAAACGCTACGAGGCGCTGCACGACAGCCTCAAAACTCGACCCGTCAGTGAAGCGCAGCTGCATTATAAGGACTTTTGCTGCGGCGCGCCACTAATTTGGGACATGTCTTAGCCGCATTGGGCGTGGCCAAGACATGTGGGTCAGACGGTTCGCCAGGCCAGTCTTAGCTCTGCTCGCCGTTTTTCAGCGAGTCGACGAGTTCCGCGTATTGCTGCTTTGCCGTGTCCCGGGCCGTGCCTTTGAGCGATGCCCATGCCTCGTACTTGTATTTGCCGACGATGTCGGCGAAACCCGGTTTGTCGCCGTGCACGTCGCCTTCGGTTGCCTGCTTGAAGAGGGCGTACAGACGCAGGAGCGTCATGTTGCCGGGCTTTTCGGGCAGTTCCTGTACGTCCGACTGGGCTTGTGAAAAGCGTGCGTCGATATTGCTCATGATGCCTTCCGCAGGGCCGCCCCCAGGGGGCAGCGAACGTGTCGATCCGGAGTAGCGCTTTAGCAGGTACTCCGGTCCCATGCAAAGCAAGTGAGCGTGGGGGTGGTTCATTGCGCCTCCGTGACAAAAGATGGAATCGAGGCGGCCGATCATAGCAAGCAGGCCGGGGCGCCGGCTCGAGCGATTCTTCCAAACGCCAGGGCCCGCGCGACGCTCGATCGTCTGTCAGGGCTGCGCCGCGGCTGCGGGTATTCCCGCGAGCCTCGGCCGAATGGACCAGGTTCGGCTGAGCGGGGCGCCGCATTACAATATCGGGCATGACTCGAACTGTGCTGCTTGCTCTCGATACGTCGACCGAATACTGCTCGGTCGCTCTGCTTTGTTCCGACTCGCCCGCCGATGCTTCGGCCGAGGAACTCCGCACCTGGGTGCGCCATGAAGAAACGGGGGCGGTGTCGAGTACCCGCGTGCTGCCCGCCGTGCGCGAATTGTTCGACGAAGCCGGACTCACGCTCGCCGATTGCGACGCAATTGCGTTCGGCGCCGGGCCCGGATCGTTCACCGGCCTGCGCACTGCGACCGGTGTCGCGCAGGGGCTGGCGTTCGGCCTCGATCTGCCCGTCGTGCCCATCGGCACGTTGCTCGCTTGCGCGGAAGGCGCGCGCCTGCACCGCCCGTCGGTGACGCGCGTCCTGGCCGCGCTCGATGCGCGGATGGAGGAGGTCTATTGGGCCGATTACGCGTGGGATGCGGGCGAGTGGCGCGTGGTGGTACCGCCGTCGCTAGGCACGCCCGATACGGTCGTGGCACCCGACGCCCTGTTCACGCTCGCCGGCAATGCGGCTGCGGTGTTCGGCGAGAGGCTCGGCGTGGCTGCTCGTGCGGAAATCGTCGACGGCGCCGCACTGCCGCACGCGCTGCCGGTTGCGCTCGCGGCATTGCGCGCGTATCGCGCGGGACGCACCGTGCCTGCCGAACTGGCCGCCCCCGACTACGTGCGCGACAAGGTCGCGCAAACCACGACCGAGCGGCTCGCCGCACGGACTGCCCAAAGCGGCGAGGGCGCGCGATGAGCGGCGTGTTGATGGCGGATCGCTATTTGTCGCCGATGACCGACGCCGATCTCGACGAAGTCGTGTTCGTCGAGCGCAACGCCTACGAGTTTCCTTGGACGCGCGGCAATTTCGAAGACTCGCTGCGCAACGGCTATTTCGGACTGTGCATGCGGCACGTCACGGGCGCGCTGATCGGCTATTGCGTGCTGATGCCCGTCGTCGACGAGATGCATTTGCTGAATCTGTGCGTCGCGCCGCAGGCGCAGGGGGCGGGCGCGGGGCTGGCCCTCTTGCGCGAAGCCGTGCGCATCACGCAGCACGAGAAGCTGTCGGGCTTGTTGCTGGAAGTGCGGCCTTCGAATCTGCGGGCGATTCACCTGTACGAGCGCTTTGGCTTCGTTTCGATCGGCCGGCGCAAAAATTATTATCCGGCGCGGCATCGCAGCCGGGAGGACGCGATCGTGATGCGTTTCTTGTTTGCCAAGGAGGGCGCATATGGCGCTTCATGAATCCGCGCTCGACGAACTTGGGCTCGCGCCGATGTGGGTACGGCGCGCTGTCGGCGCAACGGCGGCGGACGAGGCTGCATCCAGTGTGGTCGTGGCGGATCGGGTTGCGGCAGACACCGGGTCGAAGGACGTCGATTTCAAGGACGCCGATGTCAAGGTCGCCGAGGTGGAGGGCGCCGATAAAACGCCAGCAATTCCCGCCACAGTTCTCGAGGCCGAGATCCAGCCTGCGGTCAAGGCGCCGAGCGTAGCCGTGCCGCCAGCCGATCCATTTGGGGGCGACGAGCCGCCGCCGCTCACCGAAGACGACTTCCCTTGGCTCGACGCACAGCCGGTTCCCGCGTTCGAGCCGAACGGGCGGGCCGAGGCCGGCGGGCTTCCGCTCGTGCACAGCCTGGATTGGGACGCGCTCGCCGCACGGGTCGCAAGCTGCGAGCGTTGCGGCTTGTGCGAAAAGCGCACGAACACGGTGTTCGGCGTCGGCGACCGCAACGCCGACTGGATGCTGATCGGCGAAGCGCCGGGCGAGAACGAAGACAAGCAGGGCGAGCCGTTCGTCGGGCAGGCGGGCAAGCTGCTCGACAACATGCTGCAATCGCTCACGCTTGCGCGCGGTACGAATGTCTATATCGCAAACGTCATCAAATGCCGCCCGCCCGGCAATCGCAATCCCGAGCCCGACGAGGTCGCGCGCTGCGAGCCGTATTTGCAGCGCCAGGTCGCGCTCGTCAAGCCGAAGCTGATCATCGCGCTTGGCCGGTTCGCGGCGCAAAGCCTCTTGAAGACGGACGCCAGCATCTCGTCCCTGCGCGGCCGCGTGCACCAGTACGAGGGCGTGCCGGTCATCGTCACGTATCACCCCGCGTACCTGCTGCGCAGTTTGTCCGACAAGTCGAAAGCGTGGGCGGACCTGTGTCTTGCGCGCGATACCTATCGGCACGCCGTGCAGGCGGCCACTTCGCAGGCGAGCCAACCGTGAAAACGCTCGAGCCGGCCGCCAATGCTGCTGCCGCGCTCGACGCGCTGCTCGACTCGCTTGTCGATTCCGCCGTGCGGGACCTCGCATGGCTCATCTTCAGTCCCGATTTGTTGCGCGCGCAACCTCCTGCGGGGATGCTGGCGAGTCCGTTCGAATCGGCAGGCGAGGCATCGGCTACGGTTGCGTGGCTGCTCGCGCTCGATCAGGACGCTCACGATCTGCATCAGAGTCTCGTCGACGCTCATGTGACGCGGCTCGGCCGCTACGCCGAGTGTCTGCTTGGCTACTTTCTGCGCCATGGGCCGGCTGCCCGGCTGGTCGCGGCCAACGTCGCGCTGCGCCGCGCGGGGCGCACGCTCGGCGAATGCGATTTTCTGGTCGAGACCGCGAGCGGCAAGCGCCTGCATTGGGAGCTGGCCGTCAAATGCTATCTGCACGCGGGCGGCGCGCGGGCGTCGATGGCGGATTATGTCGGCCCGAACCTTCAGGATCGGTTCGATCTCAAGTTCACTCATTTGCTCGACCACCAATTGCCGTTGAGCGCGCGCGAGGAATTTGCGTCGCTCGGGCACGGCGGCCCATGGGACGCGCAGATGTTCGTCAAGGGCTGGCTGTTTTACCGGTGGAGCAATGCGCCCGATGCGGCGGTGCAGGTGCCTGCCGAGGTTCATCCGGCGCACGCGCGCGGCTGGTGGCTCGCGCGCAGCGATCTGCCGCGCTTCGCCTCCGGCCACGCCGACGCGTGGGCGGTGCTGCCGCGTTTGGCGTGGCTTGCGCCGCGGCACCGCGCGCCGGTCGATGACGGCGCTGGCGTGGCGGCGCGCCTGCTAGGCTCGGACGCGCTCGCCGAGCAGTTGGCGCAGCAAAGCGGTCCGGCGATGGTAGCCGCTTTCGCGCGCGATGGCGGCGAGTACTGGTTTGAACGTTCGCGCGGTTTCGTCGTGCCGAACGATTGGCCGGAGCGTGCGCTGACGTTTGCTCAGCAGTGAGCGCGGCGGCCGGGAGTCTGGCGAAGAGCGCGTTGCGGCTCACCTCGATAATCGGACTAAGCCGCCAGGCCCGCCTACCACCAGCGATAGAAATGATGAACCGGCCCGACGCCGCTGCCGACATTAAGCCGCGTGCTTTGCTCGAGCGCACCGGTCAAGTAGACCTTCGCATCCGTTACCGCGCTCGCGAGATCGGCCCGCTGAGGAATCAGTGCAGCAATGGCGGACGACAGCGTGCATCCCGTGCCGTGCGTGTTCTTGACCGGGACGCGCGGTCCGCCCAAGCGCAGCGCGCCGCTTGCCTGAACGAGCCAGTCGGGGCTGTCGGCCGACGCCAAGTGTCCGCCTTTCATCAACACGGCCTGTGCGCCGAGCCGAAGCAATGCTTCGCCTTGACGAAGCATTGCCGGCTCGTCGGCGGCCAGCTCGACGCCGAGCAGTGCCGCCGCCTCGGGCAGATTCGGCGTCAATACGCTCGCGAGCGGCAGCAGTTCGTCACGCAGTGCGGCGACCGCGTCCGGTGCGAGCAGCGCGTGGTTGCTCTTCGAGATCATCACCGTGTCGAGCACGACGTGGGGCGGCCGATACTGCCTAAGCGCCGCCGCCACTGCGCGCACGATAGGCGCGTTCGCGAGCATGCCGATTTTCACGGCGTCGATGTGGATGTCGCCGAAGACCGCGTCGAGCTGAGCCGCGACGAATGCGGCGTCCGGCGCATGGATCGCGGTTACGCCGCGCGTGTTTTGCGCCGTGAGCGCCGTGATGACACTCGCGCCATACGCGCCGAGCGCCGAGAACGTTTTCAGGTCGGCCTGAATACCGGCGCCGCCGCCGGAATCGGAGCCGGCGATCGTCAGCACGTTGGGAATCGTCGATGTCATGGCAAGGAAGATCAGGATGGCGCGAACGGCCGATGCGCTTGCACGAAAGGATGTTAGCAGCGGCCGGGGAGGGTGTGCCGCCAGTGCTCCCGGCAAGGCGGCGATGGGCGGCGCCCCGCGCTCAGTGCTTGACTTCGCCGATCAGCGCGACGGAGTCGAAAGAGCGCTGATTCGCCTGATGACGGCGCATTACGAGCCACATCATGACGCAGACGAAGGTGCCGAACAGCACGATCACCGCGGTGACCGGCACGTCGAGCCAGACGAGGACCGCGTACAGGCACAGCATCACGAGCACTGACAGGTTCTCGTTGAAATTCTGCACCGCGATCGAATGTCCCGCCGACAGCAGCACGTGCCCGCGGTGCTGCAGCAGCGCGTTCATCGGCACGACGAAGAAGCCCGACAAGCCGCCGACAAAAATCAGGAACACGTACGCGATGAGCAGGTAGCCGGAGACATGCATGTGGCCGAAGTAGAGGCCCCAGTGCGCCGGGAACAGGTCGCGCGTGTAGAACGCCATCAGCATGACGGCGATGCCCATCGCGATGCCGACCGGCAGCACGGAAAGCGAGCGCTTGAGCGGCACCTTGGCCGCGGCGATCATCGCGCCCGCCGCGACGCCGACCGCGACCACGGCCTGCAGGATCGCCCCTTCGGAAAGCGACATGCCGAGCGACACTTCGGCCCATTTCAGCACGATGAATTGCAGCGTCGCGCCCGCGCCCCAGAAAAGCGTCGTGACGGCGAGCGAAATTTGCCCGAGCTTGTCGTGCCAGAGGATCTGAAAGCAATCGGCAAATTCGGTGATGAGCTTGATCGGCCCGTGCTGCTGCCTCGGATAGCGCGCGCCGGTGTCGGGAATGCGCAGGTTGAAGAGCGCCGCGACCACGTAGATGCCCATGATGAAGAGCATCGCCGCTTCGGCGGGCGTCTCGATGAACGGGATGTTGTGCTTGAGGATATGGGCGGCGATATGCGGGCTGATCAGCGCGCCGCCGAGCACGGTGCCGAGAATGATCGAGCCGACGGTCGTGCCTTCGATCCAGCCGTTGGCGGCGACGAGGCGGTCGGGCGGCAGGAGTTCGGTGAGGATGCCATACTTGGCGGGCGAATAAGCCGCGGCGCCGAATCCGACGATGCCGTAGGCGATAAGCGGGTGCGCCCCGACCAGCATGACCACGCAGCCGACCACTTTGATCGTGTTGGTTACGAACATCACGCGGCCTTTCGGGCGGGAATCTGCGAAGGCGCCGACGAAGGCGGCGAGCACGACGTACGACAGCACAAAAAACAGCTTGAGCAGCGGCGTCATCCAGTTCGGAGCGTGAAGATCTTTCAGCAGTGCGATTGCAGCGATCAGAAGGGCATTGTCGGCCAGCGACGAAAAAAACTGCGCGGCCATGATGGTGTAAAAACCTTTTTTCATCTGATGCGGTGCTGTCCTCGCTGCGGTCGTCCGCCCCGCCCGCGGGTTACGCGTTCGGACTTATTCCGTTCGAAATGGGTTGTGCGCACGGCTTTATATCACGAAAATAGATGTTTTCGGACTAGCGCATCCTCGGTGGTGCTCCCCAGCGGGCCTTTACGGGCATTGAAAACGCACTGTAAGGTCCTGATTTGCAAGTGTCTTCACGAAAAAACTCATGCCGCGCCCCCTTCTAGCCACCATCCATACCGCCGCTCTCGCCAACAATCTCGCCGTTGCCCGCCGTTACGCACCCAATTCGAAGATTTGGGCCGTGGTCAAGGCCAATGCCTACGGGCACGGGCTCGCGCGCGCGTTCCCGGGGCTGCGCGCCACGGACGGCTTTGGCCTGCTCGATCTCGAAGAGGCCGCGAAGCTGCGCGAACTGGGCTGGGCGGGGCCGATTCTGCTGCTGGAAGGCTTTTTCCGGCCGACCGACATCGACGTGATCGACCGCTATAGCCTCACGACGGCGCTGCACAGCGACGAGCAGTTGCGGATGCTGGAGATGGCGCGACTGTCGAAGCCGGTCAATATCCAGTTGAAGATGAACAGCGGCATGAACCGGCTCGGCTATGCGCCCGAGAAGTTCCGCGCGGCCTGGGAACGGGCGCGCGCCTGTCCGGGTGTCGGTCAGATTACGCTGATGACCCACTTCTCCGACGCCGACAGCGAGCGCGGCATCGCGTATCAGCTCGAAATGTTCGAACGCGGCGCGGAGGGGATCGCGGGGGCACGCAGTCTCGCGAATTCGGCGGCGACGCTTTGGCATCCGTCGTCGCACTACGACTGGGTGCGGCCGGGCATCATCCTGTATGGCGCGTCGCCGTCGGGCGTCACGTCCGCTATCGACGGCACCGGATTGCAGCCGGCCATGACGCTCACCTCGGAGCTGATCGCCGTGCAGACGATCGCCAAGGGCGAAACCGTCGGCTACGGCTCGACTTTCACCGCGCCGGCGCCGATGCGCATCGGCGTCGTCGCATGCGGTTATGCGGACGGCTATCCGCGCATCGCGCCGGAAGGCACGCCGATCATCGTCGACGGCGTGCGTACGCGGGTGGCCGGCCGGGTGTCGATGGACATGATCACCGTCGACCTCACGCCGTGCCCGACCGCCAACGTCGGCTCGCGCGTCGAGCTGTGGGGCGCCAATCTGCCGATCGACGACGTGGCGCGCGCCTGCGGCACGATCGGCTATGAGCTGATGTGCGCGGTGGCGCCGCGCGTGCCGATGCGCGCCGAATGAGCGGCGCGCCCGTTTTCCGGAACGACTAAGAAGAAAGCAAAGGCGGCGCGTGGCGAAGCAAAAGACGTTGTACATCTGCACCGAATGTGGTGGGCAGGCTCCGAAGTGGCAAGGGCAGTGCCCCGCGTGCAACGCGTGGAACACGCTCGTCGAGACCGTCGCCGAATCCCCGCATGCACACCGCTTCCAGTCGCTCGCGAAGAGCGCGCCGGTGCAGCGGCTTGCCGATATCGAAGCGGCTGACGTGCCGCGCTTCTCGACCGGCATCGGCGAGTTCGACCGCGTGCTGGGCGGGGGGCTGGTCACCGGCGGCGTCGTGCTGATCGGCGGTGACCCCGGGATCGGTAAATCGACGCTGCTGCTGCAGTCGCTCGCGGGCATCGCGAACGAGCGGCGCGCGCTCTATGTCAGCGGCGAAGAGTCGGCCGCGCAGATCGGCTTGCGCGCACAGCGTCTCGCGTTGCTCGAGCCTGGCGCGAAAGCGGCCGATCTCCAGTTGCTCGCGGAAATCCAGCTCGAGAAGATCCAGGCGGCGATCGAAGCCGAGCGCCCGGACGTCGCCGTGATCGACTCGATCCAGACAATCTACTCCGAAGCGTTGACGTCGGCGCCGGGTTCGGTCGCGCAGGTTCGCGAGTGCGCCGCGCAGTTGACGCGCATCGCTAAGCAGTCGGGTACCGCGATCATCATGGTCGGGCACGTCACGAAAGAGGGCAATTTGGCCGGCCCGCGCGTGCTCGAGCACATCGTCGACACCGTCTTGTACTTCGAGGGCGACACGCACTCGTCATTCAGGCTCGTGCGCGCGTTCAAGAACCGCTTCGGCGCCGTCAACGAACTTGGCGTGTTCGCGATGACCGAGCGCGGCTTGCGCGGCGTCGCAAACCCGTCGGCGCTGTTCCTTTCGCAGCACGAGCAAATCGTGCCCGGTTCGTGCGTGCTGGTCACGCAGGAAGGCTCGCGGCCGCTGCTCGTCGAAATCCAGGCGCTCGTCGATACGGCGCACGTGCCGAATCCGCGCCGGCTTGCGGTCGGGCTCGAGCAGAACCGGCTCGCGATGCTGCTTGCCGTGCTGCATCGCCACGCGGGCATCGCGTGCTTCGATCAAGACGTGTTTCTGAACGCCGTCGGCGGCGTGAAGATTGCTGAGCCTGCTGCCGATCTTGCCGTGCTGCTCGCGATCCATTCGTCGATGCGCAACAAGCCGCTGCCGAAGGGGCTGTTCGTGTTCGGCGAGGTTGGTTTGGCCGGCGAGATCCGGCCATCGCCGCGCGGACAGGAGCGCCTCAAGGAGGCGGCGAAGCTCGGTTTCACCGCGGCGCTGATTCCGAAGGCGAACGCGCCGAAGCAGCCGATCGACGGCTTGCAGGTGCTCGCGGTGGAACGGATCGAGCAGGCGATCGACCGCGTCAAGGAACTCGAATAGACGCGCATCGCCGCCGCAAGCCACCATCCATACAAGTGTAATTCCGGGTAACCAACGCTAAATTTGCTGTAACCCAAGCAGCACGGCGTTTGCCTATTCTTTGCGCACGTGCAATCCGTTTTGCACGGTAAAAGGATGGCGCCTTGAAACAATCTCAAGAAACGGCGGCTGCCCGCACGTTCGACCACCTGCGCGGCTGCCGGGTATCGGACCCCATTCCGCGGCCTTGGGGCGGCGGATGCCGGATCGTCGAGTGGATCGACCCGGAAGGGCGAATTTCGCGGCGCGTGGTCGCCGAAGATGTAACGGCGGCAGAGGTGATCGCGACGATCAAACGTCACGTGGAAGGACGCAAGCACGTGATGTTTGACGACGAGCGCGCGCCGCGGCAAACGCTGCCACGGCGTTGATACGGGGACGCCGGCGGTCTACACGGCCTTATTCGCGGTCCACATGGAAGAGCGCGTGAGTCGCCGCTTCGGCGGCGCTCAGCACCGGCGAAACGCAGCAATCAAGCGGTTCGAGCAGCGCGACCCAATCGTCGAGCGGATGCTCCACGATGATGTCGGCCAGTTCCTGGGTGAGCGCGGCGGCATCGGGGCCGCCGATCGCTTGCCCCAGGCTCCAGTGACGGCTTGCCCAATCGTTGCGATTGAGCGCCCGGCAAAGCCTCTCCCAGAATTTGAGCTCGAGCGCGCCGACCGCGAGCCAGCGGTCGTCCGCGGTGCGGTACAGGTTGTAGCAGGGCACGCCGCCGTTGAGCAGGCCAGCGCCCGCTTGCGGCGTGGCAGGGTCGCCGGTATCTTTGCTCGCTTCGGCCAGGGCGGTTCGCGCGACGATGTTGTTCGCATGTACCGAGTGCGTCATCGACACGTCGATAAAGGCGCCATCGCCCCCACGTGCCACCTTCCACAACGCCGCCAGGATCTGCGTCACGGCGGATAGTGCGCCGCCGAGCAAGTCGGCGATCTGGATGTTCGGGATGGCCGGCGTGCCGTCGCGCGTCTTGATCTGATCGAGCACGCCCGCATAGGCGAGATAGTTGAGGTCGTGCCCCGGCCGCTGCGAGAACGGGCTCTCGTAGCCGTAACCGGTGATCGCGCAATAGACCAGCTTTGGATTGAGAGCGCAAAGCGTTTCGTAGCCGAGCCCCAGGCGCTTCATCACGCCGGGCCGGAAGCTCTCGACGAGCACGTCCGCTTCGCGCACGAGCGCGCACAGCACGGTCAGCCCGGTCTCCGATTTCAAGTCGAGCCGCGTCTCGCGCTTGCCGCGGTTGACGATCTTATAGAACGTGCTCGGCTGGCCGGCGGCCTTGTCCGCCGTGCTTTGCATGATCGCCCGGGCATAGTCGCCGGCGCCGGGTTCTTCGATCTTGAGCACGTCGGCGCCCAGTTCCGCGAGGCGCAGCGTCGCGACCGGGCCGGGCAACAGGCGCGTCAGATCGACGACGCGCAAGCCTTGCAGCGGAGCATGAAGCGTCAAGAGCCACCTCTTGTCGGTCGGTGCCGGCTTGGGCCTGACCAGCGAGGCCCGTCTAGCCGATTTGTTCGAGTTCCTCGTGCGCGTCGAGCCATTCCGCTTCGAGCGTTTCGAGGCGCGCGGTCACATCCGCCTGACGTCTGATCGCATCGGTCAGCTTGGCCTTCATCGCGGGCTCGTAGCTCGCGGTATCGGCGACGAAGGCATCGAGTGTAGCTTTTTCCGCATTCAGCGCGTCCATTTCCTTTTCGATCTTCGCGATTCGCGATTGCAGCGGTTTTTTCAGTTGCGAGAGCTTCTGGCGCGTCTCGGCTTCCTGGCGGCGCTGTTCCTTGCGATTTGCGGCGGAGTCGGCGCTGCCGCTGCCGTTCGACGCCTCCGCGCTCGTCGCAGCCTTGGCGGCCGCGCGCTGCTCGGCGGCGTGCTGCAACAGCCAGTCGCGGTAGTCGTCGAGATCGCCGTCGAACGGCTGCAGGCGGTGCTTCGCGACCAGCATGAACTGATCGGTGGTGGCGCGCAGCAAGTGGCGGTCGTGCGACACGAGGATCAGCGTGCCCTCGAATTGCGCGAGCGCCATCGTCAGCGCGTGGCGCGTTTCCAGGTCGAGGTGGTTGGTCGGTTCGTCGAGCAGCAGCAGATTCGGTTTCTGCCAGATGATCAGCGCGAGCGCGAGGCGCGCCTTTTCGCCACCGGAGAACGGCGCGATCGCCGCGGTCGCCATGTCGCCAGAGAAGTTGAAGCCGCCGAGGAAGTCGCGCAGTTCCTGCTCGCGCGTATCGGGCGCGAGGCGCCCGAGGTGCTCAAGCGCAGAGTCGTCGGGGCGCAGCGTTTCGAGCTGGTGCTGAGCAAAGTAGCCGATACGCAAGCCGCGGCCTTCGCGCGTGTGCCCGGAAAGCGGCGCGAGCGTGCCCGCGAGCGTTTTGATGAGCGTCGACTTGCCTTGGCCGTTCGCGCCGAGAAGGCCGATGCGCTGCCCGTTCTGGATCGACAGCGTAACGCCGCCGACAATCGGAATCTCGCCCGTGCCATCTTCCGTGCGGTAACCGCAGCGCACGTCTTCCATCACCATCATCGGGTTCGGCGCGGCGTCGGGCGTGCGGAATTCGAACGTGAACGGCGATGCGATGTGCGCCGGCGCGATCAGCTCCATCTTTTCGAGCGCTTTCATCCGGCTTTGGGCCTGTCGGGCCTTGGTGGCCTTCGCCTTGAAGCGGTTGATGAAGCTATGCAGATGCTCGATCGTCTTCTGCTGCTTTTCGTACGCGCTTTGCTGCAGCGCGAGCTGCTGGGCGCGCAGGACTTCGAACTGGGAGTAGTTGCCGCCGTAGCGCTTCACTTGGCGGTTCTCGAGATGCAGCGTGACGTTGCACACCGAATCGAGGAATTCGCGATCGTGCGAGATCACGACGAGCGTGCCGGGATAGCGGTGCAGCCAGTCTTCGAGCCAGACGATCGCGTCGAGATCGAGGTGGTTGGTCGGCTCGTCGAGCAGCAGCAAGTCGGACCGGCACATCAACGCCTGTGCGAGATTCAGGCGCATCCGCCAGCCGCCGGAAAAGCTCGCGACGCTCTCGCGCGTTTGTTCGAGCGTGAAACCGAGACCGAGCAGCAGCGCTTCGGCGCGCGCGGGCGCGGTATAGCCGTCGGCATCGGCGAACGCGGCGTGCGCTTCGGCCTCGGCCGCGCCGTCATGGGCCGCCGAGGCCGAAGCGATGCGCGCCTCGATCGCGCGCAACGCGGCATCGCCGTCGAGCGTGTAGTCGAGCGCGGTTTTATCGACCGCAGGCGTTTCTTGCGCGACATGCGCGATCTGCCACGACGGCGGCATCGAAAAATCGCCTGCGTCCGCGTGGAGCTCGCCGCGCAGCACGGCGAAGAGCGTCGACTTGCCGGCGCCGTTCGCGCCGACCAGGCCGGCCTTCTCGCCCGGGTTGAGCGCAAGCGAGGTCGCGTCGAAAAGCGCCTTGGTACCGCGCGCGAGGCTGAACTGATTGAAACGGATCACGGCAGAAGCGGCCTTGCAAAAAGCGCTATTTTAGACCGTGGCGCCTTTATCGGGCATTGGCCGTTCGGAAGAGTCCCAGTCACCGCCTTTTCGCATAGACTGCTGTTTTTCCGAGGGGGGGCGTATGGGGGAGATCTACCAGTTCACCGCGCGCACGCTCGGCGGCGAGACGATCGGGCTCGGCCGCTATCGCGACAAGGTGCTCTTGATCGTCAACACGGCGAGCGAATGCGGCTTCACCCCGCAGTACGAGGGGCTCCAGAAGCTGCATCAGCAGTACGCGGCGCGCGGCTTCGAAGTGCTCGGCTTTCCGTGCAATCAGTTCGGCAAGCAGGAGCCGGGCGACGCGGCGCAAATCGGCAGCTTCTGCGAGAAGAACTTCGGCGTGACGTTTCCGATGTTCGACAAGATCGACGTGAAAGGGCCGAACGCGCACCCGCTCTATCGCTATCTGACCGGCAAGGCGCCCGGGTTTCTCGGCCTCGAGGCCATCAAGTGGAATTTCACGAAGTTTCTCGTCGACCGCAAAGGCGGCGTCGTGAAGCGCTACGCGCCCAGGACGAAGCCGGAGGCGATCGAGAAGGATATCGAGGCGCTGCTATAACGCGTTCTCGTGCGTGGCTGCGACGGCGGCCATGTGGCGCGGTGCATGCCTCGCGGCGCGTGATCTTTTGGCGCTATTGGGCGCTAGAGAATCGGCGAAAAGAGCCGGGCCACGTGCATGGTGACGCGACGCAACGCCGGCGCTTTCCGGTATTCGCTTTGGTCCACCTCGAAGGCAACGGTTAAGTCGCGTGCCAGCATCTTTTCGACTTCGTCGGCAAACGCGCGGTCGATCGTCAGCACCATGATCTCGAAGTTCAGGCGGAACGAGCGGTTATCGAGGTTCGCGCTGCCGATAGCCGCGGCAACGCTGTCGATCAGCACCACTTTCTGGTGCAGGAAGCCCGGGCGATAGCGGAAGATTCTCACCCCGGCGCGCACCAGGTCGTACGCATACAGCTTCGACGCCTCGAACACCACGTAGTGATCGCGCCGGCTCGGAATCAGGATCCGCACGTCGACGCCGCGCATGACGGCCAGTGTCAATGCCGAGAACACGGCTTCATCGGGTACGAGATAGGGCGTCGTGATCCAGACGCGCTCGCGCGCCGCATTGATCGCTTCGACGAAGAAGAGCGAGCCGGTTTCCTGCTTGTCGGCGGGGCCGGTCGCCATCACGAGGCAGTGCATGTCGTCGGCCGGCGGTTCGGCCGGCGGCGGGTCGAAGTGCGGCAGTTGCTGGGTCGCCCAGTGCCAGTCTTCGATGAACACGAACTGGACACTCTGCACGATCGGCCCGCGCATCTCGATGTGGGTATCGCGCCACGGCGACAGGCGCGGAATGCCGCCCAGATATTCGACGCCCACGTTGTGCCCGCCGACGAATGCGCGCAAGCCGTCGACGACGACGATCTTGCGGTGGTTGCGGAAATTGAGCTGGAAGCGGTTGACGAAACGGCGGTTCGTCGCGAACGGATGGATGTCCACGCCGCCTGCGAGCAGCGCCGAGACATAGCTGTGCGGCAGATCGAAACTGCCGATGCTGTCGTAGAGAAAATGGATACGCACGCCTTGCGCGGCCTTTGCGAGCAGCAGCTCCTTGAGCATTTGGCCGAGCTCGTCGTCGCGCACGACGAAGAACTGAACCAGCACGTAGTGCTTCGCGCTTTCGATCGCATCGAGAATCGCGGCGAACGTCGCATCGCCGTTCACGAGCGTACGCACCGAGTTGCCGGGCAGGAACGGCATGCCGCCGAGCTTCGTCAGCGACCGGACGACCGCTTCGCCGAACTCCTCGGTGGCCCGCCCGCTGGAGGCTGTGCTCGTGTCCCACACAGGCGGGTGCGCGCGCGTGCGCAGCAATTCGTTTTCGAGCCGGCGCGCGTCGACGTAGCCCGAGAACTTGCTTCGTCCGAGGAAGAGGTAAGGAATCAGCGTGAAGTAGGGCATCGCCGTTAGCGACACCGCCCAGGCAATCGCCCCCTGCGACGTGCGGGTGTTGAGGATGGCGTGGCATGCCGCGATCACGCCGAGCACGTGAGCGATGACGATGAGACTGCCGAGATGTAGCCAGTCGAATTGCATGAGGCGCGAGAGATTGCGGATTCCTGAAAGTGGCCAGTAGGACCGTGAACGCACGATCCCTATGCATCTTACCGAAGCCGGAGGAATAAGGGCACGGTCGCAGTGAGGCTAGTCGCGCAGCGGGGCTGCGGAGTCTTCAGCGCGCGCCGTAGCCGGGCTCGCGCTTTCGCGCGAGGCTTTCAAGGCCTCAATGGCGCGAAAGAACGCCCGCCGTGATCAGCAATTGCGCCACCGCATACGCGAACCAGATCGCGTACACGCTACCGCTGAATGGTTCGAGGAAGCGGTCGATGCCGATCATCGCGTCGGATGTGACGAACACGAGGCCGCCGAGCGCGGTGGCCGCGCTCGGCAGTTGTGCGGCGAGCGCCAAGCTCGCCATCAGGCACAGCACGAGCGTGTAGGCGCCTACCGGCGCGGCCAGTTCGCGCAATTGCGGGAAAAATACGGCGTACATGACCGCCGCGGCCGCCCACATGAGCGGCAGCGCGAGGCGGCGCCATCCGGCCGGCCTGCCGCAGAGCGGTGCGAGCAACGCGCAATAAGAGAGATGCGCCACAAGGAAAGCGCCCAGGCCGCCGATAAACGAGGCGGGCAGGTCTTGCATCGCGAGCAGCGCATCACCGGCACCGGATGCGGCAAGCGCGGCGCACAGCCAGACGCGTTCGCGGGGGCGCGCGTGATGCAGGGCCGCGAGCGCCAGGAAGCCGCACATCAGCACTTTGGCGATGGCCTGATCGGGATAAGGCGCGTCGCGCAGCGATATTCCGTAGGCCAACGCCGCGCCGGCCGCGACACCCCACAGCCGGCGCACTTCCGAAGGCATGCCGGCGAGCATTGGCCAATCGGTGCCTGGCTTCACGACGGCAGGTCGGCGGCCTGGACCAGGAACACGCTGTCGTCCCCGCCGCTCGTCGAGAGCCAGACGAGATCGAGCCCGCCGAACGCCGCCTCGACATTGGCGCGCTCGTTGCCGATCTCGACGACGAGCACACCGTCGTCGGTCAGCCAGTTGCGCGCTTCCTTGAGAATGCGGCGCACGACGTCCATGCCGTCTTCGCCGCCTGCCAGCGCCATTTCGGGCTCGTGCTTGTATTCGGCCGGCAGCGCGCGCATCGATTCGGCGTTGACGTAGGGCGGATTCGTGATGATCACGTCGTAGCGCCGCTCGGGCAGCGGGGCGAACAGGTCGCCTTCGAAGAGCGCGACGCGATGGTCGAGCCCGTAGTCGCTGACGTTGATCTGCGCGACTTCGAGCGCCTGAGGCGACAGGTCGACCGCATCGACGTCGGCGTTCAGAAACGCACGCGCGGCGAGAATCGCGAGGCACCCCGAGCCGGTGCACAGTTCGAGCACGGCGCCGACCTCGTCCGGATCGGCCACATACGGCTGCAGGCCGTCGTCGAGCAGTTCACCGATGAACGAGCGCGGCACGATCACGCGTTCGTCGACGTGAAAGCGGCAGCCGTGCATCCACGCTTCCTGCGTGATGTAGGCGGCCGGAATGCGCTCGGCCGTGCGGCGCTCGATCACCTTGAGCACGGCGTCGATCTCGGTATCGAGCAGGCGCGCGTCGAGAAACGGATCGAGCGTGTCGAGCGGCAGGTGCAGCGTATGCAGCACCAGGTAAGCCGCCTCGTCGTACGCGTTCGCCGAGCCGTGACCGAAGGCGAGCTGCGCCTCGTTGAAGCGCGACACCGCGTAGCGCAGCAGATCGCGGATGGTGGAAAAGGACGTCGTCATGAGGGGTCTCCGCGGGAATCAGGCGATCAGTTGTTCGAGCACGCGCCGGTAGACGTTCTTGAGCGGCTCGATGAACGCAACGTCGATATGCTCGTCGATCTTGTGAATGCTGCCGTTCGGCGGCCCGAACTCGACGACCTGCTTGCAGATGCGCGCGATGAAGCGGCCGTCGGAGGTGCCGCCTGTCGTCGACAGCTCGGCGGCGACGCCGGTTTCGTCCTTGATCGCTTGTTCGAGCGCGTTCGACAGCTCGCCGCGCGGTGTCAGGAACGGCAGGCCGCTGACGGTCCAGGTAAGGTCGTAGTCGAGGCCGTGCTTGTCGAGGATTGCGTGCACGCGGCTTTGCAGCCCTTCCACCGTGCTCGCCGTCGAGAAGCGGAAGTTGAACAGCAGATCGGCGTGGCCCGGGATCACGTTGCTCGCGCCGGTGCCGCTGTGCAGGTTCGACACCTGCCAGGTGGTCGGCGGGAAGTACGCGTTGCCGTCGTCCCACTTTTCGGCGACGAGTTCGGCCAGCGCGGGCGCGAGCAGATGCACGGGGTTCTTCGCCAGATGCGGGTACGCGATGTGACCTTGCATGCCCTTGACGACGAGCTTGCCCGACATCGAGCCGCGCCGGCCGTTCTTGACGACGTCGCCGAGCGCCGCAGTCGACGTCGGCTCGCCGACGATGCAGTAGTCGAGCGTTTCGCCACGCTTCTCGAGCGCTTCGACGACCTTGACGGTGCCGTCGGTGGCGGGGCCTTCTTCGTCGCTTGTGATCAGAAAACCGATCGAGCCGCGGTGCTGCGGGTGCGCGGCGACGAACTCTTCGCTCGCGACGATGAAGCCCGCGAGCGACGTTTTCATGTCGGCCGCGCCGCGCCCGTAAAGCTTGCCGTCTCGGCGGGTCGGCACGAAGGGCTGCGACGCCCATTGCTCGAGCGGGCCGGTCGGCACGACGTCGGTGTGGCCGGCAAAGACCAGCAGCTTGCCGCGCGAGCCGTCGGGGGCGCCGGTGCCGCGCTTGACCGCCCACAGGTTCGTCACGCCGTGCGACTCGATCGTCTCGCATTCGAAGCCGATCGCTGCGAGCCGCTCGATCATCAATTGTTGGCAATGCTGGTCGTCGGGCGTGACGGACGCGCGCGCGATCAGCTGTTCGGTAAGGGCAAGGGTGGCGGACATGGATTCAGACCACTGACGATCGAAAGATCGACGGATTAGATTAAAAAATGCCGGTGCGCGGGCCGGCAACTGCATGTCGGCGCGCGCCGGGCCGCCCCAAACGCGCTGACATGCCCCTGCTGGGGGCAGCGACCGCAGTGAGCGTGGGGGCGGTTTAATCTCAGGCTACGCGGCCGAACACCACGGCGCTATGCAAAGAGCGTCGCATATTGGTCGGCGGAGAAACCGAGCGTCTTGACGCCGCCGTTCACGACGACGACCGGCCGCTTGATGACCGAGGGTTTGTCGATCATCAGTGCGATCGCGCCGGCTTCCGTTTCGGCCGAGGCCTTGACGTCGTCGGGCAGCGCGCGCCACGTCGTGCCGCGCCGGTTCACGAGCGCGTCGAGCGACACGTCCTTCAGCCAGGTTTTTACGAGCGCAGCTGTGACGCCGGCCTTCTTGAAGTCGTGGAACTCGAACGGCACGCCGTTCTCTTCGAGCCAGACGCGTGCTTTCTTGACCGTGTCGCAGTTCGGAATGCCGTAGACGATCGTCTTCGCCGAACGCTCCAAGGAAGCGCCGGCCCGTCCCAAATTTTCTTGGGCCCCTCGGGGGGCCTGACGCGAAGCGTCAGGTTTGGGGGCACTCATCAATCACCCCGCAGCAGCTCGTTCAAGCCGACCTTCGCGCGCGTCTTTGCATCGACCTTCTTCACGATGACGGCGCAGTAGAGGCTGTGCGAACCGTCTTTCGACGGCAGGTTGCCCGACACGACGACCGAGCCCGCCGGAATGCGGCCGTAGGTGACTTCACCGGTTTCGCGGTCGTAGATCTTCGTGCTCTGGCCGAGGTAGACGCCCATCGAGATCACCGAGTTCTCTTCGACGATGACGCCTTCCACGACTTCCGAGCGCGCGCCGATGAAGCAGTTGTCTTCGATGATGACGGGGTTGGCCTGCAGCGGCTCCAGCACGCCGCCGATGCCGACGCCGCCCGACAGGTGCACGTTCTTGCCGATCTGCGCGCACGAGCCGACGGTGGCCCACGTGTCGACCATCGTGCCTTCGTCGACATAGGCGCCGATGTTCGTGTACGACGGCATCAGCACGACGTTCTTGGCGATGAACGAGCCGCGGCGCGCGATGGCGGGCGGCACGACGCGAAAGCCGCCGGCGGCGAAGTCTTCGGCGCTGTAGTTCGCGAACTTCGACGGCACTTTGTCGTAGAACTGCGAGTAGCCGCCCGCGGCCATCGGTGCGTTGTCTTCCAGGCGGAACGACAGCAGCACGGCCTTCTTCAGCCATTGATTGACGATCCACTCGCCGTCTTGCTTTTCGGCGACGCGCAGCATGCCTTTGTCGAGCTGTTCGATCGCGTGCGCGACGGCATCGCGCACTTCGGCCGGGGCGGCCTTCGGCGACAGCTCGGCGCGGTTTTCCCAGGCGGTGTCGATGATCTGCTGAAGTTGTTGCGACATAGGCGTAGTTCTCTGGTTGAAGACTGAGGAAAGAGGGAATGCGAAACGGCGGGCCTGGCTGGTCTCGCAAAGGCGGCGGCGCCGATCGGCGCCCGTCCGCCTTGCCCGTCGGCTCGGGTCAGCTTTCGACGCCGCGGCAGAAATCGACGATGCGTTTGGCGCCTTCGATGCACTCGTTCACGTCGGCAACGAGGGCCACGCGGACAAAATTGCGGCCCGGGTTCATGTCGTGCGCCGTGCGCGCCAGATAGGAGCCGGGCAGAACCGTCACATTATAGTCGGCGTAAAGGCGCCGGGCGAACTCGGTGTCCGTGAGGCCCGTGCGCTCGACATTCGCCCACAGGTAGAACGCGGCATCGGGCAGCCGCACGTCGAGCACGTCGGCGAGCATCGGCGTGACGGTGGCGAACTTCTGCACGTACTTCGCGCGGTTCTCGCGCACGTGCGCCTCGTCGTTCCAGGCTGCGATGCTCGCAGCTTGATAGACGGTCGACAAGGCCGCGCCGTGGTATGTCCGGTATAGCAGGAATCGCTTCAGAATCGCGGCGTCGCCGGCAACGAACCCCGAGCGCATGCCCGGCACGTTCGAGCGCTTCGACAGGCTCGACAGCATGACGAGCCGCTCGAAGCCGCGTCCGAGCTTGTGCGCGGCCTCGAGCCCGCCTAGCGGCGGGTTCGCTTCGTCGAAATAGATCTCCGAATAGCATTCGTCGGACGCAATCACGAAGCCGTAGCGGTCCGACAAGGCGAAGAGTTCGCGCCAGTCGTCGAGCGTGAGCACGGCGCCCGTCGGGTTGCCCGGAGAGCAGACGTAGAGCAGTTGCGTGCGTGCCCAGATGTCCTCCGGAACGGCGCTGTAGTCGCACGCGAAATTGCGCGCGGGATCGCTGTTCGCGAAGTGGGGCTGCGCGCCCGCCAAAAGAGCGGCGCCCTCGTAGATTTGATAGAACGGGTTCGGGCAGAGTACGATCGCGCTCTTGCCGTCGCTTCTCGGCGTGCCGTCGATCACTGTCTGTGCGAGCGCGAAAAGCGCCTCGCGCGAGCCCGAAACCGGCAGCACCTGGGTGGCCGGATCGACCGCCGGCAGCCCGTAGCGCTTCGTGACCCATTGCGCGATCGCCTGGCGCAGCGCTTCCGAGCCGATCGTCGCCGGATACGCCGACAGGCCGTTCAACGAGGCGACCACTGCGTCGCGGATCAGCGCCGGGGTCGGATGCTTCGGCTCGCCGATGCCGAAGCTGATGTGCGGCAAGTCGGCGGGTGGCGTCGCGTCCTTGAGGAGCGCGCGGAGTTTTTCGAACGGATAGGGCTGGAGGCTGTCGAGGAGCGGATTCACTTGGCTTGGCGAAAAAACGCGGGTAGGAACGTCGGCGAAAACTGAGCGGATTGACGACGCATGCGTACAAGCCGTGCGCTCGTGCCCGCGCGATGATGGCGGCCGACGGATTGCGCCGCTGCCGGCGCCATCGGGAGGGCAGGCGGCTTTCGCTCGGCGCCCTGGCGCTTGGCGGATGAACGGCAGATTATAGCGTGGCCGAGCGGGCTTCGCGCTTGCCGCCAAAGGCGTTTCGGCGCGGTCCGGGCCTTGCCGGGAGCAAGTTCGGATGCGAGGCGCCGCTTGGCTCGTCGAACGCCTCCGCAAACGCGAACGCGCACCATGGACAAAGGAATGGATTGAATGAACGATCGGATTCGCAACGGCTGGCCGACGCTTGCGATCATGCTGGGCGCCTCGGTATGGGGCTTCGTCTGGTATCCGCTGCGCCTCTTGGCGGCGCTCGGTGTCACCGGCACCGCGGCGAGCGCGCTGACGAGCGCTGCGGCCTGCGGTTTCGTGCTGATCGTGCGGCGCAAGGCGATTGCGACGATCCGCTGGCATTGGGTGCTGCCCGCGCTGGCGCTGGCCGCGGGCGTGACGAATCTCGGCTTCGTCTGGGGCACGATCCACGGCGAGGTGATGCGAGTGCTGCTGCTCTTCTACCTGACCCCCGCCTGGACCGCGCTTTTCGCACATTTCGTTTTGCATGAGCGGCTGACCTGGACGGGCGCCGCGCTCGCCGCGCTGTCGCTGATGGGCGCGATGCTGATGCTGTGGTCGCCGCAGCTCGGTCTGCCGCTGCCGGGCAATCTCGCCGAATGGGCGGGGCTGGCCGCCGGCATGAGCTTCGCGATGAGCAATGTGTTGATCTTGAAGGCGAGCCGCGTGCTGCCCGGCATGAAGCCGGAAATGCGCACCGCGACGATCTTCGGCGGCGCGGCGATCTTCAGCTCGGTTGCGTCGCTGTTCGAGGCGATGCCGGCGCCGCCCGCAGGCGCGCACTTGGGCGTCGCCGCGCTCCTCGTGCTCGGACTTGGGTTCGCGCTCGCATCGAACAACATGCTCGTCCAATACGGACTTGCCCGGGTAGCCGCCAATCGCGCGTCGATCATCATGCTGTTCGAGATTGTGGTGACGGCGCTGTCCGCGTGGCTGCTCGCGGGCGAAGTCCCCGGCGCGCGCGAATGGGCGGGCGGCGGGTGCATCGTCCTAGCATCGGCGCTCTCGAGCTGGCTTCATCGCGGCAAGCCGGCTGCCGGGCAAGACTCCGAGCGGGGTCCCGGCGACGACTCCAAGCGCCAGGATGGGCAACGCGCGATGGTATGATTGCCACTGCTCGCGGGCTGCGCTTCGATTTCGATCGAAGGCGGCCCCAAGTTTTAAGCGTCGCGGCCCAGTCCTGAGTTCTCGCTTTTTTTGCGGCAACAACGGGTCAAGCGCCGCGATCCGTTTTTATTTTTCCCTTTTCAATCAGCGATATCGCCGTGCGTCTGACCTCGATCAAACTCGCTGGCTTCAAGTCTTTCGTCGATCCCACGCATTTCCAGGTACCGGGCCAGCTTGTCGGCGTGGTCGGTCCCAATGGCTGCGGCAAGTCCAACATCATCGATGCGGTGCGCTGGGTGCTCGGCGAATCGCGCGCCTCCGAGCTGCGCGGCGAATCGATGCAGGACGTGATCTTCAACGGCTCGACCGCACGCAAACCGGGCAGCCGCGCGAGCGTCGAGCTCGTGTTCGACAACGCCGACGGGCGCGCCGCGGGCCAGTGGGGCCAATATGCGGAAATCGCCGTCAAGCGCGTGCTGACGCGCGACGGCACCTCGAGCTACTACATCAATAACCTGCCGGCGCGCCGCCGCGACATCCAGGACATCTTCCTCGGCACAGGCCTCGGGCCGCGCGCGTACGCGATCATCGGGCAGGGCATGATCGCGCGGATCATCGAGGCGAAGCCCGAGGAGCTGCGCGTGTTCCTCGAAGAGGCCGCGGGTGTCTCGAAGTACAAGGAGCGCCGCCGCGAGACCGAGAACCGCCTGCACGACACGCGTGAGAACCTGACGCGCGTCGAAGACATCGTCCGCGAGCTCGGCGCGAATCTCGAGAAGCTCGAAGCGCAGGCGATCGTCGCGACCAAGTTCAAGGATTTGCAGGCCGAGGGCGAGGAAAAGCAGCGCCTCTTGTGGCTCTTGCGCAAGAACGAAGCGGCGGGCGAGCAGGAGAAGCAGCAGCGCGCGATCGGCGCGGCGCAGATCGACCTCGAAGCGCAGACCGCGAAGCTGCGCGAAGTCGAATTGCAGCTCGAGACGCTGCGGGTCGCCCATTACTCGGCGAGCGACGCGATGCAGGGCGCGCAAGGCGCGCTCTATGAGGCGAACTCGGAGGTGAGCCGTCTCGAAGCCGAGATCAAGTTCATCGTCGAATCGCGCAACCGCGTGCAGGCGCAGATCGCTGCGCTGAACGCGCAGCGCGAGCAATGGCAGATGCAGGCCGAGAAGGCCCGCGGCGACATCGAGGACGCCGAGGAGCAGCTCGCGATCGCCGAAGAAAAGGCGGCGCTGGCCGAAGAGGAAGCGGCCGCCAAGCACGACGCGATGCCGGCGCTCGAAACGCGTTGGCGCGACGCGCAGAGCCAATTGAACGACGAGCGCGCCGGAATCGCCCAAACCGAGCAATCGCTCAAGCTCGAAGCGGCGCATCAACGCAACGCCGACCAGCAGCTGCAGCAATTGCAGCAGCGCCACGAACGCCTGAAGGCGGAAGCGGGCGGGCTGGATGCGCCGGACGAAGCACAGCTCGAAGAGCTGCGCATGCAGCTCGCGGAACACGAAGAGATCGTGAACGACTCGCAAGCGCGCCTTGCCGATGCACAGGAAACGCTGCCGCGGCTCGACGCCGAGCGCCGCGCGGCGCAGGAGCGCGTGCAGGCCGAAGGCGCGCAGATCCACCAGCTCGAAGCACGTCTTACCGCACTCAAGCAGCTGCAGGAGAACGTGCAGACCGAAGGCAAGATCCAGCCGTGGCTCGACAAGCATGAGCTGGGCGCGCTGCCGCGTCTGTGGAAGAAGTTGCACGTCGAAGCAGGCTGGGAAACGGCGCTCGAATCCGTGCTGCGTGAGCGGCTGGCCGCGCTCGAAGTCTCCAACCTCGATTGGGTGAAGGCGTTCGCGAGCGACGCGCCACCCGCCAAGCTCGCGTTCTACGCGCCTCCGGCAGCCGCGCTGCCGCGCGAGACGCCCGCTTCGCTGCGACCGTTGCTGTCGCTCGTGCGCATCGACGACGCCGGCATACGCGCCGTGCTGAACGAATGGCTCGGCCAGGCGTTCATCGCCGACGATCTCGCGCAGGCGCTTGCGATGCGCTCGCAACTGCCCGACGGCGCGACGTTCGTCGTGAAGGCCGGGCACCTCGTGACGCGCGTCGGCGTGCAGCTCTACGCAGCCGATTCCGAGCAGGCCGGCATGCTCGCGCGCCAGCAGGAAATCGAAAACCTGACGCGCCAGGTGCGCGCCCAGGCCTTGCTCGCCGACGAAGCGAGGGTTGCCGCGATCCGCGCGGAAGCGGCGCATACGCAGGCGTCGCAAGCGCTTGCCGATGTGCGTGGAGAAGCCGAGCGCGCCACGCAGCGCGTGCACGCGCTGCAAATGGACGTGCTCAAGCTCACGCAGGCGTACGAGCGCTACACGCAGCGCAGCACGCAGATTCGCGACGAGCTCGAAGAAATCGGCGCGCAGATCGAAGAGCAGCGCGCTCAGCGCGCCGAATCGGAAGCGAATTTCGAACGTTACGACGGCCGGCTCGCCGAGCTTCAAGCGCGTTTCGAAGACAATCAACTGGCGTTCGAAGCGCTCGACGAAGCGCTGACCGTCGCGCGAGGTCAGTCGCGCGATCTCGATCGCGCCGCCACCGATGCGCGCTTCGCCGTTCGCAATATGGCGAACCGCATCGACGAATTGAAGCGCAGCATCCAGGTCGCGCACGAGCAGAGCGAGCGCGTCGCCGCCTCGCTCGAAGACGCGCGCGCGGAGCTCGAGACGATCAACGAACAAACGGCGCACACCGGTTTGCAGGATGCGCTCGAAATCCGCGCGGTAAAGGAAGAAGCGCTGCACGCAGCCCGCCTCGAACTCGACGATCTGACGGCGAAGCTGCGCCAGGCGGACGAGATGCGCCTGAGCGCCGAGCGCTCGCTGCAACCGCTGCGCGACCGGATCAACGAGCTGCAGTTGAAGGAGCAGGCCGCACGCATCAACGGCGAACAGTTCATTGAACAGCTGAGCGCGGCAGGCGTCGACGAGGCCGAACTGCAGGCGAAGCTCACGCCGGACATGAAGCCGTCGTACCTGCAAGGCGAAGTCACGCGCATCAACAACGCGGTCGCGGCGCTCGGCCCGGTGAACATGGCGGCGCTCGAAGAGCTGGCTGCCGCGAGCGCACGCAAGACCTTCCTCGACGCTCAATCGGCCGACCTGACGAGCGCGATCGAAACGCTAGAGGACGCGATCCGCAAGATCGACCAGGAAACGCGCACGCTCTTGCAAGGCACGTTCGACGAAGTGAACCGCCATTTCGGCGAGCTGTTCCCGCGTCTTTTCGGCGGCGGGCAGGCGAAGCTCATCATGACCGGCGACGAGATTCTCGATGCCGGCGTGCAAGTGATGGCGCAGCCGCCCGGCAAGAAGAACTCGACGATTCACCTGCTCTCGGGCGGGGAAAAGGCGCTGACCGCGACGGCGCTCGTGTTCGCGATGTTCCAGCTCAATCCGGCGCCGTTCTGCTTGCTCGACGAAGTGGACGCGCCGCTCGACGATGCGAACACCGAACGTTTCGCGAACCTTGTGCGGGCGATGTCGGACAAAACACAGTTCCTGTTCATTTCCCACAACAAGATCGCGATGGAGATGGCGCAGCAGTTGATCGGTGTGACAATGCAGGAGCAAGGTGTGTCCCGCATCGTGGCCGTCGACATGGAAACGGCCGCAGGCTTTGTACAGAATACGGTTTGAACCGCGTACGCAGCGCTCGTCGCAGCGGCTCTTTGCCGCGCGATGTTTCGAACGCTTGCGTGTCGCACAGAAAGAATTGCTGATGGAGCGTGCATGGACGAGTTGACACTCGGGTTGATCGGCGCAGGGGCCGTGGTGGTGGGGGGCGTGGTCGTGTACAACGCCTGGCAAGGCGCAAAGGTGCGCCGCAGGATGCCAAGACCGATGCCGCCCGAGGCCGCCGAGACGCTCGCGCGCCAGGATCACGAAGAAGAGCGGCCGTTCATCGAATCTGCGCGGGCGAGCGCACGCCGCGAGCCGTCGCTTTCGGATGCACCGGAAGGCGCGGGTGCCGCGCGCGTCGAGCCGAGCTTCGGCGGCGTGGCGCCGCTCGATACGCCGGCCGATATCCAGGCCGAAACCACGACGCCTAACGGGTTCCCGGAAGAGGCGGCGGTCGAACCGGCTATCGCGGAGGAGCGCGAGGAGCCGATCCTGCCCGCTGCGACGACAATTTCGGCGGCTCCGCCGCATATCGTCGATCGCCGTATCGATTGCATCGTGCCGATTCGCCTGGGCGGCCCGCTCGCCGGCGAAAAAGTCATTCCGCTCGCACAGCGTTTGCGCCGCGCAGGCAGTAAGCCGGTGTATATCGAAGGCAAGCCCGAGGGCGGCAACGGCTGGGAGCTGCTGCAAAACGGCGTGCGTTACGAGGAGTTGCGCGCGGCCGCGCAATTGGCCAATCGCAGCGGTCCGTTGAACGAGCTCGAGTTTTCCGAGTTCGTGTCAGGCGTGCAGCAATTCGCGGACGCGATCGACGGCGCGCCCGAATTCCCCGACATGCTCGAGACCGTATCGATGGCGCGTGAGCTCGACACCTTCGCGGCCCAATGCGACGCACAGTTGTCGATCAACGTGCTCTCCGATGGCGCACCGTGGTCGGCGAATTACGTGCAGGCGGTGGCGTCGCAGGACGGCCTCTTGCTGTCGCGCGACGGCACGCGCTTCGTGAAGCTCGATGCGAAGCAAAGCCCGGTGTTCATGCTGCAGTTCGGCGACACGAACTTTCTGCGCGACGACCTCACGTACAAGGGCGGCCAGATGATCACGCTGATTCTCGACGTTCCGGTCGCCGACGAAGACATCCTGCCGTTCAGGCTCATGTGCGACTACGCGAAGTCGCTGTCGGAGCGCATCGGCGCACGGGTTGTCGACGATCAGCGGCGTCCGTTGCCCGAGGCTGCGCTGCTGTCGATTGAAAAGCAGCTCATGACCTTGTACGCGAAGCTCGAGGAAGCGGGGATTCCGGCCGGCTCGCCAGCTACGCGGCGCCTTTTCAGCCAGTAAGCCGAGCGGGCTGCAATTGCGTTCGAGGAAGCGAGGCCCGTCTGAAGACGGGCTTTTCGTTTGAGTGCGAGAATGTCTCGCGCAGTGGGTCCGAGCGGGTCATTGCCGTGCTCAATCCACTTCTTTCGGCCACGCACCGCCGACGATCCACGCCTTGATTGCCGCTACGACCGCTTGGTCCTGGCCATAAAAGCCATGGTGCCCCTTTGCGTTACATGGGTTGCCGTGTGCCATGCCGCCGCGAGCCGTAATGAAGTCGTGTCCCGCCGCGATTTGCTGGGCGGCGTGATATGAGCACAGGAAGCACCCGTCGTCCTCGTGATGAACGAACAACTGGCGCGGCCGGATCGACCCATAGTCGAACTCGGCGAGCGGCAATGCTTGTCCGCGCGATGGGCTGCTCAATGTCGACGTATGCACGACGGCATCCCAAACATCCGGCAGGGCGCGCCCGACGAAGGCCGACGAAATCGTGCCGCGGCTCGTGCCGATCAGCACGAGCTTGGCGGAAGGGAACCGCTGACGCAGATCCGCCGCGACTCTCTCCAGGTCCTGAGCATGGCGCGGCGAAGCTCTGAACTCGTCGGAGTAACCGCCGGGCTGGTCGGACGGCGCGTCGACGATTGCGGTGGCGAACCCGTCGACGGCAAAAAGCGTACGGGTGCGTACGAGGAAATTCCCCTGTTCGGCGAGACGGATCGCACCGTCGGCGCTTTGCGACAACTGCAGTTCGCCTTCGCCGCCGGGAAACATCACGAGCACCCACTGCGGTGCGCTCGCGTCCTGCTGCGTGAGCAGATAGGAGATCGTCGCGCCATTGGCAACCGGCACGGAGACCACCTGCTCGGCCGCGAAGGCGGCGTCAGCCAGCGTGAGCGCTGCGCAGGCCAGCAAGCAGGCCATCGCTCGAAGCCGCATTGCTTGCAAGAACAGAGCAATTCGCCGCATCGATTGCCTCCGAGTCGGTCGCAGCGCAGCAGCCTGGGAACGGGCCGCGCGGCGTGAAGGGGTTGAGGTGGCCGCAACAGTCGCATTGCGCCGCGCGCGTGTCAATCGAGCGAGGCGGACGTTGGCCGAACGGCATATCCAAACGCTTGGCCACGTGTGCGCCTCCTCGCGTTATTGGCCATTCGGCCGATGCCACGCCGCACGCTTCCTGAGATAATCTGGGGTCTGATTTTTCTCCGAGATTGCGCCACAGCATGGCACGAACGACCGTTGAACCGTCCTCCGGCAAACCGGCAGAGCGCGCCGCGTGGCTGCGGACCGAGCTCGAACGCGCGAACCACGCGTACTACGTGCTCGACCAGCCGGATTTGCCCGACGCGGAATACGACCGGCTCTTCAAGGAGCTCGCGCACATCGAGTCGGAGCATCCCGACCTGATCACGCCGGAATCGCCGACGCAGCGCGTCGGCGGTCAGGTCGCGAGCGGCTTCGAGCCCGTCCTTCATGCGATGCCGATGCTGTCGCTGAACAACGGCTTCGCCGACGAAGACATCCTCGCGTTCGATAAGCGCGTCTCCGATACGCTTGGCAAATCGCCAGTCGGCTACGCGTGCGAACTCAAGTTCGATGGCCTGGCGATCTCGCTGCGCTACGAGGACGGCCGTTTCAGGCAAGCCGCCACGCGCGGCGACGGCGCGGCGGGCGAAGACGTCACGCAAAACATCCGTACTGTCCGCTCGATTCCGCTCAAGCTCAAGGGCGAGCGAATCCCGCGCGTGCTCGAAGTGCGCGGTGAAGTGCTGATGTTCAAGCGCGATTTCGAACGCTTGAACGCGCGGCAGCGGGAGGCGGAGCAGCGCGAGTTCGCGAACCCGCGCAATGCGGCGGCCGGCAGCCTGCGCCAGCTCGATCCGAAGATCACGGCGCAGCGGCCTCTGTCGTTCTTCGCGTATGGGATCGGGGTGCTCGAAGGCATGGAGATGCCGGCGACGCACAGCGAATTGCTCGATTGGTACGGCGAACTGGGCTTGCCGGTCTGCGCCGAGCGCGCGGTCGTGCAAGGCGCGCAGGGATTGCTCGATTTCTTCCGCCGCGTCGGCGAAAAGCGCGATGCGCTGCCGTACGACATCGACGGCGTGGTGTACAAGGTGAACCGTCGCGACGAGCAAGACGTGCTCGGCTTCGTCTCGCGTGCGCCGCGCTTTGCGCTCGCGCACAAATTCCCGGCGCAAGAAGCGCTGACGAAGCTCCTCGCGATCGACGTGCAAGTCGGCCGTACCGGCGCGATCACGCCGGTGGCGCGCCTCGAGCCGATCTTCGTCGGCGGGGCGACGGTGACGAACGCGACGCTGCACAATGAGGAGGAAGTGCGCCGCAAGGACATTCGAATTGGCGATACCGTGATCGTGCGCCGCGCGGGCGACGTGATTCCGGAAGTCGTTTCCGCCGTGCCGGACCGGCGCCCGGAAGACGCACGCGAATTCGTGATGCCGACCGAATGCCCGGTGTGCGGCTCGCGCATCGAGCGGCTGCCCGACGAAGCGATCGCGCGCTGCACGGGCGGCCTGTTCTGCCCGGCGCAGCGCAAGCAGGCGCTGTGGCACTTTGCGCAACGCCGCGCGCTCGATATCGACGGCCTCGGCGAAAAAATCATCGACCAGCTCGTCGAGCAAAATCTCGTACGCACACCTGCCGACCTGTTCAATCTCGGGTTCTCGACGCTCGCGGCGCTCGACCGTTTTGCAGACAAATCGGCGCAAAACCTGCTCGATTCGCTCGAAAAGGCCAAGAGCACGACGCTCGCGCGCTTTATCTACGCGCTCGGTATCCGGCACGTCGGCGAATCGACGGCTAAAGACCTCGCCAAATATTTCGGTTCGCTCGATCCAATCATGGACGCGTCCGTCGAGCAGCTCCTCGAGGTCAACGACGTCGGCCCGATCGTCGCTGAAGCGATCCATCAGTTCTTCGCGGAAGAGCACAACCGCACGGTCATCGAGCAGTTGCGCGCACCCGGCAAGGTGACCTGGCCCGAAGGGCCGCCCGCGCCGAAGGCGCCGCAAGGCGTGCTCGCGGGCAAGACGATCGTGCTGACGGGCACGTTGCCATCGCTCGCGCGCGAGGAAGCCAAGGAAATGCTGGAGGCGGCGGGGGCGAAAGTCGCCGGCTCCGTTTCGAAGAAGACCGACTACGTGGTCGCGGGCGCGGAAGCTGGCAGCAAGCTCGCGAAGGCCGAGGAACTCGGCATCCCCGTGCTCGACGAAGATGGCATGCGCAAGCTTCTGGAGGGCCACATCCAATGATTCGCGAAATTCTCAAAATGGGCGATCCGCGCCTTTTGCAAATCGCTCAACCCGTCGACCATTTCGATACCCTCGAGCTGCATGCGCTCATCAAGGACATGTTCGAGACGATGCACGACGCGAATGGCGCGGGTCTCGCCGCACCGCAGATCGGTGTCGATCTGCAGGTTGTGATCTTCGGCTTCGCGCACAACGAACGCTATCCCGACGCGCCGCCGGTGCCCGAAACGGTGCTCATCAATCCAACCATTACGCCGGTTTCGAAGGACATGGAGGAGGGGTGGGAAGGCTGTCTGTCGGTGCCGGGCATGCGGGGCATGGTCAACCGCTTTTCGATGATTCGGTACCATGGCTTCGATCAGTACGGCGATCCGATCGATCGCGTCGCGGAAGGGTTTCACGCGCGCGTCGTCCAACACGAGTGCGACCACTTGATCGGCAAGCTGTATCCGATGCGGATCACCGACTTCTCGAAGTTCGGCTTCACAGAAGTCCTGTTCCCCGACCTCGAACCCAATAACGACGACTGACGAACGCCACCCCTCGAGCAATAAAAGAAACGCCCGCATCGATTCGACGCGGGCGTTTCTTTTTCCGGCGCGCACAAGGGCGCGCCCAGGCCGCACGCGGGACGAAGATCAGAACGCCTCATCCGGCATCAGATAGCGCCATTGTCCCTGCGGCAGCGAGCCGAGCGGAATACGGCCCATCCGGATGCGCTTCAAGCCGACCACCTGCAGGCCGACCAGTTCGCACATGCGGCGGATCTGGCGCTTCTTGCCTTCGCGCAGGACGAATCGCAACTGTTCGCCGTTTTGCCAACTGACCTTGGCCGGCCTCAGCGGGACGTTGTCGAGCGACAGGCCGTGCCGGAGCTTCGCAACCCGCTCCGCCGGGAAATGCTGGTCGAGGTCCGTCGTGCGCTCGCCGTAGGCCACGCGCACCAGATACTCCTTTTCGATCGGCGAGTGGATGCCGATCAGATTCTTCGCGACGCGGCCGTCCTGTGTCAGCACCAGAAGGCCGGTCGAATCGATGTCGAGACGCCCCGCCGGCGCAAGCTGGCGCAGATGGCTCGTGGAAAACTGAATGTTCGAGCGGTCGCCGTCCCAATGGTTGGCGGGGGTGATCAGTGTGATGGCCGGCTGGTAGCCGTCTTCGGCTTGACCGGAGACGTAGCCCACCGGCTTGTGCAGCAGGATCGTCACCTGCTTGGCCTGGGCCGCGCGTGCGTTCGCGACGATCTCGATGTGCTGCCCTGCATGGACCTTGGCCCCAAGCGTATCGATCCGCTCGCCGTCCACGAACACCCAGCCCTTCTCGATCCATTCGTCCGCTTCCCGGCGCGAACAGAGGCCGAGTTCGGACATTCGCTTCGACAAGCGCATCATGCCGGCTTCGTCGGCATGGGATTCCGTCTCGGTGCGGCTTGCGGCGGTGTGTCCGGGGCCGGCGGCGGGCGTATGAGCGCGCGCACCGGAGGCAGGCTTGCGGCCGGCGTCGTCCCTTCGCGCCGGGCGCTTGGCGAATTGGCGAGCGCTCGGGCCGTCCGAATCGGCGCGGCTTGCGCGCTCGCGCGGCGCGCCGTCGCGGCGCGCGTTCCGCTCGCCGGGAGAGCGCTTGGCCGAAGCCTCGGATGCCCGATCGTCGCGCTCGCCGAAGGAGCGCTTGATCGGGCTCCCGACCTTGAGGCCGCCGCGCGCGGAACCGCCCGCCGGGCGGCTCGCTGCGCCTTGGCGGGATTTATCCGACGGGCGGCCTTCGCCGTAACCGCCGCGGGTCCGTTCGGACGCATCGCGGCGCGCTCCAGCAGGGCGCTCGCTCGCCGCGTAGCCGTGTTCGCCGCCGGCTCGCGCCGGGCGCTTGGCGGGCGCTCGATCGCTGCGCGTATCGCCGTCGCGCCGCCATTCGGCGCGCGCTCCGGCCGGCCGTTTGGCGTCCGCGGGCGCGGCATCGCGACGTGCCGGGCGTTCTGCGTAGGGCCGCTTGCCGGTTTCCGCGCCAGCGCGTGCGGGCTTGCTGGGACGCGCCGCGCCACTGTCTTTCTTCGAGGCTCCCGCGGACGCAGCTCGCTTAGCGGGCATCTGCGACGGGCGAGCCTTGCCGCCTGTGCGGCCGCCGCCGCTCGTTGCCCCCGAAGCGGGCGCGCGCGCCGGCCCGGCAGGCCGCTCGGTATTGGCCGCGGCCGGACGAGCCGGCCGCGCGGGCTTGCGTGCCGACGCGCTGCCGGAACGGACGGGGGCGCGATCCGGCGCTGCCGGTCGCGGGTGCTTGGCTGTCAATTTGACGCGCATAAACTCTCTCAACAAAACACCGGACCGCTTCGCGTTTTCCCGATTGCTGCGGGATAGGGCGCGAAGCGGCAAATTAGGGGGTTTTCAGACGGCAATCGCGCGCAGCAGCTCGGTTTCGACCTGGATTTGCAGGCGGTTGTCCGAGAGGCCGCCTCCGTCCAGCAGGAACACGTCCTCGACGCGCTCGCCGAGCGTATTGATCCGCGCCGCACGGACGCCCACCCGGTGCTCGGCCAGGACGCGCGCGATCGAATAAAGAAGGCCCGGCCGGTCGTTGGCCGACACGGACAGGATGTAGTACTGGCCGCGCTCGTCGGCCCGCAGGTCGACGCGCGGCGTGACGGGGAACGTGCGCGACAGCCTCGACAGGCGTCCCTTCGACGGTTCGGGCAGCAGCGCCTCGACCGCGAGCCGCGCCGCGAGCTGCTGCTCGACGAGATTGGCGATGTCGCGGTAATGCACGTCGTCCTCGGCGTGCGCGACGAGGAAGTTGTCGAGCGCATAGCCGTGGCGCGTCGTGCTCACGCGCGCGTCGAGCACCGAGAGGCCGTTGCGGTCGAAATAGGCGCAGATGCCGGCGAACAGGTCGGAGCGGTCCTCCACGTACACGAGCACCTGCAGCGCTTCGCCGATCGGCGACGGACGCGCCCGCACGATGGCCGCTTGCGTGCGCACATGGCGGTACAGCACGCGCGTCTGCCACGCGATGTCGGCGGCGTCGTGGCGCAGGAAATAGCCGACGTCGAGCTGCTCCCACAGCGCGAGATGCGCGTTCTCGGGCACGGTTTCGAGCCGCAGCAGCGCCAGCGCTTCCTCTTGCCGCAGCTTGAGCTCCGAATGTGCATCGGGCCGGGCGCCGCCGAGCACCGCGAGCGTCGCGCGGTACAGGTCCTCGAGCAGCTTGCCTTTCCAGTTGTTCCAGACCTTCGGGCTCGTGCCGCGGATATCGGCGACCGTCAGCAGATAGAGCGCCGTCAGGCGGCGTTCGGTGCCGACCAGCTCGGCGAATTGCTTGATGACCTCGGGGTCGCTCGTGTCCTGTTTCTGCGCGACGTGGCTCATCGTCAGATGGTGCTGGACCAGCCAGACGACGAGGTCGCCGTCGGCGCCCGTGATGCCGTGATCGCGGCAAAAGCGCCGGGCGTCGGCCATGCCGAGCGTCGAGTGATCGCCGCCTCGGCCCTTCGCGATGTCATGGAACAGCGCCGCGACGTACAGCACCCACGGACGCTCGAAATTCGCGATCAACTGGCTGCAGAACGGATATTCGTGCGCATGCTCGGCGATCGCGAAGCGGCGCAGATTGCGCAGCACCATCAAGATGTGCTGGTCGACCGTGTAGACGTGATACAGGTCGTGCTGCATTTGCCCGACGATGCGCCGGAAGTTCAACAGGTAGCGTCCGAGCACGCTCGTCTGGTTCATGAGCCGCAGCGCATGCGTGATGCCTTGCGGCTGCTTGAGGATCTCCATGAACAAGCGCCGGTTTTCCGGGTCGCGCCGCCAGTGCAGGTTCATGATGTCGCGCGCGTTGTACAGTGCGCGCAGCGTGCGCGCCGACAGCCCTTTGATGCCGGGCGTCGCTTCATAAAGCAGGAAGGCTTCTAGAATCGCGTTCGGCGAGCGCTCGAACACGTCGTCGCTGCCGATTTCGATCATGCCTTGCTTCTCGACGAAGCGGTCCGACAGCACGCGCGTGATGCCGCTCGTCTTCGGGAAGAGCTGCGCCTCGATGTTCTGGATCAGGATCGTCGCGAGCTGCGTGACGGCTTTGGCGGCCCAGTAGTAGCGGCGCATCAGCTGTTCGCTCGCGCGCTTGGTCTGCGTCGCCTTGAAGCCGAAGCTCTCAGCGGCCGCGGTCTGCAAATCGAACAGCAGAATGTCCTGGCGGCGCCCGGCAATCACGTGCAAACGGGCGCGCAGCGCTTTCAGGAAGCCTTCGTTGCGCCGCAGTTCGCGCGCCTCGCGATCGGTGATGAGCCCGCGCGCGTCCAGCTCTTTCCAACTGCTGCCGAAGCCCGCTGCGCGCGTGATCCACAGAATCAGTTGCAGGTCGCGCAACCCCCCCGGGCTTTCCTTGACGTTGGGCTCGAGGCTGTATGGCGAGTCCTGAAACTTCGCGTGCCGCTGGCGCATTTCGAGCATCTTCGCCTGGAAGAACGCACGCGGATCGAGCGTCTCGTTGTAGCGCAGCGTGAACGCCTCGAAGAGCGCCGTACTGCCGACGATGCGCCGCGCTTCGAGCAGCGACGTGCGCACCGTCACGTCGTTCGACGCTTCCTCGATGCATTGCGCGACCGTGCGCACGCTGCTGCCGAGCTCGAGCCCGAGATCCCAGGCCATGCCGATGAAGCGCTCGATGCATGCTTCGATATGCGGCGGCGCTTCTTCCGGCAGCAGGACGAGGATGTCGACGTCCGAATACGGCGCGAGCTCGCCGCGGCCGTAGCCGCCGACGGCCAGTAGCGCGAGCGTCGCGGCCAGCTCGCACGCTTCCCAGGCGCCGCGCAGGGCGTCGTCGGTGGTGCGGGCGAGCGAGCGCATCAGCGAATCGACGTTGGCCGATGTCTTGAAGCGCTCCAGCAGTTCGGTTTTGACCACTTTGTAGTCCGCTTTGAGCGACAGGGCGTGGGGAAGGGCGGCGGCGGGAGCGCTCATGGGCGGCGTGTCGGCATGATGGGGCGCGGTGGGCTCGTGGGCGTTTGACGACAAACAGCGCAGGCGCGGCCGCGGGCTTACGCGGCCACCGCGATCTGCGGCTTCGCGGGTGTGCCCGCCGATACCGTCAACACTTCATGGCCGGAATCGGTGACGAGCACCGTGTGCTCCCATTGCGCCGAAAGGCTGCGGTCGCGCGTCTTGACGGTCCACTGGTCGGGCATCGTGCGGATTTCGCGGCGCCCGGCGTTGATCATCGGCTCGATCGTGAAGATCATGCCGGGCTGCAATTCCAGGCCGGTGCCCGGGCGTCCGTAATGCAGGATCTGCGGATCTTCATGGAACACGGTGCCGATGCCGTGGCCGCAATATTCGCGCACGACGCTGTAGCCTTGCGCCTCCGCGTGCCGCTGGATCGCGTGGCCGATGTCGCCGAGAAACGCGCCCGGGCGCACCTGTTCGATGCCGAGCCACATGCATTCGTAGGTGGTCTGCACGAGGCGCTTGGCGAGGATCGAGCCTTCGCCGACGATGAACATCCGGCTCGTGTCGCCGAAATAGCCGTTCTTGATGACGGTGATGTCGATATTGAGCGCGTCGCCGTTCTTGACGATCTTGTCGCCGGGGATACCGTGGCAGATCACGTCGTTGACCGAGATGCAGGTCGCCTTCGGGTAGGGCGGATAGCCGGGCGGCTGGTAATTGAGCGGCGCCGGCACGGTGCCCTGGACGTCGAGCATGAAGTTGTGGCACAGGCGGTCGAGCTCACCCGTGGTGACGCCGGCCTTGACGAACGGCGTGATGTAGTCGAGCACTTCGCTGGCGAGGCGGCAAGCCACGCGCATTTGCGCGATATCGTGATCGTTTTTGAGGGTAATAGGCATGAGTCTGGGTCTGAAATGCGTTGATTGCGCGATTATCGCACCATATTAGGCACGTCGCAGGCCTTTAAAATAAGCGCAAAAAGCCCGGCGAGTCTTGCCGCGCCCCGCTTCGGCGGAAATCCGGCATCTCCGGCCGATGCGTCAAATCAAATCGCGGCTTGAGACGGGTAACACGCGCGTGCTATACTCTTCGGCTAAGTCGTTATCGGGTGTTGCGCATATTCTCAGGTCCTCGCGAAGGGCGGGGAATATGGGGTAGTAGCAAAAGCGAGCAAAAGCGGGGCCGTAGCGCCGCACAAACCCCTGCAAAACTCGTAGCGGCTTGATCGTGGTGCGCCTCATCGGCTATGTCGGCCTTTCAGCGCGCGCCCATTCGCAAGCCGGCGCACCCAGGGTGTCGACGGCGTCGCGTTCCGCGAATCGAAGCGGTGCGGCGCAGGCGATACGGCAGCCGGCTTTAGACCCAACCCTCGCGGAGATTTTCATGGCAATTACCATGCGTCAAATGCTGGAAGCCGGTGTCCACTTCGGCCACCAAACGCGCTTCTGGAACCCCAAGATGGCCCCGTTCATTTTCGGTCATCGCAACAAGATTCACATCATCAACCTCGAAAAGACGCTGCCGATGTACAACGACGCGCTGAAGTACGTGCGTCAACTGGCAGCGAACCGCGGCACGATCCTGTTCGTCGGCACGAAGCGTCAATCGCGTGACACGATCGCCGAGGAAGCGCAACGCGCCGGCATGCCGTTCGTCAACGCGCGCTGGCTCGGCGGCATGCTCACCAACTTCAAGACGCTGAAGGTGTCGATCAAGCGCCTGAAGGACATGGAAACGGCCGTGGAAGCGGGCGAACTCGAGCGCATGAGCAAGAAGGAAGCGCTGTTGTTCGAACGCGAAATCGCCAAGCTGCAAAAGTCGATCGGCGGCGTGAAGGACATGGGCGGCATTCCTGACGCGATCTTCGTCGTCGACGTCGGCTATCACAAGATTGCCGTGACCGAAGCGAACAAGCTCGGCGTGCCGGTCATCGCCGTGGTCGATACGAACCACTCGCCGGAAGGCATCGACTACGTGATCCCGGGCAACGACGACGCGAGCAAGGCCGTAGCGCTCTACGCGCAAGGCGTGGCTGACGCGATCCTCGAAGGCCGTGCGAACGCAGTGAACGAAGTGGTCCAGGCCGTGCGCGGCAACGACGGCGACGAGTTCGTCGAGGTCAACGGGGAAGCGTAAAGCTGCCCCGCGGCCGGCAAAAAAGGGGGCTCTCCATAGGCCCCCTTTTTTTAAGTTTTGACCGGCAAAAGCGATGGGTGCGTTTATTTTTGAGCGCCCGCCGGAAACGAATTCCTGCCGCCCGCGTCGAAAGCGCGGCGGCGTGTGACAGACAAGACCCAAGGAGCTGATGATGGCGGCAATTACCGCAAGCATGGTTGCAGAACTGCGCGCGAAAACCGATGCGCCGATGATGGAATGCAAGAAGGCGCTGACGGAAGCCGACGGCGACATGGCGCGCGCCGAAGAGCTGCTGCGCGTGAAGCTCGGCAACAAGGCGAGCAAGGCGGCTTCGCGCGTGACGGCTGAAGGCGTCGTCGCATCGTTCATCGGCGGCAACGCCGGCGCGCTCGTCGAGCTGAATTGCGAAACCGACTTCGTCGCGAAGAACGACGATTTCCTCGGGTTCGCGAAGACCGTCGCCGAACTCGTCGCCACGCAGAATCCGGCCGACGTGGCCGCGCTGTCGGCGCTGCCGCTGGAAGGCTCGACGGTCGACGCCGTGCGCCTCGCGCTCGTCGGCAAGATCGGCGAAAACCTGTCGATCCGCCGCTTCGAGCGTTTCGAAACCGCGAACAAGCTGGCTGCGTACCTGCACGGCACGCGCATCGGCGTGCTCGTCGAGTACATGGGCGCGGACGAGCAAGTCGGCAAGGACGTCGCGATGCACATCGCCGCGATGAAGCCGGTGTCGCTCTCGGCCGACGACGTGCCGGCCGAGCTGATCGCCAAGGAGCGCAGCATCGCCGAGCAGAAGGCCGCCGAATCGGGCAAGCCGGCTGAAATCATCGCGAAGATGGTCGACGGCAGCGTGCAGAAGTACCTCAAGGAAGTGTCGTTGCTGAACCAGCCGTTCGTGAAGAACGACAAGCAGTCGATCGAGCAGATGCTGAAGGCGGCAGGCACGACGGTGCAGCAGTTCGCGCTCTTCGTCGTCGGCGAGGGCATCGAGAAGCGTCAGGACGACTTCGCCGCCGAAGTGGCCGCGCAAGTTGCCGCAGCCAAGCAATCGTAAGCATCGGCAGTACGTTGTACCCGCGGCGGCTAAGTCAGCCCGCCGCGGCCGGGCAGCGCCGACGGGCTGCTGGCGGGTCCGCCCGCTTCCAGCCCGTCGGCGGCCGCCGAACCAGCCGAATCCGAGCGGTTTGGTGAATTTGGCGGCGCTTGCCCGAACCAGCATTTCACCCCTACAGTTCTACGTTGTTGTCATCCTCTTGGCGCGATCGGATACCTCTATGCCCACTGCCTATAAACGCGTTCTTCTCAAACTCTCCGGCGAAGCTCTGATGGGCGACGATGCCTTCGGCATCAATCGCGCGACGATCGAAAGAATGGTGGCAGACGTTGCGGAAGTCGTCCGGTTGGGCACCCAGCTCGCGGTCGTGATCGGCGGCGGCAATATCTTCCGTGGCGTGGCAGGGGGCGCCGCGGGCATGGACCGCGCGACGGCCGACTACATGGGGATGCTCGCGACGATGATGAACGCGCTCGCATTGCAGGATGCGATGCGTCACGCCGGGATCGAAGCGCGCGTGCAGTCGGCGCTGCGCATGGACCAGGTGGTGGAGCCGTACATCCGTCCGCGCGCGATCCGCCAGCTCGAAGAGGGCAAGGTCGTAATCTTCGCGGCCGGCACCGGCAACCCGTTCTTCACGACCGATACGGCCGCCGCGCTGCGCGGCTCGGAAATCGGCGCGGAAGTCGTGCTGAAGGCGACCAAAGTCGACGGCGTATACTCCGCAGACCCGAAGAAAGATTCCACGGCCACGCGCTATTCGACGATCAGCTTCGATGAGGCGATCGGACGCAATCTGCAGGTGATGGATGCGACGGCCTTTGCGCTGTGCCGCGACCAGAAGCTGCCGATTCGCGTGTTTTCGATCGTCAAGCCCGGCGCGCTCAAGCGTATCGTTCAAGGTGAGGACGAGGGCACGCTCGTCCACGTGTAAACTCTCGCAGGACGCGGTTTGCGCTGCGGGCTGCGGCGGGTTCCGCTCCTAGCGAGCGGACCGGCACTGTTATGAAGGTTCGGAGGTTTAAATGAGTGTGGCAGATATCAAAAAAGGCGCCGAGCAGAAGATGCAGCGCTCGATCGACGCGTTCAAGAACGATCTGGCAAAAATCCGTACAGGCCGCGCGCATACCGGCTTGCTCGACCACATCCAGGTCGACTACTACGGTTCGGCCGTGCCCATTTCGCAGGTTGCCAACCTGACTCTCGTCGATGCGCGCACGATCGGCGTGCAGCCGTGGGAAAAGAAGATGGTCGCGGTCGTCGAGAAGGCGATTCGCGAGTCGGACCTCGGCCTGAACCCGGCGACGCAGGGCGACCTGATCCGCGTGCCGATGCCCGCGCTGACCGAAGAGCGCCGCAAGGAGCTGACCAAGGTCGTCAAGAGCGAAGGCGAAACGGCGAAGGTGGCCGTGCGCAATTTGCGCCGCGATGCGAACGAGCAGCTCAAGAAACTCGTCAAAGATAAAGAGATATCGGAAGACGACGAGCGCCGCGCCGGCGACGACGTGCAAAAGCTCACCGACAAGTACGTCGCGGAAATCGACAAGCTCGTCCAGAGCAAGGAAGCGGAAATCATGACGGTTTGAGGCCGTCCGGTCTCAAGCTTTCAGTCTCACTTCTTTTTTTGCAGTCACAGTCCCAGCGGCCATGACCTATACCAGCTCTACCGTTCGCGTGCCTGACGTCGCGGGCGTGCCGCGCCACATCGCGATCATCATGGACGGCAACGGCCGTTGGGCGACGCAGCGGCGCTTGCCGCGCGTGGCGGGCCATTCGCGCGGCGTCGATGCGGTGCGTTCTGCCGTCGAGGCGTGCGCGCGCGCTGGCGTCGAATATCTGACCCTGTTCGCATTCAGTTCCGAGAACTGGCGCCGTCCGACCGAGGAAGTCTCGTTCCTGATGCGTCTTTTCGTGACCGCGCTCGAGCGCGAAGTCGGCAAGCTCCACGCGAACGGCATCCGTTTGCGCGTGGTCGGCGACCTCTCGCAGTTCGACGCCCGCATTCAAGACCTGATCCGGCGCGCGGAGACGAAGACCGCGCGCAACACGCGTCTCACGCTCACGATCGCCGCGAACTACGGCGGCCGCTGGGACATCCTCCAGGCCGCGAGGAAACTCGCCGAGCAATCGGCGCAGACGGGGCGCACGGCGGAAGTCAACGAGGAGACGTTTGCCCAGCATCTGGCGATGGCTTATGCGCCGGAGCCCGACCTCTTCATCCGCACGGGCGGCGAGACGCGCATCAGCAATTTCCTGCTCTGGCAGCTTGCCTATACCGAGTTCTATTTCACCGAGACCTTCTGGCCTGACTTCGACGCGCACGCGCTCTCTGACGCCATCGCCTCGTATGCGCGGCGTGAGCGCCGCTTCGGCCGCACCAGCGCCCAACTCGAACCGCAATCGCAGAACGCCGATTCGCTTCCATGCTAAAAACCCGTGTTATCACGGCGGTCGTCCTGCTGGCAGTCTTCTTGCCCGTGACGCTGTTCGCGCCGGTCGGCGCGTTCGGCGCGCTGATCGCGTTCGTTCTCGTCTTTGCCGCTTGGGAATGGGCGCGCCTGCTCAAAATGAACGGGGCCGGTCCGGTCGTGTATGCGCTTGTCGCGGCGGTCGCGCTGGTCGCGAGCACGCGGCTTGGCGTCGGCCTCAAGCCGCCTCGGCCGCTATTTCAGGCGGCGGCGGTATTCTGGGTGCTGGCGGGCCCGTTCGTGCTGATGCGCAAGCCCGTACTGGCCCATGGCGCGTGGCGCCTGTTCCTGTTTCTGGCGGGAATCATCGTGTTCGTCGCGTGCTGGCATGCACTTGTGGCGGCGCGTATCGAAGGCGTGCCGTTTGTTTTGTCCCTGTTATTAGTGGTCTGGCTTGCCGACATCGGTGCATACTTTGCGGGTAAGGCGTTCGGAAAGCATAAACTGGCGCCCGCCATCAGTCCGGGCAAAACCTGGGAAGGTGCCGCTGGCGGGTGGCTGGCAGTGATCGCGGTCGCGATTGCGGCCGTCGCCACCCATGCGCTTGCGCCGACACTGTTTTCCGACCTGGCGCTGCGACTCGGCACGCCGCGTGCGTTTGTCGCGTTGACGTTGCTGGTCGCCTTCAGCGTGGTCGGCGATTTGTTCGAATCCATGCTGAAGCGCCAGGCCGGTGTGAAGGACTCCAGCGGTCTGCTGCCGGGCCACGGCGGCGTGCTCGACCGCATTGACGCGTTGTTGCCGGTGCTGCCGCTTGCGATGCTGCTGCTCGGCTAGAGAAAGAGATATGAAAAAACGTCTGACACTGCTCGGTTCAACGGGCTCGATTGGCGAGAGCACGCTCGATGTGGTCGCGCGCCATCCCGACCGCTTCTCGGTCTATGCGCTGACCGCGCATCGCAACGGCGACAAGCTCGTCGAGCAATGCCTGCGCTTTCACCCTGAAGTGGCGGTGGTCGGCGATGCCGAGGCGGCTGCTCGCGTCGCCGCGCAGTTGCGCGATGCCGGTTGCAAGACCGAAGTCGCGTACGGCCCGCAAGCGCTCGTCGACGTGTCGCGAAGCGCGCAATGCGACACGGTGGTCGCGGCAATCGTCGGCGCTGCCGGCCTCGCGCCGACGCTGGCTGCCGCACGCGCCGGCAAGCGCATCCTGCTCGCAAACAAGGAGGCGCTCGTGATGTCGGGCGCGATCTTCATGGACGCCGTGCGCGACCATCACGCGACGCTGCTCCCAGTCGACAGCGAGCACAACGCGATTTTCCAATGCCTGCCGAGCGAAGCCTCGGCGCATGGCGGGGTATCGAAGATCATCCTGACCGCGTCGGGCGGACCGTTCCGAACGCGCGAGCCGTCCACGCTCGTCGATGTCACGCCCGACGAAGCCTGCAAGCATCCGAACTGGGTCATGGGCCGCAAGATCTCGGTCGACTCGGCGACGATGATGAACAAGGGCCTCGAAGTCATCGAAGCGCATTGGCTGTTCGATCTGCCCGGCGAGCGCATCGAGGTGCTGATCCATCCGCAAAGCGTGATCCATTCGCTCGTGTCGTACGTCGACGGCTCCGTGCTCGCGCAGCTCGGCAATCCCGACATGCGCACGCCGATCGCGCACGCGCTCGCGTTCCCGGAGCGCATCGATTCGGGTGTCGCGCAGCTCGACCTCGTGCAGATCGCGTCGCTCAGTTTTGAGAAGCCCGATTACGCGCGCTTCCCGTGCCTCGCGCTCGCGATGAAGGCACTGGAAGAAGGCGGTGTCGCGAGCGCGGCGCTCAATGCGGCGAACGAGATCGCTGTCGACGCGTTCCTGTCGCGCAAGATCGGTTTCATGGCGATTGCGCAGACCGTGGACGCGGTGCTGAACGCGCTTTCGAACCGCACGCCAAGCGGCCTCGACGACGTGCTCGAAGCAGACGCCGCGGCGCGCCGCGCGGCCACGGCCTTCATCGACAGCCATCTCGCCGGCGCGCGCCAGATGGACCGCACGGTCCAGTGAGGCGGAAATGAAACAGCCCCCACGCTCACTTCGTTCGCTGCCCCCCGAGGGGGCGGTCAGTGCGCTTGGGGGCGGCCCGGCGCGCACTGACATGAAACAGCCCCCACGCTCACTTCGTTCGCTGCCCCCCGAGGGGGCAGTCAGTGTGCTTGGGGCGGCCCGGCGCACACGGACATGAACCTGCTGATCGAAATCGCTTCGTTCATCGTGGCGATCGGCGTGCTCGTCGTCGTGCACGAGTACGGCCACTATCGCATCGCGCGTCTGTGCGGTGTGAAGGTGCTGCGCTTTTCGATCGGCTTTGGCAAGCCGCTTTGGCAGCGGGTCAGCAAGAAGACCGGCACCGAGTGGACGATCGCCGCGCTGCCGCTCGGCGGCTACGTGAAGATGCTCGACGAGCGCGATCCCGGGCCGGGCATTCCGCCCGCCGACTTGCCGTATGCCTTTAACCGGCAGTCTGTGGGCAAACGCATTGCGATTGTGATCGCGGGGCCAGTGGCCAATTTCCTGCTCGCGATCGCGCTGTTTTCGGTCGTGTTCGCGACCGGCATCACCGAGCCGGCGGCGATCGTTGCGGCCCCGCCGGCAGGGAGCGTCGCGGCGAAGGCGGGCTTCGCCGGCGGCGAAACCGTGCTCGCGATCCGCAATGAACGCGGCAGCGATGCCGAGGCCGTGCGCTCATGGTCCGATCTGCGCTGGAAGCTGCTCGATGCGGCGTTCGATCATCGCCGCGTGGTGCTGCGTGCTAAGGGCGGTCACGGCACATTCGACTATCAAGTCGACCTGCGCAACATCTCGGACAAGGAAGTCGACGACGACTTCATGTCGAAGCTCGGCTTCGAGCCGGGCGGCGGCATGTTGACGGTCGCGGGCGTCGAGCCGGGCAGCGCCGCGCAGCGCGCCGGGCTGCAGCCCAGCGATACGCTGCGGGAAATGAACGGTAAGCGTGTGGACAGTGCGACCGCGTTTATTGATTTCATCAAATCGCACGCCGGCCGGGCGGTCGCGCTGGAGATCGAGCGCGGCGGCTCGGCAGCAGGCGCGGCAAGCGGTGCAGCAGCGGATGCGGCAACTGCCGCGCCCGGCGCACTGCAAACGCTCACGATCACTCCCGACACGCGCCGCGATCCCGATACGGGCGCCGACATCGGCCGCATCGGCGCGGCGCTCGCAACACAAGTGCCGAGCGTCGAGGTCCGCTACGGCCCGCTCGAAAGCCTCGAGCTCGGCGTGCGCCGCACGTGGGACATCTCGGATTATTCGCTGCGGATGTTCGGCCGGATGATTACCGGCGAGGCGTCGCTCAAGAATTTGTCCGGCCCCGTCACGATCGCCGACTATGCCGGCAAGAGCGCGCGACTCGGCCTGGGGCCGTTCCTGTCGTTTCTCGCCCTCGTCAGTATCAGTCTGGGTGTGCTGAACTTGTTACCGATTCCGGTATTGGACGGGGGGCATCTGTTATATTATTTGGTTGAAGCCGCGACAGGAAAAGCGGTATCGGAACGTTGGCAACTTGTTCTGCAAAGGGCCGGGCTCGTCTGCATCGTCGCATTGTCGGCGATTGCGCTTTTCAACGATCTGGCTCGGTTAATCCATTTTTAAATTGTCGAGCGGCTCCTTAAGGGCACCTTAAGCCAGCCGCGGGGACTGACGCAGCTAAAAACACTGGGGAAGCACGTTGTTCAAACCTCATCGCTTTGTTCCTAAAACGATTGCAGCCGCGGCACTCGCCGCGCATGGGCTGGTGGCTCACGCGACGACGCCTTTCGTGGTGCAAGACATCCGGATCGAGGGATTGCAACGCATCGAACCTGGTTCTGTTTTCGCCTACCTGCCGATCAAGAAGGGCGACACCTTCACCGACGACAAGGCCTCCGACGCCATCCGCGCGCTGTACGCCACCGGCTTCTTCAGCGACGTGCGCATCGCCACGGAAGGCAGCGTCGTGGTCGTGGACGTGGTCGAGCGTCCGGCCATCGCGACGATCGATTTCGCGGGCCTCCACGAATTCGACAAAGACAACCTCACCAAGGCACTCAATTCCGTCGGCTTGTCGCCGGGCCGGTACTACGACAAGGCGCTCGTCGATCGCGCCGAGCAGGAGCTGAAGCGTCAGTATTTGACGCGTGGCTTCTACGCCGCCGAAGTGACGACGACCGTCACGCCGATCGACCGCAACCGCGTATCGGTTCTGTTCTCGGTGGCCGAAGGCCCGAGCGCAAAGATTCGCCAGGTCAACTTCATCGGCAACAAGGTGTTCAGCACGAGCACGCTGCGCGACGAAATGCAGCTCTCCACGCCGAACTGGTTCTCGTGGTACACGAAGAACGACTTGTACTCGAAGGAAAAGCTCACGGGCGACCTCGAGAACGTCCGCTCCTACTATTTGAACCGCGGCTACCTCGAGTTCAACATCGAATCGACACAGGTGTCGATTTCGCCGGACAAGAAGGACATGTACCTCACGCTGACGGTGCATGAAGGCGAGCCGTACACGATTTCGAGCATCCAGCTCGCGGGCAATCTGCTGGACCGTCAGGCCGAGCTGCAGAAGCTCATCACGATCAAACCGGGCCAGCGCTTCTCGGCGGAAAAGCTGAAGGCCACCACCAAGGCCATCGTCGACAAGCTCGGCGAATACGGCTACGCGTTCGCGACCGTGAACGCCGTGCCGCAGATCGACCAGGAGCATCATACGGTCGCACTGACGCTGCAAGTCGATCCGAGCCGCCGCGTCTACGTGCGTCGCATCAACATCACGGGCAACACGCGTACGCGCGACGAAGTCGTGCGCCGCGAAATGCGCCAGCTCGAAAGCTCGTGGTTCGATTCGAGCCGCCTTGCATTGTCGAAGGACCGCATCAACCGTCTTGGCTACTTCACCGATGTCGACGTGACGACGGTGCCGGTCGAAGGCACGCAGGACCAGGTCGACGTCGACGTGAAAGTCACCGAAAAGCCGACGGGCGCGATCACGCTGGGCGCGGGCTTCTCGTCGACGGACAAGGTGGTGCTGTCGGCAGGCGTGTCGCAGGACAACGTGTTCGGTTCCGGCACGAGTCTCTCGGTGAACGTCAATACGGCGAAGACGTACCGCACGCTGACCGTGACGCAAGTCGACCCGTACTTCACGGTCGACGGCATCAAGCGGATCACCGACGTCTACTACCGCACGACCGAGCCGCTGTACTACTCGACCACGTCGAGCTTCCGCATCATCACCGCGGGCGCGGACCTCAAGTTCGGCATTCCGTTCTCCGAAGTGGATACCGTCTACTTCGGCACGGGCCTCGAGCAGAACCGCCTCGATGTCGATTCGAACACTCCGCAAAGCTATATCGACTACGTGAACAACTTCGGCCGCGTGTCGAACAACGTGCCGCTCACGATCGGCTGGTCGCGCGACAGCCGCGACAGCGCGCTGGTGCCGAGCCGCGGCTACTACACGCAGGCGAACGCCGAATACGGCACGCCGATCGGCGCGACGCAGTACTATAAGGCCGACTTGCAGGCCCAGTACTATTACTCGTTCGCGCGCGGCTTCGTGCTCGGGTTGAACTTCCAGGGCGGCTACGGCAACGGCTTGGGCGGCAAGCCGTACCCGATCTTCAAGAACTACTTCGCGGGCGGTATCGGTTCGGTGCGCGGCTATGAGCCGAGCTCGCTGGGTCCGCGCGATGCGACGACGAACGACCCGATCGGCGGTTCGAGGATGGTGGTCGGCAACATCGAACTTACGTTCCCGCTGCCGGGCACGGGCTACGACCGGACGCTGCGCGTGTTCACGTTCTTCGACGGCGGCAACGTCTGGGGCAACGAGGGCAACAGCATCGGCGCCAACGGCTTGCGTTACGGCTACGGTCTCGGTCTCGCATGGATTTCGCCGATCGGCCCCCTCAAGATCAGCTTGGGCTTCCCGGTCACCAAGCATACGGGCGACCAGTATCAGAAGTTCCAATTCCAGATCGGGACGGCATTCTGACGAAACGCCGAGACCTTTACAGTATCGAGAGGAAGACTTTGCGAAACGGTATGTTTTCGAAACGCGCGATGTGCGCGGCTGCGCTCACGATGGCGCTCGGCGTCAGCGCTGCTCATGCTCAGGAGGCCCGCATCGCGGCGGTCAATTCGGATCGTATCCTGCGCGAGTCGGCGGCGGCGAAGAGCGCCCAAACGAAGCTCGAGGCCGAGTTCGCAAAGCGCGACAAGGATCTGCAGGACATGGCGCAGAAGCTGAAGTCGATGTCCGATGCGCTCGACAAGAACGGCGCGTCGATGGCCCCCGCCGATCGCGCGCAAAAGCAGCGCGACATCTCCCAGCTCGACATGGACTTCCAGCGCAAGCAACGCGAGTTTCGCGAAGACCTGAACCAGCGCCGCAATGAAGAACTGGCCGCGGTGCTCGACAAGGCGAACAAGGTCATCAAGCAGATCGCCGAACAACAGCACTACGACTTGATCGTGCAAGAGGCGGTCTACGTGAGCCCGCGCATCGACATCACCGATCAAGTGCTGAAGGCGCTTGCCGCTTCGAGCCCGAGCGCCACGAACTGAACCACAGGAGTTGTACCCGCATGGCATTGACGCTCGAGGAACTCGTCCGGCGCTTCGGCGGCGAAGTGGTCGGCGACCGGGCACACCAAGTCGGCAGCCTCGCGCCGCTCGATCAGGCAGGACCGCTGCAGCTTGCGTTTCTCGCCAACCCCAAATACCTGTCGCAAGTCGAAACGACGAACGCCGGCGCGGTGCTGATCGCGCCTGCGCACCTGGACAAGCTCGGTTCGCGCGAGGGGCGTAACTTCATCGTTACGCCGAATCCTTACGCTTATTTTGCGCGGGTCGCGCAAATGTTCATCGATCTCGCTGCGCCGAAGGCGCCGGCGGGCGTCCATCCGAGCGCGGTCGTCGATCCGGCGGCGAAGGTCGCGGCCAGCGCCGTGATCGGTCCCCATGTGGTGGTCGAGGCGGGCGCGGTGATCGGCGAGAACGTGCGGCTCGATGCGAACGTGGTGATCGGCCGCGGCACGCAGATCGGCGAGGGCTCGCACCTGTACCCGAACGTCAGCGTCTACTACGGCTGCAAGATCGGCCCGCGCGTGATCATCCATTCGGGTGCCGTGATCGGTTCGGACGGTTTCGGTTTTGCTCCCGATTTTGTCGGCGAGGGCGACGCGCGCACCGGAAGCTGGGTCAAGATTCCGCAGGTCGGCGGCGTGTCGATCGGGCCGGACGTGGAAATCGGGGCGAATACGACTATCGACCGAGGGGCAATGGCCGATACGATCGTCGAGGAATGCGTGAAGATCGACAACCTCGTGCAGATCGCCCACAACTGCAAGATCGGTGCGTATACCGTTATCGCCGGATGCGCCGGGATTGCGGGCAGCACGACGATCGGGCGGCATTGCATGATCGGCGGGGCGGTCGGCATCGCGGGTCACGTGACGCTTGCCGATTACGTCATCGTCACCGCGAAATCGGGCGTGTCGAAGTCGTTGTTGAAACCCGGCATGTACACGAGCGCATTCCCGGCCGTCGAGCATGCCGACTGGAACAAGAGCGCCGCGCTGGTGCGCAATCTCGACAAGTTGCGAGACCGTATCAAGGCGCTCGAAGCCTCTGCCGCAGAAAGCGGCAAAGCGTAAAGCGGCGGGTGCCGTCATGCCGCGGGCAGGGTGCCGCTAGCCAAGCGGCGCCTGCGAACGGCGGCATGCCGGCGCCAGGCAATCACGAAGCTGCCGGCACCCGCATCCGCAGTCACCATCCGCACAGTCAATGCGTGAGCAGAAACACCATGAGCACCGAAAAGATCAAATTCGACATCCATCAGATCCTCACGCAGTTGCCGCATCGCTATCCGATCCTGCTGGTGGATCGCGTGCTCGAACTCGAACCGCACAAGAGCATCAAGGCGCTGAAGAATGTGTCGATCAACGAGCCGTACTTCACGGGGCATTTTCCGCAGCGCCCGGTGATGCCTGGCGTGCTGATCCTCGAAGCGCTTGCCCAGACGGCGGCGCTTCTGACGTTCGCGGAAGAGCCGCACGATCCGAAGACGCTTTACTACTTCGTTGGCATCGATAACGCGCGCTTCAAGCGGGTCGTGGAGCCGGGTGATCAGTTGATGCTGAACGTGACGTTCGACCGCTACAAGCGCGGCATCTGGAAGTTCAAGGCGCGTGCAGAAGTGGAGGGCGTCGTGGCTGCGGAAGCGGACCTGATGTGCACGGTCAAGCACACCCAGGACGATGACGTCGGAATCGCGTCGGGGCCCAACCAGGACCGGGCCGGAACGGCAGCGAGGGGCGGCTGAGCCCTCGAAGAACGAACAGCGCTCGCCGCGCCGGCAATTGCCGCAGCAGCGAGCGGAGCGCAACAGAATGAAAGGCGAACGCGCATGAGCAGGATTCATCCCACTGCGATCATCGAACCAGGCGCCGAGATCGGCGAAGACGTCGAAATCGGGCCGTACGCGGTCATCGGCGCACACGTGACGATCGGCGCGCGGACGACGATCGGTTCGCACAGCGTCATCGAAGGACACACGACGCTCGGCGTCGACAATCGAATCGGTCACTACGCATCGGTCGGCGGCCGTCCGCAGGACATGAAGTATCAAGGCGAGCCCACGCGTCTCGTGATCGGCGAGCGCAACACGATTCGCGAATTCACGACGATTCATACGGGTACCGTGCAGGACACCGGCGTGACGACGCTCGGCGACGACAACTGGATCATGGCGTACGTGCATATCGGCCACGATTGCCGCATCGGCAGCCACGTGATTCTGTCGAGCAACGCGCAGATGGCCGGGCACGTGACGGTCGGGGACTGGGCGATCATCGGCGGCATGTCGGGCGTGCACCAGTTCGTGCGTATCGGCGAGCATTCGATGCTCGGCGGCGCCTCGGCACTCGTGCAGGACGTTCCGCCGTTCGTCGTCGCGGCGGGCAACAAAGCGGAGCCGCATGGCGTGAACGTCGAGGGCCTGCGCCGGCGCGGCTTCTCGCCCGATGCGATCTCGGCGCTCCGCAGTGCTTATCGGCTGCTTTACAAGAACGGTTTGTCGCTCGAAGAGGCCAAGGTCCAATTGCGCGAACTGGCCTCGGCAGGCGGTGACGGCGACGCGCCCGTCAAGGCGCTGGTCGATTTCGTCGAAGCGTCGCAGCGCGGGATCATTCGCTAAGCGATGGCGCTGCAACCCAGTCCGCTGCGGCTTGCGCTGGTTGCCGGCGAGCCGTCGGGCGACTTGCTCGCGGCGTCGTTGCTCGGCGGGCTCGCCGAGCGTCTGCCGGCCTCCACGCAGTATTTCGGCATCGGCGGCCCGCGCATGAGCGCGCAGGGGTTCGATGCGCATTGGCCAATGGACACGCTGACGGTGCGCGGCCTCGTGGAGCCGCTGACGCGCCTTCCCGACATCCTTCGTGTCCGCAGCGAACTCAAGCATCAGTTGCTGGCGGACCCGCCGCACGCGTTCATCGGCATCGATTCCTCCGGATTCAACTTCAGCGTCGAACCCGCGCTGCGCGAAGCGGGGATTCCGACGATCCACTTCAACTGTCCGACGATCTGGGCGTGGCGAGGCTGGCGGATCAAGAAGATCGCCAAGGCGGTCGACCACATGCTGTGCCTGTATCCGTTCGAGACGGCGATCCTCGAAAAGGCGGGCGTGTCGGCATCGTACGTTGGGCATCCGCTTGCCGACGAGATTCCGCTCGAGCCGGATGTGCCCGGCGCGCGCGCCGCGCTCGGCTTGCCCGCGGGCGGTCCGATCATCGCGGTGCTGCCGGGCAGCCGCCGCTCCGAAATCAGGCTGATCGGCCCGACGTTCTTCAAGGCGATGGAATTGATGCAGGCGCGCGAGCCGGGCGTCCGCTTCGTGATGCCAGCTGCCACGCCGGCGCTTCGCGAGATGCTGCAGCCGCTCGTCGATGCTCATCCGAATCTCGCGCTGACGATCGTCGACGGCCAGGCGCAGCTTGCGATGACCGCGGCCGATGCGTTGCTCGTCAAGAGCGGCACCGTGACGCTCGAAGCGGCGCTCTTGAAGAAGCCGATGGTGATCTCGTACAGGGTGCCCTGGCTCGAAGGCCAGATCATGCGGCACATGGGTTATTTGCCTTATGTCGGTCTGCCGAACATCCTCGCCGGACGTTTCGTCGTGCCGGAGATCCTGCAGCACTTCGCGACGCCCGAAGCGCTCGCCGACGCCACGCTGACCCAGTTGCGCGACGAGGCCAATCGGCGCACGCTCACGGAAATTTTCACCGAGATGCACCACGCGCTGCGGCAGAACACGGCGCAGCGCGCGGCGGAAGCAGTCGTACGCGTCATCGAATCGAGGAAGCTGCGTCCATGACGGCAACCAAGACACCGCGCCGCAAACCGGCTGCTGCCGCTGCGGGTGAGCCCGCGCAATCCGGGTTCGATTTCGGCTCGCCGCAGGATATCGTCTGCGGCGTCGACGAAGCCGGCCGCGGGCCGCTCGCCGGGCCGGTGGTCGCGGCGGCGGTGATTCTCGATCCGAAGCGCCGGATCCGCGGTCTCGACGATTCGAAAGCCTTGAGCGCAAAAAAACGCGAGGAGCTGTACGAGAAGATCGTCGAGCGCTCACTCGCCTATTGCGTGGCCTCGGCGAGCGTCGAGGAAATCGATGCGCTCAATATCCTGCACGCGACGATGCTCGCGATGCGGCGCGCGGTCGAGGGCCTCGCTATCATGCCGACGCTCGTCAAGATCGACGGCAACCGGTGTCCGGTTCTGCCGATGCGCAGCGAGGCGATCGTCGGCGGCGACGCGCTTGTGTCGTGCATCTCCGCGGCGTCGATTCTCGCGAAAGTGACCCGCGACCGCATGCTGCTCGACTTGCACCAAGACTTTCCGATGTACGGCTTCAACGCGCACGCGGGCTACGGTACGCCGCAGCATCTTGCAGCGCTCTTCGAGCACGGCCCATGCGAACATCATCGGCGCACGTTTGCGCCGGTGCGCGAAGCGCAGGCCAAGCGCGGCCTGCGCGTGAAGCTGCCGGGCGACAGTCCGGTGCGCGCGCGGGGAGCGCTCGACGACGCGTTTTCCGAGCCATTCGGCGATCAGCTCGCGGACTGAGGCAAGCACGTTTGCCGTGCCGGTCTTGGCGCGTCTTCTCCACGCCGTCCGTTTCGCTATTTTCTTTTCTTGCCCGTGAAAGCCATCACTTCGCGCGACAACCCGCTCTATAAGCGCCTCAAGGCGCTGGCGGGCTCGACTCACCAGCAGCGCAAGAGCGGCCATGCGCTGCTCGAAGGCCTGCATCTGGCGCGCGCCTATCTCGACGTCGCGGGGCAGCCCGAGACCTGCGTCGTCACGGATGGGGCGCTGCGCCACGCAGAAACGCAGGCGATCGTCAGCCGGATCGACGAGCATCGCATCGTCACGCTGCCTGATGCGCTGTTTGGCCAGCTATCGAACGTGGTCAACGGAGTCGGCGTTCTGCTGCTCGTGCCGAAGCTCGAGGTGGCTTTGCCCGAGCGTGTGAAGACTTCGTGCGTCGTGCTCGACGGCGTGCAGGACGCGGGCAATGTCGGCTCCATCCTGCGCAGCGCGGCGGCGGCCGGTATCGCGCACGTATTCTGCGCACCGGGGACGGCGTATGCGTGGTCGTCGAAGGTCCTGCGCTCCGGGATGGGCGCACATTTCTTGCTGAAGATCTTTGAAGATGTGAACGCGAACGCGCTGATCGAGCGCCTCGCGATGCCGGTCGCGATCACCGATTCGCACGCGGCAGAGGCGCTCTACGATTGCGACCTGACGGGACCGCTCGCGTGGGTGTTCGGCAACGAAGGGGCGGGTGTATCCCAGGTCTGGCGCGACGCTGTCACGCATCGCCTGACGATTCCGCAACCGGGCGGCATGGAGTCGTTGAACGTGGCGGCTGCAGCCGCCGTATGCCTCTTCGAGCAATGCCGCCAGCAGCGCGCGCGAGGCTGAGCGCGGCCGGGCTCGCGGGTCGCCTCATGCGCTTCGCCGGATGGTCGTCCCCGGATGCCCGCCGCCGGATGGCCGTCCCCTCAATACGATGGGCGGTCGAGCTTGATTTCCTGCAGGATCGTCGTTGCGATTTCTTCGATCGACTTGTGCGTCGACGACAGCCACTTGATCCCTTCACGCCGCATCATTGCCTCGGCCTCGTTGATCTCATAGCGGCAGTTTTCCGGCGCCGCGTACTTGCTGCCCGGCCGCCGCTCGTTGCGGATCTCGGAGAGCCGCTGCGGATCGATCGACAAGCCGAACATCTTGTTGCGATGCGCGTATAGCGCGCTCGGCAGCTTGCCGCGCTCGAAGTCTTCCGGAATCAGCGGATAGTTGGCCGCTTTGACGCCGTATTGCATCGCGAGGTAGAGGCTCGTCGGTGTTTTGCCGCTGCGCGACACGCCGATCAAGATCACGTCGGCATCGGCGAGATTGCGGTTCGACTGGCCGTCGTCGTGCGCGAGCGAGAAGTTGATGGCCTCGATGCGCGTCTTGTACTCGTCGGTATCGGCATTTTGGTGGCCCCGGCCAATCGCGTGCGTCGACTTCATCTCCAGTTCCTGCTCGAGCGGCTCGACGAACTGCTGGAAGATGTCGAGCACGAGCGCATTCGAATTCTTGACGATTGCGTTCGACGCGCTATCGACGAGCGTCGTGAACACGATCGGCCGGCGGCCGTCGAGCTGGGCGGCTTCGGCGATCTTTTCGACCGTTGCGTAGGCCTTGTCGGCGGAGTCGACGAACGGTACGCGCACGAGACGGAATTTCTGGTCGAACTGGGACAGGATCGAGTGCGCGAAGGTCTCGGCAGTGATCCCGGTACCGTCGGAGACGATGAATACGGTAGGCGGCATCAATAGGGCACGGAGCGTGCAAAAAAAGTAACAGCGAAGGCAACAGCGGGAACGAATGCAGGGTGACGCGCGTTTCGAGGCGCAATTCGGGTCAGTGCGCGCCGGGCCGCCCCAAGCGCACTGACCGCCCCCTCGGGGGGCAGCGAACCAAGTGAGCGTGGGGGCTATTTCAGTGCGCGCCGGGCCGCCCCAAGCGCACTGACCGCCCCCCCGGGGGGCAGCGAACCAAGTGAGCGTGGGGGCTATTTCAGCGCGCGCCGGGCCGCCCCAAGCGCACTGACCGCCCCCCCCGGGGGGCAGCGAACCCAGTGAGCGTGGGGGCTGTTTCAATTCAGACCGTCACACTTCGACGGTCGGCACGGTAGAATAGCGGCAACCTGTTGGATAAGCAATTGCGGGCGGATCGCATCGAAATCCGCGTCGTTGCGGGAGAGATTGCTGAATATTGCGGCAAACTCGAGGAATTCTCCGCTTCGTCGGGCTTCTTCCCCGTATTTTTGAGGGCATCCGTGAACGCGGGCGCGTCGGCGATGGCTTCTCCAACAGGTTGTACAAGGCGCGATGTTTCGCTTCCTATGAGCGACTCGCGCCCAAGCCCACTTGTACAGCCGAGAATTTCTTTCACACTTAGGGGCTTGTATGACTAACGCAGTTAACGTCGCAAAGGATCAGGCGTATGTAGTTCCGTTCGAGCAGTTGCGGATGACCGATGTGGAGATTGTGGGCGGCAAGAACGCGTCGCTCGGCGAGATGATCAGCCAGCTCGCCGAAGCAGGGGTTCGGGTGCCCACCGGCTTCGCCACCACGGCACTCGCATTCCGCGATTTCCTCCATCACAACACTCTCACCGAACGCATTGCCAAACGTCTCGAGTCGCTCGACGTCGACGACGTGAAGGCGCTCGCCGACGCGGGCAAAGAGATCCGTCAATGGATCGTCGACGCGCCGCTGCAGCCGCGCCTCGAAGCGGAGATCCGTGCCGGCTTCGATACGCTGCAAAAGAGCTCGCCTGAAGAGCTGTCGTTCGCGGTGCGCTCGTCGGCGACGGCTGAAGACTTGCCTGACGCGTCGTTCGCAGGCCAGCAGGAAAGCTACCTGAACGTGGTGGGCATCGATGACGTGCTCGATCGCATGAAGCACGTGTTCGCGTCGCTCTATAACGATCGCGCGATCTCCTATCGTGTCCACAAGGGCTTTACGCACGCCGAAGTCGCGCTGTCGGCCGGCGTGCAGCGCATGGTCCGCTCGGACGTGGGCGCGGCCGGCGTGATGTTCACGCTCGATACCGAGTCGGGCTTCAAGGACGCCGTGTTCATCACGTCGAGCTATGGTCTCGGCGAAACCGTCGTGCAAGGCGCGGTGAATCCGGACGAGTTCTACGTCTTCAAGACCACGCTCGCGCAAGGCAAGTACCCGATCATCCGACGCTCGATCGGCTCGAAGCTCATCAAGATGGAATTCACGAAGCCGGGCGAGCCGGGCCGCGTGAAGACGGTCGACGTTGCGCACGAGCAGCGCAACCGCTTCTCGATCACCGACGAAGACGTGATCGAGCTCGCGAAGTACGCGGTCATCATCGAGAAGCACTACCAGCGCCCGATGGACATCGAGTGGGGCAAGGACGGCCGCGACGGGAAGATCTTCATCCTGCAGGCGCGTCCCGAGACCGTGAAGAGCCAGGCCGCGGGCAAGGCCGAGCAGCGCTTCAAGCTCAAGGGCCAGTCGCAGGTGATCGCAACCGGCCGTGCGATCGGCCAGAAGATCGGCGCGGGCCCGGTGCGCGTGATTCACGATCCGTCGGAGATGGAACGTGTGCAGCCGGGCGACGTGCTGGTTGCCGACATGACCGACCCGAACTGGGAGCCGGTGATGAAGCGCGCCGCGGCGATCGTCACGAACCGCGGCGGCCGCACCTGCCACGCGGCGATCATCGCGCGTGAGCTGGGTGTGCCGGCGGTGGTCGGCTGCGGCGACGCCACGGACGTTTTGAAGGACGGCTCGCTCGTCACGGTGTCGTGCGCGGAAGGCGACGAAGGCAAGATCTACGACGGCCTGCTCGAAACCGAAATCACCGAAGTGCAGCGCGGCGAGCTGCCGCCGGTGCCGGTGAAGATCATGATGAACGTCGGCAACCCGCAGCTCGCATTCGATTTCTCGCAACTGCCGAATTCCGGCGTCGGTCTTGCGCGTCTCGAGTTCATCATCAACAACAACATCGGCGTGCACCCGAAGGCGATTCTCGAGTACCCGAACGTCGATGCGGACTTGAAGAAGGCGGTCGAGAGCGTTGCGCGCGGGCATGCGTCGCCGCGTGCGTTCTATGTCGACAAGCTGACCGAAGGCATCGCGACGATCGCGGCTGCGTTCTATCCGCGTCCGGTGATCGTGCGTCTGTCGGACTTCAAGTCGAACGAGTACAAGAAGCTGATCGGCGGTTCGCGCTACGAGCCGGACGAAGAGAACCCGATGCTCGGTTTCCGCGGCGCATCGCGCTACATTGCGGAAGACTTCGCGCAAGCGTTCGAAATGGAATGCGTGGCGCTCAAGCGCGTGCGTGAAGAGATGGGCCTCGACAACGTCGAGATCATGGTGCCGTTCGTGCGTACGCTGAAGCAGGCGGAGCGCGTGGTGGGCCTGCTCGCTAAGTTCGGCTTGAGGCGCGGCGAGAAGGGTCTGCGTCTCATCATGATGTGCGAGATTCCGTCGAACGCGATCCTCGCGGAGCAGTTCCTGCAGCACTTCGACGGCTTCTCGATCGGTTCGAACGATCTGACGCAATTGACGCTCGGCCTCGACCGCGACTCCGGCATGGAACTGCTCGCCGCCGATTTCGACGAGCGCGACGAAGCGGTCAAGTTCCTGCTCAAGCGCGCGATCGAAACGTGCCTCCGCATGAACAAGTACGTCGGCATCTGCGGCCAAGGCCCATCGGATCATCCGGATTTCGCGCAATGGCTGACCGACGAAGGCATCGAGTCGATCTCGTTGAACCCCGACACCATCATCGATACGTGGCAGGCGCTCGCGCAGTCGCACAAGCAGTAAGCGCCAAGGCGCGCGTCTCGAACGATTAGGCGGGAGCCAGCCGGTCGAGACGCTCCTTAGTACACGAAATTGATGAGGTTCGTGCTATAACACCCCGGTATATCCGGGGTGTTTTGTTTCGGGGGGACGACAATGAGGTCGGGCGAACTGTTCTGGTGGATTGCCGTGGGGGTGCTGGTCGTCGCGGAGTTGATGACGGGGACGTTCTATCTGCTGATGATCGCGCTCGGGTTCATTGCGGGCGCGCTGGCGCATCTGTTCGGCGTGAGCCTCGAGGTGCAGCTCGCACTGGCTGCCGTCGTGGCGCTCGCGGCGGTGATCCTGCTGCGCCGTTCCCGCTTTGGCCGTCGCGCGCAGCGGCGCGACGCATCGGTCAACCCCGATGTGAATCTCGATATCGGCACGACGCTGACCGTCGAAGCGTGGCAGGACCGCCACGCTCGCACCCAGTATCGCGGCGCTGACTGGGATGTCGAGCTCGCGCCTGGCGAACGCGAGGACGCGCGTGTCTATGTGATCGCCGCCGTGCGCGGAAGCTGCTTGATCCTTGCCGCGAAAAAGCAGCCGGCACACGCCTGACTACAAGAATCAGCCGTTAAAAAAAGGAGTGTAAAGATGGATATGACTATTGTCGGGGTGGTGTTTCTTGTGATCGTCGTCGTGCTGGTGGCGCAGACGATCAAGATCGTGCCGCAGCAGCACGCGTGGGTGCTCGAACGCTTCGGCCGCTATCACGCGACGTTGACGCCGGGGCTGAATATCGTGCTGCCGTTCGTCGATCGTGTTGCGTACAAGCATCTGCTCAAGGAGATTCCGCTCGACGTGCCGGGACAGATCTGTATCACGCGCGACAACACACAATTGCAAGTGGATGGCGTGCTGTATTTCCAGGTCACCGACGCGATGAAGGCGTCGTATGGGTCGAGCAACTTCGTACAGGCGATCACACAGCTCTCGCAAACGACGTTGCGTTCGGTAATCGGCAAGCTGGAACTCGACAAGACCTTCGAGGAGCGCGACCTGATCAACCACAGCGTCGTATCCGCGCTCGATCAGGCCGCGACGAACTGGGGCGTCAAGGTGCTGCGCTACGAAATCAAGGATCTCACGCCGCCCAAGGAAATCCTGCACGCGATGCAGGCGCAAATCACGGCCGAGCGGGAGAAGCGCGCGCTGATCGCCGCGTCGGAAGGGCGCAAGCAGGAGCAGATCAATATCGCGGCCGGCGGGCGCGAGGCGGCGATCCAGAAGTCCGAGGGCGAGCGGCAGGCGGCGATCAACCAGGCGCAAGGGCAGGCCGCGGCGATTCTCGCAGTGGCCGAAGCCAACGCGCAGGCGATCCAGAAGATCGCGGCGGCGATTCAGTCGCAAGGCGGTTGGGATGCGGTGAACCTGAAGGTTGCCGAGCAGTATGTGAACGCGTTCGCCAATCTGGCGAAGACCAGCAACACGCTGATCGTACCGGGCAATATGTCGGATATGAGTTCGATGATCGCGTCGGCGCTGGCAATCGTGAATCGCGGCAAGGGCACGGCGATGAACGACGTGCGCTGATCCGGCCCGTGCCGCTTAAGTTGCCGAGCGCATGATCCGCGCTTTCTCGCGCTCCCAATCGCGCTTCTTTTCGGTCTCGCGTTTGTCGTGCATCTTTTTGCCCTTGGCGAGGCCGATTTCGCATTTGACGCGGCCGCCCTTGTAGTGGAAGTTCAGCGGCACGAGCGTGTAGCCGCGCTGCTCGACCTTGCCGATCAGCTTCTTGATCTCTTCGGAATGCAGCAGCAGCTTGCGTGTGCGGACCGGGTCCGGCGTGATGTGCGTCGAGGCTTCGGGAAGCGGGCTGATGTGCGTGCCGATCAGAAAGATCTCGCCGTTGCGCACGACCACGTAGCCTTCCTTGATCTGGCCGCGCCCGGCGCGCAGCGCCTTGACTTCCCATCCTTCAAGCACGAGCCCCGCCTCGTAGCGCTCCTCGATGAAGTAATCGAAGAATGCTTTTCTGTTGTCGATGATGCTCATGAATGGAAAGTGCCCAACTCGTTTAAAATTACGATTTTAGCAAAGCGGCGCAATGAAAGCGAAAGCCCGCCGTGCTCCTCCATACCCTCGCCGCGCGTTGTGCAATCTATGGCAGATGTCCAGAAAACCGTGTTGATCCGCCACTCGGCGGAACAAATGTTCGATCTCGTCACCGACGTCGCAGACTACCCCAATTTCCTGCCGTGGTGCGGCGGCGTCGAGATTCGTCGGGAGGACGAAAACGGCATGGAGGCGAAGATCGACATCAACTTCAAGGGCATCAAGCAGCATTTCGCGACTCATAACACCCAGGAGCGGCCCACGCGCATCGATATGGATTTCACCGACGGTCCGTTTCGCAAGTTCACAGGCTACTGGCGCTTCACGGCGCTGCGCGCGGACGCGTGCAAGATTGAATTCGCGCTGCACTACGAGTTTGCAAGTGTGATTCTCGAGAAGATCATCGGGCCGGTGTTCAACCATATCGCGAACACGTTCGTCGAATCGTTCGTGAAGCGCGCGGACCAGCGGTACGGCAAGCCATGAGCACGATGCTTGCCGTTGAAGTCTGCTATGCGCTGCCCGGCGCGCAGACGTTGCTTGCTGTCGATATGCCCGCCGGCGCCACCGTGCGGCAGGCGATCGACGCGAGCGGCATCTTGAAGAAGCACCCCGAGATCGATCTGTCGACGCAGAAGGTCGGCATTTACGGCAAGGTCAAGCCGCTCGATGCGCCGCTTGCCGACCATGATCGCGTCGAGATTTATCGTCCGCTGATTGTCGATCCGAAGATGGCGCGGCAGCGGCGCGTCGACAAAACCCGCCGGGAAGGTTCGATAGAAGGGCGCAAGTGGCTGCCGAAGGATTCGCGATAGCGCATCGCGCTCCGTCGCAGCTTCGACGCGGCGCCGGCTGGCGCATCGCGCCGCTTTCGCGGCCGTCCTGCCAAAAGCATCGCCATCTCAATGCACCGACGCCTGCGCGCGCTCTTCGAGCGGCGGTTCCGCAGGCCGGTCGCTGCCATGCCGACGCACCGACCACATCACGCCCGCAAACAGAAGCGCGATCGCGGCGATCTCCAGCGGGCGCGGCATCCGGTGGTCGTACAGGAAGCCGTAGAGCAGCGCAAAGAGCGTTTCGAACACGATCATCTGGCCCGACAGCGTGAGCGGCAGGCGTTTGGACGCCGCGTTCCAGAGCCCATTGCCGAGCCACGACGCGCCGATTGCGAGCGCGAGATTCAGCACCCAGAAGAGCTGCCAGCGCTCGCCGCTGACCGCCGTCTGCACGACGCCCGGCGGAAAGGCCGCGGTACCGAGCCAAAGCGCCGCGCCGAGCAGCCCCGTGACGACGCCCCACAGCACCGACCACTCATTGCCGTCGAAATGGCCATTGCGCTGAAGATAGCGGGCGTTCTCGACGGCAAACCAGGTCCAGCTCGCGAGTGCGCCGAGCGCGCAAAGCACGCCGAGCAGGCGATTCAGCATGCTGACGGGGTGCGCCGGGTCGCCGGCGAACACGTCGACGTTGATGCAGGCGATCCCCGCGACGACCAATGCCAGCGGCCACGCGAGCCTGGCGAGCGGCACGGCGCCGTGGTCGCGCCGGCCGGCGAGCGTCACGGTGACGGGCAGCACGCCGACGATCAGCGATGACGGCGCGATGCCGACGAGGTGCACGGCGGCCGTGAGCAGGATGTAGTAGGCGACGTTGCCGACGAGCGCGAGCTTCACTAGCGCGCCGAAATCCTCGCGCGTGAGTTTCGCAGCGAGGCGCCGCGCCATCGGCAGCGCCGCGGCCAGCGACACGACGCCGTACATCAGGTAGCGGCCCGAGCTGAGCAGGAACGGCGAGAAATCGGGCAGCAGTCGGGGCACGAGAAACACCATGCCCCATAACGCCCCGGCCATCATCCCGTATGCCACACCACGCTGCATGCTTCGCCACTCCATCGATTTTCCGAACAGGCGCGCAGGTTACGCGGCATTCGCGGGGCTGTCTTGTTCGATCCTGCACTTCAGCAGCAGACTCGAGACTTTGTGGTGAGGATTTCTTTAGAACTTTTCTTCGCACCGAATCGGCTGGCGGGGAGTCTTCCGGCCGCTCGCGCGCGCTTTCAGGGTGCTATCCGAGCAAACGAAATCCGATCGAACATCAGTCGAAAGCGAATCCGAAATTCTTCCCGCGCCCGCGCGCCCGAAGCGGCAAGAAATTCGCTAAGTCGCTGTTCGTGCAGTGAAAACCAGGGTGGTATCGCGTATAATTCGGTTTTGCGCCTATAGGATTTGCCATGCGTCTGATCCAAAAAGCACTCACGTTCGATGACGTGCTCCTCGTCCCGGCCTTCTCCGACGTTCTGCCGCGCGACACCAGCCTCAAGACCCAGCTGACCCGCAATATCTCCCTGAACATGCCGCTCGTGTCCGCCGCCATGGACACCGTCACCGAAGCCCGTCTCGCGATCGCAATGGCGCAACAAGGTGGCGTCGGCATCGTCCACAAGAACCTCACGCCGGCCGAGCAGGCTCGCGAAGTCGCGAAGGTGAAGCGCTTCGAATCGGGCGTGGTGCGCGACCCGATCACGGTGCCGCCGCAGATGAAAGTGCGCGACGTGATCGCGCTGTCGCAGCAGCATGGCATTTCTGGCTTCCCGGTGGTGGAGGGCGCGCAGTTGATCGGTATCGTCACGAACCGCGACCTGCGTTTCGAAACGCGTCTCGACGAACCCGTGCGCACGATCATGACGCCGCGCGAGCGCCTCGTCACCGTCAAGGAAGGCACGCCGCTCGCCGAAGCGAAGTCGCTGATGCACAGCCACCGCCTCGAGCGTGTGCTCGTCATCAACGACGCCTTCGAGCTGCGCGGCCTGATGACGGTGAAGGACATCTTCAAGCAGACCGAATACCCGGACGCGTGCAAGGACGAGGACGGCAAGCTGCGCGTCGGCGCGGCGGTCGGCGTCGGCCCGGATAACGAAGAGCGCGTGTCGCTGCTCGTGCAGGCGGGCGCCGACGTGATCGTCGTCGATACCGCGCACGGCCACAGCAAGGGCGTGCTCGAGCGCGTGCGCTGGGTCAAGAAGAACTTCCCGCAGGTCGAAGTGATCGGCGGCAACATCGCCACCGCCGACGCGGCCCGCGCGCTCGTCGAATACGGCGCGGACGCCGTGAAGGTCGGCATCGGCCCGGGCTCGATCTGCACGACACGGATCGTCGCGGGCGTGGGCGTGCCGCAGATCAGCGCGATCGCGAACGTGTCCGAAGCGCTGCGCGGCACGGGTGTGCCGGCGATCGCCGACGGCGGCGTCCGCTTCTCGGGCGACGTGAGCAAGGCGCTTGCGGCAGGCGCGAATGCCGTGATGATGGGCAGCATGTTCGCGGGCACCGAAGAATCGCCGGGCGACGTGTTCCTCTACCAAGGCCGGCAGTACAAGTCGTACCGCGGCATGGGTTCGGTCGGCGCGATGAAGGACGGCGCGGCAGACCGCTACTTCCAGGACAACTCAGCGAACATCGACAAGCTCGTGCCGGAAGGCATCGAAGGGCGCGTCGCGTACAAGGGCTCGGTCAACGCGATCCTGTTCCAGCTGATCGGCGGCGTGCGTGCGAGCATGGGCTACTGCGGCTGCCGTTCGATCGCGGAACTGCACGACAAGGCGCAGTTCGTCCAAATCACTGCCGCAGGCATGCGCGAATCGCACGTGCACGACGTGCAGATCACGAAGGAAGCCCCGAACTACCACCAGGACTAGTCGCCGATGAAACCATTGCTGCGCGCTGTGCTTGTCGTTTACACGTTGCTGTATCTGATCGTCGGCTTGCTGTACCTGGCGACTCCGTGGACATCGCTGCACCGCGCGCTGCAACTGGCCGTCATCGAGCCGGCCATGGCCGGGCAACTGCTAGGCCTCGCGCTGTTCGGGCTCGCGTCGCTATCGTTTCAAGGCGTGATCAACGGGGCGATGACGACGGGCGTCGCCCGAGTCGTCGGGCATCTGACCTGGCTCGCAGGCGCGCTGATCCTGGTTTGGTTGATCGCGTTCAGTACGTCGCTGTCGCCGGGGTATGGCGCGATCTTCAACGCGCTGGGCGGCGTGGCGTTGCTGATCGTCGGCTTCGGCGGCGTGCGCTTGTCGCGCGTGGTGCGGCGTAACGAAAGGACGGTGAAGGCTGCTGATCGCGAGTATGCGGAACAGCGTGCCGCGCCCTCGCGCACCGAGGCGGCGCGCGCGGCCGAACCGGCGCCAAGGCCCGCGCCCGCTGCGCCGGTCGCCGAGCCTGCCGCGCGAGCGCCCGAACCGGCGGTGCGTTACCGGATCGACATTCCGGTGGCCGGCACTCCGGTGGCGGGCACTCCGGCGACGGGCACTCCCGTGCCGCAGCCGTCGCCGAGCCCGAACGAAAAGGCCGCACGCGATGCGGCACGTGATGACGCCGCCGACTTGCCGGGCAGTCCCCGGCCGCCGTTTCATGGCTGATGCGCGGGCGGCCTTGTCGCCAGCTCGTATCGACGCTGCCGCCTGCCCGTTCGGCACTTCGTACGCGCCCGCCGCAAATAGGGCGCCGTGCGCGAGGCTCGTAGCAGCGTTGCCGCACCATTCGAAACCAGCTTCTTCGCAGCGCGCCAGGCGCTGCTTTTTGTATCCGTTCACTACTACTTTCGTCCGCTGCCATGCATGACAAGATCCTGATCCTCGACTTCGGTTCGCAAGTCACCCAACTGATCGCGCGCCGCATTCGTGAAGCGCACGTCTATTCCGAAATCCATCCGTACGACGTCGACGATGCGTTCATCCGCGAGTTCGCGCCGAAGGGCGTGATCCTGTCGGGCGGCCCGAACTCGGTCACCGAAACCGACACGCCGCGCGCGCCGCAAGCGGTGTTCGAGCTGGGCGTGCCGGTGCTCGGCATTTGCTACGGCATGCAGACGATGGCCGAGCAGCTCGGCGGCAAAGTCGACGGCGGCCATGTGCGCGAGTTCGGCTACGCGGAAGTGCGCGCGCGCAACCATACGAGCTTGCTCGAAGGCATCGAGGATTTCTGCACGGCGGAAGGCCACGGCATGCTGAAGGTCTGGATGAGCCACGGCGACAAGGTGACGGAAATGCCGCCGGGTTTCTCGCTGATGGCGTCGACCGAATCGTGCCCGATCGCGGCGATGGCCGACGAGGCGCGCCACTTCTACGGACTGCAGTGGCACCCGGAAGTCACGCATACGGTGCAGGGCCGGGCGATGCTCGAGCGCTTCGTGCTGAAGATCTGCGGCGCGAAAGCCGACTGGGAAATGGGGCATTACATCGACGAAGCCGTCGCGAAGATTCGCGAGCAGGTCGGCGATGAACACGTGATTCTCGGGTTGTCGGGCGGCGTCGATTCGTCGGTGGCGGCGGCGTTGCTGCATCGCGCGATCGGCGATCAGCTCACTTGCGTATTCGTCGATCATGGCCTGCTGCGTCTGAACGAGGCCGAGCAGGTGATGGCGACGTTCGCGGATCACCTCGGCGTCAAGGTGATTCACGTCGACGCGAGCGAAGCGTTTCTGTCGAAGCTCGCGGGCGTCACGGACCCGGAGCAAAAGCGCAAGATCATCGGCGCGGAATTCGTCGAAGTGTTCCAGGCCGAGGCTGGCAAGCTGACCGACGCGAAGTGGCTCGCGCAGGGCACGATCTATCCGGACGTGATCGAGTCCGCCGGCAAGGGCAAGAAGGCGGCGCACACGATCAAGAGCCATCACAACGTGGGCGGCCTGCCCGAGACGCTCAATCTGAAGCTGCTCGAGCCGTTGCGCGAACTCTTCAAAGACGAAGTGCGCGAGCTGGGCGTGAAGCTCGGCCTGCCGCACGAGATGGTCTATCGCCATCCGTTCCCGGGCCCGGGCCTCGGCGTGCGGATTCTCGGCGAAGTGCGCCGCGATTTCGCGGACCTGCTGCGCCGCGCCGACGCGATCTTCATCGAAACGCTGCGCAACACCGTCGACAAGGAAACCGGCAAGACCTGGTATGACCTGACGAGCCAGGCGTTCGCGGTGTTCCTGCCGGTCAAGAGCGTCGGCGTGATGGGCGACGGGCGCACGTACGAGTACGTGGTCGCGCTGCGTGCGGTGCAGACGCTCGATTTCATGACCGCGCATTGGGCGCACCTGCCGCATGAGCTGCTCGGGCACGTGTCGAATCGGATCATCAACGAAGTGCGCGGCATCAACCGGGTTGTCTATGACATTTCGGGCAAGCCGCCTGCGACCATCGAGTGGGAGTAGGGTGGATAAAAATTCTCTTCTGACGGTCTATGCGGGCAGCCCGCGGAGCGGCCCGCTTGGTACCGTCAGAGGTGTCAACGGTACCTGAGACGGTATCTGGAACAGTGTGATAAGCGCTTGACCGTCGCTTCTCGCCAGCCTTTCTGCCCCAGCCAATCTGGCGTCCAGGGCGGAGCATGCAGCCGAAAGCCCATTCGGCTATAGTCTCGAATCCGTAGGGTGTCCCACAGGCGTTGCCTTCCTTCCAGGCATAAGCAGAGTGCGCGCACCCTTTCTCACTGCGGAGAAGCGATGAATCCGACACATACAAGCCCACTCAATGCCAAAGTCGGCCCTGCGGATGCTTCGACAACTCAATCCGACCAGCAAAGCGCTGCCGTGCCGCAAGGAAAGCGGCCGCAGAGAATTTTTTTGCACACTGGATGGAGGAGCGGGGGGACCTGGGTGTGGTCGCGATTCCGCGCGCTGGAATCGGTGAGCGCCCTCTACGAACCGCTGGGCGCACTGCTCGGAGAGTTGAGCCTAGACGATATTCCTGACTTCCGGCCCGATTACACCTCTGGTCACCCACCGTTGCGTTCACCCTACTACGAAGAGTACCGGCCGTTCGTGCAAAAGACCGGGCGCGGTGTGAACGGATACCGGAAGAATTTCGGGATCGATCGCTTTGGAGACGCGGCAGGCGACGATTTTCCGGCCTTGTGCTCATATTTGAAAAATCTCTGCGACTTCTCGACGGGGAATGGCAAGGTCCCTGTCCTCAAGTTCTGCCGCTCTCAAGGGCGGACACCCTGGCTCAAGCGCGCGTTTCCCGACGTCATGCACGCGGGTATCCTGCGCAACCCCGCTTCGCAGTTTGCTTCCGGCTGGATGCTGAGGCAGGAATGGCGCAATCCCTTTTTCGTTGCAGCGCCGTTTCGCGTGCTGGGCCTTAACCAGGGCGAGCCGATCGTAAGGCAAGTAATCGCCATGTGCGGCGTGAAAGTGCCGCCTGTTGAAACAGCCTCGGAGGAGGCGTACACAGTCGCTTGCACCCGTTACGCACAGACGGCTGAAGGAGTCGAAGCCTATCGGGCATTCGTCGCATTGTGGATTCTCTGCGCCTGGAGGATGCTCAACGACGTGGATCTCCTGCTTGACACGGATCGACTCGGACAGTCGCCGGCGTACGCGGCCGGATTACGTTCCGAGTTTCAAGCGGCCACCGGCGTGGCACCGGACTTCAGTGCCGCGAGAAATCTGGTCGATGAGGCGACGCGAAATGTTCGACGGATGTCGGAAATTGACGGTCGGCTGCTGCGACCAATCAATTTTTCGGCGCGAAAGTTTCTGCTCGCGCAGATAGAAGCATCGGGAGGCTCGCAGAGCCCAATCGCTGAGATCGTTCGGCAGAAGCTTTCGCTTGCCGATGAAATATCCGGACAGTGGCGCTACTAGACCCTGTGACTGAAACAGGGGAGGCGGTAGCCGGAGACCCTGCGACGATGGCGAGGATCATCCGGTTCCTGCTGCCCATTCGCATTCGGAGCGGCTCAAAATTTCCCCCAGTTATCTTGCATTCCTAAGTATTGCGTCAGGCACATTTTCCGTGCCCAGGTTCTGAACCACGAGGTGGAATTGGGCGGCCTTGCCGTAGGCCGGTGCGCCGATCGCAAACGGCGGCGAAAAGTCGGGGCGAAAGTAAAGGGCGCCTTCCAACTCGATGGTGTCCACGATGTCGCTAAAGACGTCTTTCATACGGTCACTCTACGCTGCGGCGCGGCCCAGGCTATTTTTGACTTCGACCATTGTCGGAACGTTGTTGGGTCCATGCCGTGAAACTTGTGGAACGCCTGCGAGAAATTGCTACGGCTCGAGAAGCCCACCGCTTTGGCGACTTCCGAAACCTGTAGCGTGGTGGTTGCCAGAAGCTCACTCGCTTTGCGAAGCCTGACAACCTTCAACATCGCCATCGGTGGTTGGCCAAAAGTACTTTCGAACCGGGCAGCAAACGACGATCGACTCATTCCAGCGATATCGGCAAGTCGTTGCACGGACAAAGCCGATTGAGGGCGCTCGAAAATTGCCTCGAGCGCGCGCGAGAGGCGTTGATCGGCGATGCCGGCCGTCCAGGGCAAGTTCGTGCCGCCATCGTCGATCTGGCGTCTGAGCACCAACACCAGGCACTGCTTGAGGAGCGCTTCGACGAGCACCCTCGATCCGAGCCCGGGCCGGGCGCATTCTGCCAACAGCAAAACGAACTGGTCCCGCAAGCCGGATGGCCCTTCAAATCGCGCGACGAGCGGGCGGCTCATGGCTCTGAACGGATCAACCCCTGCGCCAGTATCGAAATCCAATTCGCCGCATGCTGTAACGACACCCTCGCTGCATTCGCCGACCGTGACCGTCGGGACCGTCTCACGCGAAGACCACGCGCCCAGACGCTCTCGATCGACCGTATTTGCCAGCGACGAATTGGCGCTCTCGATCCGGTAGCAGACACCCGGCGGCAGCATCACAAAACTGTTTGAGTCCAGCGTGATGCGTTCGCCGTCTTGTACCACCAACGCACCGCTTCCCGCCATGCAGTAGTGAAGGCTGGCAGTCTTGCAGGCATCGAAGCGCACGCTCCAGCCGTCCCGTATGTCGCAGAGCGTGAAATTGGCCACGCCGATGTCGAGCGCGGCCAGAAGGTGATCAAGGACGGGGTGAAGCGCAGGGGAATGTTGAGTCATTGGACGAATTCGAACCAAATCAAGACCACATGGAACCCGGGCATCACTACCATGTGCTGGGCAGTCCCTTGATTACCGGAGAAATTCCATGTTTGACATGAAACATCTTACTCGACTGAAGACGTTGGATGAAAAAGCACCCGAAGCCATGAAAAGCTTCTGGGCGTTCGACAAGGCCGCGTTTGCCGAGGGTGCGCTTACGGGGCAACAGAAGCAGCTAATTGCTGTAGCCGTGGCGCTGACGACCCAGTGCCCCTACTGCATCGAACTGCACACGAAGGCCGCGCGCGATGCCGGTGCCAACGACGAGCAATTGGCCGAAGCCGCGCTCGTTGCGGCGGCGATCCGCGCGGGCGGTGCAGTGACTCACGCAACGCACCTGTTCAAGGACTGAAACGGCGCGTGACGACCGACCCGAGAAGCTGCATCGCGTGCGGACGCTGATACGGAGGCGGCACACGATAGAAGGCCGAAGACGCGCGAATCGATGTTTTCGGCCTCGGAAAAAATTCGGCATGATGCTTGCCGGGCCGCATTTCATTTTCCCAGTCTGAGCCTGCGTACGACGCTGGACTGACTGAGTCCCATGGCTTTGGCGACTTCTCGCGTATTGCCGTGCTTGCGCATTGCGTCCTCGATCAACCGCCGCTCGAACCGCTCGACTCGCTGACGGAACGTGCTCGGCTCTTCGTCGAGCACTTCGCTCGGCAGCACGCCATCCAGAAACTCCGGCCCGATCATATCGGCTTCGCTCGTCACGATCGCCCGCTCCACGACATTCCTCAGCTCGCGAATGTTGCCCGGCCAATCGTGGGCGAGCATCAGCGCCATCGCCTGCTCGGAAAACGTCCGTGTGAGGCCGTAGCGTGCGTTGAACTCCCTAGCGAATTGCAGCACGAGAGGTGAGATGTCATCCTTGTGCGCAGCCAGCGGCGGCACAGCAATCGGTACGACGTTGAGTCGATAAAAGAGGTCATCGCGAAACGTGCGTTCGGCCACCATCGACTTCAGGTCACGGTTCGTCGCGGCGATCACACGAACGTCGACCGATAGCGGCTGAGTCCCCCCTAGCCGAACGATGACGCGGTCCTGCAGCACCTGAAGGAGCTTCACCTGCAAGTCGAGCGGAAGATCGCCGATTTCGTCGAGAAACAGCGTGCCGCGATGCGCGAGCTCGATCAGTCCGGGTTTGCCCTGCTTTTGCGCCCCTGTGAATGCGCCCGGCTCGTATCCGAACAACTCCGATTCGAGCAGATCGCGCGGAAGCGCGCCGCAGTTGATCTTGATCAGTGGGCCGTTCGCGCGCGGACTTTCTCGATGAATGAGACGCGTAATCACATCTTTGCCGACTCCGGAGTGCCCCGTTATCAGCACCGTCGCATCGACCTTTGCCACACGCGCGGCAAGGCTCGCGATGCGCTGCATCGGCTCGCTATGCAGAACGAGACCGTCGACCTTGAGATTTTGCAACCGCAATGCCTCGATCTCGGCGTCGACGCGCTGCAGATCAGCCTGCGCCTGCGCAAGCGCATCCTGCAGCTGCAGCAGCTCGGTCGTATCCCGGGAATTGATGATGACCTTGCGCACTTTGCCGACGGCGTCGAACAGCGGAATGCCGGTGACCATGATGGTCTTGCCCGTGTGCGTGCGCTGCGTCGTGGAAATGCGCTGGCCCGTACGCGCGACCTGCTGTGCGACCACCGGGCGGATCAGGCCTTTTTGCTCGAATTCGGACACATGGCGACCGATCATGTCCGCAGCCTTGAGGTCGTAGTTCCGCTCGCAACCTTCGTTGACCATCAAGGTCACGCCGCTTCCGTCGGCGACGAAAATACCGTCGAATGAGTGACGAAAGATCTCCTCGAGGTCGAAGCTGAGCTGGCGCAATCGCGCCAGCTCAGGAAACACCGTCGCGCAATCACGCTCCGGAATCAGCAGCACCACCGTCGCCTCGGGCGACGAATGCACGGCGGGGAAGTAGTTTTCGCCGCAGAAAAGGAAAGTCGACGGAACGGAGCCCGGCTCGCTGGCATGTGTCCGCGCGAGCTCGATAAACGCCGCGCGAATCTCCTCGGGGTGCCGTTCATCACGCGAGAGTCCGTCGCGGACCAGAGCGTTTTGCCACTCGATGCCCGTCTCGTTAAGCAGAACAATGCCGACTGGGAGCTCGTCCAATGTCTCCAGTAAAACCCTGTGATTCATGACTCGTCCATTCTCGAGAATACGGCGAGGATACACCAGCGATACCGGTGCATTCGTGGGGCGATCTAAGGGTTATCCCAGCTCGCCTGCCGAGTCAGAAATGAATCAGCCGCCGTCAGGACCGGTTCGGGCATCCACATCACCCATCGAGCCGTACAAGCACAGACCGTGCGTCATTACCGACTCGATCGCGGCGCAAACCCTTGAGAACACAGGGCCTCGACGGATCGTGGCACATCACGTCACCCGCTTGGCGCGAACCTTGCTCACAGAGCGCTCGCAGCAAACGGTCGGTCGCGCGGCATGCTCGGGCAAACGCACGGCATCCAGTAGGTACAAAGCCCCGGTGTGGGCAGACAAGGAGACACACATGATCGAACTCTCGCAGCAAGGACGGCTGGCGCAAGCACAAACGTCCTCGCCGCCCCACACTGGCGACGATGCCACGTCCCGCGTCAATCCGGCGTTGAACGCCAGCTTCAAGAAACTCATCGGCATAAAAGTCCGCTTTGTCGCGCCCGTCCTCGGCCTCAGTTGCGTCTTCATACTCGGCACGGCGTTGCTCTTGGGCTTCGATCGCCCCTTGATGGCGGAGAAAATAGCAGGCGCTTTCAATATCGGATACCTGCTCGTTGTGTTGATGTACTGCCTGAGTTGGGCCGCGGCAGCCTGGTATGTCCACGTCGCCAACCGTCGATTCGACGCGCAAGCCGAACGTGCGATCCTGGAAGCCTGCACGGAGGCGCAATCATGAGAGTGCTCACCGTTATTATCTTCCTGCTTATTCTGGCGGTAACAATGGCGATCACGTGGTGGGCGGCGCGGCGCACGCGAACCACGAGCGAGTTTTATGCGGCGGGCGGCAACCTCTCGGCCCGTGCCAATGGTTTTGCATTGGCCGGCGATTGGATGAGCGCTGCGGCTTTTCTCGGATTCTCCGGCCTCGTATCGCTGTACGGCATGGACGGCTCGCTCTACGCCGTCGCTGCGCTGGTGGCGTTTCTCGTCGTCTTGATGCTCGTGGCGGAGCCCGTTCGCAATACCGGACGGTTCACGTTTGGCGATGTCATCGACGAGAGGATGCGCAGCCGTCACGCACGACTCGCAGCGGTGCTCGGCACAGTGGTCGTCAATCTTGCTTACATGGTCCCGCAAATGGCGGGGGCCGGCGCGTTGATCAAGCTTCTGCTCGGCGTCCCCTATGATGTCGCCGTCGTTCTTGTCGGCGTCGGCATGATCATTTATGTGCTGTTCGGAGGCATGATCGCGACCACATGGGTGCAGATCGTGAAGGCTTTGCTGCTGTTGGTTGCGGCGATCGTCCTCGTGGCGATGCTGCTCGCAGCCGTGCATTTCGATGCACTCTCTCTCTTCGCATCCGTCGAACGCTTGTACGGCCCCGGCATGCTCACGGCGGGCGGCTATTTCAAGCATCCGCTCGATCCCCTTTCGCTGTTTTTGTCGTTCATGTTCGGCGTCGCCGGATTGCCGCACATCATGACGCGCTTTTACACGGTGCCGGATGCACGCGCGGCAAGAAAGTCCGTCCTGTGGCTGATGTTTCTCGCCGGCAGCTTCTTCCTCGTCACGACACTGATCGGCTTCGCATCGGCAACATTCGTCGGACAGACAACGATCCGCGCAGCCGACAAGGGTGGGAATCTCGCGCTGCCGCTGCTTGCCCAATACCTCGGGGGCGGGCCGGGTACGTTAGGCGGTCAGATCTTCCTCGCGGCGATCTGCGCAATCGCATTCGCAGCCATCTTGGCTGTCGTGGCTGGCCTGACGCTCGCGTCGTCAGGAGCGATTGCACATGATCTTTACGTGAACGTCATACGTTCAGGAAAGGTCTCCGAACACGAACAGGTTCGCGTCGCGAGGATTGCAACTCTGGTGGTCGGCGTACTCGCCGTCCTCTTTGGGCTGCTGGCGCAAGGCATCAATGTCGGCGTGCTTGTCATCCTTGCGATCGCGATCGCAGCCTCCTCCAATTTCCCGGTCATCCTGCTGTCGATATTCTGGCGCCGGTTCAACACCGCCGGCGTCATTGGCGGCGTGCTGGCCGGGTTGGTGTCGTCGATGGTCCTCGCATTCATCGGGCCCGCCATTTTGAAGGGTCACGCCATCTTCCCGATCGTGAACCCGACCATACTCAGCATGCCTATCGGCTTTCTCGGCGCATGGCTCGGCACGTTGCTCGGCGGCCGGGATCCGGAAAACGAAGCACGGTTCGATGCGTTCGTCTTCAAGACTCACACCGGTTTCAACCTCGACGAGCGCCGCTGACCAGCAGCCGCGACGTCTTCTATTGCAATTCGGCCTCTCAACCGACCACGCACACTTCTCTGGAGACATCAGATGAAAAACATCAAGGGTATCGTTTTTGATCTTTACGGAACGCTGTACGACGTTCATTCCGTTGCGGGACGCTGCAGCGAATACTTTCCCGGGCGCGGATTGGAAATCAGCATGGTATGGCGGCAAAAGCAGCTCGAATACACGTGGCTGCGCAGCTTGATGGGACACTACCTTTCCTTCGAAGAAGCAACGGAGCATGCATTGCTGTACACCTGCAATCATTTGAAACTGACGCTGAATGACGAAGCGCGACGCACGCTCAGCGACGCGTATCTGAAGATCCAGCCGTTCCCCGAGGTGCCTGCCGCGCTCGCCGAACTCCAGTCGATGGATCTGCCGCTCGCGATTCTCTCGAACGGATCCGTGAATTCGATCCGGCACGTGGTCGGCCATTCGGGATTGACATCGCGCTTCGCGCATCTCATCAGCGTCGAGTCCGTCGAAGTCTTCAAACCACACCCGAACGTCTACCACTTGGCGGAGAAAGCGTTCGATCGACACCGCTCGCAAATCCTGTTCGTCTCCTCGAACGCATGGGACGCATCGGGTGCACGACATTTTGGTTTTCCAGTCTGCTGGATCAACCGCACAGACAATACGTTCGATGAACTTGGCCAATCGCCGGATCACATCATCAAAAGTCTCGATCAGTTGCCGGGCTTGTTGAAGCAGATGCACGTCGCCTGAGCCACAACCGCGCGGTTTGCTTCAAGCGCGACCCATTGACGGGTCGATAGTGCCCGCAAGTCGGTTACAAGTCGATCGAGTCGAGCCTCGTTAGCAAGGAGAACCGCCCCGCGTTCGGGTCCACGAGAACGCGGGGCGGATAACCAAGGCGGCTGGCCTTGGTACCGCTTCGGCTACGACAGGGGTTGGGACGCTTTCAATGTCCTTCGACATGAAGCGCCACCGTCATGCACGCCTCCCGCTCCCCGATCTTAATGTCTTCGTGGATGGACGCATAGATGGCGCCTAAATGCCAGGAGGGCCCATTTAATCAAACTTGCCGCCCGTACAGGCGGAAAGGAACGCGGTTCCTAGACGTCGGCCAGTGTTTCCGGCCTCATCCCGAGCGCAGCAAAAAAAATTTTCACGGC
>NZ_JAFLRF010000013.1:103679-168244 GCF_017315705.1 Trinickia mobilis | reverse complement strand
TTCGCGCCGAGCCCCGCGCAAAAGAATCAACTGAAACTATGGTCAGCCGTTTTTGCACAACTTGACGCACACAACTGTCAGCCGTTTTTGCACAACTTGACGCACACAACTTTCTCTCGAGCGTCACCGTGGTTCACAGGTGCGTCACGTGACGAGTAACGTTACCGTAACGGCGCGAGCGTTACTTAAGCGTCACAACAGAGTCTGTCGCCGCTCTGTGACAGAGCTTGTCGCTTTGGACGAAAGCGCTTGTCCCTAGGGACAGACGCATTGTCCCTAGGGACGTCCCAAACTGGACTAGTCCCAAATCGCGACGCCATGCAACGCAACACAACGCGATGCAACGCGGAATGCTTCAAGGATCTGCTATCAGAGTGCTAGCAAGTGCTCGCGGATGCTTGCACCCAAGCTAGGCATTGGTGCGGGCTTTGATGACGTAAACGGTGCCGATTTCGGAACTGTTCCGTTTTTGGGACTCTTATCAGACGGGAATGCCCGCGTGCGCCATTGTGTACTTGATGCCTGCGTCGAGCGCTGTATTGAGGAGCGTTTTTGCGACAGATATTGATCCGGCCTTTACTGCGGCCTGGATCTGCTCGCCCAGCGGCGCGGGATTAGTGAGCGCGTCGGGGATCAGCTTCAGCACGGCGAGCCCCTTCCCCGTGAGGACTGCACCGTAGAAATTGCCCGACATGTCCGCGCTCAATACCCGCAGATAACCCTCTTCTTTCAACCAGTCTACGGTAGCAGAGACGAAGTTAGCGTCCTCGTTGGTGATACCGCCGTCCTCATCTTTAGGAACATCGAAATCGTCCGGACCAAAGTTGCAGCCCTGCGGAAAGAAAGAGTACAAAATCGCGAACGCCTCGGAGGCGTACTTGTTGAAGCGCTCGATGTTTTCGGAGTCGGCCATTGTCGTGAGAACAACACTTTCCGGATTGGCGGGTTCTTTGGCGGGTAGAAACGAAAAACGGGCCGAGAGGCCCGTATTCATTGATGTCCTGGCGGAGAGAGGGGGATTCCCCTAGACCCCTGTCAAATAAGGCTCTCCGCGTAGGTTGGTGTTACTGGTGTGACAGCGCAGTGTAACAGTCAGCGCTTGGCGAATGCAACGCTTGGCGGACTGTTTGCAGTGGGGCAAAATGCGCGACAGGCAGCGAACATACCCTGCCCCTCTCGGTCCCGCCCCACCGCGCCGCGCTAGTATAAGAGCGAGCTTCCACCGAAATCGGGAACACGGATTCCCGTGGGCTTACTCCATTCGTTATGGAGGCCCACCCATGGCAACCATCGTTGAGCGGATCAGCCGCGCTGGCAAGATCACCTACCAAGCCAAGATTCGCAAGGTAGGCTACCCACTTATGTCTCGGACGTTTCAGGCCCGCGCCCAGGCCGTCGAATGGGCCAAGTCGGTCGAGGACGAAATCGACCGGCGCGAACGACGGCGCACGGCTGACGAATCGATCCGGCGACTTTCCGAAGGCGTACCTCCCGACAAGCTAACGCTTGGAGACCTGCTCCACCGTTACCGGGATCGAGTTACGCCTCACAAGCGCAGTGCGGAGGCCGAACGATGGCGTATCGGTGGCTTGCTCAAGCACTCGTTCACATACTGCTCGGTTACGCGTCTCTCGACGGTACAGGTAGCCGAATGGCGCGATGACCGCCTTAAGCACGTGTCAGGATCAACAGTGAACCGCGACATGAATCTACTGAGCCACGTCATCGAAATTGCGCGCAGCGAATGGGGAGTCAAGCTCGAAGACAATCCCTTTCAACGTACGCGCCGCCCGAGACACAATCCTCCGCGAGAACGGCGGCTATCGAAGGAAGAAGAGGCGCGGCTGCTGTGCGCATGCCCAACGGAGAACCCACACCTGGGACCCGCCATTACGCTCGCGATTGAGACTGGAATGCGTCTCAGCGAGATAGCAGGACTGGAGTGGTGCCGAATAAATCTGGCTGGCAGGTCGATTTATCTCACGAAGACGAAGACTGGTGTATCGCGAGGTGTCGCGCTGTCGATTCGCGCAGTCCAAACGCTGGCGAGCATCCACGAGTGGCAGAAGCCGGAAGGATATGGCGAGCGCAGGGAGATTCCGCCTCGGGTGTTCCCCGGCGTTACCCCGGAAGCACTCAAGCGCGCATTCATCCGCGCAGTCGCTCGGGCGAACATTGTCGACCTGCACTTCCATGATCTTCGGCACGAAGCGATCAGCCGAATGTTCGAGAAGGGCTTGCCTGCGATGGAGGTTGCAACGGTGTCCGGGCATCAAACGCTACAGCTTCTCAGGCGGTACACCCATCTGCAACTTGGTGAGCTTGGACGCAAGCTTGACTAACTGACGATGGAACGCACTATGACTGACAAACCGGACTGGCTGCGCCGCGCTACCGAGCGCGCCGTGCGGAGCCGCGATTTCACAAAGACGACTACCGAGCCATACGATGACGACGCGCCCTTTGATGGACGGCTAGAACAGCAGGAACAGTTGCCGGACGACACATTGCCTTCGCAAAGCCCGGATGAGCAGGACTAGCGGAAGCCCAAACGAGTACTTGACAGCCCACGATGGTCTGCGTGCGCCGCAGTGGGCAGCGCGGCGAGCGGGCTATGCTCGCGCTCGTTCGCCTCCTCGACCTCAGCGTCGCCGACACTCAATTCCTGAAGCACGCGAACGACTCGGGGAATCCATCGGGCACGGTCTGCTGACGGCGGCGTGCATAGAGCGTTCTGCGCAGCATCCGCTAGTGATTCGCGGCGCGCCGTTCTGAGAGGCGATCCAGCAGCGCTACGGCGTTTTCCATGGGCTGACCGGGTAATTGCAACTCACGAGTCGGGGCGATGTGGAGAAACGCGTCGGCCAGTACGCTCATGTCATGCTTGATTGCATTCGACAAACTCGTCATTTGCATAAGGTCAAATCCGGCACGACCTTCAGTGATCGCCAGCATGGTCGCCCGCGTAAGCGCTAGGTTGGAGCACAAAGTCGCAAGCGCGTCTATCGCCGGTCGCCCCAAGATCAATAGTTCGACCCCAAGGCTGTCCGTGAACGGCATCTGGCGCGGCAAGTACTGGGTCATGTCAAAGTGGTCGGGAACGTGGCCGCCCGCCTGACGCGTTACCACGGCTGCGTCCACAATGCGTTTGGCGTCCAACAAACCCGCCGTGACGTTGACGAGTTCGGCAGCCACCATGCTTTTTACAGCCGCTTGGCGCTGTCGTTGCTCTTCCGCGACCTTTTCGCGTTCTGCGCGGCGGCCAATCCAATTGCCGAGCAAGATCGCGGCTCCGCCAAAAAGAGCACCGGCCAATGTCGCTATCGCGTCCGGACCTAACGTTTGCTGCCAGACGAGCCAACTCGCGCCCACGACCAAAAGGCCGCACAGTAATAAGTCGCTGAACCCGACGTTTAGACGCATCATCTTGTCACTCCTACCCCAGTTCGAAAACACCAATATAATCAGTAAAGCAAACAGATACCGCGCCCGCAGACGCGCTGTCCATCAGTACAGGGCAAGCGAACAGTGGCACACCGTGGATACTCTCCTGCGACACTGCCGCTGTCTGCTCACGCGCCCTCACTGCAACTGGTACTCAGGAATCTTGCCACTCGACCCCGTTAAGAAGAACCCGTTGGTCCCGTCAGCGAGTCCGGTACTGAAACCGTAAGCGTTGCATCCACCGCTATAGCCGTTAGGTGCGTCGTACGAGAACGTGTTCCCGAACATCACGCCGCCCGACGAGTACCCCGGCGTGTTGCCCATAGTCCGCTCATCCCGATGTCTGCTTCGAACGCACTGTTCAACTGCCTTGTACCTGCCCCGAGATAGTTGTGATTTACCCGAACCGCAACCCTCCCATAGCATCGTCACATTCGTTCCGATGGACAGATCCATGGCATAGCTACGCACAGCATCGTCACATTCGTTCCGATGTTAGTTCTGTGGGAGAGGTGACCCCGGACGGACAGCAGGCGGGTGTATGACGTCCCGCAAACGTCGCCCACAACTCAAAGGCAATGTGTCGTGTCCTACAGATAACCGAAATTAAAGTACAGCCATTCCGGCGTGATTTCCCATCTGCAAGCTGCAACCGTGGCGCAGGTACGGACTTGGTTACGCGATAGAAGCACACACGGCCAGCCGGGTCGCTCCAAACTGGGCCCCGCCTTCTGCCTCGCTGCGCCGCTGTCTATGCGTCCTGTGCGGCCTTCAGGATGGTCGGATGAGACACCCCATACTCCTCCGCTAGCCCTCGCGCCGTAGCGTCCCCAGCCGCTAGCCGCTCCCGAATCTTGGCCTTTTGCTCGTCGGTGAGGCTGGCCTTGCGGCCTAGTTTCTTGCCCTCGGCCTTGGCCCGCGCTAGCCCTGCATGTGTCCGCTCGATCAACAGGTCGCGCTCGAATTGCGCCACCGCTGCCAACACCGTCATGTGCAGGCGCCCGCTCGCGCTCGTCAGGTCCACGCCCTTCAACGCAAGGCAATGCACATGCACGCCCATCGCGGCCAACTTCTCGACCGTGCCGAGCACATCGGTCGTATTGCGGCCCAAGCGGTCCAGCTTGGTTACAACGAGGGTATCGCCCTCGTCCAGCTTTTCGAGCAGCTTTGAGAAGCCGGGACGTTCCGCAGCCGGGACGCTGCCCGATACTGTCTCGGTGATCGTATGGCGCGGCTGCACAGTGAACCCAGCCGTCTGCACTTCGAGTAGCTGGTTATCGGTTGTCTGCTCGGCGGTGGAAACACGGGCATAAAGGAATGTGCGAGCCATGCTCTTTCCTGTGGTAATCAATCGTGGAAAGAATCATAGTTGGTAATCAATCCGTTTACAAGGACTTTCTTACCGGTCGAAGGCTGCGTTCCGGCATGGTAGGAAATCGCTCGTTTGATTACCAATCTTGACGTTTTATGCCGGAGCTCTGCCTCCGTTAGCTACAGTAGGCCCACGCGCCACAACGCTCATCGCCCGGGTTCGCCGGAGCTCCAGGACCACGCCCGCAAAGCTCCTGGGGTGCACACTCGTGAAGTCTTCGGCGCGTTCAAAGGAGGGCCAATGGGGGAAATCGCGTCGGCGAGCGGCGGCGCAGGGGTCACGGATTACCAATCAAAATTTGACCCGCCACCCCAAGTACCTTTTACCTCAGTCAAAAACGCAGTATTCTCTTCCGGCCACGAAGCGCGACGCAGCCAGACCTTGAGGGGATCGGGGAATGTCAAAGTTCAGGATCAAAATGAAGCTGACCGGCTTCGAATTAGAAATCGAAGGCTCGCGTGAGGACGTTCCAAACATAAGCCGCTCACTCACGCAGCAGCTTGCGGGGATGCTGCAGCCGGCAGGCGCGATTATCGACGGTCAGCCCTCCCCGGGCTTGTCTTCCGCCGAGGAGATACTGCCCGCGATTGAGGTAAAACCTCAATCAGAAGCCGCACCTCGCAAACGAGGCCGGACCCGTCCTCGCCGCTCCGTTATTTCAAACGGCACGGATGATGTTGACGAGGGCGCTCTTGACTGGAGACATGATTCTTCCGTTTACGGAAGCCCGCTTCAGTCGTGGAATACGGCGCAAAAGGCCTTGTGGACTTTGTACGTGGTAGGCGAGGCCACCGGACAAAAGGAATTGGCCGCCAAGCGCATAGCGCTTTCATTCAACAAGCACTTCCGGCAGGCCAAAGAAATTCTCCCGCACAACGTTAGCCGGGACCTCGGCAAGCTGAAGGTCAAGAATCCGGCCGTCGTGTCGGAGGACACAAGGCAGAGTCCCAGCGCTTGGTATCTAACTGATGCCGGCATTAAAGCTGCCCAAATCCTTGTCGCCGAGGCTTTGGGACAAACTGAATGAGCGGGGACGGGCGACGTGGGATTGATAAATAAGCAACGACTTCTGGCCGCACTGAGCCCGCCGCTGGATCACTTGCTGTGCACTCAACTGCTCGATGAGTTTATCTCCGCAGAGCGGCGATTCATACAACGAGACTGGGAACCCGCTGAACTTGACGGCGGGCAGTTCTGCGAAATTCTATCCCGCATTTACTATCACCAAGACTCGGGCACCTTGAGCCAAGGAAAGGACTTCGATAGTTGCTGTGGATACATCGAGAACGACAACGTTCCTCACAAGTTGAACCCACGCCGCGATGCACTCCACGTCATCCGTGTTCTGAGGACCGTTTACAAATTCCGAAGCCAGCGAGGGGCGGTCCACATCTCACCGAACTATGCTCCCAATCATATGGACTCGAAGCTCGTCATCGAGTGCGTCCGATGGGCGATGAACGAGACCCTTCGCCTCTTCTGGCAAGGAGATAGGGAGGCCGTCGCGAAGGCAATACGCGAGTTGCTTCAGTTCGACGTGCCCAGTGTGGGCGTTTTTGACGGAACTCCTCTCGTTCAGCGGACGGACCTATCAGCGGAAGAAGAGATTCTTGTGCTGATGCATTTCGCAGGCGATGAGGGTATGTCGCGCAGTGAAATCGGCAAGGCAGCGCAGCGGGCTCCATCTACTGTCACGGGCACACTGCAGAAGTTGACTGGACCTGACTACCGACAGCTTGTCATGCTGAAGAACGGTGCCTATCGGTTGACAGATTTAGGCTCGAAGCGAATTCGGGAACAGCTCGCGGATAAGTTGATGCTGCAATAGGGGTGGGGGTCACGGAACGACTGCACCACGTCGCGGCCCTCGAGCCATTGCGCGATTCTTGCACGGGAAGCCCGCTGCAATTCGCTGGAACAGCTCGATAGAATGTGTGGCATTACCCATGCACCCCACAACGGAGAGTCGCTTTGGGAAAGAGCGTACGTATCTTCCTAGCCGATGGCACGGCCACAGGTATCCGCCACGGTGAAATAGTGAATTGGACCGGCCAAGGACTCGCATGCCCTCGTGCGCGCTTTCTGGAATTGCGCGAGTGGCAGGAAATACGACGACCGGGGGTGTACTTCCTGTTTGGCTTCGATGACAACGACCGGAACGCCGTATACATCGGGGAAGCTGAAGACGTCTTCGATCGAATCCGAAGTCATGTGGACAATAAGGATTTTTGGAACGAATTGATAGCGTTCACCAGCAAGGACGACAACCTTACAAAAGCCCACGTCAAATTCTTGGAATCGCAGTTGCACGACATAGCCGTCGCGGCTGATCAGTACGCAGTGCAAAATTCGCAAACGCCGCAACTGGCGGGCCTCCCTAGGTCAGACCGAGACGCTATGCAGGAATTTATCGACGGCATCCGAGTGCTGCTTGGCGTGTTCGGTCATCGCGTGCTAGAACCGCCTGTGCCACGACGTGCCGTCAACGCCGCAGCAGCTCATTTGTCGGCGGCAAATGCTGCGCCAGCGGTGGAAACTTCGCACCTCCCCGCAGGCATCGGCCACGAATTCACGTTGCGTGTCAGCGGAATCTTTGCCCGCGCAGTGCGCTCCGACGAAGGTCTAGTCGTGTTATCCGGGTCAGAGGCCGCAAAGGAAAACGCGGGTAGTCTGTCTGGAGGTTACAGAGCACGGAAAGAACGAATGATTGCTGAAGGCGTGTTGAAGGATGCAGGCTCGAAGTTTGTTTTCGACCGCGACTATTCCTTTACAAGCCCATCCCAAGCAGCAGCCATTATTGTCGGATACTCGATTAATGGCCGCGATAACTGGTGCACAGAAACCGGTGAAACGTATAAACATCTGGAGGAGCGCGAGACTCTTCAACTTGCACGCCAAGATGGCGACCACTAACCAGCAGTTGCGTTTCTGGAAACGTGGCGAAGTCGCCGCACAAGGATCACCGATGTTCTTGCGCCTCAAACAGGGCCGTTATGTCTGCGGCCAATTGCCTCGCAGCAGCCTCATTTGCAGAGAGCCACGCAATGCAAAGTCTGTCCGCGAGTACTTCTTCGCTGAGACCGGATTTCAATGGCAAGACAGACATAATTCGTTTCGCCCGCACGGCACCGCGTGTACCTAGCGCAGTCACTTCTGCCTGTGCGAAAACGTCTCGGAATCCGTTGATCCACCGCTCCGTGCGTCCAACATTCTCTGGCGAGAGCAGTAGTTCTTCTGGACTTAAATTTCCCGGAAGCGACAGCATGTTGTTCAATTGATCAGCGCCCATGTCGCCGTCCCGGACCCCGACGACACGAACCCCTGCCGAGCGGAAGGACTCAACGAGTCGCCGGACATCATTTGCGCTTCCCACGGGAACAATAGTGCAGTGGTCAAGCAATGGCCGACTGAATTGACGCAGAATCTCCGCCAACAGATGCTGTGCCACAATGTCCTCTACAAGCACGAGGTCTTTGTTGAGCCGAACGTTTGCCACCAATTCCCGAGCAGCGGAAAGATACTTTGCACGGTGCACAACCTGAACCGCGCCAGCGGGTCCGCGAACCAACAACACGCGAGCCGCTTGCGGCACGGTCTCGAAAATGTCAGCGGAGTGCGTCGCAATGAGGATTTGATGACCTCGCCGTCGTGACAAATTCATTAGATACCACGCTAGCCCGCGCTGTGCGTCCGGGTGAAGGGTCAGTTCGGGCTCTTCTAAGACGACCAGCGACTGCCGTGGCAACCCCTCAAGTTGCCGAATGAGACGGATGACCTTTTGCTCGCCAGCACCCATGTGTGGCTCGGAATAGATAACTCCATCCCGAGCAACTTGTGGCAAACGCTCAGTCCAATGACCATTTGGGGAGCCGACTGTATGAATACTTCCCCCGGTGTATGCTCGCCCAGACACCGCAGTGAAACTCTGCAACATTTCGACAGGGAGGTCCTCCGAAGCTCGAATTTCAAGCTGAGTGCGGAAGACATGCACGCGATCTTTGCGCTCGATACGGGGCGCAAAGTTTGCAACGCCGATGAATTCAACGTGGCGCTGCGGATTGCCGCGACGAGGGTAGCGCCAGCGGCTATTCCCGGACTCATACGGGACTGGAATCGTCGGCGAGTTGTCCCAGAACGAATACGTAACACGTGCGTCTCTTGCTACGGGCGGCGTATCGCCTCGCAGTTCGTTTCTGATCCACTCACCAAGCTTGAAATACCTGCCACCTACCGACCGCGAATAGGCCGTGGATGCGATCTGCAACAATGTTGTTTTGCCTGTGCCATTCACTCCGGCGATTGCGACAACCGGCCAACTGAACTCGATGGAAGTATTCAGGCCTCGAATTCCGGTGACTTCAATCGCCTTAAGGGTGTTTCCAAAGACGTCATTTCTGTTATTCGGGTTTTCCCAGATTCGATCTAGTCTGCTAACTTCTTCTATTATTTCTTCGTCTGTCAACATGGGCTAATTCCGGTTTTAAAGATTAGTCGCTGATGCGCACTGTATTTAGCGCATGTGCTTTGCTCATCGCATAGTCGAAGAGGACGACGCCATCAAACCGAGTCATGTAGCGCGCTGCCAAGAGTTCGTCACGGATGGAAACCGCCGACGCGCCGCCGAAGCCAAACATCGCCAACAGCAGACACAGTGTTTCAGATCGCAGCCGGTATGCGGGTAGTCGAGCCGCCTTCGACTCGATCTTTGCGACTATCGCGCCGGCTCGGAACCAATTCTAAAACTATTCGACCGCTCTTGTTTCGGGGAAAAGCACGCCAGCAACCCGATACCGGCTCACAGCGTCCACTAAGGGTGCAAGCGGATACGAAAACCCGCCATAGTTGTCCGCCACATTGCCGGTTACGTGGCCCGTCAAAGCGTTATGAACCTCGGTGGGCATGGCCGCGAGGCGCGCAAGGTGCTTGAACGTGTGACGGAATGAATGGAACACCATCCGCTCGTCCGTCACCTTGCAATCCCCGCGAAGGTAGCGGCTGAACCACTTCGAAAAGTTCCCGCTCTCCTTACCGTCGACATCTGGGCGGAGCTTGTGAAAGATGCGAGCGCGACCTTTGGCTTCCTGCGAGAACGCCACAAAGCCGAGACGCAATAGCTCGGCGTGCAACGGGACGCGCCGCTCGCTGCTCTCGGTTTTGATCTCCTGCCCTTCAGCCTGATCACCCGTGATCCGCAACACCCACGCCTTGCGCTCGCCCCCGTCCGCGTCGGTGTAGCTTTCTTCGTATATGTCTTCGGGTCGAAGCTGCGCCAGTTCCTCGATTCGCGCCCCGGTGAACAAGGCGAGCAAGGGCAGCCAGTACGCAGCCTCACCAGCACCAGCGAGCGGACGATAGCCCTCTGTGAAGACACGGCTGCTGAAGATCGCATTGAGCGCCGCCGTATCGAATTCTCGCCGCTTGTCCTTGGCTCGCCGTTTGTCCGCTACTCGAATCTTTGCGGCGGGATTCGCGGACATGCCGAGATCGTTGTCGCACGCGTAGTTGAAGATTACGCCAAGCATCGGCAGCTTGACGTTGATGTTGGCCGCGCTCTCCCCGTCGTCTAGCAATGCGTCCTTGTAGCGCAGGACATGCTGCCGAGTGATCTGATCCGTGCGCGAAACCCCTACGCGCTTTGCGAAATCCAGTGCGATACTCCGCGTCCGGCTGACGGTCTTCGACTTCGGTTGCTTTTCTGCTGCCCATTTATCAATGAGGCCCGATAGCTCGATCCCGACGCTTGCCAAGCGGTACGTCTTGACCTTAACGTCACGCGGCCCCGCCGCATGGCTACCGAGTTCGATGACGCTGCCGTCACCAAGCAGGAAGGCCCGCAAAGCATTGCGGTGCGCTTCGTGATACGCAAGCGGCTGTAATGGCTCGGCCTTGCCCTGCAAAATCTCCTCATGCTCGGCAAGTTGCGAACGCCGCCAGTCCATGAAGAATTCCAGCGCAGCTTCGCCACGGGCCACCGCCTCGTCGCGGGCCTTGCGCAGATGCGCCAAATAGCGGCGTGCAGCGTAGTCCACGTCGATAGCCTTCGGGGGAGGAAGGGACGGCTGTGGATCACTGCCAGCGGCAGGCGCGTCCGCGTTGCGTCCTGGTCCACGCAACTGCGCAAACTCACGATCAAGCCGCACACCTTCCTCGCGTGCCAGCTTCTCGGCTTCGCGCTTATCGGACGTACGAAGGGACCGCATGACTTCTTTCTTGCCGTCGTAATGGGCAATCAGGTCAAGCGGAATTTTGCGGCGGAAGTAGTAGACGGAACCGCGCTTGACAAGATGGGTACACATTGGCTCGCTCATGATCCAAGTGTAACACCCACCTGTAGCAGATCGGCCTGAGAGCCTTATCTGGCGGGGACTTCCAAGCCTGACAAGGCTAAGAGGTTCGCTGGCGGAGAGAGGGGGATTCGCCACATCACTCCGGCGCCCCGCCTCTAAGCCACTGATTTTCAAGGCGTTTCCAGAAGCTGGTCATCACAGTCTGGCACACTTGCGCGCCACAGTAAACACACCGCCGGGTCGCCCACGCGGCCCCTAGACGTCACCCAGACCAGATGAAGCGGTCACGCTTTCTTGCCCGGCCGCAACCCAGCCGCCGTCCCCTCCAGGCTCCTAGGCAAAGCACGCCTCGGCCTCGGAATGCCTGTTACCGACCCTGATAGCTGCGCCCCTGCTTACCTCACGAACACTGCGTGAGGGCCCTCAGCCGTGCCGGAAGAGCGACGCAATCTCATGCCACATGGAAGAAAATCGCTCCCAGTCCGAAGCACCATTGTGCCTGCGAATCTCGAGACCCGAATCCCCCACGCGCTCTACCGGCGACGTCAGGACCTCGTCTGCGAGCGACCAGTAACTGCGCAGCTTGTCATCGGTACCCTTCAAGGGAACCGGATACCGGCCAGCCCACAGGACCGCCTGCACGTAGAACCTGAGCATCGCCAGCTCATCGTCAGTCCTGGTCAGCCCGAGAGACTGGACCAGCTGTGCCAGGCTGTGGGTCTTCGGAAACGGAAGACCCCGTTGAACCAGTACGGCCTTCATGATGACTTCCAGCGCCAGCCCGCACATCATGTGGTAGACGGGGTAACACGCGACGCCCATGCTGAAGCCAGTCGGAAAGCCCAGCGCTTCGGCGACGTTGTGATGGACATCGTTTTCCATCGCATACCACAACGCCCCGGCGGACGCATGAAGGTCCGCGCCCCGGTTGTACCAGTGGTTAGGGTGATTGCGCTCCTCTGTCAGCGTCGGTCGCGCGGCAAACCACGCTTCGATATCCAGGTCTTCCTCGTCTGCTTCGTCCATCGCTTCCCCCCCCAACCATGACGGCGTGCCTAGCGGGCATTATCCGTGTCGTTGCCTCCGGTGTGCGTTTCGAGCGACTTCGCGGCTGCGATGGCGTGCCGCCCGACGCTTGTGTCCTCGGTCCACGCCTTGACCAGTTCGAGGTCAGTCTTCCTGCCAATGTGTGCCAGAACCTGCAACGCGAAAATGCGATGCTCCGACATGAGGCCGCGCCATTGGCCGCTCCGCTCGAATTCAGTCGCAGGCTGATAGCTCGAGCGCAATACGTCACGTGCGAGACGTCGGACCCCTTCGCTGCAGCCGGGCAGAAACGAAAGCCTCATGTCGCTGCCTCTGAACATATCACTGGTTTCCACGTGCATGACCACATCAAATGCGTGCGCCACGCCACAGCGCTCCAGTTGCCCCCATAGCATGGCGAGCCGCGCACTATCCAACGCCTCCGGGCGGCCGGCCAGAAGATGGAGCAGCCGGGCGGCATGGTACCAGGCCGACATGGCGGGTGCGTCTCCCTCACCTGGGTCCAGGTCGACTCCCATGCCGGCCAGCGCAGCAATCGACCGCAGATACGTTTCCACCGCCGCTTGCGTCCAGGTACCGGACAAATGTGGCATCTGCGCAAATCTCCGGAAACATGCAACGGCGGCCGGAACCGGATTTCGTGCGAGTTCCGCAACGACCATCGACGTGGTCAAGTCGGAATACGTCGCGTCTGCCGCCCTGAGTAATATTTCCAGTCGCTCCCTGTCCGTCAGCCGCTCGTAGAACGCTTCCCAATAGAGTGAGTCGCACGGATGGTCGAATGTGCACACGTATAGATGCATCGCCCGCTCAGACGCCAGGCCTGATGGCGTCATCTGGAGTGCAGCGAGTAATTCTTCATGGGCAACCTCGACCGACAGGCTGGTCTCCGGACCTCCGACGCCCTGCAATGCGTCGAATACCAGTGTGTTCGTAAAGGGGTCGTCATCGCTCAGCCAGGACTCGAGCGTGGCACGAAGCTCCTGCTCCGTCTCCACGTTGAGGTGCGGTCCTATTCGGCGCGCGAGCTCGACCACCTCCAGCCGCAATCGCTGGATGCCAACGTCCCACAGTTGTTGTAACACCGTAGCGAAGTTACCGGGGATGGCTTGAGGCAGCGGCGCAAGCCGATTTATTGCCCCTGCAATGATGAGCAACTGGCCGGGAAAGAGCTCATCCGCTCTTGACAGCTGTTCCCACAACGCCACCTGTAGCGCGCCCGAGCTGCGTTGACGGTGCAGCAGACTGAAACCCTGCTGGATGTCGTGCATTGCCCTGACGCTGGCCGTGGGACCGTAAATCGCATTGTAGGCTCGCCGGCGGAATGCGACCTTGACGTCCGGATAGTAGGCACGCAACTGTTCCGCCTTAGTCCGTATGGCCCTATCGATGGTTCCGAAAGCGCGCAGCACATCGGGCAACAGACCATGGTCCAACGCATACGATACGACGGCCAAATAGTTTCCGTTGGAATCCGCCTCCACATCATCCGGCAACCGCGCACTCACGTGGTGCCGCCCCCGTTCGTCCGTATCAAGCTCCAGTATGAGTCGCTGATAGTCTGCGGCGACCTCCTCCAACGCGTCTCGCACCTGGTCGAGGACAAACGACCGTGCCTTGGAGCCGCACTTCCCCTCGATACACGCAACCAGCAGCTCGACCGATGCGGTGTGCAGCACCACCCCCAACTCGAAGAGTGTTTCACAGGCTCCGACCATGAACTCGGCCAGCGGCGCGTTTATCGGCCGCTCCAGGGCGCGGACAATTCCATCTGTATCCGGGCACCGCGTCAGTAGCGAAACCGTAGCGAAGTAATCGGCAATCAGGTCGTGACGAAAGAAGGCTCTGCCGGACCGCAGCACCATCAGGCCGCTTTGCCTCGCCAAATCCCAGACCTGCGCCGCCGCAACACTTGAGTCGGCGACGGACGTCAATTCACGGAGCACCTCATGTTCGGACACGCTTGAGAGAAATCGCTCGTGCATACGACCCGCGACGCTGGCGAGTGCTGAATGTGCGGCGGGGCTCGAGGGACCCAGCCGTAGCCGAGTGAAAGCGCCATACAGGGAGAATCGGCTGTCCAGGCCCCGCTCCCCGATTACACTCGCCAGTAGCTCGGCGTCATGTGCCGTCGCGGCGACCTCGAGTGCGTCCTGCTCGGACTGTCTGGTCGCTCGACCCAGGTGCGATTCCAGTACCGCCCCCAGATGCAACCGGGTCGGGTCAGGGACGGTCGCAAGGTCGCCGGGAAGCCATGGCACCGGCACCTCGCTCTGGCTGGTCACGACCAGCTGCACGCCGTATCGTTGGTACATCGCAAACAGCGCCCGTAAAAGTGTTTTCTGATGGGCAATCGGGCATTCGTTGAATCCATCCACCAGCACAACGGCACCGTGTTCGCTCCGCCGCGCGCACCGGAATACCTCGGCTAACGAAAAGCGCGTCGCGAGGGTGACCGAGCGCTCGAGCAGTGGACGAAGATTTCCATCGAAGAGCCGTGCCTCTACCGTTATCGGTAACAGTCCCGCTGCGGCCACGAGTGTCGACAGTTCCTCGAGAACCCGTGACTTACCCGAACCCGATGCGCCGACAAGTACTAGGTTTCTGCCTTCGCTCAACCGTCTGGCGCAGTCGGCCAGTAAAGTCTCATGCCCTTCTATCAGTAACGGTAGCGGAACGAAGGGCTTGCTGGTCGCCGCGAAAGCGGTCTGCCATTGCGAACTGTACTCGGCGGCAAAGCGTTCCCAGGCGCCGCGATTTTCGGGCGCCTGCCGTACCAGACCGATGCGCGAAGCAAATTCCCGCCACGTCTCGAGCGGTAGCGCGCCTGTGCGTGATTCATTTATCTGGGACAGCAGTTCACGATAGCTGCCGACCGTGCACTTGAAGTTGCTGTCCGGGATACTGGAGCCCGCAAGGGGTTCTGGAAAAAGGCAAAGGTTTCCTCCCACGGCCTGCCTCGCTCGGCCCGAATCGACGGAAGCGATTTTGGAGAGTTCGTCCGCCACGGCATGTCGGGCATCCAGCGCCTGCTGAAATGGATTTTTTGAGGCAATCGCCCGACGCTTTCCGTTGGGGAACAGGGACACCCACTGCCCGTTCACACCGCCCTCGACGGGGAGACGATAGCCTTTCACCTCAACGACCGTAGCACCCCGGGAAGTTACAACAACGACGTCAATCTGGGTACGGAGGGGACCACAATAGAAGTTCCCCAGAATCAGCGCGGGCTCGCCGATAGCCTCCAGGTCGGAACGGACTCTTCGCACGAGTCGCAATTCCGTTGGGTCTTCGATTTCATGCCCAAGGAAAATCTCAACCCGGCATGGCTTATCGCACAACCCGTTGTCCGTGGTCATTCCTTAAGGACCCACTTTGCGAGTTCCTGCAACACTGACATTTTCGTCTCCTATCTATTTCTTCTACTCGCCGTTACGCACCTCATCATGCTACTGAGCAGCTCGTCGCTCCGTTCTGTCGAGGTCCTTACTGGCCCCAAACTCGGGAATGTGTTTTTAATCGAGAAGGTCGGCGGGCTCGGATTCAGTCGCAAAATCCCTCAGTTCGCATCAAGGCGTAGGTTCCGGGGAGGTCAAGGAATAACGAGGCGTAGTTACGCTCGCGTAGCGGACGGGGCACTAGCATGTCCCATTTCTCGATTGCCAAGTTTTCGGCGTGCGCGAGCAATGTCTCGGACGTAAGTTCCTCGACTTCCAGTAGCTTATCGACCGCCTCGCCGAACCTAACGGAGTCACAGTTCTCAAGCGCCAAGCATAATCCCTCGTTCTTGGCCTGAATGCCCAAGCTCTTGAACATCAGCGCCAGCGTATTCTGAATCTCGTCACCCTGCCACAGAAACAGTTTTAGGCCGTCGGCTGACGTAAAGCGTGTTGTGTTCGCCAATCCCATGGACCGGAAGGCGGCGCGCGATGCCATGAGAAGCTCCTGCGCCTTGGGGTCAAGGTAGGTAAGTTGTTTATCGCCAGCGAGTACCGTTTTCATTTCCTGTCGAACTCGGGTATGGACGGAACCCTGCGTACCGCCGAATGCCGGCGCTCGTCCCCCTCGGGCCGCTTCGACTTCGACGACCTTCTGGGGCTGGTCGACCATCTCCACTTTCCAGCGCCGCCCTCCAAACAACAAGTAATCCCCGACACCCACCGGCGACGTGATAGGGAGTGAACCGAGTGCGCGACCACGAGACACCAGGCGATACTCCTCCGGGCTGGAAAACGCCGCGTAGAACGAATAGTGGTTAGCGATTGCCTCACCTACGGGCCCATGCAACAGCGTGCCGGCGCCATCTTGTAGCAGAACACCCTGCGAACCGAGCGAGCGCAGAAGTGTCGCGAAATCCTCCTGCGAGATTGCCCGGAACGGCCCTTTGACACACAGCAGCGCGTATGCCTGCCCGGCCGAAATCCCTCCATACTGACCAATCGCAGACAGCAGTTGCTGGATGAATGTTGACAGATGCATGCCTGCCGCGCGTGGTGGCTCAAACCACTTTTGCAGGAGCAACTCAATCTGCGCGATGAGCTGAACCAACCCTTCGCGCAACGTGTCGGCCACGGGAGACCGCAGGTCGAGTTCGGGTTCCAGCACATAGCCGCGCAGAACAGCCGATGAACCCTTGCGTCGTCCGGACCGTCCGAGCCGCTGTCGCAGGCTACTAACCGACGGTGCGGGTCCAATCTGGGCCACGGATACGACAGGGCCTATGTCCACGCCCAACTCGAGCGTCGAGGTAGCGACCGCGCTTGCCGGCTGCTGGGTTTGCTTCAGCGCGCGCTCCGTCTCCTCGCGAAGTTCCTTCGACAGATTGCCGTGGTGTGGCCAGAACTCTGGGGGAATCCGGTCTGCTTCACACAGTGAGCGCAAAACAGCGGTGTATCGCTCGACGCTTTGCCGGCTATTCGGAAAAATGAGGTTGTTCGTGCCGCGAAGGTTTTCGTAGAGATGCCGGCCGATGGCGAGCATCCCGGTGCCGGTCGTGTCCGTCAGCTTGAGTTCTTCGCCCGACTTCTCCCGCGTGGCTATCTCCGCCTCGGACAGCACCGGTGGCAAGTCCAGATAACCCTTGACGAGGATTTTCATCCGAGTCGAAGCGTCGGTACTTTCGATGAGAGTGACGTTCGCGCCCTCCCCCGGGCGCAGATAATCGGCCGCGAGCTGGATATCCCCAAGGGTGGCCGAGAGCCCTATTCGCGGAACACGCCGTCGCAGCGTGACCTCCAGACGTACCAGGAGGCTCTGTAACTGCTTGCCGCGCTCGCTTCCCATGAACGAGTGCAGTTCGTCGACTACCACGTATTTCAGCTGGGCAAATATGGATGAGACGGACGAACCCCGGTTATAGAGCATCGCCTCAAGCGACTCTGGTGTGATGAGTACGCAACCAGCGGGGCTTTTCACGAACTTCTGCTTCCTGCTCGCCGCGATATCCCCGTGCCACGGTACGACGGGAATGTCCAGTGTCTCGCACAACTGTTCAAGACGCTCCCACTGGTCGTTGATGAGCGCTTTCAGCGGCGAAACGCACAGCGCGACGCCTCCTTCGTCCTCCGGCGTCAGAAGCCGGCTCAGAATCGGGAGAAACGCGGCCTCGGTCTTGCCAGTCGCTGTACTGGCCGCGATGATGACGTCGCTCTTCGCCGCTATGATGGGCGGTATCGCCCGCTCCTGGGCATCGCGCAACTCTGTCCAGCCCGCCTCCCAAACCCAGCGTTGGATGCGCGGTTCGAGGAGCTCGAAGCTCGAGGATTCAGAGCTTGAAGTCGGCAAAGCCGTCTCCATCTGGCGCGCCCTCGGTTTCCAGTTGCAGGTCAGCTGCTCCTCCCTCATCCCTCACGATTTCGACGTTGTCGAGCATCGACTCCCACGAGGTGCCTGGATATTGGTCGAGCAGAGAGAGAAGGTTGATGAAGGCGGTAATGGTTGTACGCGGCGTGCGGAAATATGCTTCGCCGATTCGCTTCTCGCAGTGCTCCATGAAGGCCTTTATCCCCGCGTTGGGGACAAGGTACTTCTCGACGTCGGCCGCCGCATAGACATGTCGGATGTTCTCCAGCAGCATGAAGAAATCTTCGCGTGTCAGCGCAGCCAGTCGTAGAAGCGGGTGGTTGTAATCCACGAGAGTGCTGTTTGAGAATGAGTTTTCAGCGAGGCGCGACTGCAAGGCCGAATAGCTGTAGATGCCGCGCCGGGTATCGAGCAACGAATCCGGGGTGCAGCCGAGGATAAACCCCAAGCCTTCGACGGTACCCTGCAGCACGTCGTTGAGGATGCGAAGAATCTGTTCGTAGTTCGCGTTGCGCGCCGCCGTATTCGCGAGCTTGTAGAGATTCACGAGTTCGTCCAGTCCAACCACCAGCCCGGCGTATCCAGCAAGACGCACAAACGCAGCCATGAGCTTAAGCTGGTCATACAACTGCGAGTCTTCGACGATATTCCGGACGCCCAAAGCCTGTCGTGCATCGGTCTTTGTCGCGAATTCGCCTCGCAGCCACCGGATAGCATCAAGCTTCAGCTGTTCGTTACCCTGGTCGTAGCCTCGCCAGTAGGCCGTTACAACTGCAGCGAAGTCGTAACCATTAACCATTTCGGTCAGGTGGGCGCACTTCCTGAAAATGAGGTTCTCGGGCGTCTCGCCGCTTTCCTTCGACTCCTCGAGAACAGTGGTGATGAACTTCTCTAGCACAGTCGCTAGCGCGCCGCCGTCTGGCTTACTGCGGGTCGAAAGGTTCTTCATCAACTCGGAATAAAGGGAGCGCGCCTGTCCGTTGGAAGCGTGGAGCCGGCGGTCTGGATTCAGGTCGGCGTACGCCGCCACAAGCTTCTTCTCAAGGGCAACTGCACGTACCTGATTGAGAAAGAACGTCTTGCCCGCACCGTACTCCCCAACCACGACTCGGAATGATGCGCCGCCGTTTGCAATGCGCTCGACGTCGGAAATCAATGCCTGAATTTCTCTAACGCGCCCTACCTGTACGAGATATTGTCCGCTGCGCGGCACCACCCCCGCGCGCAGCGCCTGCAGCACCGCATCGCGGTCCCTTGGTCGAATCGGTTTGCTCACGCTTGTAGCTCCTCTGCGAGTTCTTGATTGAGTGTTATGACCTCGTCACCGTCGAGCAGCGAGTCGTCAAAGCTTGAAAATGCTGCGTCATTGATACGCTCGAGCGCGGCGTCGAGCATCAGATTTAACGCTGAGCACATCGACGCGACTTCCCCGCGTGTCCATGCCCCTCGCATCAGGAGTTGGAGCACCAGTTGGGAATGGCGCTCGTCAAGACCCATGATTGCGTTGTTCCCAGAAATGGCGGGGCGAGCGGCAGCTTCAATCGGTGCTGTCGACCTATCAGCTTCGTCTACCTCGAAGATAGCCCTGAGCACTTCGCCTGCCCGTTTCGTTTCCTCGCGCAAGGAAGCCAGTCTTTCCGTGTCGAGGGAAGACGGAACAGTCGCTTGCTTAGGTCGCAAAAGCTCGGGCAGAGTTTGGTATGCTTCCGGCGAATCAGGCCTGTTGCCTTTGCGGCGCACATGTCGCCGATAGGGTTCAAGCAGGTCCGCCACCCGGCGCTCCATCTCCCAAATCACTCGGCGGGCCCGGTTGTTCTGGCTGCAGTAATCCAGAACAGCGATATCTGGACGGGCCCAGTGAAACTCCGGAAGCCCGGGGTAAGTCGGACGATAGGAAAGGGAAAGTGTTGTCGATAGGATGGAAGGCGAATAATTTAACAGCGTCTCTGTAGGAAAGCTGTCGAACTCCAACGCCAGGAGTGTTTCGAAATAACCAGGGAATCGCCACTTTGCTGCGGGACTCGCCCATGTCATCGTCCATGAAAGCACCCACTCCAGGGAAGCTGGTTGACCGTCACGAAAAGCCTGGGAAAGAGCTACGTTGTGCACGAAACGCTCACCTCTGCATGAAGAGAAGCGAGGAGGCCTACGTAAATACAGTAATCCTTCCGACGCCGAAACAACCAGACAATCAATGAGCCGAGCAGCGACGTGGATGAAATCCCACTTTCCTGCATGGACAGCAATCAACGACTCGAGCTCATCACAGATTCCACCGAAATCGACGTTCGGAGCCTCATCGCGCCACGGGTCGACAAGCGCCCGCCGTTCCAATCCAATCAGATAAAGAAAAGCATTGCCGATGTCTGCGGCCGGGTCGTTCCGGCCGTTCGCAAGCCAGTTCAGATACGCCGCGCGCGCGTCAGGCGACGCGGTGGTATAACCGAGTGTGGCGCCCAACATCGGTAGTCGGTAGTCGTCACTCGTCCCAAGCGGTAGTGCCGGGTCTATCAGGCTTGGCTCTATGTCAGTGCCGAATACATCGCGCAACCCTGCACCGGCGTAGAAGAAGCCACGCGTGATGTGGTACTTGCCGACGGTGAGGGACCCTGTCGAGGGAACCCAGATGTCTTGGGTGGGCGGACGACCTCGCCCCCGTCGAAGCGCCAACACGCTTTTGGGAAGTCCCGTCGGCCTCTCCAGCCGCGCGGCATCACCAATGAACTCGGAAAGGCTCGGAAAGTTGTCTGAGGGCCTCACAGGTCGAGTCCTCCTACCAGCGCCTGATTAATCTCGACCGGGTCATCCCCTTCGAGCAGCGGTTCATCGAATGCATCGAACGAAGCTTCATTAATGCGCTCAAGAGCACCGTCTAGCAACAGGCCTATCTCCGCGCAGATTGGCTCGATATCGGCGCGAGCCCATTGCTGTCTTGCGAGAAGACGTCGCAGCAGCGTCCAGTGCTTATCGTTAAGCCCCAGCAATTGCGGCGTTGTTTGCTCTTGTGCCACCCGGATATCTACAGTTGCTGGCGTCGCAGGTGCCAACTCGGCCGATGAGGATGTTTCTGGTGCTTCATCCTTGAAGATGGCGCCGAGCACCGCGCTGACCTCAGCTGTCTCACGACGAAGCTTCGCAAGCCTATCCAAATCGAGCGAGAAATCCGACTTGCCAGATTCGTTCTCAGACATCCCAACGGCCTTCCCGTTGGGTGGCACACCCAAACCGGAAGTGTTCGCGTATTCAGAAGACTGCGCGGCAGCAGCCGAATGCGCAAGGCTGTAGAGTCCCTGTGTTTCCTGGCCCAACGCGGCGAAAAGCTTCTCCAGAACGTGAATGTTTGTCACCTTTGTCAGTCCGCCCGCCGCCTGACAAATCTCGATAAGCTCACCGGCCACCTGCCGTTTGTCGGTGTCCCCAAGGAGCTGTAGACGCTTTTTCGTGCTGCCCGCCGATTGCGATGAGTTCAGTAAAACCACCAGGAGTGCATGTAGACGGGTTCGTTCAGACTCGGAAAGCTCGGTCCAGCTGTTCACGAGCTCGAAAGCCTTGACGCACGCCCTCTCAAGGGCCGTCCCATCGGCACGAATGATGTCTGCGTAGAAACCGACGGTCGCGGCGCGCCGCGCGTAGGCCTCACTTGCTTCAAACGGACCATCAGGGGGGACCTGGAAAAACACAGCAGTTGTTTCTCCAGTCGGCAAAGGCGAGCCGAATCTAGGGTCCGGCTCGATTCCAAGCTGGAAACCATGCGCAACACGAGTGACAATTTGCAGGTATGACGCGCGCTCGAACTTCGCTGGAAGCTCCCTCGGCGCGAGTAGCAACGCGAGAGGAATCGGCTCACTGACCGAACCATTCGTTCGAAGCGTCTCGACGATTTTTTCAAACCGCTCTCTTATCGCCTCCGGCCACAATGTGCACGGCAACAGCATTTCAGCTTCAGGGGTATCAGCCTTCTCCGGGTTCCGCCCAACGTACCTGACAAAGGTGTCGAGAGACCCTGCAACCGTTTGGCCGATGTCCTCCACCAACGAGTCCAGTCCGGCCTCTGCAGACGTCACGTCGACCATGTCCTGTTTGGTCGCAACGAAATGCCCCACAGGCAGCAAGCCCGGCGACACCGGTCGGTACGTTAGGCGAAGCTTTGGCGTCGCTGTCGCCGCTAGCCAAGCGTGCGCCGAAAACCTCTGTTCAGCTTCTCGCGCGAACAGCAACTCAAAGTGACGCTGGAACCGCGCGGCCGCACCCGGCTTTTTAAAACGGCGGTCGGCAAAATACCAAGACAGTAGCCAGTTAGAGGGGAACGGCCTCTCATGCCGATATGCCTGCGATAGCGCGAGTGTGTGCAGAAAACGCATACCCTCGTCGACCCTGCCGGCCGGTGGCGCGTCGAGGTAAAGATGGTCACCTAGCTCCGCGTTTTTGCAGAATTCAAGAAGATTCCGAGCCCTGGGAGCAAACCCTCCTCCCCGGTAGACAGAAAGTAGCCCCTCAACCTCAGCGCAAATTGCCGGAATCTCGGCGTCGGCGACGGGGTCCGTCGCAGCGTCAACGAGGGCGCGTCGCTCCAGCCCATAAAAGTATAGGTAGACGTAACCTATATCCGCCTGGGCATCCCGTCGGCCGTTTGCGAGCCAGTTTAGATACGAAGCGCGGGCGTCAGGACTTGCCGACCCGTAACTTGGGTAATAGCTAAGCTTGCGGTCCGTGTAGTCGTCGTCGCGCCCAATAGGTAAGCTTTCGTCGACCAGACTCGGTTCCGTACCGCCAGAATGCGCCGCCTCCAGCCCTTCGCCAAAATAGAAAAGTCCATTGAGTATCGTATACCGACGGGCCTTGACAGCGACATTCTTCGGCACCCAGCAGTCGGTCACAGCAGTCGAAGAACGCTTCGGCGATGTACCGAGTTGGACGCGAATTGTGAAACCTGTAGCAGGCGCCTCATCGGGTTCGATTGTCGCGAATTCGTCAGTCACCATTTCAGTGCGGTCCGGTGGTTTACGAACCTTTGGGGCGTTGCTCGGGACTGCTGGGACATTGTCGGCCGGCTTTCTCTTTCCCGGCGACTGACGTGCGTGCGCAACGCGTTCCTGGCGAGGCGGTGGTTTCGTCGAAGCTGGCGCCTCGGCGCTCGACTCTTTGGTTCCAGCGAGGTAGTAACCCAGAAGGGCAAAAAACATCAGCGCAACGAAAAGCAGCGTGATGTCACCGGGATGGGCGCCAATGAGCCACAAGGAAAAAATAATCGCCCCAACGAGCGGCAGTGCAGACTTTGATTTTCGCTTCTGAGCCATCCGCATCCCCGGTTTCAGCGCTTTCCAGTCCTCGTTTGAGGAGTGATACGACGGTCGAATACGACGCAGCGCGCCGACTAACACGGTCGTAAATTCACCGGGCAGAACCAGCATTACCACTCACGACCCAGTGTCCGCTCGGCCACGGCTCGTTGCCCAATACCGGCACAACTGCCACATCACTCTTTGTTGGCGGCCGATGCGTCCTCTTCGCGTCCACCCGGCACAGTCGTCTCGCTAAGCAGCTTGAAACCAAAATCTGAGGAGACTGGGGAGGATTGTGTAAAAAAGTCGCCTGCAGTTTTTCGCGTGCAGCGAGTGTGCGCCCCTTTCATCAGCTCGCTCACCCACAACTTGATGGTCGAGAGCCGTGCAGGGTCTGATGTAACAAATCCAACCGGCGCCGTCACTCCGTTTGAACCGCCAACCGGCACATGACATACGGCAACACCAAAGATTCCATCGAGGAGTACTACTTCGAAGTTAGGATTTGCGCCTCGTCTGTTTGCGAGGAAGAAGTTCAAGATTTCTGAGTCACCAATATTTTTGTACACCTTGGAAGGGGTCTTTTCGTCGCAGTAAACAAGAGACACCTTCGAGCGACGACTGAGGGAGCCTTTAAGCGTATCATCGAGGCGCAGGACAGCATCCCCCAACAGGCGGGTCTTCCCCCACAACTCGCTTCGCGGGGCAATCCACAGCAGGTCCGGCCGCCGCAAATCATCACGTGGGGTCTCACGATACTTCGTTATCGCTATCTGCAACTCAGACCGCAAGCGCTCCACATTCTCCCTCAGGTATAACGCACCGAGCAGCGGCTTCGTGCTGCCGTCTTTGTACGTGAACGAGCCCTTTGCATGGACTCGATTTACGTAGGCCGAAAAGTCAAAACCGTCTTTCGCGACGAAGCAACTCGCAATCTCGTCATGGAAGTCGGACACAAATTTTGAGATTCCCCCTTTTCCGCTCGGTACGAGGGCATGCAGTGTGTCAGCAACCAGCGGCTTTAAATTGCTTGCCAATTTAGCTGGGAGCGCAACCGCATCATCGAACTTCCATTGGACTTGCCCAGAGAGGTCAACATCGAAATGGACAACATACGGGACATTCATTCGCTGTCGGCCCCGAGTCTCGTCGATTTTATATACGCCAAATGCGCGTTTGCTGGCGTCCGACTGTACAACTCGCTCGATATCATGAAACTGGTCAAAGAACGCACGCTCAGCACGCCCGATGGTGTTACTGACGTCAGTATCGTTGGGCAACTTGAGTTCGAGCGATGACCCGGTATAGGTCTGAGCTGTATCGCGCGGGATATGCTCAAAGCAGAGCAAGTCAAAGCTGATTCTGGTGCGACGTTCAACAACCGAAGTGAAACGAGGAACGCCATCGGATGAAGCGTCGAATCGACCTTGGGCATAGGCACTGAGCGCTATCTGCTCGCCGCGCTCCACGATAATATTCTCGGCTCTTAGAATCTTGAGGAGTTCAGAGACTTCACGGTCTTCAAGCCCAAAGTAGCCCTTGATTTCATCCCTGGTAACCGCTCCGACAACGCGAAGCAGTCTTGCGGAAAATTCTGTGAGGACCGGCACTGAACGCTCGACCGAGACGTGATAGCGAAAATCGAATGCTTGTGTCGGAACTCCGACTGCAACGGTATTCAATCGAACGCCAGTCATACAGCGACCTCCTCAAGGCCTAACGACGGAATAATGGACGCCCTCCCTTCCTCCCTGAACGCGCGCATCTCCTTCAGCACTGTTCCCAACGCTGATTCTTCTCTGTTCAGCCACATCGAGCACGCTCCGACAATTATCAGTCGGTCCATTGCCCGCGATAGCGCAACGTTCACCCGTTCCGGCCACCGCAAAAATCCGTCCTGACGCTCATGATTATTTCGCACCAGAGACAGCAGAATGATTGAATTTTCTTTGCCTTGGTAGCTGTCCACGGTACCAATTCGCACTAGATTCCGAATCGGTGACGCCCAGTCGGCGCTACTGAACCGGTCCTGCAGCAGGTCGCGCTGACCAGCGTACATGCAAATCACCCCAATCGAGATTTCTTCTGAAATTGTCTCGGGCTCACGTTCAACGGACGTAGCCACACGTTGAAGCAGCTTCAAGATGGCGCCCGCCTCAGACTCGTTTAGAAGGCTTTCGGACCCTTGGACGCGCTGTTCGTACGCGTCCGCTCCTTGGTCCGACGTGTCGAGCCACGTTAGCTCATGCCGGATGTAAGAAGGCAGGAAGTGGTAGCTGTGTTCGACATCCGTTCGTCCGTGCTGAAGCTTCCTGTCGTAGAAGCAATTTGAAATCAGGTCTCCGATTGTAGGCGTCATCCGGTACTGGGTGAGCAGTGTCCGACCTGTTTGCTTTCCATATGGCGACTTAAATGCACGAGCAAAATCATTAAATGCGTGCATTGACGTATTGGGTCGCCCAAGTTGAGCCGCCATTTCTCGTTCGAAATCAGGCGTGTATGTAGGTGGTAACTGATTCTGGTCACCGACAAGCAAAACCCGTCGTCCGGCCTGCATAGCCACCGCTAGCTCAGTCGGTGACGACCGCGCCGCTTCGTCGACGATAACCCAGTCATAGGCGTGGTCGACAATTCCCAGGGCATGCCGTCCGATACCAACACATGTGCCGGCCACGACTTGCCTTGAGCGAGCGAGGAACGCAGTGTAGTTGGCTCTCGGGTTCCCCAACACGCGCTCGAACTCCTCCGAAAGCTCAACGAGATTTTTCAACCTCTCTCTATTCGCTGGCGAAGCGACAGCATGTCTTTCAGCAAGCTGCTCCTCTATCGCACTATAGACTTGCTCAAAATCGCGACCTCGAGACGTGTCACCAAATTCACGCGCGGCGACCTCACGGAAGGTCTCCAGCAAAGTAGTCCAACGTTTGCCATATTCTTCTACCGCTTCTGCCGAACTCTCGGCACCGGGCGGAGACAAAGCCCTGAGCTGTGCTGCGAGTCTGCCAAGTCCAAGATGCAGCCTGATTGCATCCTGAACATATTGTTGAGAGAGACCCAAGCTGTCAGCGGCAGCACCAATCCGAGTCGGCAATTCCGCGCTAAATCTCTCTCGATAAACGCTTTGCTGTCCGAGGTCGTGCAGATGCCGGACCTCATCAGACAACATGTTCTCCTGACCGACCCGCACCATCGATAAATCAGCGTCGGTCGTCTTAGCGAGTTCGCTCACCTTACTAAGTGCATGGTTTATTGCCTCGTGAGATTGGCTCACCAGCAGTACATTCCGCGCTAGGTTGTTACTCAAAAGACAGTGGATAGCTGCCGCAATGAATTTCGTCTTGCCAGTCCCCGGCGGACCCTGCAAAAATGAAACTGGTCCGAGTGTTAGCACCGTCTTTAGCGCATCCAGTTGCTCTTCATTGAGGCCGTATTGCCCGAGGTCCGCGCCCGCCGGAATGGGCGAAACAGTCGGCTCTACAGAGACGGCAGGGTCGAAATATTCAGGAAGCTTAGATATCAAAGCTTTGTCGGAAAGAATGCGCTGAATCGCAGCCTGCCGCCGACCTAGCGCGATTTCATCGAGGCGACCTCTTAGCCTATATTCACTGCCAGGTTCAACCGAGAATCGAATACTGGTGTGCTCAATAGCCAGACGGGCTGCGGTACTCAATTCAACGTTGAGTGAGCCCACCGGTCTCCATCTCGTCTCGCCCAAGCTTGGGTCATATAGTTTGGCCAGAACTTTAACTTCCTCGTCCTTGCCAAAGTCAGGCACGCCTCCATCGACCTCGTAAGGGACGAGAAGGCGTGAGGGGTCGCTTGGGTCATACTCTGCCCCTGGTCGAATGGTGACAATCACGGCACTTTCCACCTCACTCCGGGATACCGCGTGCCATAATTGTCGAGTAGTCACGGGCGCATCGCTAGCGGGCTGAGGCTCTAAAGTGTGGTCCGGCGCTGGCTTGCCCAACAGGCCACCAGATGAGGCGAGACTGAACAGATTCCGGGCGAGAGAAAGGGCGTCCTCCGATACCGACCACTGCCATCTAATCGAAAGCTCGACCTGGAAATCCGCTCGCGCGACATTCCTTACGTAGTCGGCGTGTCCCTGCTCCCGAATGTGGATGCCCATGACCTTCTGACTCTCCCCATCGACTGTAATCCGTATATGGTGCACCACACCGATAATGTGGAAGATGACCGTCTTCGAATCATCTTTTGGTCGTTCAAGTCCAACTTGAAAACGGCCATTATCGGAGGGAAATTCGTCACCGAGCAACCTGCTTGGTCGCTCGGTGCACGAAACGACATAATCTAGCGGTGTCAAAGAGGGGGGAGCAAGGGAGCGCTCCAACGATTCAATCAATACGGCTAGCGTGCCTTCGGAGTCTGATAATTCAAGCGCGTTGCGTATGTCCTTCTTAGTGTCATTGAATTCAACACCACAAGGCGCGAGCAGCTCGCCGCACATGAGCACAGCAGCGTGGAGGTCGCGGTGAAGTGGAGACGCATCTCCAGCCGGCGAATATGCGGGAGTCAACCCGGTGTCGCCATCTGACTGAAGGTCGAGAATGTCAATGAGCGTTGCGTGCTTGCCATTCTCATCGCTCGCCCACACAACGTTTTCAGGCTTAAGGTCGCCGTGAAACAAGCCACTTGTGTGTACACGGCTGACGAGCCTTAACAGGGCAAGTGCGGCTTGAGCGCGACTTTCTGCGTTTTTTTCCTTCTCACAGAAATCCGCGAAAGTGACACCTTGTATCCAATTACACACCAAGGTAAGCCCGAGTGGGCCAAAGCCGAACTCTCGTACCTCTGGGTAATCCTCACATGGTGCCATTTTCATTGCTCGCGCTTTTTCCAAAAACGCGAGAATTCGCTCGTTGACCGACGGGCGCTTTGCATCAAAGCGAAGTCCGGTCCATATCTTCACGAGAAGCGAGCGCTCACCGTCGTTTGAACGGTAAACCCACTTGCCCGTATCCATAGAAACTTGCTCGCTCATCGGATACGTCGAAGGACTCGCATCCGTCCGATAGGGTGCGAAATCATCCTCCAAAACTACGAACTTAGATGAACGCCCAACAAGCTTATTAAACTCCCGAAGTGCCACTTCGGCGGTCTCAAAGCGATGCATCGGGTTTGGCGCAAGGGCTGTGTCGAACCAGCTTTTTAGGCTGGATTCGTCGCCCTCGGGTGAAACGGCGTCCGCATTCGGTCCCGTCGCGCCGTCGGTCGCAAGTGCCAATATCTTGCGGGCGGCAATGCCCAGCATGTATACGTCGCGAGCAAACGGCTCGGACACCTCGCCCGTTTCGTCCTCGGGCAACTGAAGCACCCCACCTTCGACAGATGGCCGGTGTTCCCCTACAGTCTGTTGTTCACGATAGTGAGCAGCAGCAAAACCAGAAAGCGTGACGCTGACAGGTTCCTCAATCCAGAGACTATGCGACCCGATGTCTCTATGCGCAATACCTAGTGCGTGAAGCCGACTGTACCGATTTAACATTGCCTGGACCAAGTTAATTCGCTCGTCAGGCGTCATTCGTTCGCGACGACGTGCAAGGTACTCATCGAGTCGTTCATGATTGGGCCTCAGGCGATAGAGCTCGGCGAAATTCGTGGTGACGTCCTCCGCTGACGGCGAGCCGATTGGTTCGAGCAAGCTTCGATGCAACTCGTCCGACTGATGGCGGACGAACTCATTTAGTCGCGTTTCCCGGAGCGCGATATTGACCCGCTGCGCCGGACTTGTATTCCCCCCATCAAGTCTGTTGAAATCCCATCGCCGCATCAACGCCTTTGAGGCCGTACTTTCCTTATGAGCTGCGTAGAACTCTTCGAAAAGACCATTCGGATGACGAAACTCAGGCTGGTCAGTGCTCTGCACATAGCTTTGAATGGTAAATCGCAACTGTTTTATGTATTTGCTTCCCGGAGCAAAGAGCAGTCGATATTGCGAGAGAGAAAGGAGTGGATTTGGCGCAATTCGTTTGTCAGGGCGAATAGTTGAATAGCGCGCCTCATACAATTTGGAGTCGGACATTACGTCAACGAACTCGTGGAGTGTCATAGCGTACTTACGTTCATCATCCGGTAGGTTCAAGACACCGTTTGGATGACAAAGAACGACCATTGCCTCGGCGTAGGGCACCGCGTCAGAAGGCAGCTTGGACTTTAGGAACCCCGGCAGTTTCCTTGCCTTATCGACACTGACGTCGATTGGACTACGTCCCCGCAGCTTTCCGTCAACCAGCCACTGCCCATTTGCAGATGTGATTTCACCCTTCCAATTTTTAAGTTCGACAACCAAGATTCGATTGTTGGTCAAGACTAGCAGGTCAATGTCCAGCGGGTTACCGTTGTGAACCGCCAATTGGAACGCGGCGAACCCCGCCCATGTTTCGGGTAACCGACGTTCAATCTCTCTGAAAGCTGCTTGCTCGACAGGGAGAACGCCGGTCGGGCTCAGGAAGGTGATTTTCATAGTTCGAAGAGGGTCTAAATATTTTTTCGTGAACGACTCACTAACGAATCTTGAGTACTTTTCCGGTCGAAGTCGCGGGCGTCATGCGGCTCACGTTCAGCAGGAGGTCGTGCTGGTGGATGCCCGTGCGATGCACAGCCAAGTGATAGCTCGTGTACGCTGAGACAGACAGTCTGTTCCGCGCCGAGATTATCGATACAGCCAGTCTTTGGATTTTGAAAGGAAGGTACGGCGGTAGCCGCAAGCGGAGGCTCTTTGACGTCTGCGTCGGTCTCATTAAGCGGCGAAAACTCTCGCGCGACCGGCACGGCCTTCCGAAAATCGGCTAGGTTAGCTTTGCCGGCGAGCGCGGCTAGAATCCGCACATAGCGCGACTCCTCCGGCGCATCTGCCGGCTCGACCATAATGTTGTCCATCTGGCCCCCAAATCGGCTTTGCCGATTTCGCTCTCTCTATTCTGATTTTGCTGCCGACCGCCGGATTCCAAACGGCCGAAAAGGGCCATAAATAGCAACCTCCTCGCCCAATGCGGTCTCGAACTGCTTTTCGGCGGTGGCGCCTCGACGAGATAGTCTCATAATTTTTTTGAGGAATGGCGAATGGGAGCGGCCGCATCTATTGACGACGTGCGCTTCGGACAAACCTGTTCATCAAGCATACTGCGTCGGTCAGCGTCGAGAGCGTCCGACCTATGGAATTCAAAAAACATGTTCCTCAGCCAGTACAACCGAGAAATCCTTTCGAAAACAGCATGCTCTAAATTACGTAAATATTACGAAATTTTATGAGGCCAGCCACTGTTAGGCATTACAAGTGTGGTTTGCTCAGATGCCTGGAAGCGATGCAGACGTAAGGCTCCCGTGAAGCTACTACCACATGCAGTCTGCCGACTTAGCAATCTGCATCAATGCACCGTGAACACCATTCCACGCTCGAACTGACCGCGTCTCCTTACAGTTGCGACTTGGTGAATTTATGGCAAAAAGCAAGCATCGCCAAAAGAAACGGCGCCCATTGAATAGGCCAGCGCCAGACGACGGCGCGTCCTTCATCTCGGTCTCAAGTCTTTTTCGCGGTATCGCGCGCGACGACGTAGTGGCCGCTCTACAGACTCGAGGGAGGGCATCCGTCGACGATTTCCCCAAACTCCTTAACGAAGTTCGGGAGGCGTTGGACGTCGGTGACCCGGTTGGCATCCTGGCCACACTCGCGTTCTACGGAACTTTCGGTTCTGCAAAGAAGGGCCTTGCATGGCAGGCTGAAAGTGGGTTCAGCCAATCTCACGTTGAATTGGCGCAAGCCTTCTTACTTCAACGCCGCCGGGAGGATGCTGAACAACAGAGTCCATCTCCGCAGTCAATTCAACGGCAATTCGAACTGCTGACCGAGCTGACGAAATCCTTCAATTCCATGAGTTTCGCTCAGAGTACCGAGGGACTTTCGGACGAGGCTCGCGCTGTACTAATGTTGCAGCAGCATTTGCGAGTCCACACGCAGGCCGTACGCAATTGGACCTATTTTCAGCAAGCCATCGACCTCTGCACAAGGATTCTCGCCAGATTGGAGCCGGAGTTTGCTTCGCACATAGGCATCCCGGCGAGTCAACTGGTCGCACTTTTTGACCTGTTTCGGAGAAGGACCGAGACACGCGCTCGGGAACACCTGCGTAGGTTGTCAACAACGCGGAAGAGGAAGACGCTCGAGGCCTTGGTCGATGCGTACCATCACGAATTCCCGGAGCTGCTGAATGACCCGAACCGAGTCGCTTCCGAATTAAAGCGACTCGGCTACACCAAGCAGCAGGCCGCACTGATGATGCTAGCCTATGCCGATGGTCTCCTACCACGAATCTTCGAATTTTCCTGTAGCGAGGTTAGCGATGAACTGGGACTCGAAATTGGTTCAGTACACGCAGTTCTCCGTAACCTAGGGCATCGGTTTGGCGATTTGGCCAGCGCAAATTCCGGACACGTCCTTCTGGACAATCCCGTATGGTGTAAGCCTTTGGTTCAGGTGGATGACGAGCGCTTCTATTGCTTCATGTCTCCGCTGTTTACTGGCTATTTTTTTGCAATAATCCGGCACCTGCTTGGCGGACACGAGAAAATTCTGAGGAAATTCGAACGCGAAAAAGCCGGCTTCCTCGAAGATGAGATTGAACGTCTGTTCCGGTCAGCCTTCAGTGACGCGGAGGTTGCTCGTAGCTATAAATGGTCTGAAGGCGAGAACACCTATGAGAACGACCTTATAGTCCGCGTCGACTCCCATCTCTTCTTGATTGAGGCGAAATCAGGCAGCGTGACTCCGCAAGCATTGCGCGGCGCACCAGATAGGGCTCGAAGACACGTTCGAGACTTGATGTTGGCTCCGTCGGAGCAGTCGCTCCGATTGCAAATTCGTCTTCAGACTGCGCTTGACGACGTGTCGAAACGCGACATGTTAGTGCCAGAATTTCCCATCTCGCTGGATGGCGTGAGTACCTTATTGCGCCTATCGGTGACGCTGGAGGACTTCGCCGTACTACAGTCAAACCTCTCGCTTGTGAAGCGTGCTGGGTGGATACCGGAAGACCATCCTGTTGCGCCATGCATGCTGGTCTCCGATTTGGCAGCCGTATTTGACATTCTCGATACGGAAGCGCAAAAGATTCACTACTTGAAGCGTCGACTCGAGCTTCACCAAACTCTTCTTCACTTTGGGGATGAACTTGACCTGCTCGGCTTGTACCTGGCGACTGGATTCAACATCGGGGACGCTGAAATAAATGGCACCGCACTTTCCATTTCAGGCTTGTCGAGCAACATTGACTTGTACTATAGCCAGTTGGAAGCGGGGTTGGCACCGCAAAAACCAAAAGCCAAGGTGACGCGCTTTTGGTTCGACATTATCGCTGCCTTTGAACGGCGGCGGTTCCCCGGTTGGTCAGAGGCGGCATGCATTGTCCTTAATTTCGGGCACGAAGAGCAGGAGCAGATGGAGCGAATGTTAAGACGCATCTATAAGAACGTTAAGAAGCGCGGTTACAAAGAAAGCGACGCGACCAGTGTCGTAGCTGTCCCTCAAGTCTTCAGAAAATCTGCCTTAGCGATGTACGCATACAGGAAAATTGATGCCCCGGAGCGGCACGAAGCCATGGAGAACCTCGCACTTAGAACGTTCGATGAATCGCACGTTGAGTTGTGCCTCGTTTTCGGTGTAAACGTTGACCAAGGTCACTATCCGTACTCGGCAATTACGCTGTTCAGACGGCCGACGGAGGCGGAATCAAGTTTTGTTGGGGCCAATTGAAAGACAGAAAGCTTTCGCCGTAGTCGAGGACCATACCTTGCGCCAGTTTGCTCTTACCGCGAAAGCGTGGCTCTCGATATCAGAATAGGAAGCGAATATTTTCGACTTGGTGTTTAACAGGCTCTCGCGACGAGTAAATTACACCGTCAACCAATGATGGCCAGGGCACAGCGGACTCAAAAGCTTTCGCGGCTTATGGCCGCGCGTGTCGTCGGCGCGGCGACAGCGCGGCTGGTAGTCAGCGTCCTGTCGCTGATTGCGCTCAAGCTCTCAATAAAACGTCGCGGGCTTGGTGTGCCCGGTGGAACCGGGAGTCGCTGTTCCACCGGGCAGCTGACGGCTATCTTTAGGCCGTCGGGGCGGCGCCAGACTCGACTGGAGCCGGCAAAGCGGTCACTACTGCTTTCGCAGCCGGCGACACCTTCTTTGCAGTCGCTTTCTTAGCGGGCGCCGTTGCGCTCAAGGCCTTTTTCGCAGCAGCTTTCTTCGCCGCCGGCGCCAAGCTCGCCTTCACTGTCTTTGCGGCGGCCTTCTTCACAACAGCCTTTTTGGCCGCAGGCTTCGCCTTGCTCGCACTGCCCGCGTCGGACGCGACCGCACTGGCGTTACCAATCAAAAACTTCGACCGGTCCTTGACACCAGCAAGCCATGCCGGAGCTGGGCCACGTCCGCTCCAAGTCGCACCGGATTTCGGGTTCGCCGGCTGCGGTCCCTTGCGCTGCCCCTTGTGAGCAGTTGCGCCAGCTACCGCCGATGTCTTTTTGACCGCAGTCTTTGCCTTGCTGACAGCACCCACGCTCGCCGCGACAGTCGCTGCAGTGCCGCGCGCAATCAGGAACCTACTGCGGTCCTTGGCCTCAGCAATCCATGCAGGCGCGCGGCCGCGACCGCTCCATTCCGCGCCGGTTTCTGGATTGCGATACATCGGAGGTTGCGCGCCGCGCACATAGTTGCCCTTCCTCGTGACTTTGCTTGCGTGTTTTGCCGGCTGTTCAACGTTACCGGCAATTGAGAACTTCGACCTATCCTTTACATCCTTAATCCATGCTGGCGGACGAGCATGACCGCTCCAAGTTTCACCGGTTTTTGGGTTCAGGTATTTTGGAGGCAACTTTCCCTTCTCAGCCGCCGTCAACGGACTGCCATTGCCGGCACGCGGGGCAGAGAGTTTGAGACCGCGTTTGGCGCCTTTGAGATGCGCATCGATGTCGGCGACGGTTAGACCGTGCTGGCTCATGAGGTCACGGATGCGGTCCAGGACTCCGGAAGATTGCTTTGCCGCAATAGCCTCTGCTTGAGCCTGAAGACTTTTGATTTTCTTTTGGATTGCTTCCAAAGTCGCCATGTCTATCTCCCGAAGTGCGAATTGGACGCACTATGCCACGGAGCGCGCTTTAGAGCTAGAAGGTTGTTATCTCGTTAGCCGCACAACGTTTGACGGCCCCCCTCCGGGGGATTCTCCAAAACTATACGTGGCCCGACCGCTTCGTTTAGCGACGTACATCGCCGCATCGGCGACATCGAGCAATTTCTCGATTGACTCAACTCTATCTGGATAGGTCGCGATGCCGATGCTGACGCCAATCGGAAACCGCCCGCCATACTCGGTTTCCCCGACTGTGCGCACCCTCGAAATCAGGCGAAGCGCCAGTTCTCGCAACTGTTCGTCGTCGCCACAATCGAGGGCGAGGATGACAAACTCGTCGCCGCCTACGCGGGCCAAGGTGTCGCTGCTCCTGCTTGCCGCAGCAAGAGAGTCAGCAAGCCGGCGCAGCAACGCATCTCCGGCACTATGGCCCAAGGCATCATTGACGCTTTTGAAGCCATCGATGTCTAGATAAAAGAGGCCAATTTTCCGGGACTCATCTCTGGGGGCAGAGGCCAGCGCATCGATAGCTGACAGAAGTTTGCGGCGATTCGGCAAACCGGTCAGTGAGTCTTGCGCTGCCTGCTGGTCAAGGACCGCAGAATAGGCGTGAACTCTGGCGAAGGCACGCCGCTGAATGAAGAGCGTGTAGACCATCAGACAGCACGTCAATAGTGCGACGACTGCCAACGCCGCAGTACCAAATACCAGCCGCTCGTGCGCGTCGCGCGTCGCCGCGCCGCGCTTGGCACGCCAATCGGCCAACAACTGGTTAAGGTCGCCGCGCAAGCTATCCATATCCTGTTTGCCCTCGTTGGTTTGTACGAGTGCGATAGCGGCCGGCCGATTGCCAACACGAACCAGCTCGATAGTGCGAGCCAGTTCTGTGACCTTGTCGTTCTTCGTATGCTCGATGCGGCGCACCAGTTCAAGCGAATGTTCGTCGCCGACCACGACCTGTTGCAGACGCAAGACGGTATCGTCCAAATCTTGAGTGCCTTGACGATATGGCGACAAATAGCTTTCGTTTCCTGTTAGCAGATACCCTCGTTGACCGGTTTCGGCACTTTCGAGGTCATGCAATACTCGGTTAGCTGAGCCGAGGACGGCAAATGCTTCTTCGTCGCGGAGGTTGTCCTGAAGAACGATGCGAGCTTCGTACAGAAATGCGCCGGCCGCAACCACAAGCCCAATCGCCATCGCGAGGTAGAGGGCAATGAACCGATTGCGGTCTGCAATCGCAGAGCGAGAAAGACGCGAGGACAATACGCCTCCGGCTAAGCGGGTAATAAAGGCTCACATAATAGCGGACAACGCGTCTCCAGCAGTTGCGAGCGTACTTGATGGTCGTCGAGCTTGATGGTGCTCGTGCCCAAATACCGCGTCTCAGCATGCATCTACCCCCGCCCAAAACCGAATGTGCTCTTCAGCTTAACGGCATACATCGACGAAACCTTTAGGGCCTTCGTATTGGCATGATGCGGTAACGCTTCGAGCCGGGCCTAATAGCGTCCGTCGCGATTCAACGTGGCGGTAGTTGTCAACACGGCTATCGGTCATAATCCGCCAATCGAAGAATCAGAGCCTAATATCAACGAGTTATGACCTTTGTTTAGGTTATGGGATACGACATTCACATTACGCGCAAAGAGAACTGGTTCGATGACGAGCCGCAAATCAATCTCGAGGAGTGGAAAGCTCTCGTGGCATCTGACACAGAGATGCGCCTGGACGGATACGCCGAAGCAAAGGTCGGCAGCGGCGCAATCCTTCGAGTAGAACGCGAAGGACTCTCCGTGTGGAAGGCATACTCGGGTCACGGAGCCAACGGGAACATGGCATGGTTTAGTTTTCGCGGTGGCGACATTGTCGTCAAGAACCCCGACGCCGAGATACTCGCCAAGATGTGGAAGATAGCGCAGAAGCTCAGCGCTCGAGTGCAGGGCGACGATTGCGAACGCTATGGCGCCGACGGCAGCGTCGTTTCTTAGAGCACTCTTCAACTGGAACGCCAATGGCGCGTCCTCCAAAGTATCGACCGCCATGGAGCCGACACATTCATGCCCTGGTCGAGCTTGGTTCTCTTTCCGCCCGAAGCTGACGACACGCAGCCAATAGTGAGGGGCTTCGAAGTCTTTCTCTCTCGGCGATGCTTTTCGTCAACCTGCACATTGAAGTCGTCCACCGTCGCACTATTCTATGAGCAAGACCCTTGAAGAAGACGAGGAGGCGCCAAATGACCACGTATTACGAACTAAAGGCACAATTGGCCGAACTTGCTCGTCAAGCAGAGCAAGCCAAGGCACTCGAAGTTCATGCGGTTATTGACGAGATTCGCGCGAAAGTCGCCGAATACGGACTCACAGAAAAAGACATTTTCGGGCGCCGGAGGCGCGCTAAGGCGAAGAAAGCCTTGGTCGGCATGCCGAAGTATCGCAACCCTAAAACGGGCGCCGAGTGGACCGGGCATGGCCGGGCGCCCGCCTGGATTAAGGCCGCGAAGGACCGCACCCTCTTCTTGATAGCGAGTTCTGCCAGCGCAGCGCCGGTCAAGCAGACGAGTAGGCACGCTGCCGGCAAGGGCGCAACTTCGGAGAGAACCACGGCTGGCAAGAGTGCGCAGACGAAGCCCGCGCGTCGCGTGAGTCGCGGGTCAACCGAAAAAGAGACGATGCGGGCGACAGGCTAGCCTTGGGCGGACCCGACTAAACTGCTGTGCGTGCCCGTGCGCTGCGCGCGCAGTTGCGCTGAATCAGCCGCAGGCGGAAAGACGTGCCAGTAACCGTCGTCGTGTTGGAAGAAGAACAGCGCGTGCAAACCCGTCGGTTGCCAGGTCTCTACGCACACGTAGCGCCCTCGGCCTAGGCGAGTGTGGCCAAACGCGGTCACATGCACTGGTGTGGTGGGGGCAAGCCATTTCTCGACTTGGTACCGCAGTGACTGAGCCTTCGTGCCTTTCATCTGCTGCTCCCGTGCACCGGTACTTTCGCAGCCCGTTCGCCAGACCGACAAAATGCGGTGCATGTACCGGTTGCCTTGGATGTACAACGTGTTTCTCCCGCGCTGCATCGACAACCAAGAAATCACTTTAACTATAGCGGTAGATACTGGTCCTGGCATACATTTCAGCGAGATAGCAACAGAAACAAGATTAGTGCAAAAGTGTGTGTTCGGCAGCTTCGGCCGACGATTGTTGGTGCGCCGCACCACAAAGTGACTCGCGCTTCAGTCGCCAGTCTGGATTGTTCCCTCAATAGACAGCCAACACCTGTATGAGGAACATGAAGGCCTGCGCTCCAACGCGCCAAGGTGCCGAACGAGTGGGGACAAACATGGGACAGGTCGACTTCAGCGCATTTGAGCACGAGGGTTGGGAGCGGGTCGCACAGGCCTATCACGAGTACTTCGGTGACTTGACCACTCAATCGAGTCCGGCCATGCTCGACGCGCTCCGGGTTGGTCGGGGCGCGCGTTTTCTCGACGTCGCATCAGGGCCGGGTTATCTCGCTGCCGCAGCCGCCCGTCGCGGCGCGGACGTCGCAGGCGTCGATTTCTCGTTCGCGATGGTCGAGAAGGCACGACGCGTCTTTCCAGGACTGGGGTTCCGCATCGGTGACGCTGAGGATTTGCCCTTTCCAGATGGAAGCTTCGGCGCAGTGGGCATCAGCTTCGGGATGCCGCATTTTGCGCACCCTGAGCGTGCGCTCGCGGAGGTATTTCGGGTGTTGCAACCTGGCGGCAGAATCGCCTTTACGGTCTTGGCGGCGCCGGACAAGGCGGTCGGCTTCGCTATGGTGCTAAAGGCAATCAAGGAGCATGGGACGACCGATGTGGCATTGCCGCCGGTAGCGACCTTCTTTCGGTTCAGTGATTGGGAGGAGTCGCGGCGTGCATTGCTCGACGCCGGATTCGTCCAACCGCACGTGCGGGAGGTTGAGCAGAACCTTGTGCTTCGTGCGCCGGACACACCGTTTCACGCGGTCATGCGCGGCGGCGTTCGATTTGCCGCGTTGCTAAACGCTCAGACTCCAGCCGCGCTGGAGTTGATTGAACAAGCCGTCGCGCACGACGCAGAGGCGTACCGGACCGATACAGGAGAACTGCGGATTCCCATGCCCTGTGTCTTGGCTTCCGCGTTCAAGGCTTAGCGGCCAGCTCTCTTATCGCGGCGGGAAGCCTCGGAAATCGCGCCGTGAAGTTATCGACTTTTGCACCTCGACGCGCCCCGCCGTCGACAGATGTTCCCTGACCCGCCAAGCTTTTTTTTGCAAACATTTAATGGCGAGCGTAGTATAAAACGGTATATACGGTTACCTCCCGTACGAGAAAGACAAGCCTCGAGAAACATGGGAGCAAGGCGCTGAATTGACCCTAAATCGGGGGGGCGCCTAACCGCGAAGTTACGGGGAGTTGGGCCATGTCAGAAAAACATCTTTCCAGGAGTTTTGACGCCGACCTCGACCTTGTGTCGACAAGGCTGCTTGAGATGGGCGGGCTTGTGGAGTCACAAATTGCCCACGCTCTTGAGTTGCTGAACGGTTTCGATTCCGAAGTCGTCCGCGATGTGCTCGTGTGCGAGCAGCGGTTGAATCGGATGGAGCTCGAAATCGACGAAGAGGTGAGCAACGTCATCGCACGCCGACAGCCTGCGGCTCGCGACCTCCGGCTCCTCTTGGCCATCTCGAAGTGCACCACCAACCTCGAACGTGCCGGCGATGAAGCGCGGAAAGTTGCGAAACGCCTACGTCGCATTCACGAGAACGGCGGGGCACCGGCCATCGGTATTGCCGAAATCAAGGCTTCCGGAGAGATGGCACTGAACATTCTGCGCAGAGCGCTGGATGCCTTCGCGCGAATGGACACCGTTGCGGCCGCACAGATTGTCCGAGATGACGCAGCCATTGATAACGAGTTTCGAGCGTTCACGCGCAAGCTCGTCGCGAAAATGACCGAGGACCCTCGCGCCATCTCGAATGGCTTGGAGTACATGTTTATCGCGAAGGCCATCGAGCGTATCGGAGACCACGCAACCAATATTGCCGAGTTCGTTGTCTACATTGTCAAAGGAACCGATGTTCGCCATGTGACGATGGACCAGCTCGAGCACGAGGTGTTGGATAGCTGAGGCTGAAACACGGGTATAGAACGCCCGAGAGCTTTCCAATAGCCATAATGCGCTGCACGTCGCCTGGACTGCTCTAGCGCGCAGCGTACAAATTGGCAGACCGAAAAATGGAGTGCCGTGAAAATGAAATCTGTCACTCATCGGGGTGAGGCAGAAGGCACGCACGAACGAACGGGAGCTACACCCAGGCCTGTCGCCGTGCCAACGTTGAGCTCGCGCGAAAAGCATTACCTAATCTGGGGAATATTGCGGCTTGGGCTCGGCGTTGTGCAAATGGCATTTGCAACCACAGCAATCGTTTGTCTATTATTCGTCGGACTGTCGTCGGCAACCGTCATCTGCATTGCGATTGCGACGGCCGCCACACTGGTCAGTCGCGTGCTGTTCCATGGTGAGAGAGGCGCGCGTCTGTAGGGTAAGCGCGCAGAACCGACCCAGTCGTCGTTCGAGGCGCCTACCGATGAGCCCGACGACTTCGGCAAGTGCCGACAAGTTATTGAGGCGCGGAGTCAGCCATAACGCGGTCGAATTCTTCACGCGCACTGAGCAGTTCCTGCATCGCTGCAGTGAACCTCGCAAGTTCCAGCGTCGATGGCTGTACGCGTGGCGTGCTGCCGAAGCGCTGTTCTAGTACAGCAGACGCGGCCTGTACTTGACGCGCCGCAGTGGCAATTCGCTCGAGCGCAATGGCTTCCAGCGAAAGCGTGTTTCGTATCGTCATGTCTCTGCCACCTGCGCAGCCCTCACTGCAACGTCCTGGCCGATTTTGACATTCCCGCCGTTGTTTCGTTTCCAGCGCGCACCGACTCGCGGCTCCGGCGCGTTACGTTCGCACCTCGAAATCAGATGTAGTCAGCACAATCCGCTCATCGGAATGAGCGAGCAACTTCCTTTCGGCCACGGCAGTAATACGTTTGCGGCCATCTGCGAAGGCTTTGAGAATGCGTGTGTCGCTGGCTCCTGGTTGCACCCAGAAGTGCTGTTCAAGCGCATCACGCGAGACAGAACACTCGACTTCACGTCCGTGAGTCGAAACGGTAAAAATCACGCTTCGGTTGTCCGGTGCTATGCTCGGCGGCGCTTCGAGGGCCTCCACTGTCGCGACTCGTCAAATTTGATTAATGGGTTCCCCATATCGTACTGGAGACCCCATTAAAATCTCAATGAAAAGCGCTGAGTAGTACCGCTCGATTTTCGTCTGATATTCAAACGGAGCGTGTTGACGCTAGAGATAGTCACGGCTGGCGCAGCGGTTCTCGCGCAATGTTCAGATGTTCGGCGGCGTCGATTACTGGTAGTAGAGGTCGCTGCTTGGGCCGGAGTATCGAACATCAAGCCAAGACCCGTCCTTGAACACAATCCGTTTCACGGCGCCGAAATCCAGGACGGTATCTACGGCACTGCGGTTCACAAAGACGCCAGGGCGGTCGTCGGGAAGAACAAGCTGCATGAGCGGACCCAACGCCTGCGTGGCGTCGAAGAAGTTGGGTTCGCATGACGGTTCCTCTACCTCCAACCAATAAGCGAGCGCAGCGCCCGGGTCACCGGCATCGCGCGCAAGAAAACGCAGCGTCCTCTCACCAACAAGATAAAAGGATGATTCGATGGATGGCACATCGCGCATGCATGTCTCCGTGTGTTTTGAGGAAACTTCGTGACACTCAGGCTACCCGATAACTACTCTTGCGCCGTCCAGCACGTGGCTTGCCCGAGCGCCTGTTCGTTGTCGAAGGATGAGTCCAGCGCCCATTGCGAGCGCTGGAGACAATCGTCCTGGACGCGGGCGATGGCTAGCGCATGTACAGCCCGCCATTCAAAGAGTAATCCGCTCCCGTCGAGAAGGCCGCTTCATCGCTGGACAGCCAAGAGACAATCGACGCTATCTCAGATGCCTCCCCCAGACGGCGCACCGGAATGCCCTGAACGATGGCATCTAGTACTTCCGGACGCACTGCGCGAACCATGTCGGTCCCGATATACCCAGGGGACACCGTGTTCACGGTGACACCCTTGGTCGCGACCTCCTGGGCCAGCGACATCGTAAAGCCGTGAATGCCCGCCTTGGCCGTCGAGTAGTTGGTCTGGCCAAATTGCCCTTTCTGCCCGTTCACGGACGAAATGTTGATAATTCGCCCCCACTGCTTGCCGACCATCCCCTCGATGACCTGCTTGGTCACGTTGAACAGACTGCTGAGGTTCGTGGCAATGACGTCGTTCCAATTCTCCCGTGACATCTTGCGAAACACGCCGTCGCGCGTGATGCCGGCGTTGTTCACGAGCACGTCGATGTCGCCGACCTCCTTCTTCACCTTCGCGAAGGCCGCCTCGGTAGAATCCCAGTCGGCGACATTGCCTTCCGACGCGATAAAGGAGAAGCCCAGTTCGGCTTGCTCTGCCAGCCAGCGAGCCCGTCGCGGGGAGTTCACGCCGCAGCCCGCCACCACCGTGAATCCATCCTTGTGTAGACGCTGGCATATCGCCGTTCCGATTCCACCCATGCCTCCGGTCACATATGCAATCCGCTTCGTCATGTCGCTTACTCCTCGGTTAGGGTTTGCGTCCAAGATTTTCGTGTCCATTCAATGGCAAGGTCCTGCTATTCGCACCATTTCGTAGCACAACTATCTTTTAACTTCAGTTCGAGGTACAACTCGATGCCGGCCCATGAAGCGATTTCAAAGCGCTGCAGTTCAAGCACATCGCTTCGAGCGGCGAGTGTGTCCCGGCACGAGACTAAAAAGTGTCGAACTCGGCCCGCCTATGCGGCACCTTCAAAGGCAGCCGCAGCACCCGACGTCTCACCGGTGCAAAGCCAGTAGACATCAAGGCTAAGAAAAGCGGCAATCCGCGTGAAGACGTTGAGCGGTGGAACCGTGATGCCTTGGCGCCAGAACTGCACCTCGCTCTCGCTCACATTGAGCCACTTGGCGGCCCGAGCGGAGCTGATGCCGGCACGCTTCAAGGTGGTATCAAGGCGTGCAGCAAGCGCACGCCTCAGGCTGCTGTCCTCGCCGCTACGCTCGAGGTGCTCGATGGTTTGAGCGCGTCGATTCATGGTGTTCGATATCTCTCAGGAATGTTTTTGTAGTTGCCGCCGTCTTTTGGCCGCACCTGCTAACGCTAGCCAGCCATTTTGGTAATTTTCAAGTCCCAACACGCAGATTAATGTCGACAGAGCACATGTCTTCACCGCTAAAACGTAGCTAGCCAAGTCATGCACGATGGCAGTCTGCAACTTCGCCGAGCGTATTGTGGTTACGCACGGATAGGCCTCGACCCGGCGGCAAGCCAATCCAATGGCTCATACAGAGCCATATGTCTTTGCTAAAACGTGATGAGAGGCGACGAATTACTGCGGCTGGATATTGGCCGCTTGCTTACCCTTCGGTCCCTGCTTGACGTCGAACGTCACCGGTTGGTTTTCCTGCAGGGACTTGAAGCCTTTTGCCTGAATTTCGGAGAAGTGCGCAAAGAGGTCCTCGCCGCCATCGTCCGGCGTGATGAACCCAAAACCCTTTGCATCGTTAAACCACTTGACTTTACCTGTTGCCATTTCCTGGATTTAAAACAATCGTTCTATTGTATTGACTACACGTCGCCAAAGCGGCGACGGCTACGAGAGACTACTTTTAACACGAGCAAATGAGTATAAGACATGCGAGTTTACGCCGATGTGACAGGACTTAGCCTTGTCACAATTGACCTTTTCCACTTACAGGCTGGACATTTTTGCTAAGCGCTCAAATGTCTGAGCAAAAGTGACCGAATCCAAGACTTTGGTTACCGGAAACGGCGGCCCTTAGCGATAACGCGCTGCTAATGTCGGGACTCCGGTACCGTACGCATGAGAGCTGCGACGCTCATCTCTTCGTCAAGCTCAGGCCAGAGCAGTTGTTGGTGGTCAATGGAAATGGCGAAGTGTTCACGCTCGGCTGCAGTGGCCACATCGAGCACAGGAAACAAACGCAACGGCAGACGAATTTTCCGGCCGTCAGACAGTTCGAGGAAAAGGTGCGTGCTATCAAAATGCACGTCAATCGCGTCGACACGCATGGCAGTCTCCTTGACCTTTTGGCGGCTTAAAGCATAGGTCGCCGCTAAGCTTCGTCTAAGCAAGATTGCCCGGGACGACCGAAAGGCCCGTGTGCTAACAGGACAAGCCATAACCACGAATTGCCTTGAACGCCCGGTCTGTATTCGGGACAACCTGCAGCACTCAATGAACAGCCGGCGGGGAGGACGTCCCTTCGTCAAAATACATGGGCTCGAGCGATAGCGACACGCCGAGCACTGAAGCTGGTCGCCGGCCTTCCTGCCCCCAGAATTGAACCTGCCCGCACTGGTCAATCACGATGACTTCGCGGGCGCCGCCGCCCAGGTAGCTTTCGACTCTCCGGTCGAGCTCCTGCGTCCTGTCGGTGTCAAGCAGGACCTCAACACAAAGGTCCGGCACAAACGGCACCGGGTCGTCATGGTCGAAGCTTTCCCACCTTTCACACGGCATCCAGACAACATCCGGCACGCGGATACCAAACATCGGAGTCGTCACAGCGACGCACATCGCAGCGAGATGTCCCATCTGCTCGGTGATTTGGCAAAACACGTCCGTGACCACGATTTGGCGACGCGCTGACGGTTGGGAATTCGTCACTTTCTCGCCGCGCTCGTCCAACTCGTTGCCGTTGCATTGACCAAACTCGTCTCGGTTGGTCAGGCGGCGCCACGTCGCCAGCAATCCTTCGCGTTCCAGGAGAGTAGACAAGTACACATACCTCTCGTAGGGGATTTGCTTAAGCGTATACCCTCCGGAACGAGTTGCACAACGGACTTCGCAAATTATGTATGTGTGCACCGCACAATTGACCTAGCTTAAAAGCGCGTCGTGGATGGCGTTCGTTTGTGGAACGACCGGCGCGAAGCTTGTACCGCCAGACTGTGCAGTCGAGACGCCAATCGTCAGAGGAAGGTGCGTCGAAAATCCGGAGCGCTGATTCAGCAGCAGATATGGCGCTGGCCTTTGCATGGAGGTCGACGGTACAACGTAGGACCACCCAACACCGCAAGAGGGTCGAACCGCCTCGCCACGAAATTAGGGATGCGCATGAGCGCATATCCGGAACTCGCAGGAAAATCTCAGCACGTCGCCTTTGACTGCGAAGAGGCCGCCCTCGCGCTTGCCGAAGCAAAGGGCGAAACAGCCCGTAGGCTAGGAATCGATATGTCGTTACTCTGGTCTGCCATCGGCGTCGCCATCATCGTCTACGTGGTGGCGACAGCAGCCCTCTACCTTTTTCAAGACCGCCTGATACTCCCTCCAGCGCCTCGAGCAACCGCTCTCCAAGTTGGAAGTCACGGCGACCTTCAAGTGCAGCCTTGGCAATCTAACGGGCGATTCGCGGGATATGTCATCAACCCGGCCAACCAATCGCCTCATGGAACTGTCGCTATCTATCACGGCAATGCCGAGTCTGCCGAGGACAAGCTGCGGCTTGCCTCGGTATTCGTCCATGCCGGCTATCGTGCACTACTGGTCGAATATCCCGGCTACGGCAGGCGAGAGGGAGCGCGGACAATGAAAGCCGCTCTGGCAGCATCGCGCAGTGCGCTCTCCGACGCCAACGCCCAGTGGGCGGGCCCCATATTTCTTGTTGGCGAATCACTCGGTGCAGGTATGGCTGCGCAAGCTATCTCCGGCCAGGAGTCGTCCGTCGCCGGAGTGCTGCTAATCACGCCATGGGATTCGCTCGCCAGCGTCGCAGCCGAAAGGCTGACCTGGTTTCCAGTTCGCTGGATATTGCATGACCCGTTTGACTCAGTCGACGCGCTGAAACGATTCGAAGGCCCCGTCGTCGTTATCGGTGCTGCGGACGATACTGTCATTCCCGTCACGCACGCCGAACGGCTTGCACGACTTCATCCGCATGCGCAATTTCTCTCGTTGCCCAACGCGAGCCACGACAGTTGGTTTGATGCGATGACGGCCGAAAACTGGCAGATGGTGCTGAATTGGATGCAACGCCGAATGAGCGCGAGTTCCAGTAAATAAAGCGTGCACGAACGCTGACGATTCAAACGAGATAAGTCGAGCCGCGTCGTTTTTCGCAAAAGCCTATGCAGCCGCGAGTTACCAGGGGACGACCATGAGCCTTGCTGGCAAAACCATATTCATGTCACGTGGTAGTCGTGGCATCGGACTTGCCACTGCGCTCAGAGTGGCACGTGACGCCGCGAACGTCGTGATTGCGGCGCAGACCGTGGACCCGGACCTGCGGCTCGAAGGTACGATTCATACTGCAGATGCTGCGGTGGAAGCCGCTGACGGCAACACGCTTCCGCTTGTCGTCGTTAACCGCTGCGTTTAATCGGCACGCCACCACTCCCAAAGCGGAAGGGCCTGGCTAACGGCATGGCCTTTCGACCAGTTCCCCTGCGGGCGGCGAAGGACAGTCCTCGGTTTACGCCCTCGGCATAGTGTGCAAGTATCCCTCGCAGCGCGTAGCGCAGATACGCTTGCTCTCTTGCGAGGTTCAGAATGGACTGGAGGTTCTGGAAGGCCGAGAAGCGTCACGAGGAGGCGCGTAATTGGCCCACCAATACGCATGAATCGATACGGCAACTCCTGGCCATGTACCAGAGCGCCGGAGCACCGCCGTTCGCGAGCTGGGCCGCTCCCGGTATTGCGTTCACACCCGACGTCGAACCCACCTCACGAAATGGTGTCCAAGGCTACCAGCTTGCGCTTTGGTTCTGGCTATTTGCTGAAAAGCACGGCACTATCGCGGCGAGGATGGCACGCGAAACTTTCTGCCTGCTTGCCGATGCGGCGCAGCCGTCGTCGGGAGACACCATTGATGCACTCCTCGACCTGGAAAATCGCCTAGCGCATTCGGTCGAGGCAATTTCCGCTGAACAGCGCACCTTCAGGCAGGAAGGCCTGTCCGTGGAACTGCCGATGGAATTCTTTTTGGCCACAGGCACGCTCAGGCTCACCCCCGACTCACCTTATGCGGGGAATGCGGGCGCCCCCCTGCAAGGCAACGACTACAAACTGGCAGACTGCTTTCGCCATGCCACAGAGGAAGCGCTGGCTGTTTTCAGGCCGATGATACAGGCGGTCGAATTTGACGCGAACTCGCTGCCCAACTGGAAATGGAGCGCCCGTCCGGGCGCGGCTGAGCGACATCTACAGCGGCGCTTCAGCAATCCACTCTTCCCTCTGCACCGACAGATGGTTACGGCCCACGACGTGCATGAAGCGCGTCTTGCCGACAACCAGGCCCTTCAGGATATTCGCAACGAACTCAATGAGGTAAGCCACGCGTTCTTCGAAAAGCCGGAGCTACCGTTGAATTGGCAGCCATATCTCGAAAGCTATCGGGACCGCTTAGACAGACTTGATGAACGCCGCCTTGTAGCGGGTGGGCAGAACGCGTCGCTCGGTGACGCGATAGCGGCGCTGCGAGCCGACATCCTGGCCGCGTGGCGCACTGAGATTCAGAAGAACCGGCACAGCCTCGCCACGCTTGAGCAGGACGAAGCGCGAAAGGCCGAACGACGTGCGCTTCTGTATGGGTGCGACTGGACCGGGCAGCTGTTGAGTCACGGCTCCGTGATTCCGCCGGAGGAAGTTGTTCCCGCCCTGCTAAGCGAATCTCCTTCTGAACTTGAGAAAGCGGTGGCCGGCATGCAGGTAGAGCCACGCCTGCGTGAGACGCTTGCTCACTGCCGGGCAGCTGCACATCGGCTCGTGGGCGAGCTTCGCGCGGCAGGCCACAACGTTCCGGATATTAGCGACAAGCTTCGCATACTGGACGGTACACCTGGGCAGGTGCCGGCCTGACATTCCTCATCGGCATACGATATCCGACCGGCTCCCCTGCGGGACTCAGACAGTCTCACAAAACGCCTTACTCAAGAGCGTGGTTAAGAAAGAATCGGTGCCGCGTCGCACTGGGAGAATTCACTGACCCGGATGCGGATGTCGGTGCGAAAGTCGGTCGTATTCTCGAACCATAACGGCTGTTAGCTCTTAACCATACGGCGGTCATGTAGCAGACGGCAAGTCGCCGAGCGTCGTCACCCACTAGAAAACGCGGCGACAGATGAGTCCCTTGTGCCTACAGCGGCTGGATGTTCGCCGCCTGCTTGCCCTTCGGTCCTTGCTTGACCTCGAAGCTCACCTTTTGCCCTTCCTGAAGAGTTTTGAATCCCTCTGCCTTCACTTCAGAAAAATGAGCAAACAGGTCTTCGCCGCCATCGTCCGGCGTAATGAAGCCAAAGCCCTTTGCATCGTTGAACCACTTCACAGTACCGGTCGCCATAGTTGTATCCAGAATTGAAACAGGCAGGTTAATGTAGTCGTCAATCGCTCGTCGTAGGGGTTCCCACATGAAGCGGTGGTGAGCAATGCTATTGACGCACAGTTTCCGGCTGATATGAAAGCAGTGCGCGAACGTTCACGTCCTCGTCGATTTCCGGCCGATATGAAAGCAGCGCGAGAACGTTCACGTCCTCATCGATTTCTGGCCAGAAAAGTTGCTGGCGGTCCATCGAGATGGCGAAGTGTTCGCGCTCCGCTGCTGTCGCTGCTTGCAAGACAGGAAACCAGTCCAGTGGGAATTCAACCGTCTGGCCGCCGGACAGGTCAAGAAACAGGTGCGCGCTGTCGAAATGCGCACCCACCGCAGCGCCTTCCATGGTCGTCTCCTGAATGAGAAGCCATTAAAAGATAGCCCGCCGCAGGGCGTCATACAAGCGCGCATGCTGGCAAGCCGGACCGCTCCGGGCGGTGGGAATGAAGCGATGCACCTGTCCATTTTCAACGCGATATCACCGGGTAGCGGTTTGCGGTGTTTGGCCAGTGAGGTTACGAGCATGAGAAGCCCACGGGACACCTCATCGGTCGCGCGCATGAGCCAACGCGTTTGAGGCGCGCTCGGTCAGGAGCGTGCGTATCACCTTTATCAGTCGGTCGATGGGGGTAGGCTTCATTAAGAGCACATCCCACAGCGGCTCCGCCGAATGAGGCGGCAACGCGGCCGACAGGACGACTACTGGAATGTCGGCCATGGCCGCGTCGTCCTTCAATCGTCGGCACATTCCAACGCCATCAAGGCGCGGCATCATCCAGTCGGTCACGACGAGATTCGGGTGCTCGATGGCAGCCACAGCCAGCGCGGCTTCCCCGTCTGGCGCGGTGAGCACGCGGAATCCTTCCCGCTCAAGCAGCAATTTCAACGGGCGCAGCAGATTCGCGTCGTCATCGACAAGCAGTATCGTCGCCAAACCAGATTCCCCTTTTGCCCCGACGGGGTAATCAGTGAACGCCGCAATATACGCTCCTGCATATCGCTTGGTCACTCGCGCACTGCCGGCGTCGCCGACATGACCTTTAAGTTGGCCTTTAACTTGCCCGGATTACACTTACGTTGCAAGGCGAGTTCCTCGTGCATCCATCATACGAACTACTACCTGGAGGGCATATGGCTGGACCGTCGTCACTCGCAGCGGACCGCGCATGGCGTGCGGGCACATTAATCACAACGACACTCGACGAACGCCCTCAACGCATGCCCGACTTCGCCGCCGAAAGCAATGCGTTGCACCGTTTGGCACAAGCGCTCACGGCCCCAGACGGCGCCGTGCTGCAAACGCTGGCTAATATGGCACTGAATCTGTGCGGTGCCGGTAGCGTCGGCATCGGTCTGCTGGAACGGAGTGCCGACGGCACCACGGCATTGCGCTGGGCTGCGCTTTCGGGCCAGGCTACTGCCTTCGCGGGCACCATCGTCCCGACTGAAGACAGCCCAAGTGGTATCGCCTTGGAGTTGGGGGCAGCGCAACTCTTCTCATTCCCCGAACGTCACTTCGCGTGCCTGAAACACGTAAGTCCGGAGGTCGTCGAAGAACTGGTCGTACCGATTCCGGGCGAACCTGAGCCTTGGGGAACGCTGTGGGTTATGTCCCACAATGAACAGCAACGTTTCGACGCCGAGGACCGCCGAATCCTGACCAGTCTTGCGAACTTCACGTGCGCGGCCCTCACCATCATGCAGGCCAAGGCCGATGCGGATGCCCGGGCGGCAGAAGCGGAAGCGGCAAGGAATGCGCTGACGCTCGCGGAGATGCGCAAGGACGACTTCATCGCGATGCTGGGTCATGAGCTGCGCAATCCGATTGCGCCCATTGACAGCGCGCTAACAGCAGCGCGGAAACTCGTCGCCAATAATCTCGCCGCGCTATCTGCACTGGAAATTGTAGAACGGCAGACACGGCTACTGAAGCGACTGGTCGACGACCTGCTCGATGCATCCCGGCTAAGGCACGGTAAACTTTCAATCCGGCCGTCGTACGGGTTGCTCGAGGACATTGTCACAGACGCTGTGGCGGTGGTGAAGGCCGACGTTCGCGCCAGTCAGCGTCGACTGCATGTCACGGTTCCGACGTACCCGGTGCACGTGCGAGCTGACCCCACGCGTCTCACTCAAGTCGTGGCGAATCTGTTGTCAAACGCGGTGAAATACACACCCGCCGGTGGTGATATCACCCTGTCTGTCGAAGCGCCGGACGTCAGTGCCGAGTCAGTGGGCGATGCATCGTTGCACGACGCACTCATTACGGTAAAGGACAACGGCGTCGGCATTTCCGCTTCAATGCTGCCGCACGTCTTCGAAATGTTTACCCAGGCGCCCTCTGCACGGAGGCGCGCCGAGGACGGACTGGGAATCGGACTGGCTGTCGTGAAGTATCTGGTGAGCGCACACCAAGGCACTGTTACGGTTAGGAGTGCGGGCGAAGGCCAGGGTACCGAAGTCACGGTGCAACTCCCCATTGTCTGCGAGAACCCAGGCGAGCCGGCCATGACCGCGACGTGCGGGGTGGCGGCGGCTCGTATCCTGCTTGTGGACGACAACGCCGACGCCATGGAGGCCCTGGGCACATTGCTTGAACTGGAAGGTCACGAGGTGAAACGGGCACAGAGCGGACCTGAAGCGCTCACGATAGTCGAGTCGTTCACTCCGGATGTGGCGTTGATTGATGTCAGCATGCCCGGCATGAATGGCCTTGAGCTTGCGCGATTGCTCCGTCAGCGGGCGCAGTGTTCCCCGACGAAGCTGGTGGCGCTGACGGGCTACGCCGATGCCGCCAGTGGACGCCAGTGTGACGAAGGGGTATTCGACTGCCATCTCGTCAAGCCACTGTCGCTCGACGACCTCGCCGATATTTTGCAGCGCTCGTAGGGTCGTATGAGCACACGGCCGGCTACCGGCGGACAATATGACGAAGCGCACCAAGGCCTCGTGAGATTGGCTCGCCACACTGGAGCCGCCAATCAACGTGGCGTGGCAGACCTAGCGGGCGGAGGCAATGCGTCCGCGAGGAGGCTCGCCAGAACCGCCGATGGTCGCGTTGAGAAGGGGCCGAAGTCGATACAAACTTGCGCGGGAGCGCCAGTAACGCTTAGGAGGCGATGATTCATTTCTCCAAGAGACGGTCCAGTCGTCGAGGGTCGTGGGTTGCGCCTCACGCGAAGGAACGTGTGAGTCAACGGTCTGCGCTATCGGCAACATCTGTTCGAGAAATGTTGGACGCAGGTCGATGCGTGTCACTTGGGGAGGTTCCGCCCAGCCGGCGCTGCTACCTCATCTATAGCAAAGCCGACGACCGCTGTTTTGTCGTCGTGCAAGACATCGGTAATTGGGCTGTCGTTACAGTTCTGCCACTCTGGATGTGGAGCAACGACGAGTTGTCGGAGAGTTCGCCGCAGGCAGACGAAGCTCGCAGGCTGGCGCTCGAACCACGGTCACGCACGCCAAAACGAGAAAATGTCAGGTATCAGTCGCGACGGCCGACCGGCCTGTTCAGGCGTAGACGATAACCCCACCTGGAGTGCAATGATTCCCGCTGGTGCCCTATGCTTCGCCTCGCGCTTTCGAGAACCCTTCCACGACACATCGATGCTGATAGCGTGAGCCCGGATGTGTGATTGAATCCAGAATTGACACATGGGGCCGGACTACCGTGCCGGCTGCGGTCAGGAAGACACTCGGTGCAAAGCCTGGCACACGATTGGCGTGGCACGTCATGCCGGATGGATACGTCCTGGTGCGGGCGAAATCGACGTCAATTCTCGAACTGGCGGGAATTCCGAAATCTGATGTTACGGTCGACATCGAAGATATGAACCCCTGGCGCGACTAGAGGCGGGCCATTCGACGACCGAGTGCGGCAGGCTTGACGCTCATGCCAGTGCTTCGGGCATGACGGCGGAGCCGACTCCAATCATCCATCCCTCGACCTGCGCCACGGCGCGTTGTGATGTGGCGGGAAAGAAGAGCATCGAGGACCACATTCTTATCCCCACATTTTGTTGGCAAAGCTTTGGACAAGCTGCGGGCAGCTGCGATAAGTAATTGATACATTAGGCATTCTTGTCACTGGCACAATCGCCAGCAAAGACTCAAGCTCATGTCGCTTCACTAAGGCCGCCGACATGTCTCGTCGCTACGTTCCACGAACTTAGTTGATAGCCACGCCTAGTACCTCGCCGACGCTGGTCCTCCGTCAGGCTACGCCGAGGTAAATACCACCGCGCCAACGTCAGCAAATTCGCGACATCACGCGCTCGGACGGGCACCTTCCCAAGCACGCTGCAGTAGTGCTCTGAGTGGCTTTTTCTCAATCGGTCGCGGGTTCCAGTAAGGGTTCGACAGAGCCACCTCACATGCGTAGTCGAGGTCAGCTTCGTTCAATCCAATCTCATGAAGGCCATGCGGCACTCCAAGCTCTTCGTTCAGTTGATATAGGCCGTCAGGGGCGGAGTCTACGTCCAGCGCCCTAGCGATTCGCCCCATCGCTTCAGCCGCGACATTGCTGTTGTATGCGAGAGCGTGAGGTAGGACGATTGCATGCGTCTCAGCATGAGGCAGGTTGAACGTTCCGCCCAAGGTATGGCAAAGCTTATGATGAAGCGCCATGCCGACGTTACCCAGCACCATTCCGCAAAGCCACGCACCATAGAGACACTCACTGCGCGCCGTCTTGTCCTTGCTGTTCTTCTTCACCCCACGAAGCCCGTTAGCGAGCGCTCGAATTCCTTCCTCCGCCATCAACGACATGACCGGATTGCCGTCTTTCGCATACAGCCCCTCCGCTGCATGGGCGATGGCATTAAGACCGCTGACAATCGAGAGCCGAACTGGCAGTCCGATGGTCAGTTCCGGGTCGTATAGGACTGTCCTGGGGATAACCTTGACTTCGCGACCTGTTTTTTTCAGACCGCTCTCAGTAATCCCGTAGATGGGAGTCATCTCCGACCCAGCATACGTCGTCGGTATCGCGATAATCGGCAACGACGATTCGAGCGCAATTGCCTTACCGAGGCCAATCGTGGAACCGCCACCGATAGCCACCGCGCAGTCCGCGTCGACAGACTTCGCGTGTTCGCGCGCACGGCGGGCGTTCTCGATGGGCACATGCATCTGGGCGCCGTCGAAGACGCCTGCGCTTGAAGGGCCGAGGAGAGAAGAAACCACTTCAGCTTGAGCTTTCTGCTCGGGGGTACAGAGAACCAACGCCCGGCGTGCGCCCAACGTCTCGACTTCTTGCTGAATCAACTTCATGCTTCCAGCGCCGAATACGACTCTGGACGCCTGCGTGGTGTAGGTGAACTCATACATGAAATTAGCTTCCTGTGTCGTCAAGCAGTACATCCTGCTTACACGTAGTCGACCTGGTGGCGAGCAATGCGAACGTCACCCACGACCAGCTTCACCCGCAGATGCTCAGGGTGCGAGGCATACGCGTCGAGCGACTCCTGGCTTTCGAATTCCGTGTACAAGACGACATCGCATGCGTAGTCCACCGCGCTGACATCCAGCCCAACTTCCAGCCTGGTTAGCCCGGGAATCTTTCCGCTTAGACTCTCGAACGCCGTCTTTACGAGCATCGCGGATTCCTTCTTTTGCTCGGGATTCTCACCGCGAACGTTCCACATCACGATATGCTTGACCATAGTTATTTCCATTAGCCTACTTATGAACAGGCCAAATGTTCGAAATGCAATCTCATGACTCAAGTCTGCATTTCAGCTGGGCCTGGCCATGCATCCGGCCCTGCTGACCAATCCGGACTGCCGTAGAACGGAGCAGTTACGCCTTGTTCTTGTTGTACACGTCGACGAACACGGCCGCGAGAAGCACAATGCCTTTGATGACCTGCTGATAGTCCACGCCGATGCCCATAATGGACATGCCGTTGTTCATGACACCCATGATGAAAGCGCCGACGACCGCACCGACGACCTTTCCGACACCCCCCGATGCCGACGCACCGCCGATAAAGCATGCTGCGATAACGTCGAGCTCGAATCCGGTGCCAGCCTTCGGCGTTCCGCTATTCAGACGTGCGGCGAAAATCAGGCCTGCCAGCGCGGCGAGGACGCCCATGTTCACGAAAGTCAGGAAACTCACTGCCGGAACGCTGACGCCTGACAAGCGCGCGGCCTTCGCGTTGCCGCCAACCGCGTAAATGCGACGGCCGATGGTCGTGCGATTCATGATGAACGTGTACACGCCAATCAGCACACCCATGATGACGAGTACGGTGGGCAGGCCACGATAGGATGCGAGCAGGTAACAGAAGAACACGATGAGTGCGGTTAGGACGACATTCTTCGCCACGAACATCGAGAACGAACCACTTTCGACTCCGTGTTTTGCCGCACCGGCGCGATGCCGAAGCTCAATCACAAAGAAGAGAACACCGACGAACACGCCGAGGACGATAGAGGTGATGTGAAGCGACTGTCCGTGAAAGACGTCAGGGATGAAGCCTGAGCTGACCGCACCGAACGCGTCAGGAAACGGGCCAATGGACTGCCCTTGGAGCACGAGGTTCGTCATGCCACGGAAGACCAACATACCGGCTAACGTCACGATGAACGACGGCATCCGCCAGAACGCAATCCAGTAACCTTGCACAGCGCCAATCAGCGCGCCGGCCGCGATACAGATGATGGTTGCCCAGACATAGTTGACGTCGTACTGCACCATCAACACGGCTGCCAAGGCACCGACCAGACCTGCCGTAGAGCCAACTGAGAGGTCGATGTGACCTGACACAATCACCATGAGCATGCCAAGCGCCATGATGACGATGTAGCTGTTCTGAAGCACCAGGTTGGTCAGGTTGAGCGGCTGCATCAACACGCCACTGGTCGAGACCTGGAAAAACACCATGATGATGACAAGCGACAGGAGCAGCCCATATTCGCTGCCGATACGCTTGACCATTCCGAATACTTCGCTTTTCTTGACCTCGGCGCCTTCGGCGGCTACCGGAGAGAGTGCCTTACGCATTTTGAATGTCTCCATTTCGCATAATCGCTCGCATGATGCTTTCCTGCGAGGCTTCTTCTGCGGTGAATTCGCCGACAAACCGGCCTTCGTTCATGACATAAACGCGGTCACACATGCCAAGAAGTTCGGGCATTTCCGAGGAAATCATGACCACACACTTACCCGCCGCAACCGCCTGATTGATGATGTTGTAAATCTCGTACTTCGCTCCCACATCGATGCCTCGCGTGGGTTCGTCGAGAATCAGCACCTCGGGTTCGGAGAACAGCCACTTGCTCAGCACAACCTTCTGCTGGTTGCCGCCCGACAAGTTGCCAACGACGTGGGTGACGCCTTGAGCGCGGATTCGGAGCTTTTTGAGGAAATCGGCCGCAACCGTTATTTCCGCGTGCTCGTCGACGACGCCAAGTTTTGATACGCCGGACAGATTCGCCAGCGTGATGTTTCGCTTGATGTTGTCGTCGAGAAGCAGGCCATTGCCTTTCCGGTCTTCGGTCACGTAGGCGATGCCCGCCTTGATAGCCTTCTGGACCGATGAAGTGTCAACCTGTTTTCCGTGCATCAGTACCTGGCCAGTAATGTCCTGGCCATATGTGCCGCCAAAAACGCTCATGGCCAGTTCAGTACGTCCAGAACCCATCAGCCCGGCGATGCCGACGATTTCGCCCTTGCGGGCCTTCAGATTGACGCCTTTGATGATGGCGCGGTCCCGCTGCGTGGGATGTTGGACACGCCAATCCTTGACTTCAAAAATCACTTCGCCGATGTCCGGCGTACGCGGCGGGTAGCGGTCGGACATCTCCCTGCCGACCATCGCCTTGATGATGCGGTCTTCGCTCACGCTCTCGGCTTTACAGTCCAGCACATCAACGGTCGAGCCATCACGAATAACGGTGATTCCGTCGGCGACTCGTGAAATCTCGTTAAGCTTGTGCGAGATGATGATTGACGTCACGCCGCGCGACTTCAACTCGAGAAGGAGGTTGAGCAGCGTGTCACTATCTTTCTCATTCAGGCTTGCGGTAGGTTCGTCCAGAATCAAGAGGCGAACCTCTTTGGACAATGCCTTGGCAATCTCGACAAGTTGCTGTTTCCCAATGCCAAGCGTGGCGACGGCTGCGTCCGGAGAATCTGTAAGGCCCACTTTCGCCAACAGTTCTTTCGCCTTCGAGCGCGATATATGCCAATCGATGACGCCGCGCTTCGACTGCTCGTTACCGAGAAAAATGTTTTCGGTAATCGAGAGCATGGGCACGAGCGCAAGCTCTTGATGGATGATGATGATTCCGACCGCTTCGCTGTCGGAGATGTCGGCGAATGCACGCTGCTGACCGTCGTAGAGCACATCGCCTACGTAAGTTCCGTGCGGATAGACGCCACTCAAGATTTTCATCAGGGTCGACTTACCTGCGCCGTTTTCTCCACATATGGCGTGAATCTCGCCTTTACAGACCCTCAGATTCACGTTATTCAGGGCTTTGACTGGGCCAAAGCTTTTCTGAATTCCGCGCATCTCCAGAATGGTATCCATGGTCACATTCCTCCGATTGGTCACGCCCGAAGCGTGCCTGCGCGACGCGGGGGTCTCACTGGGTAGCCCCGCTCCGCTCACGTCCAAATGTCTTACTTGACTTGCGCCTGCGTGTAGTACCCGCTCGTAACGAGTTCCGACTGGTAATTGCTCTTGTCGACGAGAACAGGTTTCACTAGGTAGGTCGGAACAATCTTGGCGCCGTTGTTGTAGCTCTTCGTGTCGTTGATGGGCACCTGCTTGCCGGTCAGCGCATCGTCAACCATGTCGGCCGCGACACTAGCGAGCTTGCGCGTGTCCTTGAACACGGTTGACGTCTGGTCACCGCGAACGATGTTCTTCACGTTCTGAATGTCCGCGTCCTGTCCCGTGATGATGGGCATTGCTTGCTGACCCGAACCGTATCCCACACCCTTGAGAGACGAGATGATGCCAATCGCCAGCGCATCGTTCGGCGCCCAGACCGCGTCGAGGTGGTCCTTGCCATAAAATGCGCTCAGCAAGTTGTCCATCCGAGCCTGAGCGGTCGCGCCATCCCAGTTGCGCGTCGCGACCTTTTCGAAGGCAATCTGTTTGCTCCGAATCACGAATTTGCCGCTGTCGATGTACGGCTTAAGAACCGACATGCCGCCCGCGTACACCATGTGTGCGTTGTTGTCATCAGAGGAACCGCCGAACACTTCAATGTTGAACGGGGTCTTGCTGCCGGCTTTCTGCCATGCGCTGACGATGCTCTGCGCTTGCAGAACACCGACGCCGTAGTTGTCAAAGGTCGCGTAGTAGTCGACGTCCTTGGTCTGGCTAATCAGGCGGTCGTACGAGATGACCTTGATGCCTTTCTTCTGGGCGAGCGCCAGAGCGTCAGAGAACGTCTTACCGTCGATAGGCGCGATGACCAGTGCCCTGACACCCTTCGCGAGCATGTTCTCAACCTGGTTCACCTGTGTCGGAACGTCGTAGTTCGCGTACTGCAGGTCGGACGAGTAGCCTTTCGCTTTCAGCGCGTCGACCATGCTTTTTCCGTCGGTAATCCAGCGGGATTCGGTCTTGTCGGGCAGCGAAATTCCAACGACGCCCTTGTCTTGGGCGAAGGCTGCACCAGACGTTGCTGCGAAAGCTACCGAAGCGGCCAGAACGACCGCGACACTCTTCAAAATCTTCATGACATCGTCTCCTATTTAGGAATGCGTATTTAACTTTCCGGTTTATGAAATACGGAATCTTCGGCTAACGCACGACGGCGCCAGCCATTCGAATCCTTAACCGATAAACACCTCTGCACCAGCTTCTTTGGACGAGGCGAACATGGCCTCGATAACACGGCTGATGTTGTATGCCTGCGTGGCGGGGACAACCGACGGCGTGCCATTGCGCAATGCATCGAAGAACGCGCTCGACTCGCGGTCGAAGTACACCGGATTGCCGATTTCAGCGATGTCGGGTGAATACTCCGTCTTTTTCGTCGCCCAGATTTCCGGGAAGCTGGTCTCTTGCCACTCGGTCCAGCCCTCCGGATGGTCGCCTTTACCCGCGTCGTAAATCTTGTAGCTCGCGGGCAGCGAGCGCGACGACATGATGCCTTCCGTCCCGTACGCGGTGATATCCCAACTCTCGGTCCACGGCAGAACGTCCCAGGACATGAAGTCGACGGTGACAATCTTGTCTTCGTAGTTCAGCACCGCACCCGCTGCATCTTCACGCGATTCGTCGCCATGGAAGTTCGGGAACTTCGTGATGCGCGCGTTCACAGAGCGCGGCAAGCCGAAGTGCAGAAGGATGCGGTCGATGAGATGGCAGCCGATAACGAACACGGCACCGCCAATGTCGCCGGGCTGAGTCATGTGCGGGGTTCCCGCCTCGTCGTGCGAGCAACCGCCGTGAGCGCGCACCTGAACGACTTTCCCGAGACGGCCGCTTTTGAGCGCGGCTTGCATTGCGTCGACCGAAGGAGCGAAGCGCCAGCAGTAGCCGACCTGCACCAGACCACCCGTGCGTTCCACTGCCTCGACGATGCGTTTCGCATCCGCCGAACTACGGCCAGCAGGCTTCTCACACAACACGGACTTCCCGGCTTCGAGCGCTTCGATGGTCAAGTCCGCCATCTTTTCACTCTTGGAGTGGACGAGCACGACATGAACATTCTCGTCCGCCAGGATGTCTGCCTTCGAGCGGGCTTCGAGACCGAGCGCGTCGACGAACGGCGTGAGCAGCGGGCTCGTATCCCAGGCACCGAGCATCTTTGCGTCAGTACGGCGCTGGATTGCCTTAACTCGCCCGGACGTGTGCGGGTGCGTGATGCCAAGACATGCCACGCCAAGCGTTTCGTTGGGACCAATTTTTCGCGTCATGACTTATCTCCTCCAAATTGCGAGTTACACCTTGACTGCTTTGCCCGACAGCGCGGACTCGAGTGCGGCGTCCGCCAGGCGCAGCGCCTTAAGCCCGTCCTGCACGGACGTAGGCAGCGGCGAATTCGTGTTCAGTGCCTCGACGAAAGCTTCGAGCTCGGCCTTATACGCAGCCTCGTAGCGTTCAAGGAAGAAGTTAAGCAGCGGCTCGCGCACGTCAGTCGCTTCCTTCGACCAGCGGCGAATCGTCGACGGACGGAGGTTTTCTTGGAGGAGCATGCCCTTGGAACCCGACACTTCCATGCGCTGGTCGTAGCCATAGACGGCTTCGCGGCAGCAGTTGATGTGGCATTGCTTGCCCGAAGCGGTGCGCAGTTGAACCATCACCGTATCGAAGTCGGTCAGCTTTTCCAGCGACTCGTCGATGAGGCGGCTAGCCATGGCCATCACTTCGACTGGTTCCTCGCCGAGCAGCCAGCGAGCCATATCCAAATCGTGGATGACCATGTCGCGGAAGATGCCACCCGAGTGTTCGACATAATCGCGAGGAGGCATGCCCGGGTCGCGGCTCGAGATGACGACTTGGCGCACTTCGCCAACATCACCCGCATCGATTGCCTTGCGGAACGCCTGCGACGTCGGGTCGAAGCGGCGATTGAAGGCTAGCATGACGCGACCACCTTGACGTTCGACCTCGTTCGCTGCGGCGAGCGACTTGTCCATGTCGAGGTCGATGGGCTTTTCGCACAGAACAGCCTTGCCGCGCTTGACAGCCTCGAGCATGAACGTGATATGCGTGTCCGTCGGCGTGCCGATGACCACCGCGTCGATATCTTTGCGTTCGAGCACGCCTGCGGGGTCCGTCGAGGCTTCGCAGCCGAGGCGGGTCGCCAGCGACTTAGCTGCGCTTTCGACCGGGTCTGCCACCACGACCAGTTGTGCGTTCGGGCTCGCGGCGACGTTGCCAGCGTGAATGCGACCAATGCGGCCTGCACCGAGAACAGCGATTCGAATCATGTGAGTCTCCAGAAATAGGTTGTCGTTGAAGGTCAAGGCCTTCAGGCAGCGGTCGCGCTTTTTGCCGAGAACTGTGCGATGGTGGAGTCGAAAGCGCGCTTTGCCATCTCATCGAGCGGGAATTTACGGTGCACCTCAGAGATGAGCTCCACGCCGTAGTACGGGAGCGTGCAGCCTGCTTGCTCGAGCGCATCGACGAAGGCCGGGCAGTCGCCTGCACCTTCGCCACAAAGCTGGCGGTTAAAGGTCGAGTCGTCGAACAGCGACCCTTTGACCTGAGCACCGACGTCGTCCATCTCAACACCCTTGATGAAGCGCGCCGGAATTCGGGCGACCTCGCTATACGGCGTGTTGGCGCGAGCAACGTGCCAGTGGTCGACCATCAGACCACCGTTAGGCTGGTTTGCCCCTTCTGCAACTTTCAGCGCCTCTGCAACGTTTCGGATGGGAGAAAAAGGCATGAACTCGATTGCGACCGTCGCACCGACTGTCGCCACGTCGCTGCAAAGTTTTGCGAATTCGTCAGTCATGCGGGCGAAATCGGACGGATTTTTGTCGAAAGGGCTCGCGCCGATTTTCAGATTGCGCATGCCCAGTTCGCCGCCTAGTTCGATGAAACGGCGACGGCAATCGTCCGATTTGGCGCGCGCTTCGCCGTCGAAGTACCAGTCCATGAGGATTTCGAGCTCGAAGTACTTCATGCCCGTGTCATCCAGCAAATTCTTGACGCCGGATAGTCCGTACTTCTCGATGCTGTACTCGAGGTCATCGAGAATCAGACCGACGCCGCTCCAGCCGGCACGCGAAGCCGCTTCGCAGCGGTCACGCAACGGGAATGGGCTGATTTCGTTCGGTGCACACGGATAAACGTCGCCAGCGAGGGTCCAGTACGCAGCCAGCAGTTCTTTCTTCGTGCTCATAGGTAGTAGTCCTGTGTCTCTCAATGTCATCTGTTTGTGGCGGCACGCTACCGCGTGCCAGACGATTACGGGATTGCCCGAACGGGCTTGCTGGACGTCGCGAGAGTGAAGTCCCACGACACCAACCAAAACGGCGACGAGAACCCAACGCGCTTCGCGGCTTCATCGTCGTCAATCTGGTTGAAATCAGCGATGAGTTCACGCTTGACGCCGAAGACCGCGTCTTCGGGCAGATACGGGCAGTCGGGCGTGAAAATGTGAGTGATGACCGGGTCAAAGCCAGGTGCAGTCACGATGAAGTGCAAGTGAGCGGCACGATTGGGGTGCCGGCCCATTGCGCTCAGGAGCTTTCCCACTGGGCCATCCGAGGGAATCGGATAGTGACGCGGCTTGACGGACTTGAACCAGTAGCGCCCTTCGGCATCCGACGTAAAAACGCCGCGCAGATTCGAGTCAGGCTGAATGCCCTTCTGCTGCACGTCATAGAATCCGTCGTCGTTGGTCTGCCAGACTTCAAGCTTTGCGTTCGGAATCGGTTTTCCCTTGATGTCCGTCACGCGACCTTCGACAACCATGGGTTCACCCTTTCCATCCAGGCAGATGTTCGCGCCGTTCGGATACTCGGGTGCGTTGGCAACGTAGAAGGGGCCGAGAATCGTGTTCGGCGTGGCACCGCTCGGACGACGATGGTTGATTGCATCGACCAGCATCGAGACACCGAGGATGTCCGAGAGCAGGATGTACTCTTGCCGCCAGTCGGTACACATTTGACCAGTCTCGGTCAGGAAGCGGACAGCGGCGAACCACTCTTCATGCGTCGGTTCGATTTCTTTGATGGCAGCATGGAGATGCTTGACCAGAACCGACATGACCTGGCGGAGCCGAGGGTTTGCATCGTTGCTCATGCGTGCATTGACTACCTCGGCCGAACGAGCTTCATCGAAGTACGGCGACGAGGACTGAACTGTAGAGGTTGAGCTTTGCATTGCGTGTCTCCATCAATCTTTCTGTAGCTTTGAGATGAGTCTATATTCGCCGTGGGTGGCAAAACAGAGCTAGAAAGGGAAAGTCTTTCGCGCTAAGTGGGAAGAAGCCTCAATTGTGGCGAGCGCGGGGCTCACGCCGTCCAATGCCGCTCGTACTCGTTCTGATGGAACCGCTCTACAAGCGCGTCAATGAACAGCCGGACCTTTACAGGTAGATGTGAGCGGGTCTGAAAAGCGATGTTCATGGTCAGCCGTGGCAGGTCCCAATCATCAAGCACCGGCACAAGGCGACCTGCCTTGAGGTCGTCGTAGATGATGTATTTGGGCTGCACCAGGATGCCCATGTTGTCTAGCGCGGCGAGACGCAATATCTGGCCGTCATTCGATTCCACCAAAGGCTTCACTCTGACAACGACGTTCTCACAACCACGTGTGAATGAAAGCTCGCGCGGATTGTCGGCGAGTTGATAGTTCAGCAGCCTGTGCTTCGCGAGCTCTGCTGGGAAGCGAGGGCACCCGTTCGCCTCGATGTAGCCGGGCGAGGCAGCCAATATGCGGCGCGTCGACGCCAGTCTTCTAATCGTGATGTTGCTGTCTGGCTCAAGGACTTTCGTACGAATCGCGACGTCGATGCCGTTCTCGATGATGTCGCAGTAACGGTTGGCCGCTACCACGTCCACCGAGATGTCGGGATAACGCGCCGTGAAATCAGGAAGCATCGGCGCAATGTGCAGCATGCAGAACGACAACGAGGCGGTGATGCGGAGGACACCGCTTGGACGCACAACCGCCTCTTTGACTACGGCTTCCGCTTCGCCAAGGTCAGCGAGGATAGATTTGCAGCGCCGATGATATTCGGCACCAGCCTCAGTCAGAAAAAGATTACGCGTTGTTCTGCGAACCAATTGGACGCCGAGCCTCGCCTCCAGCGAAATCAAATACCTGCTCGCCGCTGAGATGGAAAGCTCGACAGCTTCCGCAGCTCGGCTGATGCTGCCTGTCTCGGCCACCTCGACGAACAGCTGTAGTTCCTTGAACTGGTCCATGCCCTTGCACCATTACGCCTTCTCCGCCCGCATCCGGGTTGAATGCGAGAGCACGCGCGACCTTCCTTAGTCATTTTGTGTGTCGCGTTGGCATCATAATAGTGCCGAGATTCTATCTTTGAGTCACAAAAACACATCAATAATCTATCAGTTCAGCCGATTCGGCCGCCTCATGGCGCCATGCATGGTCTGCGAGGGCTCGAGCAAACTCGGCCGGCTCCCAGTCCCCCCGAAGCGCTCGCAGCATCATCTGGGCTTGGCTCTCCGGCGCGAGTCCTTTGGCAGGCGGGTCTCTGTCCAGGTTGGTTGGGAACGAATAACCTTCTGCGCACGAGGCAATCACCGACAACGCCTCAAGCTCGGTTATGTTGCCTGTCTTCAAGCGGTCCCGCAGGACGGGGTACAGGGTTTCGGACATGCGCGTTCGATTCACCACTTCCATCGCCCGACCATAAGCCGACGAGATTTGAAGCAGGTTTGCCATGCGCTGAACGTCGCTCGTCCGGTTTGCGCCGGCTGCGTGAAATAGCGCCGGATTGAAAAAGATGGCATCGCCCTTGACGAGCGGCACCTGGACGAAGTGGTTCTCGAAATACTTCCGGAAATCAGGTCTACGCCAAGCCACGTAGCCTTGAGCGTATCGCTGCGAGTAAGGCAGGAGCTTGGTTGGGCCGCTCTCAACAGGCATATCGCTGTGCGCGACAGCCCCTTGCAGCGTGAGAAAAGGCGACATCGCATGCACATGCGCTGGAAAAGACGCTGCTACCTCCGCTGACTGAAATCCCAGATGGTAGTCACGATGAGCTTGCTGCGCCTCGCCGCCGGGCCTGACAACATTGACCTGGGACGTCATCTGAAAACACGGGCCGAGCCATGCCTCGGCGGCCGCCGGCAGCCAGCGGTTCGAAAAGTAAGAGGCAAAGACCTCAGGTGCCGCAACGCAAAGCTTTTCCTGTGCGTTCCAGATACGGTCGTTCGCGCCTGCTTTCGCGAAATGGTCAGCCTTCGTGCCCGATTTCTTTTCGGCTTCAATAATCGACTCGAAAACCGCTGTTGCCTCATCCACGCACTCAGTGTCGGTAAATGCGCGCTTTAGCACGAAGACGCCTGCTCCAGCCCGCAAGACCTCGGCCCATTCCGACAGCAAATAAGCCCTCTCTTCGTCAGATGAAACCACCTCTTCCAAATCTCGGCATTCGTATACAGGAATCCCTTGAACCGACGTTGCAGCGTAGTGCGGCGTTCGCTCCCGTCCCGCGTTGAGCAGTGTCACGAATTCACCCAAGCTGCAGTCGCTTTCGCGATACCAGTGAGTTCGCGCAGCGAGATAGTCTTCTCGTTGGTAGTCCATTCGTGCCTCCTATTTTCGATGTAGGATAGCTCGCAAAGCACAAGGTAAAATCTCAGAAACGCATCAAAAAACTATCAATTGAGGAGGGTCGGATTGGCTCACCGCTTCTTGATTAAGGAAATAGCCCTTCAGGCAGGGCTTGGGGTGGCGACTGTTGATAGGGTGCTGAACGGACGCGCAAACGTTCGGGAGCACACGCGCAATCGGGTCGAGCAGGCGATAAAAGAACTCGAGAAACAGGAGCTGAACCTGGCAAGCACGGGGAGGAAGCTCATCGTCGATGTCGTAGTAGAAGCTCCGGCTCGGTTCAGTGACGAGATAAAGAACGCGCTCGAAGGAGAACTAGCCTTGATGCACCCGGCGGTTGTTCGTCCGCGTTTTCTGTTGCAGGAGACGATGACGACGCACGAAGTCGTGGAGGCTCTCCGGGCCATCGCCCGACGAGGAAGTCACGGGGTTTTCCTGAAGGCCCGCGACATTCCCGAAATTGCAGAGGCGGTCGCAGAG
>NZ_JAFLRF010000013.1:0-103669 GCF_017315705.1 Trinickia mobilis | reverse complement strand
TCACCGACATACCGCTGTCCGGCCGCATCGCCTACGCAGGGCTCGACAATCGTGTCGCTGGCGCCACGGCCGCTTATCTTCTAGGCCTGTGGTTGGGACCCAAGCCGGCGAATGTGTTGATAACTATGAGCGACGAGCACTTTCGGGGCGAGGAAGAGCGCGAGATAAGCTTTCGTCGGGCATTGCGCAAACACCACCCTCAACTCAAATTGATTGATGCGAGCGGTGGACAGGGTCTCGATTTGCCAACAGAAGAACGGGTCCGCAGCGTTCTCAACGACGCCACGGGCATCGCTGCGGTGTACTCCATGGGCGGTGGCAACGTCGCGATTCTTCGCGCACTTGAGACCCACCAGAAAACGCCTCTCCTCTTTATCGGACACGACCTGGACCGGGATAACGTGCAGCTTCTACGAGAAGGCCGGATACAGGCAATCTTGCATCATGACCTCCGGCAAGACATGCGCTCAGCGTGCCATCACGTCATGCACTATCACAAGCTCTTGCCAGCATCGTCAGTCGCGCCATCTTCTTCGGTCATGGTCGTGACGCCCGAAAATATTCCGGACTACATTGCCAGTCGTTTCCGCGATTGATTCGACTGTTCACACGTGCTTTCCTTTCGAGTTCGGATGAGGTCAGTTGCGCCACCTGAGGGGCACGAGAGAGCAGCCATTCCCGGCCCCGGGAAAGCATCAGAACCTCGTCGCCAGCCCCGCAATGACGCCGAACTGGCTCGCGCCGTAGTTGGGGTTGGTGCTGGAGCCGCTGCCGTTGACGGGGTCGTTGTTGATGTTCGCGCCGTACAAGCCACCGTCGAGCCCGAGGTTGGACGTCGAACTGTTCCGCATGTAGGCCAATTCAGTGTAAAGCAGGGTTCGCTTGGACAGCGAATAGTTCGCGCCGAGTGTGTATAGGGTTGCGTTGCCGTTACCGTTGTTTGCGTTTGCGTGATAGACAGCACCGGTGATAGCGAGCGCGGGTGTTGTCTGCCAGATTGCGCCAAGCCATTCATGATTGACAGTCGTCGGGAGACTGGCACCTGCCGGCAGCGCTGAGGGAGTCGCCGTGCCGAAATAACCTGCGTTCGACGCGTCCGGGGCGCTGAGATGCTGGTAGCCGACATACGCGGTCACCGGGCCAAACGCATACGTCAGGCCAGTGAGAATCGAGCGGGAAGCGAGATACACGTTGCTGAATTGGCCGTTTCCGTCACGGACCTCGTCGTAGGTCGCTTGCCAGAAAAGACCCTTGTTCGCGTAGGATAGCTTGATGCCGTCTGTGCGGCCCTGCGAGCTCCCGAGTCCGGTGGACGTGCCGAGTTGACCGGGCGCGCTACCAGGATTGCCGGCGTTCCACGTCGGGGAGTTAGTCAAATCGTACTGGCCTTGCAGGGTGAAGCCGGCAATTGTCGGAGACAGGTACTCCACTCCGTTCGCTGCCTGCGAGAAGATGCGGCCTCGAACCAGCGTCCCAATCGCATACTTCTTCGTTTGCTGTGGGTCGACGTCGCCCGAATACTGGCTGATTTCGGCCGAGCCCATGTTCCCGAATTTAATTTGCCCCCATGTGTCGTTCTGCAGACCCACAGTCGCCTGTCCCTCGAAGAAGCTTCCATTCGCAAAGCTTCCGTTCATCGTATTCAGTCGGGACTCGAGCTGGAAGATTGCATGAGTGCCCCCGCCGAGGTCCTCCGCACCTTTGAGGCCGAATCTCGATTGCGCCCAGCCTCCACTTTGCGCGCCAAAGACGTGCCCCTTTGGCAGACCCGTCTCGTACACGATACCGTTGTCCACGATGCCGTATAACGTGACGCTGCTTTGAGCCATAGCGGTAGCCGTCGCCGACAGTGCGACTACGCCGAACAGAAGTTTCTTCATCGTTGTCTCCATTAATATAGTTGTACTACGTAATTGTCGTGCTCTCGCATGCGCACAAAGTTTCTACTCAATCGAAAACGCTTGAAGTCGCCTTGACGAGCACCCAACTTCTCATTGAGCAACTTGACTGACAACGTCTAGTTGCACAAATGCCGGTCGGCAGAAAGTGGGAAGCCCAAGCAAGCACAAGAGGGAGGCTCATGCGGAAGGCGATAATTTCCGTGATTCGCGCCTCCTGAACTGCTCCTGTGTATTTTTGCCGGAGTGTATATTCCCCATTCGCTCCAGCGAAGAGCAGAAAGGGGAATCTCTTTCGCGGAATCAGGGAAAATGCACCTTAAAGCAAGCGTGCAAAAGCCTTTCGGCGTTATGCTGTCTCACGTCCTCGCGGTTAACCCCCGTATCGCTTTCGACGTCCCATCGATTACGGTTCGGGCGTTCCAACTCGAAGAAACACGTTCTTCCCAGGAACCAGTCCAAACGGTCTGTGAGCACGCTCACGTCGCCTAACGCATCCATACGGAGATACGCATGAAGTTCAAGCAACTGTCTATCTTTGCTGTCTCGGCAATTATGGCTTCGAGTCTCCTCTCGGTCTCGGCATTGCCCGCTCACGCAGCGGCAAGCGACGCCGGTGCTTCAAATGCAGCCACGTCAAAACAGGAGTTAAAAGCGCAAAAGAAGGCTGAGCGCAAGGCGCGTCGCGCAAAGAAGAACGCTGAGCTGAAAACGTTGGAACAGAACGGGTATAACCCAGCGGGGAACCAAACGGACTATCCGCAGAATCTGCAGAATGCCCAACAAAAGGCCCAGCAGAAGGCCACCGGTCAGAAACCGGCGAGTGCGCCGTAACGCTTCGATTGTGAAGAATGGCTAGCGCGGTCAGGGCAAAGACCGGACCGCGCAGCAACATCACTTGCAATGCGTTGTGCTCTTCATGTCATGCAGCGTTGAATCATGGTCAGAAGTAACCGCGCGAAGCGGTCGAGCCGGACGGCGCAAAAACCCACTCCCTGGAGAAAGGCTGCAACGAAGAAAATGACAGCAAAGGTAGGTGGGCGGCGCCTCCTTCCGGGGAAATAGAACCCACCCCGCCAATACCGCTCCTAGCAGCGTCACGAGGTGCTTAAGCTTAACGACACAACGTCCTCGAAGTCGCAAGGACCACCCTATATTGCAAGTTTCTCGATTTATCGTCGTAGCCGAACGAAGGCCGCATGACACGTGACGTACTCGTGCACCCACGTGTCCGATAGTCTCGCTGGAGGTTGCCTACCTTCGATGATAGACGGCGCCTGATATCAACTATACCGTCGCGGCGAGTTTGAATTCATCGAACCTGGCGACTGGCGGAGCCAGCTCTTTGACTTCGAGCCGGTCGACCAGTGCCGCATGCGCACCGTCGACTAGCCAGTCGCAGAGTCGCCCGAGTTGTTCAGCATTACCCTGCGCCACCGCTTCGACTGAACCGTCCATGCGATTACGCACCCAACCAGTGACACCCAGAGTTGTCGCCTGCTCGACACATGCTTGCCGATAGCCGACGCCTTGCACGCGACCATAGACTCGCACTAGTCGAGTCTGCAGGTCGTTCACGCACGGAGACGTCATGGCATCCCTTCTTGAGAAGCGCAGAAGCGCGTTTTGGGCAATTTTCCTGTCACTCGGTCAGCCGACGATACGCACTCAGATGGCGTATCAGCCCCTGCTGGTCACCACGCGTCTCCAGCAGGATTGCGAGATTGTGATGGGCGTCCGCGTAGGACGGGTCAAGCTCGAGACATCGTTGATAACTGCGCTCAGCATCGTCTAGCCGGCCCAGTTCCTCAAAGGCGATGGCCCGATTGAAGTGCAGGACGGAGTCTTCGGGGAAGTGGGACAAGGCTTCATCAAATACATGGAGCGCGTCTTCGCAGCGCGCATCGAGTTCACACAGCAGCGCACCCAGGTCAACGTAAGCGGCGTAGTACGGTTGCGGGGAAAGCGCGATTGCCTTTCTGTATGCCTGTTCAGCGCCCATCATGTCCGACGTTCTCAGCTTTTCAGCGAGGTCGTACCATTCCTCAGCCTGACGCGCGAGGTCCTTCTGTGCCGGTGCGGTGTCAAGGAACACGACGTCGCCTTTGATTTCAGCGACCTCAAAATCCAGTAGAAGCTGTCCCGTCACCGCATCCCATTGAGAGGGGCCTGTCCTTACCGCCACATCGTTGCCGACCGCTGATACGCGAATACCGGTTAGTGGCAGTTCATCTGGGAGTGCCTCCCTGAGCCGCGAGAGCGCCTGAATTATCTTGCGAGGCGGTATCTGGGCAGCGCGCAACTGCAGCGCGGTTCGCAGCAGAACGACATCCTGAAAGGTGAAGCGATATCCGTTTCGCGGCCCCCGACTGGGCGTGACGAAACCCGCTGTGACCAGACCAGAAACCACCGCGCGGGAAACGCCGAGCATCGATTGCAACTCGCGCATCGAAATCTCGCGCGCGGAATCTCTTGACGTCACTTGCGTGCTCGGACCTTTGCGGGCTCTTCTGCAGGCGTTTTGGGAGCGCGCGCCGCAGGCTTGCGCGTCTTCGGCACCGCCGCAATTTCCGCGACGGGCTCCTCCGCGCTCTTGCGCTTAGGTGTGGAAGCGGGCTTCGCTTTTGCCCCTCCCTTTAGACTGGCGCGCAAAGCTTCCATGAGGTCAATGACCTGCGCACCGCCCGCCGTGGCTTCGTCGGGCTCGTGAATGACGACCTGCTTGCCTTCAATCTTTTCGTCGATGGCGGCAAGAATGCGCTTCTTCTCGTCATCCTCGTACGCAGTCGGGTCGTAATTGTCTTCGGCCCCCTGGTCGATAATCTGCAGCGCGAGCTTCAACTCGGCGTCGGACACTTGTATGTGTTCGATGTGCAGCTCCTCGAGCGACCGAACCTCGTCCGCGAAAAGCAATTGCTGAAAGACGAGTCCATCGGCTTCCGGCCGCACCTGTACGATTCGGGTCTTACCCTTGAATGCCCATTTGGCAAGCGCGCATCGGCCACTCTCGGCCAGCGCCTGCTGCAACAGGCTGTATGGCTTCCCACCGCGTTTGTCAGGTGCAATGTAGTACGCCTTGTCGTAATAGACCGGATTGACCGCTTTCTCCGGTATGAAGGCGAGTATCTCGACGACGTGACTGGCAGCGTCCTCCAGCGCTTTGAGTTCGTCGGCGGTGAACACGACAAACTTGTCCTTTTCGAATTCATAGCCCTTGTTCATGCTCGAGCGTTCGACGACCGCTCCTGTCGTCTCGGAAACGTACTGCTGCTTTACCCGAGAACCGTCTGGAGCGAGCATATGGAACCTAACGTCAGACGAACTCTCCGTCGCGGTGTACAGCTTCACCGGTATGGAAACTAGCCCGAAGGATAGGGACAAGGAGGCTATGGAACGAGCAGGCATGGAGTTCTCCTCTCGGATTGGCGGTTCAGCAAATCGCCGAGCAAGGGGTATGCCGCCGCCGGTGGCGCCAAGCTGCGTGGTTGCGAGCGTCACAGGTTCCTGCGCTGGCCGCCAGTCGATTTATTGTAGGCGCTTTAACGCTGACGCCAACGTCTGCTTCGTCGACCAGTAATCCGTCCACGGGTCCTGAGACTGGAAGCTGAGGTACTCGCGCGCCGTCTGCACCGTCCATTGCGCCCCGCTCTTCAGGGCAGACAACTGCTCCCAAGAGACTGGCATCGAAACTCCCATGCCGAGCCGGGCGCGGGCTGAGAAGGCTGCCGCCGTCGTTTGTCCCATCCCGTTGCGCAGGAAATCGACATAAACCTTGCCGACGCGGTTGGCGGCGCCCGATGTCGCGGAAAAACGTTCAGGAATCGTCTTCGCCAAGTGTCGAACGAACGCCCGCGAGAAGGATTTGACCGACTCGTAGTCGAGTCGGGGCGTCAATGGCACGACGATATGGAGCCCCTTGCCGCCGCTCGTCTTCAACCATGCCTTGAGCCCCAATTCGACCAGGAGTGTGTGAACCAGCAGCGCTGCCTCCTGAATCTGCCCCCATTTCACTCCTTCCCCAGGGTCAAGGTCGAAGATGACCCGGTCGGGCTTGTCGAGCCGCCGCACCATCGAGTTCCAGGTGTGAAATTCCACGACGTTCATCTGCGCCGCCGACAATAGCGCATCGAGCGTGTCGACCGTCAGCAACGCCGGGTGTCCTGGCCACAGATTCTGGTCGTGCGCCGTCAGACCGGGCATCCCCGTCTTCTCCGCGTGCTTCTGGAAGAACAACTCGTCTGTGAGGCCCGTGGGCGCGCGAAGCATCGCCAATGGGCGGTCCTTCAGGTGTGGCAGCATCCATTGCGCGACGCTCGCGTAGTAGCGGGCCAAGTCGAGCTTAGTGACGCCAGTCGACGGGTCAATGATTCTTTCGGGGTGGGTGACTTTAACCTCAGCAACACGATTTGCCGAAAGTGTCTTCCCCGCTTCGCGAATGACACTGCATGCCGACTTGTCGGCGCGTAGTCCTTTGAACGCGGCTTGTCGAATGAGACCATCCGTGGTCCAGTCAGCAAATTCGACTTCAGCAACCAACACGGGTTGAACCCAGCGCTCACTGCCAGCAGCACGCCTTGACCACCGTCGAGATTTGGCAGCAGCGACCTCCAATGGCGCGGAATCCACTTCGAGCGGGGTAAGGCGGGTCCACAGGTCCCGCGCAGTCCGCGCGTCCCAGCCGGTACCAACGCTGCCGGCGTCGTGAAGCTTGCCATCCGCGTAATACCCCAATAGCAAGCTGCCAATTTCGCCAGCCGTACCGCCACGATTGGTAAAGCCGCAGATGACGAGCTCCTGCCGGAGCCGGCATTTCGCCTTCAACCACGTCTGCGACCTCCCCGAGACATACGGCGCATCACGGCGTTTGAGCATCAGGCCTTCAAGTCCCAAACCGGAGGCGGCTTCGAATACCTGCGCCGGTGGCGCTTCGAAGTCTTGGCTGAATCGAATGCTTTCGCCCGCATCTTCCAGAAGCCGCGCGAGGAGCGTTCGCCTAGCCCACAGCGGCACTTTCCGCAGGTCCTTACCGTCGAGGTACACGACGTCAAACAGGAAGTAGACGATGTTCCTGTTGGAAGCAGCGTCCATCGCATCCTGCAACTCGGCGAAATCCGGAATGCCGTCTTTGAGCACGACAATTTCGCCGTCGAGCCACGCACTGGAGACTGCTAGCTTTTCCACCTCTACGGCAAGACCTACGAGCTTCTTTGTCCAGTCGTGTCCTCCGCTCGTGAAGAGTCGCACGCGCCCCTTGTCGACACGTGCGAGCATGCGGTATCCATCCAGCTTAGCTTCGGTTATCCAGTCACCTCCTGTTGGCAAAGAGGCTGCGGCGGTCGCGAGCTGCGGCTCGAGTTTCGCGGGAAGCGGCGCCGGCGCTGAAGCAGAGAGGTCGATTTCCCAATCGGCTCCGTGCGAGGGCCGAGTCGACTTGGGTTCGCGCTCTTCCACAAACCCAAGCGGCTTCATGACCACGCTGTCAGGGAGCGCCTTGATGACATCGTATTCCGAGAGCGGTTGCGCCCACTCGTCGCGCTTCTTGAAGAGCATCCACGGGTCTTGCTTGTCTTCTGGCTTCGCGATACGCACCAGCTCCCACAAACCGGCGAGTTTTTCACCGTGGAGGCGAAAAACGAGTTTGCCGGCATTCATTCCCTCATGCGGGTCGCCGACCGGCTCCCACGTGCCGTGGTCCCATACAAGTACGGTTCCGGCACCGTACTGCTTCGGTGGAATCGTGCCCTCGAAGCTCGCGTAGTCGACCGGATGGTCTTCAACGTGAATCGCCATCCTCTTTTCCTTCGGGTCGTAGCAGGGACCTTTCGGAACGGCCCAGGACAGCAGGACCCCATCCAGTTCGAGTCGGAAGTCATAGTGCAGTCGGCCAGCCCAATGCTTTTGCACGACAAATATCCACGGGCGGGCGTCCGCCAAAGCTCCCCCGGACAATGAAGAAGGTTCAGGCGTGACATGAAAATCACGCTTTTTGCGGTAGGTGGACAACGGTGACCGCGTCCGGTCAGAAGGGGCTGCCATAGTAGGAGTCTAAGACCGTTTGCCGGAAACAGCGGCGCCCGCGTAACGACCGAGGTGTGAAGCCGTGAGGGTCTACCGCTGCGACAAATTGCCAATGCCGTTCAGCAGTCCGTCGACGTTTATGTCTTCATCGAGTTCGTCCCAGTGCAGTCCACTGCCCGAAAGCGAGATACGCACAGAAGCGCGCTGCGCTGGCGTCGCCGAAAGCAGCCGAGGAAACCACGCTAACGGGACATGCAACTCTCTCCCGTCCGCCAAGCTGACGACAAACTCCGCTTCGTCAAGACGAACTGCTGTAGCCCTTGCTCGCCCCATTGTTTGACCTCGTACCCAAACGTCGCTCGCAGGCCACTAGATTGCTCTATCTAGCCCGTGGTAGTCCGGCGGAGAAAGCTACCGGGGAGCGCGCGGTACGAGATAGGCTTGTGCCTGCCTACTCTTCAACCCTTGAAGCCACGCCGCTGCGAGAGCAAGTCCGTGCCGTCGATGCGTTGCTCCAGTTCCTGGATATCTCCCTGCGTGACGCCGCAGGCGATGAAATGCTCTTTCCAGACGTCGACCACTGCGATGACCTTCATCACTTCAGCAGCGGCCTCAGTGGATGAGAGTCCGAACAGATTGCATTGAGACATCGCGTTGGCGAGCGTCGCCTCGCGACCATCGTCGCCGATGCCGAATTCGTGTCTGCCTTGCCCTGAGTTGGTAGGCACCACGTCGTAGGCAGGCGTCAGGCCAAGCCAGTTAATGCGCTTTGCGCCAAGGGGCTCGCCTGATTTTTTTGTGACAAACAGGGAATGGTTCTTTTCATGGTCGTCGGTATTGTCAACGAGGATGTTGAAAACCATCCGACGGAAGAGCTCTGACACTTCGTGCAGATTTCTGTTTTCGGTGACATCACCCATCCGGCGCAGGAGTTGAGCCAGTGCAGGGTAGCTGAGCTCGGGTTCCGCGTAAGGTGTTGCCTCTCTCAAGGCAGTTCCTGCGGAAATGCAGTGGAGGCGTGCAGTCCCCTTGCGGTCAAACCGTCGAACAGCGATGGCATTCTCTCCCGTCAGCGGAATAACCTGGGTTTCAGCAACAGTGATGTCTGCCTTCGCGCAAAGCGTCATGGTGGCGTGTTCGATAAGTGGCACATCGATGGGCTCGTTGCTGAAAAATTTGATGACCCATTGTTCCCCGTCGATTTCAATCAGCGCCTTGGGTTTCGCTCCACCAAAGCTACTTCCTGCTGTGACCATCTTGCGGTCGATGTCCGAGATGGGTTCTCCCGCATTAATCTTCGCGACAATTTCACTCAGAACCTGCACGCATTGAAGACTCGGAAGTGGCCCGACCCGTCGGGGAAGATATTCTGTTGCAGACGTGGAGACGGTCACGGCACCAAAGCGCTCATCGCCGGCAAAATACAGGTACTCCATTAACGACAGGCGACGAGGCCGGTCGACGTACTGGATGACGCGTTCACCCCACCGGTCCGGACGTGCGTCGTCGACTGCGCCGACTGCCGTACCCTTTTCGCGCGGCAAATGCTCAGTATCGACAAGGGGCAGGTCTTCGCTGAGCGGAAATCCGTTCTCTAGCCAGGACTGCGCGTAACGCAGGGAGACCCCGTTGTCGACGAGCCGGAGTGTTCCGACCAGGCGCGGCGAGGTCGGGTCTTCTGGCATCCAGAGGAATAACTCGTCAAACCGCGTAGCAGCGGAATTTGGCACGCACTTAGTCGTTGCGGCTCCAGTCATATCATGCGGCACTACCGCCGTCTGAAGGATTTCTGGCAACACTAAAAACGTTAGTGATGTTCACTGCGGAAATGCGCTCGCTCCTACCGTGCGTATGCCCTTTTGCCAGGCGCGGCCTGTACGAAATTCGAAGCCGTTTGACCGACTGTTGTCATAAGTCGGGGGGATTCAAGTCCTCGGTTTGGGTTCTAAAAAACGCGCCTGCTTCCACCTTCTTCTTCGCTTTGTAGTCGAGCACGTCGACCCTTCGTAAGAATCGGTTCTGGCCGGTTACGTGATGAAGGGGGAGCTTGCCCTCTTCAATAAGCTTCAACACATGCGGATGAGAAACGAATAGTAATTTCGCGGCTTCGGAGGTCGAGATGATTTCGTCGGTTGAACGCTGCACATGTTCTTTCGTCATCATCTCGCCCCCTTGGCTTTGTCTTCCCAGTTCGGTGGCATGAAGTCACCCTTGTGGTAGTCCCGCTCCAAAAAGCTTGCGGGCGATTGTGAGTACATCGTCGCCCATGTTCACAGGGATTGGAGCATGACGTATGAGAGGAATGCCGTTGCGTACAAACGTTGCCATCGCTACGCCCTCCACGACCTCGACGTCGAATCGCATGACCAATTTCCCGTTGTCGCGCGCAAATATTGTTATCACTTCACTTCGGGGATAAGGCCCATCTGGTTGCACGTGCTGCAGTGCGAGGGCAGTGCGTCCCCATAGTTGTTCACCCGGAATGCTAAAGCGCGTCCCGGTGCAGACAAGAGGCATAGCCGAAGCTAGGTCGTGCGCGAGGAACACCCCTGCATGCACCGAGACTGTGGTCAGACGCGGCACCGGTGCTGTCGACGATGGAGGCAATTCATTTAGCACGGGCGATGCTCTCTAACATCTCGCACGCAATCCTGACGACCTCATCGTCTGCGGTGGAGGGGATACATTGTAGGGAACAGTCGAAGACGGGAATCACCACCTCCGGGTTCACCCCAGACATCCGGCAGACAATGGGCAGAAAGGGCGATGTGGTGTGCATCCGGATAATGCTTCAACAATGACCTAACGCATCTCCGTAGCGCCTCCTCGTCGCGCCAGCCGGTACCGTAGGCCAGCTCTATCAGCAGATTACGGGTACGCAGAACCGCATCGCTTCTTTCAGAGGGAATTGTCATCAGGTATTCCGTCATTTGACGATTCGCTAGCCTCATCTTCCGAATCAAGCTCTGCCAGGAAAACATCGAGGTCCCGATACCTGCCGGCAGCGATATCTAGCTGTGTAAAAATCAGAATCTGGAGGAAAATTTCACGTTCAGTGGAGGTCGACATGGAGTGCCACCCGTGATTTCATCGCTTTCGACACCTACACACTGCACGCGCCTTCTCGCAGGCGTCACAGGAAGTGGAGCTGCCGACTGCCTATCGCTTAGAACACTTCCTTCGCTGCAGTCCGCCATTTGGTCGTTGAATACCGACCTCGCTGCTCCACTCTTCGACGAGACGCTCCGGCGCGCACCGTTTGCTCGACTGCGCGCGCCTGTGCGCACGGAGCGCGTCATCAGTCAGTTTTTGCTGACGTGCATCAGGCTTGAAGGATTCATTCATGTTACCCGTCGTCCCTTTTCGCGGCGTCGCTCGTACAGTTCATCTCGCAGCGCCTGCTTGAACCGCATCCCTAGCTCGAATGGGCCCATTGTCCTCATATCGACGTATGCGCGCGGAGTTATCGCGTCCCAATGCCATCGCAAGCCCTGGTCAATCGCGGCGGCGAATTGCCGCAGTACGCGTTTTTGCAATTTGCGGTTTGTGTCCTTCCGACGAGACTTGCTCTGCACTCCAAACCTCCGATTTTCTCCAGTCGCTCAAAAACGATGTATCAGACGCCCGTCACCTACACTTACGAGAACTCTTGCCGCAGCCTGCGGCGCAATAGCTCAATAACAGCTATATCTCCTAGTCCGGATTCAGATTGGCAGTGAACCAGTCGTTGCCAGTGGCCCTCAAATCCGTCCCGCCTGTCATCGATAGCTAGCCACTGTCGTAGGGAGTGACGTCGAACGTAGTCGAGTACCTGCTCGCCGCGCGACAGCATTGGCCAAAACCGTTCGTCGAACAGGCACCCCTGATACGTGGCACCTGTGACTCTTTCGCGCAAGAACTGGGATGGCAACATTTCACGGGTGTAGTCCACGCCAAATCGGTACGCCCAATCAGTAGAGAACACTATCCCTGTGTCCGGATACGGACGCAGCAGGTCCTCAAGCACAGGCACATATTCGAACAATTCAATGCTGCCCGGCGCACTGCTGACGATGCGGTCACCTGTGACATACGCATTGCCTCGGTGCAAAACACCGTCAATATCGAGAAAGAGGACCCGGCGCCGCTCCATGATTCCGAAGACCCTATTCGTCCTGGTGCTTTAATCGACATGCTCGATATCGCGTTCGTGCGAACCCTCATCGACGCCGCCACATTGCGGCACGCCGCATGTCCCCTTGCAGTAGCCCTGGAATTGGCTATGCCTCATCGTTCGTCGGTGTGGTCTCCGCGTTGCTGCAAAAGCACACCATCGGGACCAGGTCCTGGTCCTTCACGCTGAGAAATAGTTCTCCAGTTTCGAGCCGAAAAAGGCATGCCCCGCTTTCGGACAAGTGCACCTCGGTAACCAGTCGGAGAGGAGGACCGTCATTGCGGTCGACGATTGGCCTTAGCAAATATATTTCGGCCGATAGCGCGCTACCTGCCGCGAGCAAGGCTGGGATGGCACTTCCGCAAGATGTCACGACTCTCCGCTCGTTTACTCCGTTGCCAACGTGCACGAGAAAGCAGCTCTTGGCTGGCAGTTCATAAATTCCGGGCAACGGCGCGACCACGTTATCAATTGCGTCAATTTTCAAAGCCTGCCCCTCCTGCGCCTTGCGCGAAATGCGTCCTCGTCATGGCGCGACCGCAACACGGTACCCAAATCAACAGTCGAAAAACGTCGTTCGGTAGAAGAATTGTAGATGCAAACTATGTAGATGTAAACTCTGTCGATGTTTAGGCTGTAGATACAAACACGTCGTTCGGCCATGCTCTGGCTCCATGAACGAAAAGCTCAAACCTGGGCAAGCCGCACTTCGAAGCCGGCTATCCAAAAATCTAAAAAAAATCCGCGCGGCGCAAAACATTTCTCAGGAAGAGCTCGGCGACCGTGCCGGGCTGCATCGCACATACATAAGCCAAGTTGAACGCATGGTGACGAACATCTCGCTCGACAATATTTACTTACTTTCAGAGGCCCTCAGCGTGGACCCCGCAGAGTTGCTTGCCCCAGTTGACGAAGACAAAGGGATGTCGGCAGACCACCTAAGTGGCAGGCAGAAAGTCCGACGTCCGACTGCCTAAAATTTAGCCGAGGCGACACGAACTAACTTCGGACCCAACGGGAGCAACGTCCGCTCCCCAGAAATCGTAGCTTGGAAGCTCAGCACGCTGCAGCAGCAGAGATGAGTGGCAGCACGCTCGGTTGGTGACTCAGCGAAGCACTGTGCCCAGAATCGTTACTCGCCTGAAGGCGTCGCAGTAGCTGCGAAGAAAGTTTTCATGGTCGGTGCACGTTCTTCCAGATTCCGAGTGGAGTGCGCCCCTTCCCACACAAAAGCAAAGCTCCGCTTCACGAGAATCCCAACTCTGGACGGACTTTCACGCACTGTTCGACGCCAGCAGAGACTCCTATGTCTTCCTTCTGGCAATCATGGTGTTTCAATTTTGCGCTCGCGCTGTGAGTGGCGCACCCCGGCGCCGACGGCGCCGATATGACAGAAACAGTTTCTGCGCTAAAACGTCAAACCTGAGAAGTTAGAGTCTGTCAGTTAGAGACTTCTCGACATCGAAAAAGTCCTTTCTCAAAGATAGCGACCGACTTTATCCCAGCCTTCGGGTGGGTCTGGCATTTGCCCACGCCCCCAACGTGGCACGCTTAATCCTGAGGAATCTCCTCGCCGGATTTGCTGCTCCGAAGTCCACGCCACCCATCGATAGCTCCCCTCATTCTTCTCATCGCTGATTCGCAGGCTAAAAAATCGCCAGGTCGTTTGCTATACATCGGACCGCAAACACCCCGTGATTGCCATCCTGGCGGTGTAACGAATCCTCCGCCATACGACTCATAACCGTATGGTGCAGCGTCGATGAAAACTTCTATTTATTTCAACGACTTGCAAAATGTTCGTTATACCGTGACGTGTGCGGATAACGTAAACATATGGCAGACATTGCGGGGCTCAACCGATGCTCCCATGCTACTTTCTTATAACGATTTAATTGCTCAACAGAAACAATTCCTTCTCGCTAATCAGGCGGACAGCAAGTCTCACGACCAGATTTTCAAAAATCACCTAAGCACCCTGGTCTCATACCTGGCTTACAACGGGAAGACGTCGGACTCCCAGGTCGGCGTCGAGATGCTTACGAAGTTCGAGGAGCGCTCGCGTGCCTACCTTGAACAATTGCAAGTCGCACATCGAACGATGCTCGACAGGCGCAGCCATCTCCGCGCGTGGCAAGTAGCGGTGAACGATATCAAGCAGGCCGCAGAAAACCCGGCGAAACCGAACAACCCTAAGAATGATAATGTCAGCGCTTTTCTCAAAGGGTTGCGCAACGCATTTGCCGCGCAGGAGGAAACCCCGAAATCTATTGCAAAGAGAGCTGGCGTCTCGCCGTCCGCCATCGCCCGGTGGCTAAAAGGTGCTATGCCACAGCAGAGCAACCTTCCTTCGGTGACCCGCATTGAACGCGCACTTGGCCTCCAGAGAGATGCCTTGCGCGGCCTGCTTCTGGAATCTCGAACCCAAGACGAGACGGAAGTGAAAAACTCGAAAGATATTTCCTACCGAGCTCGTCACAAATCTCGAACCAAACAATCTTACGCGCTTAAGAAGGCAGAGCTGACAGCTGCGATGTTGCGTGAGTGGCGCGAGTTCTTCAAGTACAAGACCGAGACTTACACAGTGCTGCGGCGAGAACGGCACAGCATCTGGCGCATGCTGCCACAATCAAAAATCGCCTCCAAACTCAGCGAGGCCGCGCAACACCACGGTATGGGCTGCGTAACGGCAGACCTCACGTTCCAACTGGTCCGTCAGTTCCTTGGATTTCTCTGCCTGCCAGAGGCAAAGGGTGGGATGGGCCTTCGGAAGACAGATGTGATGACGCTCGCGTGGCTTGCGGTACCCGAGGCTGTCAACTCCTATCTGGAGTTTATAACGCGGCGGTCGGCAGGTATTGTTCACCGTGGCCAAAAAAACTTCGCCAGCTTTATCGCGAGCCTTACGTCAAAGGATAACGGATACCTGACCCAGCAACCCAGCTTTGCAAAGCGCCTTCCCGCCGAATTCACGACCGACTCTTTCGAGGCTCTGTGCGCACAAACACACCTTCTTGCCCGTGCCTGGAAAGACAAGGCGAACGGGCAATCGCGAAAGCCGGATGAGCCTATCCGTGGGCTACTGATACTTCCGGACCCGTTGGCGCCAGTTTTCAGAGCTATCAAGGCACTGGATGATGAAGCGGCATCTGCTGCCCCTGGAAGCATTGATGAAGCCGTGCGAAAGAGAGATGCACTCTTAATGTCGATGCTAGTTGCAAATCCCCTCCGGCGGCGCAATTTTGTTTTGATGACTTACGAAGAAGACGGCTCCGGAAACTTGTATCGCCGACACGATGGTTGGCGTCTCCGATTTGAGGCAAATGACTTCAAGAATGAGGGAGGTGCCGCGAATTCTGACTACGACGCGCCGCTGCCGTCCGAACTTTCCGACCGCATCGAAGAATACCTTGAGGAATACAGACCCCGCCTGCTCAAGTCAAACCCAGATGCGATTTGGGTTTTGCCAAGTCGCCAAGGATTGGTGTGGAGGAATCTCAGCAAGCAGTTGGAAAAGATAACGAAACGGCTCATTCCGGAGACACCGGGCTTCGGTCCGCACGCATTGAGGCACTTGGTCCCCACAGTGTATCTTCGGGAGCATCCAAATGATTTTCCGACAGTCGCACAGCTCCTACACGACCGCCTTGAGACCGTAATGAAAGTTTACGCTCACCTCAGACAGGACGATTCATTCGGACGGTGGCAAGAACATCTCCGAGCCATACCGCATAGATAAAGGCCATAGCTGCCTGAGGATAGTTGATGCGTGCCCACTACGGGCACGCTTCCTTCCGCCTAACGTAAAGGATGACAATCATCTCTCCCATTTCCAACAGCCCTCAACACCGGTGAGGCGCGCTCGCCGAACATCCGCATTTCGCTCGTTCGAGTCTTCAAAGGACGAGCTCACGCGCTGCAGTAGTTCGAAAAACCAAAATGCTCATCAAACGTCGACGGCGACAGCACCGTATCATCTTTGGGGTGGAGCTTTGCTTTCCCGAGGTATGCATTGGCGCTACCGGCCAATTCGAGGAGCAAAACCTGCGCTTCCTTCACTAGCTCTGGAGACCTCGTCACAAATCCAAACGGTACTAGTGCCGACGAGTTGCCAGAAGGCGAAAAGTGAAACATGCCCGTGAGCCTGCCCCGGCAGCATCGGGAGGAAGGGTTCGCCTCACTGACATCTCATGCACACACCGGCGCGGATGTTCGACGCTTAGTTGAAGCAACAGGCACTGGGGAGCACCGCAAAGTTTCAGCGCGGAAACTCTCGGGAGCAGCCAATGAGACCCGCTCTATTGACCGAACTCCACCGCAAATCTGACCCTCGCCCCACATGGTGGCTCCGCCGGCACTAAAGAATCATTTGAAGTTGCCGTAAGTGACAGGAGGACCACTATTCGCAATGGACATGTCATACATGAGCGCCAAAACGTTTGAACACAACGGCACTACAGTCTCGCTTGCCGAACTGGTATCTCCTCGTCAATTGAAAGACTTCGCGGAAGCACACGGAATGGGAGGCGCGGACGCTCGGCGTTTCGCGCAGGAGGACTGGACCTTACATAGCATCACCTCCCAAGAGATGCTTGACGCCATCGCAGCTACGCAGACCCAAGCGGAGATGCAACTGATGCCACTTCGCGGGGTAACGAATAATTTTGGCGTTATGGTGCATCAGGTCGGCCACCATCAGTATCGGTTCGCACTCCCCTTGTGCGATTCGGCGGGCCAAGAGTTGGTGAGCACCTTGGTACAGACAAAAGCCATCACGATTACGTGGCATGCTGTCCGTGGTGGCAGCACACAAAAGACGAAACATCAGTTGCCGTCGGAAAGCCTTTTGGCTCTCGTGGAAATATGTCAACGGGAGCTGACCAACAGCGCGGGTCTCGAGGCAAAAACATTGGCGACGGCACTAGATTCGCTTACAGCCAAAGAATTCATCCCATCCTTAATAGATGGCGTGAGTGTGAAGGCGGTGTACGTCGCAATGGTGTATGAACGCGACCAATTTGAGGTAATCGCAGATTCTTTTGTGTAGGACAGGCGTTTGGCCTTCCGCCTTCACGCAAGCACCGCTGCGGACGCCGGACACATCTCGTTGACGGCGCCGAACCAAGTCCGACGACATACATGCCGCGCGTCCGCTTGTCACCTCGGGCGGCCCCGACCTGACCAAGCTATCGCGTTATCAACCTATGAACGCCCCTAGTCATTCGACGGTCCGTACAGGTTCGCCCAGTCGGGCCACGCAATCGGCCATTTGACGCCCTCGAAGAGCAATTGGTCGAGAAAGTACTTCACGTCATCGATGTCGTAGCCCTCACCGTAGTTCGCCGCCGACCCCTCTTCCTCCTCAGTCGACGCACGGCCAGCGATGGCAAAAAACATCCCTGGTGGCCACGCGCCTTGAGTGCTCGAGGCGCGCGCCTGCGCACGTCTACGCTCGTCCTCCCACGTATGCCGCAGCCCGTACTGCACGAGTTTGAGGTTCAGGCGCTCGTGCAAAAAATCATTGAATCGCTTGTTGAACGCATCACTGTTGTTCTTGCCCCGCCGCAACTCGGGAAACAGCCAGCCCTCCGCCGTGGCATTCTTGCGACTCGCAACGAAGTCCGCCCATCCGAGGTCGAGAAGCTTCTGATGGACGGGAATCCATCGCTCGGATGCCTCCGACTTGACGCTCTTTACTCTCTCAAGCGGCCGCCGTCCGTCATCGTCGGATTTCAGCGCGATGACCTCCTCAACCCGGAGCGCATGCGTCCCGTCGATGACGGCGACATCGGTAACTCCGAGCTGACAGGCCTCTTCTGGACGAAGGTTCTGACAGAGCTCAATCAGCGGAACCCAGTAGCGGGCATGACCCACGACTGCGGCACTGCGACCAAGGTTCCGCGACTCATCCGCATACCAACGGGACGCAAACAGGACATTCAATTCATCCGTCGAAAAAGGCGCACGCTTGTTTGTCTGCGCCTCGCGCTCAGCCCTCGACAGCCTGGGTTTGCTGATATCCGGCATCGGGTCCTGGTCGATGAGCTGCAGCGATACGCCATACTTGAACACCGCCCGCAGCGCCGGCAGATATCCCGCATTGGCGGTCTTCTCGGTGAGATGACCGCCATACACCACATCCTCAAGGAATCGCGTAACGTGAAAGCTCGTCACAACGCGACATGGAATGTCGTGGACGTGTTCAATGAAGTTTCGAAATCGGGTTGCATAGAGTTTGGCCGTGCCCGGTTTGAGATGCCGAGTACGATTGGCTTGCCACTGCTCTAGGAGGTAGCCCAGTTTGTGCGAGCCGGCCGCAGGCGGTACTCCTGCAAAGCCTACCGCCTCCGTTACGTCTCCTTCGCGCGCTCCCTGAATGGCTTTATGCGACCGCATCTCAGAGATAGCAAAATTACGGACGAAAGCGACGAATGAGGGGTCGTTCGTACTCACTCGATAGCCGAGCACGGCCGCGAAATCGACAGCTTCGTCGGCGACAGCACGAAAGTCCGCGCTGCTTCGCCCCCGCTCGATGACACTGCGAAAACGCGGCTCCCACTCGCTGAAGTGCTCAGAAAGCGTGAATACGCCCGCCGGCAAGTCGCCGTCCATCGTGCGTTCGTCGTCGGACGAGACGCCGCTCACCTCACCCGTCGGCTCACCCTCATCCTTGAGCCCTTCGGACGACACGCCATTCATGTCATCTTCGGCACTCCACATCGTGGCATCGCGTCGCGCTCGACAAAGCTCTTCAATCAGCTCGTGCGTCAACGTGACCGGCCGCAGAGGAAGCTCCGGCGGCAAGTCGTTGGGGTTTGGCGGTTCGTCCGCAGGCGCCGCCGATACACCGTCCGGCGGCAGCAGCGGCGCGCACCACTCCGCTATCAGGCGCGACGCCTCCTTCCGGGCGAGGCGCTTGTCGGTCTGCTTGGTGGAGCCACGTTTACGCGTGCCCAGTTGCGCCTGCAAGGGTTCTGGCACCTCGAACTTGAGCCACCAGTATGGTGACTTTCCGTCCTTGCGCTTGTAGAGGGAGAGTATCGAGTTGGCAGTCATTTTGGCACACCATTCTGGCACACCAGCCTGCTGCAACTCCTTGATTGGTAGGGTAATCCGGTCCATCAGGGGATTATCCCAGAATTGGCGGAGAGAGGGGCACTATATTCATCAGCGGGAAGGCGCTCCAGATATGGATTCCACTCAGGGAGTTAGTCGCTACCCACAATCCTACCCACAAATTACTGGGTAGCGGGCCGAAACCGTGTTGGCGCACGGAATCGACCCTGACCACAACCCGATCTATCTAGGAGATCAGGCCATGGCTGTCCACAAGCATACCACTCGCGCGGCTGTCGCCGCCCTTACCATTTCGTGCCTGCTTTCCGCCTGCGGAGGCGGTGGCGGCTCCAGCTCGTCGCAGAGTTCAAGCGGCGGTGTGTTGGGTGCTGTCGCAGGCGCTGTGAGTACACCCGCCCAGGCAGCGCAGGTCGTCAGCGGGAATGTCTACACGTCTACCGACGCTTGGGTGACGAGCCTCGGCCTTACGAGCGGTTCGCCATACAACTTTCAGACGGTCTATTCGGTGACCATCCCGAATGTGCAACCGACCGATGCCGTTACATGCAACGCGCAGGCCGAGGTCACGAACAATTTGGGCTACGACGTTCAGGTCGATCGCGTCATCGCCTACGGCACGGTGAATGACGCTTACCCGTCGACGGGGCAGCCGGTCACGACCGAAAACGTCTCGCCGGACATGCATCACATGGCGATCAATTGGACGTGGATCGATACCGGGAACAGCGGCGCCGTCACGTACAGCCTCGATCTCGCAGCGGCCTCAACATCCGCCAGCAACGGCGCGAATATCGCGGTCGAGCAGGGTTACGGCTATTTGCGGTGCGCCGTGACGCACGCGTCGAGCAGCTAGGCGCGACTCAGGACGGCGCTGCTATACTGCGCCGTCCTCAAAACAACGTCGCCATAATGCCAACAAGATGTAAGAAACTTCTTGCAAGCGCCGTTTTGTTGTTTTCAGCGGTCGCAGTTCATGCTGGGCAGATGGCTACGGTCGATGCAAGCGGCTCGGCAGCTCGCACGATGGTCCTGCCGGCCAGTCAGAAGGCCAAGTCAGGCGTCATGCTCGCATCGGGTGCTGCGGTCGACCGGCGGTACCTGGCGCTCGTCGACTACGCGAACCTGTACTGCCTCGACACGGAAACCGCGTCGATCCGGCTTGTGTCGCGCCCGCATGGGTTGACCGGCCAATGGGTGCCGACAGGTGTCACGTTCGACCAGAAGACGCGCCGGCTGTACGTCGCTAACTACACCGGCAACAACATCCTCGAAGGCTCGCTGGATTGCGCGAAGGGCGAATTCTCGGTGACGTCGGTGATTTCCTCGCCTGAGTCGATCAGCCCTGAGAACGTCGCACTCTCCGCGGATGGCAAGATCCTCGCTTCGGCGAATTTCGATGGCGGCACGGTTACGGCATTCGAGCGTCGCGCGGACGGCTGGCGGCAGATTTGGGCGAACAAGGTGTCATTTGCGCATGCGGTCGCGATCATCGGGACCAGTGTCTACGCGACGAGTCTCGATACGAAGGCGATCTACAGGTACGAAGCGTGCACCGGCAAGCTGCTCGCGCAGGTCGGCAGCATGGGGGTGGACCCGCTCAAGGCGCAGCACATGTGGCCTACCGGGCTCGCGAATTTCGACGGCACGCTCGTATTGACGGATGCGCAGACAGGCTACGTGTGCTCGATCAATCGGCAGACGCTGCAATCCGAGACGTGCTTCGGCGGCAATGGTCTCGGCCCGACCAAATTCATCATGCCGTATGGGGTCGTGCAGCGCGGAAAGAATCTGCTCGTGATGTCGACGTTTTCAAGCCGCGTCGCCGAAGCGGATGTGAACTTCTCGCGCAGGACGATGAAGATCGTTCGCGACTGGTACTGGACTGGCGGTCATAAATTGAACCGGGATTTTGTCGAGGATCAGACGGGGGGCGAGATCCGGACGGTCGCCGCGCAGGACAATCCCTATTCGTCGGTCTGCGTCATGCCAACGTGGCTGCCCGGATTCACTTGCGGATATGACGCGCTCGTGAACGATACCCAATCGAAATTCCTTCGTTTCCCAGGTATGAGCGCGATTCTTCCGTCGGCGCGCCTTTTCTATTTCGTCCAATCGTTCCCCGGGCGCTCCGCACACGACACATACTTCTTTTCGGTTTCAACACCGAATATCTTAAATCTCCGCCTCGTGGATGGCGTGCCGTTTATCTTTTCCCGGCGCTATGTGAATGGCCTGCAATCAAGCGGAGAGGAACTTGTAGCCCCGACGCGCACCATCCAGAAGGACCGAATGCGAAACGACTTCGACCGCGCATATGCGGATCTGGTGTCGAGGCGCAACAAAGCTGGCGTCGTACCGCTGGCGGACGCAGCACCAATACTCGCGCCCAAAGAGAATACGGACGAGTTTGGCAGCGGCATGAAGACGGCTATTGATGCTTCAAAGTCTGCTGCAGGTGAGAAGTTTCTCGCCGACTACCTGCGCTGTACGGGTGACAGTTGCGACGGCGACGTCCTGCGCAAGGATGCCCTGGCGTTTGCCGCCGAGCAAATGCGCGCAAGCTACGTCCAACTCGACCGAGTCATCGTTCCGTGCATGCTGACGAACGCGCAGTGCGGCCCGGTCATATGGGGTGCTATTTCCCGTCCGGAATGACCGCGTCATCGCCGCCTGTCGACGGCAGCGTGCCCTCTTCCGAATATGCGCCATTGATCTCGATCAGGTCCTGCTTCACCCGCGCCTGAAGCGCCGTCACTTTGGCGACGAGCCGGCCGACGGTGTCGTCGGCGTCGGAGCCGACGGTAAGAAGGCTGAACGCAACTTCAGGCTGAAGCTGGGCGGTGTAACCTCCGGCTGCATCAGTACCGCCGGTGCCGGCCGCAGCTTGGCGCACGGCGTTGGGACGGCAATCGGTGACTGCGACGCGCACGCGCTGAGCATCACCAGCATTAGCGCTGCGAGCGGCCTCGTGAGAGCTGTTGAGTGCATCGATCTTCTCCTGGTAGGTGGCCACCGTTGTGGCCTGCTGTTGCGCGGCGACGTCCTGCACCTTCGCGGCGTGCTGCTCGGCGCCAGCGACCGCCTTCGCGCTCGCGGCGTCGACTTCGGCCTTGTACGCGGTGAAGGTCAACGACTCGACGTGATGGCCGGCGGCATAGCCGCCAATCAGCAGCGCAAGCGCGACGCCGACGGCGGCCAGAATGCGGTAAGGAAGAGGAATCGGGTTCATCTGAACTCCTGTGGTGAAAATCGCGCTGCCGAAACGGCCGTGCGTGCTAGGTCCCTTTCGAAACATCTGGCACGACAGCCGCAGGCTTCACGCGCTGCGACACGCCAGTCGCGATCAGCAAACCGCTGAAGCCGAGCGCGAACTGACTGAGGTCGAATCGCGGCAACAGTGACGTGAACTGGCTGATGAGATACATCACCATGCCGACGGTGAAGCCGATCGTCCCGGCAACGTTCGTCAGGTCGAAATCCTTGCCGAATTCGTCGGTGGTGCAGTCTTTCAGGATCTTGCTGATGATGGCGAGCATGGTCAGCCCTTCTTCTGAGTCGGAACTTCATCCGGCGATTCAATGAACCCGGCCTTCTTCGGAAAGCACTGGAACTGCCACTCAGGGAGCGGCACCATGTGCACTCCGTGATTCGCCGCGCGGTGCACCTGCTCATGGATGACCAGCATGTTTGGCATGCCGTCGATCAGCGTTTCGGGGACTGCTGGATCGAACGATTCCCAATCGAAGCCCGCCGCGGCGATCTGCTCGCACAGGCGCTTGATGTACGAACCCTCTGCAGGGAACGTCTCGCCCGAGCCATCCGGCCGCATCGTCTTTGGGTCCAGCACCGGCAATTCAGTGACCTGGCCGAGCGCGATCGCTTTCACGGCCGCCCAGTCGACGCCGAAGGCCTGAGCCCATTCGCAGTAGAAATGGTGATACTCGACGCCGGTTTTCTGGCCGGTGAAGGCACAGCGCAAACCCGCCTTGTGACCGGCGCGCTTCGTTGCCGCAAACGTCGGCGACTCGGTGCGCGGTTCATGGTTCTCGTAGTACTCGCGCACGACGAGCGTCACGTCTCGCTCATGCTCGTGCCTAAGCGGAATCGGGGTTTGCTTTTCTTTGGTCATGGCCGTAAACGAAAAAACCGCCCGGAGGCGGCTTGAGGAAAAGGGAGTGCGCGTCAGGCAGTGGTGGTGTAATTCGCGCCTAACAGGAACAGCGCTTTCTCGGCGTCACGGCGTTTCACGAGGCCGGCGAGCACCTTTCCGCCGGCTTCATTCCAGCGCGCGAACTCGGCGACCGCGCCGTCGATGTCGCCGGCGTTGAGCTTCTTAAGCAGCGTCGACGTGTCGAAGTTGCCGTTGCCGACGTTGAAATCGAAGTCGCAGAGCGCGATGAACTCATCGCGCGTCAGCGGGATCTGGACGTGTGCGCGCACGTTGGCCTCGGACTTCGCCATGTCGGCGAGCAGCCATACGTCGGCCTGCTCTTGGGGGATCGTCATGCCGGGCACGACGTCCGGGCCCGTGTGCCCCCAGCCGCCTGTCCATGGCGATCCGCTCAGCGAGTTGAGCAGTTCGGCGGGGATCTCCGCGCCCTTCATCACCGCCTGCCAGATGCCGCGCGCTTGCAGCTCACGCGCGAGCGGCGATGCCGGGTCCGGATAAGAAAAAAGGACGCAATTTTCTGCGTCCTTTGTGATGGCCAGGTCATCGACCGTCAGTACAAGGTCTTCATTCATTTGTCGGCCTTCCCGTCAATGCGCCGATGGAGTTCCGTGAACCCATCGCGCGTCTCTTTCGAGTTCTGGTTGACCGCCTCGATCAAGCGCTCAATCGTGCGTTCAAGACTGGCGACGGCCTTCGTCAGGTCGTTCTGCGTCGCGTAGTGCTCGGCGACGTAGAGCTTGTAGTTCGCGAGGTCTTTCTCGTTCGCGTCAGCCCGAGCAACTACGCCTCTGAACATCCACCACGCAACGGTGCCTGCACCGGTTGCGGCCAAACTACCGATCGATGCGACAGCGGTCCAATCCATGCGCCACCCCAGAAATAAAAAGCCGCCCTGCGGCGGCCTGATCGTCGAATTGTTGTTGTGCTTATTTCTTGATCGTCGCGCTCGAGAGGCAATGCCCCTTACCGAAGAACAGGTCGATGACCGGCGCGACGATCCTCGCCCAGCGCTGCCCACGGATCAGCGCGTTGCCGGTCCGCGTCGAGATGGTTTCGTTGCGTGCACCGCCGAACAGGGCATTGCCGCACTCGTCCTGCGCGATCGCCATGCTGAGCGCGCGCGAGGTCGAACCAAACAATGCCTGCCCGAGCATCGCGACAAGAAGGATCGGCGCGAACACCACGCAGAGGAGCCAGATGAAGAGCAGCTTTAGGCGGGACATGGGAGCTCCAATGAAAAAGCCCTCCGGAGAGGGCTGGTGGTCGCGTTACCACGCGTATAGGCAGTTCAGGCTATCGTGACACTCGAGCTCGGCCACGTCGGCGTCTGGCCAGAAGCCGCGTTCTGCATCGCTATGTCACAGGCGGACACGTAGTCGCGTATCGCCGACGCCAGAGCCGTGAACTGCGTCGGCGTGAGTGCATGCCTGATGCCGGTGACGTCTGGGTATCCGTATGTCGCAGCACCACCCGGGAAGCCCTGATTCGCTGCCAGAGAGGTCTCCAGTGCGACGACGTTGAACTCATCGGACGGCTGAACCCCGTAGGTCCCGTTGATCGATGGAGTGCTTGTCGAAGTGACCGTCAGGGCGCCGTCGATCGCCTGCAGGTACGTGGTGCGCGCCTGCTGCGCCAATGTCCACGCAGGCAGTTTCGTGTCGATGTCTGTGGGTGCAGGATTACCGTCGAGCCATGTGATATCGGCCGAACCACCACCCGCCGGAAGTTTCCAAATTCGCCCAGGGTACGACTGAAGCAGGAACATCGGATCGATGACGGTCATGTTCGACTCTTAGGCGTTCTGTACTTCAATGATTTCGAGCCTGATAAAAAGCGCGGAAACACTGGCGTTCAAGTTATTCGTGTACCCGAAGAGTTCGAATTGACGCGCAGTAAGCACGGTATTCGACAAGGCAGGTACAAAGATAGAAGCCGGGCTTTGCGCGCCGGTACCGCCGTTTGTGGTAGGCGCAGCCACGTTATACACGGAGCTCAGCGCAACGTTGCCGGAGGTCACCTCGTAAGCGGCGAAGTTACCCTGTGTATTGGCCGCGCTCAGATTGGCGATCTGGCCTTCAAACCAGAACTTTAGATTCAGGACTGAATTTGGCGAGACAGGTTGGTAGCTGAAGGCCGCCGAATTCAAATTCAAGGGGCTCGTACTGGCGGTCGACGAGCCGGCATCACTAAAGCTGGCAACGTTGACGATGCTCCCCTTTATCACGCGGCCGTCTGTGTAGAACTTTGAGGTCCCGTCACAGTAGATGGTCACCGTCTGACCTGGCAAAACATATACGGTCGTCGCGCTGTCGGCGTCGATCGTGTCGGAACCCGAGCGCAGGATCCGCACCTGCTTTGGTGCTGCGATGGTCGACTGATTCGAGATCATCGCCGACCACAAGCTGCCGGCCGTCGCCGCAGAAGGCAGCGTGTAATCCCCTGTATTCGTGAAGGCGATCAGTTTCTCAAAATCGCCCACCACCCCGGTGTAGCTGGCTGATTTGGTGATGACTGTCGCGTCACCCATGGGTAGACGCAAATCCCATCCGCTATTGGCGGCATTCCGTTGCTTCAGGATGCCGGTGGTCGAGTCAGCCCAGAAAGAATAGGCTTCCGCGCTCGCCGGCGCGCTGCCACCGCTGTTCATCGTGTTCAGCGAATCCAGCGCGTTGTTGATGTCATTCACCAGCGCCAGGCCAGTGAGCGTCCCGGTGTTCGGAATCGTAAGAGTGTTCTGCGACATGTCAGTATCCTTGCGAAAAGACGTTGGCGTTTCGCGCCACACCGACGCCGCCGTTCAAGACCTGCACTGTTACGCTCGTGAGCCCACCCGGCGTCACCACCACCGTGTCGCCCTGCTGCGCATTGAGAATCGTCACCTGTGTGTTGGGCGTCGATGCGCCTGACGGACCGCCATTGAACGGCGTCGCATAGGTGATGGTCGTGCCGGCTGCCGGAAGCGCCACGTTCGTGAAGGTGTCAACACGATCCGGGACGTCCACCGCGAAGGTCAGCGCCGTCACAAGCGGTGTGACCTGCGGGTTGGACGTGCTGATCAGCAGTTGCGCCTTGAAGTACTGGCCGTTGTAAGTCCCCGGCTGGTAGTTCTGCCATGCACCGAATACGCCGCTAGCCGGCGCGGTCGCGATCTGCGGGGTGATCGTGACAAACTGCCCGAGTGCAGCACCCAGCACATCGGTCATCGTCAAGACGTCCGGCTGCGTGAGCATGTTGTCGTAGATCGACTGCCCGTAAGCGGTGAAGCTCATGCGCACCGAGCATGACGCCGACCGGCCCACGTTGACCGTGTGAGCCGGCGGCAACGCATAGCCGCCGCTCATCGACAAGCCGCCGTAGTAAATGATGTCCGTGACCGTCAGGACGTTCGCCTCGGTCAGGATGTTTCCGGCGCCTTGAAGAATGATCTGGTCGTTGACCGCGGCCGCGCCACCCGAGAACGTGCCTTGCAGGTTCGTCGCCATCTCGTCGACAGAGGCGACCACGTTCTGCACGAGCACCGTGCCGGCCAGCACGATCTCGACAGGGACTGGCGAGTAGATATCGATACCTAGAGGGGTACGATAATGCGCCGCCACCCAGTAAGTGCCATCCCCTTGCGTCGGAATATTCGTCAGCGGTGTCCGGGTGACCATATGGCCCGATGCCCAGGTTGCACCCATGCGAACTTCATAATCGACCTGCCTGAAGTCCGTTACCGGAGTCCAGAAGATTTGCATGATCCCGGCGACGAAGTTCGTGTTCAGACCCGTCACATTGGGCAGCGGCGCATTCAGCGCCGTGCCGGTGAGGTTGTAGGTGAACGTCGGTACCGTCGCGAGCGATTGCTGACCACTTCCGTACTGGTTGAACGAGACGAACTTCAGATAGAGCGGGCTGCCGATCAGCGACTGCGCATACGTGTACTGGAAAACCGACTGGTCGAGCCGAGCGAATTTTCCGTTGGCGTTGTGGCTGCTGAGCGTCGTGCCGTACACACCGCGGCGCAGGTAGGTCAGGTTGTACTTGCTCGTCCCGGTCAGCGTTGCCGTCTCGTAGCTGATCAGCTCCCCATCAACCAGACACAGCGTCTGGAAGGTGTCGGCAGCCGCCTGCGTACCGGAACTCAGCACGCCAGTGCTCTCCGTCAAGTCGACGGCCAGTGTGCTGGTCGTATCGGGATCGGCCACCGCGCCCAGGCTCGATGACAGGACGCCCATACGTGCGCCGCCATTGATCGTCCCGACTCGCTGGAACGTCGAGTTATCCGTCGACACCCAGACGTCGCAGCCGCCCCAATTTGGGCCGCCGCAAACCGCCGCCCAGACCTCCAGCGCATTACCGGTGAGCCGGGCGGGCGGCTCGAAAATAGTCGCATCGGTCACGTTCGGTGCCGAGACGTTGTAGTTCTGCTGATAGCCTGCCGCGCCTTGCGCCGTGTACAGGGCCGGCGTCGCTACGCCAAGCGGAAACTCTTCAGCGGTGAAGGTCAGGTCGCCGTTCTCGTTTTCCACGATCTGCGTGATCCGCACCGGCTGGTTCGTGAGACCCATCCGGGTATCGGTGATCGTGACGATGTCCATCGGCTCGAGCGCGCAAAAAACCCACCCGAGCGTGAATGTGTAGGTGTTCCGGATGTAGACGTTGCGCTGCAGGATGAACTGCGCGACCGCCTGCGCCGCCGCCTGCGTCGTGATGAAGTGATAGCTGCGCGTGCTGTCCGGGCGCGGACCATACTGCTGGATGTAGAGCTGGTCCTTCGCTTCCGCGATCGAGATATTGTACGAATTCAGCCGGTCGTACCACTCGACGTCGACGAGGTTGTAGGCATCCGCCGGCGAAGACCGCGCGATCTGCACCGGATCCTGACCGGCATTGAAGATGAAGTTGTCATCGTTCAACGCATAGACCGGTGTCACATTTGGGGTGAAGGTCGTGCCGTCTCCCGTCACAGTCTGGTCGCCATACGGAACGATCTTCAGCAAGCCTTCGGACCAGAAGATTGCGGAGTTCGTCGCATCAAGCAGGTCCTTGACGTTCTGCATCGCCTGAGACTGCGAATCGTAGACCGGACTGAACAGCAGACCCATTGCGAAGCAATAGTTGTTGTACTGCGTCCAGTCGCCGAACCACGCGGTTTTCATCCCGGCGCCGTAGATCGAGTTCGACAGGTAGTCGTATAGAACCTGCTCCGGGCTGACATCGCCCACAACCGCCGTCAGCTTGCCGATTACCTCGAACGACAGGTTCGGCAGCGAAGGACTGCTTCCGAGGTCGAAGTTCGGATGCACAACGTACGCGATGTTTGCATAGCTGAGCGCCTGACTCGGGAAGTTCGTCGTCAGGTAGCCCCACGGCGTCTGCGGCTGCGTTCCGGCGAACTGGGTCAGTCCGAGCGCCAGCGTATTCGTTATGCTGTTCGACGACCAGACCTTGCCGATGCCGGTGGTCGTGCCGTGACACAAACCGATCGCGACGGCGGCCGTGTACGTGTACGAGGTTGAACCAGAACCGCCACCGCCGCCCTTGCCTCCCGATGCCTGGTTGTGCGGGATCGCCTGGAAATTGCCGTACCAGATGATGTTTCCGGTGACGCGGTTCGTCCCGTAGACGATCGGAATCGGGCGGGCATATTGCGAGGTCTGGACACGGATTGCGGTCGCAGCTGCCACCTGCTGTGGCTGCGGGGCTTTGCCTCCTCCGAAAAGACCGCCCACGCTACGCCTCCCAAAGAGTGAAGAACCTGACCTGCCGGTCCATCAGATAACCTGCATCGCCGCGGTCAAGCAGCACGCCCAGATCCCGGTACGAATGGATGATTTCCCCGGGCCAGTCGATGACGATCACGCCATGCGAATAGCAGCGGCCGAAGCGGTACAGCGCGAGATCGCCGCGCTGCGGTACCGCTACTTCGTGACCGAACTTCTCGACCCAGCCCAGATACCGCTCTTTGCTTCGGTGCAACGCCCAGTCCTGCGGATATGGCCGCGGGTCGATGTACGGAATCAGGCCCGCTTCGTGGTAGACCTCGCACAGCAACATCGCGCAATCCACCCCGGCGCCCTTCACCCTTCCTTCGTGCCGATATGGCGTACGCAGCCATGTGCGTGCGATGTCGATCACCTCGTCGCGTGTGCTCATGCGCTCGTTTCCGGAACCGGGATGTAGGGGAAGCCGCCGAAGTTCGCGAGATTGTTGAACTTGTTCTGGCAGGTGCTCTGGGAATGATCGCAACCGGGAGAGATCGTGAACGTGTCACCGATCGCAGGCGCGGCCGGGAATGGATAGGCAACGGTCACGGTGCCCCTGCTGACCGTGTACCCGGTCACCATTCTTGCGATACCGGAATTCACCCCCGAGTTGAAGGTGATCACGCCGAGCGCGTAGTAGCCGTCGCCAGCGCCCACAATGTTGGTCAGGTTCGTGTAGAACGTGATCAGGGGCGTCGGGGAAACCGGACCAATTACCGATGCACCCGTGCTGAACGGGCCCTTGCTCAATGTGCAGCCACTGTCGTACAGCGCGTGGTAACAGCTCGGCTGATACATGTTGCGCGGCATGTAGATGTTCAGCAGCTCGAGCGGCGACTTGATCGTCATCTTCCCGCTGCTGCGCCCAATCTGGCAGTCCGAGACGCTTCCAGAGAACACGTTCACGGCACCGACCTGAACGCTTGGCTGCGGCTGCCACGCGCTCATAAAGAGACGCTGCACCGTCACCCAGCAGCCGTCGAACACGCCGGTCGCAATCGCGGCCAGAAACGGCTGCCCGAGCACCGTGTCGGTGATATCCGGATACACAGTGACGTCGAGCTGGTCGACCTGCACGCCGACCATCACCTTGACCTTGTCGCGCATGAGCTTTGGCCCGAGCGCGGTATAGGTGTTGCCGCCGTACGTGATGTTGATGTCGGCCGACGTGTAGTAAAGCGTTGTGCCGCTCAGCAGCGCGAACGAATACAGTTCAGCAAAGACGAATTCCGTGTTCGAGTTGAGGAATGTCAGGAGTGCCCCGGAGATGTTCTTCATGGCTTCAGACTCTGGAACTCGAGCTTCTGCACCTGCCACAGGCCGCTCATGAACTTGTCGAAGTCGCACGTATCGGCCAGAAACCGGCAGCGGTAGTAGTAGCCGTAGGTCGCTGTGATCGCCACGCCAGCGCCTGGTGCAGCCGTGAAAGTGATCGTCCCCGGGTCATTCGACATCGACCAGTTGCCCGGCTGCGACAGCGAGACTCCATTCAGGTACACCAGCGGCGCTGGGCTCGGGTTGAAGTAAATGACCGGCTCGATGAAGCCGCCGAACGACTTGAGGACGGTGAACGTCGTGGTCGAACCGTCGCCCGTTCCGATCTGTTGAGCCGTGACGAAGTTGTCATCCGGATCCTGAAACAGGAATGAGTCGTACGAGCCCTGCCGCGCATTGAAGAACGCCATCAGCGTTTGCAGCTCGGTGAATCCCCCCGAGTTGCGCAACACGTCGAACGTCAGCGACCACTTGTAGAGCGGATTTGCCATGTTCGCGATCCGCAACTCCCGACCCGATTGGGTCTTCTGTATCAACGTGCTCCAGATGGGAGTGCGGACGAACGACCACCCCAGCCCGGCGAGGGTCGGGAAGACGTTATTGGACATGGGTTATCGTTGGTTATTGCGCAATGCCTGCTTGACGGCCGCATGCACCGCGTCGCTGTTGTTCACGAACAGACGACGTACGCTGTCGGAGTCCACCGCGTTGATGTGGACATGGATGTCGCCGGCCGAACCCGAGGAAGCCGATCCTGGCGCAGCGGCGGAAGGCGGATTGCCCTGCAGTATTCCGCGCATGCCCTGGGCCGCCCATGCAGGCAAAACCATTTCATCCTTGTGGATGTTGGCGAGCATGTCGTCAGGCACCTGGTAATAACCGCCGGCTGCCGAAGCCAAGCCTTCGAACGCCATCACGTTTGCGTAGGCTTCCGTCGCCGCGGCGGGTGCCAGCCCCGGCCCAACGATTGGAATCGCCGCTGTCGCCGCATATGCCCCAGCAGCCGCAGCCGCAGCCTGCGCCGCAATATCACCGACCACCTCGGTGGTCGTCGTCGTGCGCGCCGCGATCATGTCCTCAAGACCGAGCGCTTGTAATACTGCCGAGCCTGCCTGGGTTGCGGCAACGCGCGCGGCTTCGTTGGCCGCCCACCGGGTCACCATCTGGACACCCATGTCGATGAACTTCGCGAGCACGGAGTCAGCCATCTTCGCTATGGCTGACTGCCACGTCGTGGTGCCCTGGATCATGCCATTGACGGACGTGGTGAACGCTGCAGAGATCGGCGAGAACGCCTTCTGCCACGCCTTCTGCGTCGCATCAGCAGACTGCTCCTGGAGCTTCGAGACTTCCAGAGCATGCTTTTGCGTCGCCGCCAGTTTCGCATCGAGCGTCTTGCGGTACTGCTGCTCGTCATCAGCGTAGAGGGCCAGCTCGTCGTCGAACGCCTTCATCTCGATCGCGAACTTCTGGTTTTCTAGATTCAGAAGTTGGGCGATTTCCTGCGCAGCCGATTCCTCGCCGCGCGCGAGCTTGTTCTTATCGGCCTGCTCTTTGACCGCGATCTCGTCGAGCGCGGCCTTCTGCTGCTGCACGATCTGATCGTCGAGCTGCTTGGTCTGGTCCTTCGCCCACTCCTGCGCCGCTTTGCGCTCCTGCTGAAGAGCGGACTGATACTCGCGCGACTCGAAGCCGTAGGCCTGTCCGATCTTCTGCGCAATGTCGTTCGCGAGGTTCACGCGTTCGAGACTGCCCTGGCGCGCCTCGTCATATTCGGTCTTGGTCGCGGCAACGGAGTCGGCGAGATCCTGCTGCGCCTCCTGCTTCTTGACCGCGAACAGTTCGTGATAGACCGCGAGATAGTCCTTCGAACCCTTCTGCAGACTGGCCAGCTTCTCAGTCCAGAAGGTGTCCTCGTCGGCGAGGTTGTTCTTGAAGAACTGGCCGGACGCTTCTTCCTGTTCCTGAAGCTCTTCTTTCCACAGTTGGGTCTTCCCCGCGCCGCTGCTTTTCTTAGTCGAGCCGAGCTTCAGTTGGCCCTTTTCGCCCCAGCCATCCTCGCCGCCGCCGCTTTCCCCAATGTCGATCTGACTGCCCTTCTCTTCGGACGCCCAGAGCTTGTCCAGCGCCTCCTGCGCACGGTCCGCCGCGCCTTCGATCTTGTCGAGCCCGACCTCGATCTCGGCAGCGGCGAGCTTGAAGTCTCCATGTGCCACTGCGCTAGCAGTGACGGCAGCGGTCGCGATCACCTCGGCCACGACATCGAACGTCGCCATGAGTTCTACGCCGACCGTGACCAGCGCCTTCATCGCGATACCTAGACCGACGAACAGCGTGTCGAGCACGCCGCCTTTCTCGGCCGTCGCGGCGAACGCTTCGGCGATGCTGGCCAGCGCCGGCGCGAGTTCAGATCCGGCGCGCAGCTTGACCGCTGCCATCTGCGCGTCCATTTCCTTGAACTGCTCGTTCAGTTTGACGGCCGCCTCGATGTCGTCGCCACCCATGACGATGCCGAGCTCCTGCGCCTTCTTCCGCAACTCCTCGATTCCCGCAGAGCCCTTGTCGAGCAGTGGGATCATCTCCGTGCCGGCGCGCCCGAACAGCTGCATCGCGATTGCCGACTTCGTGGCACCGTCTTCCGTAGTGGAAAACGCATCCGCAACCTTGGCCAGCACCTGGTCGATCGACATGTCCTTCAGCTGCTCGGCTGAAAGACCGACCGACTTGAAGGCCTGCTCAGCCTGTGCGGACCCCTGTTGCGCGTTCGCCATCGAGCGCGAGAGGCGCATCATCGCCTGGTTCATGCCCTCAGCCGACACGCCGGTCATCTTCGCGGCGAAGTCCAGCTCCTGAATGGCGGACGTCGACAGTCCGCTCTTTTTTGAGGCGATCTCGGTCTGCTCACCGAACTCGGCGAACTCCTTTCCTAGGTCCGCGATCTTCTCGCCGACGAAGCCGAGCATGGCAACCTCGGCGAGCAGCGCGAATGCACCCTGGATGCCCTTGATGCCGTTCGCGAAGCCCTCTAGCGACTCCTTCGCCTCGGCCGTGCTTTCGCGAATGCGTTCGGTCATCCGCGCCATCGAGGAAGCCGACTCCTCAGACGACTCCTCGATGGCAGCAGCCAGCTTCTGCTCGTTCGCGACGATCTCCTCGGTCGAAGCAGTGCTCGCGGCGACCAGCTTCTCGAGCAGCTCGATCATTCGCTGCGTGCCGGCGTCGACGGCGGACGCACCTGCTTCCATGCCGGATTCCAGCTGCGCGACGTTCGCGCCTAGCTGAACCTCAATCTTGTCGCCGTCCTGTGCCATTACATGCCTTCGCCCGCGAGCGCCTGAAAGAGTCCGTCAAGTGGAACGTTCTGCTCGGCAGCGACAGGTTCCTTGCCGTAGCCGAGGTAGATGCCGACCATCATGTGCAGCGGCGGCCATTTCTTCCACCGCTTCCAGATGGCCTTCAGTTGAATCAGGGTGACGTGGTCATCGATGTATTCCCACGTCCACTGGTAGGTGCGGCACAGATCGTCGTAGACCTCATCCCAATCTATGCCGCCGGCGTTTCCCCCGGCGCGTCGTCCTTCTTCGTCTCAAAGCCGGACGCGGACTGGATCGTCTGCATGACGCTCGACAGATTGCGCATGTCGAGCCACTGATCGAGGAACTCCATGTCGAGATCCGGATGGTTGCGCTGCAGCGTCTCGAGGATGAACTGCATCGATACGTCGAAGCGCGCCGGATCGCCGACAGGGTGATCCCTGTATCCGGCCATCTGGCGCTTGACCGCGCCGATCGTCGCGGGCGCGACCGTGAATTCTCGGTCTCCGATTGTGAGTTTCGGTCCGTCGATCATCGTCATACCTGTTTGGTTTGCGCGGTGCGCACGCGGACCAGCTTCGCGAGCGCAGGTGCGTCGAGATCCAGCGTCTCGAGGATGGGAAGGAGTGTCTTGCGGTTCTGGAGCGCGTCGATCGGCTTCTGGCACGCGAGATACGGCATCGCCTCGAACACCTGATGGCCGGCAAGCTTCAAGCCGACCTCGTCGAACATGTCCTTTGCGTGCTCCTCGCTGATGCCGAGATCGCGTGCCACCTTTTCAGGCGGCACGCCGCAGGCCACGTTTTGATACACGAGCTTGCGAAGATCCATTAGTTCACCTCGGCCAGACTGAGCGTGCACAGCGTGTTCGATGCATCGCAGTAGCAAGCGAAGTCGAGCTCCGGCTGCATGAAGTCTTCCAACTTCGTCGCCATGGACAGCTTGCTCGACGTCGCCGCGTTCATCGACAGCGTCAGCTGCTGCGACACACCCGCCGGGTTCGTGTAGATCTGCTTGAGCACCGGCTTGAACTGCGGCGCCACGCCAAGCAGCGGGTTGCCGACCGTGATCGTCTGGCCCGTGGCGGCGACCGTGTACTCGTAGCTGATCAGCACGCCCAGACCCGTATCCGCCGCGGCGAACGTGTAGACACCAGCAGCCACCGAATACTGGCCGGTAGCCGGCGCCGCTGCCACGCGCGTGAGCGGGATACCGGTCAACGTGTAGCGCACGCCGAGATCGACGGTCCAGGTTGCCGAGTTGGCGACAGTGACCTGGTACGGCGTACCGGGAATCGTGCCGGCTTCGTTATCCGAAACGTTGATCTGGCCCGTCGCCGACGTGCCGCCGAAGAACAGATCGTTCAGCAAGCGACCCTGCATCTGCGCAAACTTGGCCTTCCCGGTCACCTTGACGGTGCCGCGCGCGACGGTCAGCGGAAATGTGTATTGCCCGTACAGTTCCTTCACCGTTGCCGAGAAGTCCAACTGCACGTCCTGCAAGCCGCCAAAGCGCGACGGCGTCGGATTCGCGACGGACGCGGTGCCCCAAAGAGCACCGGAACCGAATGCATACTGACCCATGATTGATGCCCCTTAGAGTGCTGCCACGCGCCGCTTCAGTTCTTCTTTGGCGGACTGGCAGTAGTTGAAAATCTCGGTGTCGCGCGAGGTGATCGCGTTGTGGAAGTGATCGACGAACCACTGGTCGATCAGAGCCAGCATCGGGTTCGGTGCGGCGTGAGCAACGGGCGCGACTTCGCCCGCCGCCGTTTCCGGCAGCGTCTTCGTGTCTTCCATGGGAAACCTCAGTGGTTGGCGAGGATGCGGACCGGGATGATCGCGATCGCCTGCGGGCCGAGAACGCCCTCGTCGGTTATCGTTTCGCCCTCGATCCAGCAATGGGAAACCGTGCCGCCGAGCGTCTGGACGCCGTTGACATCCGGCGCTAGCGCGGCCTCGATCGCGTCCATGAACTGGTTAAGCTGCGTCGCCGGCACGACGTTCATGTCGTTGCCGGAATAGACGTAGAGATAGACATTGACCTCAAGGATGACCTTCGCCGGAAGGCCCTTGCGCGGCTCCTGCCGTTCCTTCACCTGCGCCTGGAATATCGCAGGCTGGTTCGGCGGTTGAACGTCCGACCAGAGCTCGAGGCGGCGCGAGAACGTGTTGACGCCGGTGATCGTTTGCAGCTTCGCGAACAGCGCCTGATAGATCGGTTCTCGCGTCATAGCTTGCTGGCCTCGGTCACTACCTCACGGATGCCCTGCGTGATCTGGTCGCTCATGTCGGCCAGCGCCGAGCGCAGGAACGACTTTTCCGGCAGGTTCATCTTCATCGAGTACGACCCGACATTGACCTGCACCGGATCCTTCAGCTGCTTGCCGAAGGCCTGCGTGATGGTGCGCAGGTGCGCCTTGACCGTCACGGTGCCCTGGAAGCCATATTCGTGCGGCTTCGCATAGACGACGTTCGTGCTGACGACGCCGAGGATGTCGTCGCCAGTGGAAACCATGGCCTGGTCGATCGAGCGCTGCAGACGGCCGGTGCGCACGTTCAGCACCTGTCCTTGCAGCTTGTCGGCCACGACCTTGCGCTGCAGCTGGATCGTCAGCCGCTGGATCTTTTGTTCGAGTGCGGTCCGCACGCGCGGCGTGATGGCGCGCAGCTGCGCGACGACCTTGTCGGCACCAGTGACCTTGGCTTCGATCATACGGGCACGACCTTACGGTAGTTCTGCAGGATCGTCTTCACGCTGTCAGGCATGTCCTTGACGATGAACGAGACGGTCTCGCCCTGAATGGACTTGCTCTGCTGACCGATGCGCGTGCGCTCGGTATAGCGCAGCGCGATCAGCTCGATCACTGCCTGCTCGAGCTCGGGCGGCGTGACTGCGAAGCCAGCCGTGTAAGCGATCTGGATACCCAGCGGCGGCCACTTCGGAAATTGGTTCGGTGCGCTGTTCGGGAAGTACGGACCGAAGCCGACATTGCCGATCAGATAGATGAACCGGTCGTCGAACACGTAGCCGGCCTGCACGCCGTCGGGGGACGGCGCGACGCTGAAGCCACCGACGGTCAGCGAACTCACTGCGGTGCATGGATAGTTCGCAAGCGCCATCGTGTTCGAACCGCTGCCGGTGCGTTTTTCTGTGTAGGGCGCCGAGGCGATCGTGCGGTTCAGCCACGTCTGGATGTACTGGCTGTACGAGGTGATGATCCGCGTCAGGATCGCGTCATCGATAGCCGTGCCGCTCCCCAGCCATGACTTGACGTTTGCCAGAGTGGTGAGATCGCCGGCGGCCACGCTATGCCCCTGCTCCGCTGGTCTGTTCGCCCGATACTTCGTCGGCAGCAGCGGCAGCTTCAGGCGTGCCGTCCGCAGCGATCAGCCCATGTGCTGCTGCCACGTCGACGGGGAAGCCGTCGGGCAACGTGACGAAACCTTTCTTGTCGGCCTTGTACGACTGGCCGCCCGTTGAGAATCCGCCGAAGTTTGCCGGCGCTTTGAACTTTGCCATTTGCGTCTCCGCTCAATGAAAAAAGGCCCCGACCGAAGCCGGGGCCAATCGCTGCTGCCTCTCGCAAAAACCGCTTAGCCGTTGCCGATGTTCGTGATGATGGCCATCGCGAACGGCGCATACACCGCCAGCACTTCTTCCGCGTAGACACCCGATTCCCACATGCGCTTCGTGAGCGGGTAGTCCAGCTGGTAGTAGTCGTTGCGGCAGTGGACCTCCGCAACGTTGCCGACGTTGTTGTTCTGATACCAGAGCGGGAGCTCTTCGCACCATGCGACGATCGTGCCCGGCGGCACCTTCGGGTGCAGCATGACCGGGATCATCTGGCCACCCTGAGCCGTGAACGGGTTGAAGTAGAACGTGATCGTGCCGTTCGCGACCAGGCCGTACGGCTGCTTCCCGTCGGCCGGCAGGTCGTAACGAAGCAGCGGGCCGCTGTTGTTCGTCAGGACCTTCGTGGTCATGTTCTTCAGCTCTTGCGAGTTGACGTACAGGACCGTTGCGCCGAGCTGGAAGTTGTCCCACATCGTCTTCAACATCGTGTCGATCTCGTTGATCGAACCACGACCCGAAGCCGTAAGCGGCGTGCCGGTACCGGCGGTGCCGGTCGGCTGCGACACGTAGTAGGCGCTGTTCGCCGGCTTCATGGCGGTCGTCATCAGACCGTCGAAGCCAAGCGCGTTGGTCGACATGTCGCCAGTGATCGCCGAGACAGCCTGCCCGGCGCCAAGCGGTGCCGAGAACGTTGCGCTGTTGATCGTGGTGATCGCCTGCAGCGTTTCCGCACCGGCGGTACCGACGTACCAGGCGTAGGCGATCGCGCCCGTGACGTTCGCTTCCGTGGCCGACAGCGTCTGGCCGAGCGTGATCACCTGCGTGTTGTTGGCCGACTTCATCGACGAGCCACCGTTCAGGACGTAGGTCTGACCGTCCGCGCCGGTAATCGTCTTCTGCGTCGCGACGCCGTTGGCGACCGAGCTGTTGATGAAGCCTTCGAGCGTGAGCGCCACGACGATCACGCTGTAGGTGGCAGCCGGCAGCGTCGCGCCGGCACCAGCGGCCGACAGCGTGGGCGCCGACGGCGTGCCGAGCTGCAGCGAGGTGTTGCCGCCGAGGATGGCGTTCTCTTCCTTCAGCATCGTCTTCTGGAGGAGACGAGTCGCCATCGTCGCGCGCACGTTTTCGAAGCCTTCACCGGCGTGTTCGGCTTCGAACGTCACCGCGTCTTCTTCACCGATCGTCACGTAGTTCGCCGCGACCGCTGCGGTGTTGTACGACATGCGCCCGGAGCGCTGACCTTCCGGAATCCATGGCGACGAATCGTAGCCGGAGCCGACGATCGACTTCACCGTGCGCCAGTTCGTGGCGACGCCGCCGTTGCCCTTGACCCGCGGGATCTTGTTCCGTAGAGGCGTGACGACCGGGTAGAGGTTCTTGGCCGGCGCCTGCAGATCGTAGGCCACCAACTGGTTGCTGGTGGTGATCGTCTTGTTCAGGGCGTATTGCCCCTTGATCAGCTCCAGCGTCTCTGCAACTGTTTGACCGTTCATTTTTCTGCTCCGCAAATAGAAAAGGGCCGCGCAATGGCGGCCCTTCTGGCGTGTGACGGGTTGCTGACCTAAGTCAGCGGGTTAGAGGTGGATGGGAGACTGCTGGAGTGGATCAACCGCGCTGGACGACGACGCCGCCCATGCGCCGGGCTTTCTTGATGGCTGTTGCCGTCTCGTCGATCGTGCCATCCGCTTTCCGGACAGGTTCGACTTCTTCGACAGCGGCCGGATCTGCATTCACGATCAGGTCGTGGCTCTTCTCGATCGCGCGCAGCGCGCCCTTCGGCACGGCCGGCTCGACCTTCATCTTCTCGATCAGCGCCGCCTGCTCGTCGGCTTTCTTTTGCAGGGTGTCGCGCTCGACGGTCAGTTCGTCGTGCTTCTTCTGGAGCGCGTCGCGCTGCTCGGTCAGTTCAGTCTTCGACTTCGCGAGCTCGTCGCGCTCGTCGGCGACCTTGACCAGCGCTTCGTTCGCCGCGGCCAGGTCACCGGTGAGCTTTTTCAGGGACTCGTCAGCCGTGGTCAGCTTCTTCAGCGTCTCGGCGTGCGCCGCCTTGTCGGCATCCGCGCTGGCGTAGTTGTCAGGATTGCAGCCCGCACCGAGCTCGGCCAGGAGATCGTGCGCGTCCTGCACGCGCTGCTGGTCGGCCTTCGAGTTACGCGCGCCGACTTTATGCAGGAACTCCTTGCGCTCGCCGCCGGCGGCCACCGCTTCCTTCTCAAGGCCTTCGGCCATCGCCGCCCACCCGCAGTAGTAGTAGTCGGGCATGCAGACCACGCCGTCACCGTCGACCATTTCCTCGACCTCTTCGGCGACCATCGCGGACAGCAGATCACCGCCTTGTTTGAGCCACGCCTTTAGTTCGTCAGGCATCGTCGAATCGTCGCCTTCGCGTGCCTCTTCAGCAGCGCTTCCTTGCTGCAAAGACAGCACGGAGCTCAACAGGTAGGCGAACGAGCCAACCCGGTCCATGCCCTTGTGCAGTGCGAGGAAGCCGACCTTGCGCAGGTTGTCCGAGGAGAGCACGACTTTCTTGCCAGCCTTCGTCAGCACCGGCTGGACGGTCTTGTCCGCGGCTTCGGTCGACTCCGGGGGGCCGTCCTTGTCGATCTCCTTCTTCCAGGCGGCGATGATCCGGTCCTTGATCGTCTTCAGTTCGCTCGCGCTGTACTCGTCGGCGTTTTTCTCCTGGTGGATGTAGTTCCAGGCGGCGCGGATGTGTTCGGTCGTGTCGATCGGGTATTTCTTGTTCTTTTCGTCGGCATAGGCCACGTCGCCGTACTCGCCCTTCGGGTTGCCGTCGTCGTTGCCGGTGTCCTTCTTCGCCTTGGCCAGGCGGATCGCCTCGAGCATCTCGGCCATCGTCAGCACGCCGCTCTTGGCGAGCTCGGCAACCTCGTCGGAGAACGAGTCGGCGGTCACCTCGGCCGGCTTGAACGCCTTCTGCATCACCGAGCCGTCGGCCTTCTGGATGTCGAAGAACGACGCGGTCGGCACACACGGCAGGTCGACGATCGACAGCTCGCACGGATCGGCGGTGAACCGGCGCGCCTTCGCTTCGGTGTCGGTCCACGTCTTGTGGTACGAGCCGCCGATCGAGAAGCCGGTGTAGACGCCTTCCAGCACCTTGTTCCACTCGGCGTCGTCGACGATCTTGGCGCACACATCGATGGCCTTTGCATCGTCGAGGAAGTCGATCGCGGTCAGCTTGCCGGCCGCGACGTTGCCGTGCATCGCACGCACGTTGCCGAGCGACTTGCCGTCCGTCGCCTTGGCGATCTCGCCGGACCACTTCTCGAAGAACGGCTTGCTGGACGCGTAGTCCATGATCTCGCCGGCGCGGTCGACGACTTCTTCCGTCGCGCGGCCGTACACCAGTCGCTTTTCCTCGTCGACCTTCGTCAGTCGCGCAAACAGTTTCATCGTCATCACAGGCTCCTATTCACCGGCGTCGCCGGAATCATTGGTTTCGTCGGACAGCACAGGAAGAACGTTGCAGCGGCAGTTCGGGTGCGCAGGTGCACCATCGCTGCCGTCCGAGAACGGCTCGTCGAGGTCGACGATCTCGCCGTCGAGGTCCTGGCACTCGTCGCAGCAGTCAGGCGCCGCGATCCACTCTTTCTTGTCGACCACGCCGCTCGCCGCCCAGCCCGCGATATTCCCGTTCACGTCGGCCATCGCCGATTCAGTCCGGGCGATCGTCTCAGCGCGCGCCTCTGAGAAGGCAGATCCGTCCTGCAAGGCCTCGGCCAGCTGATCGGTCGACCAGCCTTCCGCCTCGGCCTGCGTGACCGTGCTGCGGACGTAGTCGCGCGTGCCCTCGGTGATCTGCCAGCGCGCATCAGGATTCGGAACCATCTCGCCGTCGACGATCTTCATGCCGACCATCTCGGCGGCACGCGACTGCGCGTACTCGGTGGCGCGCTGGCTCATCAACTTCACGACGTCGTCATCGAAGACGCCAAGCTGCTTCAGCGCATCCTTGCCGCCGGCGACAGCGACGCCGGCCAGCGCGTCCTGTAGAAGCGGCGGCAGCGCCTGCCAGTCCTCGAAGTCGAGGTTGGCGATCGCCTCGTCGATCTTCTTCTTCGGATCGTCCTCGGCCTTCGACAGACCAAGCGACGCGGCCAGCTGCTGCGCGATCTTCGGCGCCTGGCCAGCAAGGAACTTGGCGATCACCGGCTTCAGCACCTTCGTGCCAGCCGCTGCCCACTTGCTGTGCGGATCAGTACCGGTCACGCGGGACTTTTTTTTTTCGAGGTGCGCGTGAGCGTGCTTAGCAGAAGCCGCCGGTTCGCCTTTCGGATCTTCGCCCGCAGGCTTGTCGCCGGGCGGCGCGCCATTCGGTTCCCCTGCTGCGCCTTGCGGTGGTTGCTGGGACGGATGCGTGCCGTTCGCGATCACGGCGGCTGTCGCGGCGTTCTGCTTTTTCTCTTCTTCCTGCTGCTTGTCGAAGTCCATGATCGACACGGGACCGGTCGCGGTGTAGACCGCATTGCCCATGCCGATCGGTGTTGTGCCGTCGTCCTGACGTGCTTCGTCGACAGACAGCGTGCCGTTCTTGATCTTGATGTCCTGGATCTGGACCGCGACCAGCGGATCCATCGACTCTTCCTGATCCCAATCGAATTCGAGATCAGTGAAGCCGAAGTACTTCCAGATGATGTAATTCAGCAGGTTGCGCACCCAGTTCATGCGCGGCAGCAAGCCTTCCTGCGCGGCTTCTTCCTGGGCGTTCTGAGCCGTGGCGCGGTTCACTGCTTTGATAAACGGCGTCGGCTGCGTGCTGAACGCGTAACAGATGACGCGCGCGAGCCACTCGTCGTACTCGTCTTTCAGCGCAAGCGGCTTCGTGTCGTGCGGCGCAATGCCGCCTGGAATGAAGCGGCCCTGCTTCTTCGACTGGCCGGCCGTCAGCGAATCCCACCACGTCTGGAACTGCTTGATCTGGTCTGGCTGCCACGTGTCCGGCACGCCGAACAGCAGGTCGGGCACATTGCCTTCGGTGTAGTACGACAGCTGGTTCAGCGCGCGGCGGATTGAGATGTTCACCGTCATCAAGATCTGCTCGACCGGGCTGTAGCCGTAGATCTTGTTCGTGCGCACGTTGCGCGGGCGATAGATCAGCTCGTCGCGCGTGTAGTCGACGGCCTGCATTCCCTTCAGGATCTGCTGATAAGCAGGATCAGGCGGCAGCGGCGTGCGGCCGTTCGGCTGAATGAAGCGCTTGATCGTCGCGCCGTCCATCGGCTCGAAGCCATACCAGTCGGCGACGGTGCCAGACGGCATCACATCGCCACCCTTCGTCTTCAGCGGGTAGAGCGTCGGCGCGTCGATGACGAACAGATCCTCGAGCAGCATGCGCAGCCACTCGTCCCACGTGTGTTCCTTGTCCGGCATCGCGAAGAAGTCGGTCAACTGCTTGCACCGGTCGTCCGGCTGCTTCTTCTCGTCCTTCGGTTTGATCTTCCACTTCAGCTTGGCGAGGTTGTCCTTCTCGTTCTCGATCACCAGGCGAAGGATGTCGCAGTTGTCAGCCAGCGACCGAAGCTGCTCGAACGTGACCGCCTCGTTCGTCCGAGGACGCGGCACGAGGTTGACGTTGACCGGGAAGTCGAACTGCCGCCCGCGCGCCTGGTCCTGGGGACGATCGGCAAGCGGCGCGAGTCCCGGGCCCGGCGACATCCATGCGGTGTCGGTGCCCCTGACGACGTACGTCACGCCCGAGTAGCCATAGTTCGGCCGCTGACCCGACGCCGCCTGGACCGCGCTGCTGCCGATCGGGGTTTTCGTGCCGCCTGATGGCATGGGTCAAGCTCCGGGAATATTTCTGGGAATAATTTGCAGCGTGTTCTGTCGTTACGACGACGTGCCGGATTGCGTATGGCGCCACGTCGCGCCGTCCCAGATCACCTCAAAGCCGACCGTCGTGTCCTGGTAGCGCGTGTTGAGCGGGGGATTCTTCGGGCGGCCGGACGTCGGGCCGGTCGCAACACCGAGATTGGCGCTCGCCAGGATCCAGCCGTTCGCGCACAGGATCTGCGCGTCGAAGTCAGGCACCGAGAGCGGCGTGCCGGGCGTGGTCGAATAGGTGCGACCGTTCACCTTCAGCGATTGCGGGCCGACGGCCGGCGCGTGCACGAGTACGTTTGCCATGTCCTGCTCCTATTGAGGTTGCGTAGCGGCTTTCTTCGCGGCTTCGGCAGCTGCAGCTTCGTTGCTCATCCACGAGAACAGACCCAGGCCAGTTGTGTCGCTCAGGTCGGTGATCGCCCATACCAGCGCGTCCATGCGGTCTGGCGACTTCGTAGACGTGATCGGGTTGAAGTCGCACATCTGGTCTTCGAGCTTCGAGAACGTGCCGACGTGATGAACGCGCCCCTGTTCGTACAACGCGCTGACAGGTTCGGCGCGAATCAGCTTACCGCGCGTCGCGGTGACCTTTCGGTAAGCGACGTTTGTATCGACCGTCCGGATGACTGTCTCAACTAGATCGCCGCCGTTGTTCACTTCCGCGACGATCCGATCGGCCTTGCGGTCGTGGTATGCCTTCACGCCAGCACGCGCCCACTCGCTCGGCTTGGCGATCAGTGAAACGTCGTCTAGCACGTAGTAGTGCTGGTCGGTACCGAGACCCGCGATCACGATCCCGCTTTCGTCGCTGTCTTCGTTGCTCGTGACAGCCGGGTCGATGGCTACCACGACGCGCAGCAATGGAGGCGCTACCTTGACGCGGGCGGCGTCAATCTGCGATAGCGTCCACAGCGCGTTCGGGTTGTCCTCTAGCAGCTCGGCGTTCAGCTCCTGACGCCCGAGGCGAGTGCCCTCATACTTGGTGATGATCTGCTTGAAGAACGACGGTGCCAGATTCTGCTGGTTGTCGTACGTCGAGCCGCGCGTGACGACGGTGCCGTCGGCCTTGACAAGTTCGCGGATCAGCTTCGTCGGGCGTGGTGTGGTGGTAACCACCGCCTGCGGGTTGTCGCCCAGGCGCAGACCGAACATCGCCTGATCCCACGCTTCCGGGTAACGCCACGAGCCGAGTTCGTCGGCCCACAGCTTCATGTGCTGCTTGCCGCGTAGACGCTCCGGTTCGTCAGCCGTGAAGATCAGGCTGACCGCGCCATTCGGCCACAGCAGTTTGCGCTCGCTCTTCTTATATAGAGGGCGCTCACCCTGCGGGCAGACAGCGAGAATTCCGCTCTCGCCCTCGATCATGATGTCGCGGGCGTCGTCGCTAGTCGCGCCGATCAGGTTGCAGAACTGGTAACGCTTGACCTGCTGGCGGATCCACTCGGCACCGGTGCGCGTCTTGCCGAACCCGCGCCCGGCCAGGATCAGCCAGACATACCAGTCGCCGTCAGGCGCAAGCTGATTAGGTCGTGCTATTCGGTACCAGTCCCGCCGACGCCTCTCCAGCTCCGCCATCGCCAGCTCCGCCGCTAGTTGCGGCGAGCTTGAGAGCAATTGAAGCAATGGATTGGAGTTCATCGTCGGAGAGTTGCGACAGGTCAGCTGGCACAGGTTGAGTCTTGACCGTTCCGCTCAACTCGATCTTTTCCTTGAACAGGCCAAGGTGACGACCCAGCATGTCGAGCGCGCGGAGCTTGTCGTTCAGCTTCACCTTCAGCGTGCGACCGTTCTCGGTGAAGCTTTCAGAAACCTCACCGATGATCGCCGCGTCGTCTTCCGACAGCTGATCGCACGCTACGAGGTCGACGCCTTTCGGTCCCCAAGTCATCACCTTGCGCGGATCAGCCAGCGCAATGCGGGCGATTTCGCGCAGCACTTTGTCCTGCGTGATCTGAGTGCGCGCCTCGCGATCTTTCATGCGGGCAGCGATCGCTTCGGCGACTAAAGTTTTCCCTAGCAGTTGCGTGGCGATCTTGTCGGCCGTCTTAGCGCTGTAGCCCGCACGGATGGCCGCTTGGGTCGCGTTGAGGTCGACCAGATATTCCTCGACGAAAACTGCCTGCTTTTTCGTGAGTTTCTTCATGGTGACCACACACTTTTATGTGTTTTCAGCACCTATTGCGGCTGGAAACAGAGTGAAGGGGGAAGGGTTTCGATGGGATCAGGGATTGACCGGCTTCCAGCGCACGCCGCCGTCGTCCGTGAATTCGAACGACAGGCCTAGATGCTGCTCGATCGTCGCGCGATCCTCTGGTGAGGCGTCCTGCAGATGGACGGTGTAGAACTTGCCGTGCGTCGTGGCGGCGGCGGTCGAGTACCGCACCCACCGTTCGCGATCAGGAAGACGCTCGCCGGTGCGCTGGTCGTACTGAGGTTCCAACACAGATTCCCAGCCCTCTCCATCGGGTTTGAAATTGGCCGAAGAACGGATTTCGCGCATACCTTCATGCGGATTCGGGATGCCGTCGAAATACGCTTTGTGCGGCCAGCCGTACTTGAAGTCGGCCCAATGGCCCCTCGCGCCAGCGCGGATCGCCGCGGCGACGTCGGCCGGATGCATGGAACCGCAGTAGCCGCAGCTGCGGAGTCTCCCCACCGAATGACCACCTTCGATGTCTGGCGCCTGCGCATCGTGCCACGGCACCAGGCCATCCGGGTAGCTCGACTGGCCGTAGTGGTTCATGTCGTGCTTATGCGCGATGCTTTTCGACTCGTCCATTGTGATATCCAAGCAAGAACGTTTCTTTCAGCCCGCGCGGGCACCGAGTAGTTCTCGCTCGACGCGCGGCGGGGCTGGAGAATAAAAAAGCCCGCGACCTTTCGGGAGCGGGCGAATCTCGGTCTTTCGACCTGAGAGGAGACTCGGTTACAGCAGATTCTTCAGGTCGGCGAGGATGGCTTTCGCTTCATCCGTCAGGCCTTCCAGCGCCCCAGCACCAGCCGCGGCAGCATTTGCACCCGTGAGGTGGGTGTGAAGCCATGCCATCAGGTTGTGCTCTGCGGTGTTTGAAGACTGGTATGCACGTAAAGCTGCCGCTTCCACCCGTTTGAGCAGGGAGAGAGGCTCAGTCACAGTGGCTTCGACCTTATTCACCACCGCACCGGCTTCGCCAGCAACTTCGGCAACCTTGTCCGCGTCCGCGTCGACAGAGGCCAATGCTGCACCGGTAGCAGACTCCACGGGCGCAGTGCCGGCAGCATTTTGGAGTTCACCGGCTTCTGCTCCAGTCAGAGGCGAACCAGAGCTGGCCGCACTCGCATCGGAACTGGTCAAGTGGTCGTTCGAAGAGACTTCCTGGGCGCCGGAGCCAGACGCTTCGGTACCGGCGCCCATCGTTTTTCCATGCTCACCTGCTTCAACTTCCGGTTTTTCGCCGGGTTCTGCGTTCACATCGGACATTGCTGTCTCCAGTCGAATTGGGAATGTCCGTATCGCAGGCACTAGCGGCAGCTATCCGGCTGCGCGGTACGCGTCGGTGGCCAGTCCGAAGGCGATCTGCGGCGCCAACCGCCGCATGACTGGCCGAAATGCAAAAGCCCCGCTCGGCGCGAACCGGGCGGGGCTTCAGAGACAGCTTCGATAAATTAGCCGGAATCATAGGCATCTGTAACACGAAATGTCAAGGAATGTAATCTCAGGTCATGCTATGTCGTCTCACTAGTCGCCTCTTCGATTAGCCCGGTGCACTCGAAATAAGGCTTCAGACTATCGATCGCCTCATTCTCCAGCGAGTGGAGCCGTCCTTTGATCGTGTCATACGCGCGCTTGTAGGTCATATGGCTGGCACCGAACGAGGCGGCCAGATCACGGAAGCTGATTTCGCTGCGCTTGTGGCTCATGTAGTGCCGCGCGACGATGCAGTCCATCGCCTGGATGCTGATCGACGTGAATCCCGGAATCACCCATGCCGACAGGTTCTGGATCGCCTCTGACCGCTCTCGCAGGAAGAAAAACCGCTTAACGCCGTCTGGCAACCGTTCCTCGCCCATCTGACCGAACCGTGCCCAGATCGCCCACTGCTCGCGATCGGACAGCTTTGTCCGCACTGCGCTTTCCACCGCGGCGCACTGTGCGCGCACCTCGTCGGACGTCAAGCCGCCAAAGTTGACGGTGCTCGACCGCTCGCCGTAAAGCTGCTCCAGCCATGCGGCCTGCCGTCGATTCAAGGTGCCCAGCGATTCGATGATCTGGATCAGGGTTAGCCGGAACGCGTTCTTCTGACTCGGCTCGACCGACAGAATCAGGAACGCGACATGCAATGCCTGACGGGTATCTTTGAATACGGCGTCCATGTTTTTCCTTTTAGTCGCGCACTTTGATGTTTTCGTTGACGATTCGCCACATTGAAACAGCGCCGCGACAGCCGAGGCATTCAAGGATGTCTTGCATGAGCGGACGACTGCGCGACGGGGCTGGGGCACGGCAGTCGCAGCGCGGCAATCCTGCCGTTCCGCGCGGGTCGTATCTGACGTCCTCTTGATTTTTCAAGCTTTCTCCTCGTAGAGCGCGCAGCGCTCGCTGTCCTCGATCTTCTCTACCCCGTTCCGCATGTCCATCCGGCAGCCGATGCCGACCAGGGTCGGGCGGTTGTGTCGGCAGCCGGCGCACGTCAAAACCTCGCGTCGCTCATAGACCTCGGCCGGATCCTTGAACGTCCAGCGCCGGCCGTCCGTGTCTGGCCGCTTCATCAGTCCAACTCCATGCCTTGGTTTGCGGCCCAGACCTGCGTCCGCGTGATGAGATCGTTGAAGTCCCCGACCGAGATCTTTCCGCGCGCCGTCGACTTGCGCTGGCGCCGAATCTTCCCGCTTTCGCTCACCTTCTCGTCCATGCCGAGGAACTCCAGCACCAGCTTCTCGTGCCAGTACGCGACAGGGTGGAGTTCGCCGTCCTCATCAGGAATCTCATCCGCGATGCGCGGCAGCAGTACACCTTGCCAATAGGCGCGCTGGCCGTCGGTCGCGTCGTGCTCCTGGCTCGTGATGATCACGAGCAGCGGCTTGTCGCGATCGATGTAGGCCTGCGCGTGCGCTTTCACCACCTCGACGACGAACTGCCAGACGCCAGGCGTGCGCAGGACGAAAGCCTTGTAGAGCCGGTCACTCATTCGGCCGCTCCTTTCCTCTGAGCCGCTCGACAGCCTGCAGCAACCCGATTGCGAAGGCTCGGTGCCACGGCATCTTCTCGTCGGCATCCCGGCGCGCCACCGACGTTGCCTCGGCGATCAGCCAGTCCCATTCGGCATCCGTGTACTGTTCCATCTCAGACCTCGCACTTCCAGTCGGCCGGGATGCCAGACATCAGCCGCGCGAGGCAGCAGTCCTGCATGGCCTTGATGTTCTCTTCAGCCCGAAATCGGCTCGCAGCCTTCGGCTTTTCCTTCGGAGCTTCCGGTAGATCGTTGAAACGCCGGCCGGCTTTCTCGAGCATCTTCATCGCCCGGTCCAGCGCGCCAGTCTTGCGCCACTCGTCGAAACGGCGATACACCGTCGCTTGAGCCGGGTAACCGCGGTTATCCGGCAAGTTGTTCCAACCACACTTCAAGGTGAGAACATGCAGGACCGCATCGACGCAGACTCGCGAGTCCACGCGCGGGCGCCGCACTAGAAACGGTGCGTGTTCGAAGAAGCTCTCGACCTTCGCCCACTCGGCGTCGGATAGCGGCGTGTATCCTGGCTTCATGGCGCCTCCAGTGGCTCGGCGCGGTAGAACGCCACATGCATTCCCTCGCACGGCTGGACCGTTTCCCAGTCGAAGCCGTGCAACTGGCCCATCGCCTCCCAGAACTCCTGTGCGCGGGCGAACTTGTTCCAGGATGGCGTCTCGCCGTTGCGCACGACGAGGAGCGCCGGCGGGTTGCAGCATTCAGAGAACAGACCGTGTTCGGCCGGGCTCATCACGTAAAGCCGCTTCTTCATTTGACGGTCCTCAAAAGGCCGCGCTCGATCAGCGCGATGTAGGTTTTGGCGATCATTTCCAGTTCGAACGCGCGGCGCTCTTCCTTTCCCATGGCGCCACCCTGGTCGAGCATGGCGTGGCATCCACGGACGCCGGGCCGGTCGCAGCACAGCGCGGCGATGGCGGCATCGCTCGCCTTCAGGCCTTGGCCCTTGTCCGTGTTGCCGTGCGCGGCCTGCGTGTAGCGCTCGATGCCGCAGTTCATGCACGGCAGCGTCACGACGGCACGCCGCAGGTCCTCCGAGCGGAACGTGACCAGCTTGGGGATGCCGACGAGGCGCGCCGTCATGGTCTTCAGATCCGCGTGTAGCCGTCTTCAAATGCCTTGGCGGGCGAGTAAGACTTGTAGCCGTCCTCGTACACCACGTAGTAGCCGCCGACTTGCGGGTTGTGTTTCGTGACGTAGGAATCGGGCACTAGGAATGGCGCATAACCCTCATCCTCGGGCGTGATTTCAAACTCTCCGAGGATTCCATCGCCTTGGATTGACTTGATCTTCAGTGCCCAAACTTTTTTGTGACATACGTACTTCGGCATTTCAGCGCTTGCATCCATCACTCTCTCCTTTCGGTTGGAACGGGTTCAGAGACTTTCTTCAGCTTGCTCACGGACGCCGCCGGTACTTGAGCTTGCGAAGGCGGCGCATCTTCGACGTACGCGCGATCGGCAGCGGCGGGAAGATGATCCGCATCAGCGTGCGCTCGGCTTTCGGCGCGACGATCAGGCAAGTCGGCGCGATCGAGTGGCGGTTCCACATGTCGCACATCAGCCGATCGAGTTCAGAAACTTGGACGTTCGTGCTCACCAGGGCCATCCTTTTGCCGATGACGGCAGGAACTCGCGCAGCAGGTAGTGACCGCCGTGCGTCGGGATGCGCCAGCTGCGTAAGAGGCGTTCCGAGCCGACCGTCTCCTCGCAGTGGTCCGGCAGAGTGAACAATCCCTCATACAGCAAGACCGTCTGTTTCGGGTGCAGCGGCGCGCCGCCGTCCTTCGTGTAGATGACGTTCTCGCCGAGGTGGATGGTGAAGCTCATCCCTTCTCTCCTCGCGCCGCCGCGCAGCGCTGACACACTTCGAACTCGCCCGGGCTGCATCAGGCCGACTGCGCCGACTTCAAACCGCGTATGCCCGCACGCGGCGGCGACCGGCGTGATCAGCATCGGCACGCCGTCGATCGACACCGCGCGCGGCGCATCGCGCTTGAACCAGTGCGCGCGCCGCCCGAATGCCGGCAGCACCGCATAGCCTTCCGTCCACTGCAGCGGCACCGGAGCACCAGCGGCGATGTCGGAGACGCGGCCGTCGACGATGAGGCGTTCCATCAGGCAGCCTTCAGCTGCTCGACAGCAGCGCCGAACTGGTGACCAGCACTCAGGTGCGCGAGCGCCGCACGGCGTTCGCGGCGCCGACGGTTGATGTCGTCTTGGGTGACACGCCGCGGCCTGGGCGCGTTTTCACCGTCACCGAGCATCCACAGTTCGGTCCACAAATAAGCGCGCCCGGCCCGCTTCCAGCGAAGAACGTAGACCTGCTGATCCTCTCCGGTGCAGCGCGCTTTGAGCACGTCCGTAACGTTGCGCTGGCATCCTCCCGTCAACTCGGCGAGCTCTCGGGACGTCAGCGGCTTTCCCTTCTCAAGCTCGCGCCGGATCTGTTCCCATGCTGCGGAGAACTTCGAACGCACTGGAATCGGCCTGCGCCCCAAGCCCATCTGTATGGCGTGCCCGATCACCGATTGATACGAGCGATCGCCGAACATGTGCATCGCCTCTTTGATCGGCGTCTGCGTGGCCCACAGCTCGCGAAGCTGCTTTTCTTCTTGAACCGTCCAGAACCGGTATCCAGCGCGCTTTCCCATCACTTCGTCTCCACTTTCATCGCCAGGTTGAGGATCGCCAGCGCATCAGCCGTGTCGTCGGCGTCCGCCGACACCTTGAAGCCGCGGCGGCGCGCCTCGTCGATCATCTCGTCCTTGTTCGAGTTGCCGCGCCCGGTCCAGGCCTTCTTGATCTGGCCCACGCCCACGCCGACCAGGCGCACTCGGTTGATGTCGCAGAAGACCTGCAGCTGGGATTCGAATCCACCGTAGCAGTGCGCCGCCTGCGTGCCGGCGTGGTTCTTCACGTCCTCGTAGTAGATGGCGTGAAGCTCGCCGGCCGTGTTGTAGAGGCGCGCGAGCATCGCGCGGAATTTCAGCCACCGTTGACCGGGCCCGTCGTGCCGCTTCGGCGCGAACACAGAGGTGCCGTAGGTCATCGCGGCGCCGCGCGCGAGTGCCCAGCCGCAATAGGTTCCAAGGTCGAGCGCGAGGATATTGAGCGTCGGGTTGGCGCCCACATACTCGACGTCGAATTCGGTTACGAGATCAGTCATCTGAGAATCCCCTCGGCTTTGATGGCGGCGTACGCGGTGCAGGCATGTAGCCCATTGGCATGTCAGAGAAGCGCGCCTGCTCGTGCACGAACGACAGGTATGCAGTCCCGAGCGCGCCATTGCGCTGCTTGGCGATGATTGCCTCGGCGACGCCCTTGTCCGAGGTGTTCTCGTGATAGACCTCGTCGCGGTACAGCATCAGGATCGTGTCGGCGTCCTGTTCGAGCGCGCCTGAGTCGCGAAGGTCGGCCATGATCGGCCGCTTGTTAGGGCGCTGCTCGAGCGCGCGATTCAGCTGGGACAAGGCGATCACCGGCACGCCTAGCTGCTTCGCCAGCGCCTTCAGGCCTGCCGAGTAGCTACCGATGCGCAGGTCGTGGCGCTCGTCCGGTCCGCCGGTCATCAGCTGTAGGTAGTCCACGATGACCAGCTTCAGCCCGTACTTCCGCTTCACGGCACGGCTACGGCTCGCGATCTCAGGCATCGACAGCCCGGCGGTGTCGTCGATCAGCAGCGGCAGTTCGGAGACGATCTGGACGGCATGGGTGACCCTCGGCCAGTCCGCATCGGTCATGCGCGAGCCGTTTCGGATCACGTGCAGCGGGAGATCGCCGTGGCGCGAGAGCGCGCGCTGTATCAGCTGCTCTCCGGGCATTTCCAGCGAAAAGACCGCGACAGGCCCGTACTGCTCGGCCACGTGCTCACCGATCGCCATCGCCAGTCCCGTCTTGCCCATCGACGGTCGTCCGGCCACGATGACCAGTTCGCCGTCGTACAGACCGCCACCGAGCTTGAAGTCGAGCTCGCGCAGGCCGGTCGAGAGCGCTGTCGACGCTTCGCCGTGGTATTCGCGATCCATCCGTTCGACCACTGCAGTGAGAAGCGGGCCAACTTGCTTCATGCCCCCCGTGATCCCTTCCGACAGCGGCTCGAACTTCTCTTGCGCGTAGGCGATCAGCTCATCGACCGTCTTGCCATTTCGGGTGAACACCTCGGCAGAGACTTCGTCGGCCGCCGTGATCAGCTTCCGCATCTTGGCGCGGTCGATAACGATCTGCGCGTAGCGAAAGATGTTCGCGGCGCCCGGGGTGTTGCCGGTGATGGAGTTCAGGTACTTGAGGCCGCCGGTCTGATCGACATGCCCTGAAGCGCCCAGGCTTTCATAGACCGTCATCACGTCGGCCGCGCGGTTCGACATGATCAGCTTGGCGATCGAGTTGAAGATGAGGCGATGCTCGTAGCGGTAGAAGTGCTCGGCGCGCAGCTCGCCGATCCGGTCGATCGCCTCGTTATCGAGCATCAGCGCGCCGAGCACCGACTGCTCCATCTCGATGCTGTGCGGCGGCACGCGGACGCCGGAATCGTCATCAGGAAGTTCTCGCGCGTTCATTCGCAAAGTCCGTAGGAAGAGGAGCAGGCCGTCGGCTCAGTGGCATCAGCGAGCAGGTTGTACTGACGGCCACCGCGCGTGGTCTTCGCCCAGTCGACCACGCTCCAGATCGTCGATGACTGGCCGCGATGTCCTTTCGTGCCGAGGTGGAAGAACGAGACTGGCGATTCCGCGCGGCAGACGCTCGAGACGAGCCGCTCCCATTCGGCGATGCGCTCAATGTGCTCAGGGAAACGACGCGCGACTGCGGATAGCTCATCCTTCGAACAGTTGATGCAGGGCATGCACCCGACACGCGTCATGTCCTGGAGGTAGAGCGGGTTCGGCTTGATGCCAGCGTGCGCGTGCGCTTCGAAGACGTCTGCGACGTGCCAGCGGAGGATCGGCCGGTTGATGAACAGACCGCCGCCTACCACCTCGAAGCCCTTCACGCATGCTCCGGTGCCTTGCAGCCGCGTGCGGCGCGATTCACTTTCGTCGATGCGAACTCCCTGCCATGACCAGACCGCGTGACCTTCGTCGATGCGCTCAAGCGCGTATTCGGTCAGCGGCTCGGTCTTCAGGTACTGCGTGCAGAACTGGCGCTTCCGCGAAGGAAAGCCGCCTTTGAGCATGCAGAGATCAAGGTAGGGATTGCCGGTCGGATGCAGCAGTTCGAGCGCACGAGTAGCTGCCTCTTGCGTCCATGCGTATTTGAACTTCCGGCGCCCATAGACCGCCGACTCCGGCTCGCCCGCCGCGATACGCGCCAGGTTCCGACGCTTCACCTCGAACTCAGCGGAGAAATCCGCTCGCACGACGTCGACCGTGATGTCCAACGCGCGCGGCAGATATTCCAGCGCATATTCGTAGGTGATCTCGTGCTCGTTGCCGGTATCGGCAAAGACGAAGCGGCAGTTCTCGCGGCCGTGCATCTCGATTGCCAACAGCGCGGTCGTAGTGCTGTCCTTGCCGCCGGACATCGAAACGACGTGGAGGATCGGTCGATCTGTCACGCAGCCTCCCGGTGGTACTTGTTCTCGAGGATCTTGGTGAAGTTCGCCGCGTTCATCACCCAGTCGATGTCGGCCAGGAACGGCGGCTTACCGGGCTGTGGCTTCGCTTTGCCAGTCAGGAAGTCCGATTGCGCGCATACCGTGAAGAACTTGCGCCAGGCCACCATGCCAGCTTCGACGGTTTCATAGCCGAACGGTCGGCACTTCAGCTTCGCCGCCTCTTTCCACCGAGCGGCGATGTTCTTGCGCCGGGCGTCGCTAAGGTTCTTCACGCGGGGGTTGTCCGGCATGAGTTCGTGATAGGCGTCAACGATGCGTTGAGCGGGGCAAACCAAGGAAGGTGCAGGCACGTGGCCGAGCAGGTCGACAGGCGGCGCGACTTTGCCGCTGTCGACAGAGGCGTTAGCCTCTGTGTTTTTCTCCTGCTCCTGCTCCTGCTCCTGCTCCTGATTAAGGGAAGTCTTTCCGGAAGGCTTAACCGAAGCCTTTCCGGAAGGCTTAGAGAAAGCCCTATCGAAAGCCTTGGCGAAAGCCTCTCCAAGCCCACAGATATTGGCTCTCAACGATTCGTACGACTCGCGTTTCAGGTCGCACTCGGGGATCAATTCCCACTCGGAACCCCACGATGTGACGACGTTAGGCGACTCCGGACGGTTGCACGCAACAGCGTTCGGAATCCACACGACTTTGGCTTTCCAGTCGGCTTTCACGATGCCTTGCTGGAAGGCTTCCCGGAAGGCTTCGTCGAAGGCTTCGATGTCCCAGTTCAACTCTTCGGCCATCGCAGCGCGACCGATGCGGAAGATTCCCGGGATCGGTCCGGTATGCGGTCCAGTCAACAGATAGACCCAGAGACCCTGGCCGCACGGCGGGATCGGCGTCAGCTTGCAGAACTTCTCGTCGCCCCACATCCGCACTTCGATCTTGCGGAATCGGGCACGCTTCTCGGGTTTTACGGCTTCGCTCATGGCGGACCTTCAGTTACTCGGCTTGTTGCTTCACCACGTACGCGCGCAGCTTCACGATCGCGTCGCCTGCCATCCATTGCAGCGTCGCCAGCGTCCCAGTCGACGCCATGCGATGCAGCAGCTCCATCACCGCGGCGAGATCCGGGTCACGGATCGGGAAGGCGTCGCGCGTCGACACGATGCGACGCAGACGCTCGGCGATCACGCCCTCGTCGGCCGTCAGTGGCCGCACTTTCCGGTTGGCTGTCATGCGGGGTGCTCCTCGAAGTCGAACAGCGTGGGCATCGACATCTCGCGCTCCGCTGCCTTGAGGTAATGGACGCCGTCCATGAAATAGGCGGTGTTGAGCTCGCTGCCGGCGCCGCAGCGCCCTTTTAGGAGCGCCCGGTACGGTACGGTCATCAGGCCGGCGAACGGGTCATAGACCAGGTCGCCCGGGTTGCTGTAGCGCTCGATTAGGCGGTCGACGATGTCGAACTGCAGCGGGCAGACGTGCTGCTCGACCGCGCGGCGCTGCTGGTCGCCGTTGAGCGTGCGCATGCGGTTGACGTCGTGCCAGATATCGTCGCTATGGCTGCCGGGCGCCAGGCTCATGAAGGTCGACGGCAGCGCGCCGCGCTCGTCGAGCTCCTCGCCGATGCGCACGTGGAACTCGTGGTCGTAGACGTTCGCGAGGCTGTACTCGGTGAACATCTTGGCGAGCTTCGCGGGCCCGTAGCTGGCCATTTCCTCGGCGGTCAGGAGCCGGTTGCCGCTCGAGCGCCAGAACGCATGGGCGTCCGTCTGCCAGCGGGCCCGGGTGTAGGCCGCCTTGTCCTTCTTCACCGGCTCGTCGGCATAGCCGCGGCTGCGATCGGTCTGGGGCTTGCGGACCACCAGGACGTATTCCGGGCAGCCGACACCCATCTTCGTGCCGTCCTTGCACTGCTCCGACCAGCCCAGGCGGTACGTCTGGTTGTTCTCGCGCACGACGTCGGTGTTCACGACGATCATCGCCATCTTCACGAAGCCGTGCTTACGGAAGTGGAGCGAGGCCTCCTCGTGGAAATAGTCCATCGACGGCGCGCCGAGTCCGGTCACGTTCTGGAACAGCACGCGATCCTTGACGTGAAAGCAGGCGATGCGGCCCGGACGCAGGATCCGGAACAGTTCCGGCGTCAGGAAGTCCATCTGCTGCCAGAAATGCCCGTTGTTCTCGGTATGGCCGAAGTCGTTGTAGCTCGGCGAGTACTCGTAGTGGTTCGCGAACGGGATCGACGTCACGATCAGGTCGGTACCGTTCTCCGGCTGGCGGCGCGCCTCATCGACGCAGTCGTTATTCGCGACCGTGAAGTCCAGGCCGCTGACTTCGAGACGCTCGACGCCGATCGAGCGCACCAGCGCGTCGCGCATCGCAAGCTGGTTGAGTCCGTACTCGCGGATGATCGCTGTCATCTTCTCGCCCACCTTAATGTGCTGTTGCCACTTCACCTGCAGGTTGCGCACGACTTCGCGCTCGGCCTCGGTGTGGACGATGTCGATCCGCACGCGGTGCAACTGCTGGAAGCGCTGTACGCGGTGGATGGCTTGGATGAAGTCCCGGAATTTGAAGCCGACGCCAGCGAAAACCTCGCGGTGGCAATGGCGCTGGAAGTTGCAGCCAGCGCCAGCGATGATCGGTTTGGTCGACAGCACGCGGTAGGCGCCGTCGCTGAAGTCGGCAATGCGCTGCTCGCGCTCGTCGAGGTTTTGCGTACCCCAGACGCTGACCGCTTCAGGAATCGCAGCCTGCAGGGAATGGCGCTCGTCCTCGAGGTCGTGCCAGACAATGAAGTGGTCGTCCGGATCCGCAGTGACAATCTCGGCCGCCTTCGCTACGCGCGCCGCCATGGAGCCGCGCTTCTCGCTCGCCGCGGCGGACAGGCCCATCGCGATATCCGGAATCAGCAGACCCTGGCCCATCTTGTCCGCGCCGGCCGCCGCGTAGTCGCTCGCGACCTCGTGATAGCGGACGTCCATTTCCGGCAATGTGTATCCATCGTCGGAGTGGCCTAGATCGCTCGGGCGCTGGATGAATACTGCCCAGCTCGCGACCCACAGCCAGAACTCATGTTCCTTGTGCGGATAGAGCGTGAGGTTCCCGGCCTTCTCGCTGTCGCGTTGAAAGAAGCGCGTGAGCGCCTGGCCGCTATCCATGACGCCGAGGAACGCGGCGTAGTGGATCAGTTCCTTGTACCGGTTCGGGCTGGGCGTCGCCGAATTGACGAACTTGAACTCGACGCCGTCGAATAGCGGCAGGAACTCCTGGAAGGTCTTCGAGCCGTAGCTGCGCAGTACATCCGCCTCGTCCAGGCTCGCCGCGCGGTACCTCCGAGGATCGATCTTGCCCTCGCGCACCGACTCGTAGTTCGTCAGGTAGAGGGTGCGCTCGTCGCCAATTTCGCTGTCCGACCGGATGAACCGCGCATCGATCGCATAATCGTCACGAAAGCGCTGCTCGATCTCGCGGCGGAACTCCTGGCGCACGCCGAGCGGCATCACGTTCAGGCGCAGGCCAGGGCGATGCACGCCGATCAGGCGCATGCACTCCAGTTGCGTAGCCGTCTTGTGCAGCCCGAACGAGGCGAACACCGCGCGCCGGCCGCCCTGTAGCGCCCATCGCACGATGTCGCGCGTGTGCGGCTTCAGGTTTGGATTGATCTCTTCCGGTGATACATCGAAGCCATCGAAGTGCGCCATGCGCACCTTGGCTTCGAGGAACGCGCGATAGTCTGGCGCGCTCACGCGGCCTTCCCTTGCAGGAGTTGCCGCAGCAGCTTGTTCTCGCTCTCCAGCCGCTTGGCCTCGGCCTGCGCCTCCTTCGCCAAGCGCTCGGCCTCGGTCTGGATCATCATCAGCGTGCAGCCGACCTGAAACGCGACCCATTCGGGGTAGACGGTGTTCTTCACGATCCGGCAGAACTCGCCCACACGGTCGCCATCGAGCGTCGCGGTGCCCTTTTTCATGCGCGAGAAGTAGCCCGCGTCGATCGGCGGCGCGAACGCCATGTAGATTTCTTTGTCGTCGAGGCCCGACGTGTCGCACGCCAGCGTGAACGCAGCCCCAACGGTCTTTTTCTTCTGGATCATCTCGATCGGTACGGGCGTCATGTTTGGCGTCCTGATGAGTGCGAGTTCCTGCTGGTCAACAATCCGGCTCAATGTTTCTGACGGCACTTGACGAACCCCCAGCTGCGAAAAAATAGGACCATGCGGTCCATACGAACAACGAACGAACGCCGCATGACTACCGATCTATTCGTCCGCCGCCCTTCTTCTAGCCGCCCAAGCTGCTCTGGCTCAGACGGTTCAGGCGTAAAAAAGCCCAGCCCTGAGGCTGGGCAGACCAACCCGCACGGGGACGCGGGAGGAGACCACTGGTTGCCACTGAGCTGCTTACGCAGCTTCGCCGGCAGATTCCGTTCTCGACTTCAACTCGGCGTGCCATTGCTGGATCGCCATCAAGGTCCCGGCCTTGCACTCCGATTTCCCGTTCAGGATTCGGTTGACGGTGGGCTGCGAGATCCGAAGGCGTTCGGCAATAGCGATCTCGCCGAGCTTCGTCAGAGCCTTGATCTCGATGAGCAGTTGCGTCGGAGTGAGTGTATTCATGGCTCACATTCTATACGCGATTGAATAGATGTCAATGCGCGAATGAATGCGATTTTGACCCACCCTATTCACGCTCGCATAGTTTGCGTCATGAAAGGACATGCAAAGGAACGGTCCGTCGGCGACCGACTCGACGAATTGATGCAAGCCTCACCACAGTTCAGGGTGCGCGGCCAGAGCGCCCTTGCGCGCGCGTCGGGCGTTAAGCAGCCGACCATCAACCGGATCCTCAACAACAAAAGCGATCCAGAGTCGGAGAACGTCAGGAAGCTTGCGAACGTCTTCGGTGTAACTTTCGAATGGCTGATGAGCGAGCGCGGACCGAAGTACGTCGTCGACTTGGCGTACACCGAAAAAGATGGCAACCGGGTATCAGTAGAGGCCAAACGGCTGCCGCTATCGGCAAATTCAGCAATAACTGAAGAGTTCGTAAACACCAGTACTAAGGGCAATCCCGCAGCGGTAAACAATGACCTAGACGAGCTCCTCCTTGGGTTCATAAAAGAACTCAGGGAGGCTCACGACGCGGGGCGCATTTCCGAAGAACTCATTGGTGCTCTGAAGGCTATGCTCGGAGCGATGACCAAGGCCAGAAAGCCCCCTTACGCCAGCAAGACGAAGAACATAGGGGCCGGTCGTAATGAACGAGGAACAAGAAAACGAGGCACAGGAACCGGATAACGTGATCGACATGCAGGGCTATCGCCAATCGCGCAAACGTTCTCGTGGTGCGCGACGAGGCGACATGCATCGGGCAGACGACGGATCAGTGCATGTGTACATCGACCTTGAGAATGGTCACTTGGACTACGGCCTTGCAGCCGTCACCCAGGAGAACGCGCTCTGGCTTCTCGAGCCATGGCTGGAGCTCGGTAGTGACCTCCTGAAAATTTACATGGATTGAATAATGAAGAATTCGATTCTTGCACTAAGTCTTTGCGTCGCGCTGGCAGGCTGCGTATCGAGCGGAGTCGAAGTGAAGCCAGAACAGACTTCGGACTTCCGGGCCGGCGTCACGACGCGACAGGAGGTGATTTCTAGACTGGGTACTCCAACGACGCAGGCTACGTTGCCCGATGGATCGACTATGCTCGTGTACAGCTTCAGCGCAGCACAGGCGCGTCCGGCCAGCTTCATTCCGATCCTCGGTGCGTTCGTGGGTGGCGCTGACGCGCGCAGCTCGATGGTCAGCTTCCAGTTCACGCCGGCCGGCGTCCTGAAGGGCTCGAGCAGCACATCGTCGCAATCCGGCTCGCAGATGGGAACGACCACTACCACGACGCCGATGCAGACGGATCAACCCCGACAGGTGCAATGATGGGATTCCGCTTTCGCAAGTCGATCAACGTGGCGCCCGGCGTGCGCCTGAACGTCAGCAAGAGCGGCGGCAGCTGGTCGTTCGGCAAGCGCGGCGCGACCGTCAACGTCGGGCGACGCGGCACTTACGCCGACGTCGGCATCCCAGGTTCGGGGCTCTCCTACCGCAGGAAACTCGACGCGCGCAGTGGCGCGTCCCGCTCGATCGCTATCATCTTCCTCGTGCTGACCGCCCTCTACTTCCTCGGTCGCTTCGTCCACTGACAACTCTCTAGGACCGGTTCAAAGCCCGCTTCGGCGGGCTTTTTTATTCCCCGGCGAGCGAACCGCACAATCTTCTATTCATTCGCGTATTGACATTTCTATACGTTGACGTATAGTTCAGTCGGACAGCAGGACACGTAGCACCTGAGGAGACGGACATGAGTAGGTCGATGAAGGTCATGTACAAGCGCATCGCCGGTCGCTGGATCTCGATGTACGAGACGCAAGTCCGTAACGCGGCCGGCGAGCTGAAGTTCCGCGAACTGGTCGATCTCAACGAAGTCGTCTGGGGGTGAGGTGTGCCATGCGAATCACCAAGGCGTTGCACCGCGCCGCCCGCAAGTCGCTCGATGGGCATGTGCGGTTTGTTGTGAAGATCGACCGCGGCTGTCACGTGTGCGAGCTGCGTGACCTGTGCAACCTGCGTTGCGGCCGCATTGAAGCCGCGTACTCCGCTGGCCGTTACGTGCCGGCTTCCTGAGACAAAGGACAGCAATGAACGAGAAGAAGGCAAAGGCGCTGCGCAAGCAGCTGCGCGAACAAGGCGTAGCAGTCGGCGGCTCTGGCCGCAAGGCCTATCGGATGGCGAAGCGCGACGCGCGCCCGCTGATCCCGAACATCGCGAAGCCGCTCGCGCCGACGCACAGCCATCGCACTGCGGAGGCACGTGCGCACGCCGCGCTGCCGAAGGACGAGCGCAACGAACCGTGGCGCGTCGGAGCGCCGCTGATCAGCGCTAAGCACCCGCAGCGCGCTCGCCGATCCGGCCGGAAGACTGGCAACCGCATGAACATGACACCGCCAGAAATGCAGCTGGCGCTTCGCCTGCAGGGCTTCGGCAAGTTCGCCGGCGCGTTCCTGTCCGGCGCGATGGGTGCGCTGGCCGGCATCGCCGGCCGCTATCAGAAGCGCGCTGCGCGCGGCCAGTAAGGGGCAACAGAGCGATCGCACGGCGCTTAATCCGGGCTCGCAAGGGAGCGACGGCCGCTTTGCGCCGCACCGGTGGAATACCGGATTACCCAACAAAACCGAGAGGCAGACGTGAATACCGAAACCAATACCGAGGCGGTTATCCCCGCCGCACCTAGCATCGCGCTGACGAAAGTCGATTCGACTCAGATCGACTCCATCGGCCATGACCCCGCAACGCAGACGCTCGCGATCCGGTTCAAGAACCGTTCGACCGGCGCGCCCACGAGTCTCTACCACTATTCGAACTTCACGGCCGAAGACTTTGCCGCATTCGAAGCCGCCGAGTCGAAGGGCTCGCACTTTGGGAAGCACATCAAGGTGTTCGACAAGAAGTACCCATACACGAAGATCGAAGACCGTCCAGCCGAGCAACAAGCGGCCTGACGGTTGCACGGCGTGCCGGCATCCGACCGGCACCTTCAAGAGTGGGCATTCGACGGCAGCGGGTGGGCTCCGCTGCAACAGCCCTGATTCGTCAGCGCGGCGCCAAATGCTGCCTTATGCAAGCGTCGAGCGTCCACCCTTGAAGTCACGAGTCACCTGACATTGCTATGGAGACCTACATGGAATCGCAAGCCAAAGAACAGCAGCCGCAGCCGGCCCAGCCGGTGCCGCGCCGCGTTCGCCTCTGGGACGAGCTGTGATGCGCCCCTACCACGAAATCAGGCGCACGCCGCTGAATGAGCTGAGCACCGCAGAGCATGGCGTGCTCCAGCTCGAATGGGCGATGCTGAAAGTCCGCGAGACGGCCAACCAGATCCGCGTCAAGTCGTGGATGAGCTATCGCGACATCAGCTACGACGTCGGCTACTTCAACGGCGTTCGCTTCTCCATTGCCATGGCGTTGCCAATTGGATCGTCGGACTACTACGAGTTCCGAGAAGTGTCCTCACGCTACGCGAGCGAGGTCCGATTCCTGTCAAGCGCTTACCTCGATCGTCGTCGTGGGAGCCGCCTGTCATGAGCCCGCTCTCGCTTCGTCCGTCGATACGCAAGTACGCCTCGCACCTAAGCCGCGAGCAGCGCCGCGCGTGGATGCGGCAGCGTCTCGCCCGCTCGCCGCGCGTCTCGATCAGCGGCGGCTACGTTCCGCCCAGCGTCGCACGTCAATTCGTGCGCACGCCGATCGGAGGTGCCAAGTAATGCGCTGGCTCGATCGACTCTACGAAAAGTACCCGCGCCGCACCATGGCCGGGATGCTGCTGCTCGGCGCGATCTGTCTGTACCTCTCGATCGAATGGGACAAGTCAGACACCGCGGCGATCCAGATGCAGATGCTCTACTCAACCAGGACCCAAACGTGAACACTGCCACTGCAACCATGGCGGACGTCGTCGACATGGAGCCCGCTCAAGCGCAGCTACCCGCTGCGCAGCCGGCCGCTCAGGTGCCGCGCGCCGTATCTCAATCCCCCATCAGCATCACGACGCCGATCGACCTGATGCGGTTCGCCCTTCAGAGCGGCGCCGATCTCGATCGCCTTCAACAGCTGATGCACATGCAGATGGAGTGGGAAGCAAACGAGGCGAAGAAGTCCTTCCGGCGCGCAATGGCCGCATTCAAGGCTGAGTGCCCGCCGATCTTCAAGCGCAAGGCCGTCGGCTACAACACACGCGAAGGCGACTTCGTCGGCTACAAGCACGCCGAACTGTCAGATGTGACAGATGTCGTCATCCCATGCATGGCACGCCACGGTCTGACCCACGACTGGGATATCCATCAGGAGCCCAACAAGATCATCGTCGAATGCATCGTGACGCACGTCGACGGCCACTCGAAGAAGGTCAAGATGGAAGGGCCACCTGATACGAGCGGCAAGAAAAACGTGATGCAGCAGGGAGGCAGCACGGTCACCTATCTCGAGCGATACAGCCTGCTCGCGGCACTCGGCATGTCGACAAAAGGTGAAGACGACGATGGTGCCGGCGGCGCGGAAGGTGATGCTGGCAAGGAAGGTAACCCATCGCACCAGACGACTCCAGCCGGCAAGACTGCCGCGACTAAGGATGAACCCGCGCAGGCCGACACGAAGTTCTACGACCAGACCAAGTTCAACGCGAACAAGGACGCCTGGCGCGAGGTCGTCAAGTCCAAGCGCAAGACACCGGCGCAGATGGTCAAGTTCATCGAATCCAAAGGCGCCCCCCTCACCGAAAACCAGAAGCTCACCATCGACAGCTGGAGCCACGAGAATGACTGAACGGATCACCCATGACTTGGTGCAAGGAACTCCAGAATGGCTGGAGTTCCGCCTCACCCACTTCGGCGCCAGCGAAGCCGCCGCGATGCTCGGCCTCTCGCCGAAGGTGAAGCGCAACGAACTGCTGCACATGAAGTTCACCTGCCAGCCGAAGGAATTCAGCGACTGGGTGCAGGAGCACATCCTCGACGAAGGTCACAGGCTCGAAGCGCTCGCGCGTCCGATCGTCGAGCAGCAGATCGGCGAGGACCTCTATCCCGTCACGTGCTCGCTCGGGATCCTCTCCGCATCGTGCGACGGCCTGACCATGGGCGAAAGCGACGCATGGGAGCACAAGCAGTACAACGAGGCCCTGTACGAATCGATCGAGTTCGGCGAGCTCCCAGAAGAGCACATGCCACAGGCGCAGCAGATCCTGATGGTGACCGGCGCGGACCGCCTCAAATTCACGTGCTCGGACGGCACGCCCGACAAGATGGTTCACCTCGAGGTGCTGCCTGATCCGGAGTGGTTCGAGCGGCTGCGCGCCGGCTGGGCCCAGTTCGAAAAGGACCTCGCCGCATATGAGCCGCGTGAGCTCAAAGAGAAGCCGCAGGCCGAGGCGATCATGGGTCTGCCGACGCTGGCCGTCCAGATCAAAGGCGAAGTCGTCGCGAGCAACCTGCCGCGCTTCAAGGCTGCGGCTGACGTGTTCATCGCGGGCATCAAGACAGATCTGAAGACCGACCAGGACTTCGCAGATGCCGAAGAAACGATCAAGTTCTGTGACAAGGCGGAAACCCAGATCGACCTTGCACAGTCTGCAGCCATCTCCCAGACGGCCAGCATTGATGACCTGATGAAGACGCTCGGTCACATCAGGGAGCAGCTGCGCCGCAAGCGCCTTGACCTTACCGGTACCGTAAAGAAGCGCAAGGAAGAGATCAAGACCGAGATCCTGCTCGACGGGCGCCGCCAGTTCGCCGATCACATCAAGGCGATCAACCTCGAACTCGTCGACGTGTGCACGGTGGACGTGCGCGTGAACGTCGCCGAGCCGGACTTCGCTGGCGCAATCAAGGGCAAGCGCACGCTCGCCAGCCTGCACGAAGCGGTCGACACTGCGCTCGCGAACGGCAAGATCGCCGCTGACGCGGCCGCGCGCGAGCTGCGCGCGAAGCTCGACTGGTACGTGAAGAATGCGGACTCGTTCGACTTCCTCTTCCGCGACCTCCAGACGGTCATCCAGAAGCCTGCAGACGACTTCAAGCTCGTGGTGACGACGCGCATCGATCAACACAAGCAGAAGGAAGCCGAGCGCAAGGCGCGTGAGGATGCCGCATCGGCAGCAGCGGCCGAGGCTGCAGCGAAAGCTGCTGCTACCCAAGCCGCGCCGGCTGCTGAAGCGCAACCTGCGGCCCCCGTAGCCAGCGCCGCGCCCTCCGCAACACCCGGCGCTGGTGAAGCTCACCGCCCTGCTGCTACCCAAGCCGCGCCGGCTGCAGGCGGTGGTCTCCGCATCCCGCGCCCCACCGCCGCGCAGATCATCGACATCCTCGCCGAGCACTACGGGACGACCTCGCAGCAAGTCGCGGCTCTCCTGTCGACCATGGACTTCAAGGCTGAGCTCGATCGCCTCGAAGCGACTGCCTAATCCCCTCCTCCACTCAGAAAGGAATCCGCGTCATGTCTGAATTGAAGCTGATCAACGTCAAGGCCAAGGTAGCTCACGTGCAGGGCCGACAGGAACTGAACGGCGATGAGTACCGCCTCGCATGCGATATCCGCCTTGAAATGGATCTACCGAACCGCGTGCTCGACCAACTCGACACGCGTCTGCTCGAAACCTTCTACTGGCGCAATCCGGCATTGGTAGACACGAAGACTGAAACGATCGAGGGCGTCGAACAGGTGTATCCGAACCTGCGCTTCGAGCACCTGCACATGCCGCTGAAGTGGAACGAACGTTTCGATGAAGGCCTGTTCGTCATGCCCCATGGCGACGAGGTGGACGCGGACGTGCGCCTGGGCGAAGTGAAGATCAATGAGATCACGCTCTTTCCGAAGGAAGGCGGGACGGTGCACCTGTCGGTCCGCATACAGGCCCATCCAGACGAAGAGGACCTCGTGCGCATGTTCACGGTCATGCAGCGCGTGGTGACGGTGACGGTCGATACCGATCCGGAAGACGAGGAAGAACAGGAATCAGAGGCGCCGGCAGCCGAGAAGAAGCCCGCACGCGGCCGTCGCAAGAAAGGCGAAGCGGTTCCCGAAGAGCAAGTCGGCCAGATCGCGCAGGCGATGACCGAAGCGCAGCAGAAGGCGGAACCCAATCGCAAGAAGAAAGGCCAGCAGGCTGACGTCTTCGACGATGGACGCGTCGAGCAGATCAAGGAAGCGATGACCGCCGGCGAAGGCGCGTCGCAATAACGAACGGGCGAAGCCGTCGGCCGACTGGATGGAGCTTCGGCATTGATCTCCGACTGGCCGACGGTCGGAGCCCCACCTGAGAGAGACATGAGCACTCCACACCTTGCAGCCGAGAAGTTCGAGCAGTGGGCAATCGTCGAACTGTTCGGCCACCAGCGAATCGCGGGACGCATCAGTGAGCAGACGATCGGCGGCTGCGCCTTCGTGCGCGTCGACGTGCCGGCTCTGCCTGCAGACGACACCTACATCGCGACGCAGGCGTTCACGAAGCTCTACGGCAACGGCGCCATCTACGCGATGAGCTTCGTCGACGAGGCTGCCGCACTGATGGCCGCGCGCCAGCTGCGCCTGCAGCCGATATCGGCATTCGAGCTTCGCCGCGCGCTGGAAAACCTGCCAGCTCGCGGTGGCCAGCCGCAGCTTGAGTACGGCACCGATCAAGGCGACGAAATTCCCCTGTGAGGCGCGCGATGAGCGATCAACACGACAACCGCATCTATCGCGAGCAGACGTCGAATCTTGAAGACGGTGGGCCGGCGTTTCCGGTTTCCGATCCGTTTGCATTCAGTCCAAAAAACGAAGGGGAAGCAAAGCGGCTCGCACACGGCATGACGTTGCGCGACTACTTCGCGGCGAAGGCACTCGCGGGAATGATCATCAGCCATGGTCACAGGTTTAGCGCCAAGGAAGATGCCGGGCGCTGCTATGCAATCGCCGACGCGATGCTCTGCGCGCGGGAGGCATCGTGAGCCGCGACCGCTATCCCCGCATCGGCACGGAGATGAAGGCGCAGACGAAGTTCTGCTCGTGCTGCGACCAGCCGGCCGTCAAGCGCATCGACGTCCAGACCGACTGGATGCGCGGCAACGATGACGTGATGCAGGTGTGCGACGCGCACCTGGTGATGGCGCGCGCCAGCCAATGGCGTCGGCTTTACCACGATCACGAGACGGAGCAGCGCAAGCGGCGCGACGAGCACGAGGTTGCAACGCTCGTCCCGCGCGTGAACTGCCCGACCTGCAGCCGTCGCGTCAAGGAAACCGGTCTAGCCGACCACATGCGCGACTCACACGGAGTGCCGAAGCAATGACGACACAGGAACCTCTCTGGAAGGCGCTGCGCCGGCTTGAGCACGCGCATCTCAGCGACTTCGACAGAAACCTGCTGCGTCCGGCGTTCGCCGCTCTGCACGGCAGCGAAGCGATGAAGCTCCCAGAGCGCGTCGTGAGCCTGATCCGCAAGCTCGACGCGCAGCTGCCGAGGGAGGCTTGACCATGCTGCTCGACAGGATCACCGGCGCCGACAAAGAACTGCGCGCCTCGGTCGAAAAGACGTATTGGGGCGGCAAGGTCGGCAGCGAGCCGCACCCGAAGTACGGCTACGGATGTGACGTGTTGCCGAACGGCTGGAAGGAGATCAGCTGGTCAGACTTCGCTGGCTCCCATTTCTTCTGGTACACGCCGATCGCGACTGGCTGGTTGAGGACCACGATCGGCGATGCGCGTCTGTTCTTCATGCACAACCAGATCAGCTTCGCACTGCTCGGAAACCGGGACGGCACGGTCAAGGTGTTCCAGTTCGGCTGTCAGCACCAGATGGACAGCGTGAACGTGGGCAACTGCCTGAACCGCTACACCTGCAAGCTGTGCGGCTTTGCGGAGACCGTCGACTCGTCCGATTGACGAAAGAGTAACCCCTAACCGCGCGATATGCGCGGCATGTTTGACCGGCGTTAGCCGGGTCGTTTTCCAACTCACAGGAGATGTCATGCAGCAACTTCAGCTTCCACCGATCGCCGAAGGCGAGGTCTACGTCGGCGCGATCGGCGACAAGAACGGCGACTTCTACCACGTCATTCTGCTGCCGGGTGATAACGATGATAAGCCGTTTGCAGATCAGCTGGCATGGGCGAAGAGCATCGGTGGAGACCTGCCGAACCGGATCGAGCAGGCCATGTTGTGGGCGAATCACCGCGACCTGTTCAAGCGCGACTGGTATTGGAGCAACGAGTCGCACCACGACGATGACGCCTGCGCCTGGTGTCAGCACTTCAACGGCGGCAACCAGAGCAGCGTCCGCAAGAGCTACAGCCACTGCCGCGCGCGTGCCGTCCGCAGATTGCCGATTTAGTCATTCATTCATTTTCGAGGAGCATCAGCAATGACCATCACGCTTGAGGCCATCGAGGCCAAGCAGTCCGAGATCAGCACGTTGATCGAGGCATTCAGGAAGCAGTCGGCCAGCACGACCGTCGACGTCGCAGCGATGACGATCAGCCTAGCGCCCGGAGAGCGCTACGCGGGGCTCATCCTCGGCGACGACGGCATGCCGTCTCACCACCTCGTGATGTTGCCCGGTGATATGGACGGCGACACCTGGAGCAGCGCTCAGGAATGGGCCGCAGACCTAGGTGGTGAGTTGCCCACGCGGCGTGAGCAGTCCCTACTGTTCGCGAACCTCAAGGGAGAGTTCCAAAGCGCCTACTACTGGTCCAGCGAGACGCATGAGTCGGATAGCGCCTGCGCCTGGTTTCAGTACTTCGGCGGCGGCGGCCAGGGCAGCGGCCACAAGGGCGACTACGGCTGCCGCGCGCGTGCCGTCCGCAGATTGGTTATTGAGTAATTTAGTCCTTTAAACCAGCATGGCCACTCACACCCAACTCCCGATCTACAAGGTCGCGTACGACCTGCTCGACGTCGCGACCAGTCTGGTCAAGAACATGCAGCGCGATTTCAAGCGCTCGATCGGTGACAAGATCACCACTGAGTGCATCGAGATCACGGTGCTGATCTTCCGCGCGAACGTTGCGCAGGAAAAGGCACCTCATCTGCTTGAGCTGCTCGAGCGCCTGCAGGTCGCCGAGCTGATGATCCGTCTAGCGAAGGATAAACGGCTGATCTCGCCGGACGGTTATGCAAAGGCGGTCGAGATGACGACCAGCATCGGGAAACAGGCTAACGGGTGGCGCAAGTCCGCAGTGCGCCCGCTTCATGGAGGTCAAGGCCGCCATGACTGAGCGCCAATTAAATCTGGTCGTGCCGCTGGCTCACAAGGCCACCGACATGCGCATAACGGATACCACCGGGAGTCACCGGGTTCGGTCCGGCGCAGTTTCCGCACTGATCGGCGCATGCCTTCGGTGTGGCGACGTAGATAGCACGATACGACGCAGTTCTCGGCCAACTTGGATCAATGCATGAACCCGAACGGAACCACCAAACACGGTCATCACGGATCGCGCACATATATGCGATGGAAGGCTATGCGCCAGCGTTCCTCTACTGGTCGTGATGCACACCATGCCGAGTACTACGCAGGCGTGACGTGCTGTGATCGCTGGGCGAGCTTTGAAGCGTTCCTAGCCGATATGGGCGAATATCCACCGGACCACACGCTAGACCGCTTTCCGAATGCGAACGGCAACTATGAGCCGGGCAACTGTCGGTGGGCCACGATGGCCGAGCAGAACGCCAACCGATCGAACTGCATCCTGATCACCCGCGATGGCGTCACGAAGACTGCTACCGAATGGGCGCGCACGCTCGGTTTGCGCCCGACTACGGTAATTGAACGTCTGCGGCGCGGATGGAGCCATGAACGCGCGCTGTTGGCACCGACGAGGCGGAGGTCTGCGTCATGAAACCAATTTATATCTTCGACCTTGATGGCACGCTCGCACTGATCGAGCATCGCAGACACCTCGTCGAAGGGCCCAAGAAAGACTGGCGTGCGTTCTTCGCCGCTTGCGTTGATGACAAGCCCAATCAGCCTGTTATCGACACCCTCAAATCGCTGCGCAAAAGCGCGGAGGTTTGGGTATGGTCTGGCCGCAGCGACGAAGTGCAAAGGGAGACGTTGCAATGGCTGCATAAGCACGGCGTTTTCCATTCCTTCTGGAACCCGCTGAAAGCGCCTGAGCAGTTCCGCATGCGCAAGGCTGGCGACCATCGCTCCGATGTGGAACTGAAGTTCGGATGGCTCTCCGAGATTGAGCCACCAGAGTACAAGCGGCTAACGGCTGTTTTCGACGACAGAGATTGCGTTGTGAAGATGTGGCGCGATTCAGGTATCCCCTGCTTCCAAGTTGCTCCCGGAGACTTCTGAGGTGAGCGCAACGGCCAACAGCTATTTCGGACTGTTGCGGCAGGCGCCGGCGAGTCACCACGACCGCGCGCGGCTGTCAACCGTGGTGCGCGAGCGCGGGCACGCCGTCAACGCGGCTTTCACACAGACGTATCGGCGTGGCCGCACGGGAGCCATCAATGACTAAGCGCAAACCAGGATCGACAACGCCACCGCGCGTCCTCTGGCCACCCGAACAAGTCGCTGAGCTTCGACTGCGTTACCCAGACGAGAAGACGGAGGTCATCGCTGAATCGTTCGGTGTTTCGGTGAGCCGTGTCTATTCAAAGGCCGCGAAGCTTGGCCTGTCCAAGTCGGAAGCCTTCTTTGCGTCGCCTGGCTCTGGCCGCATGGACGGCGTACGCGGTGCTAGTAGCCGGTTCGTCAAGGGGCAGACACCCGTCAACAAGGGGATAAAGCGACCCGGGACCGGCTCGCGTACCTCGTTCAAGCCGGGCCAGCGGCCGCCTAACTGGATGCCGATTGGAAGCCTGCGCGACAGCCAGGGCGGCTACCTGCAAGTGAAGGTATCGGAGACCAATAACCAGCTAAAGGATTGGGTCTTCCTGCACAAAAAGCTGTGGGAAGACGCGCACGGCCCAATCCCAAAAGGACATGTCGTCGTGCTGAGGGATGGCGACAAGAAAAACGTCGTTCTCGAAAACCTGGAACTGATTACCAAGCGCGAGCTGATGGCTCGCAACACTGTTCACAACTTGCCTAGCGAGCTGAAGGAAGTGATCCGGCTCAAGGGCGTCCTTTCAAGGAAGATCAATGGCCACGATCGAGGAGCTTCGGACTCACCTGTTCGCAACGTTGGAAGCGCTGAACGACAAGGAAAAGCCGATGGAGATTGAGCGCGCCAAGGCGGTCGCCGAGGTGGCTCAGGTCATCATCAATTCCGCCAAGGTCGAGGTCGAGCACTTGAAGGTAACCGGCGGCAAGGGAACGGGCTTTATTGCCGATACCCAGCCGCAATTGCCGAATGGAATCACCGGCATCACGAAGCATCGGCTAGCGGGCTAGACGCCATGCTAGTGAGATTGGGCGCGTACATTCGGACGTCATACGACACTGGACCGTACATCGTGGAAAAGGTAGATGGCCCATGCACGTGCCCTGAATACATCCGCTCGATCAACGGCGACGTGCGCCCATCGAAGCCTCATTATCACCTCACGGTGCTAGGCGTCGAGCGCCACGAGAAGGGCAAGACCTACTGGCTGAACGGTTACACCATGGATGGACGATCGGTGTGGAGCAAAGATCGTTTGACAGATGCAAGCCAACTGGAGCTTTTCGCATGACTGATGCTGAACTGTCGCACATCCGAGACGAGGCGGCGACGATCGCCGACGACTGGGCAGAACGGCAAGCGGTCGAGCCGTCGAAGGAAGCCTGCAATGCCCGGTTCATCCGCGAAGTGGTCAGACTGCTGACTACGCATACCAGCGCCAGCGAGCGCATCGACCAAGAGGGAGGTGACCGTGGCTGAAATCGACTTGGACGCGCTGCGAAAAGAGTTCGCAGACTACATCACCGAAACGGAGCCCAGTATCCGGGCCAAAACGCCAGGGCTAAAACAGATTGAAGTGCTGGTCGTGGTCGCGATATCGCTATTCGGTGCGGCCAAGGAACTGAAAGCTCGCGTCGCGGAGCTTGAGCGAGACATCACCTTCCAGAAGTCAGTAACGGACGCGGCACGCCAACAGCAGGCTGAACTTCTCGGACGCGCCGAGAGCGCTGAGTCCCGTCTCGGCGTGCACGCCACGACGACGTCATGCATGTGCAGTGGACTGGGGCCGTGCGAGCAGCGCACTGACGGCTCGTGTCGTCTCGCTAAGACCGTCGAAGCCAGCGCAGGCGGGGAAGCGGTGGCGTTCCAGAATCGCGTGCGACCGTGGATGCTGGAATGCTTCGGGTCCGAGATTGCATCTGACCGGATCGAGCGGAACCACCGCTTTTTCGAGGAAGCGACCGAGCTCGTGCAGGCCTGCGGAATGACGGCCAGTGAAGCACATCAGCTGGTCGACTACACATTCGGGAGACCTGTCGGCCAGCGTCATCAGGAGGTTGGTGGCGTGATGGTGACGCTCGCGGCTCTGTGTCTGGCGAACGAATTGAATATGCATTACGCAGGCGAAGCGGAACTCGCACGTATCAGCGTGCCCGCGACCGTCGAGAAGATTCGCGCCAAACAAGCTGCGAAGCCGAAGCACTCGCCCCTCCCCGAGCACACGACTACGGCCAGCGCGGCATCAACGGCGAGAGCGGCCCGCGCCGAGGGCATGGAAGAAGCGGCGAAGATCTGCGACACCTTGCAGAGCGCCAGCAAGGTCGGCGCATACCGAGGTGCGTATGGCCACGCCGCCGAGTGGATCCGTACCGTCGCAAAGACTGCGGACGTAGTTGAGAAACTGGAGCCGGTCCCAGTTGCCACCGTCATCGTGGCCGATTTCGCGCGCTGCGCGGCCCACCCCGACGGCGACTGCACTCACGCGAAGTGCCCGCAGCTCCGCGACGGCGAGCCGGAAAAGTCCGGTCGCCACTGCCCGCTTGATACCCGAGGAGACGACGAATGATGCGCACCCTGCTCTACTGGCTCAGCGGCATGCGGCCGTGCCGAATCATCAGCGACGGGGGCAAGCCCTACCTCGAACGCTATTACCTGTGTACGGTCTTCGGCACGCGCTGGTACCTGCACCGCTTCGTCGCGAGCGACCCTGATAGAGGATTCCATGATCACCCATGGCCGTGGGCTATCTCGCTCATCTTCATCGGCTGGTACTGGAACCTGACGCGTGCTGGCACATGCCGCGTGCGCTGGTTCAACTTCATCGGCGCCGACACCTTCCACCGCGTGGTGCTGCCTAGGGATCGCGGTGTACCCGAAGTTTGGACGCTGTTCGTGCACCGCGCGCAGGACGTGAAGCCGTGGGGCTTCTTGCGCGAGAAAGGCCAGCTCGGCATGGTCTACGTCCCGTTCAGCTACCCGCAGGGCGTCAAGCAGAGCGAATGGTGGAAGACGGCGCCGCGCGGCCGAAATGAACTCCGGAGGATGCCGCGATGAGCGCAGTGACCGGACCAATCAGCACGCTGCCCGGTGCGCACCATTCCGTGCCTGAGGGCACCATGTGCGACGACCATCCGGACCGGATGGCGACGCATCGCGTGCAGGGTGAGACCGATTCATTTGGCAGCGAGCTCAACGACATGTGCGATGAGTGCTATGCCACATACAAGCGCGAGATGGCCGAGACGGCTGCCGAGCGGGCAACCGGAACGTGTGATTGGTGCGGTAAGGCAGCGACGGACCTGCGCCAGCGACGCGACTACGAAGAAGGCTCGTACGGACGCCTCTATGACGTGTGCGGTGCGTGCATCCGGCGCCAGAACCAAGAGGCCGAAGAAGAGTTGGAGCGCTACGGCTATTACGACGACTGTGGAGATTGATAGCGTGAGCCAGAACAGCAAAATCGAATGGACGGACATGGTTTGGAATCCATTGCGCGGATGCTCGCGCGTCTCGCAGGGCTGCACGCACTGCTACGCCGAGCGCGTCGCGATGCGCTTCAGTGGCGCCGGGCAGCCGTATCACAAGCTCGTGCAGATGACGTCGCAGGGGCCGAAGTGGACGGGCAAGGTTCGCACGGTACCGGAGGCGCTCGCCGCGCCGTTCGGCTGGGCGAAGCCGCGCCGCGTGTTCGTGAACAGCATGTCGGATCTGTTCCACGAGTCGGTACCGTTCGAGTTCATCGCGAGCGTGTTCGCGGTGATGAGCGTCACAACGCGGCACACCTACCAAGTGCTGACGAAGCGTCCGGAGCGCATGGTCGAGTTCTTCAAATGGGTCAAAGACGGCGAAGGCGTGTTCGATGATGACGCAATCAGTAGTCGCATGCCAAAGGACATCCCGTGGGTACCGCATCACCACAACACGCGGCGCGGCGGCTATGACAACTGCGGGCCCGGCTTCCCGTACGAGAACGTCTGGCTCGGCGTGAGCGTCGAGGATCAGCGCGCCGCCGATGAGCGCATCCCGCTGCTGCTGAAGGTGCCGGCTGCGGTGCACTTTCTCAGCGTCGAGCCGATGCTGGGACCAGTCGACCTCGAGCGCCCGATGCCGGGACCGGATCTCGACCAAGGCAGCGGCGCGAAGATCTGCCAGCCCTGGTACATCCAGAGTGGAATCGACTGGGTGATCTGCGGCGGCGAGTCGGGGCCTGGCGCGCGGCCGATGCATCCTGACTGGGCGAGGGATCTGCGCGATCAGTGCGCAGAAGCCAAAGTGCCCTTCTTTTTCAAACAATTCGGTGAGTGGGCACCCGGCGAGAACTGCGGCGGTCCGCTCAAGCGCACCGAGCAGGTTGCGCACTGGTTTGGCGATCAATGGTGCTTCAGCACGCTCACGCCGAGCGGCTCAGTCGGCATGCACTACGACGATGAGCCGACCGTCTATCGCGTCGGCAAGCGCACTGCCGGCCGTCATCTCGATGGCCGCACGCACGACGAATTCCCGGAGGCTAAGTGAATTCAGCCCCCGTGGACCGTGAACCCGCCATCGATGAACATGCGGCCCGCTTCAAACCCCAGCTGGAAAGCCTCATTCATCGACTGCGATTCGCCGACGCCGCCGACCTTGCGCATGCCCTTCTCGCGCGTGCCGACGTACACGTGAAACGGCCAGCTCTCGCTGCGGATCTCGTACGCGGTAATGACGTGGATCAGCTGGTCCTTGTAGTCGTCTTCCGCCACCTGACGCGGCCCGGTTTCGATCTGGCGCATGGTCGTCTCCAATGTGATTTTCGAGGAATCCTAGCATGATTGAGCGCCCTATCCTGTTCAGTGGCCCGATGGTCCGCGCGATCCTTGACGGTCGCAAGACGCAAACACGGCGCGTCGTCAAAGGCTTCGCGCTCGAACTGCTGCATCCCGATAACTTCACGCCGGAATATGTCGCGCTGCCGGAGAACGACCTCAGTCCCTACGGGTACGCCGGTGACCACTTGTGGGTCAAGGAAACCTTCGTCGCATTCGGCCGCTGGGAGACGCGCTACAGCGAGGAAAAGGGCCGCGACGAGTGGCATTTCGTCGATATGACGGTCGAGGCCGGATTCGCGTACCGCTTCGACGGCGCCGATCCTGACGCGCGCCGCCGAGCTGGGGCCGCGCCTACCTGGCATACGCGCCCCTCGATCTTCATGCCGCGCGCGGCCTCACGCATCACTCTTGAGAATGCCGGCGTGCGCGTCGAGCGGCTGAATAGCATCAGCGAGGCCGACGCGATCGCCGAAGGCATCGAGCGCCATTACACCGGATGGCGCCCGTACACCACGATGTTTTACGAAGCGGACGGGGTGACGCCAGCCAACTATCTTCGCGATCCGCGCGACAGCTATCGGCAACTGTGGGACAGCCTCAATGCCGCGCGCGGCTATGGGTGGGATGTCAATCCGTGGGTGTGGGTCGTGGAATTCAGGAGGGTCCAATAATGATCGCAGCCTATCCGCTCCAGTGGCCTGAAGGCTGGCCGCGCACGAGGTCATATGCGCGGCAAAACGGAAAATTCAGCACGCGTGCTCGATCGACGATGCGTGAAATGCCGAAGGCGCTTACCGTCATGGACGGCGTCGAGCGCGTGTTGCTAGAGCTTAGTCGCTTCGGCATTGGCCGAGACGATATCGTGATCTCGACCAATATCCCGACGCGCCTAGATGGTCTCCCCCGATCCGACCAGAAAGCCCCTGACGATCCAGGCGTCGCTGTCTACTGGCGAACACGAAAGGGCGATCATCGCGTCATGGCGATCGACCGCTACCAGAAAGTGGCCGACAATCTCGCGGCCGTTGCAGCCACGCTCGATGCTATGCGCGCGATCGAGCGGCACGGCGGCGCGCAGATCTTAGACCGCGCGTTCACCGGTTTCACGGCGCTTCCAGCACCCGGCGCGCCGCGGAACTGGCGCGAGGTGATCGGCGTCGGGCCCGGCGTGCGCGACATGGCAACGGTGCGCGCCGAATACCGGCGCCGCGCGCAAGAGCATCACCCGGATCGTCCCGGCGGCTCGCACGATGCAATGACGGAACTGAATGCGGCGCTCGCCGCAGCGGAAAAGGAACTAGGCTGATGCAATACCTGACCGAGACCGACCTCGCCGGCGAGCGCGGCTGCATCTTGAGCGACTGCGGCACCTACCGGTACCGCCTGTGGCGCGAGTGGGACCGTACGCGGCCGACGCTGGCGTTCCTGATGCTCAATCCATCTACGGCCGACCACCTGACGGACGATCCGACGATAACGCGCTGCATGTCGCGCGCCGTCGCAGGCAAGTTCGGGCGGCTTGACGTCGTGAATCTGTTCCCACTGCGCGCCACCGATCCGGCCGAACTACTGACGCATCCGGACCCGATCGGCCCGAAAGGCAAAGGCATCAGCGCGGACGGCGCAATCCTGGACGCGATCGATCAGGCCCACACGGTCATCTGCGCCTGGGGTGCGCACCCGGCCGCCGCGGCGCGCGCCGCCGACGTTATGCGAATCGTCAGCATGTGCGGCATGCGCAATAAGCTCTACCACCTCGGTCTGAACAAGGACGGCAGCCCGAAGCATCCGCTTTACATCGCCGCGAGCACGCGGCCTAAGCGTTTCGAATGGAGTGATCGATGAGAGCCATCAACATCAAACAAGTCGCCGCGAAGGTTTCGCTCGGCCAGTCGACCATCTACCGCATGATCGCCAAAGGCGAGTTTCCGAAGCCCTTCTCGCTCGGCGGCAACCGCACGGCATGGCTCGAGGAGGATATCGACGACTGGCTCGCCGACAAAGCGGGGAAGCCGCGGCCGGCGCGCAGCGATGCGCCCGACCGCAGCAACATCACGCCGCTGACTGTCGCGTCGTGAGCGGCACGACGGGCGCCTTCTTGCTGCTGCAGTACCGCGCCCACTCCTCCATCATCTTGCGGCGCCGCTCGAGCATGTCACCGCGTCGATAGGCGCCTTCTACTTTGCTCTCGACGGCATGCGCGAGGGCCATCTCTGCCAGCGAGTCCGCATATTCCGTGCACTCCGCAACCCAGTCCCGGAACGTCGATCGAAAGCCGTGTACCGTGATATCGGTATAGCCCATGCGATCGAGCAGGTTGAGCATCGCCATGTTCGACAGCGGTTTGCCTATCTTCTGACCCGGGAATAGATAGCCGCCAGGCTTCGCCATCTTCAGCGCCTCGCGCACGATCGCGACGGCCGACTCGGATAGCGGCACTCGCAGCGCAACTTCCATCTTCATGCGATCTGGGGGCACCGTCCACACGTTGCGATCGAGATCGAACTCCTCGGGCCGCGCGAGCAGCGCCTCGGATGTTCGCACGCAGGTCAGGATGAGCAGATGCAACGCGCGCGCCGCCGGCGCCGGTCGCTCGGCGAGCTGTGGCATGAACTCGGAGATCTGCGCGTAGGGCAGCGCCGGATGATGCTTCACGCGCCGCGCGCGCTTTCGCTTCGGGAGGATCTGCTCGAGGTGGCCGCGCCAGCGCGCCGGGTTCTCGCCGCTGCGCTTGCCGAGCGCCTTCGCGGCATCGAGGACCGATTCGATGCGCCCGCGCACGCGGCTCGCGGTCTCGGGCTTCTCAAGCCAGATCGGTTGCAGGATGCGCACGACCATCGGCGTATCGACGTCGCGCACATCGGTCGTCCCGATAATCGGGTAGGCGTAGGTCGTGAGCGTGTTCTCCCACTGCTGCGCGTGCTTCTTGTTCTTCCAGCTGCCTTTATGCGCAGCAATGAAGTCGGTCGCGGCTTGGCGGAAGGTCAATACATCGGGCGCGGCCGCCGCAGCTCGCTCACGATCGGCATTGCGCGCCTCGATCGGGTCGATGCCCTCGGACAGCAACTTGCGCAAGCGCCCAGCCTCGGCCCTCGCCTCGGCGAGCGAGACCGACGCGAGCGGCCCGAGGCCCATCTCACGCGCACGCTTGAGGAACATATAACGGAAGATCCACGAGCGCGATCCGCTCGAGGATATTTGCAGATACAAGCCGCCGCCGTCGGCGTGATACCCCGGTTGGACCTCGCGGGACACGCGCAGCGCGTTGAGCCGATGGAGTTGTTTTGAGCCCATGTCTACCCACAAATCTACCCACAAACGATGGTGCGATTATGTGGGTAGCCCTGAGAAGCGGCAAGAATATTGACACCCCCAAAACGGCCGTGGGTACGAGGCTGGCGGGTGTTGCTGAGAGAATCTGAGAACTGCTGAAAGGCTTGACTGGCGGAGAGAGGGGGATTCGAACCCCCGATAGGCTATTAACCTATACACGCTTTCCAGGCGTGCGACTTAAACCACTCATCCATCTCTCCGGCGGGAGGCGCATTATAGCAAACTTCGGGCCCCGCGCCACCCACCTGCTGCTCCCGCCCTGTCACGGGTGGCGAATGTAGTCGACGAGCGCCGTCGTATAGGCATCCGGCTTGCGATCGAAGAGGCTCACGGCGATCGTCACGGCAAACCCCGCCGGCACGCCGAACACGCCCGAGCTGATCGGCTCGATTCCGAACCACCGTTGCCCGGCGAAGCCCGTCAGCTGCGTGAAATACGGATACGTCGACACGATGTAATAGACGCACACCACAAGCCCCGCGACCATGCCCGCCACCGCGCCGAGCTTGGTCGTGCGCTTCCAGAACACGCCGAGCACGAGCACCGGAAACAAACTCGACGCCGCGAGCGAAAACGCCGCCCCCACGAGAAACAGAATATTCCCCGTATTCAGCGACGCGACATACGACGCGAACAGCGCGACGCCCAACAGCAGGATCTTCGAAATCGTCACGCGCCGCTGGCTCGACGCCGACGGGTCGACCATGTGGTAATAGACGTCGTGCGACAGCGCATTCGCAATCGTCAGCAACAAGCCGTCGGCGGTGGAAAGCGCCGCCGCCAGCGCCCCCGCCGCGATCAAACCCGATATCACATACGGCAGCCCGGCGATCTCGGGCGCGGCGAGCACGACCATGTCGGGCTGCATCCGGATCTCGGACCAGCGGATGATGCCGTCGCGATTCGTATCCGCGATCCCGATCAGCGACGGCTCGACCCGGTGCCACTGCGTCACCCATTGCGGCCAGTCGGCAAACGGGTGTCCGACGAGGTTCGTCAATATCTCGTACTTGATCAACACAGCCAGCACCGGGACGGTCACATAGAACAGCGCGACGAAAAAAAGCGTCCAGCCGACCGAGCGGCGCGCAGCGCTCACCGACGTCGTCGTGTTATAGCGCGTCAGGATATGCGGCAGGCTCGCGGTGCCGAGCGACAGGCACAGCAAGAGCGACAGGAAATTGCGTTCGTGAATGCGCCGCTCCTCCTCGTTCGAGGCAGGAAACGCCTCGTGCATCGGCACCGGATCGGTTGCAAGCGCAAGCATTTCGTCGCGCTCCTGGCTCCAGACGACGCGCGCCGCCGCGGCATCGTGCGGAAACTCAGCAAGCTCATGCTCACGCTGATCGATCTCGCGCAATGGTCCGTTGTGCCGCCGCAGTTCGGCGATCTCGTTGGCGAGCCGCGTTTTGTCGTCGACATAGGACGCGGGCAGCGCGGCGATCCGCGCATCGATTTGCGCCGCGCGCTGCCGGTACGACGCGCGCACGCTCTCCTCCTTCGGCGCGTCGCGCACGTCGTGCTCGAGCGTTTCGAGCTTTTCCATCAAGTGGCCGTAGCTCAACTGCGGCACCCAGCCGAGGCCGTCCTTGTGCGCGATCATCGACACCGGAATCAGAAACGCGCTGATCAAGATGATGTATTGCGCGACCTGCGTCCACGTCACCGCGCGCATCCCGCCGAGGAACGAGCAAACGAGTATCCCCGCCAGGCCGCACGAAATGCCGATCGCAAAGTCGACGCCGATAAAGCGCGTCGCGATCAGCCCGATCCCCTGGATCTGCGCGACGAGATAGACAAACGAGCAGAGAATCGCGGCAAGCGCCGCGAGCGCGCGCACCATGTTGCTGGAAAAGCGCGTGCCGAGAAAATCGGGAATCGTATAGCGCGCGAGCTTGCGGACGTACGGCGCGAGCAGGAAGGCGACCAAGCAGTAGCCGCCCGTCCAGCCCATCAGGTACGCGAGGCCCTCGTAGCCGGTCGCATAGAGCGAACCGGCGAGACCGATAAACGACGCGGCCGAGAGCCAGTCGGCCGCGGTCGCCATCCCGTTGAACGCCGACGGCACGCGCCGCCCCGCCACGTAGTATTCGACGAGGTCGGACGTGCGCGACAAGAGCCCGATCACCGCGTACACCGCGATCGGCACGAACAGGAACACGTAGCCGATCCACACGCCCGCGCCGGTCGTGCGCTCGATCCGCCACAGCACATAGATGAACAGGAAGAAGCCCAGCGTATAGAGCGCGTAAGCGCGAATCAGCCGGTGCGTGAGCGTCATCGAGCGGCTTCCGTCGCGCTGTCGGCGCTGGCTGCATCCGCATCGAAGGCGCGCCGCAATGCGCAGTCCGCGCGTTGCATCAGCGCGATATAGACGGCGATCAGCACGAGGTAGACGAGAATCGAGCCCTGCGCCCCGATATAGAACGGCAGGCGAAAGCCCGCGACGCGCACGGCCGAAAGCGAGCGCGCCAGCGCCGGCACGACGAACGACACGAAGAAGCCGATCGACATCAGCGCGGCGATCAACGCGACGTTGAAGCGCCAATAGCGCCGATGGGCGCGCGCCATCGCGTCCGTGACCGGCGGCGGTTCGGGCGGAGGGTTCAGCGGGAGAGCGTGAGGGGGATGCGGCGCGGCCATGCGCCTATGTATCAAAAAGGCACGGCGCAGACAATTGGGATTGTCCGCGCGCTTGCCTCTACTCGCATGCAGCGACAGGCAGCAGGCAACGGCGATTCAGTGCTTGAAGCGATAAAGCCCAGCACTGCCGGCGTAGCGGCCACCGTCGTCTCAAACGCTCGTCGCTTAAAGCGACTCGCCGAGCTGATCGAGAATCGCGGGATTCTCGAGCGTCGACACGTCCTGCGTGATCGCTTCGCCCTTCGCGAGCGAACGCAGGAGGCGGCGCATGATCTTGCCGGAGCGCGTCTTCGGCAGGTTCTCGCCGAAGCGGATGTCCTTCGGCTTCGCGATCGGCCCGATCTCCTTGCCGACCCAGGCACGCAGCTCGTTCGCGAGCTTCGCGGCCTCGTCGCCCACCGGACGCGCGCGCTTCAAGACGACGAACGCGACCACGGCCTCGCCCGTGGTCTCGTCCGGCCGGCCCACGACTGCCGCTTCCGCGACGAGCGGATTGGCGACCAGCGCCGACTCGATTTCCATCGTCCCGAGCCGGTGGCCCGAGACGTTGAGCACGTCGTCGATGCGGCCCATGATCGTGAAGTTGCCGGTCTCCTTGTCGCGCACGCTGCCGTCGCCGGCGAGATACAGCTTGCCGCCCAGTTCCTCGGGGTAGTAGCTCTTCTTGAAGCGCTCGGGGTCGCCCCAGATCGTGCGGACCATCGACGGCCACGGACGCTTCACGACGAGAATCCCGCCTTGCCCGTTAGGCACGTCCTGCCCGGTCTCGTCGACGATCGCGGCCATGATGCCCGGCAGCGGCAGCGTGCACGAGCCCGGCACGAGCGGCGTCGCGCCCGGCAGCGGCGTGATCATGTGGCCGCCGGTCTCGGTCTGCCACCAGGTGTCGACGACCGGGCAGCGCGAGCCGCCGACGTTCTCGTAGTACCACATCCACGCTTCCGGATTGATCGGCTCGCCGACCGTGCCGAGCACGCGCAGGCTCGACAGGTCGTAGCGCTTCGGATGCACCTTCGAATCGGCCTCGGCGATCTTGATCAGCGAACGGATCGCGGTCGGCGCCGTATAGAACTGCGTGACTTTGTGCTTCTCGATCATGCTCCAGAAGCGGCCGCCGTCCGGGTAGGTCGGCACGCCTTCGAACATCACCTGCGTCGCGCCGAGCGCGAGCGGCCCGTACGCGATGTACGTGTGGCCCGTGATCCAGCCGATGTCGGCGGTGCACCAGAAGATGTCGGAGGGCTTCCAGTCGAAGGTCCACTTGAGCGTCTGCACGGCCCACAGCAGATAGCCGCCGGTGCTGTGCTGCACGCCCTTCGGCCGGCCCGTCGAGCCCGACGTGTAAAGGACGAACAGCGGATGCTCGGCGCCGACCCATTCCGGCGGGCACGAATCGGCCTGACCCTGCGTGATTTCGTGCATCCAGAGGTCGAGGCCCTCGTTCCATTGCACCTTGCCGCCCGTGCGCCGGTGGACGATCACGCTCTTGACCGCCTCGCAGCCGCCCATCGCGAGCGCTTCGTCGGCGATGTTCTTGAGCGGCAGCGCCTTGCCGCCGCGCATCTGTTCGTCCGACGTAATCAGCGCGACCGCGCCGACGTCGACGAGCCGCTCGTTGAGCGACTTCGACGAGAAGCCGCCGAACACGACCGAGTGCGTCGCGCCGATACGCGCGCAGGCCTGCATCGCGACGACGCCTTCGATCGACATCGGCATGTAGATCACGACGCGGTCGCCCTTCTTCACGCCGCGCGTCTTGAGCGCATTCGCGAAGCGGCATACGCGCTGCAGCAGGTCCTGATAGGTGACGCGGGTGACAGTGCCGTCGTCGGCCTCGAAGATGATCGCGACGGTGCCGCCCTTGCCCGCTTCGACATGGCGGTCGAGGCTGTTGTACGACGCATTGAGTTCGCCGTCCTCGAACCACGTGTAGAACGGCGCGTTCGATTCGTCGAGCACCTTCGTGAACGGCTTGTGCCACGCGAGCGTTTCGCGTGCGAGCTTCGCCCAGAAGCCCTCGTAATCGCGTTGCGCCTCGGCGGCGAGCGCCCGGTAGGCGTCCATGCCGGAAATCGCCGCATTGGCCACCATGTCGGCGGATGGCGGAAATACGCGGCTTTCGTGAAGAACCGATTCAATCGTAGACATCGACAACCCCTTCCTGAAGGTGAAAGTGAATCCGGTATCCGGCGCGCTACGGCACGCCTTGTCTTATAGCGCAGTTCGCGAGCTGCGCTTGTCCCCAAACCCTCGCACGTACCGCTCGCCGCCGCACGTGCTGTCGACGTGTCACGCCCGATACCGCGAATGCGGCATTGCAGCATGCGAACGCTGCCCGTCGTGACACCCATGCCGATTGCTGCCGCGCCCGCAGGCTCGAAGCCTTGCGCGCCCGGCAGGCCGCTGGCCCTGGCAGGCAGGCGGCGCACTCAATCGTGACGATAACCACCGCAACTTACCGTGCACTTACGCGGCTCGAAAGCGCGCCTTGTGGCCCACGTCATACGTATTTGAACGCTGCCGCGCCAAGCAGTTGCCTGAAAGCGAATCGCAACACAAGCGCCTTGCGGCAGGCTTTACGTCATATTAAGCGCCAACCTACAATGCTCAATGCTAACTGAACTCCCCGTTTGGATTCCAGCTTGAACCGCTACGCTTTGCTCCTCATTGCCGCGATGCTGCTCGTCGGCAGCAACGTCGGCATCGGCAAATCGATCGTCGCTTTCGTTCCCGTTTCCGTCCTCGCCCTGCTGCGCTTCGTGGTGGCGATCGCGGTGCTGTGGCCGCTCTTTCGCCCCGTCAAGATGAAGAGCGTGAAGCGTGGCGAATGGCTGAACCTGTTCCTGCAGGCGTTTTTCGGCACCTTCATGTTCACGCTGTTGATGTTGAACGGCGTGCAGCGCACGAGCGCGGTGGCCGCGGGCGTCATCACGAGCACGATTCCCGCGGTGGTCGCGCTCTTCTCCTGGATCTTTCTCGGCGAGAAGCCGAACCGCCGCGCGCTGGTCTCGATCGCGCTCGCGATGACGGGCGTCGTCGTCGTCAACTTCGCGCACAGCGGCTCGATGGAAGGCGCGGTATCGAGCGAGAGCTCGCTGAGCGGCAACCTGATGGTGCTCGGTGCGGTCTGCTGCGAATCGTTCTATGTGATCCTCTCGCGGCGCCTCACGCAAACGCTCGCGCCCATCGATATCTGCGCCTACACCCACCTGTTCGGCTTGCTGCTGATGCTGCCGCTCGGCATCGGCGCGCTGTTCTCGTTCGACTACGCGAGCGTGCCGGGCAACCTCTGGGCGCTCGTGATCTGGTATGGCCTGTCGGCGAGCATCTTCTCGTTCTGGCTGTGGATGAAAGGCATCCGCCACGTGCCGGGCAGCCTCGCCGGCGTGTTCAGCGCCGTGCTGCCCATCGCCGCGGCCGTCTACGGCATCGTGTTCCTCGGCGAGCGCCCGACGCTCGCGCACGGTGTCGCGCTTGCCTGCGTCGTCGCAGGCATCGCGCTCGCGAGCCTCAAGGCCAAGCGCGCGCCGCCCGTCACACCGTGAGCGCCGAAGCGGAAATAATCATCGGCGCGGTACAATGACGCGCTTTTTTTCAGTTCCCGCCCGCCGCGCCGCGCCCGGCCGCGGCGGCGCCATGACCACGAAGAGGAGCGCCCGTCAGAGGCGCCGGAGCTGTCCAAGGAAGTTGCCTGAATTACGAAGCCTCTTGTCCCCACTGAGCCCAAGCCATGACCGTCATCAAACAGGAAGACCTGATCCAGAGCATTGCGGATTCGCTCCAGTACATCAGCTACTACCACCCGCTCGACTACATCCAGGCGCTTGGCCGCGCGTATGAGCTCGAAGAGAGCCCGGCCGCCAAAGACGCCATCGCGCAGATCCTGACCAACAGCCGCATGTGCGCCGAAGGCCACCGGCCGATCTGCCAGGACACCGGCATCGTCACGGTGTTCGTGAAGGTCGGCATGGACGTGCGTTGGGACGGCGCGACGATGGGCGTCACCGACATGATCAACGAAGGCGTGCGCCGCGGTTACCTGAATCCGGACAACGTGCTGCGCGCGTCGATCGTGAGCCCGCCCGAAGGCGCGCGCAAGAACACGAAAGACAATACCCCCGCCGTCGTTCACTACGAGATCGTGCCGGGCGACAAGGTCGACGTGCAGGTCGCGGCGAAAGGCGGCGGTTCGGAGAACAAGTCGAAGTTCGCCATGCTGAACCCGTCCGATTCGATCGTCGACTGGGTGCTCAAGACCGTGCCGACGATGGGCGCCGGCTGGTGTCCGCCGGGCATGCTCGGCATCGGCATCGGCGGCACTGCGGAGAAGGCGATGGTCATGGCGAAGGAGTCGCTGATGGACCCGATCGACATTCAGGAGATCATCGCGCGCGGCCCGCTGGACTGGATCGAAGCACTGCGTGTCGAGCTGCACGAGAAGGTCAATGCGCTCGGGATCGGCGCGCAGGGCCTGGGCGGTTTGTCGACGGTGCTCGACGTGAAGATCATGGCCGCGCCGACGCACGCCGCTTCGAAGCCGATCGCGATCATCCCGAACTGCGCGGCGACGCGCCACGCGCACTTCACGCTCGACGGCACGGGTGCCGCCAAGCTCGATGCGCCGCCGCTCGACGCATGGCCGAAAGTCACGTGGCAGCCGAACACGGAAACGAGCCAGCGCGTCGACCTCAACACGCTCACGCCCGAAGACGTCGCGGGCTGGAAGCCGGGCCAGACGCTCTTGCTCTCGGGCAAGATGCTCACGGGCCGCGACGCCGCGCACAAGCGCATCGCCGACATGCTCGCGAAGGGCGAGAAGCTGCCGGTCGATTTCACGAACCGCGTGATCTATTACGTGGGCCCGGTCGATCCGGTGCGGGACGAAGCGGTCGGCCCGGCAGGCCCCACCACCGCAACGCGCATGGACAAGTTCACCGAGACGATGCTCGCGCAAACGGGTCTCATTTCGATGATCGGCAAGGCCGAGCGCGGCCCGGTCGCGATCGAGGCGATCAAGAAGCACAAGGCCGCCTACCTGATGGCTGTGGGCGGCGCAGCCTATCTCGTGTCGAAAGCGATTCGCAAAGCGAAGGTCCTTGCGTTCGAAGACCTCGGCATGGAAGCGATCTACGAATTCGACGTCGTCGATATGCCGGTAACAGTGGCAGTCGATTCCAACGGCACGTCGGTGCACCAGACCGGCCCGAAGGAATGGCAGGCGAAGATCGGCAAGATTCCGGTCGCTGTCGCTTGATGCTGCTTGCCTGTTGAACGAAAGCCAGGCCGCTCGGCCTGGCTTTTTTTATGTCGACCCGAGTAAGCGCTTCAGCTGTCGGCTGGAGTTAGTGCTTCAGCACTTACTCGGGTCCCATGCAACGCTGCGCGCCGCGCGGCCGCCCCCTCTCCCTTTCGGTCAACGAAAGACTTCGGTCTTGGCTTTTTTTTCCCCAGCGTTTATCGTTGGTAGTCGAAGTCACCCCCCACAAGGAACAATTATGCAAGGCGATAAAAAGGTCATCGAATATCTGAACGCCCAGTTGAAGAACGAGTTGACCGCCATCAACCAATACTTCCTGCACGCACGGATGTACAAGCACTGGGGGCTCGATAAGCTCGGCAAGCATGAGTACGACGAATCGATCGGCGAGATGAAGCATGCCGACTGGCTCATCGAACGCATTTTCATGCTCGACGGCCTGCCGAACCTGCAAGACTTGCATAAGCTCCTGATCGGCGAAGAAACGAAGGAGATCCTCGAGTGCGATCTGAAGCTCGAGCAGATTTCCCAGGGCACGTGCAAGGAAGCCGTCGCCTATTGCGAATCCGTTCGCGATTTCATTTCGCGCGAGATCTTCGTGAAGATTCTCGACGACACCGAAGAGCACATCGACTGGCTAGAAACCCAGCTCGATCTCATCGACAAAGTCGGCATCCAGAACTACCAGCAGTCCGCCATGGGCGGCGCGGACGAATCGTAAGTCCAAGCTGGTAACATTCCCGCTCGTGTCTGTTTTCGTGCGCCGTCCGGCGCGCCGAAGCGTGTCTCGCCACGCTTCGGCGTTGCGGTGCTGCCCGCGCACGGGAGCGGGTACGGCGCGATCCATGCTTGGCCCTACCCCTATCCGCCGCACGCCCATATGACCGCACCGCACGACACGCCCGCCAGCGGGTCCGCGCGAGTTTCGACCGACGCTATCGGCCGCTCGCCGGCGCCTGTCGGCATCTTCGATTCGGGCCTCGGCGGCCTGTCCGTGCTGCGCGCCGTGCGTGCGCAACTGCCCGATGAAGCGCTCATCTACGTCGCCGATTCGGCTTACGCGCCGTACGGTCAGCGCGACGACGACTTCATCGCCGACCGCACGCTCGCGATCGGCGAATGGCTGGTCTCGCAGGGCGCGAAGGCGCTCGTGGTGGCATGCAATACTGCGACTGCGCAAGCGATCTCGCTCGTGCGCGAGCGGCTTGCGATTCCGCTCGTCGGCGTGGAGCCGGGCATCAAGCCTGCCGCGCTGCAGTCGAAGGCGCGGGTGGCCGGCGTGCTGGCCACGCAGGTCACGTTGAGGAGCGCTCGCTTCCTGGCACTGCAGGAACGCCACGCCGGCGATTGCCGTTTCCTGTGCCAGCCCGGGCATGGCCTCGTGGAAGCCATCGAGCGTTGCGATGTCGACTCGGCCGAGGTGCGCGCATTGCTCAAGCGTTATCTGGATCCGATGCTCGACGCCGGCGCCGATACCCTCGTGCTCGGCTGCACGCACTACCCGTTCTTCGATCGCGTGATTCGCGACATCGTCGGCGACCGTCTCATGCTGATCGACACGAGCGTCGCCATTGCCCGGCAGCTCGAGCGCGTGCTCGACGCGAACGGCCTGCGCGCAGCTGCGGCCGAAGCCGCCACGACGCCGGCGCTGCCCCGCTTCTGCTCGACCGGCGACGGCGAACATCTGCGCCAGCTGGCAAGCACGCTGCTCGGCTTCGACGCGCCGGTCGAGCGCGTTCACGTGCCGTCGCGACGAACTGCCTCGACGGCGTCGCAAGCCGCTTGACCGGCCACCGGTCGGCCGAATGATCCGACCCCGCTGTACCCCGCATCGTCGCTACGCGGCGTGACATCGCACGGCCGCCGCTCGCTGCAGTAACCCTGCCAGCCACCCAGCTTTGTTACAAAAAAACCAGCTTCGCAGCTTGCCAAGCGGCTCGAACATAATGATAATAATTCGCATTAACGTTAGCTATCGTACTAATTAATCATGATCGTCTGCGTGTGCAAGTCTGTTTCCGACCGGAAGATCCGCGCCGCTATCGCTGAGGGTGTCGATACCTTCGACGAGCTTCAGTTCGAGCTGGGCGTTGCCACCTGCTGCGGCAAGTGCGAGGAATCCGTGCGCGACGTCATGGCGCAAAGCGGCGTCTGCCAAAGCCATTGCGGCGTCGAGCATCACACGCGAGCGGCCCCGGTGGCCTTCTACGAGCGCAAGGCCGCTTGATCGCCTTCATACGCTAACGTCCAAGCCGGCGTCGCCGCAACGCCAGCCGCGCTTTTCCAGCCGGGCCGTACGCGGCATCTCCTCGCCTGGTTTTCGCTTCACCTCCTGTCAGCAAGCCAGTCTCGCACTAGCCAGCGACCGCTCATTCCTCAAGGAGTCTGAGATGGAATTGCTGATTGGTTTCGTGGTGACTTTAGGTATCTCCCTCTTGATATTTCGAAAATGACGCGATTTAGCGCAAGGTTCGGCGCGGGCGTCGTTTGCGCCTTTGCCCAACCCAGTTAACATGCAGGGTCAGCCTTCCGTTACCGTCGGCGCATCGTCGGCGGCGCTTACAACAATGAGTCCCCGTGTGGTCTCGGCGGTCACCGTCGTGGTGCTGCTTCACGCCGCGCTGATCGCCCTCCTGGTTACGATCCGAAACGAGCCGCCGCTGCGCCCGCTCGAATCGCGCTCGATTACCGCCGAATTGCTGAGCCCTGCTCCTGCGGCACCCGCCGCGCTGCAGTCGACTGCGCCGGCGCCAACACCGGCGCCGCCCGTGCCGCGCGTCAAACCGAAGGTCGAACCGAAGCCCACGCCGATTCCGAAGACGAAGTCCGAGCCGCTGCCGCAAGCCGCCACGCCATCGCCATACGAGCGTGCACCCTCCGAACCTGCGCCGCCCGCGACGCCCGCGTCTGCCGGCGCAGCGCCTGCGGGCCCGGCAACCGCCGCTCCCGCAGCGCCCGCAACAGGCCGCGAGACGCTCGCGATCGCGGCGCCGAAGGACGTCGCTCACCTTGATTGCGACATCACGAAGCCGGCCTACCCGGCGCTGTCGCAGCGCCGCGGCGAAGCGGGCACTGCGTACGTGCGGTTCGTGGTCGGACTGACCGGCAAGATCGAGGACGTCGAACTGAAAAAGAGCAGCGGCTTTTCGCGCCTCGACGAGGCCGCCATGGCCGCGATGCGCGCGAGCGCCTGCCGCCCGTACGTGGAAAACGGCACATCGATGCGCGCGGCCTATACGCAGCCGTTCACGTTCGGCTTTAACGATTGATTGGAAAAGAAGAAAAGGACTTGAGATGCAGAACTACGGTTTTTCGCACGTTTGGGTGCAAGGAGATTTCGTGACGCGCGGCATCGCGGTCGCGCTGATCTTCATGTCGGTCTTGTCGTGGTGCGTGATCGTCATCAAGGGCATGAACGTGATTCGACTGAAGCGCCTCACGAAGAACGCCGAGCAGGCGTTCTGGCATTCCGGAGATTTCTCGGACGGCATCAAGAAGCTCGGCGCATCGTCGTCAAGCGCGAGCGGCAACCCGTTTCTCGCGCTCGCGCTGTCGGGCCAGGAGGCGGTCGATCACCATCATCAGACGCAACCGCATTTGCACGACAAGATGGACGTGTCGGACTGGATCACGCGCTGCCTGAAGGACACGATGGACGACGGCATCGCGTGCATGCAAAGCGGCCTGGCCGTCCTCGCGTCGATTGGCAGCGTCGCGCCGTTCGTCGGCCTGTTCGGCACGGTATGGGGCATCTATCACGCCCTCCTCGTCATCGGTGCAACGGGGCAGACCTCGATCGATCAGGTCGCGGGTCCGGTCGGCGAATCGCTCATCATGACCGCGCTCGGCCTCTTCGTCGCGATCCCCGCGGTGCTCGGCTATAACGCGCTGACCCGTGCGAACAAGAGCGTCGTCGGCAAGCTGCGCCGTTTCGCGCACGGTCTGCACGCGTATTTCGTGACCGGCTCGCACGTTGCGTCCGCGACGCGCGACGGCCTGCGACTTGCCGCACGCACGAACTGAGTGCGAGGCGACGATGGCAATGAACGCATTCGCCGACGACGATGACGACGGCCTGATGAACGAAATCAACATGACGCCGCTCGTCGACGTGATGTTGGTTCTCCTGATCATCTTCCTCGTGACGATCCCGGCGATCCATCACGCGGTGAAAATCGACCTGCCGCGCGCGAGCAGCCAGAAGGAGGACACGAAGCCCTCGCACGTGACGATATCGGTCCAGGCAGACGGTACTCTTCTCTGGGACGACAAGCCGGTCACCGACGACGTGTTGCGCGCGGATATCGCGCGGGCCGCCCAGGCCAATCCGCAGCCGGAGCTGCATTTGCGCGCGGACCGCAAGGTGCCGTATGAGCGCGTCGCCGATGTGATGTCCGCCGCGCAGGCGGGCGGGCTGACAAAGATCGGCTTCGTGACCGAGCCGAAGACGAAGTAGTCCGCGACATCGCGCTAACGAGCGCGCAGAGGGCGCTGTATCGAACAGCGGAAGGCATCGCTCGAAGCCATTGCAGCCGGAAAATCGCGCGTTTTTCGGCGCCCGGCGTTGCAGGGGACCCGAGTAAGTGCTTTGAATGGGGTCGGAGTCAGTGCCGAAGCGCTAACTCGGGTCGACAAAGTAAAAGGCCCTCATCGTCAGATGAGGGCCTTTTGTCTTGCGCGCGCAGCGCCTTCGGGCGTCGGGCTCACTTGCCATCGGAGTAGCTCGTAGAGTCACCGCATGCGACAGCCGTGGTCGTCACGGACAGCGCGATCAGCCCTATCAGGCTCGCTATAAGAGCAGCCATCAATTTCCGCACCGGAATCTCCACTGCGAAAGGGATTTCAATATAGGCGGCGCCGCGCGCGCATTCAAGAAAACGCCCATTGAAACTACTGATCGCCGAAGACGCTTAAATGGCAAAACCGATTTTCGCCACGCAACGGTGCCGAGAGTCCTGGTTTTCACCTTCGAGAACGGCGTGTTACGGCGCGATTTTTTCGGGCGTGTCGCTCGCCGCAGAAAACTCGCGCTGGATGTCCGCTTGCCGGCCCTCGGGACACTCGATCGCCGCCAGCTTGCGCTCGTCGAGCATCTCGACGAGGTAATCGACGAACGCGCGCACCGCCGGCACCATCCCCTGGCGCGACACGAACACGGCGTAGAGCTGAGGCATCGGCAAGGTCCAGCCCGGCATCACCGGCGACAATTGGCCGGAGCGCAGTGCCGCCCCGTACATCATCGCCGGCAGCGCCGCAATGCCCACGCCGGCGAGGGCAGCCTCGCGTATCGTCATCAAGTCCGCCGTCACGAGACGCGGCTCGTGCTCATGCACGTGATGCGTGCCGTCCGGTGAAATCAGATGAAACGCGTAGCGCCCGTCGGAGCTCGGTGTATCGAGCGTTTCGAAACGCTCGAGATCGGACGGCACGAGCGGCGGCGAATTCTGGCTCAAAAGACTCGGTGCGCCGACCAGCATCTGTTCGGTGCGCCACAGCGGCCGCACGACGATATTCGCGCTCTCCGGCGGATCCGAGCGCACGCGCAGCGCGACATCGACCGAATCCTCGTACAGATCGATCACGCGGTTCGTCACGCGCATCACGACCCGCACCTCCGGATAGCGATGCATGAACTCGGGCAGGATGCTCGACAGGAGCGTCTGCGACACCGTGACCGGCACGCTGACGCGCACCGTGCCGCGCGGCGACGTTCGCATCTGCTGGACGACGTTCACGGCGGCTTCCGCCTCGGACAGCATCGCCCGGCAATGCTGGTAGAACAGCTGTCCGGCTTCGGTGAGCGCGAGCTTGCGCGTCGAGCGCTGCAAAAGCCGCACGCCGAGCGACGCCTCCAACTCGGAGAGGCGCCGCGACAAGCGCGATTTCGAAATGCCGAGCACGCGCTCGGCCGCCGAAAAGCCGCCATGCTCGACGACCTGCGAGAAATACATCAGGTCATTCAGGTTGTGCTGATCCAGTTTCATCTCATCGTTCCGTTGATAGAACAATCCATTGCCGGAGGGCGGCTAGAAAGGCGTGAATCGGTCCATATAATAGCCTTGTGTTTCAAAAATGATGCTATTCCCGTATTTTCAGGTGACCTTTCATGACCACGATTCGCACGATCCAACGCACTTTTCCATCGGTTCGCACGATCGAAGGCGGCGGTTTCGTCGTCCATCGGCCGTTTCCGACCCGCATGCTGATGGACTTCGATCCGTTCCTGCTGCTCGACGAAATGGGCCCGGTCGACTACGCGCCGGGCGAGGCCAAGGGCGCGCCCGATCATCCGCACCGCGGCTTCGAAACCGTGACCTACGCGCTCGAAGGCCAGTTCGCACACCGCGATTCGGCCGGTCATTCGGGCACCTTGCGCGCAGGCGACGTCCAATGGATGACGGCCGGCTCGGGTGTCGTGCATAGCGAAATGCCCGACCCGGCGCTCGCCCGCGCAGGGGGCCGCGTGCACGGCGTACAACTGTGGGTGAACCTGCCGCGCCGCGACAAGATGACCGCGCCGCGTTACCAGGAGATCCCGTCGGCCGGCATTCCGACTGCAACCTCGGCCGACGGCAAGGTGCGCGTGAAGGTGATCGCCGGCGAGGCGTTCGGCGTCAGCGCCGCGATCGAAACGCGCACGCCGATCCTCTATCAGCACTTCACGCTGCAGCCAGGGGCGTCGGTTGTGCATCCGGTGCCGCACGAGTACCGCGTCTTCGCCTACCCGCTGTCCGGCAGCGGCTTTTACGGCGACCAACGGCGCACGATCGCCGCCCGGCAGATGGTCGTGTTCGACAACGACGGCGATGCCGTCAGCTTCGCCGCCGGCGGCGAGCCGCTCGACGTCCTGCTGCTTGGCGGGGTGCCGCTGAACGAACCGGTCGTGCGGTACGGCCCGTTCGTGATGAACACCGAGGACGAGATCCGCCAGGCCGTCGTCGACTACCAAACCGGGCGCATGGGGCAGATCGCGCGCTGAAGTCCAAGCACGCGCGAAGATGGTGCAAGGCCGTCTGCGCGCGAAGCGAACGTGCCGCCGGCACGCTCGCGCCACACCGCACGGCTCGGCGCAATTCGCGTCACAATAGCCGTCACACCCACCTGGCTGCAGGAACCCCACCTCGCTCTGGAGCGCACGCATGACAACAACCACGGTCGTCGCCAGCATCGGCTCAGTCGATTATCAGGTTCTCCTCGACGACGGCACCCACACGTGGCTCGGCGACGAGCCCGAATCCGCAGGCGGCGGCGACCGAGGACCCACGCCCGATTCGCTGTTGCTGTCGAGCCTCGGCACGTGCACGTCCATCACGCTGAAAATGTATGCGAAGCGCAAGGACTGGCAGCTCGACGCGGTGCGCGTCACGCTGTCGCTGGAAACGGGCGCTCAAGGCACGACGATCACGCGCAACATTCACCTCCAAGGCGAATTGTCCGGCGAGCAGCGGGAACGGCTCTTGCAGATCGCGAATGCGTGCCCGCTGCACAAGATCCTGACACACCCCATTGAGATTAATACGGGGCTTGTCGCCGTCTGATTCGGGGCGCATGATCCGACGCTTGCAGCGCTTGAAGAGGAAGCTTCTGCCTTGAATTTCGAACACCTGATTCAGATTAACGATCCGCTGAACCCGTTCGTCGATACGATGACGCGCGCCCAACTGTGGGAAGGCCTCGTGCTGCGCGCCGAGCAGCCGCAATTGTTCGTGATGGGCCTGGACAGTTGCACGATCCTGTCGCGCACCGACAGCACGCTCGAGCGCGAGCTGCACTACGGCCATGCCACGGTGCGCGATCGCGTCACGCTCACGCCGCAGGAAAGCGTGCGCTACGACATTCAGGCGACCGCATCGCACGTCGGCGGCTCACTGACGATGACCATCGAGCAGCCGGACGATCTTCAGCTATTCCTGCGCTTCGAGTACCGCACCACCCTGCCCGTGGCCGACACGCAGGACGCACGGCAGACGCAGGAGATCGTGAAATCGGCCTACCGGGAAGCCGATATCGACACTGTGCGGCTCATCCGGCAGTACGCCGCACAGAATCCGGAGGATCCAGGCGCGCTGCATTGAGCGCCGGCAGTCTTCCGAAACGCAGGCGGCGACACGCCGCCTGCGCGGCTTTCTTGTGGCCGCGCTTCCCCTCCCGCCGGGTCGTACGCCCCCGCGTCCAATCCTTTCCGATTCTGCCTATCGAAAACCTGCGCCGATGAACACTTTACGGTTGCAAATGGGAATTGTTCGCATTTATACTTGGTTCATCGAATCGACGAACCAACAACGACGAATGAACGATTTCTCACGCGCTTCCACGCTCACCCTGCGCCGCAATGGCAACGCCGCGACCAGTAGCCGTTCGAAGAACGCCGTTCCTTCCACCGATGTCGATCGCACCAGGACTTCGAAATCGAACGATGACGGCGAACGCGTCTTGCGCAGCGACACGCTCCTGCAAGGACGCAGCCACATCAGCATCACGCACAACGGCGAGACCTACCAGCTTCGCGCAACCCGGTTGGGCAAGCTGATCCTGACGAAGTAAGTACCGAGTATTGTGGGGACCACCTCTACGAGAGGTGTTGGGCAGTAGCCAGCCCCGACGGCTTGCACGCAAGATCTAGACCCCTTCGTGCAGACACCTTCAAGCAGCCGTCGAAGCCAGCCATGCCACTTTTTTGCGCTTTTTCTTGCGCTTTTTCTTGCGCTTTTTCTTGATTACGTGCCGCGAACTTATTCGCTGAGGCCCAGCGCCGCAATACCGGCGCGCGCCACAGCCGCATCCTGATCGGACTTCACGCCGGATACGCCGAACGAGCCGACCACTTCGCCTTCCACGACGATCGGCACTCCGCCCTCCACCATGCCCACCAGCGGCGCGCTCAGAAACGCCGTGCGGCCCTGCTTGATGATCTCCTCATAGACCTTGCTTTCACGGCGGCCAAGCACCGAGGTGCGCCCCTTTCCGATCGCCATTTCGACGGTGCTCGACGCGGCGCCGTCCATCCGGTGCAGATAGAGCAGATGGCCGCCGTCGTCGAAGATCGCGACGGTCACGGCCCAATGGTTCGCGATCGCGTGCGCCTCGGCGGCGTCGGCCATTTTCTTGACGTCTTCGTCAGTCAGTACAGGTTTGGTTCTCACGAGCATCCTCTTTGGTTCATCCATCGGGGCCGCTCCGGAACGCATGCGCCAAGCGGGAGATTCAGCGCGAACAGCCCCAGAACATCAGCCACCACGCGCCGTCGACCATCGCCAGCGCACCGACGAACCATACCATCGCGAACGCCCGCTGGAAAAGCGATGCGCTATGACGGCTCGTGACGCGCCATGCGAGCCACGCGCTCCATACATTCGCAATCGCGAGAACGGCGACGCGTACCTCTGACGCCCAGCCGAGCGGCACGTGCTCCGCGCGCAACAGCGACAGCGTCGTCGCCGACAGGCCGAGGAACACCCCGGCGCCCGCGATCGGAATCAGCGCCTGCGTCAGATGGTGGAGCCGGATGCGATCGAAGCGGCCGAGCACGTGCGTCGCGAGCGCGAGCATCGCAAGCAGCGCGGTGCCGAGCACGAACCCCGTCGCCACGATGTAGCCGATGACGAGCGAGCCGTCGAGCCACGAAAAGACGTCGTTCTCCTCGGGGTAGTGTGTGAACAGGAACCACGGAGCGTCGGTGCTGAGCGGCCAAGTGATGTCGCGATCGATGAGGGCCGTTGCGAGCCACTGCTTCAGGTGCACGAACCATGGACTCGCGCTCCAGTGAAACGCGCCGATCGCGATGCCGAGCAAGCCATACAGAATCAGCACGGTGTCCCATCCGCTCGCCTGCTGGTCGCCAAGCTCGACCACCTCGGCCGACGGCGAGCGCCACGCGAGCGCAACCGCGTCGCGATGGCCGCTGCAACGCCCGCACATATGGCACGAGGCTGCCCCCTTCATGCTGCGCAACGGGACGAGCGGCGCGCAGTTGATCGGAATCACGCGGCGGCCGCGCTCGCCTTGCGTGTACGAGCGACGCCACGCGTCCTCGTCGACCTTGTAATGAAACGGCGCGAGCCGGGCCAAAAGCGAAAAGACGCCGTTCACGGGACACAGGTACTTGCACCAGACGCGCTTCTCGCGGCCGTACAGCAGTCCGATAACCATCGCGGCCGCCGTGGACCCGCCCAGCACCAGCAGCACCGCGCGCGGGTACTGGTAGACGCTCACCATCTGTCCGTAGATCGTCGTGATTCCGAAGGCGGCGAACGGCCAACCGCCCCAGCGCATCCAGCGCGGAATGGCCCGGCCGCGGCCATGCTTGCTCGCGAATTCGGCGAGCGCGCCTTCCGGACACAGCACGCCGCACCAGACGCGTCCGAACATCACCATCGACAGCAGCACGAACGGCCACCAGATGCCCCAGAACACGAACTGCGCGGCGAGCGTCAGGTTGCTCCACAGGTGAGCCGTTTCGTCGGGCAGCGGCTGGAACACGGGCACGAGAATCAGGAACGCGTACACGGCGACAACGCCCCACTGAATCGCGCGAATGGCAGCGCCGCGGCGCTGCATCCATTGCCCCGCGTGCGCGAGCCGGCCGGGCCGCGCGCTGGCGGCGGGCACGCAGCTCATGCCGCGCGACCCGCAGCCGGCAACGGACTGCGGCTTGCGCGACGCACGAGCCAATAGACCACCGCCCAATAGAGCGCATACGCCGCGAGATTCGTGAGCGACGGATGCGCGCGATAGCCGGTCAGCGATGCGACCAGCGAGCCGAACGTGCTCGAATCGTCGAGCGCGGCCGAGGTATCCCAAAGCTGCGAAATGCCGAGCGGCAGGATCTCCTTGTCGATCAGCTTATCGATGCCGGTTTGGAACAAGCCCGCGCCGAGAAACAGCAGCATGATCTCGGTGACGCGGAAGAAGTGGCGCCACGAAAGGACTTTGCCGCCGAGTTGCAGCACGTAGAACGTCAGGAACGCGAGACCGAGACCCATGGCGACCGCGAGCAGCTGTGCGCTGTCGACGTGCCCCGGCTGCCCGAAGCCCAGGCCATAGAGGAAGATGACCGTCTCGCTGCCCTCGCGCGCGATCGCGAGCGCGACCAGAATCGCCACGCCCCACCAGTTCGCCTCCTGCGTGCTCTTCTCGAGCGACTGTTCCATGTCGCGCTTGAGCGAGCGCCCGTGCTGCTTCATCCACAGCACCATCTGCACGATCAGCACGCCGGCGACGAGCACCATGCCGGTCTGGAAATAGTCCTGCGCGTCGCCCGACAGCACCTCGGCAAAGCCGACGAGCGCCGCGCCGAGCGCGACGGCCGCGAGCAGACCCGCGCCGACGCCCGCCCACAAGTACGGCAGGCCGCGGCGCGCTTGCTCGTCGCCGTTATTGAGCCACGCATAGAGAATGCCGACGACCAGCAGCGCCTCGACGCTTTCCCGCCATACGATGAACAACACCTGTCCCATCGAAAACCTCCGCGCGCGATCCCACTCGAGCCGGCGCCGCGCGTAAAAACCGCACTATTTCGCGACGATCACGCCTTGAGCCTGCGGATGAAAATCGTCGAAGAACTTGTACTCGCCCGGCGACAGCGGCGCGATCACGACAAACGACTCGCCGCCCGGAGCCAGGACCTTTTCCTTGCGCAACTGAACGCTTTCGAATTCGACTGCGCCCTTACCGGTGTTCTTGATTTCGATCTTGATGCGCTGACCCGCCGGCACCTCGATGCGAGCAGGGTTCAGCTTGCCGTCGGCCATCTCGAGCTTGAAGGTCGGCAGGTCGGCTGCGAACGCGGACGCGGACGCGGCCATGAAGAGCGACACCGCGAGCCCTGCGAATTTGGATTGGAGTTTCATGCGCGTATCCGTTGTTGCGCGGCGGGACGCGCGGCTCGCGCAGCTTCTCCCGCCGCTTGCCTCGCCGCGATCAGTACCCGCCCTTCTTGCCGATGCCGGCGAAGGCGAAGTCGTACTCCAGCGTGATCGGCTTGAACCACGGGCCGACGCCCGTCTCCTTGTCGATATGGCGGCCGAACGCCATGTGGCGCGTCTGCATCGGCGGCTCGACGACGAGCTTCAGATGGTATTTGCCGGGGCCGAACAGCTTGACGTTATCGCCGTAGTGCGGTCCGTCGCTCGCGACCATCGCCATCAGGTCGCCCTTCACCGCCTGGTTCGTCCCGGCCCTGGTCAGCTCGTAGCGCACTTGGAGGTACGGCATCCAGTCGCCTTCGGCGAAGCCGGTCGGGTTGTTCTTGACGGCGTGGATGTCGGCTTCGAGATGGATGTCCGAATCGGAGGCCTTGCGCATCATGCCTTCTGGGTCCATCGAGATCGGCTGCAGGTAGACGGCGCCGATTTCCATGCCGCCCTGGATCTGGTGCTTGCCGATCGGATATTCAGCCGCGGTCGCAGACATCGCTGCGACTGCGGCAACAGCCGCAACGGTGGCGCGAACGTTGGAAGAACTCAGCATTGAAACTCCTTGTTATTGATCTCGAAGCGCCTGATGGACGGGTTGGCCGCTTTGCATTTCCCTGAATACGGTTAGTCAATGCACAGCAAACACTCGCATTTTAAATCGTAATGGGAACCATTCTCAATGCAAAATTAGCCGAGTACGCCGTTGGGCGCCTTTCGAGCGGGTGCTTATGCGGAGTGAGGGACTTCCTTCGGGGCGCGAGGGGGTGCCTCAGCGCGCTTGGGGCGGTCCGGCGCGCGCTGAGAAGAACGCCGTGCGGCGCGCGACCGCACGGCGTCGGACAAGACAATCAATCCGTGCCGGTCAGATGGTCGCCGACATTCGCGCCGAACACGCGTTCGCGCAACAGCGCGAGCTGGTCGCGCACCTGCGCCGCCTTTTCGAATTCGAGATTCTTGGCGTGCTCCATCATCTGCTTCTCGAGCCGCTTGATCTCCTTCGCGAGCTGCTTCTCGGACATGTCCTCGAACTTCGCGCGCTGTTGCTGCTCCTTGAGTTCCGCGCGCACTTCGTCGGCGTTGTAGACGCCGTCGATGATGTCCTTGATGCGCTTCACGACGCCGCGCGGCACGATGCCCATCTTTTCGTTGTGCGCGATCTGCTTCGCGCGCCGCCGCTCGGTTTCGCCGATCGCGCGGCGCATTGAATCGGTGATCGTGTCCGCGTACAGCAAGGCTTTGCCGTTGACGTTGCGCGCCGCGCGGCCGATCGTCTGGATCAGCGAACGCTCGGCGCGCAAGAAGCCTTCCTTGTCCGCGTCGAGAATCGCGACGAGCGACACCTCGGGAATGTCGAGCCCCTCGCGCAGCAAGTTGATGCCGACGAGCACGTCGAACGTGCCGAGCCGCAAGTCGCGAATGATCTCGACGCGCTCGACCGTATCGATATCGCTGTGCAGGTAGCGCACCTTGACGCCGTGGTCGGCGAGAAACTCGGTCAGCTGCTCGGCCATGCGCTTGGTGAGCACCGTCACGAGCACGCGGTCGCCGGCCGCGACGCGCACGTTGATTTCGGAGAGCACGTCGTCGACCTGCGTGCGCGCCGGCCGCACTTCGACCTCGGGGTCGACGAGGCCCGTCGGCCGCACGACCTGCTCGGCGACCTGGCCCGCCGTGCGTTTCTCGTAGTCGGCAGGCGTCGCCGAAACGAAGATCGCCTGGCGCATCTTGCGCTCGAACTCGTGGAACTTGAGCGGCCGGTTGTCGAGTGCCGACGGCAGCCGGAACCCGTAGTCGACGAGGTTTTCCTTGCGCGCGCGGTCGCCGTTGTACATGCCGTTCAACTGACCGATCAGCACGTGCGACTCGTCGAGCAGCATCAGCGCGTCGGGCGGCAGATAGTCGACGAGCGTCGGCGGCGGCTCCCCCGGAGCCGCGCCCGAAAAGTGCCGCGAGTAATTCTCGATGCCCTTGCAAAAGCCCAATTCCTGCAGCATTTCCAGATCGAACCGCGTGCGCTGCTCGAGCCGCTGCGCTTCGACGAGCTTGCCGTCCTGATGGAAAAATTCGAGCCGGTCGCGCAATTCAGCCTTGATCGTCTCGACGGCGCGCATCACGGTGTCGCGCGGCGTCACGTAGTGCGACGACGGATATACGGTGAAGCGCGGAATCTTCTGCCGCACGCGGCCCGTCAGTGGATCGAACAACTGCAGCGACTCGACTTCGTCGTCGAACAGCTCGACGCGCACCGCCATCTCCGCGTGCTCCGCCGGGAAGATATCGATCGTGTCGCCGCGCACGCGAAACGCGCCGCGCTGGAAATCGGCTTCGTTGCGGCTGTACTGCATCGCAATCAGCCGTGCGATGACGTCACGCTGGCCGATCTTGTCCCCGGAGCGCAATGTCAGAATCATCCGGTGGTACTCGGACGGATTGCCGATACCGTAGATCGCCGACACCGTCGCCACGATCACGACATCGCGCCGCTCCATCAGACTCTTGGTCGCCGACAATCGCATCTGCTCGATGTGTTCGTTGATCGACGAGTCCTTTTCGATGAACAGGTCGCGCTGCGGCACATAGGCTTCCGGCTGGTAGTAGTCGTAGTACGAGACGAAGTACTCGACCGCATTGCGCGGGAAGAAGTCGCGAAACTCCGAGTAGAGCTGTGCGGCGAGCGTCTTGTTCGGCGCGAACACGATGGCCGGGCGGCCGAGCCGCGCGATCGTGTTCGCCATCGTGAACGTCTTGCCGGAGCCCGTCACGCCGAGCAGCGTCTGGAATGACAGGCCGTCCTCGACGCCCTCGACAAGCGTCGTGATCGCGCCGGGCTGATCGCCCGCCGGCGGATACGGCTGGTACAGATGAAACGGAGAGCCGTCGAACTCGACGAACTTCGACTCGTCGAGGGTGTCGTCGACTGGAGATAGGTGTTCGGACATGAGGAAGCGGTTCCTTCGCCGAGGGCAAAAGGCTATTTTAGCGCCTCGGGCATGGGCGGGCTGATGGTCTGTCGGGTCCGGGGATGCGCCCGGGCCGTTCCAGAATTGGGGCGGGATTATGGCGAAAGCGAGGCGAAAGCGCGCGACCGTCCGCGATTTTACTTGGCTGGCTTTTCCGAATCCGGGGCCTGGATTCGCTACAATGCCAAATTACGCTCGTGCGCCGCCGGTCCCCGCCATATTTGGACGGACCCGTTAGACCGGGAGCTTGCCTCTTTCTTTTCACTACCGCCGATACATCATGTCCCTCTTCTCCGCTGTCGAACTCGCTCCTCGCGACCCGATCCTGGGCCTCAACGAAGCCTTCAACGCCGATACCCGCACCACCAAAGTCAACCTCGGCGTGGGCGTCTATACCAACGAAGAGGGCAAGATCCCGCTGCTGCGCGCGGTTCGCGATGCGGAAAAAGTGCGCGTCGATGCGGCGCTGCCGCGCGGCTACCTGCCGATCGAAGGGATCGCGGCCTACGACGCAGCCGTGCAAAAGCTGCTGCTCGGCAACGACTCGCCGTTGATCGCAGCCGGCCGCGTCGTCACGGCACAGGCGCTCGGCGGCACGGGCGCACTGAAGATCGGCGCGGATTTCCTGAAGCGCGTGAACCCGAACGCCAAGGTCGCGATCAGCGATCCGAGCTGGGAAAACCACCGTGCGCTGTTCGAAAGCGCCGGCTTTGAAGTCGTCGCGTATCCGTACTACGACGCACAGACCAACGGCGTCAATTTCGACGGCATGCTGAGCGCACTGAACAGCTACTCCGCAGGCACGATCGTCGTGCTGCATGCGTGCTGCCACAACCCGACGGGCGTCGACCTGTCGGACGCGCAATGGAAGCAAGTCGTCGAAGTCGTGCAGGCGCGCCAACTGGTGCCGTTCCTCGACATCGCCTACCAAGGCTTCGGTGACAGCATCGAAGCGGATGCCGCCGCCGTGCGCCTGTTCGCGGCGTCGGAACTGAACGTGTTCGTGTCGTCGTCGTTCTCGAAGTCGTTCTCGCTGTACGGCGAGCGTGTTGGCGCGCTGTCGATCATCACGGACAGCAAGGACGAAGCCGCGCGCGTGCTGTCGCAACTGAAGCGCGTGATCCGCACGAATTACTCGAACCCGCCGACGCACGGCGGCTCGGTGGTCGCGGCCGTGCTCGGTTCGCCGGAACTGCGCGCGACGTGGGAGCAGGAACTCAGCGAAATGCGCGACCGCATCCGCGCGATGCGCGGCGGCCTCGTCGAGCGCCTGCGGGCAGCGGGCGTGGATCGCGACTTCAGCTTCGTCAACGCTCAGCGCGGCATGTTCTCGTACTCGGGCTTGAACGCCGCGCAGGTGGACCGCCTGCGCGAAGAGTTCGGCATTTACGCGGTCAGCACCGGCCGTATCTGCGTGGCGGCACTCAACACCCGCAACATCGACGTGGTGGCGAATGCCATCGCGCTCGTGTTGAAGTAAGCAATGGCTGTTGAGGCGGCGGCGCTGCGTTCATGCCGCCGTGCCATCCACCAGCGTGATGTTTGTCAGTTGCTTGCATGACGAACGTAAATGGCGCCCTTCGCAGGGCGCCATTCTTCTTTCTGCCGCTCCCCGTTTGACTCTTTCGGGCCGCAAGTCGCCGAACTTCCGTCGCCTCGATGCGGCGCTGCAAACGCGCTATCGCTGATCGCGATGGATATCGTGCGTCACGAACCCCGCGTCGTTGTCCGGCAAGTCCAGCCAGCCCGGCTGCGCGAGACTCGCGCGTATATCCTGCAGCCCGCTTTCCCAGTGGTCGCGCATCGTCGACAAGCCGAACTGAAAGTCCTTGTAGTTGCCTTCGTATTCCTTGTCGCGATAGACGAGTTGAATCACGTTGTAGCGCTTCGAACAGGAGAGCTCTTCCGCGAGCCTGCACCACGGGTCGTTTCGATGCTCAGCCGGGACGCGCGTCAGCACTTCTCGCAGCACGTGCCGAAAACGTTGTGAGTGCTGCATCATGTCCGTGACGAAACGCGTTCGGCTCGAGTATTGGATGTCTTTCATGCGGCCTTGCACGTCGGTGATGTTGTCCGGCACCGGCCCGTGCGCGCTCCACAGATCGACTTGAAACGCCAGCGTGTCGCGCCGCGGCGTAGTCTGAATCACTTCCCGAAGCGGCGTATTCGACATCAAACCGCCGTCCCAGTAAAACTCACCGGCGATCTCGACCGCTGCGAAGCCGGGCGGCAGCGCGCCAGACGCCATGAAGTGCTCGGCATGCAGCTTGATATGCGTGTTGTCGAAGTAGGCGAAATTGCCGGTGCCGACGTTGACTGCCCCGACAGAGACGCGCACTTCAGCCGAATTGATCCGGTCGAAATCGCAGAACCGCTCGAGCGTGGCCTTGAGGGGCGCGGTGTCGTAGTAGCTCGCTGTCAGCGGCGACCCGGAACCGGTAGGCATCGGCGGCGGAAAGCGCGGCACGAAAAAGCCCTTCTGCCCATCGACAAGCGCTCCGACCGCCTGCATCGCCGTGAAAGCCTTGCGCATCGTATCGTTCGAATTGAACAGCGCTCGCTCGACAAACGGCGGCATTGGCGGCCCATACGCCGGCTGACAGATCAGCTCCCAGAACTCGCGTAGCTTCTCCACCCGGCGCTCCGGCGCATTGCCTGCAAGGATCGCCGTATTGAGTGCACCGATCGAAATGCCGCAAAAGCGGTTGGGGAGAATGCCGGCTTCGTCCAGGCCCTGATAGACGCCGGCCTGGTAGGCACCGAGCGCGCCCCCGCCCTGCAAAACGAGCGCAATGCTCTCGTAGTCAGGCACGACGATGCGGGAGCTTTCATCCGTCTCCTGCTCACGAGCGCGCTCGCCGCCCCCTTCTACGGGGGCGTCGGCGCGCGCGTGTTTCACTTTGCGCTGCGCCATCATCGGCTCCTTATTGCATGAACCAGCCGTGGCTGACGATGAACGACTGGCCGGTGAGCGCCGCGCTCGGGAACGCCGAGAGGAACAG
>NZ_JAFLRF010000123.1 GCF_017315705.1 Trinickia mobilis | reverse complement strand
CTTCTTCGAGCAGGTTCTGCAGCACCTTTTGCAGCGTCGTGAGCGACAGCGTCTTCGGCACGAGGTCTTCGACGAGTGACGGCGCGTCCTTTCCCGTGCGCGCGATCAGCGCCTGCACTTTCGCGCCGCAAACACCGGGCAATCCGCCCCCGAAGAGCATGAAGGGCCACATCGTCACCGGCCCAACATACGGCCAGGCCGAGATCTCGGCTAATACGCCCACAGCAAATTCTCTACCAACAATATTAATAGGTTAATTATACTGCCCGATGCATTAGCATTCCTAATAATTAGATTTAAGTAAAAGGTACCGATTTTCACATTCAACCAGCTACCCATATAGATTTATGGAATTAATTATGCGAAGTAACTTCAACCCGTGACAAGGAAGCAGAGGCCGATCTAACTCAGGGGCACGGAGGAGCCGATTTGCATTCGGATGGGAAATTCTCCTTCTTTCCCTGCGCAAGTTTCTTGAAGGATTTTCCTCGACGCGACACATTGCACACCGCACATGACTGGACCTGCAGCCTCTGAGCAAAAACACCAGCGCCTCATATTTTAGTCTTAATGTTACCCGAGCGTCTCGAGCAATATGCGGCAGCTGAAAGCCAAAATCTAAAATACTCACCAAGGAAAGATGAAGTGAATAAAATAAAAAATCCGATCAGACGCGCTCCAATTATTTTTTTCATGCTCGCCATTTTCGGTTGCGGTGGCAGCGACCCCCCTTCTTCCTCCGTCGCTCAAAAATCGCAGGTAGCGCAGCTGAGTACTGCTCATTGGTCTGCGTCTGAAAACGGCACCCAATACGACGTCTTTCAATATTCTAACGGCGAGCTGTACATCCTCTACGGCAATGAACGCGAAAAACAGGGATTTATAAGAAGCAGAGGCACTGCTTACCTCGATTTCAACTTTGGCTCGGCTCCTGCAACGGTTGATGCAGACTTTGTCATCACGGGAACACAGAGTGCAGTAATTCGTAAGCGCGAATTTAAGCGCACATAGATTGTCGATGGTCGAGAGCGCAGCATGTGTGTCCACAGTTTTTTCTGC
>NZ_JAFLRF010000122.1 GCF_017315705.1 Trinickia mobilis | reverse complement strand
CGTCACAGCGCTGAGCGAGATGGTCCGCATCGTGCGCTGCGACGCTCGGATTCAGTTCGCCCCCGGCCTGATCTTCGGGGCTACCTCCGACAGGGATCAGTCGATCTCGATTGGCAATGCGGGGTCGTGCGCCCACTCGTCCATGGAGCCGTCATAGAGGGTGAGGTTGTCGTAGCCCAGCTGGTAAAGCTGAAACAGGTCGATGGTGGTCGCGCCGCCGCTGGTGCAATAGCAGATGACCCGCCGATCCTTGGTCACGCCTTGGGCGGCGAACTTGGCTTGGGCATCGGCGAGCACGCCGAAGGTCTTCTGGGACGGGTCGACCAAGCTCGCAGCCGGGACCTTGACGCTCCCCGGGATCAATACCGGCTGCCCGTAGCGGCCGGGTTCGAGGCCCTGGGCGAGCTCCATGCCCACGGTCCTGAGGGCATGCCCGCCGCTTGGCCCGATGTCGCTGGATCGCAGCCAGCGGAGATTGCTCCCGCTGACGATGACGGTGCTGGTTTGTCCAATGGCTTCTTTTACAGCGTTCTTGTCGACGAAGAAGCCTGGGCGCGGGCTGGGCGTGAAGCGGGCAGGCGGATTACCGCGCGCTAGCCCGGTCTCGGTCGGGCGTCCTTCCGCCCGCCATTTTTCAAAGCCGCCGTCGAGCACAGCTGCCCCGTCAAAGCCCAGCGCGCGCAGCATCCACCAGAAGCGCGTCGCCCACATCATCGTGCCGACGCTGTAGAGCACGACGCGGCTGCCGGCCCCGAGGCCATGTCGGCCGAACGCCTCGGCGAGCCGATCCGGCGCCGCCATCATGAAGTGGAGCCGCGTGTCGGGATCGGAAAATTCGCCCTGCAGGTCGAGGTAGTCGGCCCCGGGGATGTGCGCTTCCTCAAATCTGTGCCGTCCGGACACGGAGACATACGGGTTGGGGCTCTCCGGCGCCGGCGGTTCGAAATAGGTCGTGCAGTCGTAGACGCGGAGTTCCGGCTGGCCGAGCGCGGCTGCGAGCTCCTCGGTCGAGATCAATGCCCCTGGATCACGCATGTTCGATTCTCCTTTCAGTTTGAT
>NZ_JAFLRF010000121.1 GCF_017315705.1 Trinickia mobilis | reverse complement strand
GCTTTACCTTGGCTAGATCACCGCTCTCGATGGCTTGTGCCAACACCAACTGCGAGCCAGAAAAGAAGTCGGTGGCGGGGAATTTTTTCATTGCGTTTGCCGTCCAGGGAGTCAGTAATAGGGTGATCGTCAGGGCGAAAGCGGAAAGCAGTTGCTTCATGGCGATACGTCCTGAAGAATGGAAATATCTTCCTGTTTTTGCTTTTCGATTCCGTCAATCGCCTGGCTAATGAAGTGTCGACTGATCGACGAACCTTTTCCGTCGAGCGCATAAGGCGTGCCGACGGCCTCCGGCAACGGTAGCCAGCTTTGCAGGCTCGTCAGGATTTCTCCTTTCACGTGGTACGCATAGACCTCCGAAGGTTGCGAAGTGCCGCCGTAGCGCTCCACGGTTTTCGGATGCAGGCCTGCGGCATTGAAACTCCAGCAGGCCTTCCCGCTGACGCTCGATGCCGCCGCACATAGCCCACCGCCCTGAGAGTGGCCTGCGACATCAATCGGAAATGGATCATCCGCCAATTTTTCACCGAGCTGGACGGCTCGTTCGTAATACGCTGACTTCAAATTCACCGCTTGAGAAAAGTTATTCCCCCAATCTTCCAAACTGGTCACCTCCGTACCCTTGAAAGAGACGGTTGAAATCATGTCGTCACCGAATACGCTGCGGTCCGGAGCGTAAAGCTGGACACGAAGATTCGAGCCGTCGCTTTGGAAATCGTCTACTTTCAAGCCATGCCCGTCCAACGTCTGCAAGTCCCCACTCGCATTCCTCCACCCCTCCGGCACCGGCCTCGTCGGCTCATAAACATGGTCCGTCAGCCGCGCCTTCTCCACCGCGACGTTATTGCGCGCCAACCGCTGCGCAGCGGCATTGACCTTGGCGGACGGATTGTCCCGCCCAGCCGAGATCAGCGCCTTGCGTTCCTCCCACCGCTGCGCCTTGGTCAGCGCCGCAACCTTCGGCGCCGCCGCCCGGCCCGCCTGTTCGGGCTCGACGCTGGCAGGCGCGCGCAATGGGAGGGGAGGCGGGCACTGTGCCATCGCCCTCCTCTGCCGATACGCCTGGTTCAATTGCCACTGCAGGCTGCTGCCAATCCACAAGTTCAGCCCGG
>NZ_JAFLRF010000120.1 GCF_017315705.1 Trinickia mobilis | reverse complement strand
AGCGAAGCGCAACTGCGAGAGGGTGACCGATCGGGGGGAGGGAGCGTTGCTGGAAGCGGCGCTGACGAGAGAGAACCTGAAGCAGGCATTCAAACGGGTCCGGTTCAACAAGGGAGCCGCTGGCGTGGACGGTCTGGACATTGACCAGACGGCGCGTCATCTGGTGACGGCGTGGCCTGCGATCCGTGAACAACTGTTGAAGGGGACGTACCGGCCCAGTCCGGTACGACGGGTGACGATTCCGAAACCGGATGGAGGCGAGCGCGAGCTTGGCATCCCGACGGTGACGGACCGGCTGATCCAGCGGGCACTGCTGCAAGTGCTGCAGCCGGTTCTGGACCCCACCTTCAGCGAGCATAGCTACGGCTTCCGGCCCGGGCGGCGTGCACACGCTGCGGTACTTGCCGCGCAGTCGTACGTGCAGTCCGGGCGGCGAATCGTGGTGGACGTTGATCTGGAGAAGTTCTTTGACCGGGTCAACCACGACATCCTGATCGACCGTCTGCAGAAACGAATCGATGATGCTGGAGTAATCAGGCTGATCCGGGCGTATCTGAACAGCGGCATCATGGACGACGGGGTGGTCCAGCAGCGGGATCAGGGCACGCCGCAGGGCGGGCCGCTATCCCCGTTGCTGGCTAATGTACTGCTCGATGAAGTGGACAAGGAACTGGAGCGGCGGGGGCACTGCTTCGCACGCTATGCCGACGATGCGAATGTGTATGTTCGCAGCCGTCGCGCGGGCGAGCGGGTGATGGCACTGTTGCGACGCCTGTATGGTCGACTGCGCCTGAAGGTCAACGAGACCAAAAGCGCAGTGGCGAGTGTGTTTGGTCGCAAGTTCCTGGGCACAGCTTGTGGGTAGCTCCGGGCGGCGTGGTCAAACGCAAGGTGGCGGGCAAACCGCTGCTGGCGTTCAGACACCGCATTCGTGAACTGACCCGTCGCTCTGGCGGGCGCAGCATGAAGGAAGTGGTGGAACGATTACGGCCTTATGTGCAGGGCTGGTACTTCGACCGACTCGGCGTGCCCCGACTCTCATAACCTCAACTTCCTGAACCGCCCGGTGCGGACCCGCACGCCGGGTGGTATGGCAGGGGCGCAGTCATATATGACTGCCCCCTATGCCGATT
>NZ_JAFLRF010000012.1:94804-230160 GCF_017315705.1 Trinickia mobilis | reverse complement strand
GCACCGACGTGTTCGCGCGGTACGGCGACGAGGCCGATGCGGAGATCGCGAAGATCATCGATCAGAACGAGACGGCCGCAGAGGCGAACGCTGCGCAGCCGGCCCGGTGACACGCTGAGAACCGGCGTTACTGCGGGTCGCTTGGAATTTGAATTGGAGGATCTGACGTTGGACACGCTGCAAACGATGCGGATATTCGTCCGAATTGTCGAAGAGGGTAGCTTTACCAGCGCTGCGCAACGCGTGGACATCACAACCGCCCGTGCATCACGCGCAATTACCTACCTGGAAGCCCACCTACGTACCCGACTCCTCAACCGCACCACCCGAAGCATCGCGCTGACAGAGGCAGGGCAACGCTATTTGCAGCGTTGCCAACAAATTCTCGCCTGTATCGATCAGGCGGAGGCTGAAGCAGCAGACGCACTGGCTCGTCCGTCCGGTCGTTTGCGAGTGCATGCGATGCAGGGCTTTGGTCAGACGTACCTGGTGCCGGCCATCATGCGTTATCAGCAACGTTATCCCGCAGTGTCGGTCGATCTGACATTGTCTCAGCATGTGCCCGATATCATCGACGAGGGTTATGACGTCTCCATCCAAATGAGCACGACTCAGTTACCAGACTCGGGATTCATATCCCTTCGGCTTGGGACGGTGCACAGCGTGCTGTGCGCCTCGCCGGACTATCTGCACGAACGCGGAACGCCAGACCGCGTCGCGGGACTTGCCTGCCACTCGTGCCTACAGTACGTCACCTCGCTCTTTCCGCACGATCGCTGGGATTTGGATGGACCCCTCGGCTGGGAAACATTCGAGCTTCCGCCGACGGCCTTTCAGGTGAATCTTCCGGACGCACTCAGCGCGGCGCTGCAGGAGGGCGAAGGGATCGGCGCCCTGCCTATGCCGTCAGCCGTACCCGCCTTGAAGAGCGGCTCGTTGGTGCGTGTATTACCGGACCATCAACTGCAAAAACTGACGGCCTATGTACTGTATCCCTCGCGGCAATACCTCAGTGCCAAGATCGTGACATTCGTCGAGTTCTTGCGGGAAGTGGTGCCCCAGGCGCTAGCTGCCGACCAGGCAGCGTTGAGATGACAGCAGGTCTACTGTCCGTCATGCCTGGATTTGGGACTCGACGTGGATTCGCTACAAGACCGGATGGGCCCGTCCTGCAAAAGCCGGGCCATTTCAGCGAATTTTGCCTACACTTCGAAGTACATCACATTGTGATCTTTTGTCTCCTGGCGTCGCCAATAATCAGAGGGAGTCAGATCCATGTTTCAACAAATCCTCAATCCGACCGGCAACCTGTTCCTGTCCTGGTTGCTGGCTCTGGTGCCCGTAGTCATTCTCCTCGTCCTGCTCGCCGTCTTCAGGCTCTCCGCCTGGCTTTCCGTGCTGATCGGCGCGATCGTCACCTTTATCCTGGCTGCGGTGGTCTGGGGCATGCCGCTGGCAACGGGGATACGGGCTTATGTCTATGGTTCGCTGACGGGGATCTGGGCGGTCGACTGGATTACTTTCTGGGGCGTGATGCTCTTCAATTCGCTGACGCTCACCGGCGTATTCGATGACTTCCGCCGCTGGCTGACCGCCCAGGGCACCGCTGACGTGAGAGTTCAGACGATCCTGTTTGCGTGGGCTTTCGGCGCATTGCTCGAGGGGTTGGTCGGATTCGGCTACCCCTGGGCGTTTGTGGCGCCAATACTAATCGGGCTCGGCATTCCGGATCTCGATGCAATCCGCGTTGCGGCGCTCGCCAACAACGCCCCCGTTTCCTACGGCGCGCTCGGCGTACCGATCCTCGCGCTGGGGGCCGTGACCGGCCTGCCGGTACTGGCGCTGTCAGCTTCGGTCGCGCATATCGTGGCGGTACTTGCATTACTGCCGCCATGGGTATTGATCTATCTCGTGTCCGGACGAACCGGCTTGAGGGACGGCTGGCCGCTGGCGGTGGTCGGCTCGCTCGCTTATATCGCCGGGCAATATCCGGTCGCGGTGTTCCTGGGCCCCTATTTGCCGGACGTGACCGGCTCGATCGTCTGCTTTGCCGCGCTGTTCGTGCTGCTCAGGTTCTGGCGCCCGAAACGCACGCTTGGCTACGGCGGAACGCCGATCGATACGGATCGTGCGAACGCGGCCAACGCGCCGCACGGCATGACCAGCGCGCAAGTTTTGCGAGCATGGCTGCCATTTATCGTGCTGATCGTTGTGGTGGTGCTGTGGACGGGCCCATGGTCGCCACTGCCGAAGATCGTCTGGCTCAAGCTCTCTGTGTCGGCAGCGTCGTCGATTCACGGGGGCGCCGCGGTGGGCGCGGTATTTTCCTTCGCGCCATTTATCGGCGGCACGGCAATCTTCGTCGCTTGGCTGATCACGGTGCTCCTGATCGGCATGAAGCCCGCACAGTATGCGCAGGCGTTCAGCCGCACCTGGCATCAGATGTGGGGCGCCTTCCTTGTCGGCGTCTTCATATTCGGCCTCGCGTATATCTTCAATTTCTCGGGCATGGCAGCCTCGCTTGCCGAGGGATTTTCGAAGATCGGAGTCGCGTACATCATCGTCGCCCCGATCCTTGGCTGGATCGGCGTGGCGCTTTCAGGCAGCAATACGTCGACCAATGCGATGTTCGGTTTCTTCCAGGTGACAGTCGGGCGGTTGCTCGGCTTCCCAATCCTGCTCCTGCCGTCGCTCAACTCGGTGGGCGCCGAGGTAGGGAAGCCGGTCGCGCCGCAAACGACGAGTGTGGGCGTCGCAACAAGCCGGTTTGTGCGCAATGAAGGTGAGGTCATCCGGCACAACATGGGGTGGACATTCATCCTGCTCGGTTACCTGATCCTCATCGGCGTGGGCTTTTACCTGCTGGCACCGGGAGTGATGACGCTGGCAGCGGGCCGCTAGCCGCGGTCGTTCACCACATCGTTCCGATTCCACCATCCGCCGCCGACGGCCTGAAAGAGCGCGACGGTATCGGAATACCGGATGGCCTGCGCCTGTACGAGGCTGATACGGGCCTGCTGGTACGTCCGTTGAGCGTCGAGCAGCGCAAGATAGCTGATTGCGCCAGCGCGGAACTCGCGCTGGGACGCAGCGAGGCTGTCCGCCGCGGCGCGTTCGGCCGCGGCCGCGGCCGCGACCGCATCCGCATCCGATTGCAGCGCTCGCAACGCATCAGCCACGTTCTGGAACGCCGTGATGACCGTGTAGCGGTACTGCGCCGCCGCGGCATCGAAAGCGTCAAGCGCGGCGCGGCGCCGGTGCAGCAGCGTCCCGCCTTCGAAGAGAGGCTGCGTGAGTCCCGCTCCCAGGTTCCAGATCGCGCTTCCCGGTGTGAACAGCGTAGCGGTGGCCTCGCTGCCGTAGGAGGCGCTGAGCGTGAGCTGCGGCAGCATGTTGGCGGTCGCGACGCCGACCTCGGCGCTGGCGGCATGCAGTTGCGCTTGCGCTGCGAGGATGTCCGGACGCTGTTCGACGAGTTGCGAGGGCAGGCTGACCGGCAGCGTCTCAGGCAACTGCAGCGATGCGAGATCAAAAGCCTCGGCGAGTTCGTCGCTCGGAAAGCGGCCGAGATACGCCGTGAGTTGATCGCGGGTCTGCGCAAGCTGCTTTTGCAGCGGCGGCAACTGCGCACGTGCCTGCGCGAGCGTAGCGGCTTGCGCCAGCACCGCCGTGTTGGCCGCGGCGCCGATCGCAAACTGCCGTTTCAACCCCGCGAGTTGCTGCGTCTCGATGTCGATGATCTCCTGAGTTGCCGCGATCTGCGCCCGCAACGAGGCCTCCTCGACCGCTGCCGTCGCGACATTCGAAGTCAGGGCCAGATAGCTCGCCTCAAGTTCGAAGCGCTCGTACTCGGCTTGTGCGGCGAGCGATTCGATCTGTCGGCGCGCGCCGCCCCAGACATCGAGAAGATAGGTGACACTCACGGTGGCGTTGTTGAGTCTGAAGACCGGCAGCGCGGTCGCGACACCGAACTGCGAGCCCGAGATCTTCTCGCGGGCAGTCGAGATGCCGGCGCTCACCGTCGGGAAAAGCGCGCCTTCGCCGGCTTGGACTGCCTCGTTGGCCTCGCGAAGGGTCGCCTGCGCCGCCTGCAGGCTCGGGTTGGACTCGAGCGCACGTTCTACGAGTGCGTTGAGCTCGGGCGAGTGGAACAGCGTCCACCATTGCCCCGGAATGTCGAGGGCCTGCACGAAGCGCTGCGCCTCGCCGCCATGGCCGTCCGACGCAACGGTCCGGCCGGGCAGCGGCTCCCGCGTATAGCCTGTGACTTGTGGCGGAGCGGGTGGCGCGAAGTCAGGTCCAACTTCGCAGCCGGCGAGCAGGACCGCCGCCGAAAGGGCTGCACCGGCAGTGCAGCGGCAACGCGCGGTACGGGACCCACGCGCAGGGCCGGTGCTCGAGGTCATCGCTGCGTGCTCCCCGTGGTCGCGGCCGGTTGCGATGGTTTCGCCGAAACCGGCTTCACCGCCACACCGGCGCTGATCTTGAGGAGATTGCCGACGACGACCGATTCGCCCCGGGCGACGCCCTTCCTGACCGCGACGAGCGGACCGTAGTCCGGGCCGAGGGTCACGTAGCGCTGCTCGACCCGGGCGTCCGAGCCGACGACGTAGACGTATTTGCCGAGCTGGTTCGAGCCGACGGCGACTTGTGGCACCAGCAGCGTATTGGGCGCGTCCGCAACGTGCAGGCGCACGCGGATGAATTGCCCAGGCAGCAACGTGTGATTCGGGTTCTCGATCGTCGCGCGCGCGGTAATGGTGCCGGTGCTGCGGCCGACGCTGTTGTCGAGAAACGTGAGCCTGCCGCGGTATTGCGGCGTCGCCTCCTGACCGACGATCACCTCGGCCGGGATGGCCCCCCTCGCCTGAACCTGCTGGATGCCGGCGAGATCGGTGTCCGGCGGATTGAAGGTTGCATAGATAGGGTCGAGCTGCACGAGGGTGTTGAGTTGCGTCCCGGCATTGCTGATGAGCGCGCCTTCATGCACGAGGCTCAGGCTGAGACGCCCGGCAAACGGCGCGCGGATGTCCGTATAGTCGAGATTGAGTTGCGCCGTCTCGATGAGCGCATGGTCCGCCGCGAGCGCGGCCCTGTCCTGATGCTCGGTGCTCGCCGATTGCTGCAGTGTGTCGATCGACACGTCGCCCGTTTCGCTCATCACCGCGTTGCGATGATGGCTCGCCGTCGCATATTCGAGCGCCGCCGCATCCTTTGCAGCCTGAGCCTTCGCCTGATCGAGCACCGCCTGGTAACTGCGCGGATCGATCTGATACAGGAGCTCGCCCCTGCTCACGTCGGAGCCGTCGGGCGCGGCATGTTTCACCAGGTAGCCGGTCACCTGCGCCTGAAGCGTGACGCTGCGAACGGCGTCTGTGGTGCCGACATATTCAAGGAAAACCGGCACGCTATGCTCGACCACCTGGGTCACCGGCACCTCGACTGCGGCGACTGGGTCAGGGGCGGGGGGGCTGCCGGCAGCCTGACGCGGCCGCCCACCCGTGAACGACAGCACACCGACGAGCACGGCGATCGCGAGGCCTGCAGCCACAACGCGGATTTTGCCGATTCTCATCGCACCGTTGCTCCCCGTTCAATCTCCGGACGTCGCCCGGCTGCGGTCCCCGGGCGCGGGACCGATACGCTTCAGCACGGCTTCACGCCAGCGCTCGATCACCGTATAAAAGATCGGCACGAACCCCAGGCTGAGCAAGGTGGCCGCAAGCATGCCGCCCACCACGGTGGTGCCGATCGACTGACGGCTCGCGGCGCCGGCGCCGGAGGCGACCATCAAGGGCACGGCGCCAAAGATGAAAGCGAACGCGGTCATGAGGATCGGGCGCAGACGCAGGCGGGCCGCCTCGGTCACCGCGTCGACGATCTCAAGGCCGGCTTCGCGACGCCGCTTGGCGAACTCGACGATCAGGATCGCGTTCTTCGCCGCCAGCCCGATCAGCAGGACGAAGCCGATCTGCGCATAGATGTCGACCTGCATGCGGCGCAACCAGAGCAGCCCCAGCGCGCCGAACAGCGCGAGCGGCACCGTGAGGATGATCGTGAACGGCAACGTCCAGCTCTCGTACTGTGCCGCGAGGAACAGAAACACGAAGGCGAGTGCGAGCGCGAAGACCACGCCCGCGACCGAGCCGGCCTGCAACTCCTGATAGGTGATGCCCGTCCAGTCATAGCCGAAATCCGCCGGCAGGACGCGCGCCGCGCGCTCCATTGCCGCGATCGCCTGACCCGAACTGTAGCCCGGCGCCGCACTGCCGGTGATCTCTGCGGCGCCATAGAGGTTGTAGCGAGGCACCGTGTCCGGTCCCACGGTTGGCTGGAGCCCGCCGAGCGTGCTCAGCGGCACCATGTTTCCGGCGGCGTTGCGCACGTAGAGCCGCGACAAGTCGCTCCTGTTCCCACGTGCGTTGTCGTCGGCCTCCAGCAGCACCTCGAACGTACGGCCGAACAACGTCACATTGTTGACGTAAAGCGAGCCGAGATAGATCTGCATCGTATTGAAGACGTCGCCCAGATTGAGCCCGAGCAGCTTTGCCTTCACGCGGTCGAGATTGAAATCGAATTGCGGCGTCGAGGTGTTGTAGCTGGTGAGGAGGGTTCGCCGCTCGAGCTCGGGCTGTTGCCGCGCGGCGGCGAGAAAAGCCTGGGTCGCCTGGTCGAGCGCGGCGCTGCCCCGGCCGCCAAGGTCTTCGATTTCGAAATCGAAGCCGCCGAACGTGCCGAGCCCGGCGATGGTCGGCGGAATCAGCGCAAGCACCACGGCCTCCGGAATCCGGGCGAGCTTAGGCTGCACCGTGGCAATGAGCTCGGCGACGCTCTGCGTCGCGCCCCGCTCGTCCCATGGCTTCAGGATCACGAATTGGGCGGCGCTGTTCGAAGTCGTGCTGCGGGTGATGAAATTCAGACCGCTGATGGACAGCACGTTCGCCACGCCGGGCGTCGCCCTGAGGATCCCGCGCGTCTTCTCCACCACCGCCTCGGTGCGTTGCAGCGAGGCGCCGTTCGGGAGTTGCGTGATCACGTAGAAATAGCCCGGATCTTCGACCGGCAGAAAGGCGGAAGGGATCGTCGAATGGAGCAGCCACGTGATGCCGAGCCCGCCCGCGAAGAGCGCCAGCGCGAACCATCGCAGGCGGATCAAGCCGCGCAGCGAAGCCACGTATTGGCTGCGCGCCCAGTCGAAGCCCGCGTTGAACTTCCGGAACACGACGAACCGCGGCGGTTCGTCCCGCCGCAACAGCAGCGCGCAGAGCGCCGGACTGAGCGTCAGGGAATTAAAGGCCGAGAGCGCCACGGAAATCGCGATGGTCAGCGCAAACTGATTGTAGAGACGGCCCGTGACGCCCGGCAGAAAGGCGATCGGTACGAACACGGCGCCGAGCACCGCCGAGGTGGCGACGATCGGTCCCGTCACTTCGCGCATCGCCGCTTTCGCCGCCGCCATGGGGGCAAGCCCGCTGTCGAGCTGGCGCTCGACATTCTCGACCACGACGATCGCATCGTCGACGACCAGGCCGATCGCGAGGACCATGCCGAGCAGGCTGACCGTGTTCAGCGAAAAATCGAGAACCAGCATGATCGCGAGGGTGCCGACGAGCGCCACCGGAATCGCAATCATCGGAATGATCGTGGTCCGCCAGCTCTGCAGGAAGAGGAACACGACACCGAGGACCAGCAGCATCGCGAAGCTCAGCGTCTTCATCACCTCGATCATCGAGGCGGACACGAACATGGTGGTGTCGTAGGTGATGCCCCACGCCATCCCTTTCGGGAAGCGTTTCGCAAGCGTCTGCATCGTCGCCTTGACGCGCTTGTCGAGGTCGAGCGCGTTCGCGCTCGGCAACTGGAAGACGGCGAGCAGCGCCGCCGGGTGTTCGTTCACCGACGCGCTCGAGGTGTACTGCAGCGCGCCCAGATCGGTGCGCGCCACATCGCGCAGATACACCGCCGCGTCGCTCGTGGTGCCGGAGCGCAGCACAATGTTGCCGAATTGCTGCGCGTCCGCCAGTTGGCCCTGGGTGTTGATCTGGTATTGAAACGTCGTACCCGATGGCGCCGGTGCCTCGCCGAACTTGCCCGCGGCGACCTGCACGTTCTGCTCGGCGATCGCGTCCCGGACATCGGTGGCCGTCATGCCGAGCGCGGCGAGCTTGTCGGGATCGAGCCAGACGCGCATCGAGTAGCGGCGTTCGCCGAAGATCGTGACATCGCTCACCCCGGGCAGGCGCTTGAGCGGGTCGACAAGCTGGAGATACGCGTAGTTGCTGAGGGTGACCGGATCGATCGAACCATCGGGCGAATAGAGATTCACCGCCAGAACGAAGTTCGGGTTCTGCTTCTGGATGGTGATGCCGGCCTGATTGACGATGCTGGGAAGCTGCGCCGTCGCCTGCGAGACGCGGTTCTGCACGTCGACCGCGCCGATGTCGATGTTATAGCCGACGTTGAACGTGACGGTGATCGTCGAGGTGCCGTCGTTGGCGCTCACCGACGACAGATAACTCATGCCCGGGACGCCGTTGATCTGCTCCTCGAGCGGCGTGGTGACGGTGTCCGCCACCACCTGCGCGCTCGCGCCCGTGTACGTCGACTTGACCAGGACCTGGGGAGGCGTAATCTGCGGAAACCGCTCCACCGGCAGGTTGAACCAGGCGATGAGTCCCGCGAGCACCATGATGATGGCGATCGACGATGCGAAGATCGGACGCTCGATAAAGAAATCGATCATTGACCTCGCCCCGACTCCCAGCTAGCTTGACGGAAACGCACCGGTTTAGTTTCCGCTGTCGGTAGACAATGTCAATAGGCCTGGATCGTGACGCGCAAAACGCTGACTCAACGAACCCGATCGGGCGGGCGACCTACCCTTCAGGAATCCGAAGAGCGTCTGCAGCGCCTCCTCGATGTTGCACAGCGCCATTTTCTGATCGCTGGATATCGCGGGACTAGCCTTGAAGGCATCGCGCGAGAAGCGGGGATTGCAAAAAAGACGTTGTACGATCGATTCGGCAGCAAGGCGGGCTTGTTCGGCGCGATCGTCGAAACGCTGCGTCGCTCATGGATTGCGCAGCTCGGCGACATCGTGCTCGATTCGCGCCGACCGGAGCAGGTGCTCGAGAAGGTCGCCCTCCACCTGCTGGACGTGGGCACGCGGCCCGACATGATCGAACTGTATCGCCTGCTTCTGATCGAGGCCTATCGTTTTCCCGAACTCATCAACGGCTATTACGACAAGCAGGGTGGACTTCGCGGCATGGAGCCGCTTTCGGACTATCTTCGTTCGGCGACCGCCGACGGCGTGCTGCAGCTCGATGACGTTGCGCTTGCCGCCGAACAGTTTCTGCATCTGGTACTCGGCGGGGTCCGCGCGCGGATGCTGCTTGGCGCCGGCAAAAGGCGCCCCAGCCCGTCGGAACGCAACAGAGTTGCGCATCAAGCTGTCCGCATCTTCCTCGCCGGATGCAAAGTGCATTGACCGGGCACGTTCTGGACTTATGCAAGGCCGCCTCTATCGCATACTTGGTTTTTGAAGGGGAGACTGAATGATGCACCGCGGGCGCTACGGAGCCGTGGCCCAATTCTTCCACTGGGCGACGGCGGTCTTTGTTCTGGTCGCCTTCACATTTGGCCCCGGAGGGTCCGAGCAGCGCGTATACGCACACGCCCGCGACTTCGACCGGCAGCTCCACGAGACGTTGGGATTGTGCGTGCTCGCGCTTGTCGTAATGCGCGTGCTGTGGAGGATAGTCGACACGCAACCGGATCCTCCTCAGGTTTCGCTTTGGATGCGCGTCGCGGCGAAGGCCGTGCAATGGACGCTGTATCTGTTTCTCTTTGCGCTCCCGCTCACCGCTATCGTCGGCGCGTGGCTCGAAGGGCATCCCCTGACGCTCCTCGCGGGACTGGAGATTCCGCCATTCCTCGGGGTTTCACACAAGGCTGGCGCGACCGTCGCAACGATTCACACCTGGCTAGGCGATGCGATCCTATGGCTCGCGGGGTTTCATGCGCTCGCCGGGCTCTACCATCACTTCGTCCTCAAGGACGGCGTTCTCGTCTCGATGCTCCCGCGCTGGCTTCCCCTGCGGCGATCGAACGGTGATTAAGGAATACATGACGGCATCGGGTCGAATCCGAGGTTCGTCAGCGTCTGCGCGTCGGCATGGGCAGGATGACATAAGGCTGCCGGTTGGAGCGCGCCCTGGTCCCACACTCGAAAGCGTCGAGAGACAGGGACGGGAGGCAGTCCGTTTGCGCCGCTGGCGAAGGCAGTCTCGGCGCTGAATTCAGTTGTCATGCTGCCCTGGCTGTCTCCTTCTGGATCTTCCCCTAAATATTTGCGCACGATCTGCGGGATTTCCCTAGGTTCGGTTCGGGGCTTCGCGGCGGACTGAAGGCGCCCTGAGCTCGCCATGTTCGCGCTATTGTCGAAGGACCCAAACGTCGACGCGCATCAGTTGTAACTCATTGTTTATTAGGCGGAATTTGCGGAGCAATAGGCTGCCGTCAGGGGCGGAGAATTCAAACTTAAGTGATCGAAGTTCAAAGTTGAATGAATCCCGACAGCAGCTTTGTTCCCGCCTTGAATTTGTCAGAACCGGTCCATATAATTAGCACTCGCTGCACGTGAGTGCTAACAAGATTTCCGCCTGGCCATACCGGGCGGTTTTACTCAGCGTTCTTCAGTCTCAATCAAGAGAGGAGTGTGTATGAACCTTCGTCCTTTGCACGATCGCGTCATCGTGAAGCGTTTGGATCAAGAAACCAAGACCGCATCGGGCATCGTGATCCCTGACGCCGCCGCAGAAAAGCCGGATCAAGGCGAGGTGCTCGCCGTCGGCCCGGGCAAGCGCGATGACAAGGGCGCGCAAATCGCCCTCGACGTGAAGGTTGGCGATCGCGTCCTGTTCGGCAAGTACGCCGGCCAGACCGTCAAGGTCGACGGCAACGAGCTGCTCGTGATGCGCGAAGAAGACATCATGGCAGTCGTCCAGAAGTAACTTGCCCCGGTTCGTATTCTCAAAGATTTCAAGGAGTTAGAAGATGGCAGCTAAAGACGTCGTATTCGGCGATTCCGCTCGTGCCAAGATGGTCGAGGGTGTGAACATCCTCGCCAACGCTGTGAAGGTCACGCTGGGTCCGAAGGGCCGCAACGTAGTGCTCGAGCGCAGCTTCGGCGGCCCGACGGTCACCAAGGACGGTGTGTCGGTCGCGAAGGAAATCGAGCTGAAGGACAAGCTCCAGAACATGGGCGCGCAAATGGTCAAGGAAGTCGCTTCCAAGACCAGCGACAATGCCGGCGACGGTACGACGACCGCTACGGTCCTCGCACAATCGATCGTTCGCGAAGGCATGAAGTACGTCGCATCGGGCATGAACCCGATGGACCTGAAGCGCGGCATCGACAAGGCCGTCACTGCAGCCATCGACGAGCTGCGCAAGATCAGCAAGCCCTGCACGACCAACAAGGAAATCGCGCAAGTCGGCGCGATCTCGGCGAACAGCGATACGTCGATCGGCGATCGCATCGCTGAAGCCATGGACAAGGTCGGCAAGGAAGGCGTGATCACCGTCGAAGACGGCAAGTCGCTGTCGGACGAGCTGGACGTCGTCGAAGGCATGCAATTCGACCGCGGCTACCTGTCGCCGTACTTCATCAACAACCCGGAAAAGCAAGTCGCCGTCCTCGAAAACCCGTTCGTGCTGCTGCACGACAAGAAGGTTTCGAACATCCGTGACCTGCTGCCGGTGCTCGAGCAAGTCGCGAAGGCCGGCCGTCCGCTGCTGATCATCGCAGAAGACGTCGAAGGCGAAGCGCTGGCTACGCTCGTGGTCAACAACATCCGCGGCATCCTGAAGACCGTTGCGGTCAAGGCCCCGGGCTTCGGCGATCGTCGCAAGGCGATGCTCGAAGACATCGCGATCCTGACGGGCGGCCAAGTGATCGCCGAAGAAACCGGCCTCACGCTCGAGAAGGCATCGCTGGCTGAGCTGGGCCAGGCGAAGCGCATCGAAGTGGGCAAGGAAAACACGACGATCATCGACGGCGCCGGCGAAGCGAAGAACATCGAAGCGCGTGTGAAGCAAGTGCGCACGCAAATCGAAGAAGCCACGTCGGACTACGACCGTGAAAAGCTGCAAGAGCGCGTGGCGAAGCTGGCCGGCGGCGTGGCAGTGATCAAGGTCGGCGCTGCGACCGAAGTCGAAATGAAGGAAAAGAAGGCACGTGTCGAAGACGCCCTGCACGCAACGCGCGCAGCCGTTGAAGAAGGCATCGTGGCAGGCGGCGGCGTTGCGCTGATCCGCGCTCGCTCGGCAATCGCCGGCCTGAAGGGCGCGAACCCCGACCAAGACGCCGGCATCAAGATCGTGCTGCGCGCGATGGAAGAGCCGCTGCGTCAGATCGTGACCAACGGCGGCGAAGAAGCGAGCGTCGTGGTGGCAGCGGTTGCGGCTGGCAAGGGCAACTTCGGCTACAACGCGGCGACCGGCGAGTACGGCGACCTGGTTGAAGCCGGTGTCGTCGACCCGACGAAGGTGACGCGCACGGCGCTGCAAAACGCAGCTTCGGTCGCTGGCCTCTTGTTGACGACCGACGCAGCCGTTGCCGAACTGCCGAAGGAAGATTCTCCGATGCCTGGCGGCATGCCCGGCGGCATGGGCGGCATGGGCATGGACATGTAAATTCGGCGGGGCCGTTCGCGGCGTTGCTGGAGAGACATGGAGGGACGCGCCGCGAGGCGCGTGCCCTCAAAGAAAAACCCGCAGCAATGCGGGTTTTTTTATGTCCCATGCAACGCTGCCTGCATGTTCAGTGCGATCAGTGCCGCGCTTCGCCCGGAGGCGCATCGGGTGCGCTTTCCGGCGGCGCATCGTCCTCTTCGTTGTTGCGCGCCCAGAAGAAACGGTCGGGCAAATACGCGCCCATGCCGGGACGGAACGCGTTGCGCGCCGCTTGATACAGATACTCCTGTGCTTCACGCGCCGCTTCCGCCGGCTCTTGGCCGTTCGCGAGCAGCGCCGCGATCGCCGCGCCGAGCGTGTCGGTGATGCCCATGATGCGATGAGCGGGGCGATCCCACATGTCCTGCCGCAGTTGGCCCTCTTCGGAGAAGAGCGTGTTGACGAGCCGGTGCGTGCCGGTTTCGGTCGACAAGATGTATTCCGCGCCTTGTGACAACAAATGCGAGATCGCCGCGTCGAGCGTCGGCGTATCGGCATCGCCGTCCGGCTGCGCGAGCGCAAGCAGCGTGGCGTGATCGGCGACGAGCAGCGTCGTTTGCGGCGCGAGCAGATCGGCGATCGATTCGCGCAACTCGTCGGCGGCGAGCACGTGCTCGTCGTCGAGCGTGAAATCGGGGGCGAGGATCAGCGGGATGTCGTCGTAATCGGCGACGACTTCGGCGATCGCGCTCACTACTTCAGCGCGCGTGGCGGCGCCGATCTTGAATGCGGCGATCGGCATGTCCTCCAGCAGCATCCGCGCTTGCGTCGCGACCGTATCGGGATCGAGGCCCGTGACTTCGTCGCAGCTCGCCGAGTCGCGCACCGTGTAGCCGGTGAGCACGGTGACGCCGTGGCAACCCATGCTCGCCAGCGTCAGCAAGTCGGCTTGCAGGCCGGAGCCGCCTGTCGGGTCGGACAGGCCGAAGGTAAGGACGATCGGAAGGGTCTCGCTGGACATGAACAGTGTGGAAGAAGGGGAGATCTCGCCACGCACCCGCGGTGTTAAGCGGGCACATAGCGTGCAGGTGGCTCAATTATGCGGCTTTATTTGCGCGCTGCGCCGTTTTTTCCTTATTTGATCCTGGTCGCCCGAGCCGCAATCGGCGCACCCGCCGGGGGCGGATCGCTGGCGAGTCGGGCGGCAAAACGGTACCATCATGGCTCTTTGATCAACGCATTTTTCGACGCGGCATAAGAATGGAATATAGAAGCTGGATGTGCCTGATTTGCGGCTGGATTTACGACGAAGAAGCCGGCTTGCCCGAAGAAGGCATTGCCCCGGGCACGCGCTGGGAAGACGTTCCGATCAACTGGACGTGTCCGGAGTGCGGCGCGCGCAAGGAAGACTTCGAGATGGTCCAGATCTGACGGGTTCGGCGAGGGGCGGCTCGGGGTGGGCACGGTACGCGAGCTCCTGTCGTGCGCTGGCCCTTTTTGTTGATTCGCCAAGGCTGTTTGTTTCACCACCGAGGCGGTCCGCCGGATAGTCGATTCGCCGGACCGTATCCGTCAAATCGCGTCGCCGCACCGGACGCCAGCTTGTCCGCGCCCCGAAGGCGCGGTTCGAGAGTGGTCGTATCGCATGGCTATGACACCGGGTTCAACCGTCCCCGCGAGTTTCGAAGCACTGCCCAATGCGCGCGGCGCAGCGGTGCGTGCGGCCGAGACGGCGCTGATCGATGCCCAGCGCGGATTCAGCGCACACGCCGACATCACTGCACCGCTGATCCGCGCCGCGGCGGCGCTGCGCCAGGCCGGCTGGCACGCGGCACAGCGCTTTGCCGACACGCTCGTGCTCGCGTCGCCGTTTTCCGGCGGCGATTTCGCCCGGCGCTTCGGCGTCGCGCTCTACGATTTCCAAGCGGCAATCGAGCGGCGCAATCTGCGCGAACTCGCCTGTTCCGCGACCCTTTTCGACCACTATCGCGAACTCAGCGCGCGCCTCACGCAGCACACGCATGCGTTCGAAGTCGCTTACGAGGACCTCGCGCTTGCGTACCGGCCTATCCCGCCGGCCACGTTGCGGGCGGTGCCCGCGCAACGGCTCGCGCGCTTGCGGGCGAGCTACGAAGCTGCGCTGCTTTTCGTCTTGCGCGGCCACTCCGCGGCTGATAGCGCGCTCGAGGAAATCGACGCGTGCATGGCCGAGCTTGCCGGCCCCGATCCTTACGATGCGTGGCGTTTGGCCTCGGGCTGCTCGAAGGCGCTGCGCGCGAGCGGCCGGGCAGCGTCGGGCGCGGCCGACGCCAAGCGCTTCTACGCGCGCTGCAATCTGCTGCTCGCCGACCAGGCGCGCGGCATCGCGATGGCGCCGCGTTCGTTCGTGCGCGCGACGCTCGCGATCCTGTGGCGCGACTACGCGCTCTACGGCGCGGCCGCTGAAGATGCCGACCAAGTCACGCTGCTCAACGACTACGGCTTGACCGTCGACTGGCACGTCGCGGGGACGCAGGCGTCCGAGGCGCTGTGGGAGGCGGGCGCGGCCGAGGCCGAGCAGCAGGCCACCGGCCGCGCGGTGCTCACGCGCGAACTGGGCGTATTGAGCGTCAACGCCAATGCGTATGAGGATTTCCTGCAGACCGCCGAGGCGTCGATCGACGCGCTTTCGAAACACGCGAGCGCGGCGAACGGCGCCGCGAAGGACGATGCCGGCGCCGCGCTCCTGGCCAGCGACGCGGCTTACCGGCTCGGCGCTGCCGCGTGCGCGCTCGGGCTCGGCCATGTGGCGCTGCTTTCCGATGCGTTGGGTCTCGCTTGGCGGCGCCGCGCGCACGCGGGCGCCGCGGCGCCCGAAGCGCATTCGCGCGCGGTGATCGATGCGCCCGACAGCGCGTCGGTCTCACGCGCAACCGAGACGCTGCGCGCGATGCTGCTGCGCGTGGCTGCCGGCGTCGCGCCGCCCGATTCGCAGCAGGCGCTCGCGGCGCTGACCCAGGCCATCGAGCGCGGCCGGGAAGGCCCTTTCGCTTCCCGCGGCACGCCATAGCGTGCCCGCCGTTCCACCCCTTGCCGACGCCTCCCTGCTGCGGTTCGTCACGACGTCATCCTGGTGTGTGCAAGCCGCTTCAAGGCGGCCGTGGGCGCAGCGTAAGCGCGTGATAGAGTGCAGTATGGTCCGAGGCCGCGGAACCAGGCAAAAGCCGCCTGGCGTGCGGTCTTGTCGGCCATCCCGCGTCGTCTTTGCTATAAAATTCGAACCATGTCCAAGAGTACCGATCGCATCAATTTGACCAACCAGTTCCTGATCGCCATGCCCAACATGGTGGATCCCACGTTTTCAGGGACTGTGGTCTACCTTTGCGATCACAGCGAGCGTGGCGCGCTCGGCCTCGTCATCAACCGGCCGACCGACATCGACCTGGAATCGCTCTTCAATCGCATCGATCTCAAGCTCGAGATCGAGCCTCTGCTGCATGTCCCTGTCTACTTCGGCGGCCCGGTGCAAACCGAGCGCGGCTTCGTGCTGCACGAGCCCGTCGAGGGCAGCTCTTACACGTCGTCGATGGTGGTGACGGGCGGGCTCGAGATGACCACGTCGAAGGACGTGCTCGAAGCCGTCGCGAGCGGCAAGGGTCCCGAACGCTTTCTGCTGACGCTCGGCCATGCCGGCTGGGGTGCAGGCCAGCTCGAAGAGGAAATCTCGAAGAACGGCTGGCTCACCGTCGAGGCCGACCCGAAAATCGTTTTCGAAGTCCCCGCGGAAGACCGGCTGGAAGCGGCGCTTGCGCTGCTCGGCGTGTCGCTGTCGATGCTCTCCGGCGAGGCAGGGCACGCATGAACAAGCCGGTCGGGCGTGAGGCGACGCTGCTTGCGTTCGATTACGGCGAAAAGCGCATCGGCGTCGCCATCGGCAATTCCCTCACGCGCCATGCGCGCGCACTCGTCGTCCTGCAGAACCGCAACCGCGAATACCGCTTCGAAGCCGTCGGCAAGCTGATCGGCGAGTGGAAGCCGGACGCGCTCGTGGTCGGCCTGCCGTGCCACCCGGACGGCACGCCGCACGCAATGACGCAGCTCGCGAAGCGCTTCGGCAATCAGTTGAACGGCCGTTTCAATCTGCCGGTGACCTGGGTTGACGAGCGCTACTCGTCGGTCGAGGCCGAGGCCGATATCCGCCAAGGCGCCGCGCGCGCCGACATGCTCGACGCCGAAGCCGCGCGCATCATCCTTCAACAATATCTGGACGGACTCTCCGACGATCATGAGCTTCATTGATGCGCAAGCGCTTTATCGCGCGTTGCTCGAGCAGATCCGCTCGGCGTACGGTGCTTCGTTTAGCGCGCCCGACGGCCCGGTGCTCGCCGGCATCTACAGCGGCGGCGCGTGGCTCGTCGAGCGGCTCGCGAAGGATCTGGGCGCGGCCGAATTCGGCGTCGTCAACATCGCGCTGCATCGCGACGACTACGCGAAGAGGGGCCTGCATATCCAGGCAAGCCCGACGTCGCTGCCGTTCGACGTGAACAATCGCCGCATCGTCCTCGTCGACGACGTGCTGTGCACCGGCCGCACCGTGCGCGCGGCCTTGAACGAGCTGTACGACTACGGGCGTCCCGCCGCCGTGGAGCTCGCGGTGCTCGCCGATCGCGGCGGACGCGAAATGCCGGTGGCGGCGCGCTTTGTCGGCGGCGCGGTCGAGGTGGGCGCCGATGCGACGCTCGTGCTCGCGCGCGGGGACGACGGACGCTTTACGTTTCACACTGAAGCACGCGCTCTCTGAGCGCCGCAACTTAAACTCCGAACACGCAAATCGCGGAACCGGCGCCGTGCAACGCTTGCCCACAGCCCGCGCCGGCCTGCCCGGCGGTCGCGGGCAATTTGCCAATCACGTCCAGCAAACGTTTGAATTATCAGGCACATCGTCAACTACCCCGCCCTTGAGGGCGGAACTCGTGAGAGCAGTTTTGCGAGCTCGGGTTGACCAGGCAAAGCGGTATCCAGCCCGCTACGTTGCGAGCAGGTGCAAGACCAACGTTGGGATGCTTCCTCAGTCCCAACCTCTTGAAGCCCCGGTTGCAGACATGCGACAGGGTAAGCACGAAACGGATCGGGGCAGATCGCCGGTTCGCAACATTGCCGAGGGGAGACCTCCCGAGGGAGGCGTCACAAGGCCCGTAAGGGCGTCGTTTAAGGGAGACGTACATTGGCTGTTTTCGTGCTGGATAGCAGTGGCACGCCGCTCATGCCATGCAGCGAGAAACGCGCGAGGTTGCTGCTCAAGCGTGGCCGCGCACGCGTGCATCGCGTTCTGCCGTTCGTGATCCGACTGGTCGACCGTCGCAACGAGGCGAGTGCCTTCCAGCCGCTGCGCGTTAAGCTCGATCCGGGTAGTCGTATCACTGGTATCGCGCTCGTGCGCGAATGCGCGGCGGGGAGCGTCGTGGTGCTCAACCTTTTCGAATTGATCCACCGTGGTCGCCAGATTTCGATGGCACTTACCGCTCGCCGGGCTTTTCGCCGGCGCCGGCGGGGTGCGAACCTTCGTTACCGCGCCCCGCGATTTGAGAACCGGCGCCGTCGTGAGGGTTGGCTTGCGCCGAGCCTGCGACACCGCATCGACACGGTAATGACTTGGGTCAAGCGACTTTGCCGCTGGGCGCCCGTCATGGCAATGAGCAGCGAACTTGTGCGCTTTGACATGCAGGCGCTCGCCAATCCGGAGATCGGCGGAGTTGAGTATCAGCAGGGCACGCTGGCCGGCTACGAGGCGCGCGAGTATCTGCTTGAGAAGTGGGGCCGTCAGTGCATCTACTGCGACGCGCAGGACCGACGCCTTCACCTGGAGCACCTCATTGCCCGCGCACGGGGCGGCAGTAATCGCGTGGGCAACCTTGGCTTGGCGTGTGGGAACTGCAATCAGGACAAGGGCCCGCGCGAGTTGCGCGAATACGTCCAGGACCCGATTCGCCTTGCCAAGATCCTCGCCACGGCGAGTCGGCCGATGCCCGACGCGGCGGCCGTCAATGCCACGCGCTGGGCCCTCGTCGCCGCGCTAAAGGGCACCGGGCTACCTCTCGAGACGGGAAGCGGCGGCCGGACCAAATGGAATCGCACGCGGCTCGGACTAATGAAGACGCATGCCCTCGACGCGGCCTGTGTTGGGCAACTGCAGTCGATCGCAGACTGGCGGCGGCCGACGCTTGTGATCAGGGCGACCGGACGGGGGAGCTACCAGCGCACACGGCTAACCCGACACGGCTTCCCGCGCGGCTATCTGATGCAGTCGAAGCTGGTGCGGGGCTTCCAGACCGGGGACTGCGTGCGCGCGGAGGTCCCGAGCGGCAAGAAGGTCGGTTGCCATGTCGGCCGTGTGGCTGTGCGGGCCAACGGCAATTTCAATATCCAGACGCCAGTAGGCGTCGTGCAAGGCATCAGCCATCGGCACTGCCGCCTGGTGCAGCGGGCCGACGGCTACGGCTACCACTTTCAACCTTCGGATAGCATCTACAAAGGAGAAGCGGGAGCAGGTCGTGCCTTGCACGACGCGCTATCCCTCCCCAGCCTGAAGGCTGAGGTTTCCCGCACAACCGGATGAACACCGTCACCCAGGGCCGCGCCGATAGCAGCGGCGAGGCCGCCCAAGGCGAGCGCTTTCGCTACGGCTTTCTGAAAGGCAACCCGCAGCTCACGAAGAACGGCGAGCTCAAGCACCTGCTGACGATCGAAGGCCTGCCGCGCGCGATCGTCACGCACATCCTCGATACCGCGGAACAGTTCGTCAGCGTGACGGACCGCGAAGTGAAGAAGGTGCCGCTGTTGCGCGGCAAATCGGTGTTCAACCTGTTCTTCGAGAACTCGACACGCACGCGCACGACGTTCGAGATCGCCGCGAAGCGCCTGTCCGCGGACGTGATCAACCTGAACATCAACGCATCGTCGACGAGCAAGGGTGAATCGCTGCTCGACACGATCAACAACCTGTCGGCGATGCACGCCGACATGTTCGTCGTGCGCCATGCTTCAAGCGGTGCTCCGTACCTGATCGCCGAGCACTGCGCGCCGCACGTGCACGTGATCAACGCCGGGGACGGGCGCCACGCGCATCCGACGCAGGGCCTCCTCGACATGTACACGATTCGCCACTACAAGCGCGACTTCACGAACCTGCGCGTGGCGATCGTCGGCGACATCCTGCATTCGCGCGTCGCGCGCTCCGACATTCACGCGCTGACCACGCTCGGCGTGCCCGAGGTGCGCGCGGTCGGACCGCGCACGCTGCTGCCGGGCGGGCTCGAGCAAATGGGCGTGCGCGTCGTTCACAACCTCGACGAAGGGCTGAAGGACGTCGACGTGATCATCATGCTGCGCCTGCAGAACGAACGGATGAGCGGTGCGCTCTTGCCGTCGGCGCAGGAGTACTTCAAGAGTTGGGGCCTGACGCCCGAGCGCCTCGCGCTCGCGAAGCCCGATGCGATCGTCATGCACCCGGGCCCGATGAACCGCGGCGTCGAGATCGATTCGCAGGTGGCCGATGGCCCGCAATCGGTAATTCTGAATCAGGTGACGTTCGGCATTGCCGTGCGCATGGCGGTGATGGGCATCGTCGCGGGCAACAACGACTGAACGCACCGCACTCAACAGCACTGAAGCGACAGGAACGTGGAAAAAGGCAGCGCATGAAGATCCATATCGAAGGCGGCACGCTGATCGATCCGGCGTCCGGCACCGAACAACAGGCGGACGTATTTATCGCCGCCGGCAAGGTGGTCGCGATCGGCGCGGCGCCGGCCGATTTCAACGCGGCGAAGACCATCGACGCAAAGGGCCTCTATGTGGCTCCGGGTTTCGTCGACTTGTCGGCACGATTGCGCGAGCCGGGCTACGAGCACAAGGCGACGCTCGTCTCCGAAATGGCCGCCGCGCTCGCGGGCGGCGTGACGAGCCTCGTCTGCCCGCCGGATACCGACCCCGTGCTCGACGAGCCGGGCCTCGTCGAAATGCTGAAGTTCCGCGCGCGCAATCTGAATCAGGCGCACGTGTACCCGCTCGGTGCGCTGACGGTCGGGCTCAAAGGACAGGTCATCACCGAGATGGTCGCGCTGACGGAATCCGGCTGTATCGGTTTCTCGCAAGCGGACCTGCCGATCGTCGATACGCAAGTGCTGCTGCGCGCGCTGCAATATGCGAGCACCTACGGCTATACCGCATGGCTGCGCCCGCTGGACGCGTATTTGGCGAATGGCGGCGTGGCGGCGAGCGGCGCCGTGGCATCGCGGCTCGGTTTGTCGGGCGTGCCGGTGTCGGCCGAAACGATCGCACTCCATACGATTTTCGAATTGATGCGCGTGACGGGCGCACGGGTGCATCTGTCGCATCTTTCGTCGGCGGCGGGCATCGCGCTCGTGCGCGAAGCGAAGGCCGAAGGGCTGCCCGTGACGTGCGATGTCGCCGTGAATCACATCCACTTGATCGACGTCGACATCGGCTACTTCGACGCGCAGTTCCGGCTCGACCCGCCGTTGCGAGGCCAGCGCGACCGCGACGCGATTCGCGCGGGCCTCGTCGACGGCACGATCGATGCGGTCTGCTCGGACCATACCCCGGTCGACGACGACGAAAAGCTGCTGCCGTTCGGCGAAGCGACGCCGGGCGCGACGGGCCTGGAACTGCTGCTGTCGCTGACGGTGAAGTGGGCGAGCGAAGCGGGCGTGCCGCTCGCAAAGGCGCTGAGCCGCATCACCAACGCCCCGGCCGACGTGCTGAAGCTGCCCGCCGGGCGCATCGAGGCGGGGGGCACGGCGGACCTGTGCGTCTTCGATCTGGGCGCGCACTGGCGCGTCGAGCCGCGCGCGCTGAAGAGCCAGGGGCACAACACGCCGTTTCTCGGCTACGAACTTCCGGCACGGGTGCGCGCGACGATCGTCGCCGGACACCTCGCCTTCGAACAGCACTGACGCACACACGGACTGTCACGATGAATATTGCGCTTCGCAAGCTGAGGCTCGTCACGCATTTGCTGCACGGCATGTGGACCGTCGCGACGCGCTTCCCGCACGCGACCTACGAGCAGAAGCTCGAAATGAACCGCACGTGGTCGCTGAAGATGCTGCGTCTCGCGGGCATGCGCCTCGTCGTGCACAACGACGAAGCGCGGCTCGATCACGGCGCGCTGGTGGTCGGCAATCATGTGTCGTGGATCGATATTTACGTGATCAACGCATGGCGACCGACGCCGTTCGTCTCGAAGGCCGAGATCCGCAATTGGCCCGTGGTGGGGTGGCTTGCGCACCAGCTTGGCACCGTGTTCATTCAGCGCGAAAAACGCAGCGACGCGAAGCGGATCATGCACGAGCTGGCGGACCGGCTGAGCTCGGGCGAACTGATGTGCGTGTTTCCGGAAGGCACCACGTCCGACGGGCTCGCGTTGCTGCCGTTTCACGCGAATATGTTTCAGGCCGCGGTGTCGGCGGGGTGTCCGGTGCAGCCGATTTGCCTGATGTATGAGGATGCGCGGGGCCGGCAATCGACGGCGCCCGCGTATATCGGCGACATGTCGCTTGCCGATTCGCTGAATGCGGTGCTTCGCGGCGGGCCGCTGACGGCGCACTTGTACGTGGGCGCACCAATCGTGGCGGGACCGGACCGGCGTTCATTGGCCGCGCAGGCGCAGGAGTCGGTGGGGAGTGCGCTCGCAGAAATGCAAGCGGCTGTCGGCCGGCCGTTTGCGGATACTGTCCGGATCGGAACTGCGCCCGTCGAGCGGCCGATGGATGTGGGTGGGGCCGACGAGGCGGTCAGCTCGCGGCATTGAGTTGAGGGCGCGAGGCCTTCGTAGGCAATCGGAGAGTGAGCGAAGCTGCACGCATCACCGGATGCATGCGAATGCGCCGCTGTCGCTGTATTAGCGTGGCGACCGTGCGAAGCGAATATTGCCGCGGACGAACGCTTCGAGCTTGCTGACGGAAGTCGAGATGGCATCGCTGGCCGTGTCGATTGTCAGATTCGGCGACGGCGGCACTTCATATGCCGACGATACCCCGGTGAACTCGGGGATTTCTCCTCGACGTGCGCGCGCGTACAGCCCTTTCGGATCGCGCGCCTCGCAGCACGCGAGACTGCTGCTGATATGAACCTCGAAAAAGCGATCCCCGATGATCTCGCGAGCCAGCTTGCGGTGGACGATCAGGGGTGAGATCAGCGAGCAGATGACGAGGAAACCCTCCGCCTTGAACAGCGCGGCGACTTCGGCGGTGCGGCGGACGTTTTCGAGGCGATCGTTGTTGCTGAAGCCCAGGTCCGCATTCAGGCCCTTACGAAGTGCGTCGCCGTCGAGGACGACTGTCATGCAGCGCTGCGCCTGCAGGCGTTCGTTCAATCCGTTCGCGATGGTGGATTTGCCTGCACCCGACATGCCAGTGAGCCAGAGGACGCCGCCGCAATCGCTCGGCAATACGGCGACATCGCTGCGGGATTCGAGCGTGCGCCCGTGGGCCGATGCAGTGTTAGCCTGCAACTCGGATGGCGACAGTGCGGTATTGCCCAAGACGTTCCTCCAGCCAGACCCTCACAAAAATAAGCTTAATTGCATTCTGCGCAATCGACTTGCGCAACAGTTCGCTCAGCAGGATTCGCGGCGAGACGAACCGCCGACAGGCGATTGCCCCACACACATCCCGAATCGAGTCCGATCAAATTGTCTCGCATCAATAGACCGAGTGCGGCCCAGTGTCCGAACACGACGTTGACGTGCTCGGTCTGCCGCCCCGGTGCATCGAACCACGGCACGTAGCCTTGCGGTGCCGAATCGGGGCCGCCGTTGGCTGCGAACTCCATCGCGCCATCGGGCGTGCAGAACCGGATCCGGGTGAATGCGTTGAACGCGACGCGCATGCGGTCTGCACGCTTCAGATCGGGGCTCCATCGGCGAGGCTCATTCCCGTAAAGGTCCTTGAGCGTTTCGGTCCACGTCGGCGCGCGCAGCGCGCGCTGCAGTTCGTCGGCCAATTCGAGCGTCAGCGACACGTCCCACTGCGGCAGAACGCCCGCATGCACCATGAGCATGTCGTTCTCGAAATGCGCGAACGGACGCTGACGGACCCACTCGATCAGGTCGGCGGCGTCGGGGGCGGCGAGAATGTCGTCGAGCGTATCGCTGTTCTTGGTGCGGCGAATGCCGGCGGAGGCTGCGAGGAGGTGAAGATCATGGTTGCCGAGCACCGCGACCACACGCTTGCCGAACCCGACGACGTCGCGCAGCGTGGCGAGCGATTCCGGGCCGCGGTTGACCAAATCGCCGGCGAACCAGAGCGGGGTGTCGTCGCTGGGGGACAACTGCTTGAGCAAGCGCTGAAACGGGGTGCGGCAGCCTTGGAGGTCACCGAAGGCGAGTGGTTGGGGAGTGTGTTCGGTCATGGTCGGGTGGGGCGCGTACAGCGCCGCGGGGCAGCGTGTTCGGAGTGCGACTCAGTACTCATACTGCATTTCGGCAACAGATTTTGCCTAATAATGCAAAAAAATGAAAAGGTTTTCTTGGTTGCTTAAATTCACCGGCAAGCTTTGTCAAGCTGTTTCGAGTTGTTGGCGGCCTAGTTTTTACTACCCGCGGCTTTATAATTGCGGTCTCTGAAAATCTGCGCGCCCAGCGGTGGCCGGCCGGATAAAATTACTGCTTCCTAAAGTGCCTGAACACACCTACCGCTTGTTGCGACCGGCTTATAGTTCTTTGACCGCCTGCCGCGAACCTCATAAGGGAACCCCATGATCCTGGTAACGGGCGGCGCCGGCTTTATCGGCGCCAACTTTGTGCTTGATTGGCTGCGCGCTTCCGATGAAGCAGTCCTGAACATCGACAAACTCACGTACGCGGGCAATTTGCGTACGCTCAAGTCGTTGCAGGGCAACGCGAAGCATATCTTTGCACGAACCGATATCTGCGATCGGGCCGCTCTCGATTCACTCTTCGCCGAACACAAGCCGCGCGCGGTGCTGCATTTTGCGGCAGAAAGCCACGTTGACCGCTCGATCCATGGCCCGGCTGATTTCGTGCAGACCAACGTGGTCGGCACGTTCACGCTGCTCGAATCCGCGCGTAGCTATTGGAACACCCTGGGCGACGCCGATAAGGCCGCGTTCCGTTTCCTACACGTTTCGACCGACGAAGTGTTCGGCTCTTTGTCCGCCACCGATCCGCAATTCTCCGAAACAACGCCGTACGCTCCTAACAGCCCGTATTCGGCGACGAAGGCCGGCTCGGACCACCTGGTACGCGCCTATCAGCATACGTACGGCCTGCCGACGCTGACGACGAACTGCTCGAACAACTACGGCCCGTACCAATTCCCGGAAAAGCTGATTCCGCTGATGATCGCGAACGCGCTGGCGGGCAAGGCGCTTCCGGTGTATGGCGACGGGCAGAACGTGCGCGACTGGCTTTACGTGGGCGACCATTGCAGCGCGATCCGCGAGGTGCTGGCGCGCGGCAAGCCGGGGGAAACGTATAACGTCGGCGGCTGGAACGAAAAGAAGAATCTCGACGTCGTGAATACGCTGTGCGGCTTGCTGGACGAAGCGCGTCCGAAGGCGCAGGGCTCGTACCGCGACCAGATCACCTACGTGACGGACCGGCCCGGCCACGACCGCCGCTATGCGATCGATGCGCGCAAGCTCGAGCGCGAACTCGGCTGGAAGCCGGCGGAGACTTTCGAGACGGGGCTGGCGAAGACGGTCCGCTGGTATCTGGAGAATCAGGAGTGGGTGGACGAGGTGGATTCCGGTGAATATCGGAAGTGGGTGGAGACCAACTATGCGCAACGCGCATAAAGGACAGCAAGATGGCGCGTAAAGGCATCATTCTGGCTGGCGGATCCGGCACGCGGCTGTACCCGATCACGCACGCGGTGTCGAAGCAACTGCTACCGGTATACGACAAGCCGATGATCTACTATCCGCTTTCGACGCTGATGGTAGCGGGCATTCGCGACGTGCTGATCATCTCGACGCCGGACGACACCCCGCGTTTCGCGGCGATGTTCGGCGACGGCTCGAAGTGGGGAATGAATATCCAGTATGCGGTGCAACCGTCGCCAGATGGGCTTGCACAGGCGTTCATCATCGGACGCGAGTTCATCGGCAGCGGCCAGTCTACGCTGATTCTTGGCGACAACATTTTCTACGGCCATGACCTCGCGAAGCAGCTTGAGCGCGCGAGTGCGGGCGTGCACGGCGCAACGGTATTCGCGTATCACGTGAACGATCCCGAGCGTTACGGCGTGGTCGAATTCGACACGAGCAAGAAGGCGCTGTCGATCGAAGAGAAGCCCGCCAAGCCGCGCTCGAACTACGCCGTGACCGGCCTTTATTTCTACGACAATCAAGTTTGCGATATCGCCGCCGATATCAAGCCTTCCGCGCGCGGCGAGCTCGAGATCACCGACGTCAATTCACGTTACCTCGAAGCGGGGCAACTGAACGTCGAGATCATGGGGCGCGGCTATGCCTGGCTCGACACGGGCACGCACGATTCGCTGATCGACGCCGCCACGTTCATTGCGACGCTGCAAAAGCGTCAGGGGCTCGTGGTCGCGTGTCCCGAGGAGATCGCGTTCCGCCGCAACTGGATCGACGCTGTGCAACTCGAACGCCTGGCAACGCCGCTTGCGAAGAACGGCTACGGCAAGTATCTGCTCAAGCTACTTTCGGAACCCGTCGCATGAAGATCACAGTTGTCCCAACCTCCCTGCCTGAAGTCAAGATCATCGAGCCCGAGGTGTTTGCAGACGCGCGAGGCTTCTTTTTCGAAAGCTTCAATGCGCAGGAATTTGCCGAAGCGGTCGGCGAGGGCGTCGAGTTCGTGCAGGACAATCATTCGCTCTCGGCGAAAGGCGTGCTCCGTGGGCTGCATTACCAGATCGAGCGTGCGCAGGGCAAGCTCGTGCGCGTCGTCGCGGGCGAGGTGTTCGATGTGGCCGTGGATATCCGGCGTGGCTCGCCGAACTTCGGCAAATGGGCCGGCGTGCACCTCAGTGCGCAGAACAAGCGTCAGCTGTGGGTGCCGGCTGGGTTCGCGCACGGATTCGTCGTGATATCCGAAACAGCGGAGTTTCTTTACAAGACGACCGATTACTGGTTTCCGGAATACGAGCGCACCCTGCTCTGGAACGATTCGGATATCGGTATCGAATGGCCTATCAGCGGCGAACCGAATTTGGCAAAAAAGGATGCTGAAGGACTGCGTCTGCGCGAAGCCGAGACTTACGAGTGAAAAGCTTGGCCGGTCGTTCCGTTTGGATTTCCACGCGTTTGGGCCCCTAAAATCCTCACGCTAAAGCGATTCTCCGGTTTGTATCATTTTGTTAGCCCGCTTAGGTCGTCAGGCCCGCGGCTCTATAATCGCGCTTTGCCTGAACGGCATTGAGATCTCGATGCCGGGCTGCAAAAGCGCCTGTGGCGCCTTAATTCATGACGGAATTCAGTGAGCCGACCATCTTTGTAACCGGTACGGCGGGGCAGGTGGGCTTCGAGTTGCTTCGCAGCCTGCAAGGCTTGGGCCGTGTCGTCGCGGCTGACCGGAGCACATTCGATCTTTCCGACTTCGACAAGTTGGCGCACGTCGTGCGCGAGGTCAAGCCCCAGCTCATTTTCAACGCGGCAGCCTACACGGCAGTCGACCAGGCGGAATCGGACGCCGGCACGGCGCAGCGCGTGAATGGCGAGGCGCCAGGCGTGCTCGCCGAGGAGGCGCGGCGCATCGGCGCCGCGTTGATTCACTATTCGACCGATTATGTTTTCGACGGCAGCAAGGACGGCGTCTACGGCGAAGACGATGCCACGAATCCGCTGAACGTCTACGGCATGACCAAGCTGCAAGGCGAGCGCGCCATCGAGCAGGTCGGCGGCAAGCATCTCGTGTTCCGGACAAGCTGGGTGTACGGCACGCGCGGGCGCAATTTCCTTCGCACGATGATGCGCCTTGCTCAGGATCGATCCGAGTTGAGCGTGGTGGCCGATCAGGTCGGTGCGCCGACCTGGTCCGCAACGATCGCCGCAATGAGTGCGCAAATCGCAACCCAGGTGCTGTTCGAGCATTTCGACGATGCGCATTGGTGGGCGCAGCACGCCGGCGTCTATCACTTGACGGCCGGCGGGTCGACGTCATGGGCGGGTTTCGCCGAGGCGATCTTTGCCTCGATGCAAGCCGAGGCGCGGCCGGCCGTGAAGCCGATTTCAACCGACGACTATCCTACGCCCGCCAGACGTCCCCGCAATTCGCGGCTGTCCAACGCGAAACTGACGTCGGTATTCTCCGCTCATCCGCCGGACTGGCGCGACGCCCTGTCGCTGTGCATGTCGAATTTGTGACAATTGGTGATTTGTTTCACAATTCCGATGCCATCTTGAGCCGCCTTTAGGCGGGCTGTTACAATTGTCGGCTTTGGCACTGCTTTGTGTTTGCAACGGCAGGCCCCCGCTGAAGCTTGGATACATACGTGCTCCGGCTGGCGCAATACTCCTCGTTCGTCCCACACGGGCATTAAAGGAAACTTTTCGCATGAAACAGGACCTGTTGGATCGTATTCAAAACCGATCCGCCAAGATTGGTATCGTAGGGCTTGGGTATGTTGGTTTGCCTCTGATGCTGCGCTTCTCGGAGGTCGGTTTTCATGTGCTGGGCTTCGATATCGATGCCAGTAAAGTCGAAGCGCTGAACGCCGGGCGCTCCTATATCGAGCACATTTCGTCGGGTGCCGTGAAAGAGGCACTCGAGCGCAATTTCGAAGCAACGACCGATTTCTCGCGCGCGTCGGAAGCCGACACGCTCATTTTGTGCGTTCCGACCCCCCTCAATAAATACCGCGAGCCGGATTTGTCGTTCGTTCTCGACACCACCGACAGTCTCGTGCCCTACCTGCGCGCCGGTCAGGTCGTCTCGCTCGAAAGCACGACTTATCCGGGCACCACGGATGAAGAGTTGAAGCCGCGCATCGAATCGCGCGGTTTTACCGTCGGCAAGGATATCTTCCTCGTCTTTTCGCCAGAGCGCGAAGATCCGGGCAATCCGAACTTCACGACGCGCACGATTCCGAAGGTGGTCGGCGGCGACACGCCGGCGTGTCAGGAAGTCGGTGCTGCGCTGTACGGCGCCGTGATCGATCGCGTCGTGCCGGTCACCTCGACCCGCGCCGCGGAAATGACCAAGCTGCTCGAGAACATTCACCGCGCGGTCAATATCGGTCTCGTCAACGAGCTCAAGATCGTCGCCGAAAAGATGAATATCGATATTTTCGAGGTGATCCGCGCCGCGGCGACCAAGCCGTTCGGCTTCGTTCCGTACTATCCGGGGCCGGGCCTCGGCGGGCACTGCATTCCGATCGATCCGTTCTACCTGACCTGGAAGGCGCGCGAATACGGTGTTCACACGCGCTTCATCGAGTTGGCCGGTGAAGTCAACAGCAGCATGCCGGAGTGGGTCGTCGGCAAGGTTGCCGGCGCGTTGAACGACGCGAAGCGCTCGATCAACGGCAGCAAGGTTCTCGTGCTCGGCATCGCCTACAAGAAGAACGTCGACGACATGCGCGAATCGCCGTCCGTCATCCTCATGGAAAAGCTGCGCGACCTCGGCGCCGCGGTTCAGTACAGCGATCCGCATATCCCGGTGTTCCCGAAGATGCGCGAACACAGCTTCGATCTGTCGAGCGTCTCGCTTACGCCGGAGTCGATTGCCTCGTTCGATTGCGTGCTGCTCGCGACGGACCATGAGCGGTTCGACTATGAACTCATCAAGAAGCACGCGAAGCTGATCGTGGACAGCCGCGGCAAGTATCAGGATCGTTCCGCCAACATCGTGCGTGCTTGATCATTATGCAGATTCAACATCCCATCATCACCGGCCGGAAAGTCCGCTTTGCAATCGTCGGTTGTGGCCGCATCGCCCAGAACCACATGGATGCAATTGCCCGTCATGCCGACCGGGCCGAAATCGTCGACGTGTGCGATGTCGATCCGGCTGCGCTGAAGGCGGCAGAGGAGAAGACCGGCGCGCGCGGCCATGCGTCGCTCGGCGCGCTGCTGCACAACACGCAAGCCGATTGCATCGTGCTTACCACGCCTTCCGGGCTGCATCCGCGGCAGGCCATCGAGTGTTTCGAGGCCGGTTTCAATGTCATGACTGAGAAGCCCATGGCCACCCGCTGGAGCGATGGCGTGGAGATGGTCAAGGCAGGCGACCGCGCCGGGAAATACTTGTTCGTGGTCAAGCAGAACCGCCGCAATGCGACGCTGCAGTTGCTGAAGAAGGCGGTGACCGAGAAGCGATTCGGCCGCATCTACATGGTCAACGTGAACGTGTTCTGGACCCGGCCGCAGAGCTATTACGACTCCGCCGCATGGCGCGGCACGTGGGAGTTCGACGGCGGCGCGTTCATGAACCAGGCGAGCCATTATGTCGATTTGCTCGACTGGCTGATCGGGCCGATCGAAAGCGTGCAGGCGATAACGAGTACGCTCGAGCGGGACATCGAAGTCGAAGACACCGGTGTGATCGCGGTGAAGTGGCGCTCTGGTGCGATCGGCTCGATGAACGTCACGATGTTGACCTATCCGAAGAACCTCGAAGGTTCGATCACGATTCTCGGCGAGCGCGGCACCGTGCGCGTGGGCGGCGTGGCTGTCAACGACATCCAGCACTGGGAATTCGCGGACAAGCGCCCCGAAGACGAACACGTCAAGCAGGCTAGCTACGAGACCACGTCCGTCTACGGCTTCGGTCATCCGCTCTACTACGACAACGTGATCAAGGTGTTTCGCGGCGAGGCGACCCCGGAGACGGACGGTCGCGAAGGCCTGAAGTCGCTTGAGACGCTGATCGCCGCTTATCGGTCGGCTCGCGATGGTTCCCGCGTGTCGCTCCCTCTCGACTATTGATCGGCGGACCTGCCCATGAGTTTTACAGCACACCCGAGCGCGATCGTTGACGAAGGCGCTCAGATCGGGGAAGGCACCCGGATTTGGCACTGGGTGCATGTCTCCGGCGGCGCCAAGATCGGCCGCGGCTGCTCTTTCGGCCAGAACGTGTTTGTCGCAAACGACGTCGTGATCGGCGACAACGTCAAGGTGCAAAACAACGTCTCGATTTACGACGCGGTGACGCTGGAAGACGACGTATTTTGCGGTCCGTCGATGGTGTTCACGAACGTGATGAACCCGCGCAGCGCGGTCAATCGCAAGAACGAGTACCGCCGCACGCTCGTGCGCCGCGGCGCGACCATCGGCGCCAACGCCACCGTGGTGTGCGGCCATGAGATCGGCGAGCACGCGTTCATCGGCGCCGGCGCCGTCGTGACCCGGGACGTGGCGCCGTATTCCTTAATGGTCGGCACGCCCGCGCGCCGGATCGGATGGATGTGCCGCTGCGGCGAACGCCTGCCGGCCGCGGCAGGCGAGCACACGTGCCCGGCATGCGCAAGCCGCTACCGAATCACCGAGGCCGAGTGCGCCCCCCTCTGACTGTCATTCGCACGGACACGACATGGAATTCATCGATCTGAAGACGCAGTACGCGCAACTGAAATCAAAAATTGACGCGCGCATGGCGGCCGTCCTGGCGCATGGCCAGTTCATCATGGGCCCGGAGGTTGCCGAACTCGAGCAGAAGCTTGCGGCCTATGTCGGCGTGAAGCACTGCATCGGCGTGGCCGACGGCACAAAGGCGCTCTTGATTGCGTTGATGGCGCTCGGCGTCAAGGCCGGCGATGAAGTCATCACGACCCCGTTCACGTTCATCGCGACCGGCGAGATGATTGCCCTTCTTGGCGCGAAGCCGGTTTTCGTCGATATCGACCCGGTCACGTGGAATATCGATCCCGCATTGATCGAGCAGGCGATCACGCCGCGCACGAAGGCGATCATGCCGGTCAGCCTGTATGGCCAATGCGCCGATATGGACCGCATCAACGAGATTGCCGGCCGTCATGGCATTCCCGTGATCGAAGACGCTGCGCAGAGCTTCGGTGCCGGCTATCGCGGACGCCGTTCGGCTGGCTTGTCGGAGATCGGCTGCACGAGCTTCTTCCCGTCGAAGCCGCTCGGCTGCTACGGCGACGGTGGCGCATGCTTCACGAACGACGACGAGCTTGCGGCGAAGATGCGGCAGATCCGCGTTCACGGACAGGATCGCCGCTATCATCATCCGATCATCGGCGTGAACGGCCGTCTCGATACGTTGCAAGCGGCAGTTCTTCTGGGCAAGTTCGACACGTTCCCGGACGAGGTAGCCGCACGCGAGCGCATCGGCGCGCGCTACAACGAATTGCTGAAGGACGTGGTGCGCACGCCCGAGATTCAACCCGGCAACACGAGCGTGTATGCGCAATACACGATCGAGGTCGACAAGCGCGACGCGGTGCAGGCGCACCTGAAGGAACTCGGCGTGCCGACCGCGGTTCACTATCCGATCCCGCTGCACCTGCAGCCGGCCTTCGCGGATCTCGGGCTGCCTGTCGAGGCGTTTCCTCACTCGGTCGCGGCCGGACGTCGCGTCATGAGCCTGCCGATGCATCCGTTCCTCGACGAAGCGACGCAGGACAAGATCGTCGCGGCCGTCAAATCGGTGGTCGGCAAGTGAAGAAAATCCTGACCGTCGTCGGCGCGCGTCCGCAGTTCATCAAGGCTGCGGCGGTGTCGCGCGCGCTCGCAGAGGGCTACGCGTCCAAGCTGACCGAAATCATGGTGCACACGGGGCAGCACTACGACAACAACATGTCGCAGGTGTTCTTCGACGAACTCGGCATTCCCGAGCCGGCGCACAACCTCGAGATTTCGGGCGGCACGCACGGGGTCATGACGGGGCGCATGCTCGAGGGAATCGAGCGTGTGATGCTGTCGGACCGTCCGGATGTCGTGCTGATTTACGGCGATACCAATTCCACCCTCGCAGGGGCGTTGGCGGCCGTCAAATTGCATATTCCGGTCGCGCACGTGGAAGCGGGCCTGCGCTCGTTCAACATGCGCATGCCCGAGGAAGTGAACCGTATCGTTGCGGATCGGGTCTCGAGCCTGTTGTTCTGCCCGACCGAAACGGCGGTTCGGAACCTCGCGAACGAGGGCATCGTGAACGGCGTCAGCAACGTCGGCGACGTGATGTACGACGTCTCGCTCCATTACGCAAAAGTGGCGGTCGAGCAAAGCAAGATCGCGGCTCAGCTGGGCGTGACCGACGGCCGCTACGTGCTGGCCACCTGCCATCGAGCAGAGAACACCGACGATCCTAAGCGCATGCGCAGCATCGCGGCGGCGCTGGGCGAGCTCGCGAAAGATATTCCGGTGGTGCTGCCGCTGCACCCGCGCACCCGGCAGATCGTCGCCAATCAAGGGTTGCTTGACCTTCTGGGCGACGTGCAAGTCGTCGAGCCGCTCTCGTTCCTCGACATGGTTCGGCTCGAGCAGTCGGCCAAGGTGATCCTGACCGATTCCGGCGGTGTTCAGAAGGAAGCCTTCTTTTACGGCGTTCCTTGCGTGACCATGCGCGACGAGACCGAATGGGTGGAAACCGTCAGCTCGGGCTGGAACGTGCTGGTCGGCGCCGACAAGGACAAGCTGCTGGCCGCCGTGCATGAGGCTGCGATGCCGGCAGGCCGCCCTGCCGTGTATGGCGATGGGCGAGCGGCGGAGAAGATTCTCGCTCAGCTCGTTTAACCGGGTTCAAGCGGGCTACGCTCCGGCCAGCCATGCTGGCCGGAGGCTTCCAACTCTTTCCAAAGACCGTTCAAAGCATGTCGCAGCCCACGTTCGAAGATCTCTCCGTGTCCATCGTGGTCTACCGGCCGGACATCGAAGAGCTTCGGCGCACGCTTTCGAGCTTGCAGGTTGCGATCACGACGGCGCGTGCGCGGCGAAGCGAATTGACGGCGCGCGTCTACCTCGTGGACAACGGCGGGATGCCGGATCTGTCGACGAGCGTCGAGTTGCTGCGCCGTCACGACATTGCCTGCGTCAGGCTAAGCGGACACGGCAATGTCGGTTACGGGAGAGGCCACAATATCGCCATCTCGCAGGCCGACAGTCGATACCATCTGGTATTGAATCCCGACATCGACCTCGATGGCGAGTCGCTGGCTCGCGCCTTCGACTTCATCGACCGCCACCCGGATGCGGGCTTGCTGACGCCACACATCGGAGGTGATGACGGTCGTATCCAGTACCTGTGCCGCCGCTATCCGACGCTGCTGGACTTGTTTGTCCGCGGATTTTTGCCTGGCAATCTTCGAAAATTATTCGAATATCGCCTCGCTCGTTACGAAATGCGTAACGTGATTAACGAGCGCGATATTGTGTGGGACCCGCCTATCGTCAGCGGCTGTTTCATGCTGTTCAGAACGGACGTGTTGAAAAAGCTCGACGGTTTCGATTCGCGCTATTTTCTGTATTTCGAAGACTACGATTTGAGCCTGCGAACCCACGAAGTGGCGCGTATCGCGTATGTGCCGACCGTGCGCGTGATCCATCATGGGGGTGGGGCGGCAAAGAAAGGCAGGGCGCATATCAAGATGTTCGTGGCTTCGGCGTTTCGCTTTTTCAACCGGTTCGGCTGGAAGTGGTTATGAGCCGTATCGTCGTCACGGGCGCCAACGGATTTGTCGGACATGCACTGTGCCGAGTGTTGCTCGAGAACGGCCACTCGGTGACGGGGCTGGTGCGGCGTTCGGGCGGCTGCATTGCAGGCGTGTCGGAGTGGGTCCATTCGGGCAAGGATTTCGACGGGCTGGTGCAGGCCTGGCCGGACGGGACGGAGGCCGATTGCGTGATCCACCTTGCGGCGCGCGTGCATGTGATGAAGGACGAAGCGCCCGATCCGGAGGCGGCTTTTCGCTCGGCCAACGTGGACGGCACGTTGCGCGTGGCCGAGGCGGCTCGCCGGCGCGGCGTCAGGCGTTTCGTGTACGTGAGCAGCATCAAGGCGGTGGCCGAGAACGACTCGGGACGGCCATTGCGCGAAACGGACCCTGCAGCACCGGAGGACGCGTATGGCCGCTCCAAGCTGGCAGCCGAGGAAGCGCTGCGCCGTTTCGGTGAGGAGTCCGGCCTGGACGTCGTCATCGTGCGTCCCCCGCTTGTCTACGGACCAGAAGTGCGCGCCAACTTCCTGAGCTTGGTGAATGCAGTGTGGCGGGGCGTGCCGCTGCCATTGGGTGCGATCGGTGCACGTCGCAGCCTTGTTTACGTGGGCAATCTGGCCGATGGGCTGATGCGTTGCGCGACGGACCCGCGAGCGGCGAACGGATGCTTCCATATCGCCGATGATGACGCTTTGACGATTGCCGAACTGCTCGAGCGCATCGGACGGCACCTTCACAAGCGTGCTCGTCTGCTGCCGGTGTCGCCTCGTTTGCTGCGCCTGGCCGGACGACTGCTCGGTCGTTCTGCGCAGGTCGAGCGCCTGACGGGCAATTTGAGAGTGGACGCATCACGTCTTGGCACGACGCTTGACTGGCGGCCTCCGTACTCGACGGACGACGGACTGGCGGCGACAGCTCGCTGGTATCGGTCGGTCCACTAGGAACGGGATTTCCGCGCAACCCATGCAGATTCACGCGCATACTTCGCCATATGTCGCCGGGCTTTTCGCCTTGGGCGCGGCCTTGGTCTGTGCCGCGATCGTGGGCCTTTTGCTGAAGACCGGGCTCGCGTGGCGGCTCGCCACCGCCAAGGTCTTTCTCGGCGACGCCGGATCCATTTCAATCGGCTTTCTGGTGGGCGCGTTCGGTTACTGGGGGTGGCGTAGCCACGCCTGGCCCATCTGGTATCCCGCTATGGTATTCGCCCCTTTCATTGGCGACGCCTCTGTCACGTTGGCCAAACGCCTGCTTCGCGGCGAAAAGTTTTGGCAAGCCCACCGCGAACACTATTATCGGCGCATGGTGCGCCTTGGCGTAGGCCATGCTGGTACGGCACTATTTTAGTATGCAGTTATGCTGGCCGGCATCATAATTGCGGTTTGGGCACGTAGTCGGCCTGTTGCTGTTCAGTGGAGCGCCGTTGCGGCATGGGCTGTCGTGCTTATGCTGGTTGGTGCCGGAATCGATCGACGGTGGCGCTTTTTTCAAACAACTCTTTCGAGACAAACCGAGGTTGATGCTGATGCTTCGCAATAAAGCCTCGTGGCTCTCCCTCAGTGCTTTCCTGTTCGATATTTGCGCGGTTACGGCTGCGTGGCTGATTGCCTATGTGATTCGCTTCAATGCAGCCGTGCCGATGGAATTCTGGGGTGGCGCGTTAAGGGCGCTGCTTTGGGTTCTGCCGATTTATGCGCTTATGTTTCGCATCTTCGGCCTCTATCGCGGCATGTGGGTGTTTGCGAGCCTGCCTGACCTCATGCGTATTTCCAAGGCGATCATGTCGGGCGCGGTGCTCGTCACGGTCCTTGCAGTGCTGGTCCAGCCCTCGCCGATTGTGCCGCGCTCGGTCTTGCTGGTTTCGCCGTTCATGCTGTTCCTCATGATGGGAGGCACGCGCGCGCTTTACCGGTCGGCCAAGGAGTTCTATCGGTACGGCGGCCTCGTCGGCCAGGGCAAGCCGGTCATCGTTCTCGGTGCCGGACATGCAGGCGCGACGCTTGCCCGGGAACTGTCGCGTTCGGGCGAATGGCGCCTCGTCGGCCTGTTGGATGATGATCCTGCCAAGCAAGGTCGCGAGATTTACGGTCACAAGGTGTGGGGCACCATCAGCCAATTGCCGGAATTGGCCGCGTCGCTCAAGACCGAGTACGCGATCATCGCCATGCCTGCCGCGTCGGTCGAGCAACAACGCCGCGCGGCCACGTTGTGCGTGCGTGCCGGTGTCAAGGCGATGGTTCTGCCTGCCCTGACGGCGCTGGCTCAAGGTCAGGCGTTCCTTTCGCAGGTTCGGCAGATCGATGTCGAAGATTTGCTCGGCCGCGATCCAGTCAAGATCGATACTCCGCACGTCGACGCGCTTCTGCGTGGCCGCGTCGTGATGGTGACGGGCGCAGGCGGTTCGATCGGCTCGGAGCTCTGCCGTCAGATCTTGCGTTTCGCGCCGGCGCAACTGGTGGCGCTCGACGTGTCCGAGTACGCCATTTACCGGCTTACCGAGGAGTTGCACGAGCGCCATCCCGAAGTGTCGGTGGTGCCCGTGATCGGCGACGCTAAAGACTCCTTGCTGCTCGATCAGGTGTTCTCGCGCTACACGCCGCATATCGTGTTTCACGCCGCCGCCTACAAGCACGTTCCGCTCATGGAGCAGCTCAATGCGTGGCAAGCTGCGCGCAACAACGTGCTCGGCACCTATCGGGTTGCCCGCGCGGCGATCCGCTATGGAGTGCGGCACTTCGTGCTGATTTCGACCGATAAGGCCGTGAACCCGACCAACGTCATGGGGGCGAGCAAGCGGTTGGCCGAGATGGTGTGCCAATCGCTGCAGCAGACGAGTGAGCGCACGCAGTTCGAGACCGTGCGCTTCGGCAATGTGCTCGGCAGCGCGGGAAGTGTGATCCCGAAGTTCCAGCAGCAGATTGCGAAGGGGGGCCCGGTGACGGTGACGCACCCCGAGATCACCCGTTTTTTCATGACGATTCCCGAAGCATCGCAGCTGGTGCTGCAGGCGTCGAGCATGGGGCGCGGCGGAGAAATCTTTATTCTCGACATGGGAGAGCCGGTCAAGATCGTCGATTTGGCACGCGATTTGATTCGGCTGTGCGGCTTGAACGAGGATCAGATCCGGATCGAGTTTACGGAATTGCGACCGGGCGAGAAGCTCTACGAAGAATTGCTCGCCGACGACGAAACGACGACACGCACGCCCCATCCCAAACTGCGGATCGCGCAAGCGCGCGAAGTGTCGGATCACCTGCTCGAAGAATTGCTGCCTTGGCTGATGCAGCGCCGCGTGCCGACCGACGACGAAGTGCGACGCGATTTGCGCCGCTGGGTGCCCGAATATCAACCGGCCTCGCCGTTGAAGAGTGTCCCTTCGCGGACCGCGGTCCCCGCTTCGATGTGACATCTGCTCGACCTGGATAACGACATATATGTGTGGAATTGCAGGCCTGGTCGGTGCAACGCTTGACGTAAGGCGTGCATTTATCACGAAGATGATGGACCGCATCGCCCATCGCGGGCCGGACGGAGAAGGCGTCTACTGCGATGAGATGGTGGCGTTGGGTCATCGGCGGCTGTCGATTGTCGACCTGTCGGCCGCCGGGCATCAGCCGATGGAGTTCGCCGAGCGATACGTCATTACCTACAACGGCGAGATCTACAACCACATCGAGTTGCGAGCGGAGCTGGAAAGGGAAGGGTATCGGTTCGTTTCGCATTCCGATACGGAAGTGATCCTTGCGGCGTACGACTTTTGGGGCCGCGAATGCCTCGAGCGCTTCAACGGCATGTGGGCGTTCGCGCTCTACGACCGGCGCGATCGAACGCTGTTTCTCGCCCGTGACCGTTTCGGCGTCAAGCCGCTTTATTACTGGCGCAGGGCCGACGGCATGTTCGCGTTCGGCTCCGAGATCAAGCAGTTCGTCGATTTGCCCGGCTGGTCCGCGCGCGTGAATGGGCAGCGCGCTTATGACTATCTGAATTGGGGCGTCACCGATCACACGCACGAGACGCTGTTCGATGGCGTCTATCAGGTGCTCCCGGGGCACTACGCTTTGCTGGACCTGGCACAAGCCGCGCGCGAATCCAATGGTTCGGCCACGTCCGAGCGGATGATTGCGCTGACGCAATGGTATCGCTTGAGCGCGGCGCCCTTCGACGGCGACTTTGCGCATGCGTCGGATCGTCTTCGCGGGCTGCTCGAGGATTCCGTACGTTTGCGGCTGCGTGCTGACGTGCCCGTCGGATCCTGCTTGTCGGGCGGCCTGGACTCGTCTTCGATCGTCTGCTTGATGAAGCGTCAATTGGAGCGGGACGGTGCGGCGTATCAGCAGCACACGTTTTCGGCCTGCTCGACGATCGGCAAATACGACGAGAGCCGGCATATCGACACGGTCGTAGCTGAAACGGGGGTGCTGTCCCATCGGACCTATCCCGCTCTCGAGGACTTGTTTTCCGCGCTCTCGGCGATCACCTGGCATCAGGACGAGCCGTTCGGCTCGACGAGTATCTTTGCTCAGTGGAACGTCTTCGGTCTGGCCCGCGAACAAGGCATCAAGGTGATGCTCGACGGCCAGGGCGCCGATGAACAGCTCGCCGGCTACCACAGCTTCTTTGCGCCGCGTTTCGCGTCGCTGTTCCGGTCCACTCGGTGGCTCGAGCTCATTCGAGAAGTGCGTGCCGCGGGACCGCACCACGGGTACAACGGCATCTTTGCGGCGAAGCAGATCGGCAAGTCGATTCTGCCGCGGTCGGTAAGGGATCTGGCCCGGCGCACGTCGGGTGCGATTCACAATGTACCGTCGTGGCTGTCCATGGATCGGCTTGGCGCCGTCCCGGGCAATCCGTTCGGGGATGGACGTGCGCACGAATCGGTGCGCGCGATGTCGATCGAGCAACTTGTGCGCTCTAATCTGCCCATGCTCCTGCACTGGGAAGATCGCAATTCCATGGCGCATGGCGTCGAGGCGCGGCTGCCGTTTCTCGACTATCGGTTTGTGGAATTCGCGTTGGGACTGCCCGACGAGTACAAGCTGTCGCGCGGCGTCACCAAGCGAGTCATGCGCGAAGCCATGCAAGGAATCCTGCCCGAAAGCGTGCGCATGCGGATGGACAAGATGGGCTTCGTCACGCCCGAGGAAGTCTGGCTGCGAGAGCAGGCGCCGGACCAGTTCCGTCGAGCCATGGAAACCGCGATCGACGTGTCCGGCGGGATCATTACGTCCGCCGCGCGGTCGTTGCTCGAGAGCATGATCGCCGGGCAGACGCCGTTCAGCTTCACGGCCTGGCGGCTTGTCAGCTTCGGCGATTGGTTGCAACGCTTTGACGTCAGGGTTTGATGCGTCCTATGAAAGACGAATCTGAGACGGCACTGCGAGTGGGCAACGACGCGGGCTCGGCCGGGGGCAGGATCAATGCGCTGCTCATTGCCTACCACTATTTCCCGGAAAACAACGGCGGCGTGCAGCGTATTGCGGCGCTGAAGAAATACCTGCCTCGATATGGCGTGGACGTTACTTTGCTCACGCATCGGGGCAAATTTGGAGTGGCCGAGTCCGAACGCTCGGATGGCGTCGTGCGCGCGTTCGATATCACTCGACACGGCATGCCGCTGCCGGTTTTTCTGTTCTACCGAGTCCTGCAGCGGGCCACGCGATACTTCGGCGCGACGGGCTTCCGCTACACGCTGTGGCGGCGAAATGCCATTCGCAATGCTGAACGCCTTGTGCGTGCGCAGCGACCCGATGTCATCGTTGCGACGTATCCGCCAACGGAAACGATTGAGGTTGCGCTGACTATCAGCCGGCGCTTCGGCATTCCGTTGGTTGTCGACTTTCGTGATGGCTTGGTCTTCGAGCCGCTCGATCCGAATTTGTTGAAGCTGCCCCGTATCGGGCGTTTTGTTCAAAGTCTCGACGAACAGATCATCGAAAATGCGGCGGCGGTTGTGACGGTTTCTGAACCGATCTCGAACTACTATCGGGAGCGCCAGGCCGCTCGGGTGGAAACCATTGCCAATGGTTTCGATCCCGACGAACTTCGCGGCAAGACGATGCCGCGTCCGGCCGCCTTCAGGCATGACCGCATCAACGTCGTCCACACCGGTCGTTTGGGACGGTCGCGTGCAGGCACGCATATCGACGCGATGCTTGAAGCGCTACGCGGGCTTGGCGCCGAGGGTGGCGATCGCCGGCTTCTCTTCCATTTTTTCGGTGAGTACACAAAGCAGGAAGTGAAGTCGCTGCAGCCGTTTGTCGACCAAGGGGTTGTTTTGATGCATGGCCTGGTGTCGCGAGATGAATCGCTTGCGCTGCAGCGTCATGCCGACGTGTTGCTGCTCGTGACTGCTGTCGGGCAGCGCAGTATTGCGACGGGGAAGCTGTTCGAATATTTGGGCGCGGGCAAGCCGATTCTGGCGTTGACTGCCGGGACGGAAGCGGAGGCCATCGTTCGTGATACGGGAGCAGGGTGGGTCGTTGCACCCGATGATCCCGGTGCGATCGGCGTGGTGTTGAGAAGTCTTGTGAGGGAAGGGGCCTTGGATCCCCTGGCGCGACGTGCGACCCGGATCAGTGCCTATGAGCGCCAGGAGCAGGGCAAGCGTTATGCGGACTTGCTGGCCGATGTCGTACGCACACATCGACGTAAGGCATTGGAGGGGCAGGAGAGCGTATCGTGACGCGCGCAACCATCGATATCGCGCTCGCCACGTGGAATGGCGAGCGGTACTTGGCCGCCATGCTGGAGTCGATAGCGACGCAGACCTATGCGGATTGGCGGCTCGTGGCGCGGGATGATGGTTCCTCGGACGGTACGTGTGCAATCGTGGAGGCATTCGCTCGGCGCTTTCCCGGCAAGGTAGAAGTCGTGAAGGACGGCAAAGGGCGTCTTGGCGCCGCCGGCAATTTTACCGCGGCGGCGAGCGTGTGCGGTGCGGCGTATGTCGCGTTTGCCGATCAGGACGACGTCTGGCTGCCGCAAAAGCTCGAGCTCGCGATGGACCGGATGGTCGATAGCGAACGGCAGCTTGGTGCTGGCGTGCCGGTAGTGGTCCACACCGATCTGCGAGTGGTGGACGATGCGCTCAACGAGATTGCTCCGTCGTTTGTCAGGCACATGAGGCTCGATCCCGTCGCTGGCGCGAAGCTGGAAAGACTGCTGGTGCGCAATATCGCAACGGGCTGCACGATGCTTTGCAATCGGGCACTGGTCGATATGGCGTTGCCGGTGCCGGCAGAAGCACCGCTTCATGATTGGTGGTTTGTACTGGTCGCTGCCTGCTTTGGATCGGTCGTGTTTGTCGACGAGGCGACTGTTCTTTATCGACAGCATGCTGCCAATGTAGTCGGCGCGGGCGGTGCGTGGTCGATGCGACGGTGGGCGACGCACGCCAGAGCGCGGGAGAGAGTGAGGCGTCGGTATGCGCAGGCGCGTGCGATGTCTGCCCGCTTTAGCGGAGGGCTCGCTCCGCAGGCGAGGGTGGTGCTCGACAATTTCGCCGAACTCGAATTTCAAGGCCTATGGAAACGGACTTGGCAGATGTTTGCCAAGGGGTATCGGGATCACGGTTTCGTCAGGACTGCAGCGGCGGCGTTGTTGGGGTAGGCCCAACAGACGTTGGCGTTTGGTGGATAGACTGGGAGGCTAGAATCCCCCCGGCAATCGACAACAGCAATTTGGAGTTCATCAGTATGATTTCTGAAGATCAAAGTCAAACATCCCAGGTTTTTGGCTACAAATGGGGCAAGCGGGAGACTTACGAGTCCGAGGCAATGCGGGTGGCGATGAAGGACTTTTACCTGCGCCACTATGGCGATGTCGAAGGAGCAGCGTGGTGGTCTGATTACGGGACTACCCCCAAGATCCTCGACGTTGGTTGCGGTGCTGGCTATACGGCGCTTGAACTTCTCGGGTCGCGGCTGACTTCAGCCGACTATTGCGGGGTGGACATTTCCGACGCGTACAAGGTCGCCGAACAACGCTTTGCCGAACGCGGACTCAAGGGAACGTTCGTGCAAGGCGACATGACGAACCTTGACCTGCCTGAGGAACACTTTGATGTCATCCTGGCGGAGGGCGTCCTTCACCATACCGACAACACCGAGCATGCGTTCAAGCGCGTCGCCCGACATTTGAAGTCGGGCGGACGGCTGCTCGCGTATATCTATCGCAAGAAGGGTCCGATTCGCGAATTCACGGACGACTACATCCGCGAACAAATCTCGGGGCTCTCGCCCAACGATGCCTGGGATGCACTCGTCCCACTCACGAAGCTCGGCATTCAGCTCGGCGAGCTCAATGTTGAAGTCGATATTACCGAGCCGATCGAGGTGCTGGGCATCCCGGCCGGCAAGATCAATCTTCAGCGCCTCTTCTACTGGCACATCTTCAAGGCGTACTACCGCCCGGAGTGGTCCTTCGACGAGATGCAACACGTGAACTTCGACTGGTACGCACCCAAGAACGCGCACCGTCACACGTTCGACGAAATTGAGCGCTGGTGTTCGGATGCTAATCTCGAAATCGAGCGGGCCGACCACGAAGAGTTGGCCGGTTATTCGATCATCGCCCGCAAGCGATAAGAGTCCTGGCTTACGGGCAGCCCCGCGTGCCGCGGACTCACAGGTTCGTGCCTCACGCGTGGCGAATGCCGTCCTCGATGCCGCATAGCCGCGTCAGTCCCAAATCAAACAATCCGGGCCCACCGGGCGAATTAGCGAACGACAGCCAGAATGGTTTGGTCGAGCCATTCCCCGTTGATATACGCTGCCTTTCTCAACGTACCTTCCTGGCTCATGCCGGCATTCTGGTAGGCCTTGATGGCGCGACCGTTGTTCGAAAAAACGCGCAGCCATACACGAACCAGGTTCAGATCCCCGAAAGCAAAGGCGATTGCAAGTCTCACGGCCTCTGTGCCGAGGCCCTTGCCACGATTGCTTTCGTCGCCGATCCGGATTACCAGCTCGGCTGACCGATGGACAGGATGAATGTCGATAAGTTGGACCGTGCCGATGATTTCTGAGGTTTCTTGTTCGCGAACGGCGAATATCACTCGGGAGGTGCTGGAGCCTAATCCATCGCACCAAGCGATGTGACTTGTCCAGTCGACCGGACGGTACGGTGCGTTGAGGCGCACCGTTTCGGAATCGTTGATCCAGCGGAACAGTGCGTCCTTGTCGTCGGGACGGATTTCCGTAAGCACTACTTTTGTGCCGCGAAGCATGTTTTACCGAGATCCTGGGAAATAAAGGCTGAGCCAAGGCCGCATTCTAAGCGCTTGATGCACGACATGCCAGCGAGCGTCGCAGGCGTCGACCGGGCCAGCCGCGTCTGAACGGGAGCGTGAAATGCTGGAATCAGTAAGGAGACCCGGACCCCGTTGGAACCGCGCTGCAGGCTCTACGGCCGTGGTTAGATATAGGGACGGATTCTCGGCCGCAGGCGGATTAGCTGTTCGGCGCCAAGGCCAACTCTGCTAAAATCGCGGTTTCATCTTGAAAATGCCAGGGCGCGTACCTCATGAAGCTCGCAGGGTCAAAAATTCTCGTGGTCGGCGGCGCCGGGTTCATCGGCAGCTTTGTCGTTGCCGAACTGCTGAAGCACGATGTCGCCGAGGTCGTGATTTACGACAACTTCGCGCGCGGCAAACAGAGCAATATTGCCGAGTACCTGAAGGATCCCCGCTGTCGCCTGTACCCGAACGGCGGCGATATCCGCGATGTGGATTTGCTGAACGATGCGATGCAGGGCATGGACGGTGTGATTCACCTCGCAGCCATGTGGCTACTCCACTGCAAGGATTTCCCGCGCACGGCGTTCCACGTGAACATCGAGGGCACGTTCAACGTGCTCGAAGCGTGCGTGAAGAACAACATCAAGCGTCTCGTGTATTCGTCGTCGGCGTCGGTCTACGGTGATGCAGTCGAAGTGCCGATGACCGAGGAACACCCGTTCAACAACCGGAATTTCTATGGCGCGAGCAAGATCGCAGGCGAAGCGATGTGCCATGCGTTCCACGATCGTTACGGCCTGAGCTACGTCGGTATGCGGTACATGAACGTCTATGGCCCGCATCAGGACCAGACGGCAGCCTACACCGGCGTGATTCCGATCATGCTGAACAAGATCGACGCCAACGAGTCGCCGGTCATCAATGGCGACGGCACGCAGGCTTACGACTTCATCTACGTCGAAGACGTCGCGCGCTGCAACGTGCTGGCGCTGGAGGCCGACGTGACCGACGAGTTCTACAACGTCGGCACCGGCGTCCAAACGTCGATCAAGGAACTGTGCGACACGATCCTCGAGTTGCGCGAATCGCCGCTCAAGGTCCAGTATCGCCCGTATAGCGAGGACGACGCGCGCCGCCTCGTGCAGAACCGGATCGGCTGTCCGAAGAAGGCAGCACGCGATCTGGATTTCACGTTCAAGTATGACCTGCGTGAAGGCTTGCAGAAGCTGATCGAGTGGCGCAAGCAAAACGGGGGCGACGAGTGAGCGTCGGCAAACCGGTGCGCAACATTGCGATCTCGCTGCCGAGCACGGGCGAGGAAGAGTGGCAGGCCGTTCGTGAGCCGTTGATGAGCGGCTGGCTCACGCAAGGGCCGAAAGTTGCGGCATTCGAGAAAATGTTCGCCGAGCGTCATCAAGTGGCGCACGCGCTCGCTGTCACGTCGTGCACGACGGGCTTGCATCTTGCGCTGGCAGGGCTCGGTATCGGCCCGGGCGACGAAGTGATCGTTCCCGCGTTCACCTGGGTCGCTACCGCCAATGCGGTCCTGTATTGCGGCGCCACGCCGGTATTTGTCGACGTGAGTCGCGAGAACTTCAATCTCGACATTCCGGCGGTTGCGGCAAAAGTGACGCCGCGCACGCGTGCGGTGATCGCCGTCCATCTGTTCGGGCTGTGCGCCGATATCGACGCTTTGCGAGCCGTCCTGCCCGATTCGGTGGCCATCGTGGAAGATGCCGCCTGTGCCGCAGGCGCGGCTTGGGCAGGCCGCCCGGCCGGCAGTCTGGGCACGGTCGGCGTGTTCTCGTTCCATCCGCGCAAGTCGGTCACGACCGGCGAGGGCGGGATGGTGACGACGCAGGATGCAGAGCTGGCCGAGCGTATGAACCAGATGCGCAATCATGGCGCGACCATTTCGGAAGAGCAGCGCCACCATGGTCCGCGGCCCTGGTTGCTGCCCGATTTCGATCTGTTGGGGTACAACTACCGGATGACTGACCTGCAAGGCGCCGTCGGCGTCGTGCAGCTCGGTAAGCTCGACGCGTTCATCGATGAACGCGCGCGTTGGGCCGAGTTTTACCGCGAGGCGCTGTCGGGCATTGAATGGTTGCGATTGCCGCAAGCACCGGTCGGCGCACGCCATGGCTGGCAGTCCTATGTGACCTGGGTCGATCCGCAGCGCGCACCGCTGCCGCGCAACGAGATCATGCAGCGTCTGCAAGCGATGGGTATTGCCACGCGCCCTGGCACGCATGCGGTCCACATGCTGAACTACTACAGCGATCGCTTCGGCTATCGTCCGGAGGACTTCCCGGCAGCGCGCGACTGTAACGACCTGACGATGGCGATTCCCTTGCACAACCGGATGTCGGCGGACGACTACCAGTATGTCGTCGACGCGATTCTCGGTTTGAGTCGTTGATCGCGCTGCGCCTGTCGTGGGGCAGGCACAGCATTCCCCATCAACGCGCCAGTCGGTACGGCGGCGCCACAGACGCGCTCGTTCGTCGCGCGCTCCCTTGACAGTATGTGTGGCATTACAGGCTTGATCCATCTTGACGGCGAAGCCGTGTCCCTGGACGTACTGAAGGGCATGACGGACGCCATCGCGCATCGCGGGCCCGACGGCGAAGGCCATTGGGTCGAGGGCAACGTCGGCGTGGGTCACCGGCGGCTCGCGATCATCGATCTGTCGCCGGGCGGCCATCAGCCGATGGTGTGGGCGGACGGGCGGTACGTCGTGACCTACAACGGCGAGCTGTACAACTATCGGGAACTGCGCGCCGAACTGGAAAAGCACGGCGTCCGCTTTCGCTCGCACAGTGATACCGAGGTCCTGCTGGCTGCGGTCGTCACGTGGGGAGTGGAAAAGGCGCTGGCGCGGTTCAACGGGATGTTCGCGTTCGCGTTGTGGGATCGCCATGCCCGAACGCTTACGCTGGCCCGCGACCGCTATGGCGTGAAGCCGCTCTACTATGCTATGCAAGGCGGTACGTTTGCCTTCGGATCCGAGCAGAAGGCCATCCTCGCACAACCGATGTTCCGTCGCGTGCTCGATAAGTCTGCGTTGCTCGAGTACTTCACGTTTCAGAACATTTTTTCGAGCGGCACGCTGCTCGAGGATATCAGTATCTTGCCCGCCGGCCATTACGGCGTGCTCGATCTTGGCGCAGCGCGGCCGTCCTTGCGGCTCACGCAGTACTGGGACTTTGACTTTCGCGAACCGGACCGGCCGCTGCGGGACGAGGAATACCGGGAGGAGCTCGATCGGCTGTTTCGCCAGGCGGTGAATCGTCAACTGGTGACCGACGTAGAACTCGGCAGCTACCTGAGCGGTGGGATGGATTCGGGGTCGATCACCGCGATCGCCGCGCAGTCGTACCCCTACATCAAGACTTTTACTTGCGGCTTCGACCTGAATTCTGCGTCGGGTATCGAGTTGGCGTTCGACGAACGCAGCAAGGCCGAGTACATGTCGTACCATTTTCGTACCGAACACTACGAGATGGTGCTGAAGGCCGGCGACATGGAGCGCGTGCTGCCGCGCCTTGCGTGGCATCTTGAAGAGCCGCGTGTGGGGCAAAGCTATCCAAATTTCTACGCGGCGAAGCTGGCGTCCAAGTTCGTCAAGGTCGTCCTGTCGGGCGCGGCCGGCGACGAGCTGTTTGGCGGCTATCCGTGGCGGTACTATCGCGCTGTCGTGAACGACGACTTTTCGCACTACGTGGACAAGTATTACGAGTTCTGGCAGCGGCTGATTCCGAACTCCGAGTTGCGGGGCGTCTTTGCCCCAATTTGGAGTGACGTCGAGCATGTCTGGACGCGCGATATCTTCGCGGGTGTCTTCAAGCATCACGCCGATCAGCTCTATTCGCCCGAGGATTACATCAACCACTCGCTGTATTTCGAGGCGAAGACATTCCTGCATGGCCTGCTGGTGGTTGAAGACAAACTGAGCATGGCGCACGGACTCGAGTCGCGTGTGCCGTTCCTCGATAACGATCTGGTCGATTTCGCGATGCGCTGTCCCGTTCGCTTGAAGTTGAACAACCTCGCGGATGTCGTCAAGCTCAACGAAAACGATCCGGGTAACAAGAGCCAGATCTACTTCGAACGCACGCACGACGGCAAGCAGATCCTGCGCGACGTCATGCAGCGCCACATTCCGGATGACGTGGTCAAGGCGGCCAAGCAAGGCTTTTCCGCGCCGGATGCGAGCTGGTTCAAGGGTGAGAGTATCGACTTCGTGAAGCGCAAGCTGCTCCGCGACGATGCCAGAATCTACGAGATCATGGATCCGGACTGCGTACGCAAGCTGGTCGGCGAGCATTTGTCGGGCGAAAAGAACCGGCGCTTGCTGATCTGGTCGTTGCTGAACGTCGAGTCGTGGCTCGAACAGTTCCTTGAGCACGGCACCGGTCAATATGCGAAGGCGGTTTCATAATGGAGCGCGTTGTCGTCACCGGAGCGGCGGGATTGGTCGGCGCTCATGCGTCGGCGGCACTGAGTCGGCACGGTTTTGAGGTTGTCGACGTGCTGCGTCTGCCGAGCGCGGACTCTGCAGCGGCAGGGAAGTCGGTCGCGATTGATTTGAGCGCTACGAGCGCAATTGACCAATTGCGTGCGTTATTGCCGTTGTCGGCGCTCGTGCACTGTGCTGCCGCGCTGCCCAAGTCATTTGACGGGGTCGAATCGCAACATGCAGCGCAGATCAATCGCTCGATCGATGAAACGGTCATCAACTTCTGTGCGACCCACGCTGTCCGGTTGATCTATTGTTCCGGGACGGCAGTCTATGGGCCATTGCAGGAGGATGCGCCGGTCCGCGAGGGGCACGACTTGGCTCCGTACGGCGGCTACATCGAAGGGAAGGTTTGGGCCGAGCAGGAGATTGTCGAGCGCGTCGCATCGCATGCCATACTGCGCATTTGCGCTCCCTACGGCACCGACCAGCGCACCCGCACTGTCTTGCGACTTTTCATCGAGCGAGCAATCGCGGGTCAGACGCTCGGCTTTTTCGGCACCGGAACACGTGAACAAGACTTCCTGCACGTCGATGATCTTGCAGACCTGATCGTGCGTGCAGTGTCGCGTCGCGACGTGAACGGCGTATTCAATGCTTCGGGTGGAAGGCCCATCATGATGCGCGACCTTGCGATGCTGGTAAGTCGCGTCGTGTCCAACGGCCGTGCCGAGGTTTGCGGCACCGGTCGGGACGATCCTCAGGACGGCCTGCGCGCGCGTTTCGACTTGAGCCTCGCTGAGCAGCAGCTTGGATGGCGCCCGGTGATCGCGCTCGAAACGGGCGTGGATGAGTGGGCAAGACAATTGCGAGAGGACGGGCATGCGGCTCGCGATCATCTCTGACATTCACGGCAACCTGCCGATGCTGGAAGCCTGTCTGGCAGAGATCGCGACGAGGCAATGCGATCGGATCGTCTGCCTCGGGGACGTCTTCGGCTACTTTCCGGATGGCCTCGCCTGCGCGCAGCGGTTGCGCGATGTCCACGCCGATTGTCTGATGGGCAATCACGAGGCGATGCTGCTCGGGCTGCTGCCGTTGCCGGAGGTCAAGGACGAGGTTTACCGGTTGGGCGCGCAGCGCGAGTTGGTACCGGCCTCGTTGCTGCAGCACATGCAGGGTTGGCTGCCGTACGCAAGCGAAGTGATCGGTACGAAACGGGTTTTGATGGTCCACGGTTCGCCATGGCAACCGTTGACCGAGTATGTGTACCCCAACTCCGATCTGTCGCGTTTCGCGGCGTTGCCATTCGATGCGGTGTTCATGGGACATACCCACCACGCATTCGTTCGAAACAGCGGAGATGTGCAAGTCTGCAATACCGGTTCGTGCGGTCTGCCCCGGGACGTTGGGCGGCCTTCGTTCGCAGTTTTCGACGTGACTGAAGGCACGATCGAGGTGGTTCGTCTGAGCGTGGACCGGACACAACTGCAGCAGCACTATCCGAATTTGCACCCTTCTATCTACAGCGTGTGGTCACGCGGCCATCAAACAGACAAAGAGTAGACATGGAAAAAATTGCAGTCATGGTGACCGGCGTCGGTGGTGGCGGTCACGGCGAGCAGATCTTGAAGGCGCTTCGTCTGGCGAGCGCACCTTACTATGTGATCGGTGGCGACATGAATCCGTACAGCATGGGCCTGGCGGAAGTCGACGTGCCCTACCTGTTGCCGCCCGCGACGGACCCTCGCTATATCGATGAGGTCCTGAAGATCTGTGCCAAACATGACGTCAAGGCCTTGTTTCACGGCAGCGAGCCTGAACTTAAGGCGATGAGTGCGCAACGCGACCGGATTGTCGCTCAAGGCATCTTCCTGCCGATCAATCCGGCGAACGTGATCGACCTGTGCATGGACAAGGCCGCGACATCGACGTGGCTGCTCGACAACGGCTTTGACGTGCCGAGGACGATTGCGATCGAACAACTCTCGGACCTCGACCGCGTGGATTTCTTCCCGGCGGTGCTCAAGCCGTCCGTGGGCGGCGGCGGCTCGAACAATATCTTTCTCGCGCAAGACCGTGCGGAACTGCAATTTTTGGGTACGTGCCTGTTCCAGACGATCGGTGCGTATATCGTGCAGGAGTATGTCGGCGACACCAATTCGGAATACACGGTCGGGGTCCTGTGCGACATGGACGGCAAGCTGCTGAACTCGATCGCGGTGCGCCGGATGATCCTGTCTGGTCTGAGCAACCGTATCCGAGTGAAGAATCGGACCGGGAACCCGGCCTTTGGCGACATCCTGGCCATCAGCAGCGGGGTGTCGCAGGGCGAGGTGGGGCCGTTCCCCGAAGTCACGGCCGCATGCGAACGGCTGGCGACGACGCTCGGTTGCCGCGGTGCGGTCAACATCCAGTGCCGTTACGCAAACGGCAAGGTCTATGTGTTTGAGATCAATCCGCGTTTCTCGGGTACGACCTCGTTGCGTGCGATGGTCGGCTATAACGAACCGGATGTGCTGATTCGCAAACATGTGCTGGGTGAAGCGGTTTCGCCGCGTTTCCCGTATCGCTCCGGACGCGTCGTGCGCGGCCTGGCCGAGGTGCTGATGCCCGAGAATTTGTTCGAACGGAGCCAAGGGGCTGATCAATGAGTCAGGTCGAATCTTGGGTGGTCGGTGATCTGCCGTTCTTCTACAAATGCCAGCCTTCGCCGACCAATGCGGCGCAAGGGTTGCCGGATACGCTGCCGTTCGAACTGGAATTCGAACCGGCCGACGGGCTGGTGCGTCAGCGCTGGAATCCGGAAGTCGATCAGGCATTGAGTGCGGGATACCTGCATGGCTCGGAAATCTCCGGAATGATGGAAGCCGACGGGATCGGCCGGCAATACGCGGATGATTTCCTCGCATTTCTGCAGCGCAGCGAGGGTTCTTTTGCCGGCAAGCGGGTCCTCGAGATCGGCTGCGGTACCGGGTATCTGTTGTCGCGCTTGCGCGAGTTGGGTGCTGAGGTAATGGGAATCGAGCCCGGCGACCACGGTCAGGATGGCGCGCGCCGCAATGGCGTGCCTGTCGTGCAGGGGTTCTTCCCGCATCCGGACGTGAGCTCGAAATTCGACGTCATCATCGCGTACGGCGTGCTCGAACATATCGTCGCTCCCGTGCAGTTCATGCAGCAGGTGGCAGCGCAGCTTGGGAATGGCGGTGGGGCGTATCTTGCTGTCCCCGATTGCGAGCCCTACCTGCTGAACGGCGACATATCGTGCCTGTTGCACGAACACTGGAGCTACTTCACGGCATACACGCTGTCCCGCGTCCTGCGACGGGCCGGCTTCGCCGCGGAGACATTCAATTCAGGATTTGGCGGCAGTCTGTATGGACGCTGCCGGGCAAGCCATCACATCGAGCCCGATGGCGGCCGTCCTGACGCGACCCTGTTTCGGCAGTTTCGTGAGCGCGCCGGTGCAGTCGCCGCGCGCATGGCCGGTGTGTTCAGCGACGCCGAGGGCGAAGTCGGACTTTATGTTCCGGGCCGCTTGATGAACTTGATGTCCAACCTGGACCCGTCAGTGATTTCTCGTCTGCGCTTCTTTGACGATAATCCCCGTTTGACTGGACAGTACTTTCCTGGCATTCCTGTGCCCATTGAGGATTTCTCCAGTCTGGTTGCGCACGCGCCCTCAAGCCTGCTTATTGCAACGCGGAGCTTCCACAGTGCGATCGTCACGAAATTGCGCGAGGCCGGTGTTTCGATCCCAACGCTTGGATGGGCTGACGTTTTTGAAGCCGAGTACAGAGCATGAGCGGATCGGCCCAAACCGACTACACAGATTTCACGCGAGAGAATTACCGGCGTTTGATACGGCTCGCGCGTGATCGCTACGCCTTTCGGGGCTATACAGATGATCTTGCGCAGCACGAGCAGCCGTTCGTCCTTTGGCGCCATGATATCGATATGTCGGTTCATGCGGCGCGCCGACTGGCGGTGATCGAACAGGAAGAGGGCGTGCGAGCGACCTATTTTCTGTGGATGCACTCGCACTTCTACAATCTTTTCGAACGCGAAATCAGCGACCGTATTCGAGACATCGTGCGCATGGGGCACGAAATCGGATTGCACTTCGACTGTGAGTATCACGGTGAAGTCTCTGAGGAAACGTTCCTGTCGCAATTGCGCGTCGAAGCCGAGTGGCTGTCAAACCATTTCGACGTGCCGGTCGACGCGTTCTCGTTTCACAATCCGGACGCGCGATCGCTTGGCCACGACCAATTGCACTATGCCGGTATGGTCAATACGTATGCCGCGTGTTTCAGGCAAGAAATCGACTATTGTTCCGATTCGAACGGGTACTGGCGGCACCGGCGTCTCGAGGATGTTATCCTCGCGAGCCCGGCTCGGCTGCAGGTGCTGACCCACCCCGAATGGTGGACAGACGCGCCACTGAGTCCGCACGAGCGCGTGAAGCGTTGCATAGAGGGTCGCGCGAATGCCGTGCGGAACCTGTATGAGACGCAGCTCGCTGCATTTGGGCGCAAAAACGTCGGAAGTTGATGCTTGATTGGACGGGCGGGGGCCTGCCGACCAACCATCACTCAATTAGGGAAAAAGGGAAGCGAAATGTCTGGCCGTCGGCGCACGATATGTGCAATTCACCAGCCAAATTTTTTTCCTTGGCTCGGTTATTTCGACAAGCTTGCAAAAGCTGACGTGTTCTTGTTGTTGGATAACGTCCAGTTTCCCAAGACGGCGGGGTCGTGGATCAACCGCGTGCAACTTCTGTCCAATAATGGAACATATTGGGCGACGGCATCGGTCGACCGAAAGTTCCACGGAACGCGTCTGATCAGCGATTCACAATTCAGCCCGCGGGAATTGGGGTGGAGAGAAAAATTGCACCGCTCGATCGTAATGCAATATTCAAAGGCACCACATTTCACCGAGGTATTTCCGAAGCTTGAGCCGCTGGTGCTGTCCGACACCGACAACATTGCAGAATACAACATCAACGCGATTACGGGCGTCTGCACGTTACTTGAGTTGAATATCGGGAAGCTGCGACGTGGATCAACTCTCGACGTCGAAGGCAACGCGACAACATTGCTGATTCGGATGTGTCAAGCAGTCGGCGCCAGTGCGTATCTGTGTGGAGGCGGCGCGTCAGGCTACCAGGATGACGAAGCGTTTCGGGACGCGGGCATCGAACTGATATATCAGAATTTCAAGCATCCGGTGTATGAGCAGGGCAAGAGTGCGACGTTTCACCCGGGATTGTCGACGATCGACGCGTTGATGCACTGCGGTGTTGACGGTGTACGAAAAATGCTCGACGTGGGCGAGCATCATTGAGAGCTGGGCCAAATTGATAAAAATGACACTTTTGGCGTCGAGGAAAACGTGGGTTGCGATGTTGCTAGATTTTTTTGAGAGTGATTTTTTTGGGCGCCACCACCGATTTCTGATTGATTGGATCATCGGACCGCTATTTCGCTTGCGAGTGAGATTTTTTCCACACAAGGCGATTCTGTATGCTGGCCAATCGTATTACCACAACTGGTATCTCTCGCGATCGCTTCGGAAGCTTGGCTGGAAGGCCGATGTGCTTAATTGGGATGTCAACGAATCTTCGCAGATGTACTACCACGGTGAGGATTTTAGGTTTTGCGCCGGCGACGACGTGCGTGGTCATTTGGCGCTCTATTTGCAATGGCTCCTGACGTATGATGTGTTCCATTTTTCAAACATGGGTGGAATTGCATTTGGCTTCCCGTTGCAGTTGTATTTCCGGGATCGATTTGGCATGCACTTTGAAATAGAACTTCTGCGCAAGTTGGGCAAGAAGATTATCTATTCTCACACTGGTTGCCATGACGGGGTGTCTAAAACTGCATTCAGCAAGTGGGGACCTCGCTCCGTCTGTGCGATTTGCCCGTGGCGCAATCGTCCTGATGTTTGCAGCGATGAAGCCAGCCTTGCCTGGGGCAAGTTCCGTAACGCGATAGCGGACTACCAGTGCACACTCGGCGGGAACCGTGCCGATTACAATCTGGATCCGAGAGTCCACGAGGCGCCAGGTTTCTTTTGCCTCGATACGGACTGGTGGCGGCCTGACCTCGAGATCCCGGAGAAATTTCGTCTCAGTTTCCCGCCTGGCACGATCAAGCTCTATCATGCGGTCGGCAACCAGGGATCGCGCACCGATGAGAACGGCGTCAACCTCAAATCGACACATATCTACTTGCCCGTGATCGAGCGGTTGAAGCAGGAGGGGTATCCGATCGAACTGCTCTCGTATACGAATGTACCGAACAAGGAAATCCGCTTCTACCAAGCGCAAGCCGATATTGTCCTCGACATGTTGACCTACGGTTTCTTCGGCGCGAATGGCCGCGAAGCATTGATGCTGGGTAAGCCGTTCGTGAGCTTCCTCCGGCCGGAATGGCTTGAGAGCATGCGAGAAGAGATCCCTGAATATGTTGACGAATTGCCTGTCGTCAGCGCAACGCCGGAGACGATCTATGAGGTGCTCAAGGATCTTCTGGACCATCCTGAGAAACGGGCCGAGATCGGTCGCCGCAGCCGAGAATTCGCCGTGAAGTGGCATTCGTCGGATGCCGGAGCTGTTCACTTCGATCGAATTTACCAAAGCTTGCTGCGTGGCAATGCCGAATTGAGGGCCGAAGCACCATGACGGAAAAGCAGGGTGATGCCATCGCGTTGGCATGCCGCAGTGTCGGCAAGACGTTCCCGCTGCAGCGTGAAGGCAACGTCTGGCGCCTGATGGTGGGGCTGCCGACGATTGGCAAATCCTTTACTGCATTGAACGACGTCTCGCTGTCAGTTCCCAAGGGCAAAATTGTCGGCATCCTCGGACATAACGGTGCCGGCAAGAGCACGCTGTTGCGCGTGTTGGGCGGGGTCTACCAGCCGACAACGGGAACGATTTCGGTCGAGGGCTCCGTCTGCGGCCTGTTTGAATTGGGCGGCACCGGCAACAATCCACACCTGACCGGGCGGGAGTATGCCCGCCGATATTTCACGCTAATGGGTGTGCAGCGCGCGAGGCACGACGCGCTGTTGCACGACGTCGAGACATTTTCGGAGCTTGGGGCCGATTTCGACCGACGCATCCGGACCTATTCCACAGGGATGGGGGCACGCCTGTACTTCGCGACTGCAACGGCCATCGAGTACGACGTGTTCCTGATCGACGAGTTGTTGTCGGTGGGCGACGAGCATTTCCAGGCCAAGTGCTGGGCACGGATGCGCAAGCTATTGCTCAACGGCGCCTCTGGCGTCCTGGTCACACACGACTGGATTTCGACTCTGCGTCTGTGCGAGCAGTCACATATTCTCAAGCGTGGGCACATAGTCGACTCCGGACCGAGCGACGGCGTGGTTGTTCGGTATCTGGACCTGCCGTCGCCAAGCGCACGCGTTGCGCGCTTCACAGACAGTAACGCGACGTCGTACCGCGCGACTTCGGGACGTGATGCGGCGTTGTGTTTCGAGATTGAGGTTGACGAACCCGCCGACGTGGCGTTCGCCTATTCGATCGAAATGATGCGCGTCGGTATCGGTTGGGAAGTGGTGTTGATCGATAGCAATATTTTTGTGGCCGATGTGGCTGGACGGCACGAGGTCGTGCTCGAAATCGACAGTTTGCCGCTGGCGCCGGGAACATATTCGTTGAACGTCGCGCTCAATCGGCATCAGAAGACGCCTGGCGGCCCCGCCGAGGCGTTCGACGTGCGAGGCTGGACAACGGGAAACGGATGGAAACTGGAGGTGGACGGCGAGCCCGCCGCTGCAGCCGTGAATCTCGCCGTCGATGCGAAAACTTGGTAACTGCAGCGTCATGGACATGTACATCAACCTGAAGGATCTGACCAAGGCGTATCCGCTCGCGCGCTCCGAGTCTGGCGAGATGCTTGAACGCATGCTGGTCGGCGGCAGCGATAGCGAGCCGACATCGACCGTCGGACAGAAGATCGCGGTCGATCACGTCAATTTGCACATCGCGCACGGCGAGCGGGTCGGCATCATAGGACGCAACGGTGCCGGCAAATCCACGTTACTGCACATGATCGCAGGGCTTTCCGAGCCGACCTCGGGCACCATCGATATCCAGGGCAAGGTGACAGCCATCATGACGCTCGGTGTCGGGCTGCGCGAACACGCAACTGGCCGTGAAAACATCTATATCGACGGCGAGATACAGGGCAAGAGCCGCGCCGAAATCGATGCCGTCGTCGACCAGATCGTCGACTTTGCCGAGTTGGGCGAATTCATCGACCTGCCCGTTAGAACTTACTCGACCGGGATGAAATCGCGATTGTCGTTCGCGATGATTTCTTACATTGAACCCGAGATTCTCATCATCGACGAGGCGCTTTCCGCCGGAGACGAACGGTTTGGCAAAAAGGCCTCGGCGAAGATTCAAGAGATCTGCAATGCCGGCAAGATCGTGATCCTCGTGTCGCATTCGGTGAAGACGATCAACGACATGTGCGATCGATGCCTATGGATCGATCAGGGCAGGGTCGTGATGGACGGGCCGCCGGAAGTTGTGACCAAGGCCTACCTCGATGCCGTGCGAGGGGAGGACGAGGCGCGGTTGCTCGAGCGATTCAAACGAGAACTGCATAACTTCTCGGTTGATCCGGGCTGGCAGGTGGACCTGCTGCACACCACGCACGATGACGATACGGACCGCGCCTTGCTGATGGCAGGACAACCCGCCTCGATCCGGATGCAGTTCGCTGTCGCCGACTGTAACGACACTACCCAGGTATGTTGTTCGATCACGCGACTTGATGGCACGCTCATGCTCGAGCGCACCGTCGCTGCATATGCCTACTGCAGGGACGGGAAGATACGTCTGGCCCTCGGAATGGCCTCGATCGTACTTGGCCAGGGTGTGTATCGCTTCGACGCCAGTGTTTGCCACCAAGGGGAAACGAAAACGAGTTCGTGTAAAATTTTTGAGATTTACACGCTGAATCCCCCCACCGGGGGGAAACCGATGCTGTTGTATCCATCTCGGGTACGCGCGCGGTCAATTGCCTGATTCTGGATCGACGCCATGTTTGGTTTCAACAAACGGGACGTTTCGCTAACGTTCAACTTCTTCGTCGTCAATCTCCGCGACAAATACCTCGGTTCGAATCTCGGTCGTGTGTGGGCGGTGCTCAATCCGCTGCTGATGCTGGGATTGTTCACCTTTGTGTTTGGCTTCGTCTACAAGTCGAGGCTGCCAGGAGCAAACACGACACTCGCTTATGTCATCTGGCTGATCAGCGGCTACGGTCCATGGGTCGCCGCGTCCGAGGCGATTTCGAGTTCGGCGATGTCCGTGGTATCCGCCTCGAACATCATCAAGAACTTGGCATTCAAGTCAGAGGTGCTTCCCATTGCGGCAGTGGCGACCAGCATCGTGCCGCTTTGCGTCAGCGTCGTATTCCTCGTCATCCTGATGATCTTCGACGGGAACGTGCCGACCTGGCACATCATTTGGGTGCCGCTTGTTGTAGTGCTGCAATTTTATTTCGTCGCGGCTGTTGGCATGTGGCTGTCGGCGCTGAACGTGTTTGTTCGGGATATTACGTTCGTGATTCCGAGCGCGTTGACGATGCTGCTGTTCTCGACGCCGATCTTTTACCCGATCGAATCGATGCCGCACCTCATCCGCAAGGTGTCGGAGTTCAATCCTTTCTACATCTTGGTAGACGGGTATCGACAGCCGTTGGTCCATCATCAAAGCCCCAAAGCCATGAGCCTGGCCTACCTTGCGGTGTTGACGACGGTGTTGTTCTACTTGGGATTGCGCGCGTTTCGCCGCGTGAAAGGCCATTTCGAAGCGGTGCTGTAGTGTTGCGCAAGTCTGTCCAGCGTCGTCCCGGCCACCGCGGCGCAGGTCGTGTCCGATTCCAACTGGATGCATTTGGTACCTGCTGATGGAGGCGGATCGGCAATGGAACAGCACCTTCGGTCTGATGCGGTCTCGTCGCTAATCGACTCCTTCCAGTCTGTCGTCATCCTCGGCAATGGGTTGGACAACACGCATAGGCTACACCGTGATGCGATGCGTTTGCGATTGGTGCTGCCAGTCGTCGTGGTGCAGCCGCCCAACGCGAAGTGGCCAAACGACGCCATTCCGGTAGGGATCGAACACTATACGGCGCCGCTTCCGCTAGAAGCTGGCGACGCCGAGGCGCTCGCTGAGTTTCTCTGCCAACGCGGCGTGCGTCGACCGCTTTTGTGGTTTGGAGAACGTGGCGATGCACTGTCCACTATCTGGCCGAACGCACTGCGAGTCATGCATCTCGGCGACGAAGAAATATTCGTCGAGCGCGCACAGGAACGGCCCATCGACTGTGCGGATTTGATTGTCGTCGATGACGAAGCGACGGCCGCTCGGGCGCGCCTTGAATACGGTAAGGCGGTTTCCGTTGCCGTGGTGGCAAACGAGGCGATTGACACACAGGCGACGCTGTCACGCCCAGTCGCGCTGAGTGATGCCAGCCTGGGTGTTCCACTCGACCCGTCCACGCTGCACGCCCTTTGTCATCGCCTACCGTGGTGGGACTTCCATATCGCTGGCAACAGTGAGCGCTGCGATGCTGATTGGGTAAATCTGCGCACCCACCACAATGTGCGCGACCACGGTGCGCTGGACGACGCTGTTGTTGCGTCGATGTTGAACGACGCCACCGCCATCCTGTTGCCGTGCGCCGCATCCGACGATCCGTGCGCGGTTGCCGCCGCGCGCCTTGGGGAGCGGGGCACAAATGCCGTACCGGTCATTGTGTCGGCGGCGCTGGGGAAGGCTGCCGGCGTCACGGTCGCGAGTTCGCTCGATGCATTTGACGATCACCTGCGCCGTGCCTGGGCATTCGCCAATCTGACTAGCGCAACGCAGGAGGGTAGCTGGCTCAAGTGCGTGGTGCAGGCGGTCGCGGACAGCGTTCGGACGCTGCCCGCCTCGCGCGCGCGCAGTCGTCTCGTGCCCAGTGTACCGCCTGACATGGACATATCGCTAACGGGACGCTTGGGGCACAGCATGGCACGCGTGTGTGTTCTGATGGGAGGGATGCGTTCGCTCCCCGGGCGGGCGCTCCTTCGTGCGATGCGGGTACGCACGTTCGTCACATTGTTTCGACCCCTTTGGCGATTGCTGCCTGCGCGACTGCGTGCATCGCTCGTATTGTTGCTGTGGGGCTGATTTTGTGGAGGTAAACGCGTGTAATATGTCGCGTTTGGCTAAATGGGCGAGTTGTACCTCGCCAACGTGATGCTTGGCCGCCTTGTTGTCACGGCTCTCTCGATCACGGATTGGCAACGACGGGCACGCTTTATGAGAGGCCATTGCCCGTCGCCGGCGCACAAGACGGCGGTGCCAGTATCTTGTCCAACACAAAGGAACACCACGGATGTGTGGAATTTTTGGGTTCTTGGCGTCTCGAGGCAATGCGCGCGAGGCAGATGTTCGATTGCAGCGCGGCATCGAGGCCGTCCGTCATCGCGGGCCTGATGGCGAAGGCGCTTGGCGTACTTCGGACGGAAATGTCGGCCTGGCGCACGTTCGTCTGAGCATCATCGACCTGTCTACTGCTGCTGCGCAACCGATGCGCTCAGAGGCGGGCAACGTCATCACCTACAACGGCGAAATCTACAACTATCTCGAATTGCGCGAGGAGTTGGGCGCCGAGAACTTCACGTCGCACTCCGATACCGAAGTCATCCTGCGCGCCTACGAGCGTTGGGGTGCCGACTGCGTCGATCATTTGCGCGGCATGTTTGCATTCGCGATCTGGGATGTGCGCCGTCAGGAACTCTTCATCGCTCGCGACCGTTTCGGGATCAAGCCCTTCTACTACAGCTTCGACGGCGGCGAATTCCACTTTTCCTCCGAGATCAAGGGGCTGGTACACGCGCTACCGAATCGCGACATCGACACGGTTGCGTTGAACGAGTACTTCTCGTTGCAGTTCTGCCTCGGCGAAAAGACGCTGCTGGCAGGCGTGCGCCAGCTGTTGCCGGCACACTGCGGCTACGTCAAACCCGGCGAAGCGCCTCGTCTGCGGCGCTACTGGGAGGTGTACTACCACCTCGATTGGGACCACACCGACAAATATTTCGTCGAGCAACTGCAAGGGCTGTTCGACGATTCCGTTGCGTATCACATGCGCAGCGACGTGGAAGTCGGTGCGTATATCAGCGGCGGCGTCGATTCGAGCCTGATCGCGTCGGCGGCGCGGGGATACCAGGAAGATCAGCGGTTTCAGGGCTTCACGGGGAAATTCTCGCTGAGCGAGGCCTTCGACGAGTCGCGATATGCGCGGGCAGTTGCGCGCGACCGGGACATCCATTTGCATGAAGTCGACATCACCGAGCAGGATTTCGTCGACAACATCGAGCGCGTCATTTTCCATCTCGATCAGCCGACGGCGGGGCCTGGCGCGTTTCCGCAGTACATGGTGTCGAAGCTCGCCAGTCAGCACGTGAAGGTGGTCCTGGGCGGGCAGGGCGGCGACGAGATCTTCGGCGGTTACGCACGCTACCTCATTGCGTACTTCGAGCAATGCATCAAGGGCGCGCTCGACGGCACGATTCACAGCGGCAAGTACGTCGTCACGTACGAATCGATCATCCCGAATCTGCAAACGCTGCGCCAATACAAGCCGCTGCTGCAGGAATTCTGGTCGTCGGGCATCTGGGAAGAGCGCGATGCGCGTTATTTCCGCTTGATCAACCGCGCCAATACGTTCGGCGATCTGCTCAATGCTGAGTTGTTCCACCCCATGGCAGCGCTCGAGGAATTCCGCGAGATCTACTGGGGCGAGAACGTGGGCAAGGAGTCGTATTTCGATTCCATGACGCACTTCGACTTCAAGACGCTTCTGCCTGCGCTGCTGCAGGTTGAAGACCGGATGAGCATGGCCCACGGCCTCGAAGCTCGCGTGCCGTTCCTCGATCATCGCCTGGTCGAGTTTGCCGCGACGATCCCTGCAAACGTAAAATTCGCCGACGGCGAACTCAAGCGCCTGTTGCGCGTCGCGTTCGCCGACCGGCTGCCGCGCGAGATCCGCGAGCGCAAGGACAAGATGGGCTTTCCGGTGCCGCTTCAGGTCTGGCTCGGACGCAAGGGCCCGGCGCGCGACTTTGTCAGCGACATTTTGAATAGCTCTGCCGCGCGCACGCGTCCCTATCTGTCGCGGCCGATCGATGTGGACTCCCTGATCGACGGAAAGAACGTGTACAGCCGTAATTTGTGGGCGTTGTTGAGCCTCGAGCTGTGGCATCGCCAGTTCGTGGATTGAACCGATTTGGTGGCGACCGCCGTGTCGTCGAATGAATCTTTGAAAACGGGAAAGACGGAAATGAAAGTATTTGTGACTGGTGGTTGTGGGCAAATCGGTTCGCACATCATCGAGCTGCTCCTCGAGCGCGGCGACCAGGTGGTTGCCATCGACAATCTCGCAACGGGCCGTCGCGAGCATCTCAGCGATCATCCGAACCTCGAAGTGATCATCGACACGATCGCCGACAAGGCGCTGATCGACCGCGTGATCGGCGACTTCAAGCCGGACGCCATCGTTCACACGGCGGCTTCGTACAAAGATCCGGAAGACTGGTACAACGATACGCTGACGAACTGCGTCGGCGGCTCGAACCTGATCAATGCCGCCAAGGCTCACGGCGTCGGCCGCTTCATCTACTTCCAGACGGCCCTCTGCTATGGCGTCAAGCCGCTGCAGCAGCCGATCCGCCTCGATCACCCGAAGCTGCCGGCCAACAGCTCGTATGCGATCTCGAAGACCGTCACGGAAGACTATCTCGAGATTTCCGGCGTCGACTATGTGTCGTTCCGCCTCGCCAACGTCATCGGCCCGCGCAACGTGAGCGGCCCGTTGCCGATCTTCTTCGACCGCCTGACGCAAGGCAAGAAGTGCTTCGTCACCAAAGCGCGTCGCGACTTCGTGTTCGTCAAGGACCTCGCGCGCTGCGTGATTCGCGCGATCGATGGTGTGGGCCATGGCGCCTACCATTTCTCGTCGGGCGGCGACGTCGCGATCCAGGAACTCTACGACGCCGTCGTGACCGCGATGGGTCTGCCTGAGTACCCGCAGCCGGACGTGCGTGAACTGGGTCCGGACGATGCACCCTCGATACTTCTCGATCCGTCGCGTACGTACGCGGACTTCGGCAAGCTCGAGTTCACGCCGCTGTCCGAAATCGCCAGTTCCGCGGTTGCGTACTTCCGCGAGTTCGGCACCTACGGCGGCTATACGCACCTGAAGCACACGGAAAGCAAGTAAGGGGACAGGCATGCGGATCTTCATCACCGGCGGCGCCGGCTGTCTCGGCTCCAATCTGATCGAGCATTGGATTCCGGCGGGGCACGAGATTCTCGTGCTCGACAACTTCGCAACCGGCAAGCGCGAGGTGTTGCCTGCGGTCGCCGGCTTGAAGGTCGTGGAGGGCAGTGTGGTCGACGCCGCGCTCGTCGACCGCCTGGTCGCCGAGTTCAAGCCGGAGATCGTCGTACACAGCGCCGCCGCGTACAAGGACCCGGCTAACTGGCTCGAAGATGCTGCCTCCAACGTGACCGGCAGCATCAACGTCGTGCGTGCGGCTGAGGCGCACGGCGTCCGGCGCGTGATCAACTTCCAGACGGCGCTGTGCTACGGCCGTCCGTCAACTGTGCCGATCCCTGTCGATGCGCCGGTTGCGCCGTTCACGAGCTATGGCATTTCGAAGACTGCCGGCGAGCAGTTCATGCGCATGGCGCAGGTTCCGGTGGTGTCGCTGCGGCTTGCCAACGTGACCGGTCCGCGTCTCGCGATCGGGCCGATCCCGACTTTCTACAAGCGCCTCAAGGCGGGGCAGAAGTGCTTTTGCAGCGACACGGTGCGCGACTTCCTCGACATGGAGGATTTCCTGGCACTGATGGACCTGCTCCTCGGCGAGAACGTGACCCCGGGCGTGTACAACGTATCGACTGGCGAAGGGCACACGATCAAGGAGATCTTCGACATCGTCGCGGACCATCTGCAACTGCACGACGTTGAGACGCCGCCGATCGTGCCGCCCGGCGCGGACGACGTGCCAGCGGTCGTGCTCGATGCGAGCGCGACAACCTCGACGCTCGGCTGGCGTGCGAAGCACGATTTCGAACAGACTATCCGGCGTCAACTGGCTTGGTACGACCGGCACGGCGTAACGGACATCTTCAGTCACCTGGCCGCGCAACCGACCAGTCGTTGATCGCATCAGGACTTCAAACATGAGTGAACTGAACTTCAAGGGATCGAAGATCCTCGTCGTCGGCGGTGCGGGCTTCGTCGGCTCGAACCTCTGCCACGCGCTGCTCGCACACGAGCCGCGTGAGTTGATGATCGTCGACAACCTGATGTCGTCGAACCTGGCCAATGTGCCGAACCATCCGGCCGTGAACTTCGTCCTCGGGTCGATCGCCGATGACCGCGTGCTCGAGAAGTTGCCGCGCGACCTCGACTTCGTGTTCCATCTGGCGTGCTATCACGGCAACCAGTCGTCGATCGCCGATCCGATTGCCGACCACGACAACAACACGATCACGACGTTGAAGCTGTTCGATCGGCTGAAAGACTTCGAGAACCTGCAGAAGGTGGTCTATGCCGCCGCTGGCTGTGCGGTTGCAGAGAAGACCTTCGACGAAGCATCGGCCACGCCGGAAGACGCGCCGATATCGATGTACCACGACAGCCCGTACTCGATCTCCAAGCTGATCGGCGAGTTCTACGGCAACTTCTACTTCATGCGCTACAAGCTGCCGTTTGTGAAGGCGCGCTTCCAGAACGTCTATGGGCCGCGTGAGATTCTCGGTGCGGGCCGCTGGCGCGGTACGCAGCATACGGTGTGGCGCAACGTGACGCCGACGTTCATCTGGAAGTCACTGCAACACGAAGCGCTGCCGCTCGACAACGGCGGCAATGCTAGCCGCGATTTCATCTTTGTCGAGGACATGGCGCGTGGTTTGATGCGTTGTGCGCAGGCGGGCACGCCGGGTGAGGTTTACAACCTGGCATCGGGTGTTGAAACGAACATCCGCACGCTGGCGGAGACGATCAACGAACTGACGAGCAATCCCACGCCCGTCGACCTGCGTCCGGCGCGCGATTGGGACCGCTCGGGCAAGCGTTTTGGCGCAACCGAGAAGGCGAAGCGTGAGATCGGCTTCGTGGCGCAAGTGGGTTTGAATGAGGGCTTGAAGCGAACCATCGCCTGGACCCGCGAAAACCAAGCGCTGATCAAGCAGTGCATCGAGTCTCACGCGTACATGATGCAGCACCTCTGATTGCGCGCGGTTTCCAGTGTCTGCCGTGCGAGGCGGAATATCAGTGCATCTATATTGTTGTTAGGAATGTGAAATGGCGGGCTTGTCCATATTTCCACAATTGACCCAGTCTTTTCAGAAGGGCCGGCCCGAGCGGTTGCTTCTTCTCTGCTACTTTGATCATCGTGGGATTGCTACCGTACCGCAGAATATTTCCTTTCTGCAGCGTCTCTCGAAGTTCGAGGTCGACGTATACAACTTCGCGGGATGCGAGCATCCGTTCCGCTTGCCGGCCTCTTTCGACCTGGCTGCGTATACAGGGGTCGTGCTGCACAACTCACTAGCGTATAACGTCGACAACCTGCGCGAACTGGATGCCAATCTCGCTGTACGGTTTAAAAACTACGGTGGGGTCAAAGTAATTTTCAAGCAGGACGAGAATTACAAGGCACGTGGCACGGCGGCATACCTCGGCGAGAATAAGTTCGACGTCGTCTTCACCTGCCTGCCCGAGAGCGAACGGCAAAAGGTGTACCCGCGGGAAGTGGTCGGCGACCTCGAATTCACGCAAATGCTCACAGGGTACGTGACGCCGGATTTGCGGGATGGTCTGCTCGAGCGATTTGGAGCCGAACGTGACATCGACGTGGGGTATCGCGGCTCGCTCCAGCCACTGGAATTCGGTCGGTTGTGCTACGAGAAGCAAACAATCGGAAGGGACTTCCTGGCCGCAACGCAAGGCATGTCCTTGCGTTGTGACATCTCGAGTCGGTGGGAGGACCGGTTTTCCGGCGATGATTGGCTGCGTTTCCTGTGCCGATGCAAGGGCGTTCTGGGTGTCGAGTCAGGCGCCTCGATTTTCGACTTGGACGGCGACGTCAAGCGGGCCATTGAGGCGTTCAAGGCGTCATCGCGGGTCGACGAGGACAGCCCGGAATATCCTGAGCGGCTCCTTGATCATCTCAAGGGGTTTGAGGGTAACGTCTATTACAATCAGATTTCGCCTCGGCACTTCGAGGCCGCGGCAACGAAAACGTTGCAGATCATGTTCGAAGGGAAGTATTCGAACATCCTGGTTCCCGGCAAACATTTCGTTGAACTGAAGCGCGATTTTTCAAACGCCGAAGACGTCGTTCGAATTCTCCGCGACGACACCGGACGCGAAACCATCGTTGAGGCTGCATATCGCGACATTATTGTGGCGCCCACGTATTGGATGGAGACTTTCGTCGCGGCCTTTGACAAAGTGCTGGAAGGTCAGATCGAAAAGAAATCGTGGGCGAAACCTGCAGTCGCGTTGGCGCCGCTGCGCGACGATTGCGTCAACGTACTGCTGCTTTGTGCACATCATCCCGATCGCGATCCCCGTATCGATTGGATACAGCGCAATGCGCCGGCCGGCATGGTGATTCACGTCCTGGGAGTTCAGGATGATCCGAGTGGCGACGTGTCTGTTGCCGGCGACGCACAGACCGGATATACCATCGTGGTCGCCAGGGCGACCAACCACACGGTCGCGTTGAGCAGTCTCGTTCTAGACGGTGGCACCGATGCCACCGGCGAGAGCGCGGCCCTGTCTTTGGCATGGATGGCCTCGATGAGCCCGAAACAGATGCCGAGGATTTTGGGCATCTCCGAGCCACAACGTATCCTCATCGCGCAATCGGTCGCCCAGTATTTTCTAAATACGGCGGCACCGCTTGCGAACATTGGGGCGTGCGTGAAGGGGATCGATGCGATTATCGCGTGCGACCTCGAAACGCTTTTGGCAGCTGTGCTCTTGAAGCAGCGATTTGGCTTGCCGGTCATGTATGACGCCCATGAATTCTGGCCGGATTCGGATGATGCGGCCACGGCCGCCGAGTTCGAGTGCTGGCTAAACCTTGAACGACGGCTTCTGCCACAAGTCGACGACGCCGTGACTGTCACGCCAGGTCTGGCGGACTATATGTCGAGTTTATACGGCACGAAATTCGGCTCCGTCCCGAATTGCGAGCCACGTGCGGCGGTGGACCGACGTGATCCCGGCGAACGCGATACCCGCGAGTTCCGCTTTGATCTTGCCGAGGGTGAGGTCGCTTTTCTGGTGCAAGGAAACTTCGCAATCGGCCGGGGCTTCGAGCTGTTGATCGATGCTTGGCAGCACGCGGATGCGCGCGCCAAGTTGTACCTCCGCGGGCCTGATCGTCCCTACAAGGACACGCTGAAGGCCCGAGCCAAGCAGCTCAAATTGCTGGGAAAGCGAATCTTTTTCCCCGACGCGGTCGACGAAGCGGACCTTGTGCTTGCCGCGTCATTCGCGGATGTCGGAATTATTCCGTACGAGCCGAAGAGCATCAACAATCGTCATTGCGGGCCTAATAAGCTGTCGCAATACATGGCGGCGGGCGTTCCCGTGTTGAGTAATCGGCTGCATTTCGTGGAGCAGGTTCTGCGCGAGGGTGACTGCGGCGTCGTCGCCGATTTCACGAACACCGCCGACATCGTGCGTTGTGTTAACACTTTGACGGCCGACGTCGCGTTGCGTCGGCGTCTTGGCGAAAATGCGCGCGCGCATTTTGCCACGCATTACAACTGGAACGTCGTGGCGGTTCCATTCTATGCGTCGATCATGGCGCTGGCGAAAACGGGCACCGCGCAACGGCGCATTCATGGCGTTTCGACCCTTTTCGCGCCGGTAGCGCCTCTGGTGTTCGAACCGTCGCCGCTGGTGCCGGAGCGTGCCCGCAGCTTTGCATGGAGGTCCGCGCGGGCGTTGTGGAGGCTGCTCCCGCGGCCTGTGCGCCAAGTGGTGCTCAAGGGCGCCCGCGCGGTGGTGATGCGGGCGCTGAGCGTAGAATAGGTTAGAGGAGTGTCGCGTCGCGCGATACGGGCGTGTGGTAGCATGCTGCTCGCTTTTTTCACATCCGCCTTCAATTTCAGTCGAAAGGAATCGTTGGATTCCTGTACTTTGCTAGGTGCCGCACGCGACACGGCGTAACAAGACGCTCCGGCCGGAGCGTCTTGCGTTTGCCATTCCATGTTTTAAACTGGATTCTTGCAAAATAACCCGATCGATGGACCGAAAACCCACTGCATGCGTGATCGCGGCATCAGATGTCCCTAACGATCCGCGTGTCCGCAGGCAATGCGACTCTTTGTTCGATGCCGGGTGGGACGTGATTGCGGTCGGCGTGCCCGGCACCGACGATCCCAGTTGCCGGTGGCCGGTTCGTGTGAAGTCCGACGCCGTGCCCGGGGCTACCTGTCGAAGTGGAAAGCGAACATTCGAGCGACTCCTGCAACGCTTTGTCGGGGAGCGTACGTGGGGCCGCCTTGTGAGCATCCGTCGTCGTCTCGGCGCGCGCCCCGCGATGTTCTTCAAGCTCTACCTCAAGCCCGAATACGCTGAATCTATCTACTGGTCCTGGCCGAACATCAAGCAGCTGAACGAGGCCGGCGCCGGCGTCAAAGCTGACCTGTACCTTGCCAACGACTGGACTGCGCTACCGATCGCGGCGCGCCTGGCGGCGGAGAGCGGCGGGATCTACGTCTACGATTCACACGAATTCGCCACTACCGAATTCGCGCAACGCTGGCAATGGCGCCTGATCTACCGCCCCATCGCTCGCTACGTCGAAAAGCGCTACATCGCCAACGCGAAGGTGATCTCGGCAGTCTCGTCAGGCATCTCTGATGCACTCGAAGAGCTGTACCGGCTGCCGACGAAGCCGGAAGTCATCCGCAACGCGCCCCAATTCTCCGAATCGCGCTTCCGGCCCACCGGCGACAAGATCCGCCTGCTGTACCACGGCATCGTCGCACCGGGCCGAGGCCTGGAAGAGGCGATCGCGAGCGTGCCGCTATGGCGTGAGGAATACTCGTTCTTCATTCGTGGGCCGGGCGACGAAGCCTACCTGGAAAGCCTGCGTAACCAGATTCGAGACATGAAACTCGAGTCGCGCGTAACGATGCTGCCCCCCGTGCCGATGATCGATCTGGTGGCGAAAGCGCGCGAGTTCGACGTGGGATTTTTTGCGCTCAAAGGGCATTCGCTGCAGAACGAATTCGTTTTGCCGAACAAGTTCTTCGAGTACACGATGGCAGGCTTGGCGCTCTGTGTCAGCGACTTGCGCGAAATGACGCAACTCTGTCATCAGTACAAGCATGGTGTGGTATTCGAAGGCTTGGAGAAGGAGACCATTGCCTCCGCGGTCAATGGGTTGACACGCGAAGTGATCGATCGGATGAAGCGCGCAGCCATCGCGGCTGCGCCGCAGCTGTGCTGGGGCAACGAGTCCGACAGAATGCTGGCCCTCTACGATGAGGCCTTGGCGAAAAACGGCGCCGTGTTGGCGAAATAAACCATGTGCGGAATCTGGATTTCGGTCGGCCTCGCGCCGGATGAGAAGTATCTCGACGTTATCGCGCACCGCGGGCCCGACGGCCACGGCTTGAAGGTGTTCGAGATCGGAGGTCACCCGATCACGCTCGGACATAACCGCCTCGCGATCATCGATACGAGCTCCGCCGGCTTGCAGCCGATGCCGTTCGCCGACGAGCGCTACTGGCTTGTCTTCAACGGTGAGATCTACAACTACCGAGAGCTGCGCGTCGAACTCGAAGCCAAGGGCGTCGTGTTCCACAGCCACTCGGACAGCGAGGTGCTCGTCGCCGCCTACGCCGAGTGGGGCGAGGCGTGCCTCGATCGCTTCGTCGGCATGTTCGCGTTCGCGATCCTCGATCGCGCCACGCGCAAGCTGTTCCTCGCGCGCGACCGGTTCGGCATCAAGCCGCTGTACTACGCATCGACGAAGGCGGGTCTCGCCTTCGGGTCGGAAATCAAGCAGTTGCTCGAGGTGCCGGCTCTCTCGCGGCGCGGCAATGTCGCCCGCCTGTTCGACTTCGTGTCGACCGGCATGACCGACCACACCAACGAGACGCTGTTCGCCGACGTGTTCCAGCTGCGCGGCGGCGAGAAGCTCACGCTCGACCTGGAGACCTTCGTGCCCGGCCGGCCCATTGCGCCGCAGCGCTGGTATCGGCTGCCCGAGCCCGGCAGCATCGTGCACGATGCGAACACAGCGGCGGAGTGTTTCCGCGAACTGCTCGACACGTCGGTCGGCCTGCACCTTCGTTCGGACGTGCCCGTCGGTTCGTGTCTGTCAGGCGGCCTCGACAGCTCGGCGATCGTGAGCCTCGCGTCGCGGCGTCTCGGGAGCGAGCCTGGCGGCGGCCACATGCATACGGTCAGCGCGTGCTATGCGGAAAAGCGCGTCGACGAGCGCCCGTTCATGGAGGCGGTCGTCGAGAAATGGGGTAGCCGTCCGTATTACATCTACCCGCGCTACGAGGATGCATTCAAGCTCGCCGAGAAGATCACCTGGCACCAGGACGAGCCCTACGGCAGCACGAGTATCTTCGCGCAGTGGAGCGTATTCAGCGAGGCGCGCGCGCATGGCGTTACCGTCATGCTCGACGGGCAGGGTGCCGACGAGCAGCTCGCGGGTTACCACGGCGGCTACTCGTACTACATGAACATGCTGCTCGACCAGCGGCGCTACGGCGAACTGCTGTCCACGCTGCGCGAGCGCCAGCGCGACTTCGGGGTCCCGATCAAGGAGCAGTTGCGCGCTTTGTTCGGGCCGCGCCTGCCGTATCGGGTGCGCGGCTGGCTGTTGCGGCAAGCCGCGACCGTCACCGGCAGCGGGCCCAACTGGCTGGATTCGGAAGCGTTCGCAACGCTCAAGCCGCTCAAGGGAGCGTTTCAGACGGCGCTCGACCAAGACGGCCTGCCGCCCGTCACGGACATCGGCGGCCTGTGTCAGGCGATGGTTCAGGCGACCAACCTGCCGATGCTGCTCAAATACGAAGATCGCAACAGCATGGCGCACAGCATCGAGGCGCGTGTGCCGTTTCTCGATCATCGACTAGTCGAGTTCACGATCGGCTTGGGCAGCGAGCATAAGATGCGCGGCAGCGAGACCAAGTCGGTTCTGCGCCGCGCGATGCGCGGCATCATGCCGGACATGATTTGCGATCGGCGCGACAAGCTCGGCTTCACGACACCGGAGGAGGAATGGTTCCGCGGGCCGCTGCGCGGCGCAATCGTCGACGGGATGGAGGAGACGCTGCGTCGTTTCCCCACTCTGTTGAACGTCGAGGGCACGCGCCGCCGGGTCAATGACGCGCTGGAAGGCCGTGGCCCGGTTGACTTCACGCTGTGGCGTATCGTCAACCTCGGGATTTGGAGCAAGGTGTTCGGTGTGACTGTGTGACGCGATTCGCTTCATGTGGGGGGCCGCGCGCGTCAGCGCTGCGCCTCCGCACCGCGCATATCGCGATGAGCCTGGAGCTGCTGGTATCCTGACCGCGTCATCCAACATGCGCTCTTATTGGTGGCATGCCCCATGCGTCGTGTCCCTTGGAAGGCTCGCGGTCTTCGGCGTCCAGCGCTTCGATCCCTCGCACCTGAAGGCGTTGAGCCTGCTCCCTTTGGGCACGATTCCTTATCCGGTCGGCGTCGAATGGAGCCTCGTCTATGAAGTCCTCTTCTACGTCGTGATCGCGGTGCTGGCCGCGGCAGCGCGTTGGTACCTTTCGACGCTTCGAGTCAACTTCATCCATGCCTAACTACGACAACTGGCTACATGCCTGGCCTGCCGTTCTTCTCCTTGCCGTGGTCGCGGCGCTTGCCTGTGCCGCGATTCTCGGGGTGCTTTTGACAACGGGACTGGCCTGGCGTCTCGCCACCGATATCCCGAACGATCGCTCGCTGCACGTGCGCCCGACGCCGCGGGTGGGCGGATGGGGCATTGTTCCGGTATGCATCGCGGCGATCGCCTTGGCCGCGCCCGGGCTGTGGCTGGTGGCCGCGTGTGCGCTCTTTCTTGCCGCCGTTTCGCAAATCGACGACCGGCGAGGCTTGCCGGCGCGAGTTCGCTTTGCCGCGCATTTTGCCGCGGTCGTCGTATTGATCGCGGCCTACCCGGCGGCAACGCCCTGGTGGGCGCTTGTCTGCATTGCCTTTCTGATGTTGTGGCTGGTCAATCTTTACAACTTCATGGACGGCGCCGACGGTCTGGCTGGCGGCATGGCGTTGTTCGGGTTCGGCGGCTATGCGCTGGCCGCGTTGACGAGCACGCATCCTGCCCCCGAATTGGCTCTGGCCTGTGCAGCCGTGGTCGGGGCTGCGGCAGGCTTTCTGTTCTTCAACTACCACCCGGCCCGGATTTTTCTCGGGGATGCCGGCTCGATCCCTTTGGGGTTTCTTGCGGGAGCCCTCGGCTATTGGGGCTGGCGCGCCGGTGCATGGCCGATCTGGTTTCCTGCGATGGCGTTTGCGCCCTTCATCGGCGACGCGTCGGTCACCCTCGTGCGGCGTCTCGCCCGCGGAGAAAAATTTTGGCAAGCGCATCGGGAGCATTACTATCAACGGATGGTTCGCTCCGGTATGGGGCACGCGCGAACTGCGCAATGCTGGTATGTCGTGATGCTCACGGGCATAATGCTTGCTTTGTGGGCGCTGAACCGTTCCGAAGCCTTTCAATGGGGTCTCGTAGCGGTATGGGTTGTCATACTCGTGCTGATCGGCGCCGCAATCGATCTTCGCTGGCGTCGTTTTCAAATAACAGTTTCTGAACAACCTGAGGTGTGACGCCGATGCTTCGACACAAAGCCTCGTGGCTGTCGTTCAGTGCTTTCCTTTTCGATCTATGTGCCGTATTGGGCACATGGCTCGTCGCTTATCTAATTCGATTCAATGGCGCCATTCCGGACGATTTCTGGCATGGCGCGCTGTACGCGCTGATCTGGGTGCTGCCGCTTTACGGCCTGATGTTCCGCGTTTTCGGCTTGTATCGCGGCATGTGGGTCTTCGCGAGCCTCCCCGATTTGATGCGCATTTCCAAGTCGGTCCTCGCGGGCGGGGTGGTGGTCATGGTCGCCGCCGTGATGGTGCAGCCGCTGCCCGTCGTCCCGCGTTCGGTCCTGATCGTTTCCCCGATCCTGCTGTTCCTCGTCATGGGCGGCGCACGCGCGCTCTATCGCGCAACGAAAGAGTTCTACCTGTACGGCGGCCTCGTCGGCCAAGGCAAGCCCGTGATCGTCCTCGGCGCCGGCAACGCCGGTGCAAGCCTCGCCCGCGAACTCGCCCGTTCCGGCGAATGGCGCCTGGTCGGTCTCCTCGACGACGACCCCGCCAAACAACGCCGCGAAATCTACGGCCACAAAGTGCTCGGCCCGATCAGCGATCTCTCGCGCTGGGCCACGGCGCTGCGCGCCGAACACGCGATCATCGCGATTCCGTCGGCCTCGGTGGAGGCGCAGCGGCGCGTCGCCACTCTGTGCGTGCGCGCCGGCGTGCACGCGATGGTGCTGCCCGCGCTCACCACGCTCACGCAAGGCCAGGCGTTCCTGTCCCGCGTGCGCCAGATCGACCTCGAAGACCTGCTCGGGCGCGATCCCGTCAAGATCGACATGCCGCACGTCGAAGCGCTGTTGCGCGGCCGCGTCGTGATGGTGACGGGTGCCGGTGGTTCGATCGGCTCGGAGTTGTGCCGTCAGATCCTGCGGTTCGCGCCGGCGCAACTGGTGGCCTACGACCTTTCCGAATTTGCGATGTACCGGCTCACCGAGGAACTGCAGGACCGCTTCCCCGATTTGTCGGTAGTCCCGATCATCGGCGACACGAAAGACTCTCTGCTGCTCGATCAAGCGATGTCGCGCTATGTGCCGCACATTGTCTTCCATGCGGCGGCCTACAAGCACGTGCCGCTGATGGAGGAACTCAATGCGTGGCAGGCGGTACGCAATAACGTGCTCGGCACTTATCGTGTTGCGCGCGCGGCGATCCGGCACAACGTCAAGCACTTCGTGCTGATTTCCACCGACAAGGCCGTCAACCCCACCAACGTGATGGGCGCGAGCAAGCGCTTGGCGGAAATGGCCTGCCAGGCTTTGCAGCAGACCAGCGGACATACGCAGTTCGAAACCGTGCGCTTCGGCAACGTGCTCGGCAGCGCGGGCAGCGTGATCCCGAAGTTCCAGCAGCAAATCGGCAAGGGCGGCCCCGTCACGGTCACGCATCCGGAAATCACGCGCTTCTTCATGACGATCCCCGAGGCGTCGCAACTGGTGCTTCAGGCATCGAGCATGGGGCACGGCGGCGAGATCTTCATTCTCGACATGGGCCGTCCGGTGCGGATCGTCGATCTGGCACGCGACCTGATTCGCCTCTACGGCTACACCGAGGAACAGATTCGTATCGTGTTCACGGGGCTCCGTCCGGGCGAGAAGCTCTACGAAGAGCTGCTCGCCGATGATGAAACGACCACCCGCACGCCGCATCCGAAGCTGCGCATCGCGCGGGCTCGCGAGGTGCCGAACCACCTGCTCGACGAACTGCTGCCGTGGCTGCTGCAGCATCGCGTCTTGTCCGACGACGAAGTGCGCCGCGATCTGCGGCGCTGGGTGCCGGAATATCAATCCACGGTGGCGCCGGTGTTGCAGAGCGTGCCATCGGCGGCCGCACGCTAACGAACTAAAACTAGACGCATGAAGCGATCACCATTGCCCCATCGCGCGGCCGAATTTCGACGTGACGCCGCCAGCCAGCGCGGACTCGTGCTCTTTACCGAGAGCTCGCGCAACATGGGCGGCCAGGAATGGCAGCTTCTCCAGCAGATTCAGGCGTTGCGTGCATCGGGAATGGAAAGCATCCTTGCATGCCGCCCCGATAGCCTGATTGCGCTTGCGGCCCAAAAGGCCTCCGTCGAGACGTTGTCGTTGCCGTTTCGCAATAGCGTGAACCCCGCCACGCTGTTCGGACTGCATAACTTTCTCAAGTCGAGGCGGCCGGTGGCGTGCGTTTGCCACAGCGGACACGACACCAACAATCTGTCGATCGCCGCGCGAACGCTGCAGCGCCGGCCGCGGTTGATCCGCTCGCGCACCTACCACCCCGGGCGAGCCTCCTCGTGGACGTACAACCATTTTGTCGACGCAACGGTGGTGCCGAGCGAGCACCTGCGCCGGCAGATCCTGACGAACCAACGCATCGCGCCTCACCGCGTCAGGACTGTCTATCCGGGTGTCGATTTTGGCGGCCTGGATGCCGAACTGGATTGCCCGCTGCCCACCGAGCTGCAGCGATGGATCGATGCCGGGGAGGGTCCGCTGCTGGTTCAGGTGGGCATGTTCCGCAGGGAGAAGGGCCATCACGTGGCTTTGGAGGCGATAGCGATGGCGCGCCGGCATCTGCCGAACCTGCGATACGTCGCTGCGGGCAGCGGCCCCATGGAGGCGGAGATTCGAGCGCAGATCGGCGTTTTGGGCCTAGGGTCGTCGGTTTGGGTCGGCGAGGTTCGTCCCGTTGCTCCGTTGCTGAAGCGGGCGGACTTGTTGTTGATGCCGTCTTTGGCCGAGCCGCTCGGCATGGCGCAAATCGAAGCGCTCGGACTGGGCGTCCCGGTGATCGCAAGCGACGTCGACGGCATTCCCGAGACCGTGTCCCATCTGGAGACCGGCATGCTTGTGCCGCCAGCCGACGTGCCGAAATGGGCCGAGTCCATCGAACACGCGCTGACGCATCCGGAGACGATGCGCCTGATGGCCGATTGCGGCCAAGCTGACGTGCGCAGCCGCTTTTCGGTCGAACTGAACACGTCGACGTTGCTTGGCCTCATGGCGCACCACCGCTAAAGCCGGGTCCGTGCTCCGGCCCTTGTCTGGAATAAGGCCTGCGTAGCGCGAGGCAGCCGCGAACCGCTACGGCCGATGGTGATGGCCTTTGCGAAACACGAGCCACCGCGGCGACTTGAACCGCACGATGCTGACGTAGAGCCACACATACGTCACGGCAAACACCACGACGAAGCCGAAGAGGTGCACCGTGTGCCGCCAGAACAGCGTCGCCGGAATCACCGCGATCAGGCAGAGCAGCCACAGATACGGCGACGTCATCGAGTTGCGCCGTGTGAGCTCGTGCGCGGTGCGCACCCCCACCGCCCAGCGCATCAGCCGCTTATAGACGAGCATGTGCAGATGCACGCCGTCCGGAATCCCCGGCGACATCCCGCGGATGAACTTCTTCCGGTAGATCGAAAAGCAGGTCTCGAAGATCGGGTACATGAAGAGCAGCACCGGATACCACGCGGACACGTCGCGATGCCGCATCACGAGCAGAATCGACAGCTCGGCGAGCATGAAGCCGATGAAGTAAGCCCCGCCGTCGCCGAGAAAGATCAGGCCGGCCGGGAAGTTCCAGATGAAAAAGCCCATCACGGCGCCCATCATGATGAACGACGCGGATAGCACGATCGGGTCGTGGACCTGGAATGCCACGTAGGCGAGCGACGCGAACATCATGAACGCGACCATCGAGGCGAGGCCGTTGAAGCCGTCGATGATGTTGATCGCGTTCGCAAGCGCGGCCACGGCGAGCACTGTCACGGCGCACGAAATGACCGCGTATGACAGCAGAAAATCGAGCGGCGGCACGCTGATGCGGGTGACGGCGATATGGAGCGCGAAATAGGCGAGGGCGGCGGCGCCCATCGTGCAGACGAGGCGTGCAAGAGGCGAAACACGCTTCGTCAGGTCCTCGATGAGGCCCGACGCGAAAGCCGGAATGCCGCAAGCGATGAGCCCGAGAATGCCGCTGGACACGGCTGGATAGTTTGGGTGCAACTCTACCGCGCCGACGACGAGCCCGGCCAGGATGCCGACCCCTCCCACGCGCGGCACCGGCCGGGCGTGGAATTTCTGCACGCCGGCGAGATCGGTATCGGTCGAGAACTTTTCGTGCAGATGCGCGTAGCGCACGATCAACAGCGTGATCAGCAGCGAAACGAGAAAACCAAGCGCGAAGCTAAGCATGGAAGTGGCCTGAAGACGGACGCCGAATTATACAAATGAATCGGAGCCGCCCGTCCGGCCGCACTGCTACGTCGAGATTGGCGAAATCAGGTAAATCCGCGATACGGGATCAACCGATATACGAGACGCCCCGTTGAGTTGATGAATCAAAGCGCCTCTTGACGGGAGGTTCGTGGACTGCAACCCGGGGGCTGGCAAGCCCCGGACACGGACGCAACGTCAGAGGGTTGTCAGCAACCTCAACTGGTGCTCGGTCTCGTTCCCATGAATGAGCGCGTAGAACCGCGTTTCCCGGCGCTCAACGACCGAAATGGCTTCCAAGCTGGAAAAGTCATTCCACGTTTCGTCCTCGATACATGCGGACGTTCCCCGGGTTCTCGCGAATGCCCGCAAAAGGGAGCTCGCCTCGCGGCGGAGCACGAGGCGGTGGGCATTCAAAACATAAGGTGGCCAGCCGGTGCGCAAGACGAGGTAGTACGGAATGGCATCGTGGTCGTTTTGCATGGGCGGCTCTGCCTGTGTACGAGATCCTGTGCTAAAGCCACCTGCTCGGGCTGCCTGCGACGTGGCTCGCTGAACGTTCACTGCGAACGAGGAGGGCTGCCAATCCGGGCCTGTGGGACAAACGGGTTCAGAGGTCGTCCACCAACGCATTCGAAAGGCATATCCGACTATACACGCTATATCTGCCCGAAGCCGGCGCATTCCGAGTCATCGGCAGATTGATCCGCCAGTAGTCATCCGGCCAGAACAGGCGCATAATGGCGGCTTGCCCAAGCGGTGTGCCCGCAAACCGTCAAGGCTCTACGGCCTCGCCACCGCGAAAGTCGCGGGTTTCTCCGCGCACCTGACTCCAACGCAGGGTCAGCGTGTTTCCATCAATCGCTCCACCAGGTTTGATCCGCTGACCAGCGCGGCGGGCCACAGAGACTGTCCTCCGGCCGGAGACACCTGCTTTGTCCGTGACGCAGCGGCTCGCGGGAACCAACAGGACAACGCTGAATGCGCGACTCAGTGCGAGAGCACCTGAGCGGTGGCTGAATGCGGGAAACGCGGGCATTGCCTCAATTGCGCTGTTTCCAGCAATCCGTGCGTGCGTTCGATGCTGCAACGCTCGCAACTCCCTTTCCCATGCGCTCGCGATGAACGACGATGCGCCAATTGATCAGGACCTTGAATGGCAAAAGAAGAGCTACTCGAACTCGACGGTATCGTGGACGAAGTCCTGCCGGACAGCCGCTACCGTGTCACGCTCGACAATGGCGTGGTGGTCGGCGCCTACGCGTCCGGCCGCATTCGCAAGAATCATATCCGCATCCTCGCAGGCGACCGCGTAACACTCGAGCTTTCCGTCTACGACCTGACCAAGGGGCGAATCAATTTTCGCCACAAGGACGAGCGGAGCGCTGGTGCGACGAACCGGCCGGCATTTCGTCGTCGTTGAAACAGCTGCGCGAATAGATCGCTGGCGGCCGCCGGATCGCTCATGCACATGGGCGCGGCGAATTTCAGCCGTCGGTCGAACGCTCGAAAACCGGCTTTGCGCGTCGGTCAGCCTCCGTCATTCCGCGTGGCCGTCCTTGGGACGAATCGCGGTATCTCTGCCGCTCGTAGCCGCAAGTGATCCTGCTCGATAACAGGTCACATTTGCGCCTCTTGCGGAACGCGTCGGCGAGTTAAATCGGACAGCGCCGCGCGAGGTAGCGGTGGCGGGTCGCACACGCCGGTCTGATAGGCACAGCTTCGATATCCTGCGACGTATTCGACGCGAGATTCGGGCAGAACATTCGCTGTACAAAATCGGCAAAGGGCGTAGCATCAATTTGCTGACTGACTCGCGACCGATTCCAGCGCCTCTCCTGGCGTGTCCCCCCTGAACGTGATCGGGCCTCTCATTGAAGACCGCGCAACGCGGCCGATCGTGTGAGCACCGCCGATACGGTTTCTCACCTACTTCCCCCATTTTGCCGCCTAAGCGCAGCGCGAGGGTCATGCCATGACAACTGGATTCCGTCTCTACCGGGGGCTGGAAGTTTATCCGCTGGTCTACCCCCACCGGGCAACCGAGCCCGGCTACGGACATAACTACGACGATGGATTTGACGCTGCCGTGCGCATCCAGGAGCCTCAGGGCGCGACGGGCGTCTCTCGCAGCCGTGTTTTCAGGCTCCCCGCAGACAGGCCTTTCCAGAACGCGGGCGATGCGCGTCGAGCATCAACCGCGTATGCGGAGCGTCTGATCGATACATGTCCGCAAGACACGACTTTCCTCGATCAGGAATGCTGATTTACTCATCGCGCTACGCCGGTCCGCGCGCGAATTCGGGATGCCAAGCTGCGAATCCGACCAGGAGGCGGGCCAGATCATGGCGCTCCTGAAGGCCTGACATGGCTGTCAGCAACGAAACATTCCGCGACGGCAACGCGTCGCGCGGCAACTGAACGAGGAAAGCATATGCAGTTCAATTCAACCAGATTCCGCATCGACCCAACGCCGCGCAGGGCCGACGGAGAATTCATGGCACACGCAAGAATCAGTACCCGTCGTGCGGACGGCAGCGAGTTCGACATTCATCTGAGTGGCGACCTCGCCGGCTTCGACGTGCGTGACGATGCCATTGCCTATGCGAAAAACTGGGCGCAGGAATGGCTCGACGCCCGCTTCGGTTGAAGATCTGATGCGGGAGGGCGGTCTAACTCTCGGTCAAGGTCATCAGAATGTCGGCATACCATGCGCTATTGAGCCCGAGCGATTCGTCGACGTGGAGATCTCTGCTGCCCATATCGATGCTTGACGAATGGACGCCCAAAAGCGTCCACGGCAGATTACAGGGTGTTCCCTCACTCGCTGCGGCGCTCATCACGACAGGCGCGCCGCTGGTCCCACGGTGGGTTCGCGCATCCGTGATAAAACATCCTTTGCCCTGAAAGCGCAGGCCGAATGCCGACGCCAGCACACCTTGCCGAACGACGGGCAGGTGATGCAGCGAGTCGTGAAAGCCTAGCGGAAATCCGACGATCAGCAACGACGCACCGATCGGCATCACGTCGCTCGGGCGGGGCAGGTGCTCAGGACCAAATACGCAAAAGGTCGCGCCTGGTGGCAAGGCGTCTCTAGTGATCTCGACGACACCCACATCGATATCGCCCCCAGTATCCGAACCCTGGTGCCAAAGAGCGCGCCCCGCGGCGTATAAAGGTATCGAGAACCATTTGGATGCGCCGAGGTTCTCGATGTCGACATGAAATTCAATCTCCAGCCGGTCGGGAAAATGGCGACTCGGCTCGTCGATAAGGACATGGCGACTGGTGACGAGATAGAGCCGCTCGTCGCGCTCGAAAAAGAAGCCGCTCGCATTCGTCAGCTGGCGTTGCTGTGCGAACGTACAGACGCGTGTGGCGGTGAGGAGCAGCGCATCCGCGGCCATCTTGCGCCCGGAATCTGGCCCGCTCTCTTGTCGTGCAGGAGGCGATCGCCCAACCCCGCAGGAAGAACTGGCGGATTTGCCACGAGGGATCAGTTGAGCGACGAGATCGAGCAAGGCCTCGTGCTCCGGCCCGAACCGGTTCGATGTCAGGAACTGGCTGACTGGGAGTTCAGACACGACTCCCCCCGACGCCGCGTTGGGCACATGACGGACGACGGGCACTCCGTTATCGCCGCGGCGCAGGAACCAGCTGTCGGCGTTGGAACTGCGATAGAGTTCGAGCAAGTCTTCTGCCACGTCAGTCTCCTCTTTGCAGCCGGCCTTCGTCAGGAGAGCGCCCTTGGGCACGCGCGTCTCATTGACCCTTGGTCATGCGGTGTCCTCTTGAGGCGTCGTTGGCGAGATCGCGATGAACGGAGCGTCTGACCGCGCGTCGCCGATGTCGCGACACCGCGCCTTGTCTTCCTTGCGGTGTCCGTTCGCGCATATCGGCGCTGGTCGTCTGGATGCGGGGCGGTCGCCGTCGTGAACTCGCGGCGGGAATGGCTGCACCTGCAGCAGAGGCGCATGATGCTTGAAGGGCTAAACTGCCGGCCCCGCACGCGGGACCGGCAGATGATGCAGATTACAGCGGCAGATTACAGCGGGGTGATGTTCGAGGCTTGCAGGCCCTTGGGGCCCTTCTTCGTCTCATAGCTGACTTTTTGATTTTCAGCGAGGGTCTTGAAGCCATCGCTGCGAATTTCTGAGAAGTGCGCGAACAGGTCATCGCCGCCTTTGTCGGGCGTGATAAAGCCAAAACCCTTGCTGTCGTTAAACCACTTAACGGTACCGGTATCCATGAAGATCCCCTGAAAGTAAACGAATGTATGCGCCCCGATTTGGACGCACGATAAAGAATCAAGGAGGGAAAGGACAACGAATACCGCACTCTGCGGTGAATGATGAGCAGCAATCGCGCTTCTTGAAGACTTCAGCGACGAAGGCTACGCTTCGTTAGGCAAACCGTCAAGCTCTAGATCAGGGTGTCCAGCGATAAACGATGACGCTGGTCCCGTTGTAGTTGTCCTTCGTGATCACGTACTCCCCGGTCGACCGGCGGTACGATCTAAGGCCGTACATCGAATCCACGTCATTGCCGACGTACACGGTGTTGGGGGTGCTGTTGATCAACGTGGTGTCCAGGCTGCCCGTGGTCAGATTGAAGGCATCGATGTTGGGCACCGTGTGTACGTATCCGACGAAGAGATAGTTGCCGGCCGCCGCGATCGACTTGGGATTGGCGCTGGTGAGGTTGATCACCGGATTAGGAACGGTCGTGTTGCCTGCGAGCCAGCCGTGATACACCTCGATCCGCGTTCCGATCGACGTCCAGTCGGTGCTCCCGGCAACGCCCTGTGCCAGGATCATCGTGTCGCTTTCCGGCAGGTAGATGATCCGCGTCAATGGCGTGATCGTGCCCGGAATGGGCGTTGCAATTCCTGCTCCCCAACTCGGATGGCCGTTGGCATCGAAGCCGTTCAGCGGGTAGTGCCAGATGGCATTCGTCTTGTCCAAACCGGCCCAGACGTCCCCTTTGCTGTCTAGGCTGAATCCGTCCCTGACCGGTGCGGTCGTATTGAACGCCGTACCTGGAAGCGTGGCGTCCGGTATTGCGATGTAACCATTCGCAGCATTGAAGTGGAAGAAGTAGAAGGTATCGGGATTCTGGCCGGACGCCACGAGGATCCGGTTGGCGCCGACGGTGGCAAGTTGACCGAAGTGCTCATCCCGTGAGCGATCGTTGATGTTGATGCGTGGATCGGATGGATAGTCGATCGGATCGACCGTGTTCGCTACGAAGGTTCCCCCAGCGGAGCCGGTGTAGATATTGGTGCCTCCATAGAAGTATGCGCCGTCAGTGCTCGGGTCCGGAGCGGCGCCCCCTTCGAAGTTGAGAGACTGAAGCTTCCATTGCAGGTGGCCAAAACTGTCGTAGGCGTGAATGTCGGTGCCGCCGTCGCGGCCGAGGTCCCAGCTTCCGCCCCACGGGTTGTTGAGCACGTACAGGTTGCCGGCGGCGTCTTTGCCGATGCCGGTGACGCGGGTAAAACGCTTATCGCCGACCTGGCCCTTGATCCCCATTGTCGTATCGAGATATCCCCCCTGAATGCCAAAGGTACCGACCAGAAATGGAATGCCCAAGATGTTATAGATCTTGATGTTCATGTCGGGGCCCTCGTCGCCGATCATGAGACGCCCGGTCGACGAGTCGAAATACAGCGAGGACGGTCGAGAGGCGACGGACATCTGGATGGTATTCACGAGCACGCCGGCCGGATTGAATTCGAGGATCGCGCCCGCACTTTTCTGCGCAACCCAAATGTTTCCTGCGCTGTCCACCGCGAGCGCGCCAGGGCCTGAGACGGCGATATCCTGCCGCCAGACGCCGTCGGTGGTGTAGACGCGGACGCGATTTCCAGGAAAGTCGCTCGCATAGAGGAGCGGGCCCGACGTCGCGAGCCCCGTGATGACATCAGCCCGCTGCTCAGTCGTTGTTGCGCTGATCGAGATGAGAAAGTCGCGAGTTTGAGTGGTTCGGTTGTACCGCCCCACCGTGCCGCTGCCGTAAGCGGTATTGAATTGCAGAGCGGCGAAGATCGAAGTTGCATTACCCGTAATGGCGCCGCCCTGAAATTCGCTGTGACCTCCTATGGACCCTAGGCTTTGGCCGTTCTGGTATATCGCGACACCGCCTTCGTTTTCGTCCCACATGGAAGCCGTGTAGATGACGCCCTCGGGCGCTATCCACATGGAGCGCGCGACGCTACCCACGCGGGTGGCGTTGGTCCCAAACGTGTTCGCCACCCAGTCGGTGGCGTACTGTGCCTGGCACTCCGGCGCAAGCGTAGCGATCAGCAGTGCGGCGAGGAACGTGGAATAGATTCGTTTCATGATCGTGAAGCGTGCCCTCCTGAGGCACCTGAATTCGGGGATTGCGGTTTGGCCTACGCTCGCAGCGTTGACGACCTGATGGGCTTGACATGGGGACCGAGTGATGGTTTCTGCGGCTGCCTTCCTTGTCGCGTCTGTCCAACTCGACGCTGCGTTCGAGCGGTATATCGGCGAGGTGGGGAAAAGGTTGAGCTGTTCGCGTTGCCAGTACGGGCAAACGCGCTAGACCCCAGCCCGAGCAGCGCTTTCAGCCGGTCCGCGAGGTGGATGCGCGTTTGTGTGCCAACTGGCGGTTCGGGGTGACAAGCGTGGCCCGCGAGCGGGTGAATTGTCGCGAGGCGAAGGTGGGGTAAGGGGCTACCGAAGTTTGCGGCGGGAGCGTTCATATCGGCTAACCTTGCTGACTTGAATGATCAGCTCTTCTGAGGCCTGCCGCGATGCAACTTGACCTGTTCGCCGATAGCCGTGATGTCATGCTCCGCAACGATGTGCTCGACGCCTTGCAACGGCGCCATGCCGTCGATGCCCGCCAGGCCTGGGAGCGGCTGGCGCACGAGTATCCCGCCGACGACACCGTGCCGATGCTCTCGGTACTCGTCACCGCGCTCGAGGACGCGCCGAGCGCGCGCTTCGTTGACCATCCTGCGCTCGCCGAAGCCCGCCGGGTGCTGGCGGATGAGATTGCGCCGGCGGCCCGACGCCTGTTCGGCGAGCAGGCTGCCAGGGCATGGCTGGTGCCGTGCTGGCGAGCGCTCGCGCAGCGAGCCGCCGCCCTGCCATTTGACGCCGACTACAGCGACCATCACGCAACCCCAATGTGGCTGCAGGCGGGTGACTGGGACGCGGCGAAGCAGGCGGTCGAGCGGATCGCGTCGTGGCGTCGCATCCCGGCGCCGCTTGCGTGGATGACCGAGGCGTGCTATTGCGCCGATGGCCTCGACGTCGTGTGGCCGCTGCTCGCGGAACTGGCGTGGCTTGCACCCGTTCGCTGCGTGGCGCTGCTGTCCCGTCTCGGGGACGTGTCGCTGGACGCGTTGCGCAGGCAGTTCGACACGGAATTCGTCGGGACGGGCGAGACGACTGATTTCGCGTGGTTTCCGGCGTGGCTCCTCACGGTGAAGCCGGCACTGGCGGACCGCTTGCGCGAGGCACAACTGTCGCGTCACGTCGACGCCGAGCGGGCGGCGTCGTTGCTTCGGCAGATCCTGAGCCTTGAGCGTCAGGGCCGTCATCATGATCTCGTCGAGCGCCGCAAGGCGTTGCGCGATCTGCATGCCGGCCTGTACGCCGCTTACATGAAGACGCGCTGACACGGCACGGCCCGATGACGGCCCATACACGAATGCGGGGTGGAAGGCAGCCGGCTGTTGCGCGAGAGCGGGGTGATCCGGTACGGTAGAGGCCCAGACACAACAAAGGATCGGCAATGAACAAGCAGGAACTGGTGGATGCGGTCGCCGCGGCGACCGGCGAGAGCAAGGCAGCAACCAATGAGGCGATCGATGCGGTCATCGGCGCGATCATCGCCGCCGCTACGAAAGGGGACACTGTGCAGCTGATCGGCTTCGGCTCCTTTTCGACCGGCGCGCGGGCGGAACGGACCGGCCGAAATCCGGCGACGGGTCAGGAGATCACCATCCCGGCGGCAAAGACCGTGAAGTTCACCGCCGGCAAGGCGTTCAAGGACGCGGTCAATCAATAGGCTTTGCCGGGAGCCATTGCGTTTGCACGGATTGAGGGACGTTCATTCGGCTAGAACAGTTGGCTATCCAGTGGTATCAGATTCATCCACTTCACCGCGGTGCAGCGTTCGACACCGTCCGCGTGGATCGAACGGATCATCACGCGCTGACCGCGCGCTTCTCCGAGCACTTCAACAATACGATCCTGATATCGGGCAAGCGCACCGCGCACGGGCTTGCTCTTCTTTCGCTCACGGATAGAAAAAACGGTCATGGACGTGCCGGCGTTTTTGTAACGTCCCTATCATAACGAAGCAGCGCTCATCCGTGAATCCATCGGGTGATTGCCGCTTCTCTCACACCACACAGTCATGCGTCGTATCGTCGTTTGCCATTCCCCCGTTCACGGCCGAGGCGTCTTCGCGCTTGCCAATATCCGGGCCGGCACGTTGATTCTCGAATACAAAGGCGAGCTCGTCTCGTGGAAGAAGGCGCAACGGGCTTACGCACTTTCAGGCGGTGAAGAGGGCCACACCTTTTTCTTCGGCCTGGATGACGGGAGGGTAATAGACGGTGCTCGGGGAGGGAATTCTGCTCGATGGCTCAATCACAGCTGCGCACCGAACTGCGAGGCTGAACAGGTCGGCGAACGGGTATTCATCAGGACAACGCGTCCCGTCAGGAAGGGCGCGGAGCTTTTCATCGACTATCAGCTGCAGGTCGACGGCCGCCGGACCGCTGCGATCACCCGATCCTACGCGTGCCGCTGCCAGGCGGCTGGCTGTCGAGGCACGATGCTCTCCGCGGGGGACCACCGGCTACTGCGAAGCACCCCTTAGGATAGTGACATCTGCGCCTTCCGCAGGACGGCACCTCTGCGCGCGACCTGCTTCTCAATGCGGATGCTGCGATGTATGCTGCAAAGTCGAAACGGCGCGGCTTCCGGCAGCGCTATTGCGACTTGCCTGGAGCGCAACGGCTCAAGACCGCAAGCGAGAAGACGGGGGCAGACGAAAGCGCCGGGCCCTTCGATGCTGAGCAGATGCCGGCGCCGGGCACGGAGCCGGCCGCGTGATTCACGTCGGCGCCACCGGCAGGATGACTAATCCATGCACGTCCTATTCGAACCCTGGCTTGTCAACGACGCATTCGGCGACCCAGGTCTGTATGTGGACTTTCGCGACGAACGGCGCGCGCTCCTTTTCGATCTTGGCGATATCAGCAGGCTGCTGCCCCGCCAACTGATGCGTTTGTCACATGTGTTTGTTACCCATGCGCACTTGGACCATTTTTGCGGCTTCGATCACCTCTTGCGCGTGATACTCGGGCGCAAGGCTGGCATCGTCATGTTTGGCGGCCCCAACTTCCTTGAACAAATCGAACACAAGCTGCGCGCCTATACCTGGAACGTTGTGCATCGTTACGAGGTCGAGTTGGTGATCGACGCTCGCGAAATCGGCGTGGGCGGTGGCGGGCGGCGCGCACTCTTTTCAAGTCGAAGACAGTTTGCCCGCGAAGCCGGCGCGTCCTTCGAACGATCTGACGACGTGGTGCATAACGAAGCGACCTTTCGCGTGCGTGGCCGCTTTGTCGATCATGACATCCCCTGCGTTGCGTACCTGATCGAAGAGAAGGCCCGCATCGCAGTCGCGAAGGATCGGCTCGCGACACTGGGGGTGTCGGCGGGTGCGTGGCTGCGCGAACTGAAACACGCGGTGCTGACTGGCGCGCCTGACGATGCGCCGATTCAGGTGCTGTGGCGCGATCGGGATGGCGAGCACGCCATGATTCGACAGGTGGGCGAGCTACGTCACCTGATCCTCGCCGTTATTCCTGGGCAGCGCATTGGCTACGTAACAGACCTGCGCTACACGGAATCGAACGTAGAGACCCTGTCGCAGTTGATGCACGATGTGGACCTGCTTTTTATCGAGAGCGTATTTCTTGACGAGGACAAGGCGCATGGTCTGCGCAAGAACCACCTGACGGCCCGCCAGGCAGGTCTGATCGCGCGCCGCATCGGAGCCCGGGCGGTTGTGCCGTTCCACTTTTCGCCGCGTTACGAAGGACGCTCGGCAGCACTGATAGCAGAAGTGCAGGCGGCATGGTCCGGTACGTCGGCGTTGGTTGGCCAAAGTCCTGATTAGACCGGGGAAATGTCGATACCCACCGTTCGCTCAGCGAGAGGGACTTGCATGTCCACACGATATTTCATTCTGGGCGAATGTCGCCGCATGGTTGAAGTTTTTGATCCGGAGGCGTGGTCTCAATGGATGGCAGATAACGACACGGTTCTTCGACTGACGGAATTCGAGAGCCTGGGCACTAGCGTGCTGACTCGATTCGAGGGGACAGCCAGCTCGGATGGATCGAAATCACCTTATTCCACGAGCATCATCGAAGGTCGCGAGCAAAGCGTGACGATCCCGTCCGCGACGTATATTGAGGCGCTGCGGCAGCATGATCGGATGGTCGATCGTCTGTTGGCGGCGGCTAGCACGCGTAGCCGTTCATGATGTTCCGATGGCGGTGCTGGGACTTGGAATTCTTGCTGGATCTGAAATAAAAATCATGGGTGAACGGCTCGATGCTCCGCCATTTGAGTGCGGCTTGCTGCACAATGGCGGCGTGCCCTGAGGCGAAAGGCGTCGCGCGGCGCGTGTCTCGCGCGTTGCCGCCATTCCGGACAGGAACAGCGCAACGGAAACGGAGCGCTACGTTTTCCGCAAGCATGGAGAAGTGAAATGTCGATCGAATTTACGGGCCGGCGCCACGCGGTGGCGGCCGCGCGCGTTGCGTTCGAAGCGAGCGTTCAGGGCAAGGAAGTATGGTGCAGCATCTCCATGGACGCGTTGAACGACCATTTCGGTAATACGGGAACGTCTTCGCACGACCTGATCAAAGCATTCGAGGCTAATCGCAAGAGAATCGAAGACGTCGCGCGGCGCGTGCTCGAGCAAAATGGCGGCCAGTCAGTCGAACTCGAAACGCGCGATTTCGACTGAGCGGGAGCGTCGCGCCGAATGGGCTTGCCGCAGCGCATCGGAGCTAAAGTATTTGTCGAATGAATGCGCCTGGACCGCTGCAAAAAAAGAGAACAGCATCGACGGGGACCCTATGAAGCAGCTGATTGATCAAGATATCACCCATGTTGCCCGCATGATGCGGGTGTCGTTACTCGGGGACCTTGCAGGCCCGATTCTTCCTTCCTCATACTGGCGCAAACGCGTCCAGCAGCTCCGGGATGTACCGTCGCTTACGAAAGCGCAGCTTTGCGCGATAAACGACCTGCTGCTGGAGCTCGACGCGTTCGACACGGGGGTGCCTGCCGCGCCGGTGAGCACACCGCGGCTGGACGAAGCCGCTTGTCCGGAGGTGCGGCTGCCGCAAGTCCGCGCGTGATCGTGCAGTCAGGCCGGCGGCGGTCCGCAGGTCCCGTTGACGCGCCGAGTTGACGGTGTGCGTCCCGGAAACCACAACTTAGGCAGGGTCGACGTTATCCGGCACCGCACCACACTGCGCCTTCGGCCCCGTATGCCCGTCGAACTGCAGGGCGGCAAGCTGCGCATAAAGCGGGGAGGTCTTCAGGAGTTCACCATGTCGGCCCTGCGCGACGATACGACCGCGTTCCATCACGACGATGCGGTCGGCTCGCTGCACGGTTGCAAGACGATGCGCGATGACCAGCGTGGTGCGGTTATGCGCGGCGTTATCCAGCGCCCGTTGCACCAGCCGTTCGCTGGCGGCATCGAGCGCGCTGGTAGCCTCGTCGAGCAGGAGGATGGGCGGATTCTTCACGATCGCGCGGGCGATGGCGATGCGCTGGCGCTGTCCGCCCGAGAGTCGCACCCCGCGCTCGCCGAGAAACGTGTCATAGCCTTGCGGCAGCTCTTCGATAAACGCGTCCGCAGCCGCCATTGCCGCCGCCCGCTGCACTTGCGGGAATGTGGCTTCGGGCGTGCCATAGCGGATGTTGTCGAGCACGCTGCCCGAAAAGATCACTGAATCCTGCAGGACCACGCCTATGATCCGGCGCAACTCGGCAAGCGGCACATGTCGCGTCGGCACGCCGTTGATCAGGATGCTGCCGGCCTGCGGGTCGTAAAAGCGCAGCAACAATTGGAACAAGGTGCTCTTGCCGGCTCCGGATGGTCCAACCAAGGCGACATGATCGCCTGGGCCGATGTGCAGCGAGAGGTCGGAGAGCGCGGCGATGCCGGGGCGGGAAGGATACGAAAAGCTGACGTTGTCAAAGCGGATGCCCTCGCCACGTGCCGGCAACGTGGCGGCGCTCCCTGACTGCGCCACAGGCGAGCGCGCCGCCAGCAGTTGCAGCAGCCGCTCAGTGGCGCCGGCGGCACGCTGCAAATCTCCCCAGACTTCGGCGACCGCGCCCACGGCCCCAGCGGTGATCACGGCGTACAGGATGAACTGGGATAGTTGGCCGGCCGTCATGCGCCCGGCAAGTACCGACTGTGCCCCGAGCCACAACACGAACACGATCGCGGCAAACACCAGCACGATGACCACCGCGGTGAGCCAGGCGCGGGCCCGAACGCGCGCGAGCGCCGTCGCGAATGCCGCTTCCACCGCACTGCCGAATCGCCGTGCCTCATAGGACTCCTGCGCAAACGACTGCACGGTCGACATCGCGTTGAGCACCTCGCCAGCCAGCGCGCTCGCATTCGCCACCTTGTCCTGGCTGGCACGCGAGAGCCGCCGCACGCGCCGCCCGAACGTCACGATCGGCACAACCACCACTAGCAGCGTGGCCATGATGTAGCCGGACAGCAGTGGGCTCGTCACTGACAGCATCGCCACGCCGCCAACGAGAAGGAAAAAGTTGCGCAACCCCATCGACAGGCTCGTGCCGACCACCGTCTGAATCAGCGTGGTGTCGGTGGTGAGTCGCGACAGCACCTCCCCGGTCTGCGTGGTCTCGAAGAACTGCGGACTCATCCCCAGCACGTGCTCGTAGACCACTTGCCGCAAGTCAGCGGTGACCCGCTCGCCCAGCCACGACACCAGGTAGAAGCGCAGCGCCGTGGCCCCGGCCAGTACCAGCGAAACGGCGAATAGCGCCACGAAATAGAGATCGATGTACGCCCGGTTGCCGCCGGCGAAGCCCCGGTCGATCAGATATTTGAACGTTACCGGCAACGCCAGGGTCGCACCCGCCGCCGTCACCAGCGCCACGAAGGCAAGCGCCCAGCGTCCCGAATAAGGGCGCAGGAAGGGCAACAGGGCGAACAGGGGACCGATACGCGGAGTAGGCGGGGCGGCGTCGGGCATGACGATTCCTGGGCGGCACGAAGATCACCTCGATTGTGCCAGTCCTGCAGATACGAAGGATTCCCGTGTCGCAGGGGGAGAGCGTTCAGGCCTGGCGAGAGCGGCACGCCGGAGCAAGGAGTCGACGCTAGCACGTGACATGCAGAATTGCGTTGGTCTTGCCAGCATGCTTCTTCAGCCGGGCGATCGCCTCCGCGGTCGGCAGAATAACGAGTTTGACGTGTCGAAGCTCGGCCTCGTGCTTCACTTCTTCCATCACGGGCAACGCCCCGGTGCCGGTCCCGATCACCAAGCGCCGGCATTCCCAAGGTATGGCCTCTGCCATCGATAGCGGTGTGTGGCCGAAGGCAGCGCGGAACGCCTTGGACGGCTTTTTCTTGCGTTTGCGAACCTGCCCGCGGTCGATCACCACGTCGTGCTCGTAGGTGACACCGTCAATACGGATCGAACCAAAGGAAAAAGCTTCAAAGCGCATGCCCATCTCCGTCGCTTTCGTGCCGAGTGAACCGAATCTGGCGGTCATCGAGCCAAATCATTATGGATCGAAATTGAAGGCGCGGCTGCGCGGAATGTGTCCCCGCCTCACACACGACGGCGATTCGGTTCTTCAGGCCATTGCGCGAAAACAGGATTGATACACTATTTATTTCAGATCAATGGAAAATCGATGTAGGATCGCTGGATTGTGCGCCTTGATCCCGATCAGGAAACTCACCAACAGCGATCGTGACGATGCTTGCGCCTGGCCGGTCGTCCGCCGGTGAAGGATGTGCACGTCGAATCGCTGCTGTGGTGGGGCACGATGATCGCGTGTGGGTGAAAATCCTGCAAACGCTGATACGAGCCGCACGGGAGTCCGGCGTTTGAGGTGTGCCTAATGTGCAACTGTTAATCTTGGAACGCGAGTTAGGGAATGGAGCCGAAATTCTACCGTGGATGGCATCTCGCAAAATCGGATATGGAATACAAAGCAACAGAGTTTGAGTGGTCGCTGATCCGCTTTTATGAATCGTTTTCGCGTTTTGTTCTTACGACGGGCATGATCACGATTGCTGCGGATGTGGATATCAAGTACCAGGAGCATGTCATCCTGCACGTGATCCGCATGCAGGACCGCCCGAAGAACAGTGCCACGATTGCCCGGTTGATGAATCGCGACGATATCCCCAATATTCAATACAGTCTAAGAAAGCTGGAGGCCGCTGGGCTGATCGAGAAGCAGGGGGACAAAAATAACAAGACATACTCGTATGCCGCAAGCGAATTGGGCGTGAAGCTGACGGATGAATATTACAAAGTCAGACAGGAAATATTGGTAAAGCGCCTGGAGGAAATTAGCGACGTCGAGGAAAAATTCGAAAAGGGCGCACGTTTCATGTCGCTTTTGACCGGGATATATGAGGAGGCTGCGCGAGATTCCGCAACGATCACGCCGCAAACCGACGAACTCCCGCCGAAAGCGAAAACGCCCCGCAAGACAAGAAAGCCGTCGGAGGGCTGACACGCAGCTTCTAACGTGGGCGAAAGTCCTCCAACGGGGCACCTGGAATGGGCTCAGAGCACCGGATGAGCGCAATGCCATTTTGTGGCGTGCTGAAATGCCATGCCTGCCCGGCACAAAAGCGATTCTCCACCGCGCCGCGCGACGAACTGAAAACCGATGGGCAATCCGCCGGGCGTGAAGCCGCAAGGTAGCGTGATGGACGGATGGCCGCTCGAGTTGAACGGCGCCGTGAACTGGATCAAGCGCGCGTTGAGTTCCGGATCTTGCGCGAGCGCGGCGAGTTGTTCATGGGTAGGCGCGGCGAACGGCTGAACGGGGGCGATGAACAGATCGACCTCGCTCATCAGCTTGTCCACTTTTCCACGAAATGCTGCGCGATTGAGCAACACTTCCTGATAGCGCATTCCACTGGTTTCACGGCCGATCTCGATCAGGCGGCTCAATGCAGGACCGTATTCCGAAGCAAGCCGCGGATAAGTCTCCGCATGGGCCACGGCGACTTCGACACCGCAGTTGACCTGCCATTCGTCGACCAGCGTTCGTACGGGGGGAAAGCGAATCGGTCGCATCTCGCCACCGAGGTCCCTGACCGTATCAACGACGTGTTCTAGCGCACGCACAATGACCTCGTCAGTGCCCAGACTGTTCCATGCGTAGTCGATTCCGATCTTGAGGCCCCGCAGATCGTGGCCGGCCTCGGGCAGGTCCAGGCGCGGCTCCGGGAGCGAAGTCGGGTCCCGCGGATCGTGGCCTGCAATGACGCTGAGAAGCAGCGTCGCATCGGCGGCGCTGCGGGCGATCGGGCCGGCGTGATCCAGGCTCGCGCCGAGTTCGACCACGCCGTGGCGGCTGACTCGCCCCCAGGTGGGCTTGATGCCTGTCAGGCCATTTGCAGCCGCGGGGAAGCGGATGGACCCGCCCGTGTCGGTCCCGAGCGACGCGTAGCAAAGGCCGGCTGCAGTAGCGACACCGGAACCGCTCGACGACGCTCCGGACCAATGGTCCGGGTGCCACGGATTGACGGGCGCTGGGATCTCCGGATGATGGGTCGCAAATGCACCCTCCGTCAGCTGAAGTTTCCCAAGCACGATTGCACCGGCCTCCCGAAGCCGCGAAACGGCGGTCGCGTCTTCGGTCGGCACGAAGTTCCGGTGAATCGTCGTGCCGGCTGCGGTCGGCGAGCCCGCCACCCAAAACAGGTCTTTGACTGCGAGCGGGACGCCGTGCAGTGGGCCAACCGGGTCGCCGGCAAGCAATCGGCGCTCGGCTTCCTTCGCCTGAGCCAATGCGTCCTCGGGCATCACTAGCGCATAGCTGTGAAGCGATGGGTCGAGATTCGCAATCCGGTCGAGGAGCGTAGTCGTTATCTCGACCGGTGAGAGCGCGCGCGCGCGAATCAGCCGGGCAAGCGCGCCGGCTTCAAGGTAATGCAGGTCTGCATTCGACATCGTCAGGTTGCCTCCGGGGTCAACTGTGCGCTCAAAGCCCCAGGTCCGCTCTTTTGCGGGTGAGGGTGTCAATGACGGCATACATGATCTTCCGCGCGCATGGCATCAGGTCGGGAATGTAAGTCGCGCCCATGCCGCCGAGGCCTTCCGCCAGCGGTTCGGGCGAACCTTCGGCGGGCCACGGCCAGCCGATCCGCGCAGTGGGGATGCCGAAGCGGCGCAATGCGGCCCCATCGGTCTGGCCGCCCAGAAACTCGGGCGTGGGGTGAGGGCGCTGTTCGATATGTTCCCAGCCGCGCCGTACCGACTGGACGATCCAGTTGGATGGCGCCGTGGTGCCGCCCGGGACCGAACCGTACATCTCCCAGTCGAGATCGAAATCGGGGTGGCGCTTTTGCAACTCGGCGACGAACTGTGCAAACTGGGCCTTCACGTCGCCGGGACTGGTGCGCGGATTGATCCGGACATCGAAGAAAATCTCCGTGACGGCGGACGGAAACGCCGGCCGCTCCGGCCAGCCTGCGCGCACGCCCGAGATCCAGCCGTGCGGCTTGATGACACCCGACGTGTTTCGCTCAGCGTAATCGATCAGCCATTGCTCGAGTTCGAGAATGACATGTGCCGCCGGCACGACCGAGCTGCGAAAGCCGGTTGTGCCGCGTGGCACGCCTGCGTATCCAAGGGTTCCCTTGACCTTCAGCTTGAACCAGCCCATCCCGGGCTCTTCGTTGTAGACCCAATTCCACGGCTTCATGACGATCGCGAAATCTGGCGCCACGCCGCGGCTCAATAGATGGGTGACACCGGCGGACATGCCCGCATGGTCGCGGGCGGCCAAATCGACGGGCATCCCGCCATCGGCCATCGCGACGATCAGATCGCCGACGAGAGGGACGTCCGCTTCGATCAGGGCGGTCGCGACTTCCGTGAGCGTCGCGATCATGCCTTTGGGATTGGATGCGCCGAGGCCATAGATCCAGTCACCGTCCATGCGGGCTTTCGGCTGAAGGTCGGCGTAATCAGGTGGCCCGACCCATGGCTGATCGCTTTCGTCGCCTTCGAGATGCGTGTCGATCGGCGAGTACAGCATCAGCGATGCGCCGCCTCCGCTACCTCGCTTTTCGGCGACGACGTTGCCGGTCCGATCATTCATCGGGCGATAGCTGGCGTTCAGGCCCGTGCTCGCCAGATAGCCGGCCATGAACTGGCTGGCCTCACGTGCGGCACCGGTCGGACTGTGGATATCCGTCAAATCAAACAGCAGCTTCTGAAGGCGCTGCGAATCGAGTTTCGCGCAGCCCTGCTCGTACCAAGTCTGCTGCTCGGGGGAAAATGGCAAAGGTGTGGTGGAGACCACGGGTGCTACCTCCAGATTCTGCTTCAGTGCGTGATCAATTCGACGGCGCAAACTGTTCGGCGTAAATGTTTTCCGGGCGCAGCCCAAGGTGCTTAAGCTTGTGTGTCGCTGCTTCGATCATCCGCGGCGGACCGCATAGATACGCGACGGTTTCCCCGTGGGTCACGTCATCCTCGCGGATGGCGTCGACCGGGTTGCCGCTCAGCAGATCCCCGCTTGCCCCGCGGTCGACCGAGATGCGCGTCGCGAGACCCGACACCCAGTGCTTGCGCAGCTCGATGTCGTCAAGACAGAACAGCTGGTCGGGCGTCGCACAGCCGAAGCTGAGCAGGATTGGCGGCTTGCGCCCCGGCTTTCGGCGGATCGTGTCGATCATCGACAGGATGGGTGCGAGACCGGTCCCGCCCGCGACCATGATGTGTGGCGCGGGCACCTTCTCGCGCAGGAAGAAGCGGCCGAACGGCCCCTCGATTTCGAGCACGTCGTCTGGTTTTGCCCGCTCCTGGAGCCACGTCGACATGACACCGTCTTCGAGAATGCGCACGAGCAGCTCGATTTTCGGCAGGTCGGCCGCGGTGCTCGACGGCGAGTAGCTGCGCGTCACGTCAGTGCCGGGCACCCGCACCTGGAGGAACTGGCCCGGCTTGAAATCGAGCCACGCACCTTCGGCCAGTTCAAGCGTGACGCGGACAACGTTGGACGCCACCATTTCCACGCTGTCGACGAACGCATGAGCCGTGACGGCCTGTGCCGTGGCGGCGTCGCTTGCGTAATTCAGCGCGAAGGTGCAGTCGGTTTCGGGTTCGGTCAGGCACAGCAGGCGGTCGCCAGCTTCGAATTCGCTGCGCAGCAGCGTCGAGCTGGCGCCGGCACGCGTCCCGGCGCGGCCCTCCACCAATTTGGCCGTGCAGCTCGAGCACGAGCCCGAGCGGCACTGGTGGAGGACCGGAAGGCCGGCGGCGAGAGCGGCATCCAGCACGCTCTCGCCCTGCTGCACGGCAACCGATGTCGCTATCCCGTTGCTAAAGCTCAAGATGACATTTCTAACGGAAGACATACGGATACCTCCAGTGCTGCGTTGATTACTGCTCTTCTTCGATCTTGTCGACGAAGTAGGCGGGCTGCTTGCCTTCTGCCGTCTTCTTCATGCGGATGCTCGACGCCTTGATCGCACCATCGACGCCGCGGCCGGGCTTCGCGATGCCCCGGTTCCAGCGCGACGCGATCTTGCGCCATGTGATCGGCGAGACGTCCGTTGCGACCAGTTGTTCGTTATCCCAGCCCGTGCCGTCGGCATAGAAGTCCTGCATCGCCTCGCGCGCGTACAGGTCGCAATTGTTGAAGCCATGCAGACACAGGGGTTTGAACAGGTACTCGTAGCGGTATTGGTAGTCCTTGCGTTCCTTGTCGGTTTTGCAGACTTTCGCCAGCACTTCCCAGTACTCGTAGGTGTCGTCGGTGATCGGCACGTACCACTCGAACTGAACCACGTGCTCTTCCGGCCAGTTCTCGACCATGAGCACACCCGGCAGGAAGACCGACGTGCGATAGGGGCGGGAATTGATGTTTTCGACCTTCAGGTCGACCTTCGGATTCTCGAGAATCGGATTCCACTTCTCGGTGAAGAGCCACTGCACGAGACCCTTCGGCCCGTTTTCATCCTCGACAGGCGCAATGCAGTCGTCCGAAGTCGGCACGATGCCGAGCGGCAGCACCCAATCCTTGGCATGAATGATCGCGTTGTCCTTGTGAACAAGAATGTGCGCGTTGTCGAACCCGTTTTCGCAGGCGATGCGCCAGTTCGCGTAGCCGGTACGGTGCATGCCGTACGCGACCACGTCCTTGTCCAGCAGGCTCGGCGCCGACGGCCACAGCGGATGCGGGAAGCGCTCGTTGTTATCGGGGAAGCGGATCGGCAGGTCATGCGCGAGCGGGGGCACGTCCTCGTCCGGGTAGTCGTCTTCGCGCACGAACACGAAGATCATGCCGGCGATTTCCTCAACAGGATAAGTCGTCACGCCGGTTGTCCCGATGAGCTTGTCGTCGGGGTTGCCCGCAATGGTGGCGAGCTTGCCGGTTTCGAGTTCGAACGTGAAGCCGTGGTACCAGCAGCTGATGGTGTCCTTCGTGAGGCACATCGGCTTGGCGGACATGCGGACCCCACGGTGAACGCACTGATCCTTCAGCGCATAGACCTTGCCGTCGACCCGGCGCAGCACGATGGGAATGCCGCAGATCTGGATACCTTCGACTGAATCTTCAGGCAATTCGTTGCTGAACAGCGCCGGATACCAGTGGTTGACGAAACCCCACGCCGCATCCTTGTACGGCTGGTACTGGCTTTGAACCTTCGCATCGTTGACGCGCGCGTCGCTGATGTCGTTCAGTCTGGCGGCGCTGCTCCGCCTGCGGACGATTGGCGTGTCGCTCATAGGTTGCTCCTCATTGGGTGGACGGGTGTGCGCTCCGCGTAGACCTCACGAACGCATTTTCTGTACAGCCAGATCAAGCTCGACCGGGTTGGTCGAGGGTCTCTGACCCGACGCTGTGAACGAAGACTACGAAATCACAAATTGACAGTCAATTAATTTTCAATCAATCTTCGCTAACTAGTCGCGCGATGGTTGATTGATTGTCGTCAGGCAATCGCTCGCCTAGGCCCGCTGGATCTGGCTCCGGCGACATTGGCGGCCGCCTGGGCGGGATATGGATGTACGTCTGGTTGGGGTTTTCCCTTGTCTGCGGCGCAAATGCAGCGCGCTTGGCGAACTGTTTCGCGACGTACGCAAGCGCAGCAGGACCGACCAGGGGGAGCGTTCGCGGATCGCGAACGCACGAAATCAAGTTGGAGTGGCTAGGGTATTACCTTAGTAGGGCTAATCGTACGAGAGTGCGGAATTTCATACTACGTCAGGGGACAGTCATGCCTGGAGCGATCGAACCAGTATTTACAGAGGAAGCAGACCTTTCAACGGCGCGGATTCCAGAAAACGCGCGCATGCCGAAGTTCGCCCTCACGATGGCGTGGTGGGGGCTTTGCAGTGCGATGGTTTACCTGATCATTGGTGCCACGCTGGCGCTGTATTACGGCACCGCCAATGCCGTCATTGGCATGATTCTGTCGGTGCTTGTCTATTCGGCTGTGAACTTCGTCCTGACCCGTTATGCGATCAAGACCGGTCTTTCGATTTCGCTCTTCTCGCGCGTGCTCTTTGGGAATGCCGGGGCAGCACTGGCGACGCTGATTCTGGCTGCTACGGTCATCTACTACGCAGTGTTCGAAAGCTCGGTGATCGCGGTCGCCCTGAACACCCTGTTTCTCGCGATCTCATATCCCGTGGCGGCACTGTTGGTCGTCCTGTACAGCGTTCCGCTTGTCTTCGGCAGCGTGCAGAACTGGCTCGACAAACTGAACGGGGTGCTGCTGCCGTTCTATGTCATTGGATTGATCGCCGCCGTGGTGATCACGACCGCCACCTATGGGTATAGCCCCGCATGGCTCCATTTCGGTCCGCCGAAGGGCATGGCGTCGCCGACCGGGTGGTGGGACTGCTTTGTCTACTACATGGGCGTCTGGGTCTTCATGATGGCGGCCTTCGACTTCGCTCGGTTCGGCAAGAAGGAGGACGTGCGCTATCACGGGGCGTTCAATTTCGGCCTGCCGTTCTGGGCAATGACTTTCGTGGTCAACGGGGTTATCGGGATCTATCTGGTCAGCACGATCCCAGGCGATGGGGCGCCCTCGGAGGTGTCTGTCGTGCTTGCGCTCCTCAAACTGATGGGGCTCTGGGGACTCGGGTTCCTTGTGGTGACCCAGACCCGGATCAATACCGCGAACTACTACCTTGCGACGATCAACACTCATGCATTCTTCCAGCGGACGTTGGGCCTGAATTTTCCGAAGTTCGTGTGGACGATACTAGTCGGCATCGTTGTTTACGGCCTGATGCTCTCCGGGATTTTCTCGAAGCTGCTTGTCGCATTGGCCTATTAGGGGGTGTTCGTCGTTGCATGGGTGGCGGTCGCGCTGGCCCACATCCTGTCTGACAGATCGGAGTCGGTTGCCGACGACGCCGTCGATTCGACCTTGAGCACCGTACCGACCTTCAACTTCGGCGGACTGATCGCGTGGTTTGCCGGCGTCGCTATGGGGATCTCCGTGATGGGTGCTGCAGAACCGATTCGTTCATTTTCGGCGCCGTCGACGTTTGCGGTTTCGGTTGCGGCGTACCTCGCCATCTCGGCTTATGGGAAACGGTCGCTCGCGGCGACGGGGGCGTGACACGGACATCGGGTTCGATAGAAATCGAATCACCGCGCTAGAACGAGCGGGTTGAGACAAATCGATCGAACAGGAAGACTTCGTTAAGGTGATATGAGGGAATCGTGGTGAAGAAATTGAAATTGGCACTACTAAGTGCATTGTCGATGTCCGGGCTGGCCCATGCGCAGAGCAGCGTCGAACTCTACGGGATTATCGATACCGGCGTCATGTACGTGTCGAACGTGGGCGGTCACAGCACTTGGCTGGCAGACCCGGATGCGGCGGCGCCGAACCTGTTCGGGCTGCGCGGCAGCGAGGATCTGGGCGGCGGAATGAAGGCGATATTCAAGCTCGAGGGAATGTTCAGTCTGAACAATGGTCAGTCGGTCAATGGGCTCTTTGGTCATGAGACGTACGTGGGGCTGAGGGACGACAGGTTTGGCACGTTGACGATGGGCAATCAGATCGACTTCATGTTCTATTCGCTGGTCGTCGATCACTGGGGGCCGGCGTTTCCGTTTGTCAGTTCGCTCAACCTGAGACAGGGTTCGTTCACGGGGTTGAACGTGCCCAATGGGCCGCCGGGCAACAACTCGTTCGATTTCGACCGGACCCTTGGAGCGCCGATTCCGAATTCTGTCAAATACGTCAGTCCAACGCTTGCCGGCCTGTCATTCGGAGCCCAGTACAGCTTCGGAGGCCAGTCCGGGGCGTTCGGCCAGGATAGCGCGCAGAGCTACGGGATCAACTATCACCTGGGCGCACTGGCGCTGAACGGTGCCTACACCTACGTCAAATATCCGCAACTGAACAACGGCAACGCCGGCATCAGGAACTTGGGGCTAGGCGCCTCCTATGTGGTCGGCCCCGCCGAGCTTGCGGCGATGTATACGAGCACGCAGAACACCCAGAATGGTGCGCGCGTCGGGGTCTATGAGGGCGATTTGACGTGGACGTTCTCGCCGTTCTTTCACGCGAATCTCGCGTACGAGTACATGAAGGGAAACGAAACGTTGATGAACCAGAAGGCGAGCCAGGAGACGTTGTCGCTGATGTATTCGCTGTCCAAGCGCACGAGCATCTACGCGGGCCTGGCGTTCCAGCAGGGTTCCGGCGGGCCGGCCTGGATCTCGCTGGTACCCGGGCCGGCTTCCGGCGGTCGGCAGACCGCTGCGGATATCGGCATCGAGCATGTGTTCTGAGATTTTTTAGAAGTCCAAAACAGGAGAGACAACCATGAATCTAACGAAAAACATGCGGGTGATGCGTGTTCATGAGCCGGGCGGGCGCTTTCAGATCGACACGATCGCACGTCCGGAACTGCTTCGGCCGACCGATGTGCTGGTTGACGTCAAGGCCGCGGGCGTCGTACCGAATCTGCGCAACGTGATGAGCAATTACGGTGAACGTGCGTATCTGACGGTTCCCGATTTGCCGGCGATCTACGGGCTCGATGCCGCGGGCGTCGTCGCCGAAGTCGGGAGCGCGGTTTCGGGCATCGCTCCCGGCGACCGGGTCTATATCAATCCTGGCCGGTCGTGCGGCTCGTGTCACGCCTGCCGGACCGGGGAACCCATTAATTGTGTGGCGTTCACGTTTCAGGGTTACTTCGGATTCGGCCCGCAATCCAAGCAGATCTATCGGCAGTACCCCTATGGCGGCTTCAGTGAATTCGCCACCGCGCCGGCCGACGGCCTCGTCAAACTGCCGGATCAGGTGAGCTTCGAGCAGGCGGCGCGTTTCGGCTACCTGGGCACAGCGTATTCCGGACTTCGCAAGGCGGGCGTTGGTGCGGGCAGGAGCGTGCTCATCAGCGGCGCAACGGGAACGCTCGGATTGGGGGCAGTACAGATTGCTCGCGCAATGGGCGCAACCCGAATCCTTTGCGTCGCCCGTAATGAAGCGCTGCTCGCGCGCGTGCGCGCGCTCGATCCGCAACGAATCCGCACGTTCTCTTACGGCACGGGATCGTTAGCCGACTGGGCGCACGCGGAAACCGGCGGATTGGGCGTGGACGCCGTCATCGACGCGATCGGTCCCGGGGCTTCGCATCAGGTGACGCTCGATGGCATCAAGGCGCTCAAGCGCGGAGGCAGGCTGGTGGAAATCGGCGCGATGTCAGATCCGCTGCCGCTCAACCTGCACGAACTGATGTGCGCGCAGGTCAGTGTGCTCGGTTCGCTGTGGTTCTCGGTCGCCGAGGGGCAGGATCTCGTGGAGATGGCTGCGGCCGGTACGCTTGACCTAAGCGTGTTCGAGCATCACCGCTACCGCCTGGAGCAGGCGAACGAAGCACTGGCTGAAGCAGAAAAGCGGGCAGGCGGCTTCGTCAATGTCGTTGTCGTGCAATGAGAGCAAGCAACCAAGCGAGGAAAAGATCATGGCAAGACGTATTGTGACCGGAGAGGAAAACGGTAAAGCCGTATTCCTCTCTGATGGTCCGGTCGCCAACACGCACGATTACGTATCGGTGCCCGGATTCCAGACCGTACTTGTGTGGGCCACGGCACAGGGCGTTCCGCTGCTGCCGCACGATGGCAAGGACCCGGTCGTCAGCATCCAGTCGGTCGTGCCCGATCCGCACGGCACGCGCTTGATCGTCGTCCAGTTTCCGCCCGACAGCGTCTTCGAGTCGCCGAACTTCGATCCCGCGGCAGCCGGACAGGAGTATGCGGTGCATCTGCCGGGGTTGGCGGAGACCTTCGAACCCGATGGTTCGGGCAAGCACCGCACCGAGACGATCGACTACGACATCATCCTCTCGGGCGAGTTGTGGCTCGAACTGGACGACGGGGAGACTCGCCATCTGGAGGCTGGCGACATCGTGGTCCAGAACGGAACCCGACATGCGTGGCGAAATCGCGGCGACGTGCCCGCGGTGATGGTGGCGGTATTGATCGGCGCTGCGAAGTAAGAGAACTCGCGGCCCGATGATTTGATACAGGAGTGGGGCAGATGATTCATCAACGTGACGTTCTGGATGGCCGGCCCGCAAGGGTCGTCCACCAGACCGAAAGTCTGGAATGGACCGATGCGATGCTGCTCGGCCATGCGCAGATGGATGAGGCGCATCAGGAGTTTGTCGAGGTGGTGTCGGCGCTAGCGCAGTGTACCCAGCATACGGCGCTGGGTTGCCTTGAGGCGGTGGAGAGACATCTGCTTTCTCACTTCGAGATCGAAAGAATCTGGATGGAGAGGACTGACTTTCCGGCGACTGACTGCCATCTCGATGAGCATCAGCGCGTGATCGATGCCGTGCAGCAGGTCAATTCGCTGGCGGCCGTCGGGAAAGTGGGTCTTCACGATGTCAAACGCCTTGCCAAGGCATTGACAGACTGGTTCCCGGGCCACGCCGACTATATGGACTCCGCCTTGTCGGCGTGGGTGAACAAGAAGATCCACGGCGGCGCCCCGGTGGTATTGCGGCGCGACTTGCCGATGAGTGGAGAGAGCAACTCGGAAGTGTCGGACACGCAGCGTGGCTGACGCTCGGCAACGGGCTTCATGGAGTAACGGATGACAATGAAAGAGAAAGTCGGACTCGTGACAGGAGGCGGATCGGGAATGGGACGCGCGGCGGCCCTCGCGCTGGCGCGCGAAGGGGCGCATGTCGTCCTCGCTGGACGCGGGGAGGACAAGCTCGTTGCAGTGCGCGACGAAATTGTGAACGCAGGCGGACGCGCGGATATCCGCGTGGCCGACGTCTCACGCCGCGATGACAATCAGGCGCTCGTGTCCTTCATCGAGTCCCGCTTCGGGCGCCTCGATTTCGCGTTCAACAATGCCGGCGGTCATGCGGACTTCAAACCCATTGACCAGACCCCGGTCGAGGAATCGGAATGGGTCATCGACCTGAATTTCAAAGGGGTGTATTACGGCGTCAAATATCAGGTCGAGGCGATGCTGCGCAGTGGCGGTGGGGCAATCGTCAACAATGCGTCGATCTTCGGGTTGCGCGGCATGAACGGCATTGCGCATTACGTCGCGAGCAAGCATGCGGTCGTCGGACTGACCTGCGCAGTAGCCAAGGAATACGCAGAGCGGAACATTCGCGTCAACGCCGTCTGTCCCGGGGCGACAGAGACGCCCAATTACATGCGTTCGACCAACGGCGATGTTCATTTACTCGACGACTTGATTCCGATGCGCCGGATCGGCCAGCCACACGAAGTGGCAGATGCGGTGGTGTGGTTGCTGTCCGCAAAGGCCGCGTACGTGACAGGTGCGACATTGTCGGTCGACGGAGGCATGACGATCTGACCGGTTCGCCGGCGGCGGCCGCTCGTTCGATATGCGTGAACTCGCTGCTAGGCCCAATCATCATTTTCCACAAGCAGTTGGTGTTTCTTTTCCATTACTCGAGGAGAACAACGAATGAAGCCATTTCACGCAGCACGCTGGGTGGGTTGCGCCCTTCTTGCACTGACGACCTGCAGCGCAATCGCGCAAAACGGTAGCGCGTCGGAGATGACGCCCGCCGCAACGTCGTCTTCCAGCGCCAAGGCGATGCGGGCAGCAAATCGAGAGCTGCAAAAGAAAGTTCGACAAGCGCTGATCCATACGAAGGGGCTCAACGCGTCCGGCATTGCGGTTCGCGCAAGCAATGGCGCGGTCACGCTGCAAGGGTGGGTGCCCGAGCAGTCGCAGGTCGCGCTGGCGATGCAGGCGGCTAACGGCGTGCCAGGCGTGACCTCGGTAATCTGCCATTTGACCGTGCGGCCGGTCGGCCAGTGAGGCTGTCGTTCCGGACATTGCCTTGCATCGGCGGCGGACAGTGTCCGGATCAGGAACTTCGGCCTGTTCTCATGGACACTGCCGCCGGCAGTGCCCAATCCGGGCAGCCGCCGGTCAGTGCTCGAGAAAGTCGATGACCATCCGATTGAATGCATCGGCGTGTTCCCACTGCGCCCAGTGGCCGCAGCGGTTGAAGATGTGCATCTGCGCGTTCTGCATGCCGGCGATCAGGCGCAGGCCGATGTCCATCGGCACGAAGCGATCGTCGCGGCCCCAGATCACGAGCGTGGGCGCTGCGACCTCGGCGAGACGCGGTCCGTAGTCGGTGAACTGCTTCGGATTTGCCTCCAGGCTCGTCACGAAGTTCTCGAGGTGGTCGCGCCGCGTCAGCATGTTGTCGAGGCGAGCCTGCATCAGGTCGTCGGTCAGCGAGCTGGCGTCGTAGACGAACACATTCATCATCCGCTTCAGGTTCTCGATCGTCGGCTCGCGGTACAGGCCGTTCAGCAGCTTGATGCCTTCGGTAGGCATCGGCACGAACTGGCTCGGCCCGCCCGTGCCGCCGCCCATCAGCACGAGCTTGCCGACGCGCTGGGGATTGGCGAGCGCGAACGCGACCGCGCTATGCCCGCCCATCGAATTGCCGATCACGTGAACGCGCTCGATGTCGAGGGCATCGAGCACGGCCTTGAGCACGCGGGAGTTCAGCTCCGAGCGCGAGCCGGTGTTGACGACCGGATCGCTCTTGCTCCAGCCCGGGCAATCCACGAGCAGCACGCGATAGCCGCCCGCAACCAGCGGCTCGACGTTGCGGTTGAAGTTGGCCCAGCCGCTCGCGCCGGGGCCCGAGCCGTGCAGCATGACGACGGTCTCGGCGCCCGAGCCGGCGTCGTTGTAGTGAATCCGGAACTCGGTGTCGCCGTCCTTCACGGTGACGAACCGGCTCGTCGACGCTTCCGTGATGGCTTGCACTGTTGCATTGGCATTCATGATGACCTTCCTTGCTGGGCTGAATTGAAATAAGAAATTTGGCTGAAAATCCGTCGCGGCGGGAGCGTCCGCGCACGCCTGTCAGGCGCCGCGTTCGCCTGGCAGCGCAGCGCCAGGTTCCCGATGCGGCGAGAATGAACCCACGACGGTCAGGGCCGCGAGCGCCGCCACGACGATCAATGGAATGCTGGCCGTCACAAGCATCGACGCGCTTTGGCCAAGCGCGAGGAATTGCCCTGCGGCGCCCGGCAGGAGGCCAATCGCGGCGGTGCTCGTGGACCTTGACGTGTTCCATGGATGTCTCCAGGTTTAGGGATGAGAGCCGCTCTTGGTGACGGCTGTGTCAGGCGGTCCTTCAGGTCGAAAGCGGCGCAGCGATGCGCGGCGCCTGCTCTCTATCTCACTGCTGCGCCTCGAGCGAACGTTTCTTCAGGTCGAGCGCGACGTCGACGATCATGTCTTCCTGGCCGCCCACCATGCGGCGCTTGCCCAATTCGATGAGGATGTCCACCGTCTTCAGGCCGTACTTCTTCGCCGCGACCTCGGAATGGCGCAGGAAGCTTGAATAGACTCCCGCATAACCAAGCGCGAGCGTCTCGCGGTCTACGCGCACGGGTCGGTCCTGGATCGGCCGCACGAGATCGTCGGCCGCGTCCATCAGCGTGTGCAGGTCGGTGCCGTGGTTCCAGCCGAGGCGCGCGGCTGCCGCGATGAACACCTCGAGCGGTGCGTTGCCCGCGCCCGCGCCCATGCCCGCGAGCGAGGCGTCGATCCGGTCACAGCCCTCCTCGACGGCGACAATCGAATTCGCGACGCCGAGCGACAGGTTGTGGTGCGCATGAATGCCGGTTTGCGTCTCGGGCTTGAGCACCGCCTTGACCGCGCGAAAGCGGTCGCGCACGTCGCTCATCGTCAGCGCGCCGCCCGAATCGACAACATAGATGCAGGTTGCTCCGTAGCTCTCCATCTTCTTCGCTTCGCCGGCGAGGTTCTCGGGCGTAGTCATGTGACTCATCATCAGGAAGCCGACGGTGTCCATGCCGAGCGTGCGCGCGTACTCGATGTGCTGCTTCGAGATATCCGCCTCGGTGCAGTGCGTGGCAACCCGGACTACGCGCGCGCCGGCGTCATAAGCCGCCTTCAGGTCGTGGATCGTGCCGATGCCGGGCAACAGCAGCGTCGCGATCTTCGCGTGCTTCACGACGTCGGCGACCGCCTCGATCCATTCGAGATCGCTGTGCGCGCCGAAGCCGTAGTTGAAACTGGAGCCTTGCAGGCCGTCGCCGTGCGCGACTTCGATGCTGTCGACTTTCGCGAGCTCGAGTGCGCGTGCGATGTCCTGCACGTTCGCAATCGAGTATTGATGGCGGATCGCGTGGCTGCCGTCGCGCAGCGTCACGTCGGAGATATAGAGTTTCTTGCTCGTCGCGGTGCTCATGCGTGGACTCCTTGAGTGCTCAGCAGCGATTGCGCCATCCGCTCGGCCGTCGCGAGCGCAGCGGAAGTCATGATGTCGAGGTTGCCCGCGTAGGCAGGCAGGTAGTGGGCGGCGCCTTCCACTTCGACGAACACCGAGGTTTTCAGTCCGCTCACACGGCCGATGCCCGGCACGTTCAGCGGTGCGCTGGCCGGAATCTCGTCGAACTGCACGGTTTGCTTCAGGCGGTACCCGGGAACGTACGCGTTGACCGCGCGCACCGTCTCGTCGATGGAGGCCGCGATCTTTTCCTGGTTCGCGAGCTCGGACAGCGTGTAGACGGTGTCACGCATCATGACGGGCGGCTCGGCAGGGTTCAGGATGATGATTGCCTTGCCCTTTGCCGCGCCGCCGACGGCTTCGATGGCCTTCGTGGTGGTTTCGGTGAACTCGTCGATGTTCGCGCGGGTGCCCGGGCCGGCCGACTTGCTGCTGATCGACGCGACGATCTCCGCGTAGTGGACCTTCGCGACGCGTGAGACGGCCGCGACGATCGGGATGGTGGCCTGGCCGCCGCAGGTGACCATGTTGACGTTCGGTGCGTCGAGCTGCGTATCGAGGTTGACGACCGGCACGCAATATGGGCCGATCGCAGCCGGCGTCAGGTCGATCATGCGCAGGCCGGGCTTGAGCTTGCGCAGCAGCGCATCGTTCTTCACGTGCGCGCCGGCCGACGTCGCGTCGAACACGAAGTCGATCTCGTCGAACACCGGCAGGCGCGCGAGCCCTTCGACGCCTTCGTGCGTCGTCGCGACGCCGAGGCGCGCGGCGCGCGCGAGTCCGTCGGACGCCGGATCGATGCCGACCATCGCGGCCATCTCCAGAGGCTTGCTGTTGCGCATGATCTTGATCATCAGATCCGTGCCGATGTTGCCGGAGCCGATGATCGCAGCCTTGAGTTTTTTGGAAGCCATGTAATTGCCCTCGTTAAGCGGCGAACGTCGCGCGGACGCTGCCGAGTCCTTCGATCTGAGTGGTGAATGTGCCGGGCTCGGTGACGGCCACCATCGGGCCGAGCGCACCGGTCAGGACGATGTCGCCGGCGCGTAGCGGCGTGCCCAGTTGCGCCATCCGGTCCGCGAGCCAGACCGCCGCGTTCAACGGATTGCCCAGGCATGCCGCACCGTTGCCGCGCGACAGCACTTCGCCGTCGCGCGACAGCGTCATCGCGCAGGCGGTGAGGTCGATGCCGGAGAGCGGCACGGGACGGCTGCCGAGCACGAAGAGGGCGCTCGACGCGTTGTCGGCGACCGTGTCGACGAATCGGATGTCCCAGTTCTGAATGCGGCTGTCGACGACCTCGATCGCGGCCAGCGCGTAAGCCGTCGAGCGCAGGATGTCGGCGAAGGTGTGCTTCTCGTATGTGAGGTCCCGTTCCAGCACGAGCGCGATCTCCGCCTCGACTTTCGGCTGGATCAGGCGCGACAGGGGCATCGGCTGGCTGTCGCCATACGCCATGTTCGCGAACAGCGCGCCGAAGTCCGGCTGAGCGACGCCGAGTTGCTTCTGCACCGCAAGGGACGTCAGGCCGATCTTCCGGCCGACGATCCGCTCGCCTTGTGCGACACGCGCATCGACGTTGGCCTGTTGGACCGCATAGGCGGTCGCCATGTCGTCGAGCGGACTGCCGCCCGGCGAAGCGCCGCCCGCCGCGATTTCGCCGCGCACCGGCGCGATGGTCTGGCGCGATGCCTCGGCCTCGCGCAGGCGTGCGGCAATTGAGTTCAAGATCTTGGGATCGGACATGCAGTCCTCCTTGGTCGAGTCAGGCTGCCGCGGCCAGTGCGTTGCTCGGCACGGCATGCATGGTGGCGAAGCCCGCGATCCACTCGGGGATGGCGCGGTAGTAGTCGAGCGACGCACGGTACGGCCCGTAAGCGGCCAGGGCCGCGAACGCCGCCACCCAGGTGCGGATTTCATGTGCGGACTTGCCTCCGTCGCGCGTGATCGCGTCATTGGTCATGCCGTCGACGGCGGTCAGTTCACCCGCTGCGAGACACATGAGGAACGCGCGGTCCCACTCGGGATTGAGCGGATGGAGGTGGCTGTCCCCCACGGTGAAGGCCTTTGCGGCGGCCACTGTGCGCGCCTGGCGCGCGGCGCGTGACTCCGCGGACGGGTTGCGCCCCGCGATCAGACGCTCGGCGACTTCCTTGGTCGCGCCGATGAGCTCGGGCACCGGCGGCTCGTGCGAGATGCCGCCCGAGCCGACCACCAGCACGCGCTTGTCTGTGCGGGACAGGAAGCGGCCGGCTGCATCGCCCAAGAGGCGCGCGCGCCGCAGCGTGGCCATGGGCGGTGCGACCGAGTTGATGAAGATGGGGATGACCGGGTATCGGTCGAGACCGCCGGTCAGGGCTTCGAGGGCGTCTGCGCAACCGTGGTCGACCTGCATCCGGTACGACAGCGAGACATCGATCTCCGCGGCCATCACACTCTCGGCGAGTTCTCTCGCGAGACTCTCCGGCACCGGCAGCGTGCCCGCGAGGCTCTCGAAGTCGCCGATCGCGCTGGCGGCCGCGCCGATGCAGAACGGCGGCATCACTTCATAGAAGAAGCCATTGAAATGATCGGGCGCGAAGACGACGATCAGCTCAGGGTCGAACGCCTGCACGCGCCTGCGTGCCGCGGCTTGCACGCGTCCGACCTCGGCGACGACGTCCGGTGCGGGATCGAAATAGCCGTGCAAGGGCGTGTGCGAGAGACATTCCAGGTGAATCGGCATCGTTATGCTCCAACGGCTTGTTTGACTGCGATGGGATCGCGCGCCGCTCGCGACGACGCCGACGGCTGGGCGGCACCTGCACGCGGCAATGCATCGGCGACGCCGAGCTTCCCGGCCAGCTCGACGAGTGCGTCGGACACTTGCTGCGGCGTGCACACGCCCGCGACGAAGCGGTCGGGGCGCAGCAGCACGACCGCTTCCGGCAGACGGCTGAACCAGTCCTTGAGGCGGCCTGTCGCATCGCCGACCGCGATCACGCCCTCGGGCACGTCGTCGGCATGACTGAGTTGAACGTCGGGCTTCGCGATCACGAAGCGCACACCGGTTTTTTCGCAGAGCGCGCGAGCCTGCGGCGTGAGGCCGAAGGTCGGATCCGTGCCCCAGCCGAGCACCGCGAAGCCGTTGCCGATGGCGTCGTCGAGCAGGGCGAGGCGGCCGTCGCTCGTACGCACGCGCGGCTGGATGAAGAGGCGCCCGACTGGCGAGCTGGCGAGCGGATCGCGTCCATACGCAAGTTGACCGAGGAACGAGTCACGCTTCTCGCTCATCAGGCCGAGCAGGCGTCCGAGCGGCGAATTGCCCGAGCGTTCGAGCACGCGGACGAGCCAGCCGCCGGTCTTGCGTGGCGGCGGGAGCAGCACGACGCCCTCTTCATAGCGGGGCATCGGCTTGAAGCGCATCTCGACGAAATAGCGCTTCACCGAGGGCAACACATTGAAGGAGCGCACGAACGCATCGCGCAAGCGCGCGCCGAAACGCGTGGCCGGCGCGAAAATGTCGCCCGCGACCTCGGACAAGTGGATCATCGAGCGCGCATGGGCTCGGCGCTCGACCGTGTAGGTATCCAGCAGGCGTTGCTCGGCCAGTCCCTTGGCGACCGTCGCGAGCTTCCAGCCGAGATTGTTGGCGTCCCGGATGCCGCTGTTGTAGCCCTGGCCCTGCCACACCGGCATGATGTGCGCGGCATCGCCGGCGAGGAGGACGCGATCGATGCGGAAAGTCGACGCGAGCCGCGCATTGTGCGTATAGACGCGCGTTCGGATGTAGTCGACCTTCTCCGGGTCCGCGACGACCTTGCGAATCAGCGCGGCCATGTTCTCCGGCTTCGACAACGCCTCCTCGGTTTCGCCCGGCATCACCATGAACTCGAAGCGGCGGATCCCGTGCGGCAGCGCCGCCGACACATACGGCCGCTCATGGTCGCAATGCATGTAGATGTGGGGTGAGCCGATCGGATCGTTGCGCACGTCGACGACGATCCACTGATTCGGTTTCGTGCGGCCCTCGAACGGCACGTTCAGCGCCCGGCGCACGAAGCTGTTGCCGCCATCGGCGCCGACCAGGTAGGCGGCGCGGATCGTGCGTGAGGCGCCGCTTTCGGTGCGAGTCTGGATGCTGACGCCGCCGGCGTCCTGCTCGAACGCTTCAACGCCATGGCCGAACAGGACCTCGACATGTTCGAAGCGCTTGAGCCCTTCAAAGAGCACGCGATCGGCGAGCGGCTGGATGAACGCATTGCGGCGCGGCCAGCCGAACTCGTCGGTGCGCGGCTCGATGGACGCGAAGCAATGGCCGTCCTTCGTGACGAAGCGCATCCAGTGATCGGGGGTCGTGTGCGGCACGAGGGCGTCGGCAAGGCCGACTGCCTGGAACACGCGCAGCGCTTCGTCGTCGAGGCCGATTGCGCGCGGGTAGTCGATCAGCTGATCGAGCTTTTCGACCACTTTGACGCGCACGCCCTGCAAGCCGAGGATATTGGCGATCATCAGCCCGACGGGGCCGGCGCCAATGATCGCAACGTCTGTGGACAAGGTTTCTCGACGGTCGATTTGCGCCGTCTGTTCGGCAATGCTGTTCATGTGTCTCCTTCTTGCAAGGCGCGAGCGCACCCCCACGCGATGCGCGTGCTGTTTGTGCTGCGGTGGGCGATCGAAAGCGGCCTGGTGCGGCCGCGCGTGAATCAGGCGTCGGGGCGGGGCGGCAGCGGTACGAAGCGGGCCGGCGCTGCGCGCCTGCGTGCGAGGGCGCGGATCAGCCGAGGCTGACAAGAGGGTCGGCAAGTCATGGGGCGTCTCCGTTGACTCTGTGATTTTGAAAGGAGTCTAAGTGCCGGCCGATGCCCCCTCAACCATTTCTGGGAAATGTGCATAGAATGCACGGTATTGAATTAAAAGGATTTATTCCATGGGAAATTACGCGAGCGTGCGAGGTTTGGCGCGCGGTCTGCAAGTCCTGCGGGCGCTCAACGCCATGGAGAACGGCCGCGCGACGAGCCAGCAGCTGAGCGAGGCGACTGGCCTGCATCGGACCACCGTCCGGCGCTTGCTGGAAACGCTCGCGGACGAAAGATTCGTGCGCCGCAGCGCGTCCGACGACTCGTTCCGGCTTACCCTCGACGTGCGCGCGCTCAGCGAGGGCTTCACCGACGATGAGCGCATCGCCACCGTCGCGCCGCCGATCATGGGGCAACTGATGCAGCGTGTGGTATGGCCTTCCGATCTGACGACACCGGACGGCGATGCGATGATCATCCGCGAGACGACGCACCGGTTCAGCCCGCTGTCGTTTCATCGCGCGATGGTGGGCAGGCGCCTGCCGATGCTGCTGACTGCGGCTGGCCGCGTGTATTTCGCGATGTGCCCCGAAGCGGAGCGCGAGGACATTCTCGAAGTGCTGCGCTCGGGCGCGGGCGGCGAACAGCAACTCAAGCTGGCGCGCGACGATGCTTATGTCCGCAACCTCGTGCGCCAGACACGCAAGGACGGCTTCGGCTCCAACCACGGCGACTGGGCCGAGCAGCGCAAGATCGGTGCGCTGGCCGTCGCGATCGAAACGGGCGGGCGCGTGCTCGCGAGCCTCAACGTGATCTACCTCGAGCAGGCGATCAGCCCCGCCGAAGCCACGCGCCGCTTCGTTCCGGAGTTGCAGCGCGCGGCGGCAGAGATGGTCGGCGCGCTGGAGAAGCAGGAGCGCTGAACGCGTTCGTGCGTTGTTTCAAATCGACGCGATGTGCTCACGCACGAGCACGAGCAGCCCGTCGAGTTCAGCGGAATGAGGCTCGGCGCGCGACACCATCAGTAACTCGACATGCGGCGACTCGCCTTCCAGCGGCCGTGCACAGATCGCACTGCTCGTGAGCGATGCCGCGTACGCGCGAACAACCAGGCGGTGGCGGTGGTACATGCGATGCTGCGCATCGCGCTTGGCGCGACGCATGCGCCGTGGTTCTGGACCGACCCGTGCGGGCTCAACATTCAGGTTGCGGGCGATCCTGGCGCCGCAGAGTGGATCGTGCGCGGCACGCTGGAGCAGCCGCCATGCGTGTTGTTCGGGCTCGACGCAGGCGGCGCGCTTGCCGATCCGGCTCGGGATCTGCGTGTGCTGGCGCGCGGCGCTCAGGGTGTTGACGGATAACCGAAATGATCCATCAAATAAGTGGGCAGGCGATTCTCATTCGATGATTTCGTCGACTCGTTCGACTCGTTCGACTCGTTCGACTCGTTCGACGCGCGGCGCGGATCGCCGGTGTACGCCGTCGCGATCCCAAAGCAGGAGAGCTAGACTCGAAGCCCGCGGCTTTTCAGCCGATACACGAGTTGCGGCCGTGTGATGCCGAGCGTGCGCGCCGCCGCGGAGAGATTGCCGTCGGCTCGCTGCACGGCGCTCTTCAAGAGTGCGGTCTCGATGTCGTCGAGCGACGTGGGTTCGACGTCGCCGCCGATGCCGAGCAGCAGGCTGTTCACCTTGCGCGTCACGCGCTCAACCTCGCGGTCGCCGGTATTCCCCGCCTGCGCGAGCAGCGACCGCGACGCCGTCAACGAACCGTCGTCTGCAATACTGAACAATTCCGCGTCGATGGTCTCACCGCTGATGAACAGATGACTGATATCGATTGCGCCGCTCTCCGGCGCGAGGATCACGCCGCGCTCGACGATGTTCTCCATCTCGCGGATATTGCCCGGCCAGCCGTAGTTCAGCATCGCGTCGAGCGCGCGGCCGGTAAAGCCGGTGACGTTGCGCCCGTGGCGCTCGCGGTACTTGCGCAGTATATGGTTGAGCAGAATCGGCAGGTCCTCACGGCGCTCGCGCAGCGACGGCACGCGAATCGGGAACACGTTCAGGCGAAAGTAGAGATCCTCCCTGAAGCGGCCGGCGCGAATCTCGTCCTTCAGGTCGAGATTGGTCGCGGCAATCACCCGCACGTTGACGCGCCGTGTCTGCGTGTCGCCGACGCGCTCGATTTCGCCTTCCTGCAACGCGCGCAGCAGCTTGCCCTGCGCGGTCATGCTCAAAATGCCGATTTCATCGAGGAACAGCGTGCCGCCGTTCGCGCGCTCGAAACGGCCCGGACGACTTTGCGTCGCATCGGTGAAGCCGCCTTTTTCGACGCCGAAGAGTTCCGACTCGACAAGCGCCTCAGGGATCGCCGCGCAGTTGACGGCAACGAATGGACCGTCGCTACACGCGCTGACCCGGTGCAGGGTGCGCGCGCACACTTCCTTGCCCACGCCGCTCTCGCCGAGAAACAGCACCGTCGCACGCGTGCTCGCGACGCGCCGGATCATGTGACAGACCGCATTGAAGCCAGGCGATACGCCGACCATGTTCTCGTCGCCGAATGCGCCGGGCGGAGGCTCGCCGCCGAGCGACGTCGCCGCGCGATCGCCACGCGCTCTCGCGGCGGATAAGCCTTGCGTGAAGGTCTGCGCCTGCATAAAGCGCAGATCGTCGGCGGCTTCCTCGCCCCATTCCTCGACAGGCTTGCCGACGATGCGGCACTGCGATTGCCCGAGCGCGCGGCACTCGACCTCGCGATAGAGAACCGGGCGTCCCATGAATACGCTCGTATAGCCCGCCGCGTAACCTAGCTGCGTCCAGCAGACCGGCTCCGCGCCGATGCCGTAGATACGGATGTGCTCTTCGTCCTCCGCGCAGTTCTTCCAGATGAATTCGCCATAGTACTTGCCGTGCTCGACGTCGATTTCGAGGCGAACCGGCTCCACCGCGGTCATGCCTTCGAGCATGTGCAACTGGGGGCCGACGGCGAACATTTCGGTGATGCTGCTATCGGGGCGAACCTTGCGGGCCAGTTCCGCATCGCGCGCACCCGACGCGTAGCCCATGCGCGTCAGCAAGCCCCGTGCGGCGTCGATTCCAAGGCTTTCGATCAACTCGCGTCGCATGGTCCCCACCGCGCCGGTATGGACCAGCAACATGCGCTGATCGTCCAGCCAGATGCGTCCATCGTCTGGCGAGAAATGCAGCCTCGACATCAGGTCCGCGATGTCCGGATAGCGAAGGCTGTCCACGCGCGCGCCTTTTGGCGCGACCATCGACATTCCGTCATCCGTCTTCGCTGGCGCTTTCTCGCGGCTTGCCATGTGCTTCGTCTCCAACGGATTTGCTGTTACGAGTCGAAACGATAGGCCATGTGTGCCGGCCGCGCAATGCCGGCGCCCGCAGGTCAATTCCCGCCGTGCCGGCTAGTGGTGTGTTCCCTGAGACGGATTTGATCAAGCGAAACCCCACTGAAACAGGCGGTATTCGAGCATTTCATCAAGTCACTCCGAGGCACCGTCGACGCACGGGCGCGAGTTTGTTCGCCGTCGGTGGAACGAGCGAACCGCACGCGAGCCATGCCGGACGCCGGTCTGGCGCGCGGCGCACAAGATGTTCTCACGCAAAGAGGCGCAGCGTGGCACGCAAGTTGCCTTATTGGCCTCGCCTCGCCGGATCTGAATGAAATCGTGAACCGGCCGCGCCGGATCATTCGAGCAAACGAACGATCCGGCACAAACATAAGACAGGAGACAGCGATGCCATTGAATGCGAATGCACGCACGCCGCAAGACTTCGATGTGACTCGACGCTATGTCCGCTTCCGGCATCGACGCGATGACGGCTTCGTCGAGTTCGACTTCTCGATCGGCGACCCTGGGCTGAACGTCGAGCTCGTGATGTCGCTGCGCGACTACCAGGCGTTTTGCGTCGCCAATCGCGTGATCTATCTGACCCGCGACGAAGGCGAGGTACTCGATATAGACCAGTCGAAGTGGCGCTACGGACAGCCCGGCTTATTCGAATGATCGATAGATAACAGGAGGAGTGACTCATGCAGATCGATATCAAAACCTCGGCGGTGCAGCAGGTGCGCCAGACGTTTTCTCACGTCGCGCGACGCCTCGGCGCCGACAAACCCGCGTCGCGTTATCAGGAGGCGACGCTGGAGCTGCAGCCCGAGGTCAACTTTCACTATCGCCCGCTATGGGAGCCCGAGTTCGACATCTACGACAAGCGCCGCACCGCGATCGTCATGAACGATTGGTACGCGTTCAAAGATCCGCGCCAGTATTACTACGGGGCATACACGATCGCGCGCGCGAAACAGCAGGAAGCGATGGAGAAGAACTTCGAGTTCGTCAGCAAGCGGCGGCTGCTGTCCGATCTGCCCGACGACGCGAAGGCGCATATCGCCGCGCTGATGGTGCCGCTCAGGCACGTCGAGTGGGCGGCCAATACGAATAACTGTTTCGTGACGGGCTATGGCTGGGGGACGGCAATCACGCAGGCGACGATGTTCCACAGCATGGACCGGCTCGGCATCGCGCAATACCTGTCCCGAATCGGCCTCGTGCTCGACGGCAATCAGGGCACGTCGCTGGTCGACGGCAAGGAGCGCTGGCTGCATAACCCGATGTGGCAGGGCTTGCGGCGCGTCGTCGAGAACACGATGGTCGTGAGGGACTGGTTCGAGACGTACGTCGCGCAGAACGTTGCGCTCGACGGCCTGCTGTATCCGCTTGTGTACCGGCACATCGACGCACGCCTGTCGCGCCGGTATGGCCCCGGCCTCGGAATGCTCAACGAATTCGCCAGCACGTGGTTCGACGAATCGAATCGATGGGTCGATGCGACGCTCAAGACGGCCGCGAGCGAGTCGCCGGAAAACGCGAGGCTGATCGGGGGATGGATCGCGAAGTGGCGGGCAGACGTGCTCGATGCGCTGAGACCGTTCGCGGCGGCGGGCCTCGGTGACGACGCGCAGGACGCGTTGAACGAGATCGCGCAGGCGTTCGACACACGACTGACCAAGCAAGGCGTACCGCAAGAAGCGGAGGTCGACCGTGACTGATGCCGTATTTATCGCCTTTCAGACGAACGACGACTCGCGCCCGATCATCGAGGCGATCGAGGCCGACAATCCGCATGCGGTTGTCAACGTGTTTCCCGCGATGGTCAAGATCGATGCGGTCGGACGGCTGGTGGTCAAGCGCGATTCGATCGAAGCGCGCATCGGACGCGACTTCGACCTGCGCGAGCTGCAACTGAATCTGATCTCGCTCAGCGGCAACATCGACGAGACCGACGACGAATTCATCCTCGAATGGAAAGCCTGAACGGCTACCGGAGACAAACATGAGCAACAAGCACGCAGCGCCGAAGACACTGAGCATCAAGGAAAACTATGCGTTGCTCACGCGCGGACTCGGATGGGACACCACATACCAGCCGATGGACAAGGTTTTTCCGTATGACACGTTCGAAGGCGTCAAGGTCCACGACTGGGACAAGTGGGAAGACCCGTTCCGCCTGACGATGGACGCGTACTGGAAGTATCAGGGCGAAAAGGAGCGCAAGCTCTACGCGATCATCGACGCGTTTCAGCAGAACAACGGCCAGTTCAACGTCACCGATCCGCGCTACATCAACGCGCTGAAGCTCTTTCTGACCGGCGTGAGCCCGCTCGAATACGCGGCGCACCGCGGCTTCGCATTGGCCGGCCGGAATTTTCGCGGCGCGGGCGCGCGCATCGCGTGCCAGATGCAGGCAATCGACGAACTGCGTCACGCGCAGACGCAGGTTCACACCATTAGCCACTACAACAAGTTCTTCAACGGCTTTCACGACTTCAAGCACATGCACGACCGCGTTTGGTATCTGTCGGTGCCGAAGTCTTACTTCGAAGACGCGATGAGCGCAGGGCCATTCGAATTCGTGACCGCGATTTCGTTTTCGTTCGAATACGTGCTCACCAATCTGCTGTTCATGCCATTCATGTCGGGAGCGGCGTTCAACGGCGATATGGCGACGGTCACGTTCGGCTTTTCCGCGCAATCCGACGAATCGCGCCACATGACGCTCGGGCTCGAAGTCGTCAAGTTCCTGCTCGAACAGGACCCGGGCAATGTGCCGATCATCCAGAAGTGGGTCGATAAGTGGTTCTGGCGCGGGTATCGGCTTCTCACGCTCGTCGCGATGATGATGGACTACATGTTGCCCAAGCGGATCATGTCGTGGCAGGAAGCGTGGGAAACCTACTTCGAGAAGAACGGCGGCGCGCTGTTCCATGACCTCGAACGCTACGGCATCCGTATGCCGAAGCATCACGAAGTCGCGATGAAGGAAAAGGACCGTATCTCGCACGAGGCGTGGGGCATCTTTTACAACTACACGCACGCGGCCGCGCTTCATACCTGGATTCCGTCCGACGACGAGATGCGGTGGCTCAGCGAAAAATATCCGAAGACGTTCGACCGGGTATACCGTCCGCGCCTCGAATACTGGCGCGAGCAGCAGCAGGCGGGCAAGCGCTTCTACAACAACTCGCTGCCGATGCTCTGCCAAGTTTGCCAAATTCCGATGGCGTTCACCGAGCCCGACGATCCGACGAAGATCTGCTATCGGGAAAGCAACTATCTCGGCAACAAGTTTCACTTCTGTTCTGACGGCTGCAAGGACATCTTCGACAACGAGCCCGAGAAATACGTGCAGGCTTGGATGCCGGTGCAGCAGATCTATCAGGGCAACTGCTTCGAGGAAGGCGTCGATCCGACTGCGCCGGACTTCGACCCGGTGCGTGAAGTGCTGCGCTATTACCACATCAACGTGGGCGAGGACGGACACGAATTCGAGGACTCGCCGGATCGAAAGAACTGGCTGCGCTGGACTGGCAAGCCGAGCCACGGCGGCGAGGAAGCGCCGGAAATCGACGCCGTCGAAAACGCCGCGTGAACCCATTCCGAGGAGACGAGAGATGTCAGTTATTGCACTGAAAGCAGGCTATGCGGGCGAGATCAAGGACCGGGAGGAGAATTTCCACGGCAACCAGTTGCTGTTCGTCGGCTGGGAGGATCACCTGATGTTCTGCGCGCCGCATTGCATTCCGGTCGCACCGACGACGCCATTCAACGTGCTCGCCAGCGAACTGCTCCCGGCGATGTATTCGATCCATCCGGACTGGCAAAAGGTCGATCTTCGGCAGGCCGAATGGTTCCGTTCGGGGCAAGCCTTCACGCCCGACTTCGACAAGACGTTGCGCGACAACGGCCTCGGGCACAAGGCGGTCATCCGTTTTCGCACGCCGGGCCTGACCGGCATCGGCGGATCGTGCAGTTAGGCGCTGCCGCGACCGCGATCAGGAACAAGGAGAAGGAGGAGCTGCAATGAGCTATCAACTGACCATCGAGCCGATCGGGCAAACGATCGAAATCGGCGATGACCAGACGATCCTCGACGCCTGCATGCGCGCGGGTGTGTGGTTGCCGCACGCGTGCTGTCACGGCCTGTGCGCGACGTGCAAGGTGCAGGTGCGGGATGGAGAAATCGAACACGGGCAGGCGTCGCCGTTTGCGCTGATGGACTTCGAGCGCGACGAGCGCAAGTGCCTCGCGTGCTGCGCGACGGTACAGTCGGACGTCACGATCGAGGCGGACATTGACGAAGACGTCGATGCGCGTCATTTTCCGGTTCGCGACTACACGGGCCGCGTGAAGGAGATCACCGACCTGACGCCGACCATCAAGGGCATCTTCGTCGAACTGGAGGGCGACGGTATCGAGTTTCAGGCCGGCCAGTACGTGAACGTGTACATCCCGGGCGAGGACATGCCACGCGCATTCTCGCTTGCCGGCGAGCCGACGTCGCGCACGCTGATCGAGTTGAACGTGCGGCGCGTGCCCGGCGGGAAGGGAACCGGCTACTTGCACGAGGAGCTGAAATCGGGCGACGCGCTTCGTCTGAGCGGTCCGTATGGACGGTTCTTCGTGCGCAAGTCGGACCCGCAGCCCGTGCTCCTGATCGCGGGCGGCTCCGGGCTGTCCAGTCCGAAGTCGATGCTGATCGATTTACTCGAGCAACGCGACGAACGGCCGGTCACACTCGTCTACGGTGCGCGCAATCGAGCCGAACTTTACTACCACGAGTTGTTTCTTCAGCTTGCCGACCGGCACGCGAATTTCACTTACGTGCCGGCGCTGTCCGACGAACAGGAGGATTCTGAATGGGACGGCTATCGCGGCTACGTGCACGAAGCGGCGAAGACGCACTTCGACGGCAACTTCCGCGGTAACAAGGCGTACCTTTGCGGCCCGCCGGTGATGATCGAAGCGGCCATCAGGACGTTGATGCACGGGCAATTGTTCGAGCGCGACATCTATACGGAGAAATTTCTCACCAGTGCGGATGGAGCCGAGGCGCTGGCGAAGAGTCCGCTGTTCCGGTCAATTTAGATTGCGCTTTTGCCGGCGCAATAGGGACGCGTTCACAAAGATGCACATGATCAGGAAGGGGCGGGTGAAGGACGATGGCGTTGTGCGAACCGCTGTCAAACAATTCTATCCGCTGATTATGTAAATAGTCCTGCTCATATATAACCTGGCTCGTCCCTTCGTCCCTATCGCGAAAACCTGGCGTCACTCCTGTCGCTGTATAGACTTGAGAGAGTTGGGACGCTTCCCATCCTTGCAAAGGAGCCAGGCCATGCTGACGCAGCGGACGAAGGACATCGTGAAGGCCACCGCGCCCGTTCTGGCCGAATATGGCTACGCGATCGTCCAGCGCTTCTACGAACGCCTGTTCGAGACCCATCCTGAACTGAAGAATGTTTTCAACATGTCGCATCAGGAACAGGGGCAGCAACAGCAGGCGCTGGCGCGTGCGGTCTACGCGTACGCGGAGAATATCGAGGACGCCGCAAGCCTGACGTCCGTGCTGAAGAACATTGCCAACAAGCATGCGAGCCTAGGCGTGCGGCCGGAGCACTATCCGATCGTCGGCGAGCACCTGCTTGGTGCGATCAAGGACGTGCTCGGGACCGCGGCGACGGAAGACATTATTTCCGCCTGGGCTCAGGCCTACAGCAACCTCGCAGATCTCCTGATGGGCATGGAAAGCGAGTTGTATGAAGGTTCCGCGGAGAGGCTCGGCGGCTGGACCGGCTGGCGCACGTTCGTCGTTCGGGAGAAGCGGCCGGAAAGCAATGTCATCATGTCCTTCGTTCTTGAACCGGCCGATGGCGGACCTGTCGCGAACTTCGAACCTGGACAATACGTCAGCATTGCGGTGAACGTGCCGGCTCTGGGTCTGCAGCAGATTCGGCAGTACAGCCTCTCGGATCTGCCGAACGGACGCAGCTACCGCATCTCGGTCAAACGCGAGAGCGGCGGTACACACACGCCAGGCTATGTCTCCTGCCTCCTGCACGATCACGTCGATGTCGGCGACGAGGTCAGACTGGCCGCGCCATATGGAACTTTCCATATCGATGTGAACGCCAGAACGCCGCTCGTGCTGATCAGCGGCGGCGTGGGGCTCACGCCGATGATCAGCATGCTCAAGAAGGCAATCCGGGATTCGCGCAGGCAGGTGGTATTCGTGCACGGTGCTCGCAACAGCGGGGTGCACGCCATGCGTGACCGACTGCGCGAGGCAGCTGCGGCGAATGCCAATTTCCGTCTGGTGGTGTTTTACGACGAGCCGCTACCCCAGGATACGCAGGGCCGTGACTACGATCATCCTGGCTTCGTCGACGTCAACCTGATCAAGAGTTCGATCCTGTTGCCCGACGCCGATTACTACCTCTGCGGTCCAATCCCCTTTATGCGCATGCAGCACGACGCGCTAAAGGAACTCGGCATTCATGAAGCGCGCATTCATTACGAGGTGTTTGGTCCGGATCTGTTTGCGGAATAAGTACGGCCGGAGCGACCAAATCGCCGCGGCGTCGGACGGTGATTCGCCCTGGGAACAGGTCTAAACTGGTATCAGTAGCAATCGGGACGCCGGTTTGCGACCGCTGTCGGGTACGCGGGTCGGCGTCAATTCGCAATGGGCACGAAATCGGGTTTGCGCCTCTGGCCACCACGCGAGCGCGGCATCTGGTGCGCTTTTGCACTGGCTGTGGCACTCCACGCGGTGCTGGCGGCGCTCGTGTTGTCCGGCGTGCACGGACCGCAAGGCACGGCTGCGGCATCGAATACCGTGGTGACCGGTCGGCTAGCGTCGTTGCCGATTGCCTCGCCGCGCCCGCGCATCGCGCCTCCACCGTCGATGTCACACGTCGCGACCCAAGCTGCTCGGCTTGCAGCCAGCAACGAAGCGACGAATATCGCGACGCAGGCCGTAAACCGCTTGAAGCTGCGGCACGCGCGGGGCGGGGGCCCGTTTGCCGCGCACTTCGCCGCGACGCACCGCACGCACCTCGCCGTGGTGAGGCACAGCGAATCGCCGCCGGACAGTTCGACTGATGGAGAACGCGCAGCGCGGCTGGCCTTCTTGCAAACCATTGCAGGCAGCTCATCGTTGCAGAGCGGCCTACCGCGGACGGACAAAGCCGCCACCGCATCGCTTCGCTATGCGGATAAGGTGGTTAGGCGCGTGCGCGCCAATGTCCAGGCGCCGTTCGCTATCGAGGGCGATCCGTCTGCTGTTATCGCCGTTACGTGCGCTCCCACTGGAGCGTTGCTGAGCGCCACGCTCCGACGCTCGAGCGGCAATCCACAATGGGACCGCGCGGCGCTCAGCGCCGTGGAAAAAACCGATCCGATGCCAGCGGATGTCGACGGCACTACGCCGACGAGCTTTCTGATTACGTTTCGACCTAAGGGCTGAGGCGCACCGGCCGCTCCGCTCGTGTCGCCTCGGTGACGGTTCGCGCGCGCAGTGCAGCGCGCGGCAAAGGGGGCATCCTTGCTGATCTACGGACGATCGCCCGCAGCGGCGTTACGCTTCTTCGCCGTCGCCTGCATCTGTGGCCTGGGCCGCGTCGTCCAACCGCTTCATGCTGTCGAGCAGCTTGAGCAGATAGTGCAGCGTATGAGTGACATCGTCGACGGAAAACTCTTCCAACACCTGCTCGTAGTACTTATGGATCTTCGGCGTCGCTTGCTGAACCCACAGCCGGCGGCCTGACTCGGTCATCGTAATCAGCCGGGAACGGCGGTCCCGGCCGTCCGCCGCACCCGACAGATGCCCATCACGCTCCATCCTGCTGATCAGTCCGGATCGGCGCGCTTGCTACCGGTCCGCGGTTGCGGTGAATGCGATGTTCTGCGGCTTTTCATGCGGGCTGGCCGTTGGTGGCGCCGCATCGGCGTGGCTGATTCCGCATTTCGGCTGGCCAAGCGTGCTGATGGCGGGCGGCGTGGGACCGATTGTCTTGACCGCGTTGCTGGTTCTGCTGCTGCCGGAATCGGTGCAGTTCATGGTGGCACGCAGGCGGTCGGATGAGCGCGTCGCGCGGATTCTCAAACGGATCGCGCCGCGCCGCTGTTTCCGCTAGGCGGCGTGCTGGGTAATCTGTGCGTGGGTTGGGTCATGGACCGGGTCAACGGCAACCGCGTGATCGCCTTCACCTATGTGCTCGTCGCGGGGCTGGTTCTGCTGGTCGGACGCGGCGTCGCTCATCAGATCTTGCTGGGCACGCTGATTTTCCTGACCGGCACGGTCGTCACAAGCGCTGTTACGTCGATGTCGGCGCTCGCCGCGAGTTTCTATCCGACGCGTGCAAGAGCGACCGGCGTGGCGTGGATGCTCGGAATCGGCCGGATCGGTGGCGTGGCGGGCGCACTGGTCGGAGCGGCGCTGATGGGGCTCGGCTGGCAGTTCGGTTCTGTATTCAGTTTGCTCGCTGTGCCGGCTCTGATTTCGGCGCTTGCTCTGGTCGTCATGGCGCCTCGAGTCGGCGAGAGCAGCGCGCAGCGACCGGAATCTAAAGAGGTTGTGACACCGCCGTCGGTGTTAGATCAAAAGCTTGGGTGAAGCTTGTGCCACTCAACGTTTGGCTAATCCCGTAGGGCGCGACGACAGACGGCTGCAATGATACGGGCCGAAGACAGAGACGTCGTTCCAACCTGCTCTCGACCTCGGCTTTGCGAATCAGATGACCTTGCCGGGATTGAGAATGCCGTTAGGATCGAGCGCGCGCTTGATTGACCGCATGGCGGCCAGCTCTTCAGGCGAACGCGATATGGGCATGAATTCGCGCTTCAGTAGTCCAATGCCATGCTCCGCCGATATCGAGCCACGATATGGCGCGAGCATGCCGTAGACGAACGCATACACGTCATGATGCGGCACCCCTGGCACCGAACGCCCGTCCACCGTTACGTGCAGATTCGAATCACCGACGTGTCCGAAAAAGTAAGACCGGTTGCCGGGCCAGCGCTGGTCGAGCGCGGTGCGGCACGCATCGACGAAGTGGCCGATGTCGCCGATCGGCACGCTTATGTCGAAGTTGATCGGATCCATCTGTGAAGGAAATTCCGCGGTGGTTTCGCGAATCGCCCACAGCGCCCGCGCATCGGCGACGGTCTGCGCGACGATGGCATCGCGAATCGCCTGCGTGTCGAGCGCGTCGCCGAGTACCGAAGCGAAACGCTCGCCGCTGTCGCCGGCGTCGAAGCCCGCGTGCTCGACCAGCGCATACAACGGCTGCGCCGTCGAGAACGGCGAGCGGCCATTCGCGGTCAGCGACACGCCAAAATCAAAGAAGTCCGGCCACATGATCTCGAACGCGCCGATGTCGTTGCCGAAGCGCCCGGTCAGCATGCGCAACAGCCTCACGGCCGCGTCGTAACTGTCGAGCGCGACGAGCGCCGTATGCCGCGCCGCCCGGCGCGGATGCAGCCGCAACACGGCCCGCGTGATCACGCCCAACGTGCCTTCCGAGCCGATGAACAGTTGCTTCAGGTCATAGCCGGTGTTGTTCTTCACCATCTTGTTCATCGAACTCAGCACGGTGCCGTTCGCGAGCACCACCTCGAGTCCGAGCACCTGATCGCGCGCTGTGCCCGACTGAATCACCCGATTGCCGCCTGCGTTCGTCGCGAGGGTGCCGCCGATCTGGCAGGAGCCGCGCGCGCCGAGATCGAGCGCGAGCTCGAAGCCCGCTTCCTGCGCCGCTTCCTGCGCGCTTTGCAAGGTCGTGCCGGCGCACACGGTCATGGTGGCGGCGGCGGGGTCGATTTCCTCGATGCCGGCGAGCCGGTCGAGCGATAGCGCGATCTCGGTCGCGCGTGCGATGGCGCCGCCGGCGAGTCCGGTCATGCCGCCCTGCGGCACCACCGGCTGGCGTGCCGCATCGCAGATTGCGAGCGCACGCGACACCTGCTCGGTCGTGCGCGGCAACAGCAGCGCAGCGGGACGCGCCGGATCGTGACGCGTGTAGTCGGTCATCGATCGTTCGCCGATCTGCTCCCCGACGCGTACCGCGTCGTCGCCCAGCGTTTCACGCAGCGCGGAGAGAGTCGCCACTGTCGCTGCCGGCGTTTCGTCAGTGTCGCTCATGCGCGTTCCTTCTGTTGCGCCGCGTGCTTCTTCCGATACCCCATCGAATCATTGATGCGCCCGAGGATATAGTCGCCCGCCGCAACGGGCTCGTAGCGAACCTCGGCTTGCGGCGTACCGAGTTCGCGCGGATCGACGATTGCGCCGTAGGTCGGATCGTAGAATGACGCGATTGAATAGCGCTCGCGTCCGGACGCATTGATCACGCGATGCAGCGTCGAGCGAAAGCGCTCGTTGGTCCAGCGCGACAAGAGATCGCCGACGTTGACGACAAAGCTGCCCGGGATCGGCGGCGCATCGATCCACGTACCATGCGCGATCTCGCGCACCTGCAGGCCACCGACGTCGTCCTGCCACAACAGCGTGATGCAACCGTAGTCGGTATGCGGTGCAACGCCAAACTGATCTTCGTCCGACTGCGGCGGTTGCGGCGGGTAATACACCATCTGCGTACGTTGCATGCGCTTCGTGTAGCGCGACGCGAAGAAGTGCTCGTCGATGCCGAGACCCGATGCAACCGCGCGCAGCAGGTCGGCACCGCATGCGCCGATCGCTTCGTAATACGTGTACAGCGCGGGGCGCAGCGACGGCATGAAGTCCGGCCAGTTGTTCGGCCCGCGTAGCGCCTGCCTTGCGACCACGTCCGGATCGTCTTCGGGCAACTCGAGCCCGATGCTGAAGAACTCCTTGTAATCCGGCCGTTTCGCCTGATACATCGTCGCGTCGCCGAGCGAATTGAAACCGCGATGCCGCGCGTTCACCGCCGCGCGCCGTTTGGTCTCCACGGGGAAGGCAAAGAAGCCGCGTGCCGCCGCCGCGGCTGCGTCGATGACGCCCTGTGGCACACCATGATTCACGATGTAGAAGAAGCCGATCGTCGTACACGCGGCGTAAATCTCGCGGCCGGTGCGTGCGAGCGCGGCAGCATCGCCGGACCTCACGCCGGCGAAATCGATCACCGGAATAACGGCGTCCGCACGGGAGGCCGAAGCGTCATCAAATCCCATCGAACCGCTCCTCAAAGAAGCGCTGCGTTGAACTGACAAATTGCGCGAAACGCGCTGCACGTGCTGTGCTTCCGTAGCGGTATATACCGCCAAAACCCGCTTCGCAAGTTGCATCGCAGCGGCCGCAGCGGCGTTTGACAGCTAGATACAGGAGCTTTCCCTAAGTGAATCCGAATATGTTTTTGACCTGAAAACTGCGGTATATACTGCGTCGCATGCATTGCGCCGGCTTGTTCGACCGAACCCGCGCGACATCCGCTTTGCCACCCGGAGAGACTTATGAACTTCCCTGCAGGCTGGAAAAGTTGTGTGATGATGTTGACGTTGTGCGCGGCGAGCGTGGGCGCGCATGCGGAAGACCAACTCGCGAAAGTGAAAAAAGCAGGCGAGCTGGTGGTCGGCACCGAGATGCAGTTTGCGCCGTTCGATTTTCTTGAGAACGGCCAGCAGGCCGGTTTCAACAAGGACCTGTTCGCCGAAGTCGGCAAGGAACTGGGCGTGAAAGTGCGCTTCATCGATCTGCCGTGGCCGAGCGTGTTGCCGGGCCTCGAAGCGGGCAAGTTCGACATGGTCGGCGGCCCGCTTACCGTGACGAAGGCGCGCATGGAACGCTACACGTATACGCTGCCCGTCGCCGATGCGACCGACGCGCTGCTCAAGCGCGCGAACGACGGCAGCATCAAGCAGTCGTCCGACATCGCCGGGAAGGCAGTCGGTGCGGGCAAGGGCTCCGCGCAACTCGACCAGCTGAAGTCCTACGCGGCCACGCTGCCGAAGCCACCAGAAATCCGCGAGTACGTAGACAACAATCAGGCATACGCCGACCTTGCCGCTGGCCGCATCGTCGCGGTTGCAAATTCGATGACGAACATCGCCTATGTCGCGAAGCAGCGGCCCGAAACCTTCGCGGTCGTCCAGCCGCCTTTCGGCGCGAAGGTGTACTTCGCGTACTGCATGCGCAAGGACGCAGACAGCCAGCCGCTCGCCGATGCGTTCAATGCCGCGCTCGTGAAGTTGAACAAGGACGGCCGGTTGGCGGCGCTGCAGAAAAAATGGTTCGGCGTCGCGATGGAGGTTCCGGCGACGCTGCCTACGCCGAACTACTGATGTCCGAGCGGCGCGCCTCGCCGGCGCGCCGCTTCGCGCATCCGGCTCGCTCAACCGTCTTGCTCGCCCGGCACCGCGGATACCATCGACATGTTCAGCATGACCGTCTTCGTTCAGGGCCTGCCGCTGCTGCTGGGCGCGTCGATCGCGACCGTGTCGATTTCGCTCGCCGGTCTGTTCATCGGCTTCTTCGTCGCGGTCGGCGTGTGCGCCGCGCGCTTGTCCGCGCATCGGTTCGCGCGGCTTTTCGGCGGCGCCTATGTGTTCTTCTTCCGCGGCGTGCCGATGCTCGTGCAGTTGTTGCTCGTGTATTACTTGCTGCCGTTCGCCGGCATCAACGTGCCGCCGCTCGTTGCCGCGCTCAGCGCCGTATCGCTGTGTTCGGCGTCGTATATCGCGGAGATCCTGCGCGGCGGGTTCCTCGCGATTCCGCCAGGACAGCTCGAAGCCGCGCGCATGCTCGGATTGGGCCCGCTCGATACCCTGCGGCGCATTCAGGTGCCGCAGGCGTTCAGGCTCACGCTGCCTTCGCTCGTCAACGAGATGGTGTTGCTGATCAAGGCGTCGTCGCTGATTTCGGTCGTGGGCGTGGCCGAATTGACGCGCACTGCGCAAAATATCGCGGCGAGCACGTTCCATCCGCTCGAAGCGTATCTGGCTGCGGGCCTCATCTATTTCGTCATCTGCGGTTCGCTCGCGCTCGTCGCGCACGCGTTCGAGTTCCGTTTGCGGCACGCCTGAGGACATCGAGATGCAACAGTTCGATCCGACTGTCATCACGCACAACCTGCCGGCAATCGGCGCCGGACTCGCGACGACGCTTGGCACGTGGGTCGCCGGCGTCGCGATCGGCATGCTGCTCGGCTTTGCGATCGCGCTGCTGCAACTGTTCGGCGGACGCTGGGTGCGCGGCACGTTGCGGGTGTATATCGAAGTGCTGCGCGGCACGCCATTCCTTGTGCAACTCTTCTTGCTGTACTACGGGGGGCCGTCGTTCGGCATCACGCTCGAACCGCTGACCGCCGGCGTGCTCGGACTGGGCCTGTACGGCAGCGCGTATTTCGCCGAAGCGTTCCGTTCCGGCTTCAACTCGGTGCCGCCCGGCCATCTCGAAGCGGCGGCGTGCCTGGGCCTCACGCGCTGGCAGGCGGTGTTGCGCATCCAGTTGCCGCAGATGCTGGTGCTGATCGTACCCGCGCTCGCGAATCTCGCGATCGTGCTCAGCAAGGAAACCGCGGTGCTGTCGATTGTCACGGTGCCCGAACTGACCTTCGTGCTGACCGGCATCGGCTCGGCGACGTTCGCCTTCGTCGAAACGCTGCTGGCGCTCTGCCTTTGCTATCTCGCGCTCGTCGAACTGGCGTCGCGCGCGGGACTTTGGGCGGAAGCGCGGCTGGCGCGCATGATGGCGTGATCCCCAAGGGAGCCGCGATGAACGCGATGACCGACCTCGTTTCTTCTTCTCCTTCCGGCGCTGCGAGCGCGTCACCACGCCCAAGCGCGTTGGTCGAGGTGCGCGAGCTGCGCAAACGCTTCGGTGATGTCGAGGTGCTGCGCGGCGTCGATCTGGAGATCGGGAAATCCGAGGTGGTCTGCATCATCGGCCCGTCGGGCTCGGGCAAGAGCACGCTGCTGCGCTGTCTCGCCGCGCTCGAAACGTATGACGAAGGCGAAGTCCTGATCGAGGGCCAACTGCTCGGCTACGCGCAGCGCAACGGGCAGCGCGTGCGCGCTTCTCAGCGCGAGATCAATCGCGTGCGGCGCAACATCGGAATGGTGTTCCAGCAGTTCAATCTGTGGCCGCATTTGAGCGCGCTCGAAAACGTGATGGAAGCGCTCCTGCGCGTGCGTCGACTGCCGCGCGACGAAGCGCGCCGGCGTGCGAACGCGATGCTGGACACGGTCGGGCTCTCCGACAAGGGCGATGCGCGCCCGGCGAGGCTTTCGGGCGGCCAGCAACAACGCGTGGCCATCGCACGCGCGCTCGCGATGGAACCGCACATCATGCTGTTCGACGAGCCGACCTCGGCCCTCGACCCGGAACTCGTCGGCGAAGTGCTGCAGGTGATGAAGCAGCTAGCCCGCGACGGGATGACGATGGCCGTCGTCACGCACGAAATGGGGTTCGCCGCGCAGGTCGCAGACAAAGTCGTGTTTATCGATCAAGGTCGCATTGCGGTGCAAGGCAAGCCGCACGCAGTCTTTCACGACGCGCAGCATCCGCGGCTGCGCCAGTTCCTGCAGAACTATTTGGACCGCAACGCGTTCTGGAGCCGCGGCGCCGACGGAGAACCGGCATGACCGGCACCCGATCGTTCCTCTCGACGCTGGCGGCGCCTCACAAGCGCAGGCTGGGGCGCGCAAGCACCCCAGCCGAGGCACCGCTTGCCCGTTACGAGCAGGTGAAAGCGTACATCCGCGAGACGATCGAAGCGGGCACGTGGCAGCCCGGCGACCGCATTCCGTCGGAGCTCGATCTGGTCACGTCGCTCGGCATGTCGCGCATGACCATCAACCGCGCGCTGCGTGAGCTCACCCGCGAAGGCTGGCTGACACGGACGTCGGGCGTCGGCACGTTCGTCGCCGCGGCCAAGCCGCAATCGACGCTCCTGATGATCGCGCACATCGGCGACGAAATCCGCGCCCGCGGTCACGAGTACACGTACGAGACGTTGCTCGCGCAGCGCGAGACGGCGCCGCTCGTCGTGTCGAATGCGCTCGGCCTGCCGCCGGGCGCGTCGGTGTTTCATGTGATCTGCGTGCATCGGGAAAACGGCTTGCCGGTGCAACTCGAAGACCGATACGTGAACCCGGCCGTGGCGCCCGACTTCATCACGCAGGACTTTTCGACGATCCGGCCGTCCGAGTACCTGTACGCGGCTGTGCCGGTGCACGACATCGAACACGTTGTCGACGCAGCACTGCCGACTCACCCCGAAGCGGACCTGCTGCAAGTGCTCGCCAGCGAACCCTGCCTGACCCTCGTGCGCCGCACCTGGACGAATGGCGTCGCCGTGACGTACGCGCGCTTCGTGCATCCGGGTTCGCGCTATCGACTGGGTTGCCGCTTCACGCCGGATGTCGCGCAACGGCAAAGCTGAAGGTGGCGTGTCGCCGCGGTTGTCGCCGGACCGCGCACCGTTCAGTCAGAGCGGGATGCTGGAGGCCGTCGACTTCTCGGTTGTCGGCAGATCGAAGCAGAAAGTCGTGCCGGGGCCCGCACCCTCGAGCAGGCGTATCTGGCTGTGATGCAATTGCAGCATACGCTGCACGATCAGCAGTCCGAGTCCGCCGCCGCGATGCGTGCCGCCTGAGCTGAACGGGCGTTCGAACAGGCCTTCGCGCTGCTCCGCCGGAATGCCGGGACCGGTGTCGCTGACCGTGACCGACACCTTGCCGTCCTGGTGCGCGAGATCGACGTTGATCTCGCCGTCGGCGGGGACGTGGCGAATCGCGTTGTCGAGCAGGTTCGTCAGCACGCGCTCGATCATCCCCAGATCGGCGCGGACGGTCGGCAGGCGAGGGGGAATGCCCGCCCGCAGCCGGATGTGCCGTGCCTCGGCCGGCAGTTCGAATTTCTGGAAAACGTCCTGAACCAGATCGGCCAGCGAGAATGGCTCGAGCGCGGGTTGCACGTTGCCGTGTTCGAGCCGGGCCAGTTCGAATAGCACCTGCGCGAGCCGCCCCACTTTGACGCTTTGTGCCAGCGCGATCGCCAGATAGCGTTTGCGCTCCGTTTCGCTGAGCGTGTCGGCCTTGAGCGACAGTGTCTCGAGGTAGCCGTGCAAAGAGGTGAGCGGCGTGCGCAGATCGTGCGAAATATTGGCGATCAGCTCGCGCCGTTGCTGGTCCTGTCTCGTCAGCGCACGCCACTGGTCGCCGATGCGGTTCGCCATCTGTGCGAACGTGGCTTCGAGCACGGCGATTTCGTCGCGCTGTCCGGGCGGCGCCGAGCGCGGCACGGCCGGCTGAGTGTCCGGCGCGCCGTCGGCGTCGAAGCGGCGCATGGCTTCGGTGAGGCGGCGTAGAGGCCGCGTGATCAGACCAAATGCCGTCAAGCCCGCAAGCAGACCGAGCAGCGCGACCAGCGCCATCGACCACAGCGTGGTGCGCAGAACGGAGCTGGCGGCCACGCGCGCGGCGAGCGCATCGTGCGCCTCGCCGAGCAGGACGACATAGACATAGCCCGATGGTGGCTGGCCGTTCAGCTGCAGCGGTGCGGCACTGAACACCTTTTTCCCGTCGAGGCTGCGCGGGTCGTCGCCGAGGATCGGCAACGCATCGCCAGCGATGAATTGCCGGATCGGCGCGAGATCCACCTGCGCGCGCTTGACGTGGCCCGCGGGGGCGTCGTCGCCCTTGATACGCCCTTGATTGTCCAGCAGGTACACCTCGACGCTCGGATTCACCCTCATCAACTGGCCGAACAGTTGGCGCACCGCGTCGGGCCGCAGGCCGTTCGCGTCCATCAGGGTGGTGCGGTGCGCGATATGGTCGGCGAGGCTCCGCGACAGGCTTTGCACGACTTCCTTATCGTGCAGGTCGCTTGAACGGATCTGCAGCCATGCCGACGCGCCGCAGCACGCCAGCAACAGGGCGGAAAAAACGAGCGAGAGCCGCTGGGTCAGGGTCAGATTCACGGCGCGTCCAGAGGTATGCCGCCGGGCGCCGGCGAGTCGCCCGGCACGGCCAGCTTATAGCCGCGCCCCCAGACCGTCAGGATGCGCTCGGGCTCGGCTGGATCGGCCTCGATCTTCGCGCGCAGCCGGTTGATATGGGTGTTGACGGTGTGTTCATAGCCCTCGTGCTGATAGCCCCACACGGCGTTGAGCAGGTCCATTCGCGAGAACACTTTGCCGGGATGCTGCGCGAAGTGATAGAGCAGGTCGAATTCACGCGGCGTCAGTTCGATGGGCTTGCCGTCGACGGTCGCCTCGCGGGTCAGCGGATCGATCGTCAGGCCGGCGACGTGCAGACTGCCCGCGTCGATTCGCGAGTCTTTCGCCACGGCTTCGACGCGCCGCAGCAACGCCTTGACGCGTGCAACCAGTTCGAGGACCGAGAACGGCTTGGCAAGGTAGTCGTCAGCGCCGAGTTCGAGGCCGAGAATCCGGTGCACTTCGCTCGAACGCGCGCTGGTGATGATGATCGGCGTATAGCGCGTCATCGCGCGGGCGCGCCGGCAGATTTCCAGACCATCGACGCCGGGCAGCATCAAATCGAGGATCAGCGCGTCCCAGCCGCCTTGCTCCAGCAGGCGCAGCCCTTCGTTGCCGTCGGCGCTGTGCACGACTTCGTAGCGCTCGTCGCGCAGATGAAGACTCAGCACGTTGGCGATGTCGAAGTCGTCTTCGACGATCAGGATGCGCTTGGGGTGGTCCATGGAGGGCTTTAGACGCGGGCGAGGGCGTGGTTCGGAGCATTGGAAAGAATGGGCGCCGGCAAAAGCGGCCCATTGCGCCATTGTGCAAAATTTCCGGACGGCGAGTTATCACATTTAATTTAACTTTTCGTGAGGACTTCGACATCCCAGGCGCTCTAGGATGTGGCCACTTTCCGCAGATTCGCATCAAGGAGCCGATCATGCAAAGCAGAAGGCGCTTCCTGTTTTCAGGCGGGGCGGCCGTGGCGGCGCTGGCGGCAGTCAGCCATTGGCGCCCGCGGGCTGCCGCACCGGCGGAGGCTGGCAAGCCGGCCGGCAGTTTCGAAGTCGTGCACACGGACGCGCAATGGCGCCAGTTGCTGACGCCGTCACAGTATGCGGTGCTGCGTCAGGAAGGCACGGAGCGGCCTTACAGCAGCCCGCTGAACGACGAGCATCGCGCCGGCGTGTTCGGCTGCGCGGGCTGCCGGCTCGATCTTTTCGCGTCGCGCACGAAGTTTGACAGCCACACCGGCTGGCCGAGCTTCTGGGCGCCGCTCGAGCATGCCGTGGCGACGCGTGAGGACAGTTCGTTCGGCATGTCGCGCACCGAGGTCCACTGCCGGCGCTGTGGCGGCCATCTCGGTCACGTGTTCGACGACGGTCCGGCACCGACGGGGCTGCGCTATTGCATGAACGGCGTGGCGATGATTTTCACGCCCGCGGCCGCCTGAGCTCGCGCCCTCAACCCGCCTTTCTTTCATCCACAACCCAACGACCGGCATCCACGCCCGGAACCGACATGCTGCTCATCGTTCTCGCCTATCTCGGCGGCGCCCTCACGATTCTCAGTCCGTGCATCCTGCCGGTGCTGCCGTTTGTTTTCGCGCGCGCCGATCAGCCATTTGTGCGCAGCGGGCTGCCGTTGCTCGCGGGCATGGCGCTGACGTTCGCCCTCGTCGCGACCTTGGCCGCGGTGGGCGGCGGCTGGGTCACCCAGGCTAACCAATATGGCCGCTGGCTCGCGATCGCGTTGCTCGCCGTCTTCGGATTGACGCTGTTGCTGCCACGCTTCGCGGATCATCTGATGCGTCCGCTGGTGAGCGCCGGCAATCGCCTGTCGAACTTCGCCCAGGGCGACGGCCAGCAGGTTCGCGCAGGTTCGTCATTTCTATTGGGCATTGCGACCGGCCTGCTGTGGGCACCGTGCGCCGGTCCGATTCTCGGCCTGGTGCTGACCGGCGCGGCGTTGCGGGGCGCGAGCGTCGGCACGACGCTGCTGCTGCTGGCCTATGCGGCCGGTGCCGCGACGTCGCTCGCGCTCGCGCTGCTGATCGGCGGGCGGTTGTTCACGGCGATGAAGCGCTCTCTCGGTGCAGGCGAATGGATCCGCCGCGGGATCGGTGCGGCGATGCTGGGCGGCGTGGTGGCGATTGCGTTCGGCCTCGACACGGGCGTGCTGGCGAGTGTATCGACGGTCGCTACCGGCGGCATCGAACAGAAACTGGTGGATAAGCTTTCGCCCGGTGCGACGCCGGCCAATCCGGTGGCGGCAGGTAACAAGACCCATGCGCCGGCCAACGCGCCAGCCAACGCGCCAGCCAACGCAGCGGGCAATGATGCCGTGATGGCCGCCAACCCCGCCGCCAATGCAAGCGCCTCCGTCGACTCCGGCGCGATGATGCGCGCCGCGCAGGGCACGCCAGCCGGCGCGGCCCGGTTGCCCGTCGAAGGCGTGTTGCCGCCGCTGAACGGCGCCGTCCAATGGCTGAATTCGCCGCCGCTGACGGTTCAGGACCTGCGCGGCAAGGTCGTTCTGATCGACTTCTGGACGTACTCGTGCATCAACTGCCTGCGTTCGCTGCCGTACGTCAAGGCGTGGGCGCAGAAATACAAGGATCAGGGACTCGTCGTGATTGGCGTGCACGCGCCGGAATTCGCCTTCGAGCGCAATATCGACAACGTGAAAAAGGCCACCCGCGATCTCGGCGTCGACTATCCCGTCGCCATTGACAACAACTACGCGATCTGGCGCGCGCTGAACAATCAGTACTGGCCGGCGCACTATTTCGTCGACGCGAAAGGGCGGATTCGCCATCACCATTTTGGCGAAGGGGACTATGCGGAATCGGAAAAGGTGATTCAGCAGTTGTTGGCCGAAGCGGGCCAGGCAAGCGCGTTGAAGGTCGCACTCGGCATCGCCGGCACGAGCGCGCAAGGCGTGGAGGCAGCGGCCGACAACGCCGATGTGCAGTCGCCGGAAACCTATATCGGCTACGAACGCGCGGAGAATTTTGCGTCGCCCGGCGGTGAGGCGCAGGACAAGGTGCACACCTATGCGGCGCCGTCGCGGCCCGCCGTCAACGACTGGGGGCTGGCCGGCGCATGGAAGGTGGGCGCCGAACACGCAACGCTCGCGGCCGCGTCCGGGCGCATCGTCTATCGTTTTCATGCACGCGATCTACACCTCGTGCTGGGTCCGGGTAAGGACGGTAAGCCGGTTCGCTTCCGTGTGAGCGTGGATGGCGCTGCGCCCGGCGCCGCGCACGGTACCGACGTCGCCGCCGACGGCAGCGGCACCGTGACCGAACAGCGTCTTTACCAGCTCGTTCGACAAACCGGCGATGTCGCGGATCACACGTTCTCGATCGAGTTTCTGGATCCCGGCGTGCAAGCGTACGCATTTACGTTCGGCTAGTCTGGGCCGGGCGGCGCAAATCAACCACTCTTTGCAGGACTGACATCATGCTCACGACCTCGACTCGCCAGGCGCCCCCGAGCAAGCGTTCGGCCTTTGCCAGGCTCGCCGGTTGCGTCGCCATTGCGGCGAGCGTCTTCGCCGCGCAGCGCATTGCGAATTCGGCTGAAGCAGCGATCAGGATTCCACCGCCTGCCCAGGACGAAAAAGTCGGCGCGACGCATAGCGAAACCGCCGTGTTCGCGGGGGGCTGCTTCTGGGGTGTTCAGGGTGTATTCGAACACGTGCGGGGTGTGAAGCAGGTCGCCGCGGGCTACACGGGCGGTGCGGCCGCCACTGCACAATACGAAACCGTCAGCGAAGGCGATACGGGACACGCGGAGTCGGTGCAGATCACTTACGACCCGACTCAGATCACCTACGGACGGTTGTTGCAGATTTTCTTCTCGGTTGCGCATGATCCCACCGAGCTGGACTACCAGGGACCCGATCACGGTACGCAATATCGCTCGGCAATTTTCCCGGTCAATCCCGAGCAGCGTAGCGTCGCACAGTCCTACATCGCGCAACTGGACAGGGCGCATGTGTTTTCAGGGCCGATCGTCACGCGGGTGGAGAACTTCAAAGGGTTCTATCCGGCGGAAGCCTACCACCAGAATTTCCTCGTGCGCCATCCCGACTACCCGTACATCGTGATAAACGATTTGCCGAAGGTGAGCGAACTGAAGCGAATGTTTCCCGATCTGTATCGCAACGATGCGGTGCTGCTAAAAGTGAGCGAGTAGGTTTAATGCGGCTGAAGAAGCGTTCGACGATGTTGCGCGTGCGGTACAGCACACGACAGTAGCGGCGCTTCGTTCAATTGTTCGCACCAATCCCGCCAAACAATTCGTTTTACACCGCTTTATCGCGGCTGAAGAGATGCCTATATTTGCACCAGCGCAAGCCGACTGGCCCCAGAACAAGCCAGCCGTTTTGCACATTGCCCAATCTCTTCAAGGAAATGATCATGAGCAAGCTCGCAGGTAAGGTGGCGGTCGTCACGGGCGCGTCCAAGGGTATCGGAGCCGCTATCGCCAAGGCGCTCGCAGCAGAGGGCGCTTCGGTGGTCGTCAACTATGCAAGCAGCAAGGCGGGCGCCGATGCCGTTGTTGCGGCGATTACGGCGGCCAACGGCAAGGCGGTCGCCGTCGGCGGCGATGTTTCGAAGGCAGCGGACGCGCAAGGCATCGTCAACGCGGCCATCGAAACGTTTGGGCGCCTCGACGTCCTCGTCAACAATTCGGGAGTCTACGAGTTCTCGCCTATCGAAGAGATTACCGAAGAGCACTTTCATAAACAGTTCAATACCAACGTATTAGGCGTGCTGCTCACCACGCAGGCCGCCGTGCGTCATCTCGGCGAGGGAGCGAGCATCATCAATGTCAGTTCGGTCGCGAGCCGCATTACGCCGCCGGCAAGTGCCGTCTATAGCGGCACGAAAGGCGCGGTCGACGCGATCACCGGCGTGCTCGCGCGCGAACTCGGGCCGAGAAAAATTCGTGTGAACTCAATCAATCCCGGCGTAGTGGTGACCGAGGGTACCCACAGCGCAGGGATAATCGGGTCTGACTTTGATGCAGTGGC
>NZ_JAFLRF010000012.1:0-94794 GCF_017315705.1 Trinickia mobilis | reverse complement strand
CGGTTGGGTCAGCCGGATGACATCGCGTCGATCGCCGTGTTTCTTGCGTCGGACGACGCGCGCTGGATGACGGGTGGACATCTTATCGCGAGTGGAGGCATGCGCTGATCTGGAGATGTGCGCGATGGGTCTTGGAGGTCACCCTCGTCAGTCTGGACGACGAATGGTCCGGCTACGTCGACCGGACCAGAAGGCTCATAGTGAACGCCTCGATGCTGCACGATTTCGCGAATTCGCGAGGCATGGTGATCTCCTTGCGAATCGCTTTTCAATCGGTCCATCCGTCATGCTTGCACCGAAGCTCGCACTATTGCCAGTAGTTGCCGGGCCGATATTACGAGAGTCTGGATTGCTGTATCGAAACTGTTCAATTCGGCACCTCCTCTTGGATTTATAGCTATAAGAATGCCGAGCTTGCGCAAGCTGCCGCCCGTTTTCGATCAACCACCAGTGAGCCAAGTATGGCACCCTAAAAATAAGGCAAAAAAAACTAAAAAAGCCAGGGGCTGGGAGGGAAGAATTAACCGTTACGCGTCGTGACACTGCGTCAAATTCAGCGAAAAACGACATGCGTATCAGTGAGGCAAATGGGTTCTACGCGCCAGGAGCCGCTTTATGCCTCGCAAACGTAAAGAAGAAACGACGGTAGAACCGGGCAAGGGCCTGAATCTGGACTCGGCCCTGAACACGTGCGTGTGGGCAGCTCGGCTTCGTGTGAAAGCGAACTCTATACGCTGCACCAGGACGACTGCGATGTCGCTCGTGTCGATCCATGGCCGTCAGTCAAAGCCGTTCGGATTCGTCGACTGCCAGCGCCAATGGTCGGTGCACATCCGCTCGATGCCGTACTGCGCGCGCCAGCCGAGCAGTGCCTCGGCCGCCGCCGGGTTCGCATAGCACTCGGCCACGTCGCCGGGCCGCCGCGCGACGATCTCATACGGCACCGGGCGCCCCGATGCCGCTTCGAACGCGCGCACCACTTCGAGCACGCTATATCCCTGGCCGGTGCCGAGGTTGACAACGAAGCTCGCATCGCGTGTCTTCAGCGCATCGAGCGCCGCGGTATGCCCGCGTGCGAGGTCGACCACGTGGATATAGTCGCGCACGCCGGTGCCGTCCGGCGTGTCGTAGTCGCCGCCGAACACGCGCAGCTTCGCGAGCTTGCCGACCGCGACCTGCGCGACGTATGGCATCAAGTTATTCGGCACGCCCGCCGGGTCCTCGCCGATCAAGCCGCTCTCGTGCGCGCCCACCGGGTTGAAATAGCGCAGCGTGGCGATGCGCCAGGACGGATCGGAGATCTCGAGGTCGCGCAGCACCTGCTCGGCGATCAGCTTGCTCTGGCCGTACGGATTCGTCGCGGACAGCGGGAACGATTCGTCGATCGGCGAGCTTTTCGGCACGCCATAAACGGTCGCCGACGAGCTGAACACGAACTGCTTCACGTTGCGCGCGCGCATCGTGTCGAGCAGCACGAGCAGGCTGTCGATGTTGTTGCGGTAGTAGTCGATCGGCTTCGCGACCGATTCGCCGACCGCCTTCAGTGCCGCGAAGTGAATCGCGCCGGTGATCGGATGCGCATCGAAGATGCGCGCGAGCGCGGCTTCGTCGCGCACGTCGGCTTCATGAAACGCAACGGGCTTGCCCGCAATTGTCTCGACGCGCTTCACCGCTTCGCGATTGCTGTTGACGAGGTTGTCGACGATTACGACGTCATAGCCGCCATTGAGCAATTCGACCGCCGTGTGCGATCCGATGTAGCCCGCTCCGCCCGTCACCAGAATCGTGCCCTTGTCTGCCATTGCTGTTCTCCGTCAGAGTGATGCGCCAGTCCACGTGCGCAGGGTGTCCTTGTACCGCTCGACGACCCCTGCCTCGTCGAATTCTGCCGCGACTTTGTGTCGGCCGTTCTCGCCCATCGCGCGCCGCGCGTCGACGCTCATGTCGAGCATTTGCGCGAGCTTCGCCGCGAGGCTTTCCGCGTTGCGCACTTCGCACAGCAGGCCGGTGACGCCATCGGCGACGACCTCGCGGCAGCCCGGCACGTCGGTCGCGACGATCGGGCGGCCCATCGCCGACGCCTCCATCAGCGTGCGCGGCACGCCTTCGCGATAGGACGGCAGCACGACGCAGTCGGCGTTCGCGATGTGCGGGCGCACGTCGTGCGCTTCGCCCAGATATTCGATCAGGCCTTCGCGCTGCCACGCCTCGACTTCCGCTTGCGAAATCGCGCTCGGATTCGCGACGCCGACCGGTCCGAGCAACTGAAAGCGCGCCTGCGGATATTTCGCGCGCAGGCGCCGCGCGGCCTCGACATATTCGCCGACGCCCTTATCCCAAAGCAAGCGCCCAATTAATACAAAAATAAATTCTGATTTTTTTTCCGGCAGACTTTCGTACGCGAAGTGCTCGAGGTCGACGCCCTCGCCGTGTAAGAGCCGCGCGCGTTCCGGATGCGCGAGCAGGCGCTCGTTCAGGAAGGCCGCCTGGTCGTCTCGATTGAGGAACCAGACTTCGCGCGGGAAGCGAAACGCGAAGCGGTAGAGCTGCTTCGCGACTTGCGCGGCGCGGCTCTTCCGGATGAACACGTAACCGAGCCCGGTCGTCACCGCGACCGACGGCACGCCCGCGAGCTTCGCGGCGATCGAGCCGTAGATGTTCGGCTTGATCGTGTAGTGGAAGACGAGGCTCGGCTTGAGGGTCCGGTACAGCCGATAGAGCGCGATGAGCGTGCGCAAGTCGTCGCGCGGATTGGTGCCCTTCGATGAAACGGGCAGGTCGATGCAGCGGCAGCCCATCTGTTCGAGCAGCGGGAACGTCCGGTCGCGCGGCGCGAGCACCGTCACTTGGGCGCCCTTGCCGGTCAGCATCTTGATCAGGCCGTGCCGGTAGGTATAGATCGCCCACGCGGTGTTGCAGACGAGACTGATGGCAAGCGGCTTGGAAGCTGGCTTCATGCGGGGCTTCGTGCGGTTCATGGAAGGGGAGGGCGGCGGCGTGAACGCGCTGCCGCTTAAGCGGTGTGCGTCGCGAAGAGCGAGCGCTTGATCCGTTGCAGCATCGTGTAGGGCGTCACGAAATGGAGCAGGTTCTTCGCGAGCCCGGCCCAGTCGTACGGGTTGAGCGGATTGAAGTAGTGCAGTTGCAGCGCGAGCGTGGAAGCGACTTGGCGGCGCCGCTTCGTCGCGCTGATGCCGCCTTCGTTCAGTTCGTAGTAGAGGCCGAGTTCCGGCAGGTTCGCGCAGTCGTAGCGCTCCATCAGGCGCAGGAACAGATCGAGGTCTTCGGCCGCGCGGTATTTTGCTCGATAGTTGCCGACTTCGCGCACGGCGGCGACGCGCAGCATCGTCGCCGGATGCACGAGCGGCACGCGAAAGAAGCGCGTGCGGCGAATCGCGCGCGGCTCGGCGGGCGGCGCGAGCATGAAGAGCGGCTTGCCGTCGCGCGTCACGACCTGCGTCCACATGCCGACGGCGGCCACGTGGCGGTGCGCTTCGAGATACGCGCGCTGCTTCGCGAGCCGTCCCGGTGCGGCGAGGTCGCCTGCGTCGATGCGCGCGGCGTACGGGTAGCCGCGTTCGGCAAGCGCGTCGATGCCCGCTTGCAGCGCGCGCTCGATGCCGCCGTTGACCGGCATGCGCAGCACTTCGATCGACAGGCTCGGCAGCGTCGGCGCGACGATCGGCGGCGTGCTGCCGTCGTCGACGATCAGCACGTGCACGGGTGCGCTCTCGACGAACGACGCGAGCGTGCGCTCGACGTCTTGCTGCCCGTTGTACGCGGGCAGCAGCACGGCGACGTCGTCGAGCACGACATTCACGACGGTGGAAGGAAAGGTCGTCGTCATGGGCGCAGCTTGTAGCGGATGTAGTAGAGGTTGACCGAGCAGGCTGCGAGATAGCCGGCCGCGAGCCCGGCGAGCGCGCCGTACGAACCGATGCGAGGGATCAGCAGCAGATTCGCGACGAACGCGACCGCGAGCGCGAAGAGCCACTTCGACAGCAGCACGAACTTCGCCTGGTATTTGAGCACGACGAGGTTGCCGATCGCTTCGACGCCCGCGGGCACCGAAAGCCATACGGCCCAGCGGAAGATGTCGATTGCGCCTTCGTAGTTCGGCCCGAACACGCGCGTAATGATGAGGTGCGCGAGCAGGTCGAGGACGGACGCGCCCGCGATCATCAGCGCCGCGGCCATGAGCGTGAGCCGCCACATGTTGCGGCGCAGTTGCGCGACGTCCTGCACGCGATAGACGAACGCGGGCGCGATGGTCTGCGCGAGCATCAGCGCGAGCGCGATCCAGTTCTCGTTGATCTGCTGCGCGGCCGAGTAGCGGCCGAGATCGGCGAACGAGATCGCGCGCTCGAGCATCAGCCGGTCGAGTTTCAGGAACAGATACATGCAGATGAGTCCGATCCAGAACACCGTGCCCGAAGTCGCGAAGTGGCGAAAGAGCGAGCGATCGACGTGCCAGCCGAGCTTGCCGCCGTTCCTATGGATGTAATAGAGGACCAGCACGATGCCGATCGCCGCCGATTCGGCCGCCCACAGCCACGAAAAGCGCGCGGGCGCCGCGGCGGCGCGCACGAGCACGTAGACGAACGCGGCCTTGATGAGCGCTGTCGTCATGCTCGTGAGCAGCTGCGGCTTGCTGTACGTCATGCTCTGCAGCCACGAGTTGATCACGCCGACGAACGGCTCGCGAAACAGCATCGTGACGGCGAGCCCGGCGAGCATCGCGCCGACGAGCGGATCGGTGGCGCCGGCCGCGATGCCGGCCCACGTGAGCAGCAACGCGGCGGCGGAGACGATCAGGCGCAGCACGAACGCGCTGCCGAGCACGGTGCCGAGTTGCGCAGGCGGACGATGAACGATGGTCGGCACGAGAATTTCTGCGCCGCAAACCCAGGTGATCGGCGCGAGCACGAGCAGGAGTGTGTTCGCGTACTGCCACTTGCCGAACACGTCGGGACCGAAATAACGCGCGAGCATGCCGCTGACCGCGATCGCGACGCCGATTTGCGTGAAGCGCTCGAGCCCGAGCCAGACGATGTTCGCGACGGCTTTCGCGACGTCTTGATTCGCGAAGCGCTTCAGCATGCGCGGTACGGAAAATGCGTCGGCAACGTTGCGGCAGGAGAGCATCTAAGCATTAAAATGGGCGCGTCTGACGCTTTTCTCAAAACCGCAATTATAAGTTGGAACCGGCTCGCTTCCGGCGCCGACGCATCGTGTCGTTGTGCGCCCCGGCTTTCCCTTCCCACCTTTCGCAAGCAACTGAGAGCCCAACCATGATTTCCCAATCCATCTTCAAGGCGTATGACATTCGCGGCGTCGTCGGCAAGACGCTCGATGCGGATGTCGCGCGGCAAATCGGCCGCGCGTTCGGCAGCGAAATCCGCGCGCAGGGCGGCGACGCCGTCGTCGTGGCGCGCGACGGCCGCTTGTCGGGACCGGAGCTGATTGCGGCGTTGTCGGACGGTCTGCGCTCGGCTGGCGTCGACGTGGTCGACATCGGCATGGTGCCGACGCCGGTCGGCTACTTCGCGGCCAGCGTGCCGCTCAAGCTCGCGGGCGGCGAGCGCAAGGTCGATTCGTGCATGGTCGTGACGGGCAGCCACAATCCGCCCGACTACAACGGCTTCAAAATGGTGCTGCGCGGCGCGGCGATCTACGGCGACCAGATTCAGGCGCTCTACCAGCGCATCGTCGACGGCAATTTCGCGGAAGGCGGCGGCCGCTTCGAGCAGTACGACATCGCCGATGCGTATCTGCAGCGCATCACGAGCGACATCAAGCTCGCGCGGCCGCTCAAGATCGTCGTCGATACGGGCAACGGCGTGGCGGGCGGTCTCGCGCCGCGGCTTTTCAAGGCGCTCGGCTGCGAGCTCGTCGAACTGTTCACCGAAATCGACGGCAACTTCCCGAATCACCACCCGGACCCGGCGCACCCGGAGAATCTCCAGGACGTGATCCGCGGGCTCCAATCGACCGATGCGGAAATCGGCTTTGCGTTCGACGGTGACGGCGACCGCTTGGGCGTCGTCACGAAGGACGGCCAGATCATCTATCCGGACCGCCAACTGATGCTGCTCGCGCAGGAAGTGCTGTCGCGCAACCCGGGCGGGCAGATCATCTATGACGTGAAGTGCACGCGCAATCTCGCCAAGTGGGTGCGCGAGCAGGGCGGCGAGCCGCTGATGTGGAAGACGGGCCACTCGCTCGTGAAGGCGAAGCTGCGCGAGACGGGCGCGCCGCTCGCGGGCGAAATGAGCGGCCACGTGTTCTTCAAGGACCGCTGGTACGGCTTCGACGACGGCCTGTATACGGGCGCGCGTTTGCTCGAAATCCTGTCGCGCGTGGAAGACCCGAGCAAGCTCCTGAACAGCCTGCCGAATTCGCTTTCCACGCCCGAGCTGCAGTTGAAGCTCGAAGAAGGCGAAAACTTCGCGCTGATCGCGCGCCTGCAGAAAGAGGCGCAGTTCACGGGCGCGGACGACGTCGTGAAGATCGACGGCTTGCGCGTGGAGTATCCGGACGGCTTCGGCCTCGCGCGCTCGTCGAACACGACGCCGGTCGTCGTGATGCGCTTCGAGGCGGACAACGAAGCGGCGCTCAAGCGGATTCAGGAAGATTTCCGGCGCGTGATCGTCGCGGCGAAGCCGGACGCGAAGCTGCCGTTCTGAAAAGCGTGACCGGCGCGGCGGGGCTCGGGCGCGCCGCGCCCCGCCGCTGCCGGCGCGAGGATCAAGGCGAGGTTGGCTTGGCCGCCGACGCGGCTGCCGCCGGCGCCGCGGGCGGCGCTATGCTGCCCGGCGTCTTGATGTCGTCGGCGAGCGCCGGGATCGGCGCGGACGCGGCCGCTGCCTTCGAGGCCGGCGCAGGCGCCACCGCCGGCGGCGCGCCCGGAATGGCGGTGCTGCTGATCGCAGCAGAGGGCACCGCGTTGGCCTTATTCATCACGGTCTTCAAGTAGCGGTCGACGAACTCGAAGAAACGGTCGTAGAACTTGTCGGATTGAATCGTCTCGGTCGACACCTTGACCATTTCGTCGCTGTTCGAGCGGATCGGCATCGAAATCGAACCGATGATGCTCAAGCCTACGGTCGCCGACGTATCGCTCTTCTTGACCGCGAAGCCGTTCTGCACGGCGTTCGCGTAGACGATGCTCGTATCGCTCGTTTCCTCGCCCGGCACGCAGACGACGTGAAACTCGACCTGCGCGTGCTTGTCGCCGTCCTGCTGGAAGTCCTTGGTGGCGTCGATGGAGTCGGGCCGCGGCTCGTTCGTGACGTAGCCCTGGTTCAGCAAGGTGCGGCGCGCGGCCTCGCAGGCATCGTCGGCGCTCGCGTTGAAGTTGCGGGAAAACTGGCTCACGCCGGTATCGAACATTTCCTGCTGATACTTCGACGGTTTCGGGGTGCTGGAGCACGCGGCCAGCGCAGCGAGCGCGGCCACCGCACACGCGGCGCGGGCGTTGAAAAACGGGGTAGGCATAGTCTGGAGAATGACTGCTAGACGGCAAACGACATGCATTGTAGTGCGGTTGGCGCCGCAGAAGCAAAACGCTTGTGCCACAAGGGCTTACAAAAACGCCCAACCCTGCGGGCAGGGCGCTTGGCGAACGTAATGCTCAGCGGGGCGCATGTGTTCCGGCACTTGAAGCGCGCGTTTGCGCCGCCGGCCGCAGTCGCATGGCGGTGCTGTAAGCGTCACGAAATATTATCGAAAGCTCGCGTCGGGCCAAAGCCGTAAGCTCACCGAGTGACCGGCCCGCGCGGCGAGGTAGAATTGCTGCCCTTTAGAACTTCCTTCGAACCGGCGTGCCGGCGTTTCCTTTGAGCGTGCAAAAAATACTAATCGTGAGAGTGTCGTCGCTCGGCGACGTCGTCCACAACATGCCGGTCATCGCCGATATTCGCCGCAGGCACCCGGACGCGCAGATCGATTGGCTGGTCGAGGAGAGTTTCGCGGGCCTCGTCGAGCTCGTCGACGGCGTGCGCCGCGCGATTCCTTTCTCGCTGCGGCGCTGGCGCAAGCGGCTCGCCTCGTTCGAGAACTGGCGCGAGATCGGCGCGTTCAAGCGCGCGCTCGCAGCCGAGAAATACGATCTCGTGATCGATTGCCAGGGGCTCGTCAAGACGGCCTGGGTGGCGAGCTGGGCGCACGGGCCGCTCGTCGGCCTTGGCAACCGCACGGACGGTGCCGGCTACGAATGGCCGGTGCGCTTCTTCTACGACAAGCGCGTGCCGATCGAGCCGCGCACGCACGTGGTCGAGCGCACGCGCCAGCTCGTCGCGGCCGCGCTCGGCGACCCGAAGCCGCAGCCCGCCGACGACATCGATTTCGGTCTCGACACGCGCCGCGCCGCACTCGCCGTGAACGCGCTCGGACTGAACTTGCCGGTGCCGTATGTGGTGTTCGTGCACGCGACTTCGCGCGCCGACAAGCAATGGCCCGACGCCGCATGGATCGAGCTCGGCCAGTCGCTCGTGCGGCGCGGCGCGTCGCTCGTGCTGCCGTGGGGCAGCGACGCGGAGCGCGCGACGAGCGAGCGCCTCGCGAAGGAATTCGGCGCCGCGGCGATCGTGCCGCCGCGCTTGTCGCTGCCGGCGGTGGTCGGGCTCGTCGATTCGGCCGCGGCCACCGTGGGCGTCGATACCGGCTTGGTGCATATCGCCGCCGCGCTTAAGCGGCCGACAGTCGAGTTGTACAATTTTGCGACTGCATGGCGCACCGGCGGATATTGGTCGCCGAACGTCGTCAATCTCGGCACGGCCGGGCAGCCGCCGACCCTTCAACAAGTGAAGTCCGCGCTCGCCGGATTCGGCCTGCTGTAAGACAGCTTCCGGGGCCACCCATCATGAACGAATCCCAGATCGTCGAAGTCGCGTCCGCCGATTGGCAGGCGCAAAATCTTTCGGTGCCGCGCGAGCAATTGCGCGCCGCAGTCGAGCGCGGCAAGGTGCTGTATTTCCCGAACCTGCGCTTTGCAATCGACGGCGGCGAGCAGGCGCTGCTCGATCCCGCGCTCGCTGATCCGAAGCGCAAGAACATCAGCCTCGAAGCGAACGGCGGCGCGCTTCATGGCGTGCTCGGCGATGCGGTCACGCAATCGGCGGTGCGGGCGCTGATCGCGCGCTATCAGGCGAATGCGCGCTCGCTCGTCGAGGGCCTCTTCCCAGAGTATCAAGGCATGCGACCTGCGCCGACGAGCCTGCGGCTGCATCAAGTCGAGACGCGGCAGACTTCCTGGCGCAAGGACGACAGCCGCCTGCACGTCGACGCGTTTCCGTCGCGGCCTAATTACGGCGAGCGCATCCTGCGCGTGTTCACGAACGTGAATCCGAAGGGCGTGCCGCGCGTGTGGCGGGTCGGCGAGCCGTTCGAAGACATGGCTAAGCGCTTTCTGCCGCAGATCAAGCCGCAAATGCCGGGTTCCGCGTGGCTGCTCGATCTGCTGCATGTCACGAAGTCGCCGCGCAGCGAATACGACCATTTGATGCTGCATTTGCACGACGGCATGAAGGCCGATCTGGACTATCAGAAGACGAGCCCGCAGGAGACGATGCCGTTTCCGCCGGGCAGCGTGTGGGTCTGTTTTTCCGACCAGACTTCGCACGCGGTGATGTCCGGTCAGTTCATGCTCGAGCAGACTTTTTTCCTGCCGGTGAAAGCGATGGTGCAGCCCGAATGCGCGCCGCTCGGCATTCTCGAGCGGCTCAAGGGCCGGGCGCTGGTTTGAGCGCGCCTCGCTGCCCTGCGCTCGTGGCGCAAGCGTGGTTCGCGCGCATGCTTGTGCTTGCGCCGCCGCAGCCGGGCGCGCCGGGGCGCTCATGCTGAGGGCCGTCTATCGCGCGCTGTGGTGGCTCGTCGCGCCGCTGGCGGTGCTGCGTCTTTTCATTCGTTCGCGCCGCGAGCGCGGCTATCGCGAGCATATCGGCGAGCGCTTCGGGCGCGCTAAAGGGCGCTTGCCCGAAGACGCGGCCCCGCTGATCTGGGTGCATGCGGTATCGGTCGGCGAGACGCGCGCTGCGCAGCCGCTCGTTGCCGCGTTGATGCAGGCGCGGCCCGACGCGCGCGTTCTCCTCACGCATATGACGCCGAGCGGCCGCGCGACCGGCGAGCAGCTTTGGGGCGACCGCGTGCTGCGCTGCTACCTCCCGTACGACATGCCTCATGCGGTGCAACGGTTTCTGCACGCATGGCGTCCGTCGCTCGGCCTCGTGATGGAAACGGAAGTCTGGCCGACGCTGATCGACGAATGCCGGCGCACCGGCGTGCCCCTCGTGCTGACCAATGCGCGGATGTCGGCGCGCTCGTACAAGCGCGCGGCACGGTTCGGCAATGCGACGCGCGACGTGTTCGGCGGCTTTTCGCGGGTGCTCGCGCAAAGCCCGTCCGACGCCGAGCGGCTGACGGCGCTCGGCGCGCGCAACCTCGCGGTGCTCGGCAACCTGAAGTTCGACATGGCGACGCCGCCTGAACTCGTCGCGCGCGGCCATGCGTGGCGAGCGGCGATCGGCACACGGCCGGTATGGGTCGCGGCGAGCACGCGCGAAGGCGAGGAGCCGCTGGTGCTCGATGCGCTCGCGGCGCTCGCGACGGAAGACGCGCTCCTGATCCTCGTGCCGCGCCATCCGCAGCGTTTCGACGAAGTGGCGGCGCTGCTGGAGAAACGCGGATTGCGCTACGAGCGGCGCTCCCAATGGGCGCAGCCGGCGGCCGCTGCGGCGGCGCAAGCGGCGACGCCGCGGCGTTTGCCCGAGACCGTGACCGTGCTGCTCGGCGATTCGATGGGCGAGCTCGGCGCGTACTACGCGGCGTCGGACGTCGCGTTCATCGGCGGAAGTCTGCTGCCGCTCGGCGGACAGAATCTGATCGAGGCGTGCGGCGTGGGCACCCCGGTGCTGATCGGGCCGCACGTGTTCAATTTCTCGCAGGCCACGGCGGATGCCGTTGCGGCGGGCGCTGCCGTGCAGGTGGCGGACCCGGCAGACTTGGCGAAGGGGCTCGGCGAGCTGTTCGCCGACAAGCCGCGGCGCACCGCAATGGCGGCCGCCGCTTCCGCGTTCGCGGCGCGGCATCGCGGGGCGACGGCGCGCACGGTCGAGGTGTTGACGGCGCTGTTGGAAGACTAGTCGGGCTGGCGTGCGAGCTCGGTGGGTCCGCGAAAAAGAATCGGCATCAAATGCTGCTCTGAGTCCGCGTGATCGTGTAACTGTTCGATGATCTCGCGGTGCCGGCCGTTTTCACTCGTGAAAATCGCGGCCCGTGGCGGCTACGGTCGTCTATGCTGATGAAGGGCGGCGCACGCGTGCCGCCGCGGGGTTCTGAGCCGGAACCGCCGAAAATGCCGTCGGAAAGGGAGGCCAGCGAGGTTTCCGTCTGCTGACGGCTATTCGACACGGTTTTCCGTGCATGTTCTGGCCGCGCAAGATGGGTTTCGCCAGCAGCGGGCCAGCGCCGGAAACCCACTGTGCGGCGACGACCCGCAGCAATGCCGGCTTGGCGTGCCTGACGGAAAACCGGCGATTTCGGCTTGGAACCCCGGCCTGGTTTACACATATCGTGCCTGGAGGGGGGTATGGACGGGGAAAACCAGTTGTTCATGCACAATGTCGCCAACTATCTGGCGACTCGTTCCATTATCGTGCCGACCGACTTTACAGATCCCGGCGGAAGACGCTTGACCAACGGCCAGCTATATCAGTTCGATCTGCAGCCCATGGCGGCGGGAAATGAGGTCCATGTGCAGGGTGCTGCCGTTCTGGTGCTACTCACCGTCATGGCGCATCGAGGCACAGCTGCGGGACGGTATACACATGGCATCACTGCGATGTGGCTCGCGGGTCCGCCCATGGGCGGTCGGAACACCGCACCTCTACCGGCTGGCGCGAATTACGTGTTCACTGAAAGTTTGGGCGGATGCAGCGTTTATATACAGGGCGGCAATATCATTCACGACTACAGCGGAAACGTGCCCGGTGGTGTTGCGGCTAATCAGCAGGTAAGCGAACCCTACGCGGGATCGGTAGCCGGCCATTTCGAGCAAACATGTGCAGTCGCCTACCTTGCAGGAGGGGCATGGCACATAGGCACCAGCGTGCCGCATGACGTGATGGGATACCAGAGAACACATACGGCTTCTGGATATCATTTTTTGGGTCATTAGGGCAGCAAAAGCACGGCTTGCCGAATCGAACGAGGTCCTGGGTCAACGCATGCTCCAGCCGCGTCGCGCGACGGCGTAGCGGTTCATGGGTCACCCCGGGATTGAATTGCGCTTCGGTCCATTCTCCCGACCAACGCGCGAAAGTCGCTGCTCAGATGGGCCAGAAATGCGTGGTCGCCCTCCTGGGAGGCTGGGTCATACGACACGCCGCAGATCGCCACGCACTCGGTGAGGGGCAAGTCAAAGCAGGTCATCTCGACTTTGCTTTCATGATTCATGCCCGACTAACCCCGAAGCCGCAACACCGTCGCCTGAGTATCCTCCGCATCGACGATCCATACCGCAACAGCGCTGAAATTGTCGTGATTTGCACTCGCCGTCGCGCGCACCCGCGCCGCCAGCGCATCGAGCCATGCGTTGGGCGTCGCCGCCTGTGCGAGCGTTTTGCTCATGAACGTCTCGTCGACGTACTCCCAGAGCCCGTCGGTACAAAGCAGAAAAGCATCGCGATCAAGAAGCGCGAAGGTGCCGTCGAGTCCCGTCACGTCGAGCAGATCGCGCGTGCCGAGCGCGGAGATCAGGACATTGCGGCTCGGATGATGACGTGCCTCGTCAGCGCCAAGCAATTGCGCGTCGACCATTTCCTGAACCACGCTGTGGTCACGCGTTTGCGCACTGATCCGCCCGCCGCGAAAACAGTAAAGCCGTGTGTCCCCGCAATGCGCCCAGGCGGCCGTGCGCCGTTCCCGGTCGATCGCCAGCAGCACGGCAGTAGAACGCATGTCTTTGACATCGTCATTGCCGCGTGCCTGTTCCTCCAGAATGTTTTCATTTGCGTGAGTCAGCGCGCTTACGAGGCGCTTGCCGGTGGGAGGCAGTTCCGCCGTCGTCAGGTATCGCAGGTCCGCGAGCACCGTATTCACCACTATGCTGGCCGCCGTGTCACCGCCGCCATGTCCGCCTGCTCCGTCCGCGACCACGCAGTAGTAGAGACGCTCGCTCGACCAGTCGGCTAGCGCGTCCTCGTTCCGTTGCCGGTCGCCCTGGTCGGTCAGGCTCGCTGTGATGAGTTGCACGTCACGCCTCCCGTCGCCTCAGTCAGGCCTGCGCGATTGTTCGGCGAGGACGCCAAGCACCATCAGGATCGCCATCCGGTTTTCCGCAGCGATCTCGATACCAAGCGTGTGTTCAATCCATTGCCCGATTCGCGTGTGTGCAAAATCGGTTGCCACGCTGCCCTTTTTCAGCGTAAGCCCGAGCTTGCGCGCGCGGTAGTGATAGGAAGCAATTCCATAGCGCTCTGCAATCTCTGATAGGCCGCCTTTTTCGTCGGAAAGCCATCCAAGGCTGCCGGCGAGTAAGAGGGCGTCCGCCTCGTCGAGTTCGGCTATGAACTGCGCGGCCGCGTTGCGCACTGTGACCTCGTCGAGTCCATGCTCCAGCAGCACCGATTCGACCGGGTCGCCGTCGAGAACGGTCGGCTGATCGAATTCGATGGTCTGATTGCGGTCGTCGAACGAAACGTTGCGCTGATGACTCGCGCTGCGCAAGCAGTCGATCAGGTAGCGACGGAAATAGGCGCAGACCGCACGACCGCTGGACGGTGCGCTGTGTAGCGGAAACCGCTCGCCGTGGCTGCGTATCGTTTCGAGCCGAAGGACCTTGCAGCAGATGAACTGGGAGATCAGTTCTTCCTTATCTTCGCTGAGCGCCTGCAATTCAAACGGGTGATAGGACATCAATGCGTGATGTACCAGCGTGTATATCGACACCATTTCGTCGTGACTGAGGCAGGTACGTCGTTGCCAGAGCTCTGGCAACGTGCCTTCGCCGATGCTTTCCGAGAATGCTGAGCGTTCCATGTGTGCCACCGGTCACCCCGCCACCGAGAGCCTGGCCCGACCTCACGTGTGCAAGGCCATGCTGGATTTACACCCATACCGCGTTTGTTCGACGCACCGCGACGAGCCAGGATTGAAGCACGCAGCCGCGCAGCAGCTTGAATTAGTCTATTAATCGATTCTTACTTGAACAAGACTCGAAAACGATATGTGCATGGACACGCCATACGTTGTTTGTTGTGCGTCGGTCTGACGCTTGAGTCACAGTTTTTCTTAGCGATTTCCCGCTTCGGCTTATTCAAATTTCCCTGGCTCGAACGTTTACCTCTTTGATTGTTTGATCGGCCGACAATCCAGGGTCAGGAGTGCATTTAACGCTGACGCCGTAGGGGCCACTTACGGTCAGGCAGTGGAAGTCCACGGTCCAGCGTGTGATGAACGCTGCACAGTAGAAGTCCGCGCAGGCGCCTTACGTGGACTCCACTTGGGAATGGTGGAGAGCGTCCGCAATCCGCTGGCCCCGAGGTTGCTGTTGTAAGTAATCGACTGACTACTTCGCTAGTGCGGTCGCATTGCTTCGCCACGAAGGGCTTGCGGCTTTTATTTCGTAAATTGCGTGCTATGCTCGTATCGGTTCATGGGCAAGCTTGAGGCGCGCGAGGGCTGTGAGACTGGCTAAATACAACAATTTGCAAAGAATCTGAAATAAGGCTTTCACACCCGAGTATCAGCTTGATGCGTCGAAGGGATGCATGTTGTGCTTGCGACATGTAGAGCGCAAATAATTCGAGACGAATCCGATAGACCATGGCCACGCTTGATGCGGGTGCAATGCTTACGGAAATCTCCCCGGGGAGCCCCTGTGGGGACGACGTCGAATACGACCCGGATTTTCTCGAATTGGAGCGGGTGGTTCTCGGCAAGCCCGATGTTCAGTACGGCAATACTATTGTCGAAGCAGTCCCGCCGGACTGGAAAGCGGCGGAAGCACTTTCACTCAGCCTGCTCTCGAAGAGTCGCGACCTGCGCGTCGCCACCCACCTTTCTCGTGCGCTTCTCAATCGCAGTGGCTTCAGCGGTTTCGCCGACGCGCTATGCCTCATCGAGGGCATGCTGACGCAGCGGTGGGACCACGTTTATCCGCAACTGGACCCCGACGACAACGATCCCACCGCCCGCGTCAACGCGCTGTCGTCCCTAATCGATCAGCTCGGAATGTTGACCAATGTGCGGGATACGCCGATTGCGGCTTCGCGCACCCATGGCGTGGTCACGATGCGCGACATTGAGTATGCGACGGGCGCTGTGTCGGTACCCAATGGCGTCGAAGCGCCCTCGCTATCCTCGATCGACGCGGTCATCGCTGACGCCCGCGACGATGCTGCCGTGACGCTGAACGCGTTGCGAGAGGGGCTTCGCAGCACGGTGGGCATCGAGACAATACTGACCGAACGGGTTGGCGCGGCTCGATCCATTGACTTGTCTCCGCTCAGGCGACTCCTCGAGCAGGCGGCCGATTTTCTTGGTGAACGGATCGGCGCTGAGCCATCGATGGAATCCGCCGGCCAGGAGCACGTCGTCGCGCCCGAGCATGATTCGCCGGCAGCCGCTGTGTCGCCGCCAGGCGAAATCGCGAGCCGGCAGGATGTGATCAGGATGATCGACCGGATCTGTGCTTATTACGAGCGGTGCGAACCCTCCAGTCCGGTGCCGCTTTTACTGATGCGGGCTCGCCGTCTGGTGGACCGAAGTTTCATGGAGATCTTGCAGGACCTCGCACCGGAAGGTCTGGTGCAGGCCCGGCAGGTCAGCGGTATCGACAAGGAGTAGTTGGCGTGGGCGAGCGTTAGCAACGCCGGTCACCTGTCGCGCGCCTCGCGTCGGGTGCGGCACCAATGAGGGGAATTGTCGTGGCCAAGGAAAGCAGCCAGAAATTCATCGCGCGCAATCGGGCCCCGCGCGTGCAGATCGAGTATGACGTCGAGGTTTACGGGTCCGAGAAGAAGGTGCACCTGCCCTTCGTGATGGGCGTGATGGCCGATCTGTCCGGCCAGGCCGCGGATCCGCTTGTACCCGTGGCGGATCGCAAGTTTCTCGAGATCGACGTCGACAACTTCGACGAGCGTCTGAGGTCGATGAAGCCGCGTGTGGCGGTGCAGGTGCCCAATATGCTGACGGGCGAAGGCAATCTCGCCGTCGAGATGATCTTTGAGAGCATGGACGACTTTTCGCCCGCGGCGGTGGCCCGCAAGGTCGAGCCGCTTGCGAAGCTGCTCGAGGCGCGCGGGCAATTGCAGAACCTCATGACCTACATGGACGGCAAGACCGGCGCCGAAGATCTGATCGCGAAATTGCTGAAGGATCCGGCGCTGCTGCAGGCCTTGGCGTCGGCGCCAAAGCCGCAGGATGAGCAGTCCGAGCCGAAGTCGCAGCAATAAGCTTGACTACTTGGGGAGTCTGACCATGGCTGAACCCGGCACAGAGGGGCAAGGGCAAGCGGGCGCACCTGCACTCGAAACAAGCGAGTTTGAGAGCCTGCTGCAGAAGGAATTCAAGCCGAAAGGCGAGAAGGCCAAGGAAGCCGTCGAGACGGCGGTGCGCACGCTGGCCGAGCAGGCGTTGCGCGGTACCGCGGTCATTTCCGACGACGTGCTCGCGACGATCGAATCGCTCATCAAGCAGATCGATACCAAGCTGACTGAGCAGATCAACTTGATCATTCACTCGGAAGAGTTCCAGAAAGTCGAGAGTGCGTGGCGGGGCCTGCACTATCTCGTGAACAACACGGAAACCGACGAGTCGCTGAAGATCAAGGTGATGAATATCTCGAAGAACGAACTGAATAAATCGCTGAAAAAATTCAAAGGCACCGCCTGGGACCAGAGTCCGCTTTTCAAGAAGCTTTACGAGGAGGAGTACGGCCAGTTCGGCGGGGAGCCCTATGGCGCGCTGGTCGCCGACTACTACTTCGACAACAGCGGACCCGACATCGACTTGCTCACGCAGATTTCAAAAATCTGCGCCGCAGCGCACGCGCCTTTCATTGCAGGGGCGGATCCCGCCGTGATGTTGATGGATTCATGGCAGGAACTGGCCAATCCGCGCGATCTGACCAAGATCTTCCAGACGCCCGAGCATGCGGCGTGGCGTTCGCTGCGTGATTCCGAAGATTCACGCTATATCGGTCTTGCGATGCCTCGCTTTCTTGCGCGCGCGCCCTACGGCGCAAAGACCAATCCGGTCGATGAATTCGCGTTCGAAGAAGATACCGCAGGCGCCGACAGCAGCAAGTACGCGTGGTCCAATGCGGCCTATGCGATGGCGACCAACATCAACCGCTCGTTCAAGCTGTATGGCTGGTGCTCGCGGATTCGCGGCATTGAGTCGGGCGGCGCGGTCGAGGGGCTGCCCGTTCACGCTTTCCCGACCGACGACGGCGGGGTGGACATGAAGTGTCCAACCGAAATCGCGATCAGCGATCGCCGCGAAGCGGAGCTCGCCAAGAATGGCTTCATGCCGCTCGTGCACAAGAAGAATTCGGATTTCGCCGCGTTCATTGGCGCGCAATCGCTGCACAAGCCGGCTGAATACGAAGATCCGGACGCCACGGCAAATGCGAACCTCGCCGCGCGTCTGCCGTATCTGTTCGCGTGCAGCCGTTTCGCACACTACTTGAAGTGCATCGTGCGGGACAAGATCGGCAGCTTCAAGGAGAAGGACGACATGCAGCGTTGGCTGCAGAACTGGATTCTGCAATACGTGGACGGCGATCCGGCGCACTCTTCCGAGGAGTCGAAAGCACGCAGGCCGCTGGCCGCTGCCGAAGTGGTGATCGAAGAGGTGGAGGGCAATCCAGGGTACTACACGTCGAAGTTCTTCTTGCGTCCGCACTATCAGCTCGAGGGACTGACCGTGTCCTTGAGGCTCGTGTCGAAGCTTCCGTCCGCCAAGGCAGCATGACGGAAGCGCTTTCATTCACCCTATCCTTTGAACGGAGAAAAACATGGCTGTTGATATGTTTGTGAAATTCACGCCGGAGATCAAGGGCGAATCTCAGGACTCGAAGCACGCCGGTGAAATCGACGTCCTCGCGTGGAGCTGGGGGCTGAGCCAGAGCGGCACGATGCACATGGGAACAGGCGGGGGAGCGGGGAAGGCATCGGTACAGGACATGTCGTTCACCAAATACACCGACAAAGCCAGTCCGCCCCTGATCGGCGCCTGCACGAAAGGCAGTCACTTCGACAAGGTGGAGTTCACCTGCCGCAAGGCGGGGGGAACCGAACCGCTCGAGTACTACATCATGACGCTCGAGGGCGTCCTGATCAGTTCGTACTCGACGGGAGGATCGGGCGGGGAAGAGCGCTTCACCGAAAACCTGACGCTCAATTTCGAGAAGTTCCGTATCGACTACCAGCCGCAGAACGCGAAGGGGGCGAAGGAAGGCGGGGTGGTCGACGTGAAATGGAACATCGTGAAGAACGCTGAAACCTAGAGGGTGACGCTTTGCCACGGCGCGCCTGCGGCGAGCGCGGCGCGGCCCGCGGCACGGCTCGGTTTGACGGAGCGCACCAGCCATGACAGCAGAACAGAGTTTGCGCGATGGCGACCTCGACGAGAGCCTGCGAAAGCTGCAGATTCAGGTTCGTGAAGACCCATCGAAAGCGGCCAATCGTGTGTTCCTCTTCCAGCTGCTGGCGGTGATGGGAGCGTGGGAGCGCGCACTGACGCAGCTCGACGTGGCGGGCGAGCTCGATCCCGCGGCGCTTCCGATGGTGCAGACCTATCGCAGTGCGTTGCAATGCGAGAGCCGGCGAGATGAGGTATTCGCCGGCCGGAGCCACCCGCTTATCCTCGGCCGTCCCACTGCATGGCTGGCATTGCTGGTGGAAAGCTTGCGGCTTGCCGCGAATGGCGATCTCGCCGCGGCGGAGTCGGCTCGCAGGAAGGCGCTCGACGACGCACCGGCCATCTCCGGCACGATCAATGGCGAGCCGTTCCAGTGGCTTGCGGACGCCGACAGTCGACTCGGCCCGACGCTCGAGGTGATTCTCAACGGCCAATACTACTGGGTACCGTTTTCGCGCATCCGGCGCATCGAGATCGAAGCGCCGGTCGATTTGCGCGATCGCGTATGGACGGCGGCGATTTTTACATGGGCCAATGAGGGACAGGCGGTCGGCCTGATTCCAAGCCGCTACGTCGGCACGCTTGCGCAAAGCGACCACGCGTTGTGGCTTGGGCAGCGCACCGAATGGATAGACGCCGGAACGGCGGGCGAGCGTCCGGTCGGCCAGCGCATGCTGACGACGGACGCGAACGATTACGCCTTGCTCGATGTGCGGACGATCGCACTCGAGGCCGACGCGGCATCGGCGGATCAGGATGGTGGCGACGCCATGCCCGGCCATGGCTGACCTGGTGCCCCGCGACCGTCTGCAACCTTCGCTTCTCGATCGGCTGACGGACTTCGAGCCTGAGGTCAAGCAGGAACCTCGCGAGCGGCGGGTGCTGTCGATGCGGGGGCTGCGCCAGAGCGTTCAGCGCGATCTCGCTTGGCTGCTGAACGCCAATGGTCTCGGCTCGGTGCAGGATTTGTCGCACTACCCCGATGTGGCAACGTCAGTCGTCAACTTCGGGTTTCCGGACATCGCGGGCAAGACGGCATCGGGCGTCGACGCGGCGCAACTGGAACGGCTGATACGAGACACGATCTGGGTATACGAACCCAGGATCTTGCGCGATACGGTGCGCGTGAGCTCGGTGCAGCCCGAGGAGACGACGGGACGCCACAACACGATTTCCTTCATCGTGGAGGGAGACTTGTGGGCGCAGCCCTATCCGGAGCGTCTCTACTTCAGGACTGAGCTGGACCTGGAGGGAGGCAATTTCAGGGTGGTTGACCAGAGCGGAACACGCTGAATCCATGAATCCGGACCTCGTCAAATACTACGCTCAGGAACTCCAGCACGTTCGAGAGGTTGGGAGCGAATTCGCCAAGGAGTTTCCGAAGGTCGCCGCGCGTCTCGGGCTCGAAGGTCTCGAGTGCGCCGACCCGTATGTGGAGCGGCTGCTCGAGGGCTTCAGCTTTCTGGCCGCGCGCGTCCAGCTCAAGATCGACGCCGAGTTTCCCCGCTTTACGCAGCATCTCACGGAGCTGGTGTATCCGCACTACCTTGCGCCGACGCCGTCGATGGCCGTCGTGCAACTCCAGCCGGACCTTGCGAATCCGGGCTTGGCCGAGGGGGTCAAGATCGCCCGGGCAAGTGCCTTGCGCAGCGTCCTGGACAAAAGCGGCTCGACGCGCTGCGAGTATCGCACCGCTCACGAACTCACGCTCTGGCCGCTCGAGATCGCCGAAGCGAAATTCTTCACTCACGCCGGTTCGCTCGGCGGCATCGAGCTCGAATCGGTTCCTGGCGTCAAGGCTGGGTTGCGGCTGCGCCTGCGCACTACGGGTGGCGTGAAGGTCAAGCAACTGAAGCTGGATCAGCTGGTGCTCTACCTGCGCGGCGTCGACGCCGTGCCGACCCGCATCTATGAACGCCTGCTGGCTTCGGTGCGTGGCATCGTGGTCTTGCCCGTGAGCCGGCCCGCCGCCTGGCACGTGCAATTGCCGGCAACGGCCCTGAAACCGCTTGGCTACACCGAAGGCGAGGCGCTTTTGCCTGTCAGCAGACAGGCGTTCCAGGGTTACCGGCTATTGCAGGAGTATTTCGCCTTTCCGCAGCGCTTCCTGTTCGTCGGCATCGACGGCTTGCAGCCGGCGCTGCGCCGCTGCGGCGACAACGAAATTGAAGTGATTGTCTTGCTCAACCGCGAAGACCCAATGTTGGAGCAAACGCTTGACGCATCGAATTTCGCACTGCATTGCACGCCGGCAATCAATCTGTTCTCCCGGCGTACCGATCGCATTGCGCTGTCGGTCGAGCAATTCGAATATCAGGTCATCGCAGATCGCACGCGGCCGATGGACTTCGAGGTCTATCAAATCGAGGAAGTGACGGGTTACAGCGCCGGCACGGCCACCGAGCAAAAGTTCGAGCCGTTCTATCACGCACGCGACCTCGGTGCCGGAAATCAGGCCCGCGCGTACTACCAGGTACGCCGCGAAAAGCGTCTCCAGTCATCGCGACAAGAGGAGCGCGGGCATCGCACCAGCTACCTCGGCAGCGAAACATTCATCGCGCTGGTCGACTCGGCGAACGCCCCGTTTCGCGGCGACCTGCGGCAATTGGGACTGAAGGTGCTATGCACGAACCGGGACTTGCCGCTGATGATGTCGACCGGCACCGGCCCGTCCGACTTCACGCTCGATGCAGAAGCGCCGGTCGAGAAAGTGCGCTGCATGAGCGGGCCAAGCCGGCCCTTGCCTTCGTTTGCCCACGGCGCGGTTGCGTGGCGCCTGCTCAGCCACCTGTCGCTGAACTACGCGTCGCTGCTCGATTCGGACCCGCACGAGGGTGCTCGTGCGATGCGCGATCTGCTGAGTCTCTACTGCCCGGCGGACGACGCGGCGGCACAGCGATTGATCGAGGGCTTGCGCTCGATCGACTCGCGTGCGGTCACGCGCCGGCTGCCGGGCAGCGGCCCGATCGTATTCGGCCGCGGCGTGCAGGTGACGCTCATGCTCGACGAAACGGCCTTCGAGGGCGCCGGCGCGTTCTTGCTCGGTGCGGTGCTTGCGCAATACTTTGCGCAATACGTGTCGATCAATTCGTTCGCGGAGACCGTCGTCAAGACGCTCACGCGCGGCGAGATCATGCGATGGCCAGCGAGGACCGGACAATGCCGGACACTCTGACACTCCTGCGCCAGCTCGAGGACGAGGCGTTGCGCTTCGATTTCTTCCAGGCCCTTCGGCTGCTGGAAAATGCTTATCCGGACAAGCCGCGTATCGGCGAGTCATTGCGCCCGCGCGACGATGCCGTGCGTTTTGCGCAGGAGCCGGAACTCGTGTTTCACCCGACGACGCTCGGCGCGTTCACGCCGGCGCGGGATGGGCGCGCGGCGCGGCTTGCCGTCAAGTTCTTCGGATTGCTCGGGCCGCACGGGCCCCTGCCGACCCATATAACCGAGTACGTGCGCGATCGCGCGCGCAACGCCAACGATCCGACGTTTGCCCGTTTTCTCGACATTTTTCATCACCGCATGGTGGCGCTGTTCTACCGGGCGTGGGCCAATGCCCAGCCGGCGGTGAGCCTGGACCGGCCAGGCCGGGACCGTTTCTCCGTCTATGTCGGCAGCCTGTTCGGTCTCGGCGAGTCCGCGCTGCGTGGCCGGGACGCCGTACCCGATTTCGCCAAGCTGCATTTTGCCGGGCTGCTCGCCGGCCCGACGCGCCCCGCCGCGGGACTGAAGCTCGTGCTGTCGCGCTTCTTCTGTCTGCCGGTTCAGATCGAGCAATGGGCCGGACACTGGATGCCGATGCCGGATCGGACACTTTCGCGGCTCGGTGCGCGGGACGGTTCGTGCAGGCTCGGCGTGTCGACCATGCTCGGGGCGCGGGTATGGGATTGCCAGCACAAGTTCCGAATCGTCATCGGGCCGGTCACGATGGCCGACTATGAACGTTTCCTGCCGGGCGGAGCGAGCCTGAGCCGGCTCGTCGACTGGGTGCGCAACTACACGCGGGACGGCCTCGACTGGGACTTGAACCTGCAGCTCAGGCGGGAAGACGTGCCGCGCTTGAAGCTCGGTCGGCACACGCGGCTCGGTTATACGACTTGGCTGCTGCGTGGCGCGGCCGATGGCGATCAGCGTCAGCTGATGCTCACCCCCGCGGATTCGAGCGGGCGTCCTCGCGCGTTCGGCCGGCGCACACACCGCGCGCCATTGACCGAACACGGGATTTCGTCGAAGGACTAGCAAAATGGCCGAGATCAAGCGTGCAGCCTTGTTTGGCAAGCTGAACAGACTGGGGTATCGCGCAATGGAAAGCGCGACCGTCTTTTGCAAATTGCGCGGTAATCCCTATATCGAACTGGTCCATTGGTTTCACCAGATCCTGCAGCTTCAGGATTCGGACTTGCACCGCATCATCAAACATTTCGGCATCGATCCATCGGCGCTGGCGCGCGATCTGACCGACGCGCTGGACCGCTTGCCGCGCGGTTCGACGTCGGTGACCGATATTTCCTCGCAGGTCGAGGAAGCCGTCGAGCGCGGCTGGGTATTCGGCTCGCTGCTGTTCGGCGAGTCGCAGGTCCGCACCGGGCACCTCGTGGTGGGACTGCTGAAGACGCCTTCGTTGCGCAACGGGCTCTACGGTATCTCGCGGCAGTTCGAGCGCGTCAAGCTCGATGCGCTCGCCGACGAGTTCCACAGCTTGCTGCGCGAGTCCCCGGAAGCCGGGATGTCGGCAAGCGACGGCTTCCAGGCCGCAGGCGCAGGTCAGGACGCAGGCGCGCCGGTGGCTCCTGCGGCGATGGGCAAGCAGGAAGCGCTCGCTCGCTTCACGACGGATCTCACGGAACAGGCGCGCCAGGGCAAGCTCGACCCGATCGTCGGACGCGATGACGAAGTTCGCCAAGTGATCGACATCCTGATGCGCCGCCGGCAGAACAACCCCATCCTGACGGGGGAGGCCGGCGTCGGCAAGACCGCCGTGGTCGAGGGCTTCGCACAACGGATCGTGGCCGGGGATGTGCCGCCGCCGCTGCGCAACGTCCAATTGCGCACGCTCGACGTGGGCCTCTTGCAGGCGGGCGCGAGCATGAAAGGCGAGTTCGAGAACCGGCTGCGGCAGGTGATCGAAGAGGTTCAGGCATCGGAGCGGCCGGTCATTCTGTTCATCGACGAGGCGCACACGCTGGTCGGCGCCGGCGGCGCGGCGGGCACCGGCGATGCGGCGAACCTGCTGAAGCCGGCGCTTGCGCGCGGGACGCTGCGCACGGTCGCCGCCACGACTTGGGCCGAATACAAGAAGCATATCGAGAAGGATCCGGCGCTGACCCGGCGCTTCCAGGTCGTGCAGGTGACGGAACCGGACGAGGACAAAGCGATCATGATGATGCGCGGCGTGACCTCGACGATGGAGAAGCATCACAGCGTTCAGGTGCTCGACGAAGCGCTCGAGGCGGCGGTAAGGCTTTCGCATCGCTACATTCCCGCCCGCCAGCTGCCCGACAAGTCGGTGAGCCTGCTCGACACCGCTTGCGCGCGGGTGGCCGTGAGCCAGCACGCCACCCCGCCCTCGGTTGACGACTCGAGAAAGCGGATCGGGGCGCTCGAAACCGAGCTGGAAATCATCGGGCGCGAAACTGCGGTGGGTGTCGACACCCAGGAGCGCGAAACCGCTGCGCTCGCCAAGCTCGCGGCCGAGCGAGAGCGCTTAGGCGCGCTGGAGGCTCGCTGGCAAATCGAGAAGGATCTGGTTCAGCGCATCCTTGATCTGCGCGCGAAGTTGCGCGGCGCGACAGGCAAGGTCGAGGGCGCGGCGGCGGTCGCCGCAGAGCCTGGGGCGGCGGGTACGGCAGGCGGAGAGGGCAGCGAGGCACGGCTTGCCGAACTGCGCGGCCTGCAGGCGCAGCTTGCCGAGCATCAAGGCGAAGATCCGCTGATCCTGCCGACGGTCGACCAGCAGGCTGTTGCGTCGGTCGTGCAGGACTGGACGGGAATTCCCGTGGGCCGCATGGTCAGGAACGAGATCGAGAGCGTGCTCAAGCTCGCAGAGAGCCTGAATCGGCGGATCATCGGACAGCAGCATGCGACGCAGATGATCGCGAAGCGCATCCAGACCTCGCGCGCCGGACTTGACAACCCGAACAAGCCGATCGGCGTCTTCCTGCTCGCGGGCACGTCGGGCGTGGGCAAGACCGAGACGGCGCTCGCCCTGGCGGACGTCCTGTATGGCGGCGAGCAAAACCTCATCACGATCAACATGAGCGAGTACCAAGAAGCGCACACGGTGTCGTCGCTCAAGGGCGCGCCTCCCGGATACGTCGGCTATGGCGAAGGTGGCGTGCTGACGGAAGCGGTGAGGCGCCGCCCATACAGCGTCGTACTGCTCGACGAAGTGGAGAAGGCGCATCCTGACGTGCACGAAATCTTCTTTCAGGTGTTCGACAAGGGCTGGATGGAAGACGGCGAAGGTCGCGTGATCAATTTCAAGAACACGCTGATCCTGCTGACGACCAACGCCGGCACCGATCTGATTACCAGCCTGTGCAAGGATCCGGATCTGATGCCCGAACCGGAGGGCATTGCCCGCGCGTTGCGCGAGCCGTTGCTGAAGGTATTTCCGCCGGCGTTGCTTGGGCGAGTCGTCGTGGTCCCGTACTACCCGCTGTCCGACGAGATGCTGGGCGCCATCATCCGTCTGCAGCTCGGGCGCATCGAGAAGCGCGTCAGGGCCACCTACAGGATTCCGTTTGACTACGATGAAGACGTCGTGAAGCTGATCGCGGCACGTTGCACCGAGCTCGAAAGCGGTGGACGCATGATCGACGCAATCCTGACCAACACCTTGCTGCCGCGCATCAGTACGGAGTTCCTGACGCGGATGATGAACGGCGGTGTCGTATCGAAAGTGCAGGTGGGTGCGAGCAACGGCGAATTTGTCTATACGTTCGATTGAGCGTCGGGCGGCGACGCGTACGCGCGTCCTTGCCCAGCTACATGACAGGGGGCCTTCGAATGCCGCAACAAGTCAGCATGGGTGCCACGCTGCAATGTTCATTCGGCATGGCGCCGTCCAATCTCGTCGTGTTGCCGGTGAACCGCGTAATGGGCGAGGGGCCGCCGGCCGCGAACATCATGGACCACGTGCCGATGGTCAATATCATGCCGTTCGGCAACTGCACTTCGGCCGCCAATCCGACCGTTGCAGCGGCAACGACCGCGGCGAGCGGCGTACTGACGCCGATGCCCTGCATTCCCGCGACGATGTCGCCGTGGGTGACGGGCGCGCCGACGGTGCTGCTCGGCAATCAGCCGTCGCTCGACAATGTGTCGAAGTGCATGTGCAACTGGGGGGGCGTAGTGAGCATCGTGGATCCGGCAACCGTCAAGACGATGATTCCCTGAAATGACCTCGCAAGATCCGAATCGCCATGTGAGCGTCAATTGCGCGCCGGTCGGGCACGATCTGCTGTTTCTGCGGCTTGTCGGTGCAGAAGAACTCGGTCGCCTGAGCGAATTCCACGTCGACCTGTTGAGCACGCGCAATGACATCAAACCCGGCGACCTGCTCGGGCAAGACGTTTCGGTAGCGGTTACGTTGCCCGCAGGCAACGAGCGGCAAATCAACGGGATCGTGACTGCGTTTCGGATGACTGCGCCGGGCGACAAGTCACGCGACCGGATGGCGCGCTATGAAGCCATCGTCCGCCCCCGGCTGTGGCTGCTGACACGCGCGTCGCATAGTCGTTTTTTTTACCAGAAGTCGGTACCCGACATCGTCATGAGCGTCCTGCAGGACTACAGCATCGACGTGAGCAACAAGTGCTCGGCGAGCTATCCGTCGTTCGAGCACTGCGCCCAATACCGCGAAACCGACTTCGACTTCATCAGCCGCTTGATGGAGCATGAGGGCATTTACTACTACTTCGAGCACAAGTCCGGCAAGCATACGCTGGTGCTGACCGATTCCGGCGACGTGCACGTACCGATCGACCACTACGGCTCGATACCGTACGACGCCTGGTATCAGCCATCGAATGAGAAGGAGTGCGTGTATCAGTGGACATCGGGTGCGGAATTGCAGACCGGGAAATATGAAGTCAACGACTACGACTTCGAAAAGCCGTCGTCGAGCAATCAGCAGGGGTTGCTGTCGCGGGCCGCGCGGCCGCAGGTCTACGATGTGCCGGTCTATACGATGCAGGAGCACCTGAGCGGTCACCTGGAGTCGACCGATGGCGATCGATATGCAAGGGTCGGCGTCGAAATCCGCGCGGCCCGCAACGACAGCATTTTCGGACGATCCAGCGCACGCGGCATTTGGCCGGGCGGCCTGTTCAAGCTGACCGGCCACCCATGCGAGGGGCAGAATCACGACTATCTTGTTGTAAGCACCCGCTACGAAATCAACTCCGACACCTATGTGTCGACGCTTGCGGATCACGCAGCGCTGCCGTTTTTCGACTGCAGCTTTACGGTGTTGCGCAAGGAAAACCACTATCGCTCGGAACGCATCACGCCACGACCGGCGGTGGGCGGTCTGCAGACGGCTGTCGTCGTCGGACACGACGGCGAGGAAATCCTGACGGACAAATACGGCAGGATCAAAGTGCAGTTTCACTGGGAGCAATTTTCGCCTCCCGGCAACGAATCGGAAAGACTGGCGCGCTGCTGGGTACGGGTTTCGCAAAACTGGTCGGGCAAGCGCTGGGGCACGTTTTTCGTGCCGCGCGTAGGGCAAGAGGTCCTCGTCGAATTCATCGAGGGCGACCCGGATCGGCCGCTCATCACCGGATGCGTGTACAACGCGAATACGATGCCGCCTTACACCCTGCCGGCGAATGCTGCGCTGTCGACGCTGAGGAGCAATTCCACAACCGGCGGAGACGGCTTCAACGAACTGCGCTTCAATGACTCAAAAGGCGACGAGCAACTGTTCTTCCACGCCGAAAAAGATCATGAAACGTGGATCAAGAACGATATGTTGGCGAACGTCGGCAACGACCGCCACCTGAAAGTCACGGCCAACGAGTACATGGCTGTGAGCGGAACGCGGCACGATTCGGTGCAGGGAGATCAGAACGCGCAGGTCGGCGGCACCGCGTCGCTGACGGTCGGACAGAAGGTGCAGGAAAAGGTTGGCACGGACTACGCGGTCGATGCGGGGATGAACGTCCATATCAAGGCGGGCATGAACATCGTGATCGAAGCGGGCATGAGTATTACGCTAAAGGCAGGGGGGGCATTCGTGGTGATCGGCCCGGCGAGCGTCGCGGTCTCGGGCGAGCCGATTCTGCTGAATTCGGGCGGCTCGGCGGGCTCGGGCGACGGTTCGTCGCCCACTGGGCCGACGGCGCCGAAGGACGCCGACGATGGCACCAAAAAACTAAAATAAGGTGTCGCACTTAATCTGACAGGGTGCGGGCATGCAACCGAATCATCCGATCCTTTCGCTGCGCGTTGCGAGGTTCAACGAAGAACCTGTCGCCGAGCCCATGACGATCGAGTTTGGACCTGCGGGCGGCACGATTGGCCGGGCGACGGATTGCACGCTGGTGCTGCCCGATCAGCAGCGTGCCATTTCCCGCGTGCATGCGCGCATCGAGTATCGAGGCGGCGAGTACCTGCTTTGCGACCTCGGCAGCAATCCTAGCGTGCTGAATCAACGCGCGATCGGCGGCACGCGCGAAGCGCGCCTCACGCATGGAGACAGCCTGCTGATCGGTACGTATCTGCTCGAAGTCTCGATTGCCGAGCGTGGGCCAGGGCAAGCAGGCGTGCCGGGCGCACGTGATCCGCTCGCTTCCGCGAAGGTGCTCGGGGGGACACCGTTTGGGCAGGAACCGGATTCCCCCTTAGGTGTCCTGGGACTCGATCCGCTCGGTCAGCCCGGCTTGGGCGCGCCGCCGCCAATTTCCTCGCAGCCGGGCTTTGCCGGATCGCAGAGCGACCACGTGTCACCCGAGTGGCAAGCTTTTTCCGCACCGGAGCCGGCACCGGCACCGGCGGCTGCGCGGCAGGCCGGGGGCGTGCCGGGGACGTCCGGGATTTCGGCAGGCGGCATACCCGCTGAGTACGATCCGCTCTCGGACGCGTTGACACAATGGGAGGCGCCGGCAGGAGCGGGGCAGGATCCGTTAGCGCAGGCAGTGGCGCAAGGCGGGACAGCGGTTTCACCGCTTTTTGCACCGCCTCCCGGCAACCCGGCGGCCGTCACGCCGCCGCCGGGGGGGCCCACCGGGTTGTCGGCGAGCTTGCTTGAGCCCTCCGCCACAGGGGGCAGTGCCACGCCGTTCGACGACCTGCTCGCGGAGGTGCCCGCTTCGGCCCCGGCGCCCTCGTCGCCCGATGCACCGGGGGAGTCGCCATTCGCTATGGTCACAGGCAACCCGGTTCTCGTGCCGGCGCAGGCACCTGCGCAGTTCGAAAACCGTGCGTCAAACCCGGCAAGCGTCCCCGCAGGCGAGTCAGCGCCTGCTTCGGTCGGCGCCTCGAGTTCGGCCGGCGCGCCGGCTGCGGCTTCCGAAAGCGCGACGATGACAGCGCTCCTGGAGGGTCTCGGCCTTGACCCGGCGCGAGCGCCCAACCTGCCGGCGCCCGCGTTCGCCCATTTGATCGGCGTGATGTTGCGGATCGGGCTGCGCGGCACGATGACAGTATTGCGCTCGCGCTCGATGACCAAGCGGGAGGCACGGCTTGATACCACGCTGATCGTGGCGCGCGACAACAATCCCCTCAAGTTTTTCCCGGACGTGGATAGCGCGCTGGTGCAGATGCTGACAGGTCGCGGTACGGGCTATCTGCCGCCCGCCGAAGCGATCGAACGTGCGTTTGGCGACATCGAGGCGCATGAACTGGCGATGCTGGCCGGCATGCGCGCCGCACTTGCCGCGGTGCTCGGGCGTTTCGATCCCGCATCGATCGAGGCACAGTTGAAAGAGCAGGGGGTGTTGGACAAGGTCCTCTCAAACCGCAAGGCGAGGCTGTGGGACCGTTTCGTAGAACTGCAGGCCGGCATCGCACGGGAAGCCGACGACGATTTCCAGAAACTCTACGGCAAGGCATTCAGCGACGCCTACGAAGCGCAGATCGAAGCGCTTCGTAGTGCACGCGAGGCCGGCGACCCATGCGCCGCGGAAAAAAAGTCAACCACTTCATAACGAGACCAACGTGTCCTGGAATAGCAAAGTCATCTGGTCGGAGGGGATGTTTCTGCAGCCGCAGCACTTGCAGCAACACGACCGTTATCTGCAGACGCAGCTGGAGACGCGCGCCTCGGGCCTGCGTCCGTACAGCTGGGGCTTCGCCTCGCTCGAGCTCGACGAGCAGTTGCTCAAGCTGGGCAAAGTCGCGCTGGCGTCGTGCTCGGGGGTGTTTCCCGACGGCACGCCTTTCAACCTTCCCGCTGACGACGATCTGCCGCTGCCGCTCGATGTTCCGGAAGGCACCCGCAACACACTCGTCACGCTCGCCTTGCCGGTCCGCCGACCGGGGATCGCGGAGACCGAGAACGAGGAAACGGGAGAGACCTTTGCCCGCCATCGCGTTGGCGAACTCGATGTCAGCGACAGCAATGATCCGAACGGGGGGGCCGCGTTGCTGCAGATCGGCAAGCTACGTGTGCGGCTCGCGCTCGAAGCAGACGTCGCGAACGCCTACACCGTGCTCGGGGTCGGGCGCGTGACCGAACGCTTGCCCGATAACCGCGTCGTGCTGGAAAGCGACTATAGTCCGCCGTGCCTCGACTACCGTGTCGCGAAACGTCTCGCCGCGTTTGTCGACGATCTGGTTGGCCTGCTGCACCAGCGCGGCGAGGCGCTGGCCATGCGCCTCGCACAGCCGGGCGTGACGGGGGTTGCCGAAGTGGCCGATTTCCTGCTGCTCGAATTGATCAATCGCCACGAGCCGCTCGCCGCACATTTGTCGACCATGACCGGCCTGCATCCGGAAGCGCTGTATCGAGTCGTCGTGCAACTGGCGGGTGAACTCGCGACCTTCAGCCAGGCATCCAAACGTCCGCAGGCCTATCCCCTGTACGAGCACAAACGGCTGAAGGAGACCTTTGCGCCGGTCATCGACGATCTGCGTGCGTCTCTCAGCATGGTGATGGATCCGCATGCGGTGCCGATTCCGCTCGAGGAGCGCAAGTTCGGCGTGCGTGTGGCGATCGTGCCGGACAAGAACCTGTTTGCAACGGCGACCTTCGTGCTCGCAGTGCGCGCGCAACTGCCTGCGGAGTCAATCCTGACCGGCTTCGCGCCGCAGGTGAAGATCGGTCCGATCGAGCGCATCCGCGATCTTGTCAATCTGCAATTGCCGGGCATCGGACTGCGCGCGCTGCCGGTCGCCCCCCGGCAATTGCCATTTCATGCAGGTTTTACGTATTTCGAACTCGACCGCGGCAACGAGCTGTGGAAGCAGTTTGCCCAGTCAGCGGGAATGGCGCTGCACGTGGCGGGCGACTTCCCAGGGCTCGCAATGGAGTTCTGGGCGATCCGCCGCTGACGGGCTCCTCAAGCATAAGGACGTTCATCGTGTCTCCAAACGAACCACGCGGCCCGTCCGACGATCCCGGCGCAACGATCATCATTCCGACGCCCGGCGGCGCACGCGCCGCCTTCGTTGCGGCCGACGTGTCGACCGCGCCGCTCCTGACGACGACGGGCGGCCTGAATCCACTGCTGCGCGCGGCGAATCCGTTGCTCGAGCTGGCGGTGCCGCTGCGGCAATTGCCGACCCATCCGAACGTCGAAGAACTGCGCAATCAGCTGATGCAGATGATCCGCACGTTCGAGACCCAGGGCCGCGCGAGCGGTTACGACGACGAGAAGCTCGGCGCATCACGTTACTGCCTGTGCACGTTTCTCGATGAAGCCATCTCGAGTACGCCATGGGGTGCGGGGCTCTGGGGCAGCCGCAGCCTGCTGGTCATGTTTCACAACGAGGCGTCGGGCGGCGAACGCTTTTTTTTGATCCTGCAACGGCTTGCGCAAAATCCGGCGGCAAATGTCGACGTGCTCGAATTGCTCTATGTGATGCTCGGCCTCGGCTTCGAAGGGCGTTATCGTTTGATCGACGGCGGCCGCACGCAACTCGACACCCTACGTGAGCGGCTCGAGCCGATGATTCGCTCTCAACGCGGCGCCGCCGAGCGAGCGCTGTCGCCGCGCTGGCTGCCGGTCGAGGTCGAACGCAAGCCATTGCTGCAACTCGTGCCATTGTGGGTGGCTGGGGCGCTCGCCTGCGCACTGCTGGTCATCGTTCACCTCATCTTGAGCATCCGGCTCAACGATGCTTCCGACAGCGCGTTCGACGCCTTGCACGCGGTCCGCGTGGCGCCGCCGCCAGCGCTTGCCGCGAAGCTCGCGGCTGCCCCCAAGGCTGCGCCGAAACTGTCTCAGTTTCTCGCACCTGAGATCGCCAAGGGACTCGTTCGAGTGGCGGAGCTCCCGGATCGTACGATTGTCACGATCAATGGCGATGGTCTGTTCGCGTCCGGTAGCGCGGAGCTGGATCCGGCCTACGCACCGCTGATCCAACGCATCGGAGATGCGCTAAAAGACGTGCCGGGTGCCGTTGTCGTGGCGGGCCATACCGATAACCAGAGGGCGTTCTCCGCGCGCTTTCCGTCGAATTGGCATCTGTCACAAGCGCGCGCGGAAACAGTGAGGGACCTGCTTGCGGCGCGGGTGGGCACGCCGCAGCGTTTTACTGCCGAAGGACGCGGGGACGCCGAGCCGATTGCGCCAAACGATATCCCTGCCAATCGGGCCAAGAACCGCCGCGTCGACATTACCGTGCTGGCGCCAGGAGCCGCATCATGAGCGCCCGGCGTGCAGTCTCGATCGATGGCGATAAGTGCCGAGGAGCTTGGCGATGAAGCTGCTCAAGTGGCTTGCGCGGCCCATTGTCCTGTCTCTGTTAGGCGTGCTCGCGGTTGCGTTGATTGTCTGGATAGAAGGGCCGCTCTTCGCTTATGCGGGCAATGCGCCGCTCGAGAGCTCCGGCAGCCGTTGGGCAGTGATCCTGGTTTTGGTCCTGCTGTGGGCCCTGTACTGGAGTGTGCGCTGGCTTGTGGCTCGTCTTGCCAACGTCAAATTCACTCGGGTGGTCGCCGAAGGAGACGCGAAGCCTGAACCCCGCAAGCAGGAATCGGATGTGGACATCGCCACGCTCAAGCAGCGCTTCGAAGAAGCGATGGCGATCCTGCGCAAGTCGCGTGTAAAGGGTCGTTTCGGCAGTCAGTACGTGTACCAGCTGCCCTGGTATATGTTCATCGGCGCGCCGGGAACCGGCAAGACCACGGCGCTCGTGCATTCGGGCCTCAAGCTTCCGCTTTCTGAGCGGTTGGGAACGAAGGCCGTGGGAGGCGTCGGCGGCACGCGCAATTGCGACTGGTGGTTTACCGACGACGCCGTGCTGCTCGATACCGCGGGACGCTTTACGACTCAGGACAGCTTCGCGGCCGCCGATGCGGCCGCGTGGATGGGATTTCTGAAACTCCTGCGCAAGTATCGTCCCCGGCGTCCACTGAACGGTGCGATCGTCGTGCTGTCCGCCCAGGATCTGCTGCAATCGTCCGACACGCAACGCGCGGTCCAATCGAACGCGGTTCGCGACCGGCTCAAGGATCTGTACACGCTGCTCGGCATGCGCTTTCCAGTCTATCTGGTCGTGACAAAGTGCGACTTGTTGGCCGGTTTCGCAGAGTTTTTCGACGACCTCGGCCGCGATGAGCGCGAACAGGTCTGGGGCGTGACATTTCCGTTTGTGGAGAACGGTACGCCCGACGACGCGATCACGGCGTTCCCCGCTGAATTCGATGCGCTCGAGAAGCAGCTGCAGGTCCGCGTGCTGCACCGCATGCAGCAAGAAACCGATTTGCGCCGGCGCGCGCTCGTGTACGGCTTTCCGCAGCAATTCGCGGGCCTCAAGGCTGTGCTGCACGAGTTTCTGAAGGAGACGTTTGCGACGTCCCGATTCGAGCAGGCGGCGCTGCTCCGCGGTGTCTACTTTACGAGCGGAACACAGGAGGGACGGCCGATCGATCGCGTGATGAGTGCCGTCGCGGCAGCGCTCGGTCTGCAGCGGCAAGTCGTGTTGCCCGACCCATCGAGCGGGCGTGCGTACTTCATCACCCGACTGCTGCGCGACGTGATTTTTCAGGAGGCGGAGCTTGCGGGAGCGAACCTCAGGCTTGAACGGCGCCGCTCCTGGCTTCAGCGTATCGCACTTGCCTTAATCGGCCTTTTGGCGGTGCTGGCGCTGGTTGGGTTTTTCATCAGCTATCAGCGCAATCTCAGCTATGTCCAAAGCGTCGCCCAGCGGGTGTCCGCCCTGAACAGGCTCGCCCAGAACACGCCGGCTGGCGACGATCCACTCGCGCTGCTGCCGCTGCTCAACGCGGCGCGGGACATTCCAGGCGGCTACGCAGACCGGGAAAGCAGCGTTCCGTGGCTATCGAGGCTTGGCCTGTACCAGGGCGACAAGCTGGGACTCGAAGCACAGGCGAGCTATCGCCGGTTGTTGCGTCAGGCCTTGCTGCCGCTCGTTGTACAGCGCATGGAAGAGGAGCTGCGTCGGGGCGACGCAAACAACCCGGACTTTCAGTATGAGGTGCTGCGAGCGTATTTGATGCTCGGGGACGCCGTTCACTTCGATGCCGATTCGGTTCGGCTCTGGGCCGACATCGACTGGCGCCGCGGGCCGTTGCGTGACGCAAGCGACGAGCAGCGCAACGACATCGACGGCCACCTCGCCGCGCTGTTCCAGCCGGCCCAGTTCGACGCGTCGCTGCCGCTGGACAAGGATCTGATTGCTCAGGCGCGCGAGAGGCTGGCCAAGCTGCCGCTTGCCCAGCGCATGTACAACCGCGTGCAGCGTGACCTCGATCAGGCGAAGTTGCCGGAGTTCAGTGTTGCGAGTGCGGCAGGAAACAAGGCGGCGCTGGTGCTGACCCGCAAGAGCGGTGCACCTTTGACCCGTGGCGTTCCAGGCGCTTTTACCCGTGCGGGCTATCAGAAGTTCCGCCAGTTGCGCGATCAGGCGGTGATCGATACCGCTCGCGACAATTGGGTGCTCGGCAGGGAGGAGTCCGTGCTGACGCCGGCGGCCATCGAGGATCTGAAGAGCGACATGACGGGGCTGTATTTCGATGCGTACATCCGGCAATGGGACGCTTTCTTGAACGACATCGACGTGGTGCCATTCGATAGCGCCGAAAATGCCGCGCGCGTGACCAACTCGCTGGCCGCGCCCGATTCCCCGCTGCGCTCGCTGATGTTGGCCGCCGCACAGGAAACGACGCTTGGCACAGTCAAGGCCGGCGGATCGTTGGCAGAACAAGGTACCGCCGCATTGACCGGCAAGCTCGACGCGCTGAAAAAGCGTCTTGAAAGTGCGCTCGGCAATCAGCCCGACAACACAACGGCGGCCGCTCCGGCCGAGGTCAATCCGGTCGATGCGCATTTCCAGGCGCTGCACGATCTTGCGGGCAAACCAGGGGCGCAGGGGCCGGTGCCACTCGATACGCAGCTGGCGGCACTCAAAGACGTCGCAGCGTATCTCGAGGCCGCGGATTCTGCGCGTCGTCAGGGACTGCCTCCGCCCGCGGGCGACGCGCTGCCGAAGCTGAAGCTCGCGGCCCAGGGCGCGCCCGCGCCGCTTGCCGCGGTCGCCGAAGATATCTCGGCTGGCGCGTCGTCGTTGTTAGTCGGCGGAGAGCGGGGCCGGCTCAATGCGCTATGGCAGGCGAACGTCGCACAGTTGTGCCGGCAGGCGCTCGATGGCCGCTATCCGCTCGTGCGGGCCTCGAACCGCGATGCCGCACCGGACGATTTCGGCAAGATTCTCGGCCCCGGCGGGTTGATCGACGATTTCTTCCAGAAGAACCTTGCGAGCTTTGTCGATATGTCGGGACCCCAATGGCGCTGGCGCGCCGGCTCCGATTCTCTCGGCATCCCTGCGGACGTGCTCGTGCAGTTTCAGCGAGCAGCGCAGATTCGCGACGCATTGTTCAGAACGGGCGGGCGCGATGTGTCGGTGCGCTTTGCAGTGAAGTCGCTCGATATCGATCCCTCGATCACGCAATTCACGCTCGACATCGACGGTCAGCAACTGGTGGCGAAACCGGGAACCGCTCAGACGACGGTGTTTCAGTGGCCGAGCGGCAAGGGCACAGGGCAGGCGCACGTCGAATTCGCGCCGCCGGGCAACGACGCTGCGGCGCACGCGGACGGACCGTGGGCGCTGCTGCGCTTGCTGGATGCAGCGAATCTGCAACCGACGGCGCAGGCTGACCGCTTCAAGTTGAGCTTCGAGTCGAGTGGCAGACGGGTGAATCTCGAACTGGACGCGAGCAGCGTAGTGAACCCGTTCCGGCGTGGCGTACTGGAAGCTTTCCGTTGCCCGGACCGACTATGAGCGAATTGCCGGTGCAAGGGCCCGGATTCTTCGGCAAGGTGCGCACGCATGGCGATTTCGTGTCGCGCCGCTTGGCGGCCGAATTCGTGACGTCCTGGGACGAGCACTTGCAGGAGGGGATGCTCTACGCGCAGGAAACGTTCGGTGCGCAATGGTTGCCGATTTACCTGAACGCGCCGGTCTGGTGCTTTGCGGTGGGAGCCGGAGTGTGTGGCGAGTCGGCGTGGATAGGCGTGCTGATGTCAAGCGTCGATCGGGTCGGGCGATATTTTCCGTTCACGATCGCTGCGCCTGTGAAGCATGGGGAGATCGCGGAATGGCTCAAAAGCGCACAGGCGTGGTTCGACGACATGACTCGACTGGCCCTGGCGACGCTTGCGCCGGAATTTGTACTCGAGGCGTTCGATGCGCAGTTGAATGCCCTGGGACCCGCGGCGAACGTGCGTTCGGCGATGCCTTGGCGTCTCTCGATAAATGACGATTCCGGCGTGAATGACCGATTCGCTGACCTGCTGGCTGCACAAGTCACGCCAGGGGCGAGCACCTGGTGGAGCGAAGGCTCGGATGCCGTGCCGCCTTCACTGCGCACCGGCACCGGATTGCCCGATGGAAAGCGCTTTACGGGACTGCTGGATGCGGCTTGCCCGGGGTGGCCGACGGTGGTTGCGTTGCGGCGGTCATGATCTGGAACATGACACGGAGGTGAAGAGATCCGGGTTCGTTGCAATCCGGGGCCTATTTTCAATTTGAATGTTGTTCGTTCGTCTTTATAGGTTGGGGGTGCGCCTCGGGATGCCGAGCGACGTTTGCCCGCTTGCAGCGTACTCCCGGTGTGCGAATCTTTCGGAGACTCCGATATGTCGCGCCTGATTCATTTCGGTTTGCATAGACGCGAGGCGTGTGGCGTGCTCATCGCGGCGTTGTGCGTTGTCGGCCTTGTTCGTACCGCGTACGCGGGCGAACCGGTCATGAAAGAGCAGGACATCAATCAGCAATCGGTGACCAACGCGCTGGCTCCTACCGAAGCCAGCGACGCCATCGTTACGCGCGGTTTCGTGCTGTCCAACAAACAGCCCGGTGTGGCGCCCAGGCCGGGGGCTCCTGCGAAAAGGCCCGCCGCGCAAATGTTGATCACTTTCGCCACCAACTCATCGGAGCTGACTGACAGCGCGCGCACCGCCTTGGATAAGGTGGCGCTTGCGCTGCAATCGGACCGGTTGGCGCCTTACAAATTTCGCGTCGAGGGGCATGCGGACCCCCGCGGGTCTCCGGATGCAAACATGAAGCTCTCCGAAGATCGTGCTGCGGCGGTGGTGGAATACCTCACGCAAAAGGACGGTATCGCCCCGGAGCGGCTTTCATCGGTCGGCAAGGGGTCTTCCGAGCCGTTGAACACGCGCAATCCCGCCGCGCCCGAGAATCGACGCGTGACGATCGTGACGGTGACCGATTGATCGAGATGCTCCGGGGCAGAATGCCTTTCCTGGATGCGCGATCCGCGCGGCTCGCAATGGGCGGGTTGGTGCTGCTATTAGGTGTCCTGACAGCGATTCGAGCCGAACCCGTCGCCCAGACGCACGGGGCGCATCTCGATGTGTCGCGAGACGCGTTTGAAGTCCGCCGCATACCGCTCTCGGAACTCGACGCGGCGTTGCCATCCGATGCCAGACTGCGGTTGTTCGCAATCACGGACAGTCCGGGTCTGTACGTGATGCATGCGCCGAGTCTCGCCGAGCAGGGGGCAATGTTCTCGCGCGTCGTTGCGTTGCTTGAGCGCCGGGACATGCCGCGCGACCGCGTGGCGACGATGGCCGCGATCGCGGCGCATGCGCGGCGCTTTGGCGCCGACCCGGCGGGTTTGACCGCCGGAAACAATTTCAGCACGGTGCAGATCGCCTATTTCTTCGAGGTGGCCCGGCGGCAACATGTGCCGTTGACGGACGGCGAGCGCGCGCTACAGACGATTCTGGTGCGTTGGCGCTTGATATACGAACCAGGCGGGACATGGAAAGCGACGAGCACAAGAGACTTTCTCATCACCATTCCGGGACTCGGGCCGGCCCCTTTGGGAGAAGCGATCGATATGCCGACACGGGCGGCGATATTGAGTCATGAGCTCGGTCATTGGAAATATTTTTCCGATGCGGCATACGCGCAAGCTTGCCGTGCGTTCTGGTGGCGGGATCTGAGCCTTGCCGAGCGCACGGAATTGACTCGGCAGTTGGCCGGCATGGGATATGACCCGAGCGACAGAATCGTGATCGATGAGATGCAGGCGTATTTGCTGCATACGCCCGCGCGATATATGCCGCTGGTGGATGCGCCGGGGCCTTATGGGATTGATGTCGCGAGCGTGCGGCAGAGATTGCAGGCGCGGGTGGCGCAGAACGGACACTAGGCGCGTGTTCGCGGGGGGCGGGTTTGCTGCAATGGAGGTCACAGCAAGGACAAGGAGAGCTCATGGACGACACGGCCACCTTGAAATCACCGACCAGCGCGGAGCCTGCGCGCAGCGGTCTTGGCGTCGCGGCGCTGCAGCGCGATATCGTCGACAATCTGATCTGTCTGCAGGGCCGATATCCGGAGATTGCGACCCTGCACGACTGGTACATGGCGCTCGCGTATGCGGTTCGCGACCGGATGATGACACGCAGGGTCGCCACGACGCACGCCTATGCGGCACGCGGTGCGAAGATCGCCTGCTATCTGTCCGCCGAGTTCCTGATCGGTCCGCAACTCGGCAACAACCTGATAAACCTGGGCATCGAGAGCAACGCGCGCGATGCGTTGCAGGCACTCGGCCTTGATCTCGACACCGTGCTCGCGATCGAGGAAGAACCGGGGCTCGGCAACGGCGGGCTGGGACGCTTGGCGGCCTGCTATCTCGACTCGCTCTCCACCCTCGAAATTCCGGCCATTGGTTATGGCATCCGCTACGAATTCGGCATCTTTGACCAAGAGATCCGTGACGGCTGGCAGGTGGAAGTCACCGACAAGTGGCTGCAGAAGGGCAACCCCTGGGAGATCCTGCGCCCGGACGTTGCCTTCTACGTGAACTTCGGCGGGCGCACGGAAAGCGGGACGGATGCGCAGGGTCGCTTTTGTGTGCGATGGACTCCGGCATACACGGTCAAGGGCGTGGCCTGCGATACGCCAATGCCGGGCTTTCGCGTCAACATGTGCAATACGCTGAGGCTTTGGAAAAGTGAGGCAGTCGAGTCGTTCGACCTTCAGGACTTCAACGCCGGCGATTACTACGAGGCTGTGCACGAGAAGGTGAGGTCTGAAACGCTGTCGAAGGTGCTCTATCCGAATGACGAGCCGGAAGCCGGCAAGCGCTTGCGGCTCGCGCAGCAATATTTCTTCGCCTCATGCTCGCTGCAAGACATGCTGCGCCTGCTTGCGCTCAAAGGTGAATCGATCGGCCGCTTTGCAGACATGTTCACCGTGCAGCTCAACGACACGCATCCGTCGATTGCCGTCGCCGAGCTGATGCGCCTGCTGGTGGACGAACGACAGGTGCCATGGGACGAAGCTTGGGAGATCACGCGGCGCGCGCTCGCCTATACGAATCACACGCTGCTGCCTGAAGCGCTCGAGACGTGGGGGCTGCCGCTTTTTCAAGACTTGCTGCCGCGGTTGCTCGAAATCATCTACGAGATCAATCGCCGCTTCCTCGATGAAGTCCGGCAACGCTACCCGGGCGATGACGCACGCGCTGCTCGCATGTCGCTGATCGACGAGACCGGTGCAAAGCGCGTGCGCATGGCGCATTTGGCAACGATCGGCAGCCACGCGGTCAACGGCGTGGCCGCGCTCCATTCGGAACTCCTTAAGCAGACCGTGCTGCGGGATTTCGCCGAACTATGGCCCGAGCGGTTCCACAACGTGACCAACGGCGTCACACCTCGCCGCTTCATGTTGCTCAGCAATCCGGGCCTTGCAACCCTGCTGGACGAAACAATCGGCGAAGGCTGGGTGACCGATCTCGCCAGGCTGCGCAAACTCGATGAGCACGCCGACGACCTCACGTTTCAGGACCGCTGGCACCGCGTAAAGCAGGCGAACAAAGAGGGGCTCGCGGCGCGTATCCGCGGCGCGACCGGCACTGTCGTCGACCCAGGTGCACTATTCGACATTCAGGTTAAGCGCATCCACGAATATAAGCGGCAACACTTGAACGCGCTCTTCATCGTTACGCTCTATCTGCGCTTGCTGCGCAATCCTCAACTCGCGCTGACGCCGCGCTGTTTCGTGTTCGGCGGCAAGGCCGCGCCCGGCTATGCGATGGCCAAGCTCATCATCCGCCTGATCAACGGCATTGCTGAAGTCGTCAACAACGACCCGGCGGTAAGCGGGCGGCTCAAGGTCGTGTTCTTTCCGGACTTCAATGTGAAGAATGCGCATTTTATCTACCCGGCCGCCGATCTGTCCGAGCAGATTTCGACTGCCGGCAAAGAGGCCTCGGGAACCGGCAACATGAAGTTCATGATGAACGGCGCGCTGACCATCGGCACGCTGGACGGGGCCAATGTCGAAATACGCGATGAAGTCGGCGACGAAAACTTCTTCCTGTTCGGCCTGACTGCGGATGAGGTGGAACGCGTCAGACGAGCAGGCTACCGCCCGATCGAGTACGTGAATGCGAACGAAGAGCTGCGAGAAGCGCTGGAGCTGATCGCCGGCGGGCACTTCTCGCGAGGAGATCCCGAGATGTTCCGTCCGCTAGTCGACAATCTGCTGCACGCGGACCCGTTTCTCGTCCTTGCCGATTACGCCGCTTACGTAGCGCGCCAGGAGGACGTCAGCGCCGCCTGGCAGGACACGCGGCGCTGGACCCGCATGTCGATCCTGAACACCGCGTATGCGGGCAAGTTCTCGTCCGATCGCGCCATCAGCGAATACTGCGAGCAGATCTGGAGGATTCGCCCGGTGAAGATCACCCTGGAAAGACGGCGCTGAAAGCGGGTCGCCCCGCGCTCACCTGGTACGCCGCGAGGTGCGGCATCAGGACGAGTTGACGACATCGATTTCGAAGGTCGTTGCGCCGAACGCATCCGGACACACTGTGACGCCGGCAGCGCAGCGAACCTTGCCCGCAAAGGGCGAATAGGCCGCCGTGCGCCGTGTTGCTGCATCACGCTGCGCCTGAGCGGAGAACGACTGGAACACCGACTCCTGATGGAGGCCAGCGTCGCTGAAGTCCCTTGGTTGCGCCGATACCATGACGAGGAAATGGTTCGGGCCCGCAGGGGCGCCTGCCACCATCGGCCAATTCGCTCGCGGCAGCGACAGGGTTTCGCCGGCGGCGATGGCGTTTTGCTTGTCGCGTTCGTTTGGAAAAAGCATCAGATACTGCCCGGCCGGATCCACCATGAATACATAGACGTAGCCGGCGCGATTAGTGCTGAGCCGGAACTGCAGACGATCCTTGTTGATGCGCGCCTGCGTGCTGCGCAGCATCGTGCTGACATGGAACGTCGGGTCCGCCAGCGTCACGATCCGAGCGAGTTCGCCGCTTGGCGTAAAGGGGGGAAGTGCGCTACCGACTTGCCCGGTGGCTGTGGCCTCCGTGGTACTAGCCGCTTCACTTTGCTGTCCGGGCGGCGTATTCGCAATGACGCTCGGTGGCTCGATCGTCGCCGCCGGGGCACTCGCCGTGGCAGTGCTGGCCGGTGGCCGGAGCGCAAACCAGGCGCCTAGCCCGGCTAGCGCCACGACAGCGACGGCGGCTGCCGCGAGAAGGGCGGGGCGTTTGCTCTTGCCATCATTGACGGTAGTCGAAACGCCTGGCGTTGCCGCCGATGCGGCCCCGCCGGTCGCGGCGACAACCTGCTGGGTTTGCGGCTTTGACGCCGTTGCGCCGGTGGTCCAGGCCGTCGAAGCCGCATTTCCCCGATCACCGGACACCCGTTTCGGACCACCACCTGCGTCGTGCACCTTGTCCGGTTCGTCGATCGCGAGACCCAGTTCCGCCGCGAACGCATAAATATCCTGAGGCCGTTCCTGCGGGCGCACGACGAGAGCGTGGTCGATGGCGCGCAAGAAGGTTTCCGAGTACCTGCCCGTCGCAGCGGTCGCAAGTGGCACGCAGTTGTCGCTCATCAGGCGCCCGACCGCGGGCGGCGGCGTTTTCCCCTCAATAGCGAAATAAACCACGGCGGCGAGTGCATAGATGTCGGTCCATGGGCCCTGCTTCATCGACGGCACTTCGGCGTACTGTTCGACAGGTGCATAGCCGGGCTTCAGGATTACCGTCAGCGCTTGCGTCATATCGCCGATTACGCGTCGCGCCGCGCCGAAATCGAGCAGCAGCGGGCGACCGCTGCCTTTGAGCAGCATGATGTTATCGGGTGCGATATCGCGGTGATAACACTGGGCATGGTGCAGGACGGCAAGCGCCTCCAGCAGCGGTGTCAGCAATCCGAGCAGCCAGTTTTCGCCCGGCGGAGCGGACATCTGGCGCAGGGCGTCCCGCAAGGTCACGCCCTCGTAGTAGGGCATCACCATATACGCCGTGCCGTTCGCCTCCCAGAAGCGGTAAACCTTGACGAGCGAATGATGGTCGAACTGCGCGAGCAGGCGAGCCTCGTTGATGAAGCTTTTCAGGCCGGCCCGAAACGTTTCCTCATGACGCTCCGACCTCACCGTCACCTCGGTTCCGGTGGATCGGGAGGCCAGTGCCGCAGGCATGTATTCCTTGAGCGCCACGTTGCGGCCCAGGAGCGTGTCGGATGCAAGGTAGACGATGCCAAAGCCGCCTTCCCCGATCACCCCCCGAATCTCGAATTCTGCGAGGTGCGTGCCGATCGCGAGTGCATGCTGCCCATCCGCGCCGGCTTGAGCGTTCGGTATCACGATCGTGCGCTCCGAGTCTGCCGCCTGCCCGCTAGCCGAATTGCCGTCAGGCCCGGAAGGCTGTGACGCGATCACTGTCTTGTCTTCGGGGCTAGGCATTTGGGCGGGCTCCGCAGGAAGGACTGCAGCCGAGCGTCAAGGCGTGCGCGCAAGCTCCATCCTCACGCGCGTGCGCATGTATCTGGCAGACGATTCAGGCGGCTATTTTTGAAAAGCGCCTGCTTTCTGGCCTGCCCCGTTGCGTTTGCCAAGCTCCACCCACTTCCGATTCAAAATATTACAGACCGATTCGTTTACCGGATAGTAGTTGTCGGATTGTGCCGCCGAGTTGCGCCACAAAATGACATCACGCGCGCGCTACGGCGCCAGTGGAGTGACAGCGGCTTTCAGATTGCGTCCCAGCATCGTCCTACAGGAAATCGATGTGAAGAGACTGAAAGGACTGTTGGTCGGGAGTAGGCAAATCGCCTTGCCCGCGATGCTGCGTCGCGCTGCTCGTTTTTGCCGGCGTCGGATCATACCCAGCCGCTTACCGACTGCGGGCGTGGCGGCGCTGGCGGCAGGCATTGTCTGCATGAGTTCCGGCGGCGCCTTCGCTGCTGTTGCCGCGGCGGCGAGCGACGCCGGTCGCGGACTTGCGCCTGAATCGCATGGCTTTCAGGAGGCGGCCGAGCGGGAACGGGATGCCGAGACGCTCAAATCGCTGACCGATGAAGGTCGCCTACTGCTGTCGCGCGATCACGTCACGTTGCCCGCGTACGATTACTGCAGCATGGCCGTCTCGGCAGCGGAGCGGGGTGATTTCCGCGACAGCGTCGACGCTGCCGCACGCGCGCTCGTCATTGCCCAACGTACCCACAACGACGATCTGGTCGCGCTTTCGAAGCGCGATCTTGCCATTGCGTATAGCTACGCAGGCGATCTTGACGACGCCGAGCGATATGCGAATCAGGCGCTTGCATCGACACCGAAGGCGCCGGAGCAGGTCTTTGCGCCCGCTAACAAGGTACTCGGCGATGTTGCGTTGCGGCGTGGAAATCCGCAAGCGGCGATAGCGGATTACAACCGGGCGTTGGAGACCGCGTCACCGCGTTACCGGCCGCTGGTTCTTCTCTCCGTGACCAATGCACAGATCGCGAGTGGCGACACGGCCGGAGCACGCAAGACGTTTGACGCGGCAAACCCGCCGCCTGGTGCGGAGCTCATGCCGTTATACCGGCGAACCGAGGGTAACCTGTTGCTTGCGGAGGGCAAGCCCGAGGACGCAAAGCGCGCGTTCGGCTCGCTTCTCGCGGAAAGCGGCGCGCAGGACGCGAGCTATGACAGGCTCTGGGCGCATGAAGGAATCGGCCGATCTGACCTTGCGCTCGGCGACAAGGTGCAGGCGCGCGAGGCGTATCTGCTCGCTGTCGACGATTCCGAGAAGATTCGCGCGCGCTTTCGGAGCGACGAATTCAAGACGGGACTGTTTGGCGACACGCAGACGGTGTTCGACCATGCGATAGCGCTCACGGCCGAAGCGGGAGACTACCAGGCCGCATGGAACTTGTCCGAGCGCAGCCGGGCGCGCGCATTGCTCGACGTCGTGCGCAATCGCGTCGACGCTGGCGTGGACGATCGCCAGCTAAACGGGCAGGTGCCGGGACTGGATGTCGTGCGCGGCGTGCTCGAGCCGAATGAGGCTCTGGTCGAATTTCATAGTCTCGATAAATCGCTGGTCGTCTGGGTGATACGAAGCGGCGGCCTCAAAGGCTATACGCTGCCCATCGGGCGCGCCGACATGGATGCCGCTGTCACCGACATTCGCAACGCCATTGTGCAGCGGCGGCAAAGCGCGATCACTGACGGCGACAAGCTCTATGCGATGCTGATCGCGCCTCTCGGGCTGCGCAATGGCGAGCGGCTCATCATCGTTCCTCACGGCGCGCTGCACTACCTGCCGTTTCAGGCGCTGCACGGTCCGGACGGTTATCTGATCCAAAGCCATGCGATCGCCCTCGAACCCTCGGCGAGTGTCGCCGTGCAACTGCAGCAGCGCCAGCAGCAGGTTGCGAGCAATCTGGTCGCATTCGGCAATCCGCAGATCACCCCGGCTTATGCGCTGCCGGGTGCGGAAGCCGAGGTGCGGGGTATCGCTCCTTTATTCGCGCACAACGAGATCTTCCTGCATAGCGACGCGACGCGCGTGAGCTTTCGCGAAAATGCTCCCGCCGGCCGCGTGCTCCATGTCGCGACCCATGCCGAGGCGGACACGCTCGATCCGCTGCACTCGAGCATATTGCTTGCACCGGCCACGCAACCTGCCGACGGCCCCGACCAACTGCTCGCGCGCGACATCTACAACCTGAAGCTCGACGATGTTGCACTGGTCACGCTATCCGCGTGCGAGACCGGACTCGGACGCATTGCCCGGGGCGACGAGATTCTTGGCTTTACCCGAGCGTTCTTCTATGCGGGCGCAACCAGCCTGATCGTGTCGATGTGGCCGGTCGCCGACGAGTCGACCGCGCTCACGATGCGGACGTTTTACTCGCAGCTCACTGAGGGGCAGGAAGCAATCGATGCGATGCGCGCTGCACAACTGGCGGTCATGCAGAATCCGCGCTTCGCACATCCGTTTTTCTGGGCGCCGTTCGACCTGATGGGAGGGTGGCGACTGAACATCGCGCGCTAGAACAAGAATGAACAGACTACGAGTGATCGCGGCTGTGGCATTTTTCAGCAGCGCTGTTGCGTGGGGCCAGACGGTCCCGAATGCCGGCGGCCTGTTGAACGAAGTGCAGCCTCCAGCGACGCGCCCGGCGCCGCCCGCCGGCGCAAGCGCGGTGCCTGCTCTGCCGCAAGCGGGAGCGCCTGCGGTGCCTTCGCCCGGTCCCGCATTCGTGCTCAAGCGCATCACGTTAAAGGGCAACGACACGATTCCGACCGATGAGTTGCTCGCGCCCGTGCGCGACAAGATCGGCACCGAAGTCGGCTTTTCGGACCTCGAAGCGATTGCCGCTCGTATCACCAAAATCTACAGGGAACGGGGCTACGTACTCGCCCAAGTCGTGATTCCGCAGCAGGACGTGAGCTCGGGTGAAGTCGAACTCACCGTCCTCGAAGGGCGAGTCGGCCACGTGCGCCTCGATGTAGCGGCCGGCACGCCGATCCGCGAGGACCTGTTGCGTGACCGAGTCGCACAGATACCGGTTGGGGCGCCGCTGCAGCAGAGCGTACTCGAGCGCACGATGCTGCTGCTCTCCGACTTGCCCGGGATTACGGTGACCTCTTCCCTCGAAGCGGGTGAGGAACCGGGTACCGTCGACCTGACGATCAACGTCGCGCCAGCCAAGCGCTGGACGTTTGCCGTCGATGTCGACAATTACGGCGCGGAATCGAGCGGAACGTGGCGGCTCGGCGCACTGGCGCGGATCAACTCGCCGTTCATGATCGGCGACAACCTCGATTTGCGGATCCTCGGCAGCGAACGACTCGACACGATCTACGGGCGCATTGGCTATGAGGCGCCGATCAATTCGTATGGCACACGCCTGGGCATTGCCGCGTCGAGGCTCAACTACGCGCTCGGCAAGCAATTTTCAGCGCTCGACGCGCAAGGGGAGGCGACCGTTGCAGACTTGACGCTCACGCAACCATTGTTGCGTACCCGCAGCCAGAATCTGCTCGCGCGCGTCAACCTCGAGTATCGCGACCTGATCGACAACATCGGCGCGGTGGGCGAGCACAACCCGAGGTCGCTGGTGGAAGGCAGCGTCGGCCTGAGCTACGAAGGGCGTGATGGTTTTCTCGGCGGGGGGTTCAACAGCGCGGACGTTGAATTGCTGATCGGCAGTTTGCACTTCAGGAACGCTGCAGACGAGGCGCTCGATGTGTCGCCGTTCGGACGCAATACGCAAGGAACCGAAATGCGCACGACGTTCTTTGCCAATCGGCTCAACGCGATGACCGAGCAGCTCAGCGTGTTCGTGGGAATCTCCGGGCAGTGGGCGGCCACGACCCTCGACGACTCTTCGCGTTTCCTGCTCGGCGGCCCTCATGCGGTGCGCGCCTATTCGCCGTCTGAAGCATTGGTCGACGAAGGGTTTGTGGCGCAGTTCGAAGGGCGCTATGCGTTGAATTCGAAGGCTTCGGTGTTTGCGTTTTTTGATATTGGTACCGGCTGGTATAACGCGAATTCGCGTCCAAACGAGGGCTCGAACGTGATCACGCGCAGCGGTGTCGGCATTGGCGCATTTTGGGCCGCACCCGGCGGAATTACGATTCAGGGCACCGTGGCATGGCGGACGACTTCGGCCGACACGACCGGCAACGACCGCGTGCCGCGGTTTTATGTGCAGTTGAGCAAGGCGTTTTAGTCAACATAATCAACACCAGATCTCCCTCGTCTTGGCGCAGCTGTGCCGAGGGAGCTGAAACGGGGGTGCGTTGGACCGTAGTACGAGCCGGGATTGCCCGGCGCCGAGGTTCGCCATGAAGATGCCATGCAGCTTGCCAGTAGAACATGTGGGAACCGTCGTGGGCGCCGCCGTCGTGCTGTTCGCGATGTTCTATGTGTCGGCCCTGTTCGCGAATCCTACAGGTGCGCAGGTGGCATCGGGCTCAGTGACCATCAATTCACCGAGTGCGGGCCGGATGAACATCAATCAGAAGACGCCGGCTGCAATCATCAACTGGAATACATTCTCGATTGGCTCCGGCGAGTCGGTGAGAATCGTACAACCGTCGGCAAGTGCGGCGCTGCTCAATCGCGTGATGGGCAACAATCCGAGCGTGATTGCCGGCATGTTGACGGCGAACGGGAAGGTGTTTCTGATCAATCCCGCAGGGGTGATATTTGCGCCGGGCTCGTCGGTGAACGTGGGAGCGATGATCGCCTCCACGCTCGATATTTCGGACGCGGATTTCCTCGCTGGAAATTATCACTTCGTGGGAACGTCCCCGGCGATCGTCAGCAATGCGGGCTCGCTCAACGCGCAATCGGGTGGCACGATCGCATTGCTGGGCGGCTCGGTGAGCAACACGGGCACCGTCACTGCACGGCTTGGAACGGTTGCGCTCGGCGCCGGCAATGACATCACGCTGGACTTCGCCGGCGACGGATTGACGACGCTGAAGATCAATCAGGGGGCTGCCAACGCACTGATCGGCAACACCGGCACATTGGCGGCCGACGGCGGACGGATCGTCATGAGCGCGCAAACGGCCGATGCGCTGGCTGCGACCGTGATCAACCAGCAGGGGATCGTCCGTGCGCAAAGTCTCGCCGAGCGCAACGGACATATTCTGCTCGACGGCGGCAGCAACGGCGCGACGATGGTGGGCGGTACGCTCGATGCGACCGGAGGAAGCGGTTTGACGGGCGGCAAGATCGACGTGACGGGGTATGACGTTGCGCTGCTCGACGGCGCAAGCGTCAATGCCAGTGGCGGCGCGGGCGGCGGTACAGTGCGCTTCGGCGGCGGTCCTGGCGGGGCGGATCCGGATATTCGCAATGCGAACGCGATCTGGATGTCGCCGACAGCGAGCATTCATGCGGATGCTTTGGAGGACGGGAATGGCGGGAACGTCGTTGCCTTCAGCGAGACGGCGAGCCGCATTTACGGCACGCTGTCGGCGACGGGCGGTGTGCAGGGCGGCAATGGCGGCGTGATAGAGACTTCCGGACACTACCTCGACACGTCCGGCGCGACAATTGATGCGTCGGCGCCGAAGGGGATAGGAGGGAAGTGGAAGCTCGATCCGGACAACATCGATATCGTGTCGGCCGCGTCAGGGACGGCGGCAACCGAGACGCCTGGAAGCGGCACGTCACCCACGATATTTTCTGCCGCCGGGACGGACAGCCAGGTGGTCAATACGCTGATCGATCAGCAACTGAACAACGGCACGTCGGTCACGGTCACGACAGTGGGCTCGGCTGCCGGTGATCTCCAACCGGGCAACATCAACGTTCAGGCGCCGATCCTCATGTCGTCCGCAGCGGCAAGCTCGGCAGGCGCGCCGACACTGACGTTGAGCGCCCTGGGCTCGATCAACGTCAGCAACAGCATCATGTCGACCGGATCAGGACCCCTTAACATCGTTCTCGATGCCGACGTACGCAACGCTGCGAGCGGCAATTCGATCGCGATCAACGGTACCCAAACGAGTCGAGTCGAGCTGTTCACTAACGGTGGGAATATATCGATAGGCGAAACGGCAGGGCAACCGCGTTCGTTCGACGGCGCCGCAGTGCAACTTGTCTTTACGGATATCGATGCCAGGGTCAATCAGTCGAACGCCAGCCCTGGCGGCACGGTGACTATTCTCGGTCAGGCTCCCGGTGCATCTGCGATCGCAGCGATTCCTGGCCTCACCACGATTCCGTATGTATATGCAGTCAATGTGGCCAGTTCGACTATCAAGACGTCGGCAGGCGACATCGAAATCGAAGCGAACCTCGGCACTGGCACAGCACAGTCGGTCGGCGGCATCCTGATCGGTTCCGCGCTGGTTCAGGCCGCTGGGACGCTGCCGCCCCAGCAACTGCAGTCGGCCCTGGTATCTGAGTCAGGTGCGATCCGCGTCTACGGAGTCGGCACCGATGCGAATGACGATGTGGGCTACGAGATTGCGGGGGTAAGGCTCTACGACGCGTCAACGGTTCAATCCAGCACCGGATCCGTGGACATTCGGGGTGCCCTTGTCGGTGCAGTCGATCCTACCCTCGACAGGGGCGTGGCTCTCGACAGCTCAACCATCGGCGTCACGGGTAACAATGGCTTGATTTCCATTACGGGTTCCACGGACTCGGGCAGCCCCGGTCTTCTGATGTCAAGTTTCATCCAGAATCCGACCGGCACGTTGATTCAAACGGGTGGACCGGCCATTTCAGTGGGGCCGCAAGGCGCCATAGTGCTTCAGGCATCGAATGACGGTACAACCGACAGTTTTGTTGTCAGCGGTACAGCCAGCACTTCATCGACCAACGGCACGCTGGTGTTCGCACCGGGCGGGGTCAACGCATCCGATTTCAGCATCACAAGGTCCGACAACACGCCGATCAACGTATATAGCGACGCCGCCGGATTGAGCGTCGATGCAAATGCGCTCGGAATGCTGGCGGCCGCGAACTCAGGCGTCGACAGTGTGATATTCGGTAGCTCGGCTCAGACGGGGCTTATCACGGTCAATCCGACAACAGGCTCGACGCGTCCGGCATTCTCTACAAGTCTGACACTCTTAGCCGACGGCACAGGCAGTCAGGGTATCTCGCTGCCAAACGGCATTTCGCTGCCCAACAACACGTTGACGCTATCGTCGTCCGGCGCCGTGACTGATCCCGGGGGCATCCAGGCTGCCACGCTGCTGCTGTCCGGCCCCGGCTCGTTCACGCTGACCGATCCGCAAAACGACGTCGGCGTGCTCGCGATGGTCAACGTGGACAACGTGAACTTCCTCGATTCACACGGTTTTGTGATCGGCCCGGTCGTCGGTGAGACCTATAACTCGAGCTCGGGTACGCTGACCACGATCGACGGCACCCACTCGACGCTGACGGGCAATCTGGTCGCCCAGGCGGCGTCCGGCAACATCGGGCTCGATACCCGTCTCACCGCCGGCGGCTCCGTCGACCTGGTGATGGAGAACGGGGTGTTCGCCGCAGGCGGCTCCGGCGCGCTAAGTGCCGCCGACGGATGGCGAATCTGGGCGAGCACGTGGAACCAGGAAGTGCGCGGCAATGTGCAGCCGAACACCGCCCAGCCCAATTTCTATGGTTGCGGATTTGGCTTGGGCTGCAGTTGGGGCGGCTCGGTGCCGACGACAGGTGATCACTATGTATATCTGCAAAGACCAACCGTGACGGTGACGGCGGACGGGAAGATACGCTTGCCAGGCGCGCCCAACCCGGCGTTTACCTACACGACCAGCGGCCTCATCAATGGCGATACGGCTGCCGGAGCGCTAAGCGGCACCTTGACATCGCCGGCAACGGCAAATTCGCCGGTGGGCACGTATCCGATCGATCCGAACTTTACTTCCGGCGTCGGTTATATCGTGAGCGACGTCCCGGGGATCCTGACTGTAGAGCAGATCAATCCGGTTGCCCAAAGCGGTCTGCAGGCGTTTTTCACCAATCAAGAACAAACCTTTGTCTACGAGAATAACCTGCAGGGCACCAACATCTGTATCGGCTCGAACCAGCCGCTTTTCAGCATCACGCCGCCGGGCGAGAATCAGGACATTCTGGCGGTCGAATGGAAGCGGGTCCGGCTGCAACCGAACCTGAACAGTTGCTTGCTGACGAGCGAACAGCACGGATGTGGCGATTACTAGCTGACCGGCTGCATATGGAACCCGTGGCGTTCGTTCTCGCGTTTCCTGCTTTCGATGACGGCGGGTGGTCTTGTGATTCGACTTTGACTAAATGACGACGCTCGCCCCGGTGGACCGGGCCGCCTTCACAACCGAATGGAAATTGACGTGGGAACGACAAGCAAGCGGTACGATCACGAGGACGCTTACTATGCCGTGATCGTGGACGACCTTCTTGGGGCGCCAGACGCGCTAATAGAGCTTCGTCGTGCCACCAACGAGCTTATCCTGCTGCACGCCAGAAGGGCGGGGCAGCAGGTCGTAAAAGTTGTCGCAGGCGATTTGCCCCCGCGAAAAACGGTTAAAGGTTACGTCACTTTTCTCGAGTGCATAGTCAATAGTCGCCTCCAAGAACTTGAACAAAAGCTTGGCTTCAAATCAGGTGCGCTACAGCGGTATGGGGCTTACCTGTACAACGCGGATGCTCTTTCGTTGAATGTCGAGAACATTGCGCCGAGGGGCAATACGGATTGGTCCGGTGGTGTGACACCTAGAGACCTATTCACGCTCTCCGAGAAAATGGGGGCTGATGTCGGTTATCACAGAGACTATCCCCGCGCGATCCACCCAATCTTCCAGTTCGAAATTCTCAAAGACGTGCCGATCATCGGTGCGCCGCGATTCATTGTCCCGAATGGAGTTGTTTAGCGTTTTCCTTGCTGGGCGACGCTCCGCGCGTCAGCCGGTCACGTCCTGTTCCACGTGCTTCAGCGCCAGCAGAAACGACGAACACCACCAGTGAACGTCGAGCTTGCGGATTCGGCTCAGCAGCGCCTCGTGTCTCCTGATCCGTTCGTCGAGCGGCATCGTGAGCGCACGCTGGATCGCCTCTGCGGTTCCCTGTGTGTCGTACGGATTGACCAGCAAAGCCTCTTTCAGCTGCTCTGCGGCGCCCGCGAAGCGCGACAGCACCAGCATCCCAGGGTCGGCCGGATCCTGGGCCGCAATGAATTCCTTCGCGACGAGGTTCATCCCGTCGCGCAAAGGCGTGACCAGCGCCACTCGGCTGGCGCGGTATAGCCCAGGCAGGCGCCTGCGGGCGATATTGCGATGGATGTAGCGCACCGGCATCCAGTCCAGTTCGCCGTAGTCGCCATTGATCTCACCGCACAGGCTGTCCATCTGGCGGCGCAGATCGTCGTAGGCACCGACGTCCTCGCGGCTCGGCGAAGCGATCTGGATCAGGGTTGCGCTGTTGCGGTTTTCCGGATAGCGCTCGAGCAATGCCCGAAACGCCTGGACGCGCTGTGGCAGGCCCTTCGAATAGTCGAGGCGGTCGACGCCGAGCAGCAGGCGGCGCCGCGCGTATTCTTCGCGCATTCGCAAGAAGGTCTCACGCCCGTCCTTCGCCTGCGTGAGATGAACGAAGTCGTCGATGTCGATGCCGATCGGATAGGCGCCGACCCGCAGTGTCCGGTTGAAAGCGCGGAAGCGTTCGGGACTCAACTGCTCCGCGTGAGCCTCTGCGTCAACGTAGTGGGAGAAGTGCGTGACGTCCGCCTCGCTCTGGAAGCCGACCAGATCGTAGGCGAACAGCGAACGCATCAGCCATTCGTGCTCCGGAATCGCCGCCATGATCAGGGGCGGCGGCATCGGAATATGCAGGAAGAAGCCGATGCGGTGGCCACATCCCAGCGCGCGCAGCTCGGCGGCCAGGGGAATCAGATGGTAGTCGTGCACCCAGATCAAATCGTCGGGCTTGAGCAACGGCAGCAGCTTCTGCGCGAACAGCCGGTTCACCCGCCGGTAGCCCGCGGCGAAGCGGACATCGAAATTGGCTAGGTCCAGGCGATAGTGGAACACGGGCCACAGCACGCCGTTGGCGTAACCGAGATAGTACGTGTCATGATCTTCCCGGCTCAGATCCAGCGTCGCCAGCGTTACCTCGCCGACTGTCTGGAAGTGAAGCTGGCCGTAACCGGCAGGATCGGTCACCGCTTCTTCCTGAACCTTGCCGCTCCAGCCAAACCAGAGTCCCCCAGTCTGCTGCAGGCTTTCCCGCACAGCCACCGCGAGTCCGCCGGCAGCGGTTTTGCGGGGATCGGCGGTGCGATTGGAAACGACGACGAGACGGCTCACGGATTCCTCCTGTTGGCGCACGAAGGCAAAGCGAGCGGATGCCACCGGGGAGCAGCGCTGCCGCGCCAGCACGCCGCCACGCGTGGCATGCATTCGAGCCGCGCAAGGATTGGCTCATACTTGCTGGGTGTGACGCCGACAGCGCGATGTGAGCGTCGATGGACGTCAACGCGTTCGGGATCATTCTTGCATTGATCAAACGATGATGCGCGATATCCGCAGAAAGTGAAGTCATGCGCGCAAAATAGGCGAGGCTTTGGCGAGCAGAGGACTGCTTTGGTCTGACGCATGAACTGCATCACGCTGTTTCTGTGCGGGCACGTGATGTTGGGGCGCGGAATCGATCAGATACTGCCGCATCCCAGCCGGCCCACTACCGTATGCACCCTGCCAACGCGCCTGTAACCGGCGCAATTGTTCCAGTTGTTAATCTTTGCTCGCTTTAGGTTAAGGGGTAAAATATGCACGGTTAAATCAATTTTCGGCGGTTAACCGGCATGAAACTATCGTTTGATCTGGCTTCGGCGGACGAAATCGCAAGTGAGCTCGGCCGTCGCTTGCGGGTGCACCGTCTTACGCAAAATTTTCAGCAAAGCGAGCTTGCCGCGCGCGCCGGGATATCCGAACGCGCGTTGCGCAATCTCGAGCGTACCGGCCGAGGCACGCTCGACACGTTCCTGCGCGTGACGGCGAGCCTCGGTTTGGCGGCGAACCTGTCATCGCTCTTTGAACTGAAGCCGAAAACCATCAAAGAGATGGAGCAGGCAAGCGTGACGCGTGAGCGAGCCTCGAGGAAGAGCCCGTGAAAAAGATCAGCGTGGTGTACGCCGGATGGGGCGAGCGCTTCGTGCTCGGCCAGCTCGCCGATGACGGCAGCGATCTTCTGTTCGAATACTCGGCTCACGCGCTACAGCGCGGGCTCGAACTGTCGCCGCTCAAACTGCCGCTCGCCGGGCGCACGTATGGGGCGTTTCCGGCTCACCAGCTTCGCTTGCCGGGGGTGGTGAGCGATGCACTTCCAGACGGTTGGGGCATGTCGCTGATGGATCGGCTGTTCCGCAAGGAGGGGCGTGAGCCCGGTCTGATCTCCCCGCTCGACCGGCTTGCGTTTATCGGCGACAAGGCGATGGGCGCGCTTGTTTTCGAGCCGGCCGATGGCCATCGGCTCGTACCGGCCGATGTCCAGTTGCTCGAATTGGCCAATGAAGTGCGTCAAGTGATGACCGATGGCAGCGAGGCGCTATTGCGCGAGCTTGCGCTCATGGGCGGCTCGCCGCACGGCGCGCGTCCGAAGGTGCTGGTCAACTTCGAGAGGCAGACGAGCCGCATCTCGAATACGGAGCAGGGTGCCGGCGCGCCTTGGCTCGTCAAGTTCCCGGCCCAGCACGAGCACGGGGAAGTGTGCGCAGTGGAGGCCATGTACGGCGCGCTGGCTGCCGCGTGCGAGATTCGCATGCCGGCGACGGCTTACTTCGACTTGGGAGCCGGGCTCTCGGCCTTCGGCATCGAACGGTTCGATCGGTCAAACGGCTTGCGCGTGCCGATGCATACGGCCGCCGGCGCGATGCATGTGGATTTCCGGGTGCCGCAGGTCGACTATGTCGCTCTGCTGAGGCTCACGCAATTCATGACGCGCGATGCGCGCGAAGTGCTGCAAGCGTTCGAGCGATGCGTGTTCAACGTGATCTTCAATAACCGGGACGATCACGCGAAGAACTTCTCATTCCTGCTGGGCGCGGACGGACGCTGGCAGTTTTCGCCGGCCTACGATTTGACCTTCGACGAAGGGCCGGGCGGAGAGCATCAAATGGACATTTGCGGCGAGGCACGTGCGCCTGCACGCCAGCATTTGCTGCAGTTGGCGGGAATGACAGGGATCGCCGAACGCGACGCGAAGCAGGTGATCGAGCGCATTGCCAGCGTCGCGGGCCAGCTTCGGAGCTTTGCGCAGCCCCTGCCGATCCTGCCGGACACGCTCGACCTGATCGAGCGCAAGGTCGAAGCGAACCGCGCACGGATGCGGTAGAGCCGGGCGCGGCCAGTATTGCCGAACCTTGCTACACCCTCAACAACCCCTTCTTCTCGATAAACGCGATCACGTTCTTCAGCCCGTCGAGCGCCTTCAGATTGCACATCACGAATGGCCGCTCGCCGCGCATCTTCTTTGCGTCGGACGCCATCACGTCGAGGTTCGCGCCGACGAGCGGCGCCAGGTCCGTCTTGTTGATGACGAGCAAGTCCGACTTCGTGATCCCCGGTCCGCCCTTGCGCGGAATCTTCTCGCCGCCCGCCACGTCGATCACGTAGATCGTCAGGTCCGACAGCTCCGGGCTGAACGTCGCCGCCAGATTGTCGCCGCCCGATTCGATGAAGACGATGTCCGCATCGGGAAAGCGCGCGAGCATGCGGTCGACGGCTTCGAGGTTGATCGAGGCATCCTCGCGGATCGCCGTATGCGGGCAGCCGCCCGTCTCGACGCCCATGATGCGCTCGGCCGGCAGCGCGCCCGCCACGGTCAGGAGGCGCTGGTCTTCCTTCGTGTAGATGTCGTTGGTGATCGCGACCAGGTCGTAGGTGTCGCGCATCGCCTTGCAGAGCATTTCGAGCAGCGTCGTCTTGCCGGAGCCGACCGGGCCGCCGACGCCCACGCGCAGCGGCGGCAGTTTCTTGGTGCGGCGAGCGGAGGAAGCAGTAGGTGCAGGTGCGTTCATGTTGTCTCCCGCTGGGCCGCCCCAAGGGAGGCAACAGCCCCCTCGGGGGGAGCTTTGCATGGGACCGGAGTAAGCGCTAAAGCGCCAACTCCGGTCGACGGCGAACGAATGTGAGCGTGGGGGTGGTTCATGATGGCTCCCCTTAGGAGCGAAAGAGCCGCGAATATTGCGACTCGTGGCGCGCCGACAGAATGCCGAGCTGCGGCGCAAAGGTGTTGATCCGTGCGGGCGGCGTTTGCAACGCGCGCGCGACGGCGTCGTCGATGGCAACGCGCAGCGCGACGATGATGCGCTGCCCCGCGAGCTGGCCGAGCGGCACCGCTTTCAACGCCGCGGCGGTCTGGTTCTCGACCCAGCTGAAGGCGTAGGCGGCGAGCGCGGCGTCGGTGGCGGCGTCGTGGGCGAGGGCGGCGAATGCGAAAGCGGTCGGCTGCGCGAGCGGCGTCAGCGCGGCGAGCGTCGCGCGCCGCGCCTCGTCGCCCCATTCGAGCGACACGCACAGCTGCTTGAGCGACCAGCCCATCTGCTCGGTCTCGCGGCGCAGTTCCGCGGACTCGCGGCTCGCCAGAAACTCGGCATCGGCTTCAGCCAGCGCGACGGCATCGTGCTGGCGCCAGCGTTCGATCTGATGCGCGAGAAACGGCAGTTCGCCGCGCGCGAGCACGTTGACGAGGCCGCTTGCGATCCAGTCGCGCGCGCTGTCGGCATCGGTGATCAGTTGCGCTTCGATCGCCGCTTCGAGGCCTTGCGAGTAGCTGAACGCGCCGATCGGCAGCGCAGGCGATGCAAGGTGCAGGAGCGCCGTGAGCTCAGCGACGCGCATGGCCGTGGGCGTGCCCATGAGCGTGATCGCCATCGTCGCGGTCATGGTCATGCTCGTGCGAATGCGCGCGGCCGTGCGCGTGATCGTGCTGTTCGTGCTGACCCTGCAAATCGCCGTGGTCATGCCCGTGATGCTCGTCGAACACCTGCTGTGCCAGCGCGTAGTCTTCGGCGAACGTCTCGTCGTGGCCATGTCGATGGCCGCCGCCATAGGCACCGGTTTCAGGCTGGAACGGCAGCGCGCTTTTTTCGACGCTTGCCCCGAGGCGCTTGAGCATGTCTTCGAGGACCGGGTCGGCTTCGAGCTTCAGATAGTCGACGCCGATTTCCACCGGCGTGTGGCGATTGCCGAGGTGGTACGCGGCGCGCGTGAGCGTCAGGCGGTCGGGCGCGCGCACGAGCAAGACGTCTTCCGCCGCGGCGACGACGCGCACGAGCGCGCCATCGTCGGCGACGACCAGGTCGCCGTCCGCGAGCACGGTGCCGCGCGGCAGCACGACAGCGACTTCCTCGCCGCTATCTAGCGTCGCGGCGAGCCGGCTCTTGCAGCGCGCGTCGAAGGTGAGCGTGAGCGTCGGCGCACGCGCGATCAGCGCGGCTGCGAGCTTGACGTTGGGGGCGATGCGTTTGTCGATCGTGCGCATGTCGGTATGTGCCGGCTACATCTCAGAACAAGAAATAACGCTGCGCCATCGGCAGCACCTTGGCCGGTTCGCACGTGAGCAACTGGCCGTCGGCGATCACCTGATACGTCTCCGGATCGACGCTGATCGACGGCTGCCAGGCGTTGTGGATCATGTCGGCCTTCGTGACGTTGCGGCAATTGCGCACCGGCACGAGGCGCTTCGTGAGCCCATAGCGTTCGGCGATGCCCGCGTCGGCGGCCATCTGCGAGACGAACGTGAGCGACGTGCGCGCGAGCGCGCCCGCGCGCGTCGCGAACATCTCGCGATAGTGGACGGGCTGCGGCGTCGGAATCGAGCCGTTCGGGTCGCCCATTTGCGCCATCGCGATCATGCCGCCCTTCAGGATCAGCGTCGGCTTGATGCCGAAGAACGCCGGTTCCCAAAACACGATGTCCGCCCACTTGCCGACTTCGATCGAGCCGACTTCGTGCGCGATGCCGTGCGTGATCGCCGGATTGATCGTGTACTTCGCGACGTAGCGTTTCGCGCGGAAGTTGTCGTGGCGCGCGTTGTCTTGCGGCAGCGCGCCGCGCTGCACCTTCATCTTGTGCGCGGTCTGCCACGTGCGGATGATCACTTCCCCCACGCGCCCCATCGCCTGCGAATCCGACGACAGCATCGACAGCGCGCCGAAGTCGTGCAGGATGTCTTCGGCCGCGATGGTCTCGCGGCGGATGCGCGATTCGGCGAACGCGAGGTCTTCGGCGATCGACGGGTCGAGGTGGTGGCACACCATCAGCATGTCGAGGTGCTCGTCGAGCGTGTTGACGGTGTAGGGCCGCGTCGGATTCGTCGACGACGGCAGCACGTTCGCTTCGCCGCAGACCTTGATGATGTCCGGCGCGTGGCCGCCGCCCGCGCCTTCGGTGTGGTACGTGTGGATCGTGCGGCCCTTGAACGCGGCGACCGTCGCCTCGACGAAGCCCGCTTCGTTCAGCGTATCGGTGTGGATCGCGACTTGCGTGTCGGTGTCGTCGGCCACCGAGAGGCAGTTGTCGATCGCGGCGGGCGTGGAGCCCCAGTCTTCGTGCAGCTTCAGGCCGATCGCGCCCGCTGCGATCTGCTCGATCAGCGGTTCGGGCAGGCTCTCATTGCCCTTGCCGGTCAAGCCGATGTTGATCGGCCAGCCGTCGGCGGCTTGCAGCATGCGCTCCAGGTGCCACGGGCCCGGCGTGCAGGTCGTCGCATTGGTGCCCGTCGCGGGCCCGGTGCCGCCGCCGATCATCGTCGTCACGCCGGAAGCCAGCGCTTCCTCGATCTGCTGCGGCGCGATGAAGTGGATGTGCGTATCGATGCCGCCCGCCGTCACGATCAGGCCTTCGCCCGCGATCACTTCCGTCGACGCGCCGATCGCGATCGTCACGTCCGGCTGGATGTCGGGGTTGCCTGCCTTGCCGATCGCCCAGATGCGGCCGTTCTTGAGGCCGATATCGGCCTTCACGATGCCCCAGTGATCGAGGATCACGGCGTTCGTGACGACGGTGTCGGCGACGTCGGCCGCAAGGCGCTGCGACTGGCCCATGCCGTCGCGGATCACCTTGCCGCCGCCGAATTTCACTTCTTCGCCGTAGACGGTGTAGTCGCGCTCGATTTCGATCAGCAGCTCGGTGTCGGCGAGCCGGATGCGGTCGCCGGTCGTGGGGCCGAACATCTCCGCGTAAGCGCGGCGGCCGATGCGTAGTGTCATGGTGGAACGTCCAGAAAAAGTGTTACAGCGGCCCCATTACCTTGCCGTTGAATCCATAGACGACACGGTTGCCCGCGAGTGCGACCAGCTCGACGGTGCGCTCCTGGCCCGGCTCGAAGCGCACGGCGGTGCCCGCCGCAATGTTCAGCCGAAAGCCGCGCGCTTGCTCGCGATCGAAGGCGAGTGCGTCGTTCACTTCGTAGAAGTGGTAGTGCGAGCCGATCTGCACGGGACGGTCGCCCGTATTCGCGACGGTCAGCGTGACGGTCGCGCGGCCTGCGTTCAGTTCGTGTTCGCCGTCGTCGGTGAGGATTTCGCCGGGGGTCATGCGTGCTCCTTCACGGAATCGGGTGGTGAACGGTGACAAGCTTCGTGCCGTCCGGAAACGTCGCTTCGACCTGGATGTCGGGAATCATCTCCGGCACGCCTTCCATCACGTCGTCGCGCGTGAGCAGCGTCGTGCCGTAGTGCATCACTTCGGCGACCGTCTTGCCGTCACGCGCGGCTTCCATCAGCGCCGCCGAAATGTATGCCACCGTCTCCGGATAGTTGAGCTTCAGGCCGCGTGCGCGGCGGCGCTCGGCGAGCAGCGCCGCGGTGAAGATCAGGAGCTTGTCTTTCTCTCTGGGTGTCAGCTTCATGAAAGGGTGAGAAAGTGGGAACGTAATAATTAGTTAGTACAGCGGCCTATTTTTTTGTCGTGAGGCTATCGTAGCACCACGCTATCGAGATTGTGACCGCGCGGCTTATAAGCTTTATAGGTCCGAAGGCAGTGGCGCGCCGAGTCATTTCTTCGCGGGCGGCGCGAAGAGCCGCTAACGGAGCAAAGGGCATGCCATACGAGCGGTTTCGGCGAATCGGCTCGATTCCGCAGTCCTGCGAGAGACGCGCCGCACCGTCATGGCGCGTAACGGCACCGGCAAAATCCTGCTATTGGTGCGTGCGCAACGATTGTCAGGTGGTCCAGAGCCGCAATGGTGCGGCTTCGACGCCATGCACGATGGGCCTCAATTGCAGCCAGCACTGTGTCAGCGTGTGCTGCAGCGCCTCCATCGAACGCGCGACGACGCGCACGAGCATCACGCCCGGCGTCACGCACGACACGCCCGCGCGCTGCGTGCCGCCGAAAGGCAGTTGCGCGCTCGACGATTCGGCCAGCGCGTCGGTGCAGGCGGGGCTGACGGCCCACAGCGTGCCGTACGCCGGAAAACCGGCGAGGCCTTGGGGCGCGTCGCGCAGGAGATCCGCCGCGTCGAGCTGTGCGCGCTCGAGCCACAGCAGTTGGCCTGACGGCCCGGTGATTTTCGCCACGCTCGCCAGCCTGCCCGCCGACCAGCGCTCGCCTGCCGCCTGCCGGCCGAGCTGCGTCGCGTCCCAGCCGAGCGCGGTTGCGCCCGCGGCGAGCGTCAACGAGAAATCGAGCGACGCGTCCGCGTGATCGAAGACGAGGTTGTTCTGCGGCAGCCAGTCGAGCTTCGCGTTGGGGCCGACATCGATGCGAATGCGCTGCGTGGCCGCGCGCCCGTTCGACTTGTACCACTTGGTTGCGCCGGGTGTCGTCAGCACGGCGTGCGTGTCGTCGCCGAGCGCGATGTCGATCGAGAGCCGGTCGCCGCCTGCCACGCCGCCCGGCGGATGAACGATGACGGCGTGACAGATCGCTTCGCCTTCGGGATACAACGGCCGCTGAATGCGCAGCGGACCGTCATGCAGACGATGCGCGAGCGTCGTGCGCGTGCCGTGCCTTTCAAAGCGCAGTTCGAGTTTGGCTCGCCATTCGTCTGGCGCGGCAGCGAGGCGGGCGAGCGTAGTATGAGGTTCGCAAAGAGACATGGGGGGCGAGGGGCGCGAACGCAGTCAAGCTGCCGGAAATAGCAGTGGGAACAAGACCGCGTTCGCTTCGCTTCGCGCATGATGCCATGCCACGCCACCCGTGAACATAGCAGCGCGCATCAGCCTAGTCCTGCAGTAGCTTTTTTAGCTCATCAAGAAATGATGACGCAGTAAATCCCATTTTCTCAATCGAAATCTCCTGCCCAAAAGCATCCTCAAACGCATCGTCCAAATTGCTGGAATAATTATTCTTGAAATCGTCGATTTCTAAAATTACCGACCTCCGCATGGACGGCGTAATGCTTTTTTTGTAAATCTCGATAACGCCATTAACGGTTGCATCCAAATAACGATAATCTTGATTGAGATATCCATCAAAAAACAGGCAAAGATTTGGATAAGACTCCTCTCTTCTCATACTATCCTCATTTGGTTACGTATGATGTAAGAATGTAATAGGGCATTCCGTTGTAGCGCTCGAATTTCATTACTATGCGAACCTTACTCAGAGGAACCGCTTTGCCGGTTTGCCTAACGACTCCATACCCAACCACCCGTCCAAGGTCTTCGCTCAATATAAGAAAATTGCCTGGTGAAGATTGCGCCCATGCTTTGATTCTCCCGGCATTACTTCGTGTCACCTTAGAAATAGCCCATTCTGCATTGCTAATATCAACAAAGGATGATGCCACTTTCAGATCCGACGCCAAGGCGAGGGTTAGCTGCTCTCGCCTCATGCCGGCTCAAACTGATCCGGCCCATCGTGACGCTGGCGACACGTATCGCCTTCGCCATCCCCGCAACGCCAAACGACACGCCGATATCCACCGACAAACCGATATTGTTCGCCGTCTCCGGCGGTGCCTTCATTACCTCGGCCAGCTTGGTCGTGCCCTGCTGAACCAGGGTTGCAGTATCCCGCCCCGTCCAGACTTGGCGAATCCCCGCTGCTGCCGTATCCGAGCCATGTACACCGAATACGATACATCCTGCCTTGCTGAGCATCGTCGGTTCCGGCATCACACAGAGTACGCCCGACCGTAGACGGTGTTTGCGCGCGTCCAGAGATGACGCGGCTTCACCCGCTTCACTGACCGGGCCGCTTGATTGCGTCTGCCATTGCAGCGTCCGATTTCACACCGCGATCAGCTCCCGCACGCCGTTTGCCTCCATCTCGGCGCCCGCGCCGCCCGCGATGATCTCGCCGCGGCTCATCACCCAGTAGCGGTCCGCGATCGCTCGCGCGAAATCGTAATACTGTTCGACGAGCAGCACCGTCATCCCCATCTCGTCGACGAGACGCCGCAGCGTGCGGCCGATTTCCTGAATGATCGACGGCTGGATGCCTTCGGTCGGCTCGTCGAGAATCAGGAGCTGCGGCTCGCTCATTAGCGCGCGGCCGATTGCGAGCTGCTGCTGCTGGCCGCCCGAAAGATCGCCGCCGCGGCGCGCACGCATCTCCTTCAGGACCGGAAAGAGCGTGTAGATGTGCTCGGGAATCTTCGAGGGCGCCTTGCGGCTCGCCGCGCCGATCAGCAGGTTTTCCTCGACGGTAAGACGCGGGAAAATGTCGCGTCCTTGCGGCACGTAGGCGAGCCCTTCGGCCACGCGCGCATAAGGCGGCAGCTTTTCGAGCGGCTTGCCGCGCCACGAGATCGAGCCTCGCTCGGCGTGCACGACGCCCATCAGGCAGCGCAGGAGGGTGGTCTTGCCCACGCCGTTGCGGCCGAGCAGGACCGTCAGCTTGCCTTCGGGCACTTCGAGCGCAACGTTCCTCAGGATGTGGCTGCCGCCGTAGTACTGGTTCAGCGTTTCTACTTTGAGCATCGTGTGTTCCCTTCCATCGCGTGCGTCAGCGGCCGAGATACGACTCGATCACTGCCTCGTCGCGCTTCACTTCGTCGAGCGTGCCGTGCGCGAGCACGCGGCCTTCGGCCATGACGGTGACGCGTCCGGTTTCGCCCGCGAGTGCCGCGACGAACTCCATGTCGTGCTCGACGACCATCATCGAGCACGTTCCGCGCAGCTTGTTCAAGAGCTCGGCAAGCTCCATCGTCTCGTGGTCGGTCATGCCGGCGGCCGGCTCGTCGAGCAGAAGCAAAGCCGGCTGCTGCATGAGCAGCATGCCGATTTCGAGCCGCTGCTTCTGTCCGTGCGACAGCTCGCCCGCCAGCCGGCGCGCAACGTCCTCCAGGCGGATCAGCTCGAGCGTCGCTTCGATGCGCGCTTGCGCAGCGCCGTCGAGGCGCGCGCGCAGCGAGGCCCACCAGCCTTTATCCGTCTTCATCGCGAGTTCGAGGTTCTCCCACACGGGATGATTCTCGAACACGGTCGGCTTCTGGAACTTGCGGCCGATGCCGGCGCGGGCGATTCCCGGCTCGCTCATGCGGGTGAGGTCGATCGACTGGCCGAGGAACACCTTGCCTGCATCGGGCGCGGTCTTGCCGGTGATGACGTCCATCATCGTCGTCTTGCCCGCGCCGTTCGGGCCGATCACGCAGCGCAATTCGCCCGAGTCGATCGTCAGCGACAGCGCGTTCAACGCACGGAAACCGTCGAAGCTGACGGTCACGTCGTCGAGATAGAGGATCGTGCCGTGCGAGGTGTCGATCTCGTCGGGCGTGACCGCGTGGCCCATCGAGGCGACGCCGCTCAGCGCATGGCCGTCGTCTTCGACGGCCGTGGAATCAGGAAGCATCGCGGGGACCATCGGGTTCTCGTTCATTGCGGCTTGCTCCGCTTCATCGCCATGTCGATCAGTCCCATGATCCCGTTAGGCAGCAACAGCGGTACCAGCATGAAGATCGCGCCGAGAAAGAACAGCCAATACTCGGCGAAGTGCGCCGTGAAGAAGCTCTTCGCGCCGTTCACAGCGAAAGCGCCGATGATCGGACCGATCAGCGTGCCGCGCCCGCCGACGGCCACCCAGATCGCCATCTCGATCGAATTGCCCGGCGACATCTCGCTCGGGTTGATGATGCCGACCTGCGGCACGTAGAGCGCGCCCGCGATGCCGCACAGCACGGCCGATACGGTCCACACGAAAAGCTTGTACGAAAGCGGGCTGTAGCCGAGGAACATCAGGCGTGCTTCGCCGTCGCGCACGGCGGTGACGACGCGGCCGAGCTTCGACGTGACGATCGCGCGCGCCGCGAGAAACGACAGCACGAGCACGGCGAACGTGATCAGAAACAGCACGGTGCGCGTGCCCGGATGCGTAATCGGGAAGCCGGCGATGCGCTTGAAATCGGTGAAGCCGTTGTTGCCGCCGAAGCCGGTCTCGTTGCGGTAGAAGAGCAGCATCGCGGCGAACGTCAGCGCTTGCGTGATGATCGAGAAATACACGCCCTTCACGCGCGAGCGGAACGTGAAGAAGCCGAACACCCACGCGACGGCGGCAGGCACGAGCACGACGAGCAGAAGCGCGTACGCGACATGCTGCGTGCCGTGCCAATACCATGGCAACCCATGCCAGTCGAGAAACACCATGAAGTCGGGCAAGTCGCTGCCGTACTTGCCGTCGTGGCCGATCGCGCGCATCAGGTACATCCCGATCGCGTAGCCGCCGAGCGCAAAGAAGAGCCCATGCCCGAGGCTCAGAATCCCGCAGTAGCCCCAGACGAGATCGAGCGCGAGCGCCGCGATCGCGTAGCACGTCAGCTTGCCGGCGAGCGTCAGGGCATACGCCGACAAATGAAACGCACTCGATTGCGGCAGCACGAGCGCGCCCACCGGCACGCCGATGCCGACCACGACGATCAGCGCAATGAGCGCGAGCCAGGCGCCGCGCGAGAGCAGCGCGGGACGCGGCGGCAGGCCGAGCGCGAGGTCCTTGAACGCGTCGCGTTCGGACGGCGGCGCCGCGCCCGGCGCGCCGCGGGTGTCGACGGACGGGGTGGCCGATGTCATCTCAGCACGCGCCGGGCCGCTCCAAGCGTGCTGAGGCGCCCCCTGGGGGGGCAGCGAACGAAGTGAGCGTGGGGGCTGTACCATCTCATGCCTCCGCGCTGCGGCCCTTCAAGGCGAACATGCCTTGCGGACGCTTCTGGATGAAGAGCACGATCAGCACGAGCACCGCGATCTTCGCGAGCACCGCGCCCCAGAACGGCTCGATGGTCTTGCTGACGAGCCCGAGCCCGAAGCCGCCGATCACCGTGCCCGCGAGCTGTCCGACGCCGCCCAGCACGACCGCCATGAACGAATCGATGATGTAGTTCTGGCCGAGATCGGGGCCGACATTGCCGATCTGCGACAGCGCGCAGCCGCCCAAGCCCGCGATGCCTGCGCCGAAGGCGAACGCGTACGAATCGACGAGCGCGGTCTTGACGCCGACGCACGCGGCCATCCGGCGGTTCTGCGTGACGGCGCGCACGAACAGGCCGAGGCGCGTTTTAGTCAGCACCGTCCACGCGATCAGCACGACGACGAGCGAGAACGCGAGGATCACCAGCCGGTTGTACGGCAGGATCAGGTTCTGCATGACGGTGACGCCGCCGCTCATCCACGAGGGGTTTTCGACTTGGACGTTCTGCGCACCGAAGAGCGTGCGCGTCGCTTGAATCAGGATCAGGCTCACGCCGAACGTCGTCAGCAGCGTTTCGAGCGGTCGTCCGTACAGGTGTTTCAGCACGAGCCGTTCGAGCACGATGCCGACCGCGGCCGCCGCGACGAACGACACCGGCACGGCGATCAACGGATACCAGTCGAACGCGCCGGGCGCGAAGCGCTGTACGAGGTTCTGCACGACATAAGTTGCGTACGCGCCGATCATCAGGAACTCGCCGTGCGCCATGTTGATGACGCCGATGAGGCCGTACGTGATCGCGAGCCCGAGCGCTGCGAGCAGCAGCACGCTGCCGAGCGACAGCCCGGCGAACACCGTGCCCGCGATTTCGCTGCGGCGCTGTATCGCGTCTAGCGCGTCGATGCCTTGCTGCGCGGCGGCGCGCACGCGCGGGTCGCTTTCGGCGAACGTGCCATCCGGTTGCTTCGCGACGAGCGGACGCAGCAGCTCGAACATGTCGAGATCGTGACGCGCGGCGACGAGCTGCGCGGCCTCCAGGCGCTTCGCCGGGTCTTTGTCCGACAGCGCCGTCATCGCCCACAGCGTGTCGAGGCGCCTCTTCAACTGCGGATCGGTTTCCTTGGCGCGGGCGCGGTCGATCATCGGCTTCATCGCCGGATCGGGATTCTTCAGCAAGGCGCCGATCGCGGCGCGGCGCGTCTCGGGATCGGGTGAATCGAGCTGCAGGCCCGACAGCGCGCCCGACACTTTCGAGCGCAGCAGATTGTTCAGCGTGACCGGCTGCGCGCTCGACGCGACCTTGGCCGCCACGGTCTTGCCCGTCACGGCATCGCGCGCCGTGTCGTTGTCTTGAATCAGCACTTCGCTCGCGTCGGTTGCGAGCGCATTGTCGTCGGAAAGCGCATTCAACAGCGCGAGCGACGGTGCGTCGTGGTTCGCGATCAGCTTGTCGATGGCGGCGGACTTCGCGTCGAAGTCGTCGCCCGCGAGCGGGGCGACATCGGCCGTCGTCAGCGCGAATGCGGCGAGCGGCAGGAAGCCCGCCGTTGCGAGCGCCGCGAGCGCGACGCGTCGGCGGATAGAGCTAAAAAGGGAAGACGCCATGATGACCTTTGCATTGAGTCGGACCCGGCACGGCGGCAGCAATGGCCGTTCAAAGCCGTTGCGCGCGCAACCCGTTTGCGCGCGCGCTCGGCGATTTGCCGCCGCGCCGCGCTCATAGGCGAGACAACGGCTACGCGACGCGCGAGCGCCGCAGGAACGCCGGAATCGAACTCACGACATCGGGCTTGCCCTCGTTGCCCGCGATAAAGGGGCTCCACGGCTGCGCGCGAACCGTGGTCTTGGTCCGCCACACCACGTTGAACTGACCGTCCGCACGCACTTCGCCGATCATCACCGGCTTGTGCAGATGGTGGTTGCCGTCCATGTCGAGCGTGAAGCCCGAGGGCGCCGCGAACTTCTGGCCGATCATCGCGACGCGCACTTTGTCGACGTCCGTGCTTTTCGCTTTCTCGACCGCCTGCTTCCACATATGGATGCCGACATAGGTCGCTTCCATCGGATCGTTGGTCACGCGCTTCGTGCCGCCGGGCAGGTTCTGCGAGGCGACCCAGGCGGCCCATTGCTTCTTGAACTTGTCGTTGGTCGGATTGCGCAGCGACATGAAGTAATTCCAGGCAGCGAGGTTGCCGACGAGCGGCTTCGTATCGATGCCGCGCAGCTCCTCTTCGCCGACCGAGAACGCGACGACGGGAACATCGGCCGCCTTCAGCCCCTGATTGCCGAGCTCCTTGTAGAACGGCACGTTCGAATCGCCGTTGACGGTCGAGATCACGCAGGTCTTGCCGCCTTGCGCGAAGGTCTTGATGTTCGCGACGATGGTTTGGTAATCGCTGTGGCCGAACGGCGTGTAGACCTCTTGAATGTCGGTCTCCTGCACGCCTTTCGAATTCAGGAACGCGCGCAGGATCTTGTTCGTGGTGCGCGGATACACATAGTCGGTGCCGAGCAGGAAGAAGCGCTTCGCGCCGCCGCCTTCGGCGCTCATCAGATATTCGGTTGCGGGGATCGCTTGCTGGTTGGGGGCCGCGCCCGTGTAGAACACGTTGCGCGACATTTCTTCGCCTTCGTATTGCACGGGGTAGAACAGCAGGCCATTCAGCTCCTCGAACACCGGCAGCACCGATTTGCGCGACACCGAAGTCCAGCAGCCGAACACGCACGCCACTTTGTCCTGCGTGAGCAACTGGCGGGCCTTTTCGGCGAAGAGCGGCCAGTTCGATGCGGGGTCGACGACGACCGGCTCGATCTTGCGGCCCATCACGCCGCCGCTCGCGTTGATTTCGGCGATCGTCATCAACGCGGTGTCTTTCAGCGAGGTTTCGGAAATCGCCATCGTGCCCGACAGCGAATGGAGGATGCCGACCTTGATCGGCCCCGACTGCGCACGTGCAAACGGACTTTGCCCCGCCAGCGCGAGCGCGCCGGACATCGAACCGAGCTTCAACAGACTGCGACGTTTCATGTAATTCCCCTTGCCGTAGGATGGTGAACGTTATGTTTGTGAGTACGCGCGAATGCTGTGCTGCCGCACGAATAGCCGGTGGATTACTGCAAAGACCGTGCCATGCGAAGCGTTGCTGGCTTCGCTTGTAACGGCGCGGTTCGACGTCAAGCGGCGGCGCGTGACGGCGGACGATGTTGGTGCGGCGCGCGATGTGGCGCCTCGCTGCGGTGCACCTTGCGCCGTAACGAAGCGCGGCGTTTTGCGCCGATGGCTTTTGCGGTGCACGCGTGCCGCGCGGTTGTGCATGGGGCGTTGCGTGCCTAGACTAGAAACCCGGCCGCCCCCCAAGGGGACTTCCTTCGGGCGGACCGGGCCGGCTCGAAATGAGATCAATAAGGAGCGACACATGAATCAGCGTGAAGCGAACAGCGGTTCGCTCGATCTGTCGGCGTTCTGGATGCCTTTCACGGCGAACCGTCAGTTCAAGAGCGCGCCGCGGCTGTTGTCGGGGGCGAAGGGGATGTACTACACGTCCTACGACGGCCGCCGCATTCTCGACGGCACCGCGGGCCTCTGGTGCGTGAACGCGGGCCATTGCCGCGACGAGATCGTGGCCGCCGTGCGGGCGCAAGCCGAGGAAATGGACTTTGCACCGACCTTCCAGATGGGACACCCGAAGGCGTTCGAAGCCGCGACGAAGATCGCGAAGCACACGCCGGGCGATCTCAAGCACATCTTCTTCACGAACTCAGGATCGGAAGCAGTCGATACCGCGCTGAAGATCGCGCTCGCGTATCACCGTTCGCGCGGCGAAGGCCAGCGCACGCGCTTTATCGGACGCGAGCGCGGCTATCACGGCGTCGGCTTCGGCGGCATCTCGGTCGGCGGCATTGCGCCGAACCGCAAGGCGTATTCGGGCGGCTTGCTGCCTTCCGTCGATCACCTGCCGCACACGCTGAACATCAAGGAAGCGGCGTTTTCGAAGGGGCAGCCGGCGTGGGGCGCGCATCTCGCCGACGAACTGGAGCGCCTCGTCACGCTGCACGATGCGTCGACGATTGCGGCGGTCATCGTCGAACCGGTCGCGGGCTCGACGGGCGTGCTGATTCCGCCGCAAGGCTACTTGCAGCGCCTGCGCGAAATCTGCGACAAGCACGGCATCCTGTTGATTTTCGACGAGGTGATCACCGGCTGGGGGCGGCTCGGCGCGCCTTTTGCCGCGCAGTACTTCAACGTGACGCCGGACTTGCTGACGATGGCGAAAGGCACGAACAACGCCGCGGCGCCGCTCGGCGCCGTTGCCGCGAGCCACGCGATTCACGATTCGATCGTCAACGGAGCGCCGGCCGGCATCGAGCTCTTCCACGGCTATACGTACTCGGGCCATCCGATCGCGACCGCGGCGGCCTGCGCAACCATCGATCTATATGAACGCGAGCAGTTGTTCGAACGCGCGGCGCGGATGTCGCCGGTCTTCGAGACGGCGATTCACAAGCTGCGCGGCGAACCGCACGTGATCGACGTGCGCAATCTGGGTCTCGTGGGCGGCGTCGAACTCAAGCCGCGCGACGGGGCGCCGGGCGCGCGCGCGTACGAGGCGTTCGTCAAGTGCTTCCAGAAAGGCGTGCTTACGCGCTACACGGGGGACATTCTGGCGTTTTCGCCGCCGCTCATCGTCGACGAGCAGCAGATCGACGAAATCTTCACGACCGTCGCGCAGGTGTTGAGGGAGACGGAGTAGCGCCCGGGATGGGGCGCGGAGGGATCAATACGTCGGCACCGACGGGTCGACTTGCTTGGACCAGGCGTCGATCCCGCCTTGCAGATTGAACACCTGCTTGAACCCGCGCCCTTCGAGGAACATCGCGACGTTCGCGCTGCGCGCGCCGTGATGGCAAACGCAGACGATTTGCGCTTCGTCGTCGAGTTCTTCGCTGCGAGCCGGGATCTCGCGCATCGGAATGAGCACGCTCCCCGCGATCTTCGCCGTCTCGACTTCCCACGGCTCGCGCACGTCGAGCAGCACGGGCGCGGGGCGCGAAGTATCGGCAAGCCATTCGGCGAGGGCGGAGGCGGTCAGGTTTTGCATCTCGGGCTCGGTGAAATCGAAAGACCAGAAAGACGATGAAGCGAAATCGGCCGCAAGCGCGGCCGATGAGCGATGACGATCAGAACTTGAAGCGCGGCGGCTGCACGGCGTTCACGAGCGGCTCGACATAGGTTTCGAACACGTCGGCGACGCGGAATTGCTTGTCGTCGATGCGCGTGATGATCTGCGCCTTCATCACCGGCGCCGTGCCGACGAACGCGGCAAGCCGGCCGCCGATCTTCAGTTGCTCGAGGATGTCCTGCGGCAACACCGGCAGGCCGCCCGACACGCAGATCACGTCGCACGGGGCAGCGGCAGGCCAGCCGCGCGATGCGTCGCCGAGCGCGACTTCGGCATTCGTCACGCCGTTGGCCGCCAGGTTCTGCTTCGCGAGTTCGGCGAGTTCCGGCTCGATTTCGACCGTCAGCACGTGCTGGCCGCGATGCGCGAGCAGCGCCGCCATGTAGCCCGAGCCGGCGCCGATTTCAAGAATGGTTTCGTGCTTCTTCACCGCCAGCTCCTGCAGGATGCGCGCTTCGACGCGCGGCGCCAGCATGTGCTCGCCGCGCGGCAGCGGCACTTCGAGGTCGGCGAAGGCGATGTTGCGGTAAGCGGCGGGGACGAAGTTCTCACGCTTGACGATCGCGAGCAGATTCAGCACGTCCTGGTCCAGCACGTCCCAGGGGCGAATTTGCTGTTCGATCATGTTGAAACGGGCTTGTTCGATGTTCATGGCGCGATTTTCAGGCGAGTAAGGTGGTCCGAACGGAACCAGACGGTCTGAGGGTTACTGCGGAATTGTACCAAACCGGCTGCAGATCGATCCCTTTGCCGGACATGGCCGCGGGGCGTTTGGGCGGCCGCCGTGCGCGAACGCGTTGCGCGCTCAACTCCGGCTTTTCTTGATCTGCTCCTCGAACGCGACGTCGAGCTTGCTGGCCTTGCGCGGCTTGGCCGGCACCTGGGCATCGACGAACGCGACGAATTCCTCGAGCGGCAACGGTTCGCAGAGTTTCTGGTTGCCGCCGCCGGTTTTGTCGACGAGATAGAAGAGCCCGCCCGGCATGCTGACGGCCGCATAGAGAGCGTTGCCGCTGCGGGTCTTGAGCCGCTCGACCGCATAGATGGCCTTGGTGCCGCGCATGATGTTGCCTGTTCGATCCGGGAAAAGACGCCTACTTTACCAACAACGAATGCAGGCACAATACGGGCTCGCCGCCGATTTGCTGCGTTGCCTGCCGCACGAATTGCCGTTGCTTGACGCGAGGATCGGACCTTGTCGTGAATGCCGTTGCAGCCCCCGTTGTGACCGAACACGCGTGCCGTCCTGATTGCGGCGCGTGCTGCATCGCGCCTTCGATCACGAGCCCGATCCCCGGCATGCCGGACGGCAAGCCCGCCGGCGTGCGCTGCATCCAGCTGGACGACCATCACCGCTGCGCCATCTTCGGTCGCCCCGAGCGGCCCGCGTGCTGCTCCGGCTTGCAGCCGCAAGCGGAGATGTGCGGCACGTCGCGCGCTCACGCGATCGCATGGCTCACGCAGCTCGAAGCGGCGACGCAGCCCGCTGCCCGATAGTCCAAGGAAGAGCGAACGAAGCGCGAACTGCCGCGCAAGAACTTTGCGCGGGCCGGCGTGCCCAAGCGAACCCAACATCGAAGCATCGAAGAGCAGGAGGTTTTGCATGACTCAAGCGAGAGCGTCCACGCGGCGCCGGTTGCTGGCAGCGGCCTGTGCGGCGGCGAGCATCGGCGTCTCGCTCGGCGCCTGTGCCACCGCCACGTTTCCGTTCATCCCGGATCACTACACGTTCTCGAGAGAGCAGGTGCAGGAAGCCGTGCAGCGCAAGTTTCCGTTGCAGCGCACGGTCTCCCAGGTGTTCAACGTCACGCTCAGCAATCCCGTCGTCGGCCTCTTGCCGGATACGAACCGCGTGAGCGTGCGGCTCGACGCGCATTTCGCGAGCCCGTTCCTGCAGCAGCCGGTGGACGGGACCTTCACGCTGTCGAGCCAGCTCGCCTACGACGCCGCGAGCCGCGCGGTCGTGCTCAAGGAGCCTACCGTCGACAACGTCAGCGTGGACGGCCAGGCTCGCGCCTACACGCAGCAGATCGGCGCGGCCGCCGCGCTGCTCGCGACGCAATGGCTCACCAACTATCCGGTCTACACATTCAAGCCCGAGCAGCTTCAATTTGCCGGCGTGAATTACGAACCCGGTACAATCACGATCCTTACAAACGGCATACGCGTGCAGATCCTCGAGAAGTGAGGCGCGCGCGGCCGTGGGGCCGCGCGTTTCCCGGGCCCTTTCCCGTTACGTTCCGCTACCCCGCCGGAGAGCGGCATCTTCCGCAAAAGGGCCATCGATGGATTGGATATTGATCTGCAAGGCGGTGATCCTCGGCGTCGTCGAGGGGTTGACCGAGTTTCTGCCGGTGTCGAGCACGGGCCATCTGATCGTCGTCGGCAGCTTGCTCGATTTCACCGACGAAGGCTCGAAGACTTTCCACGTCGTCATCCAGTTCGGCGCGATCCTGGCGGTGTGTTGGGAGTACCGGCGGCGCATCGGCGAGGTGATTGCCGGCCTCGCGACGCAAACGGCCGCGCGGCGCTTCGCGCTCAATGCCGTCATCGCGACGATTCCGGCCGTCGTGCTGGGTCTCGTGTTCGAGAAGTCGATCAAGGCGGTGCTGTATGCGCCAGTGCCGGTGGCGCTCGCGCTCGTGGTGGGCGGCGTCGTCATCCTGTGGGCTGAATCGCGTCAGCGCGAGCGCGGCGATGCGCCGTCGCGCGTTCAGTCGATCGACGCGCTCACGCCGCTCGATGCGTTGAAAGTCGGCTGTGCGCAGTGCTGCGCGCTGATTCCCGGCATGTCGCGCTCAGGCTCGACGATCATCGGCGGGATGTTCTTCGGGCTCGACCGGCGCGTCGCCACTGAGTTTTCGTTTTTTCTCGCGATTCCGATCATCATCGGCGCGACGCTCTATGAGATCGTCAAGACCTGGCACGCGACGCCGGTTCAGATGGTCGATCTGTTCACGATCGGGATGGCGGCCGCGTTCGTAAGCGCGTTCATCTGCGTGCGCTGGCTGCTGCGCTACATCGCGACGCACGATTTCACCGTGTTCGCGTGGTATCGGATCGGCTTCGGGTTGCTGGTCCTGATCGTCGGCTATGGCGGCGGTCTGAACTGGAACTGATCTCTTTATCCGGCGCGCCGCTCGAACACGAGATCCCAGACGCCGTGCCCGAGGCGCAGGCCGCGGCGCTCGAACTTCGTCACGGGACGATAGCCGGGGCGCGGCGCGTAGCCGTCGGCGGTGTTCGCGAGCGCGGGTTCGGCGCTCAGCACTTCGAGCATTTGCTCGGCGTAGTTTTGCCAGTCGGTCGCGCAATGCAGATAGGCGCCTGCCTTCAGGCGCGAAACCAGGAGCGCGACGAACTTCGGCTGGATCAGCCGGCGTTTGTGATGGCGCGCCTTGTGCCACGGGTCGGGGAAGAAGATGTGCACGCCGTCGAGGCTGCCGGGCGCGATCATCTGTTCGAGCACCTCGACCGCGTCATGCTGGACGATGCGGATGTTCGAGAGATTCTGCTCGCCCATCAGCTTCAAGAGCGCACCGATGCCCGGTTCGTGGACTTCGACGCCGATGAAGTCGTCGCCGCGACGCTGCGCGGCGATTTCCGCGGTCGTCGCGCCCATGCCGAAGCCGATCTCGAGGATGTGCGGCGCCGCGCGGCCGAAGGCGGCATTCCAGTCGCATGCGTTGGCCGAGTAGGGCACGACGAAGCGCGGGCCGAGCTCGTCCATTGCGCGGCGCTGGGCGGTCGAGACGCGGCCGGCGCGCGTCACGAAGCTGCGGATGCGGCGCAGATGCAGCGGATTCCTTGGCGCATCGCTGGCGGTGGGAGTGGACGCGTCGGCGTCGCCGGCGGTTGCGCCAGGCTCGCTTGGCATGCCGTCTTCGTTCGGATCGTGAATCATCGGTGACTACAGAGGAAGAGCGCGCTGCAGTTCGCATGGCGAATGCGCAACGTGCCGTGAGGCATTGTGACGATGCGGCGGACCTTGCCGCCGCGGATGCTAAAAAGCCGCCTTCGACGAGGCGGCTTCCAGGGCCAACGGCCAAATGTGGAGCGGGCGATGGGAATCGAACCCACGTCTCTAGCTTGGGAAGCTAGGGTAATAGCCATTATACGACGCCCGCAGAGCGCGCCATTTTACGCGGTTTTGGGCGGTTTGCGCAACTGCGGGCTCGCGCCTACGGCGCGTCGCGCGCGATTGCTGGGGCGGCGGCACGCTGCGCGCCTGCTCTACGGCTCGATGCGCCTATCCGGCTTCGGCGCGCGCGCCGATCTGGACGGTGGGCTTGCCGACATCGAAGGGGCTGCGGTCGACGGTTTGCCTGCGGCTCAGTACCTATCTGGCGCATGCGGCCAACGCCGGCATTGCGCGCGCGCAGTTGCTCCTGGGTGTCTATTTACTGAACCGCAAGCCAAAAGCCGCGAAACGCGGTGTGGCGCGCGAGTGGCTCATCAAGGCGGCCGACCAGAAATTCGGTCCGGCGTATTCGGCGCTTGGCGGCGCGTATTGGGCCGGCACTGACGGCCAGCTCGATCGCATCGCCGCAGTGAAAGGGTTCACCGAAGGGGCGAAATCGAACGACGTGATCGCGCAGCGGGCGCTCTGCGTTGTTTACTGGAGCGGAATCGGCGTCGCGCGCAACCTCAGTACTGCAAAGTATTGGTGCGACGCTGCGGCACGCCGCGGCGACGTGCCGTCGATGGAGATGCTCGCGCAAGACCCTCCGAGGGATGAAGCGGGCGAAGTGGCGCACGCGTATTGGCTTTGGGGCCTCGCGAATCGCGGTAACGCGAAGTACCGGCGACGCGTGCGATGCGGGCCTCGGCGTCAACGTTGATCTCGACGCAGCGACATACTGGTTCCGGCGCGCCGGAACCCAAGGCAACGCGTCGGCGCAGGCATCGCTCGCGTGGCATTTGCTGACGGGGATCGGCGGCGAACGCGACGACAGCGCCGCTTATCGGCGGGGCGCGAGCGCCGTCGCGCAGCGCTTGACCGAGCATCTTGCCGGCACGCTGCCGCAGCCCGGGATCAAATCCCGAACAACGTCAACGACACCGCCGCGCGCGTGACGATCATCAAGAGGATTTGCACGATCACGAACAGCAGGATCGGCGAGAGATCGATGCCGCCCAGTTGCGGCACGAAGCGCCGCAGCGGATTCAGAAACGGCGCAGTCAATTGATAGAGGATGGGCATCGCGGGCGAGCGCGGATTCAGCCACGACAAGAGCGCCATCAGGATCGTGAGCCAGATGATGAGGTTCAACGCCCACTTGACGAGCGTCAGAATAGCGACGATCAACAGCACGGGCACGAGGCCGAACGGATCGACGCCCGCGATCGTCACCATCAATCCCACATAGACGATCGACGCGAGCAGCGCGGCGACGACGCTCGCCCAATCGATGCCGCGCTTGCCATGAAACACATGCCGCAACGGCAGCACGAGCCAGTTGGTCACCTGAAAGATCGCGTTCGAAACGGGGTTGTACGGCGGCATGCGCACCGCCTGCATCCAGGCGCGCAACAGCAGCGCCGCGCCGAACAGCGTGAAGATCGTATTGAGCAGAAAGCGGGCGATATCGCCGAACATCTCGGGTCCTTTCCTTCTTGAGTTTTAAATGGCACGGCGCGCGAGTCGACGAAGGGCGCGCTGCGAGACCGGTCAAGCGTGCGTGCGCGGCCTGACAAGCATACCGGCGTTTGAGCCGGAGCTAAGCGGATATCTTGACCTCGCTGATCAGGATCGTGCCGTTGCCGCCATCCGTGTAGTTCGGGATGTCGCCGAGCAGTTCGTCGGAGGCGGGGATGAACACGTCATAGAACGCTTCGACCGAGTCGAACAGGAAGTGGCCCGCGGCGACGTAAGGCGGCGGCGACCCCGGAGGCCCGGCGCTGATGCCGACGTCCACCGACCAGCCCCGCAACGCTGCGCCGAAGCGCTGCACCGCGAGCGGCATGTGGGTGCGGCAATAGTAATCCACGTCGAAATGGCCGTTTTCCCGATACGGATAGAGGATGCTGACCTTGATCATTTTTGCGTTCTCGTCGGTGGGTCTTCGTGTGTCGGGTCCCTTGCACGGCTGTCTGGCCGGCGGCGCGCGGCACCCCGTTTTCCGGTCGTCACCTTATCACGGCTGACTTGGCGCTTGCACCTGCGGGAGCGAGCGCTCGAGGGACGCTTCGATAGCCGCTTCGATCGCATCGAGCGACGCCGGCGGCTTGGCGCGCTGCTTGGCGAGCGCGACGGCGCGGCGGGTCAGGAGCGCATAGAGCGCGGCGTGATCGCCGCCCATCGTCTCGAAGAGCGCGAGCTGCTTTGCGACGACGCCGGCATCGCCGCGCGACACCGGCCCTGCGAGCGCGTCGGCGAGACCCTTGTCGCGCGCGGTTTCGATCGTGCCGGCGAGCATCGGCAAGAGCGCGCGCAGCGAATCGTCTTCGGAGAAGCCGAGCGTGCGCCACAGCTCGACGCACTCGCTCAACGCGCAGAGCGCGAAGCTCGCGGCGTAGTGCGCCGCGCCGTGGTACAGCATGCGCGTGCCGTGCGGAATCGTCAGCGGATGGCACGAAATCGCGCGCGCGAGCGCGGCGAGCGCGGCTTCGAGTTCGCCGTCCGCTTCGATCGTCACGGAGCAGCCCGCGATTCGTTCGATGTCTGCGGGGCTGCCGCTGAACAGGTAAAGTGGATGAAACCCGCCTGTGAGCGCACCCTGGCCGCGTGCCGGCGCCAGCAGCTCGACGGGCGATGCACCGCTGCAATGCACGAGCGCTTTCGAACGCGCGTTTGCCGCATCGAACCGCAGTGTGTTGGCCATCGTACCGATGCTGTCGTCGGGGACGGATAAAAAGACAATGTCGGCAGCGGCGATCACCTGTTGCGGATCGTCGACGGCGTTGCCTTGTCCAGCCTGTTGCGCGAGATCGCGCGCCGATTGCAGCGAGCGGCTCGCGACAGCCGTGACCGGGTACCCGGCGCGGGCGAAGCCGGCAGCGAGGCAGCGGGCCAGCCGGCCCGCGCCGATGAAGCCGATCCGTGGCGCAGAAGAAAGCGGCATGGTTCCAGTGTCCGAGCAGGAAGTGTGGGCGAAAGCTGAAGTATCTCGCATCCGGAAAGCGCTCGCGCAAGCGTCGGCTGCCATGCCGAAGGCGCGCGATTTCGAAACACGGGCGAGCGCCGTTTGTTTGTCGGATGAAATTGGGCGTCGTATGAAGTGCGAGGGGCGTCATTCGGCGGCGCAATGCCCGCCGGCCCGATTGCCCGTCACAATTCCAACACGATGGATCGAGAGCGGGCCGGGGCGGGCCGGCCGGCGCCGGGAATGTCGTTTGCTCCGAGGCATGGCGCACAGGTTCATGGCGTTGCATGGGACCCGAGTCAGTGCTGAAGCGCTAACTCCGGCCGACAGCTAAAGCGCTGACTCGGGTCGACAGCAGTCGGAGATACAGATCGTAGTCGCGGTTTCTTTCCAGTTTCCAGTGTCTTAGCCACGTACGGGAGGTCACGATGAGCATGTTCTCTTACCGGAAGCACTTGCGGTTCCTGAGCCATTCGCAGCGCCGTCTCTGGTGGGACCAGAAAAAGCGTCTCACGCCTCGTGTGAAGATCAGCGGCGCGTACGTGCCGCCGAGCGTGTCGCGCGAATTCACCTACGTGAAGGTAGGCTGAGGGTCGCCCGAGAGGCACGCTGACCAACGCTTGCCGCTTGCATGACGAAAGCCCGGATCGAACGCCGGGCTTTTTATTGATGTCGACCCGAGTTAGCGCTTCAACACTGACTCGGGTCCCATGCAACGCCCACGTGGCTAACGGCACTCTACATAGGTGCCTCGCCTGCACAACGGACAGGCCGTCAATTTGTAATTAAACATTTCCGATTCCCACGGGCTTTCTCCGTGCCCACCGGTAAATGCACCCGGATCCCAGCGCCGGCAGCGCGCAACTCCTTGGATTTTCACGTGTCGGACATAGATAGGGGTTTGTCGCGAATAGACAGGCTCAATGTTCGGGATTGGCTCGATTGCAATTTGCAACAAATGCGGAACACCCCCACGAGGCTTTTTCGATACATTGGGTTTCATGCAGTGCCAGTCATGCGGGCCGGCCGCGCGCCGGGCCGTCAGGAGAACAGCAATGAAGAAGCTCATTTCGTTTTTTGCCGCCGCTGCGTTGGGCGTGGGGTTCGCCACCGCCGCACAGGCTCACGTGTCGGTCGGCATCGGTATCGGCATTCCGGTCGCGCCGGCCTATCCGGTTTATGCAGCGCCGCCGCCTGTCTACTACGCTCCGCCGCCTGTCTATTACGCTCCGCCGCCTGTCTATTACGGTCCGCCGGGAGTCGTGGTGGGCGGCTACTATGGTCAGCCGTATTGGCATCATGGTTACTATCGCGGCTACTACGGTCATCATGGCTACTGGCGCCGTTAAGCGGCTTTAAGAGGCTGTACGAGGCGCTCGCTTAACCCTCGCAATAGCCAGGTCTTTCGCGAACGGCGCAATGCCTGCTTCATCGCCGGGTTGCGCCGTTTGCTTTGGGTTTTCAAAGCGCGCCGGAAGCTGGGACAATGCCTGCTCCCCCAACCACTCTCTTCAGGCAATGCAAGCGCTACCCACTCCCACTTTCGACGATGTTGCCGACGCCGCCTCGCGTATCGCGGGCGTCGCGCACCGCACTCCCGTTCTCACCTCGCGCACGGCCGACGAGCGCTGCGGCGCTTCGATCTTCTTCAAGTGCGAAAACTTTCAGCGCATGGGCGCGTTCAAGTTTCGCGGCGCGTACAACGCGATCTCGCATTTCGACGCCGAGCAGCGCAAAGGCGGCGTACTGACCTATTCATCGGGCAATCATGCGCAGGCGATCGCGTTGTCGGCGCGGCTTGCGGGCATCCACGCCACGATCGTGATGCCGCACGACGCCCCCGCCGCCAAAGTCGAAGCGACCAAGGGCTACGGCGGCGAAGTCATCACGTATGACCGCTATAAAGAGGATCGCGAGGAACTCGGCCGCCGGCTCGCGCAGGAGCGCGGCATGACGCTGATTCCTCCGTACGACCATCCGCACGTGATCGCGGGGCAGGGCACGGCGGCCAAGGAACTGATCGAAGAGACCGGGCCGCTCGACATGCTCGTCGTGTGCCTTGGCGGCGGCGGCTTGCTGGGCGGCAGCGCGCTCTCGGCGGCGGCGCTCAGCCCGTCGTGCGAGATCATCGGCGTCGAGCCCGAGGCGGGCAACGACGGCCAGCAGTCGCTCGCACGCGGCGAGATCGTCCATATCGACGTGCCGAAGACGATCGCCGACGGCGCCGCCACGCCGCATCTCGGCAGCTACAACTTTCCGATCATTCAGCGCCTCGTCAAGCGGATCGAGACGGCGAGCGACGCGCAACTGATCGACACGATGCGATTCTTCGCGCAGCGCATGAAGATGGTCGTCGAGCCGACCGGCTGTCTCGCTGCCGCGGCTGTGCTCAATGGCATCGTGCCGGTGAAGGGGAAGCGCGTCGGCGTGCTCATCAGCGGCGGCAATGTGGATTTGAGCCGCTTCGCCGAGTTTCTGAGCTAAGGTCTGCTAATCTGTTTTACGCCGTGCTATGCGCCGCCTGCAGGATCAAATCGCGGCAGCCGTTCACGATCACGCTGTACCAGAAGTACGCGAAGAGCAGCGCGGAGAGCACGTGACAGCCGTGCAGCAAGCCGGCGCCCGCGCGCTTGCGTCCGTGGCTCGCGAGACCGCATAGGACGAGCGTCCAGCACAGACCGATGTCGAGGCACAACGAAAGCGACAGAAAAAAGACCGTCCGACAACATCGATACTGCGTGCATTCACACCCCGGGCTACACGGTCGCGGCAATGGCTGCGCGGCTCGCGGTCGTGGACTCGTCACTCCGTCGTCGAATGTTTCATCAGCGGCCGAGCGCGAGCTCGTCCCACAGCTTGTCGATGCGCGTCTTCACCGCGTCGTCCATCACGATCGGGCGGCCCCATTCGCGATCGGTCTCGCCCGGCCATTTGTTGGTCGCGTCGAGGCCCATCTTCGAGCCGAGGCCCGCCTTCGGCGACGCGAAGTCGAGGTAGTCGATCGGAGTGTTGTCGACGAGCACGGTGTCGCGCGCCGGATCGATGCGCGTCGTGATCGCCCAGATGACTTCCTTCCAGTCGCGGATGTTCACGTCCTCGTCGACGACTACGATGAACTTCGTATACATGAACTGCCGCAAAAAGCTCCAGACGCCGAACATCACGCGCTTTGCGTGACCCGGATAGCTCTTCCTCATCTGCACGATCGCCATCCGGTAGCTACATCCCTCGGGCGGCAGATAGAAATCGGTGATCTCCGTGAACTGCTTCTGCAAGAGCGGCACGAACACTTCGTTGAGCGCGACGCCGAGCACGGCCGGTTCATCGGGCGGCTTGCCGGTGTAGGTGGAGTGGTAGATCGCGTCGCGGCGCATCGTGATGCGCTCGACAGTGAAGACCGGGAACCACTCCTGCTCGTTGTAATAGCCGGTGTGGTCGCCGTAAGGGCCTTCGAGCGCGTGCTCGTAGGCGGCCGAGGCGCCCTTGGACGGTCGCGGCGGCGCGCCCGCCTGCGCCGGCGTGGGCGAGCCTTCCTGCGGATAGATGAAGCCTTCGAGCACGATCTCGGCGCGCGCGGGCACTTGCAGGGTGTCGACGCCGGGCGTCAGGCACTTCGCGAGTTCGGTCTTCGCACCGCGCAGCAGCCCCGCGAACTGGTATTCGGAGAGCGTGTCCGGCACCGGCGTGACGGCGCCGAGGATCGTTGCCGGATCGGCGCCGAGCACGACCGCGACCGGATACGGCCTGCCGGGGTTGGCGAGCGCGAACTCGCGGAAGTCGAGCGCGCCGCCGCGGTGGGCGAGCCAGCGCATGATGAGTTTGTTGCGGCCGATCAGCTGCTGCCGGTAGATGCCGAGGTTCTGGCGCGTCTTGTTGGGGCCGCGCGTAACGGTCAAGCCCCAGGTGACGAGCGGACCGGCGTCGCCGGGCCAGCAGGTCTGGATCGGCAGCTTAGCGAGGTCGACGTCCTGCCCCTCCCAGACGATCTCCTGGCAGGGCGGCGAGCTGACCGTCTTCGGCGCCATGTCCCAGACGGCCTTCGCGAGCGACAAAAGCTTGCCGGCGTCCTTCAGGCCCTTGGGCGGCTCCGGCTCCTTCAACGCCGACAGCAGCCGGCCGACGTCGCGCAGCGATTCGAGCGCGGCGCTATCGCCGCCATGGCCCTGATCGCCGCCCGTGCTGTCGATGCCCATGCCGAGCGCGACGCGCCGCGGCGTGCCGAACAGGTTGCCGAGGACGGGAAACGCGAAGCCTTGCGGCGCGTCGAACAGCAGCGCGGGGCCGCCGGCCCGCAGCACGCGGTCGCACAATTCGGTCATTTCCAGCACGGGCGAGACGGGCTGCCGGATGCGGCGCAGTTCGCCCAACGTCTCTAGGCGACCGACGAAGTCGCGCAGGTCTTTATATTTCATGCGAGTCAGTTTGGAGCCACCCGGGACGGGCGGGGCAGGGGCGGACAGCCGGCGCGGCCAGGCTGCTCATTGGATGCGCGATTTTACCTGCGCTTCTTACAGGAGGTTTTTTCGCGGATTGGGTCGAAATCGGTGGAGACGCGCAAAGCGTGGGGGTTTCGAGACGCTGAACACTGTTCATAATTACGTATTGTTATAGATTTCAATTTTCATAGTGTTGACGATCTATAAAACCCTGCTAGAATCCGTCCACATTGGTAGCAGGGACCCAGCAGTTTAGTCGTTACCAAACCTCCGGTCCTTCGACGCTTCGCGTCACCGTTTGCCGAATCCTGCACGGCACCAACGGCCTTGAGTTTGTCCTCGCCAGCGCATTTCGCCGCTGGTTTTATAGCGTGAGAGCCACCGCGCGCATGCTGAACGAGCATGCCGCCGGGTTTTTTTTGCTCCGATGTGGCGCTCCGAACGGCGCGTTACCAGTTGTAACGGTACGTTACCGTATCCCGACGTCGCAGCCGCCCCAACCAAGGCGCGCGATGTCTTGGCTTTGCGACCCGGGCCCAATGCTCAGCTGTATCCGTCGCAAGGCCATGATCGATGGGAGATCTGAATGAATACTTGGTTATCGTGGCGTCCCGATGAGCGCCTGGCGCAAGCAGTACGCGCCATGCTGCGTCGCGGGACGCGTGTCAGTCACCACCTATTCAGCATCGTCGGCGGCTTTGCTGTACTTACTGCGCTCGCGCTGTGGCTGTTGCCCAACGTGCGCACCCCGCTCGCCGCGAAGCTGATGCCGGTCATTTCCGCGGCCGTCCAGGCCGGACCGGCGCGGCTGTTGAGCGGCCATCCGCTGCCCGCCTTTGGGCCGGCCAACGGCACCGACGAAACGCTGAGCTCGAACGGCCCCGCCGCCGACAACACCCGCTACGACGGCGCCTTCGACGGCACCGGCCAAAGCGGCCTCAACTATCAGGCTCCGAACAGCTTCGATATGCATACCCAGCCGCCGACCGTCGGCATGCTGGCTAACCTGATCCCGTCGCAGCGTGTCGCGCCCGATGCGCGCAACAATCACGCGTTTGCGTCGACGGCCGAACAGAATCTGGTCACGAACTACTTGGCGCGCCGCTATCGGGTCGCGCAAGAGCCTATCGGCGATCTCGTGAAGGCGGCATTCGAGACCGGCCGTGATGTCGGCCTCGATCCGCTTCTGCTGCTCGCGGTGATGGCGATCGAATCCGGTTTCAATCCGTATGCGGAAAGCGGCGTCGGCGCGCAAGGCCTGATGCAAGTGATGGCGAAGGTGCATTCGGACAAGTTCCAGTACTTCGGCGGCACGAGCGCTGCGCTCGAGCCGATGACGAACATCAAGGTCGGCGCATTGGTGCTGAAGGACTGCATCGCGCGCGGCGGTTCGCTGCTGGGCGGCTTGCGTCTGTACGTCGGCTCGACGTCGCAGGACGACGGCGGCTACGGAGCGAAGGTGATGGCCGAGCGCGACCGCCTGCGCGACGTGGCGCGCGGCCGCAAGGTGCCGATCAACGCACCGCAGGCGCCGCCGCAGCAGCAGGCGGCGGCCGCGACGAACAAGCGGGTGCAGGTGTCGCTCGACAACGCGCATGCGATCGCTGCGGCGAAGACGGCTGCGGCTTCGTCGCCAGCTGCGGATCAGGACGACGCGAGTGCGAACGCGTCGACGCCTAAGCACAACTCGGGGCCGGAGTTTGGGGCTTAAGTTGCAAGCGCATGGTTGAAAGAGAGAAGGGCACCCGAGGGTGCCCTTCTTCTTTTTTGGTGTCGACTCGAGTAGCCGCTGTGCAGGAAGTTCTTACGCGCGCCCAAACAGCTTGCGCAACCGCTCGACCGCTTCTTCGAGCCGCGCATACGCGGTCGCGTAGGAAAGTCGGATGTACTCATGCGGCGCGCTGGTGCCGAAATCCATGCCCGGCACGAGCACGACGCCGGCGTCGTGCAGCATCGCCTTCGTGAGCGCGCCGCTGTCGCCGGCGGCCGGATGCGCGACGCCTGTGCAATTCGCGTAGACGTAGAACGCGCCGTCGGGCGTGACCGGCACGCCGAAGCCGAGCGACTGGAGCGCCGGCACGATGTAGTCGCGGCGGCGCTTGAATTCGAGGCGCCGCGCTTCGTAGATCGCGAGCGTATCGGGCTCGAAGCACGCGAGCGCCGCATGCTGGGCCAGCGCCGACGCGCAGATGAACAGGTTCTGCGCAAGCTTTTCGAATGCGCCGATCATCGCGGGCGGCACGACGAGCCAGCCGAGACGCCAGCCGGTCATGTTGAAGTACTTCGAGAAGCTGTTGACGGTCACCACGTCGTCGCCGAACGACAGCGCCGACACCGGCCGCGCATCATAGCTGAGCCCTTGGTAGATCTCGTCGACGATCGTGAAGCCGCCGCGTGCGCGCACGGCCTCGACGATCTTCTTCAACTCGCCGGGTTCGATCGATGTGCCGGTCGGGTTCGACGGCGACGCGAGCAGCACGCCGCGAGTTTTCTCGTTCCAGCGGCTTTCCACGTCGGCGGCCGTCAACTGGAAGCGTTCCGCAGGCCCGCTCGGGACGAGCACGGCACGACCCTCGGTGGCGGCCACGAAGTGACGGTTGCACGGATAGGACGGATCGGGCATCAGCACTTCGTCGTCACGGTCGACCAGCGCCGCGCAGGCGAGCAAAAGTGCAGCCGACGCGCCCGCCGTCACGACGATGCGCGCAGGATCGATGCGCAGCCCATGCGTCTGCGCGTAGTGCGCCGCGATCGCTTCGCGCAAGGGCGCGATGCCGAGCGCCCCCGTGTACTGCGTGACGCCGCGCCTGAGCGCGCTGGCAGCAGCCTCGATCACGGGCTCGGGCGCCGTGAAATCGGGCTCGCCGATGCCCATGTGGATGATGTCGCGCCCCGCGATTTCGAGCTCCGCGGCTTCCTTCGCGAGCTCCATCACGTAGAAGGGCGCAATGGCGTCGACTCGGGCGGCGAGACGCACGAGGGGTTCGGACGCGTTGTTCATGCTGATTTCCAAATCCAAAAGCCGGCGGGAGAAGGGCGCCGCCGGCGGCGGCGAAACGCGGTCCGCCGGGTCGTGCCGAGTTTAGTTGCCGCGCCCCGACTGCGTTTCGGCGACGCGCAGCTTGGCGGCCAGCTTGTCGAGCACGCCGTTCACGTACTTGTAGCCGTCCGCGCCGCCGAAGGTCTTCGCCAGCTCGACAGCTTCGTTGATGACGACGCGATACGGAATGTCGAGATGATTCTTGAACTCGAATGCCGCGACGAGCAGCACCGCCCGCTCGACGGGCGAGAGCTGTTCGATCGGGCGGTCGAGGCAAGGCGCGAGATCGGCCGACAGCGCGGCCGAATCGCGGATCACGCCGTGCAGGATCGCATCGAGATGCGCCTTGTCGGCTTTGTCGAAACCCTGCGCGCCGCGCAACTGCGCGTCGATCTCATCCGAGTTCGCCCCCGACAAAAGCCACTGATACAGACCCTGCGTGGCGAGTTCGCGGGAACGTCGGCGAGCGCTCTTCATGCCTGTTCCTCTTCTTCGTCCTCGTCTTCATCTTCATCGTCGTCGCCGCCGAGCTGTTCCAGCGCGACCGCGAGGTTCGCCATCTCGACTGCCACGCGCGCGGCGTCGCGCCCCTTCTCGGTCATGCGGGCGACGGCTTGCTCGTCGGTGTCGGTCGTGAGCACCGCGTTCGCCACCGGAATGCCGAAGTCGAGACCGATGCGCGTGATGCCGGCGCCGCTCTCGTTCGACACGAGTTCGAAGTGATACGTCTCGCCGCGGATCACGGCGCCGAGCGCGATCAGCGCGTCGAACTGAGCGCTTTCGGCGAGCTTTTGCAGCGCGAGCGGAATTTCGAGCGCGCCCGGCACGGTGACGAGAAGCACGTCTTCGCCGGTCACGCCAAGCCGTTCGAGTTCTTCGATGCACGCATCGGCGAGGCCGTTGCACACCGGTTCGTTAAAGCGCGCTTGCACGATGCCGACGCGCAGGCCGTCGCCGTCGAGGTTCGGTTGATATTGTCCGATTTCCATAAAAGGTCCGTGGTTGTTGGTTGAGTGCGCGAGTGTGCGTTGAGAAATCGATCAGGCGTGCGAGCCCGATGACTCGGGCGCCGTGTCGCAGTTCTTGGCCTCGCTGCCCGGCATCGGGATGAAGCCTGTGACTTCGAGGCCATAGCCCGACATGCTGCCGAGACGGCGCGGGTTCGACAGCACCTGCATCTTGCCGACGTTAAGCTCGCGCAGGATTTGCGCGCCGATGCCGTAAGTCTTGAAGTCGACCGGACGGCGCTTGAGTTCGGCGGCCTTGTCTTTCTGATCGAACGCCTTGAACACGTCGATCAGATGTTCTTTCGAGTCGCCGCAATTGAGCATCACGATGACGCCCAGATCGCGCGCGGCGATCTCGCGCATCGCGGCGTCGAGCGTCCACGAGTGCGTCGACGCGCCGACTTCGAGCAAATCGAGCATCGACAGCGGCTCGTGCACCCGCACCGGCGTTTCGCGTTCCGGCGACGGCGTGCCGCGCACGAGCGCGAGGTGCGGCGAACCGCTCGGCTGGTCGAGATACATCACCGCGCGAAACGCGCCGTGCGCGGTCTGCATCGTGCGCTCGCAGACGCGCTCGACGATCGACTCGGTGCGGCTGCGGTAATGGATGAGATCGGCGATGGTGCCGACCTTGAGCCCGTGCTGTTTCGCGAATTCGAGCAAGTCGGGCAGGCGCGCCATCGTGCCGTCGTCCTTGATGATTTCGCAGATCACCGCGGCGGGCGTCAGGCCCGCGAGCGCCGTCAGATCGCAGCCGGCTTCGGTGTGGCCCGCGCGCACGAGCACGCCGCCCGGCTGCGCCATGATCGGGAACACGTGGCCCGGCTGCACGATGTGCTCGGCGCGCGCGTCGTGCGCGACGGCCGTGGCGATCGTGCGGGCGCGGTCGGCGGCGGAGATGCCGGTCGTCACGCCTTCGGCGGCCTCGATGCTGACCGTGAACGCGGTGCCGTATTGCGTGCCGTTCTTATAGGTCATGAGCGGCAGGTTCAACTGCTTGCAGCGCTCTTGCGTCAGCGTGAGGCAGATCAGGCCGCGGCCGTAGCGGGCCATGAAATTGATCGCATCCGGCGTGACGTAATCGGCGGCCAGAACGAGGTCGCCCTCGTTTTCGCGGTCTTCTTCGTCGACCAGGATCACCATCCGGCCGGCTTTCAGTTCGGCGATGATCTCGAGGGTGGAGGCGAGCGTCATTATCGGGAGGGGAGAGCGGGAAAGCGCGTATTTTACGCCACGCGGGGGCGGGCGTCGCTGGTTCTCTCGTGCGCCGCAAAGCGGTGTCGCTGATATTCAATCCGCTGAATATTGCGGTTTAAAAACAAAGTACTTATCAACTTATTTCATTTTGAATCGATCAAACGGCGGCACTGAGTCGGCATCTTTCAAAAGTCGAAACAATATGGAGGGCGTGAAATGATATCGATTCTCATTTGTTCAGCACAACCCTCGACGGTCGGCGCAAAGACGCCGCAAGCGCTGCGCGACATTCCGCAGACGGTCACGGTCATCAACGAGGCAGGGCTCGAATCGCAGGACGCGACCTCCGCCGTGCGCCTCAACGCGTTCGCGCAGGACATGGGTTCAGGCCGCGAATCGTGGCGGCGGTCTGCGCGGGCCTGATGTGAGCGCGTAGACGCTTATCGCACACGATTGCGCGCGACCTGCTTTCGACCGGGTGCCATCGCGACCCCAATTTTCTGGTTGACACGATAGATTACGTTTATCATCATCGACATCATCGTATTGATGATGTTGACCATTAAAAAGTCGGCGGTCGACATCGCGTTCTACTCCACCATAGGGACCACGTATGACGAAGCAGGCAATTACCACGGCGCTCATTACGGGCGCGTCTTCCGGAATCGGCGCGACCTACGCGGACCGTCTCGCGCGCCGCGGATACGACCTCGTGCTGGTCGCGCGCGATCGCAAGCGCATGGAAGCGCTCGCTGCGCGGCTGCGCGAAGAGACCGGCGTCGCGATCGACATCATCCAGGCGGACCTCACGGATGCGGCCGATCTGCGCCGCGTCGAAACGCGGCTCTCCGAAGACGAGCAGATCGGGCTGCTCGTCAACAACGCGGGCGCTTCGGCGGCGGGCGGGCTCGAAGGTACGAACGCCGACGTGCAGGACCGGCTGATTCGCCTCAACGTGACTGCAGTGACGCGTCTTGCGGCAGCGGTCGTGCCGCGTTTCGTGGCGAAGGGCGAAGGCTCGATCATCAACATCGCGTCCGTGATGGCGTTCATACCGGAAGCGCCGTCCGGCGTTTATTCGGCGACCAAGGCGTATGTGCTGACGTACTCGCAGTCGCTGCAAGAAGAACTCGGACCCAAAGGGCTGTACGTGCAAGCCGTGCTGCCCGCGGCGACCCGCACCGAGATCTTCGAGCGCTCGGGCATCGACATCAACACGTTTTCAGGCCTGATGGAGGTGGACGAGCTCGTCGACGCCGCGCTGGTCGGCTTCGACCGGCGCGAGCGCGTGACGATTCCGCCGCTGCACGACGCCAGCCAGTGGGACGCGTTCGAAACCGCGCGCCGTGCGATGCAGCCGAATTTCGCGCAGGAGCATGCGGCTCCGCGCTATCGCGGCTGACCTCGCTGTCGAATGTCGACAAGCGGCGCTTCAGCGCCGCTTGCGAGGCGCTGATATTCTTCGCGTTACCTTCTCTTCCCGGTGCTCAGTGCACATTCAGTCCGGCGAGGAGCGGTCAGAAAGCCGCTCGTCGCCGGATCATTCATATGGAAGCGTATGGACGCGAAACTCTCACACGATCTCGTCAATCTCGACGTCTTGCTCGCACGGACGCTCGAGCACGCGGTTGATGCATTGAACGACGTGGCGTTGCGGCCCGTCGCAATCGCGCCGCACGCGGCATCTTCAAGACCACTGCCCGAGCACGGCAGCGGCCTTGAAGGTGCGATCGCGGCGTTCGCCGCACGCTGGGCGCCGGGCTTCTCGGGCAGCGCGGGTCCCCGGTATCTCGGCTTCGTGACGGGCGGCGCAACGCCTGCCGCGATTGCGGGCGATTGGCTGACGAGCGTCTACGACCAAAACCCAACCGCCGGCATCGACAGTTCCGCGCCCGATCTCGAACGCGAAACGGTCGCGCAGTTGCGGCAGTTGTTCGGCTTCTCCGATGCGCAACGCGGCGTGCTGGTCAGCGGCGCGACGATGTCGAACTTCGTCGGGCTGGCGATCGCGCGCGAGTGGCTTGGAGAGCAGCGTGGCCTGAGCATCGCCGAAGAGGGCGTCGGAGCGCTGCCGCGGATTCACGTGCTGTCGGGCGCGCCGCATTCGAGCATCTACAAGGCGCTGTCGATGCTCGGGATCGGACGCAAAGCGGTGCAAAAGATCGCGACGCGGCCGGATCGCGAAGCCGTCGATCCGGCCGCTCTCGAAGCCGCGCTTGATCGACTGCAAGGCGAGCCGGTCATCGTGGTCGCGAATGCGGGCACTGTGAACACGGTCGATTTCGACGATCTCGCGGCCATCGCCGCGCTGAAGTCGCGCTATTCGTTCTGGCTCCATGTCGATGGGGCGTTCGGCGCGTTTGCGGCGCTGTCGCCGGAGCACGCGGCGCTGACCCAAGGCATCGACGAAGCGGATTCGATTTGCGTCGATCTGCACAAGTGGCTCAACGTGCCGTACGACGCCGCCGTGCAGTTCAGCCGAAGGCGCGATCTGCAAGTGCGCGTCTTTCAGAACAGCGCGGCCTATCTCGGCACGCCGGGCGACAACCCCGATTTCGTCCATCTGACGCCGGAAAACTCGCGCCGGCTGCGCGCGCTGGCAACGTGGTTTTCGCTGACCGCGTACGGGCGCGCGGGGCATGCCGAGATCGTCCAGCGCAACATCCGTCTCGCGCAGCAATTGGGCGAGCGGATTGCCGCGTTGCCCGGATTGAAATTGCTTGCGCCGACACGGCTCAACGTGGTCTGCTTCACGCTCGCCGGGAACCCGACCGAGGAACGCGTGAATGCGTTCATGCGGGCGGTGCGCGACCGCGGCGATGTGTTCATCACGAGCACGGTCTATGCGGGGACGTGGGCATTGCGCGCCGCATTCTCGAATTGGCGCACGAGCGAAAGCGACGTCGAGCGGATCGCCGCGTCGTTGGCGGCTACCTTGTCAGCGTGACGAGCGCGGGTCCGTTTTCGCGTGGCGCGTCGATGCTTATCGTCGCGCCTTCGCCGCAGACGGTGTCGAAGTCCCGATCTCCCACTACGACAAGCGGCACCGACAAGCCATACAACTCACCCGCGACGATCACGCCGATCGCAATGATCAGGTCGCGCTCGCGCAGGACGATGCCGGCGGGGCCGGTGCCGTTTCGAATCGCTTCGGCGAGCACGCTGCTGCTCGAACTCGATCCTTTCGCGTGCGGCATCACCATGATCGTGCGGGCGAGACTGCGGCCGAACGCCGGGTGAGTCTGTTCGACAATCAGGCCCCGGGCGGCGTCGTAGCCTCCCCAAAAACTCAGCGGCTCGGCAAGCAAGATCTTCGGCCCCGAAGCGCTTCCTGAAGCCAACGCCTCGGCGCGCACGATCACAGTCTGCTTGCCGTCGCGGTTCGCGCTTGCTCCGGTATCAAAGGACGGGTTCATCGAAGCGCACCTTTCCTTCGAATGCGGAGCGCACGCATTCTTCCATGCTGCCGTACGCCACCGACACGCCGATATTAGCGGGCGCGTAGTGCGCCCACTTCGCCGAGTTCGTCATGACGAGCCCGCTCATTCTCTTCATCACGGGCGTGATGTAAGTGCACGTATCGGCGACGATCTGCACGCCGCGCGCGGCAAGCTGATTCGCGATTCCCGATGCTTCCAGTTGCCACAGAATGAAGCGGCTGGTATTGACGTAGAAGTCGCACCGCGGCTCGCCCGGATACTGTGCAAACAGCGCGGCGAGCCGATCGAATTCGGCGACGGAGAAATGCGGTGTGCCGAGACTCACCGCGACGAGCGGATCGCCGGCTTGTGCTTGGTTCAACCGTCGACGCACGCACACGAGGTCTTCCAGCGAGACGTGCACGGTCTTGAGCGGTTGCTGTCCTTGCGTGGCGGCGTCGAGTGTAGGCGCTTCGGGGGTGATGCCCACCGCATGGAACAGCGCAACCGCACCGCTCGATGCAGCCGCGGCGCCGAGCGCTTTGAGTTCGTCCTCGGTGGTATCTGCGGGCAGGCCGACGACGGCGGCCACCGTGGCTCCCGCTTCCTTGCCCAGCAGCAGGCCGAGCGCAGCGAAGAACACGTCTCGGCCCGGCAGCGTGGCGAAATCGGGAACTGCGAACACGATGCGCGCCGCGCGATTCTCCTTCACATGCAAATCCGCGTACGGCGCGCGGCCGGTGATGGCTGCACTGAGATCGAGGAAATCGCCATAGCGGCTCGTGCGCGCGCCCAGCACCGAATTGGCAAACACGATCGCGTTGGATTCCGCCCAGGCGATTTGATCGCCCAGCTTCGGGCGGTGCTGCAACTGATAGGGCGCGCAGGTGAAGCTCGCCTCGCAGCCCAGTTCGATGTGGGCCTTCATCAAGCGCTCCGCGGCTTGGCGCACGCTCGCGGCGCCGTGGAAAAGCTCGGGGTGGATGAGATCGAGCGAGCCGACGTTCAACGTGGCCGGTATCGCGACGCGGGTCCCGCTTGCGACGAAGCGTTCGACGAAGTCCAGGCTCACGGGCCCGTGATACAGGCAGCCGTCGATATGGGCCGACGAGACGTCGATCAGGTTGGGCGCGTTCATCACGTTCCCGGTGCGCGCGACAATGCGCATCGCCAGCGCGACGCCGGCTCCGAACTCGCCGTGCAGCATGGCGCGGTCGCGTGCTTCGAGCATCAGCATGACGATTTCGTTTCCTGGGTGATCTTGATGCGGCAACGATAGCATCGGCCGCAAATGCGGCGCAAACGCGTCGATGCGGCTCGCGCTCGCGCCGGCTTGATCCTGGCCGGGTTCCGCCGTCCCGGAAAAAATCTTTGCATATATCTGCAAAGGCAGATATAGTAAAAATCAGAAACAGAGAGATCAGTTATGAGCCATTACAGCGAAGACAGTTTTTTTGCGTTCCACAGCGTCGACCACGCGCTGAGCAAAGCCCGCAACCTGCTCATTGCGGAAATGGAGGTCGCGCTCTCGGGCACAGGCGTCACCAGTTCGCAGGTCGGCGCGCTGCTCCTCCTATCGCGGGGCATAGCGCGCTCGCCGGCTGGACTATCCAAGCTGCTGGGAGCCGATCCGGGATTCGTCTCACGAGTGGTCGACCGTCTGGAAAGGCAGGGTCTCGTGCGCCGGGCTCGCAACAGCCTGGACCGGCGGGTGGTCAACCTGGCACTGACCGAAGCGGGGCGGGATGCCGCCACGCGGATCGCGGAGATTGCGCCGGCAGTGTTGAACCGGCGCTTGTCGGGCTTTACCTCGCTGGAATTCGCGACCTTGTTCCGTCTCCTCGGCAAGTTGCTGGATGGATGAGTCATTTTTTTTACCTAAATATCTGACTTATCAGAGAAATAGCGCCGGGTTCAGGACAGCCGGCCGCCCAACCCTTCAAAGGACGCAACATGAACCCGCCGAAACACGCGAGCGCTCCGGCACTATTGACTGGCTGGCAGTTCGCACTGGGCACGTTCGCCGTGGCCCTCGCGACCTTCATGAACGTGCTGGATTCGTCGATCGCCAACGTCGCGATCCCGACGCTGTCCGGCGACCTCGGCGTGTCGGTCGACGAAGGCACGTGGGTCATCACGCTGTTCTCCGCGGCCAACGCGGTCTCGATTCCGCTGACCGGCTGGCTCACGCAGCGGGTCGGGCAGGTCAAGCTCTTCGTGGCCGCGATCCTGCTGTTCGTGCTGTCGTCCGCGGCGTGCGGCTTCGCACCCAGCCTGCCCGTGCTGCTCGCGGCGCGTATCGTGCAGGGGGCGGTGGCCGGGCCGCTGGTGCCGCTGTCGCAGTCGCTCTTGCTCGCTTCGTTTCCGCGGGAAAAGAGCTCGAGCGCGCTGTCGCTGTGGGCGATGACCGCAACGGTCGGGCCGATCGCCGGGCCGGCCTTGGGCGGCTGGATCACCGACAACTACAGCTGGTCGTGGATCTTCTATATCAACGTACCCGTCGGCCTCTTCGCCGCTGCGGTGATCTGGGCGCTCTACCGCAAGAGCGAAACGCCGTCGCGCAAGCTGCCGGTCGACAAGGTCGGGCTCATCTCGCTCATCGTCTGGGTGGGCGCGCTGCAAATCATGCTGGACAAGGGCAAGGATCTCGCCTGGTTCGAGTCGCCCGTGATCTGGGTGCTCACGATCGTTGCGCTGATCGCTTTTGTGTTCTTCCTGATCTGGGAGCTGACCGAGGCCAAGCCGATCGTCGACCTGCGTCTGTTTACCGGACGAAACTTCCTGGGCGGCACCGTCGCGATATCAGTCGCGTACGCGGTCTTCTTCGCCAACCTCGTGATTCTGCCGACTTGGATTCAGGAGTTCCTGGGCTACCGGGCCGTCGATGCGGGGCTCGTGACGGCGCCGCTCGGCATCTTCGCCGTGCTCCTTGCGCCGGTGATGGGCAAGATCATGCCGAAATCGGACATGCGGGTGCTGGCGACACTCGCGTTCCTCGGCTTTGCGGGCGTGTTCCTGATGCGCTCGTGGTACACGACGGGCGTCGACCCCCACACGCTCGTGCTCCCGACGCTGCTGCAGGGCATCCCGATGGCGCTGTTCTTCACGCCGCTCACGGCGATCATCCTGTCGGGCTTGCCGCCCGAGAAGATCCCGGCGGCCGCGGGTCTGTCGAACTTCGTGCGGATCTTCGCCGGCGCGGCGGGCACGTCGCTCATCAGCAACATCTGGAACGACCGGACGATCCTGCACCATGCGCGGCTCGCCGAGCAGACCAGCGTGAACAATCCGGCCTATGTGCACGCGCTCGCCGGTATTCAGACGACGCTGAACGCGAGTCTCTTCAAAGCGCAGGCTTTTTTCGAAACGCAGTTGAACGCGCAGGCGTCGATGCTCGGCCTGAACGATGTGTTCTGGCTGTCGGCGGTAATCTTTGTCGTGATCATTCCCCTTATCTGGGTGACCAAGCCCGGCAAGGACGGAGCAGCGAACGCAGCGGGCGCGGGCGGTCACTGAGCGCAAGCAAGGGACGCGCCGCGCGAACGGGAAGCAATCGCAAAAATTATCTTGACAGAATCTGACGTTGCAGTTATTGTTCACGTCACGCACACCGAGGACGCGCCATGAAGCACTACACGACCGAAAATTTCTCGCTGACGCAAAGCGTCGGGTTCATGCTGACCAAGGCGCGCAACCTGATCGTTGCGGAAATGGATGCGGCGCTCAAGGAGCTCGACATCACCAGCCAGCAGATGGGCATTCTCCGCGCGATGCAGAGCGGCTTGGCCACCACGCCGTTCGAGCTCTCGAAGATGTTGTCCATCGACACCGGCCTGATGACTCGGATGCTCGACAAGCTGGAAGCGAAGGGGTTGCTGGAACGCTCGCGCAGCGTGGACGATCGCCGGGTGGTCAACCTGGTGTTGACGGAGAAGGGCGAAGAAGTCGCGGCCGAGATTCCGAAGATCGCGCCGGAAGTGCTGAACGCGCGGCTGAGGAAATTCACGAAGGCGGAGTTCGAAGAACTGGGCCGCCTGCTTAACAAGTTCATTGGAGAGTGAGCGCGGTGGCGCTCCCTTTTTTTACTCATTAATCTGACAGGTCAGAGAATGAAGGTGCAGATTATTAGACCCGGCAGCGGTATCCGTGCAGTGAAAGTGGGGCTGTCGGCGATCCTGGTGGCGGTGCTGTCGGCCTGCGTGAACTACGCGGGCATCCATAGCGACAAGCAGATGTCGCAGCCGCAGCAGTTCGCGACGGCGCAGAGCCTGCCTGCCGAAAGCGGCCACTGGCCGGCGCCCGACTGGGCCGA
>NZ_JAFLRF010000119.1 GCF_017315705.1 Trinickia mobilis | reverse complement strand
CGGCGGACGCTTCGGCCGCCCCGGCGGCCAGCGCCGCAGCCGCGCCTGACGCATCGGCGGCATCGGCCGCGGCCGCGCCCGCCGCGCCGACCGCGCCGTTCTCGGTCGACTCCTCGAAGATCAATTCGGGCGACACCGCCTGGATGCTGACGTCCACCGCGCTCGTGCTGTTCATGACGATCCCGGGGCTCGCGCTCTTCTACGGCGGCATGGTCCGCAAGAAGAACGTGCTCGCGACCGTCATGCAGAGCTTCGCGATCACCTGTGTCGTGACGGTGGTCTGGACGGTGATCGGCTACAGCCTTGCGTTCACGCCGGGCAACTCGTTCATCGGCGGCTTTTCGCGCGTGTTCCTCGCCGGCATGAACTACATCCACGGCGACAAGGCGACGACGCTGACGGTGAGCCACCTCGCGCCGACCATCCCCGAGACCGTCTACTTCGTCTATCAGATGACGTTCGCGATCATCACGCCGGCGCTGATCACCGGTGCGTTCGCCGACCGCATGAAGTTCTCGTCGATGCTGGTGTTCATGACGCTGTGGTCGATCGTCGTCTACTCGCCGATCGCGCACATGGTGTGGGAACCGACGGGGTGGCTGGCTACGGCAGGCATTCTCGACTTCGCGGGCGGCACGGTCGTGCACATCAATGCCGGCATCGCGGGTCTCGTGTGCTGCCTGGTGCTCGGCAAGCGTGTCGGCTACGGCAAGGAAGCGATGGCGCCGCACAACCTGGTGCTGACGCTGATGGGCGCGGCGATGCTGTGGGTGGGCTGGTTCGGCTTCAACGCCGGCTCCGCTGTGGTGGCGGACGGCCGTGCGGGCTTCGCGATGCTGACGACGCAAGTCGCCACGGCGCTCGCCGCGCTCGCCTGGATGTTTGCGGAGTGGATCGCGAAGGGCAAGCCGTCGGCGCTGGGCATTGCGTCGGGCGCGGTGGCGGGTCTCGTGGCGATCACGCCGGCTTCGGGCTACGTCGGCGTGACGGGCGCGTTCGTGATCGGCATTGCGGCAGGGGTGATCTGCTTCTGGTCGGCAACGTGGCTGAAGGGCAAGCTCGGCTATGACGACTCGCTCGACGCGTTCGGCGTGCACGGCATCGGCGGTATCGTCGGCGCGCTTCTGACCGGCGTGTTCGCGGTGAAGGACATCGGCGGCGCGGACGGCAA
>NZ_JAFLRF010000118.1 GCF_017315705.1 Trinickia mobilis | reverse complement strand
TCGGACGCGGGCTGGCGGCCGGCGATATCGTGCTGACCGGCGCATTGGGCCCGATGGCCGCCGTGCGCCCGGGCGACGTCTTCGAGGCTCAAATTCACGGCTTGGGCTCGGTACGCGCGGCGTTCGAGGACCTCAAGCCATGAACCACCACGGTTAGCTGAATAGTTAACGGTTCTGTACCAGAAGGATAGATCTATGCCTTATATTCGATGTGACATTCGGCGTGGCCGCAGTGACGAGCAACGCGAGCAGCTATGTACGCGCATTACCGAGGCAGTGAGCCGCATCACGGGAGCCCCTGTTGGCTCGATCCTGGTGTTGGTCAACGAACATGCAGGCGGCAACTTCATGGAGGGTGGCGCGATTCTTCCTGACTATGTGGCCGGCCCGAACGGCGAGGACCTTGCTGGCGAAGCCGCACTTAAGCGGGCGCAGTCTTGAGATTCGCTCACAGGAGATACCTATGCCCTTTATCCATTGCAATATCCATACTGGAGTCTCCCCAGAGGCGAAGCATGAATTAGCCCAGGAGCTGATCCAGATTGTTCATGAGACGATTGGATCACCAATTCCTTACATCCACGTCGCCATTGTCGAAGTTCCAGGTAGCGAATTTGTCGAATCCGGACAGCTCAATTTCCAATACGGTGCTGAGCGACTTAGCGGCGACGGAAACGCTAAGGGCTGATTCCTTCCCAAAAGCTCAATGATACGGACGACATGCAACTGAAATTGCCAAGTTGATGCCGGGGGGCGACGAATATAATGGGGCATGGACAGAGGTTCCGTCTCCGTTTCGTCGCCGGCCCAGACGCCGCTTTCGTTCAACGGTTATCGATTTCCGCCGGACACAATTCTTCGATAATTCGTACTCGCATTACCGGAGAACCACCATGGCAGACATCGTTACCGGTATGCGCATTTTCGTGCGCGTAGTCGAAACGGGCTCCTTTACCGCTGTGGCAAACGAAAACAATGCCACTGCCGGGCAGATTTCGCGCGCTGTGTCCGCGCTCGAGCAACAGTTGCAGGCCGTGGTGCTGCATCGCACGACGCGTCACCTGGCCGTCACCGAGGCCGGGGAGCGCTTTTACGAGCGCGCTAAGGCAATACTTGCCGACATCGATTCGGCGACCGACGAGGCCCGCAGCGCCAGCGTCTCGCCGGCGGGGCGGGTGCGGCTTCATTGCGCACCGGGTCTCGCGCAAGGGATGGTGGCGGCGGC
>NZ_JAFLRF010000117.1 GCF_017315705.1 Trinickia mobilis | reverse complement strand
CGCGCTCCACGCCCAGCACCTGCTCCCAGATCTGCGCGATCAGCGTCTCCGTCTCCCCCTGCGGCGCCTCGTACTCGCGGCCCTTCCACTCCGGCGCCGGCAGCGCCCGGCGGTCCAGCTTGCCGTTCGGCGTCAGCGGCAGCGAGCCCAGCGCCACGATCGCCGCCGGCACCATGTACTCCGGCAACTCCCGGCCCAGCGCGCGGCGCAGCGACTGCGGATCCAGCAACGTGCCTTCCTGACCCACCACGTAACCCACCAGGCGACGCTCGCCCGGCTGGTCCTCGCGCACCAGCACCACCGCCTGCGCGATGCCGGACTGACGCGCAAGCACCGCCCCGATCTCGCCCAGCTCGATGCGGAACCCCCGCAGCTTGACCTGGTCGTCCGCGCGTCCCAGATAGTCGAGCACCCCTTCGGGGCGCCACTTCGCCACGTCCCCCGTGCGGTACATCCGGCTGCCCGGCGCGCCGAACGGGTTCGCCACGAAGCGCTCGGCCGTCAGCTCCGCCCGGCCCAGATAGCCGCGCGCGAGCCCCGCCCCCGCGATATACAGCTCACCCGCCACCCCCACCGGTACCGGCTGCAGCCGCCCGTCGAGCACATACACCTGCGTGTTGCTCAACGGCTGGCCTATCGCGACCTGCTCTCGATCAAGATGCGAAACGCGATGCTGAGTCGCGCAGACTGTCGCTTCCGTCGGTCCGTAGGCGTTGATGAGCACGCCTTCCGCAAACCCACGTTGAATCAGGGATGTTGGCATTGCGTCACCCGCAACCAGAAGCGCTGTCAGCCTGCTCAAATCCATTTCGGCCGGCAATGTGCTAGCGACAACGGGAGGAAGCGTGGCGTGCGTAATCTGATGCTGATCAAACAGCCTTGCCAGTGACTTCTCGAATAGCAATTCGTCGCGTTGAGCAAGGATCAGGCTGGCGCCGTAACAGAGCGCCATTGCAATTTCAGAGATGCAGGCATCGAAACTGAATGACGCAAATTGCAAAACGCGACTGTGCTCGTCGACGTTGATCGACCGGCCTTGTGCGATGGCGAGATTGCTTAAGCCAGCATGCTGAACGACGACACCCTTGGGCCGTCCGGTCGAACCCGAGGTGTAGATCACATAGGCCGGATGCAGCGCGTTCAAGCCGGTTTCCTCTCGCGTCAAGTTGTGCGCATCACGCGTGTGCAGCAACGCCTGCGCCATCGCCTCGTCCAGCCTCAGCAACGCCGTGCCCGCCGGCAGCACCTGCGCCGCCGACCCCGCGCTCACCACGCACACCGGCTGCGCATCCTCCAGCATG
>NZ_JAFLRF010000116.1 GCF_017315705.1 Trinickia mobilis | reverse complement strand
GCGTCGGGGAAAACTCGGCTTCGACAACGGCGCGCGAGTCGGGTGATAGAGAAGCGGAGAATAATCAGGTGGCGCCCCCAATGCAGGGCATGATGGGCGGTGCGTCGCAACTGCTTCCGCCGGGCATTCCGGGTTATAAGGGAGAGGCCGGGCAGAAGGGCGATGGCACAATTGTCGATAATGCGACAGAGCTTGATCCGAACATCAAGCCCCGCTCGTTGATCTCTCCGATGCCGGATGCGAAGAAGATCAGTGATTTGGTTACGGAGATCCTTCCGGATCAGGTCAAGGGGCTGGTGGGTTACATAATTACAGCCTCAAATATCGATAAAAACAGTGCGTCGCTAAATAACCAGCAGGCGGCAGAGCAGATTGCGAACGGACATGCGTTCGACAAGCATGTGATTGAACAGAATGAGTTTGGCGGCTCAATAACGACGAAACAACAGTTTGCAAAGCAGATAGAAAATATACTTAGCAACCCTTCGGCAAGCAAGCAATTGAGCAATGGGCGTTCGGCTTACTGGGACGATAAAACTGGTGTGGTGGTCATCCGGAATCCGAATGCTGCGGACGGTGGAACTGCCTTTAAGCCGAAGAACGGGAAAGACTATTTCAACAACTTGAGGTGATTGTGAAGGTCAATAGAGTTGAAAAGAACGCCGAGATCGAACTTGGGTATGACGAATTGCTTATACTCAATGCAGCCCTTAACGAGGTTTGCAACGGCATTGATGCATTCGAATTCGAGACTCGGGTCGGAGCCTCGATAGCTCAAGTGGAAGTTCTGATGAAGGGGATTCAAGCAGTCCTTGATAAAATTGAAAATAGATGAGTAGCTGATGTCGTTGGGAGCAAACCCGGCCACGGTCGGGTTTGCTCTGTATGGAATTGCTCAAACTGGCGTGATGACGAACCTGCTGTGCTGCGCCTCGATTCTGACGTGCTGGCCGGGATCGAAGCCTGCTTGCTCAAGCCATCGTCCCGAGAGCTTGAGCCATGGATAGCGCGACGGGTTCTGGTGCGGTTCTGCGCGGAGAACAATCACGTGGCGATGCCGAGTTCGGCGCCGCCGCCGTGGCTGGCCGCACTGATCAAGCTGCCGGGCTTCCAGGGGGAGACGGCTGGCTTACCGGGGCGGTTCATCGCAGCTCGGCTTGGAACTCGCATTTTCGAAGCCTGGAAAGAATTCGAAACGACACCAGTATTATTTTTAGGATAACGATTCAAAGAATTTTGTGAAAACGTACCGCACACTAAGAAACATACCGAGGGCATGGATTCTCACCGGGGTAGCGACAATGCCGATCGGCGCGTTGGCGCAAGCCATTCCGCCCCGGCCGGAAGTCGC
>NZ_JAFLRF010000115.1 GCF_017315705.1 Trinickia mobilis | reverse complement strand
GTCACTGCCGTTTGCGCTGCTTCTGCTACTCGGCTGTCGGGAGGAACATCCCACCCGCCGCCGAACGCTCGAAAGACCGTGACTGCGGCCCGTGCCGCGTCGGCGCGGGTACCGTCAAGCTCGTCCCGAGCGACCAGGAGCTGGCGGTCCGCGTCAAGCACGTCGGTCAACGTGATTGCGCCTGCCTTGTACGCATGTTCAGACAGGTCGCGCGCACGCGTTAATGACGCCACTTCCCCCTGCAGTTCCTGCAGGCGCGTTTCGGTTTGGGAAAGCGCCACGAAGGCGTTCTCAACGTCCTCGGTTGCTTTGAGCGCCGCCTGGCGGTACTGCATCAGCGCTTCGGCGTTGGCGCCGCGTGTCTCGGCCACCTCAGCGTCGACTTTCCCGAAATCGAACAGTCTCCACCGCAGCGCTCCGGAGCCAATGGGCTGGAACGCCTGAGCGCTTAAGAAGTGGTTGGGGCTCGTACTATCAAATCCAAGCGCCCCGGAGAGCGAAATCTTGGGATAGTAGTCAGAGATCGCGGCACCGATCCGCTCGTTTGAGGCTGCAAGACGTCGTTCCGCCGCAATCATGTCGGGACGTCGCCGCAGCACATCCATAGGTGTGACACGGTCATCGATCGCTGGAACAGCGGGGATCGTACCCGGCGCGCTCAGTTCCCGCGCGTAGGTTCCCGGTTGTGCTCCCATCAGTACGTCCAATCGGTTCAGTTGCGCTTCCAGCGCAGTACGTAGCGTCGGTACGACTGCTCTCGCCTGCTTGAGCAGTGCCTCAGCCTGCGCCACTTCCCTCTCGTCCGCTGCGCCCGCGCGTTGTCGCACCTCAACAAGTTCCAGCAGATGCACATCCGTATCGACCTGGTCCTGAGTGACCGCCAGTTGGGCTTGCAACCCTCTAATCTGCAGATAGGCATCGGCCGCGTCGGCGGCGACGGTAATGTGGGTGCCGAGCTGGTCCGCTTCGGCTGCCGCAGCCTCGTCCCGGGCAGCGGCCGCGTTGCGCCGCAGGCCGCCCGCGAGGTCGATCTCCCAGCTGGCCGCTGCGCCCAGCGTGTATTCCCGTTGGTCCCGGCTGTAGCCCGGGGAAGTCGCTTTGGCCAGAGAGCCGAGCGGGCTGTCCAGACTCTGATGCTCGGCTGTCGCGGTGCTGTTCAGGTCAAGGGTTGGGAACAATTGCGCTCCCGCACCTGAGGCTGCGGCCCGTGCCTGCTGGACGCGGGCAAAAGCGGCTTTCAGGTCGAGGTTTTGCGCAAGTGCGCGCTGTACCACGGTGACAAGTTCGGGGTCGTTGAATCCCGTCCACCAGTTATCCAGACGCGGCGGGGGTGTAGTCGAGCGCTGCGAGTCCGCCGTGATGGTGTTATGAAACGGTGCGAACTGCGTGGTCGGCGCCACGTAGTCCGGGCCGACGGCACATCCGGAGAGT
>NZ_JAFLRF010000114.1 GCF_017315705.1 Trinickia mobilis | reverse complement strand
GGGGGGTGCCCCTATGTGATTCGTCAAGCATTAGGGGCGGATTTCGGTTGATAGAAGGTGCCGTCGCGCAGCATGGCGAACAGGACGTCGCAACGCCGTCTTGCGAGCGCGATGAGAGCTTGATTGTGGCGCTTGCCCTGCTGGATTTTGCGAGCGTAATAGTCCTTGGAGATCGGGTCTCGCAAGGCGGCAAACGCGGACAGGAACAGCGCTCTCTTGAGCACCTTGTTGCCGCGTCTGGACGGGTGTTCGCCACGGATAGACGAGCCCGAGCGTCGGGTGACCGGAGCGAGGCCGGCGTAGGCAGCAAGATGCGCGGCCGAAGCGAAGGCTTTGTGCGCGACTTCGGTAAGGAGCCTGGCGGCGGTCCTGACGCCGACTCCCGGCATGCTAGTCAGGACCGGCCAAAGAGGGTGTGCAAGCACCAGGCGTTCGACTTCGCCGGCAACTTCGTCGCGTTGCTTCCGCAAGGCGGCGAGCTGTTGGGCCAAGCGCGGCATAACGATGGTCGCAGCCTGTGTGCCGGGCACGACTACCGCTTGCTCGCTGAGTGCTTGAACGATCTCGGTAGCGAGGCTCTTGCCCATGCGCGGGGCGAGCTTGGTCAGGCGGTTGGCAAGCGTCTTCTCGCTGGTCGCGGCAAGCGCGGCGGGTGACGGATATCGCTCAAGCAGGTCGAGCACCGCCGGATGGTCCAGTCGCGGTCCCAGAACCCGTTCCAGTGCGGGATGGATCTGGGTGAGCAGGCCGCGAATGCGGTTGCTGGTTTGTGTGATTTGTGCGGCGAGATCGTCATCGAAGCCGCACAACATCGTGAGCTCGGCGAGCGGCTCATCAGCCAGTCGCAGCGAGCGCAAGGTGTGAGGCATTGACCGGGCGGCCTCGGCAATGATCGCTGCGTCACGGGCGTCAGTCTTGGCTTCGCCAGCGTGCAGATCGGCGATGCGGCGCATGGCCAGCCCTGGCAAATAGGCGACTAGGATGCCTTCGTCGCGGGCGACTGCCACGGGCAGCGCACCGATGGTAGCGGGCTGATCGACGACGAACAGGAGTCGGCCGTGCCCTTTGAGTTCGTTGATGAGGGCGCGCAGTTTGGCCTCATCGTTGGGCAGCGCTTTGTTGTACAGGCGCTTTCCGGTCCGATCGAGCGCGACGGCGTGATGCTGGCCTTTGCCGACATCGACGCCAACGAAGACGTCGACGGAGTCATGTTGTTGGTTTTCTTGCATCGGAATGTGTGCGGAGTGAACGAATTGGCCTGCAACCTCGGTGGCGAGTCTCGGCATCCACGTTACGGACGGCCTCAAGAAAGTCTTGGCCGAGCCCCTATTAGCGATCACCAGCCACCCACCAGGCCCGGTGACAACACCCCCCGGATCATGGGCGACTGGGGGCGGGAATCATGCCGGGCCTGGCTGGCCAAAGCCCCGATTATCGGGGCATGAAGATAGTAACGGGG
>NZ_JAFLRF010000113.1 GCF_017315705.1 Trinickia mobilis | reverse complement strand
TCGCGGTCAAGCTGATCTCGATCTCGGCCGTGCTGCTCGCCTGCGGGCGCTGGATGGGCGTCGAGATTCTCCAACTGGCGCAGCAGGTGTTCGACGCCATCCCGGCGGTCGGGCACTGAGTCGCGCCTCCCGCCGCCGCACGGAACCGGCGCGGGCGCGGCTTTCACTCAATGGGTAAGAATCGGCGCGCGCCGGCCTTGCCCAACCAGTGAGAAACATCATGGAAATACGCAACCGCAGCCCCCTCGAACCATTGATCGACAACCACGGCGACCGTCCGGATGCAGCCGCCAAACCTCCCGGCGCGGCGCTGCGTTCACGCGACGACGCAATCCGCTTCGATCGCCCGGCCGGGGAGCGGGCCGGGACAGATTACGGCGGCAAGCAACCCGCCGCCGCGCCCCGCAAGCCGGATACAAGTTCGGCCGGGCAACCCGTCGCCGGCCCGGTGCTCACGCGCAAGCGGCGCCTCGCGCCCCTTCTCGTGTCCATCGCGTCTCGAGGCACGCAAACGCCGCCGGCATCACCCGGCGCCGACTCGACAGTACAGTCGCTCGCGCAGGAGCTGAAGCGCGATTTCCCCGATCTGCGCCAGATGGCGTCGAGCTACATCAAGGGCGAAATCAAGTCGCGCGCGGGCATCGATCTCGATCCCGATAAAACCTATCTGCACCGGTTCATCAATGCCGAAAGCGATGGGCGCGCATTGACCGGTTGGACACACGATGGGCCGCCCACCCGTTCGCAGACCTTGACCGATACCGTGCTGTCGAATTTCGGCCCGCACAACCGGCGGCAACCCGGCGACCTGAACGCGTTGGCCGGCGTGTATTCCGAAGGCCCGTCCGCCAAGCATTTCGGCGTCCATAACGAGGTCAGGATCCGGCCGTCGGAAATCATGGACATCGTCCGGGATGGCGACTTCGACGCCACCGCCCGACGCTCGCTCAACGACTTCTGGGACAAGAACCAGGATCGCTACCGGGCGGCGCTCAAGGGCGCCTATCTGGCCTCGGCGGTAAAGCAGCGAAACGACAGGAAACTCTCCGACGAAGGGTTCCAGCTCGCCCTCGATGCCGCCGGCACAAGGTCGCAGAACGCGGCCAACCCCTCACTCGCCGATCTGCAGGCGACGCCGCCGCTTCGCTCGGATATCAGGATCAGCAAACTCAATATCAACGGCTCCACCGCCAGCGATATCCTGCAAATCGAGCGCGGCGACAAGAAGCTGCTTTATGTGCCGGGCAGCGACCAACCGTTTCATGAATTTTCAGGTCTGCAAGCGCGCAATAACTGGGTGGCCGCGCAAGGGGGCGACGATTTACGCCGCAGGGAGCTCGCCTCGCATTTTTCGCTGCACGACCAGCAGGACGGCGGCGTCGATGCGTCGCTCAAGCAACTGCACGACGGCACCTTGTCGCCGCTCGCGATCAATTTCATGCCGTCCACCCGAAGCCGTGC
>NZ_JAFLRF010000112.1 GCF_017315705.1 Trinickia mobilis | reverse complement strand
ACGAACGTCGGCTGACACGACAAACGCGCACCGACCATCAAATCTGCATTCGGTGTGCTAAAACTAGCGCTTACAGTAATTCAGGTGCCCGCGGGTGATGAGCGCGTCTCTATTTCGTTGCAACCTGAACAGTCCTATTCAACCAACGCAGCATCCTCGAATTTCGCCGGTACATGGAACGGCGAGGGTGCAAACGCCTCAGTCAACGTCGCCATCGACGGTGACGGCGCCATACGCAGCTATGTTGGCGACCGCCTGTTTACGGGAGCGCTCACATTCAGCAACAGCGGGGCTGGCAGCATCTCGTTCTCTGAGCCAGCCTGCGAATCGAAGTTCGGCAATACATTGCAAGTAAAAGCGGTACTCGCGAACAACTATCTGGCGATATTCGGCACGACCGCGGACGACACACACAACCTTCTTTTGTGGACCAAACTGCTAGGCAGCGAACGAGCTACCATACATGCAGGTTGCATCGTCATGAATAATCCACCTGGAACGGATTACGCGAGGACAGCAACCCGGTGTCGGGCGCTGTGTTCAAGCACGGCATTGCCAACGAAGGATCACGGATTTTCGTTCTGAAACTGCGTGAATACCTGCATGAGGACTAGTGGATTCTATTGTTAGAGGAAATCATGTTCGAAAAGAAGGATGTCGCGAAAAGAATCTCGGAGCTTATGCTTTCAATAGGCAAGGAAGTGGATGATTCGCTGGCTTTCGTGCAGGCGAGCTGTAGTCCTGATGAATATGAAGCATATAAAGACTTTGTTTCGAAGATCATGACGAGTATTCTCCTAGACGTCCTAAATCCAGTCTATCAGAGACATCCTGACATCAAGCCGCCGGGCCTTTTATGAAGAGCGATGGTGGACCGAACGAAGGCAGCGAGCCAAAAGCTTAGCAAAATGAAGGGACGCGCCTAAGAGCATATCGTTATATATGAGTCGGCCAGCCCATTAAGAATCGACGACTCACGCATGCCTAACTTTTGCGCAGGTAGGTTGATTTCCGGATCGCCGCTACTCGGAGGCCGTCGCTGCTGAGGCTCCGGCAGTACTGCTCGGAAAATACGCAAAATGTGCTCTGCGGATCGCCCCAGCTTTTCCTTCGACCCGGATTTTGAGCCGCTAAAGCAAGTGTTCCACGAAGCAAGAAACGATGATGGCGGGTGATGCCGCCACTTCCGGCGTCACCCCTACCCGCCGATAAGATTCGCCACCTTGATCGTGCGCGTATCCGGCACTTCCGCATACGACAGCACCTTCAACTGCGGCAAGCTCCGTCGCAGGAACCGCGCAAGCATCGCCCGCAGCGCATGCTGCACGAGCAGCACCGGCGGCAGCCCCACGTTCTGCTGGCGCAGCATCGCCTTCTGCGTCTCGGTAAGCAGCGTATGCGCCAGCCCCGGCTCGAGCCCCGGGTTCGCGCTGGTGGAGAGCGTCTGCGACAGCACGCGCTCGAGCCCCGAGTCGAGGCCCATCACCTGCATGTCGCCATTGCCCGGA
>NZ_JAFLRF010000111.1 GCF_017315705.1 Trinickia mobilis | reverse complement strand
TCGCCCGCCTGCGCATGCAGCGAAATGTTGGCGTTCGCGGCCGTCTTCGAACCTGACACATCGACGCCGCCGCCCGTCAGCGACGCATTGCCACCCGCCACGTTCTGGCCTGTCGCGGTGAGTTGCCCCGCCGCCGTGACGCTCAGGTCGCCGCCTTGGCCGACCGTGCCGTCGGCGTTCACACCGGCGCCTAGCAGACCACTCGACGCGACACGCTGCGCGCTCACGTTCAGATTCTGTTGCGCGGCGAGCGTGCCGGTGTGGGTCAACGCGCCCGATGTCGAGACCGATACGCCTTGTTGACCATAGGTGATGCCGCTGTTCCGGACGCCGTCTTGCGCCGAGACGCTCAGGTCGCCGCTCGCGTTCGTCTTGCCCGCGAGCACGAGCCGACCGTTCGATTGCAACGTCAAATCACCCGCCTGCGCGGCCAACACGCCTTGATTCGAAACGCCTACGCCGCGCTCGGTGCCGACCAGCACGATGCGATCGGCGTACATGCCGCCCAACTGGCTCACGTCGATCGACACGCCGGGCGCGGGGCCCTCGCCTTGAATCGCCGTTGCGGCGAGCGTGTCGCGATCGACCTGATTCGTGCCCGTCACCCCGTTCAGGTTCTTCGCGTAGATCGCCGCGTTGGCCCGCACCGCGCGCGCGATCAGATCGACCTGATCGACGTTCGATGCGTTAAGCCCCATGCCCTCGACAGTAATGAGGCCGCGCGAGACATGGAAACCCGCGAGCGAACCATCCGCGCCGTAATAGGGCTGCCCGGTCGTGAGCGTCGCCCGGCTCGTGTTGATGAAGCCGCCGCCATCGACGACGATCCCCGCGGGGTTCGCGAGCACGACTTGTGCCCGAGGCCCCGCCACCTCGACGTAGCCGCGCAGTTGGGAGGGCGAGGTGCTGTTGACCTGATTGACGATGATGCGCGCCGACTGGCCCGGCCCGAAGTTCGGGTTGCCGTTGATGTAGCCCGCTTGTTGTGTATTAACCAGCGTCGGCGAGTTGTTCAGAATCGCGCCGTTCTTCTGGACATCGAACTGGTTGTACGTATTGACCGATACGCCAGATCCAGACGGCTTTGCGAGGCTCACTTGGGGCAAGCCGTTGGGCGTCCGGATGACCTGCGTGGACGTGCCCGGCGTCGGCACAATTTGCGCGGATGCAATAGACGGCATGGCGCCAAGCCATGCGACAGCCGCCGCAACAACAAGCCCGCCCAACATGGATCGCCGGCGCGCACACGTTTCGCCGCCGGCCGATTTGCCCGCTGCACTCGCCGTCTCCGCAACGGCCACCACCCTTCCTCGGAACCTGGAGTACACCAAGCGGTACGCCTTCTTGTTCATCGTTCGCGACTGTCGGCACTTTTTAAACCGACGAACGATAAACGAAAGAAATGAAGGCTAACTGTCAAAATCGAGGAAATGTGTCATGTGCACGACACATCACCCAAAATAGGATTTAACCCATAGACATAGCCGGTGCCCCGCCCATGGGGCTGGCGTTGGGTTCGAAAATCGCACTTCGCGCCGGCGCGCCC
>NZ_JAFLRF010000110.1 GCF_017315705.1 Trinickia mobilis | reverse complement strand
CGCCGTCGCGACCTACAACCAGACGCTGATCACCGCCTTGAGCAACGTCGCGACGCAACTCGCGCAGATCCGTTCGAGCGACGTGCAGCTTGGCGATGCGCAAGCGGCGCAACAAGCGGCGCGCCAGGCCGACGATCTGGCGATCACGCAGTACAAGGGCGGCCTGACGAATCAGCTGACCGTGCTCGACGCCGACATGAACGCGCTGCAGGCCGACCAGGCCGTCGCGAACTTGGTGATGGACCGGCGCGACCAGCAGATCGCGCTCGCGTCGGCGCTCGGCGGCGGCTATGTCGACACGTCGTCCGATGCAACACGCCGCGCGGATTCCGCTGCGCCTTCCCACCCCGTCGTCGCCGCGCGTTGAACCGGCACGTTCGCAAACTCCCTAGAGAATTGACATGAGCGATACCACCACGACCGACCGCACGAGCGCGGACTCGGCCCAATCGAACCGCCACGATGCCCCCGCCGGCACCCCGCCGAACGCGCCGCCGCCCGGCGGCTCGTCCAGGCGCAAGCTGTGGCTTGCGTTGCTGGCCATCGGCGTCGTGCTCGCGGGTGCGGCGTATGGCGTGTACTACATCACGTATGGGCAATATCACGAGTCGACCGACGACGCCTACGTCAACGGCAACCTCGTGCAGCTCACGCCGCAAGTGACCGGCACGGTGAACGCGGTCAACGCGGACGATACGCAGATCGTGAAAGAGGGCGACCCGGTCGTGACGCTGGACCCGGCCGATTCGAGGATCGCGCTCCTGAACGCCGAGGCGGCGCTCGGGCAGGCCGTGCGCCACGTGAGCACGCTCTACGTGAACAACGACTACTACGCGGCGAACGTCGCGCAGCGCGAGTCGGACCTGGCTCGCGCGCAGGACGATTTGCGGCGCCGTCTCGCGGTGCAGAACACCGGGGCGGTGTCGGCGGAAGACGTCTCGCACGCGCGCGACGCCGTGGCCGCCGCGCAGGCATCGCTTGACGCGGCTCGCCAGCAGGCGCAATCGAACCACGCGCTGACCGACCGCACGTCGATCGAGCAGCACCCGGACGTGCGAGCCGCGGCTGCGAAGGTTCGCGACGCCTACCTGGACTACGCGCGCAATACGCTGCCGGCGCCGGTGACGGGCTACGTCGCGCAGCGCTCGGTGCAAGTGGGCGAGCGCGTCGGGCCGGGCACGCCGCTGATGTCGATCGTGCCGCTCGACGGCGTGTGGGTCGATGCGAACTTCAAGGAAGTGCAACTGCGCCGGATGCGCATCGGCCAGCCGGTCACGATGACGGCGGACGTCTACGGCTCGAGCGTCGAGTACCACGGGCGGGTGATCGGCTTCTCGGCGGGCACGGGCAGCGCGTTCGCGACATTGCCGCCGCAGAACGCGACCGGCAACTGGATCAAGATCGTGCAGCGGCTGCCGGTGCGGATCGCGCTCGACCCGAAGGAGCTGGAAGCGCATCCGCTGCGCATCGGGCTGTCGATGGTGGTCGACGCCGACACGCGCAACGATACCGGCACGCAGCTCGCAGCGGCTGTGAACACGACCTATCGCACCGACGTGTTCGCGCGGTACGGCGACGAGGCCGATGCGGAGATCGCGAAGATCATCGATCAGAACGAGACGGC